>NZ_JBIVPX010000004.1:312901-740876 GCF_044754905.1 Lentzea sp. NPDC092896
CCCCGCCGGTCGTCCAGTCATCAACCCGATCCGTACCAACACGTTGTCAGGTGTCAGTCGCTAGTCGTGCCAAGGCTCGCGAGCTTGGTCGTCACCCCGGACCTGCGGCCTTGCTCGCCCGCCGGCCGGCGGACCGCACCGTGCGGCCCACGCTTCGCGAGCGTCAGCCGACCATCCCGATCAGACCCGAACCCAGCCCCCGACCCGACGCAAATCCCAGTCGCCCTAACTGAAAGGAGCGAGCCATCCCTACCGAACCGGAGCCTTGACGCCCTTGCCCTTGGCCGCGGCCTTGACCGCGATCCCCCGCAGGCTTAGGAACTTCAACCGAGGGTCCGAGAAGTAGTCCCAAGGTCCCGCGTCCGCCATCGCCCCCAAAGCCCGGAACTGCCCCACGGCTTCCTCGAACCGCTGCAGCTCAAGCAAAGCGTAGATCGCATACCCGCGGTCATCCCGAAGCGCGTAAGTGTCGGCACCCTCGTCCGCGAGCCGTGCCAGCAGCGCGTCCAGGGACCCCACGACCGCGGGCGACTTCCACATGTCCGGCGAGGTGCTCTCCGCCTCGTAGGCGGCGTGCAGCGGAAGGGACAGGAACTTGGGCGACTTGGCCGCCGCCTCGAGGGCGAACGCCAAGGCCTCCTCGTCGGAGCCGTGCCACTTGCGGCACCAGTACTGCAGGGCCTGCGAGTGTCCGTTGTGGTGCAAGGGATCGCGTGACACGAGTTCGGCCCAGATCGCGCGGAACTCGTCGTGGTCCACCTGCAGGCCGCGGGCGAGCGTCAGCATCGTGTTCCACGGGGTCGGGTCGTCCGGCATCACCCTGGCGGCGATGCCGGCGGCCTCGCGTGCCTCGAACAGGACGCGGTGGAAGCCGTCGAACTGTTCGCGGGTGGTCTCGGAGGAGGTGGCGCTGCCGCGGATGTCCCAGGCCAGGGCGACCAGCGACATCGCGTGCACCACGATCCAGTGCGGGTCACCTGGGCGGGCGGTCTGCCAGGCGTCCATCCAGGCGTCGTCCTTGGCGGCGAGGTCGGCCAGGGCCCACACCACGCGCTGGCGGCGGTCCCAGTCGCCGTGGGTGGCGGTGACCAGGTCGGCGGCGTTCTCCCAGTTGCCGGCGCGGACGTCGTCCTTCACCGCGGCGAGGGCCAGGTCCTCGATCGGCGAGGTGGTCGTCACCTCGGCGTCGGGAACGAGGCCGTAGCGCTCGGGGTGCGTCTTGGGCAGGACGTGTGCCGCCACCACGTCGGCAGGGAGGTCGTCGATCTCCACGCCCAGCCGCTTCGCCTCGCGCATGAGGCGGATGACGGTGATGAGTTCCTTGGGCTTGAAGAGAAGTGAGAGCACCACGGGGTTTCTCCTGAACGTTCAGTGCGCTGGGCGGTAGTCGGGGGCCACACCGGCTGTGGCCAGCGCGGCGCGCAGGCCTTCGGTGCTGCCGTGGTCGGCGACCGCGGCGTCCAGGTGTTCGGCCATGTCGAAGTCGTTGGAGGAGGTGACGAACGTGGTCCGTCCCAGCCAGTCGAGCTCCCAGCGGGCGAGGCCCGCGTCGGAGAAGGCCAGTGCCACCAGCGCGGACAGCTCGGGCAGCACTTCGCCGCGGGCCATCTCGCGGCGGGCTCGGGCACCGGCGCCCGAGTTGCCCGGCCGGTGAGTGCCGAGATCGGCGAGGTGGCTGGCGTCCAGCGCGTCGAGCACCGTGGTCAGTGACGGACGCTGGTTCATCTTGACCGCGGACGCCTCCAGCAGTCGCTGGGTGCCGCGCACGACGCGGGCTCGGGCGCCGATGTGGCCGAGCGTGGCCCAGTCGACGCGTGCCTTCTCGGCGGCGTCGGACACCAGGGTGCTGAGCACGGCCGCGTCCAGCAACGGCATCGGGTCGGTCAGCAGTTCCAGCGCCGGGCGGTCGCCCCAGCCCGACTCCGGTTCGAGGCCGAGCGCCTCGATCGCGGCGACGCGGTCCCGCAGTGGCGGGTGCGAGTCGTACGGGCCGCGGTCCGGGTCGTGCGGGTGCTGGCGGATCTCCTCCAGCTCCTCGTGGAGTTCTGGGGAGGTGCGCAGGCGGGCGAAGCCGTCGAAGAACGTCGTGGGCAGGTAGCCGAGCTCCCACGCGACGGTCAGGTGGCGGTTGGTGAAGAGGTCCCACGCGGCGTCGATCACCGGCAGTTCGCGCAGTGCGGACGCGGCGGCGGACGAACCCGCGAGAGTCGCGGCGAGGCGGTCGGCGGCGAACTCCTGGCGCCGGCTGATCGCCTGGGAGACAAGGAGGTACAGCTTGGCGTAGCCGCGGAACAGCTTGGCGATCATGCGCTGGAACCACTGTTCGGCGTTCATGTGGGAACCGGCGCGCAGCATGGCGTCACGACCCGAGACGACGACGCCGGCGAGGCGCGTGTCCTTGTTGGCGTAGTGCCCGAGTTCGTGGGCGAGCACGGCTATGAGTTGCTTCTCGGTCAACGAGGTGAGCAACGGTGCACCGATGAACATCCTGCGCCGGAGCACGCGCAGGCCCAGGAAACGGGTGTCCTCGGCGACACCGGCGTTCACCGCGGCGAGGATCCGGATCTCGTCCGGCGGGCGGGTGCCCGCGTCGGCGGCCAGGCGGCGGACGAGATCCCAGAGCGCGGGCTGCTCCTCGGGAGTGACGAGGATGCCGGGCACCTCGTCGCGCTCGCGGCGCTCCAGCGAAATCAGGCCCTTGACCAGCGCGTACACCGCCGGAACGACGAACAGTGCCAGCTTCACACCGACGAACGGCCGCTCGATCAGGGCGTAGGTCTCCAGCGCGAGCAGGCCGCCGATCAACCCGAAGGCGAGGACGTAGAAACCGACGAGCAGTGCCACCGAGATGGCAGCACGCAACGAAACACGCATGAGTAAAGCGACCTTCCCCCAAAGCCCCCGGCGCCGCCCCCAGATGACGGCAGCACGAAGTGTGCACGAAAGCACGGTCACGACTCAATCCCGAAAAGACGGTCGGCCCGAAACGACAGGAGGTGTGTCAACCAGCCGATCGGCCAGTCCGCGTACCTCTGCGGGATGACATCCGCAGGTGCAGCTCCGGCCTTCAGATGGAGGTGGGGTAACGCTCGGTGTCCCTACGGTCACTGACGCAACACCTCATCTAGCGCTGGAGGTAGACCAGTGAGAGCAGGACAGCGAGGTGCCCGTCGGGGGATCACCGCGCTCGCGTTGTCGGCAGGCCTCGTCACCACCGGAACGATCACGGGGACGACGGCCGTCGCGCACGCGGGTGAGCAGTCATCGGGGCAGGGGGACCGGAGCGTCACGCTGATCACCGGTGACCGGGTGGAGCTGGCGGGAGACCGTGTCGTGCGGGTCGTGCCGGGTCCGGGCCGGGGCAGGCTCCCGGTGCGCACCTTCACGCGGGACGGGCATCAGCACGTGGTGCCCGCGGACGCGATCGCGTTGGTGGACAGCGGAAAGCTCGACCCGAGGTTGTTCGACGTGACGTCGTTGGCCGAGTTCGGCTACGACGACTCGCGGCGCACCACCGTCCCTGTGATCGTGCGGCCGGCGGCGGGCGCACGATCAGGCGTCACGGCGTTGGCGGCCAAGGGGTCGGTCAACGGGCTGGTGACCGGCACGGTCGAGAAGTCGGGCAGCGCCTGGGAGTCGCTGCGCGGTGGCGCCGTCGAGAAGGTGTGGCTGGACGGCGTTCGCAAGGTGTCGCTCGACCGCAGCACCAAGCAGATCGGTGCGCCGGCGGCCTGGCAGGCCGGTGTCACCGGCAAGGGCGTGAAGGTCGCGGTGCTCGACACGGGCGTCGACGAGAAGCACCCGGATCTGCAGGGCAAGCAGATCGCCGAGAAGAACTTCACCGACTCGCCGGACAACACCGACGAGGTCGGGCACGGCACGCACGTCGCTTCGACCATCGCCAGCAAGGGCGAGCAGTACCGCGGTGTCGCGCCGGACGCCGAGATCCTCGACGGCAAGGTCTGCCAGCCCGGCGGCTGCAGCGAGTCGGCGATTCTCGGCGGCATGCAGTGGGCGGCCGAGCAGGGCGCGAGCGTCATCAACATGAGCCTGGGCGGAGGTGACACCCCGGAGATCGACCCGATCGAGGAGGCCGTCAACCGGATCTCCCGGGAGACCGGCGCGCTGTTCGTCATCGCGGCGGGCAACTCAGGCGCCCCGGAGACGATCGGCTCGCCCGGTAGCGCCGAGTCCGCGCTGACCGTGGGCGCAGTGGACCGCAACGACGGCATCGCGCCGTTCTCCAGCCGTGGCCCGGCCGCGGACGGTGCGGTGAAGCCGGACGTCACCGCGCCCGGCGTCGACATCGTGGCGGCCGAAGCCGGTACGCAGGGCCACGTCTCGATGTCCGGTACGTCGATGGCGACGCCGCACGTGGCGGGTGTCGTCGCGCTGCTCAAGCAGCAGCACCCGGACTGGACCGGCGCGCGGCTCAAGGCGACCGTCATGGCGTCGGCCAAGGCGAATCCGTCGCTGACGGCGTTCGACCAGGGCACCGGGCGCGTGGACGTGCCGAAGATGCTGGCACAGCAGGTGATCGCCGATCCGGCGAACATCAACTTCGGCGTGCAGCAGTGGCCGCACGACGACGACCAGAAGGTCGTCCGCGACGTCACCTACCGCAACCCCGGCACGGAGCCCGTCACGCTCGACCTGAGCGTGGACGTGAAGGGACCGGACGGCAAGCCCTCGCCCGCCGGTCTCTTCACCGTGTCTCCCGCGAAGGTCACGATCCCCGCCGGCGGCGAGGCCAAGGCCACGATCACGGCTGACACCAAGGCGAACGCGCCGGACGGTGCCTACAGCGGCGCGATCGTCGCGTCGAACGGACTGCGCACGCTCGTGAGCGTCAACCGCGAGGTCGAGAGCTACGACACCGCCGTCGCGGTGCTCGGCAGTGACGGCAATCCGGCCGAGTCGCAGAGCACGGTCTTCGTCAACACCAAGACCGGCAAGGTCTATCCGGGACTGGCCAAGAACGTCCGCCTGCCCAAGGGCGAGTACCTCGTGGACAGCGCCGTCATCACCCCGGACTTCAAGGTCGCGTTCCAGGTGCAGCCGAAGTTCCAGGTGACCGGCAAGGGGTCGATCACGATCGACGCCCGCAACGCCAGGCCGGTCGCGCTCAAGACCCCCGACGCCGCCGCCAAGGGCATGATCGGCACCATCGGCTACTCCACCCAGATCGCCGGCAGGACCTTCGGCCACGGCTGGGCGTTCTTCGACGGACTGGCGGGTCAGGTGTCGACCGCGCAGATCGGTTCGGCCCCGCCGGGCTTCTCCACCACGATCGCCGAGCAGTTCCAGGGCACACCACGCGACGAGAAGACCCCGGTCAGCTATCGCCTGATGTACACCGAGAACGCGATGCCGACCGGCTACGAGCGCACCGCCAAGGCGAACGAGCTCGCCGAGATGACGACGAGCTTCCGCTACGCCGGTGAGGGCCGCCAGCACGGCATCGCCGTGATGCCGAACCCTGACGACGGCAGCGGCGGCTTCGGCTGGTTCACGCGGGTGCCGGAAGGCGGCCGCGCGATCGACCTCGTCTCGACCGTCACCGGCACGTGGAGCTGGATCTACGACCGAGTCGGCCCGGACAACAACAACGAGTACTCGACCGAGACGCCCGCGCGTTCCTTCAGGGGCGGCAAGAAGTACTCGCAGACGTTCGGCGCCGCGGTCTTCGGCCCGTCCGTCCCGTCGGCGCCCGGCTTCGGCCTTGCGAGGCTTGAGGACCAGATCGCCGTCAGGGTGCCGCTCTTCACCGACAGCAACGGCGGTGCGGGCAGGTTCAACGGCGGAACGGCGAAGACCTCGTTGTTCCACAACGGAACCTTGCTCGGCGAGCAGGACCGTCCGGCCGCGATCTTCGACGTCCCGGCGGCGGAAGGCACCTACCGGGCCGAGATGGAACACAGCCGTGACGCGGAGCTGTCGAACAAGGTGAGCGGCGCCTGGACGTTCAAGGCCAAGCACACCACCGACATCACGCACCTCCCGCTCACGGTGGTCCGCTTCCTGCCCAAGCTCGACGACAAGGACACCGCGCACGGCCGGGTGCTGCTCGTCCCGCTGAAGGTCGAGCAGGCGCAGAACACGCCGAAGGTCAAGCGCGTCACCGTCGAGGTGTCCTTCGACGACGGCGCGACCTGGAAGCAGGTGCAGGTCGCCGGCGACAAGGCGATCGTGCACCACCCGAAGAACGCCAAGTTCGCCTCGCTGCGCGCCAAGACCACGGACGCGGCCGGCAACACCGGCGAGGTGACGATCATCCACGCCTACAAGATCGCGAGCTGACCGACCGGCACTGGCCGATCAGTTCTGACGGGCCAGAACTGTCAGACCCGCTGACTAGCATTGGATTCGGGGGATCCACCCTCCGGCCTCACGGGGCCTGGGATCCCCCGAATCCGAGCTTACTCAGCGGGTCTGACACTTTTCAGGAGCGGGCTCACGGCCGCCGGTACTGCGCGGGCGAGCCCACCGTCGCCGGGTCCTCGTAGCTCCCGGCCTTGCCCCGATCGACGTGGAACGTGGTCAGCGTCGACACCGGCGACGCCGCGTCCCGCCGGTCCCCGATCACCTTCATGTGCGTGGTGAACCGCTCCGGCGTCACCTCGTACACGTCGTAGCCGTACCTGTTGCCCTCGAAGTACTTCAGGTGCGGGTTCGCCGCCCCCATCACCGGCCCGTTCACCGCGTTCCACTCCGGCGAGTAGGCGCCGGAGGTGACCGAGTGCGCGGTGAACTCCGTGCCGATCACCGGCGACGAGAGGTCGTCGAAGTCCGGCCGGATGTCGTCCACGAACGCCGAGTGCCAGTCGCCGGTCAGCACGACGAGGTCCTTCAGGCCTTCCGAGGCGACGTGGCCGAGCACCTCGCGGCGTTCGGCGAGGAACCCGTCCCACTGGTCGGTGAAGTAGTAGCCGCCGCCGGTACGGGCGAGCTGCGACAGCATGATCGAGTTGATCCACACCTGCCAGGCTTCTCGAGCGGAAGAAACGCCGTCCAGCAGCCACTTCTTCTGCTCGGCGCCCAGGATCGTGCCGCCGGCGACGTTCTGCGCGGACCGGTACTGCCGCAGGTCCAGCACCGTCAGGTCGAGCAGCGAACCCCACTGGCGGTTGCGGTGGATCTGCGGCTCGAGAGCGCTCCCAGCGCGGATCGGCAGGTGCTCGTACCAGGCCTGGTACGCGGCGGCCCGGCGCTTCACGAACGGCGCGGAGCCGTCGGTGCCGCTGTAGTCGTTGGCGACCTCGTGATCGTCCCAGGTGAGGAAGAAGGGATGAGCGGCGTGGGCGTCGCGCAGTGACGGATCGCCCTTGTACAAGGCGTGGCGGCGCCGGTAGTCCGCAAGGGACAGCACGGCGGGGCCCTCGTGATCACGCACGTGCGTGCCGCCGACCTGGCCGTGTTCGTAGATGTAGTCGCCCAGGTGCACGACGAAGTCCAGGTTCTCGGCCGCGATTCCGCGATGTGCCGCGTAGAAGCCGTCGTGGAACGCCTGGCAGTTCGCCGTCGCGAAACGGACCTTCGAAACCGGGCCGACCGGGGCCGTGCGCGTGCGGCCGACGCGAGAACGCTTGCCCAAAGCCGAGAACTGGTAGTAGTAGGTGCGGCCGGGACGGAGGCCGTGCACGGGCACGTGCACGCTGTGCCCCAACAGGTTCGACGCCGCGACGGTCCCGCACGCGATACGCGAACGCATCGTGCGATCCAGCGCGACCGACCACTCGACCTCGACGATCTCGGGCAGCGGCTGCTCGAACGCCAGTGGTTCGGGAGCGAGCCGCGTCCACAGGATCACGCTGTCCGGCAACGGGTCCCCGGATCCGACGCCCAGCGTGAACGGCGCGGGATCCCACGAGGCGCCCAGGTCGAGAGCGGCGGCGTGCGCCTGCGCGGGGGACAGGCCGGCCGACAGCGGCCACACGGTGCCGAGAGCGCCGGCGGCGGCCGCGGCACGCAGGAGATCACGTCGGTTCAGCATCAGCGGGCCTCCACCGTGAACGAGATGTTGTCCGCGTAGCCGTCGTTCGACGTACCACCACCGGATCGGGTCATCTGCAGCGTCACGACCGCCGTCCGGCTCCCCGGCGGCACCGTGCCTCGGGCAGAGCGCTCCAGCAGGCCGGTGCGACCGGAGCGCTCCTCCGCCGTCACCGGTCCGAGCACCACGAGACCGCGCGGTGTGCCGCCCGAATCGAGGAACTCGACCGACAGCCGGGCCCCGTCCTGCTGCGCGGCGTAGCCGCCGAGCCAGCAGGACACGGCGAACTGAGACGGCCTGCGCGGCAATGTCACGCTCTGTCGCAGTGTGCTCAGTGGCGTGTCGCCGCCGCCGAAGAACGACGAGCCGCGCCGCGCCGGACCGGGATCACCGGGCCCCGGATACCCCTGGCCCGTGTCGTACCGCAGCACGACGGGGGCGCCCGCGACGACGAGCCAGCCGGTCAGGCCCTGCTCGGCGGCGCCGTTGACGATGAGTTCGGTCATGGCACTGATCCGAGCAAGCGGGGCTGTCCCGGACGGATCACGAGGCCGAACGAGGTGTGAACGGAAGGCCACAAGGGGCTTGAGAGAGCCTCACGAAGGCCTCACCGCTGCCCCAGGAGGATGATGGTGACAGATCAGACCGTATGAGAAGGCCGACTGGGTAGTCGCCGGGGCGCGCGGATCGTATCCTGGAAGGTGACGTCCCCAGGGTGGGTCGTCCGCCGGGTTCGGCGGAAACCGAAAACACCCGGCGCCCGCGACCGCTGTGCCGGAGGAGGAACGATGCCACTCTCCGAGCACGAGCAGCGACTGCTCGACCAGATCGAGCGCGCGCTCTACGCCGAGGACCCGAAGTTCGCATCTACCGTACGGGGCGCCAAGTTGCGGCGGCCGTCCAAGCGACGCCGCGTGCAGGGCATCGCGTTGTTCGTGGTCGGCGTGGCCGCGCTCATCACCGGCGTGATGCTCCCGCAGCTCGCGATCGCCAGCATCCCCGTGGTGAGCGTCTTCGGCTTCCTGCTCATGTTCTTCGGTGTGCTCATCACCCTGACGACACTGCGTCGCGGTGACCAGGTCGCCGAAGGAGCGCAGGAGGACGGCAAGCCCGCGCGCAGCCGCAGCTCGTTCTCCGAACGGATGGAAGAGCGCTTCCGCCGCCGCTTCGACGAAGAGCAGTAACCGACCAAGCCTCAAAGCGATGGGCCCGCCCCCGAACAGGGAGCGGGCCCATCGTCATGCCACGGACCTACACCCCGACCGGCTCCCGGTCGGGCGTCTCGGCCATCGGCGCGGGCGTCGGCTTGAGCACCGACTTCGGGAACAGCTTCGCCCGCAACGACAGCGGGGCGTTCTGTCGCAACGACTGTCGCACCGCGGCCAGCGCACCGGGCAACGCCGGGTCGGCGGCCGGGTTCGGGCTGTACCAGGACCGCTCGATCGCCCCGATCACCAGCCGCAGCCCGTCCTTGCCCGCGTCGTCCAGGTTGTGCTCGCGCGCCAACCGGCGAGCGGCGAGCCTGATCGTCTCGGCGGCCGGCACCGGCGCGCCGCGGTCGATCGACTCCGCCATGAGCTCGCTCCACGCCGCCGTGGCCGCACCCGGACCGAGTGCCGTCACCGCGTGCAGCCGGTTGCGCCGTCGCACGCCACGCACCAGCAACGGCGTGAACACGACCCCGGCGATCACGAGCACCACCGCGAGCCACCACGAGAGCAACGCCGCCGCGAGCCCCACGCCGATCAGCCACAGCCCGGCCGCGGCCGGTATCAGCAGCTTGCGCGCCCACGACACGCCCATCAGGCCCGCGCCGACCACGCCGAGCAGCGCGAGGACCAGGAAGATCGACAGCAACGCCGCCAGCACCAGCACCACCCCCAACGCCCACAGGTGCCACGGCTGCGGGCCCTCGGAACCCGCCTGCGGCAGTCCCTGGTCGCCGTCGGTGCCGTCGGGCGAGGTGGAGGCCTGGGCCGAACCGGTCGCGGACGGCGCCACCGAGGTCGCCGTCGTCTCGGCGGTCGGCTGCTCCTCCTGGCCCGGCGCGGTCTCGCGCAGGTACGGCGGGACGATGCCGCGGCCGTCGGAGACCGGGGTCGGGTCGAAGGTCATCCAGCCGTAGTTCGGGAAGAAGATCTCGACCCACGCGTGCGCGTCGTCGGTGCTGATCACGCGGTACGCGTTGTCCGCGGACGGCACGCCTGCGGTGAAGCCGATCGCCACCCGCGACGGCAGGCCCACGACGCGGGCCATCACGGCCATCGCGGACGCGAACTGCTCGCAGTAGCCGACCTTGCTCCGCAGCACGAAGTCGCTCAGCGCGTCCGTCGTGACGTCGCCCTTGGTCTCGAGCTGGTACTTGAAGTTGCTGGTGGGGCTGTTGAAGAACGCCGTCAGCGCGGCGGCCTTGTCGAAGTCGTTGGTGGCGCCCTCGACGGTCTTCTTGGCGAGGTCCACCACCTCCTGCTCGACACCGTCGAACTTGTAGTACTCGCGATCGACCGCGTTGGCCTGGGTCGGTGCCAGCCGCAGCGCCTGCTTCGTCGGCGTCGACATCACCGTGTCGATCTCGTACGACTCCGGTTCGCGCTCCCGCTGGGTGTAGATCACGCCCTTCTTCGGGTCGAACTGGTAGTCGTCGTCCGGGGTGTCGATGCGGCGGACGGCGCCGTAGGTCGGCAGCCAGAAGCTCCGCCAGTCGCGCGGCTCGATGTTGATCCGGGTGGTCTTGCCCTCGCCGCGGTCGCCCGGCTGCGGCGGAAGCTCACCGCGCGCGGGCTGTCCGCCGGGAGGACTGCCGCGTTCCCAGCCCTTGTTCGGCACGTACTGGGCCAGCGTGGACGCCCGCATGTACATCGGGTCGGTCATGCCGCGCACGTAGAACACCTCGGCCGTCCGGCCGCGGTTGAGCATGCCGCGCAGCGACGTCATCTCGCTCAGGCCGATGCCGCCCTTGCCGCCGCCACCGGCGCCGCTGCCGGGCAGCCTGCCGACCGTGCCGACGAGCGTGAAGCCCGCGCCGACGATCAGCGCGATCACCATCGCGATCGCCGCCACCGACGTCGCGGACCCGCCGGACCCGCTCGCCGACCCGGAACCGAGCCGGCCGCGCCACGCCTCGTGCCGGTGCTGGCCGTCGACCGCGAGCAGCATCGCGAACGCCGCCGCGCCCAGGATGAACGTCCAGAACGGCAGCATCTCGTCGGCCAGGGACGCGGGCACCGCGAACACGCAGAGCAGCACCAGCCCGGACGCCGCCGGAGCCGCCGCGGCCACGGCCAGCGTGTCGACCAGCACCGCGACCAGGCCGATCGCCAGCACCACGAGCGCCTGGATCGCCGGTGACGCGTGCACCGGCGGAACCCCGGTCTGCACCTGCGCAACGGAGTCCGCGAGCACGTCGCCGAGCTCGCCCAACGCCTCGGGGCCGGGGATGAACAGGAAGATGCCCGACCGCGTGTGCAACGCGGTGAGCAGGCACAACAGCACGAACACCTGGGCGATCGCGACCAGCGGTGGGGTCAGCCGGGTCGCTCGCAGGAACGCGCCGGTCACGGTGATCGCGACGATCACCACGCCGATCCGCGCGAGCCACAGGTCGCCCTCGATCACACCGGAGAGCGCGGTGGACGCGCAGAGCACGGCCAGCGCGGCGATCCACGGCGTCGCCGAGGTGAACCACTCGGGTTCGGTCCCTCTCGTCGCCGGAGCGGAACGGGTCCCCATCTCAGCCCACCTCCGAGCGCACCGACGGACCCCGGTTACCGGCCGAGGCGCACAACTCCTGCCACACCTGCTGCATCGACGCGGACGGCTTCGCGATCGCCACGCCCCAGCCCGCGCCGTTCAGCAACCGCCGGGCGTCCTCGGGTTCGGGAGCGGCCGAGTCCGTGCCGCCCGCCCACGCGTTCACGTCCAGCAGCACGGCCATGCTGCGCATCCCGCGCGGCCGGTACCGGATCAGCTCCTCCGCCGACGCCGGCGAGAGTCCGCCGAGCACCGCGATGACCTCCTGGCCAGCGCCGGGGTCCATCCCGCCGGTGAGCTCACGGCGGTGCGAGCCCTGCAACGCGGCGAGCGAGTCCAGCACCACGTGGTCGCTGTGCCCGCCCTCGGACGACCCGCCCGCGAGCACCCGCCCGTCCTCGGAGACCAGGCGCACCTGGTGACCGAAGTGGTGCAGGTGCAGGCAGATCGACGCCGCGAACGAGATGGCCCACTCCAGTGACGCCGTGGGGCCGCTACCGCGGTGCGCGTGCACCCGGTGGTCGAGCAGCACGGTCGTGCCGCCGCGCCACGGACGTTCCTCGACGCGCACCATCAGCTCGTCGCGCCGGGCCGTGGACCGCCAGTGGACCTTCCTCAGGTCGTCGCCCTGCCGGTACGGCCGCACGACCGCGTCGTCCTCGCCCTGACCGGCCCGCAGCCGCACCGAGCCGTCGTCGCCAGCGCCCATGCCGGAACCGCCGGGCAGACCGGACAGCCGCACCACCCGCGGCACCACGACCAGCCGCGACCGGCCCGCGAGTTCGCGGTCGAACTCGGCCAGTCCGAACGGGTCGGTGATCCGCGCCATCAGCGGACCGACCTGCTGGACGCCGCGCATCACCGGCTTGAGCGGGTAACGCAACGTCGTCGGCGTGTTGCGGGGCAACCGCTCCACCAGGAACCGCGGCCGCGCGCCCAGGGCGTACGGCACCGTGTCCTCCAGCATCAGCCCGCCCGTGGGCAGCCGACCGGTGCTGCGCAGGTCGAGTTTCACCTCGGACGCCGCACCCACCGGCACCCGGCTCGGGGCGAGGAACCGGGCGGCGTGCAACCCCACCCGAGCCCTCGTCGCGAGCCACGCGGCCAGCAGGGGCAGCGCGATCACGAACGCGGCGACCCGCAACAGGTCGCGTTCGTTCAGCACGGCGGCGCACACTCCGGCGGCGAACCCCGCGGCCAGCAAGCATCTTCCGCGTGTGGTCAGACCGGAGAGTGCGGTGCGCATCGTTAGCGTGGCGTCCCTGCGTTGTTGTTGTTCATGCTGCGGACGAACGCCGCGCTCGGGTCGAGTGCCGCCGTCGGCACCGGCACCCGCTGCAGCAGCGCCCTGATCAACTCGGCGGGGGACCGGCGAGCGGCCTGCGCCTCGGCCGTGAGCACCAGCCGGTGGGCCAGCACCGGGATCGCGATCGCGTGGATGTCGTCCGGCACCACGAAGTCACGACCGGCCAGCGCGGCTTGCGCGCGTGCGGCGCGGACGAGGTGCAACGTGGACCGCGGCGAGGCACCGAGTCGCAGTTCCGGCAGACGGCGCGTCGCCGAGACCAGTTCGACGGCGTACCGGCGGACCTCGGGGGACAGGTGCACCCGGCGCACGGCCTCGACCAGCCGCAGGATCTGCGCGGCGTCCGAGACGGGCCGCAGGTCGTCGAGCGGGTTGTGACCCGCGTGCTCGTCGACCATCGCCAGCTCGGCCTGCGGGTCCGGGTACCCGATCGACACGCGCGCGGTGAACCTGTCGCGCTGCGCCTCCGGAAGGGCGTAGGTGCCCTCCATCTCGATCGGGTTCTGCGTCGCGATCACCATGAACGGCGAGCCCAGCGGGTACGTGTTGCCGTCGACCGTGACCTGGTGCTCTTCCATGCACTCCAGCAGCGCGGACTGCGTCTTGGGGGAGGCGCGGTTGATCTCGTCGCCGACGACGATGTTCGCGAAGATCGGTCCAGGCCGGAACTCGAAGTCGTTCTCCTGCCTGTTGTAGATGGAGGAGCCGGTGATGTCGCTCGGCAACAGGTCGGGCGTGAACTGCACTCGGCTCACGGTGCAGTCGATCGAACGGGCAAGCGCTTTCGCCAGCGAGGTCTTGCCGACACCCGGCACGTCCTCGACCAGCAGGTGCCCCTCGGCGAGCAGCGTCACGAGCGCAAGGCGGACCACGTCTGGTTTACCGACGAGCACCCGCTCGACGTTGGCGGCGATCCGCTGGACCGCGCCGTGCAACTCTCCCAGAATCTGATCGACCGGCGCATGACTGTTCGCGCTTGGGCTTCCCGGCGTCACTAAACCTCCAGCAGCCGTGTCCGGAACACGGACGTGTGAGCGTTTCACGCAGTGTGTCAAACCACGGCTAAGTGCCCTACACCTGCGGGCTACATCGGGTTCGCTCCACCAGCATCCACCTTCCCCCACCAACTCGCCGCAACTCTCGGTTTTGGCGGAAATTTCTAGGCCGTTCGAGTGCTAAATCCGGGCTGAACCCTCACCCGCGAAGGTGGTGACTGACCAGCTCCCCCACCGTCCCCCCACGCTGCCCCACGGCGTCTACCTGGGAAAATGTGTCACGACATGCTGTGTGGACACCTGTTTCAACGTTGACTGTGGTGAAAAGTGGGGTACTGTGGCGGCCGGTGGGGCAGACGGGGGCTCCGCTGCCGGTCCGTCGCCCGGTGAGGGAGGTGGCTGCCGATGTTCCTCGGCACTCACTACCCGCGCCTGGACGACAAGGGTCGGCTGACACTGCCTGCGAAGTTCCGGGACGAACTGGCGGGAGGTCTCATGGTCACCAAGGGCCAGGACCACTGCCTGTACGTGTTTCCCCGGGCTGAGTTCGAACTGATGGCGAAGAAAGTCGCCGAGGCGCCGTTCACCAACGACGCCGTACGCGCCTATCAGCGTTATCTGTTCGCAGGTACGGACGAGCAGCGTCCGGACGGTCAGGGCCGCGTCCTGATCGCACCGGAACTGCGCCGGTATGCCGGGCTGACCAAGGAGTGCGTGGTCGTCGGCGCGTTCACCAGGATGGAGATCTGGGACGCGGCGGCCTGGCAGACCTATCTCGACGAGCACGAGGACGGCTACGCCACCGCTCGCGAGGAGGTCATTCCGGGCGTCTTCTGATGGCGGTCAGCCGAGCAACAGGCCGGATGTTCCACACGCGATTCGGGTGCCGTGAGGCCTCGGTCCGCTCGAGAATCGGCCCTGGCGCACCTTCCCCGGCGCCAGGTTCGACGGGCGGGCGGGGACCTGACGTCACCCGAAACGCGCATCAGGGGAGTAGAGGGACGATGGATCAGCCGCGGCACGTTCCGGTGCTGCTGGACCGCGTCCTGGAACTCTTCGCTCCAGCGCTTTCCGGCAAGCCCGCCGTCGTCGTCGACACGACGCTCGGCATGGGCGGCCACTCCGACGCGCTGTTGAGCGCCCACCCCGAACTCACGCTCATCGGGCTCGACCGCGACCCGCAGGCCATCGAGATGGCCGGCAAGCGTCTCGCTCGTCACGGTGACCGCGTTCATCTCGTCAACGTCACCTACGACCACATCGACGAAGCCGTGGAAGAACTCGGCTACTCGCGTGTGGACGGTGTGCTGATGGACCTCGGCGTGTCCTCGTTGCAGCTGGACGAGGAGGAGCGCGGGTTCGCGTACTCGAAGGACGCCCCGCTCGACATGCGGATGTCCAAGGGCACCGGCATGACGGCGGCGGACGTGCTGAACACGTACGGGCACGGCGACCTCGCGCGGATCCTCTCCACCTACGGCGAGGAGCGGTTCGCGGGCAAGATCGCGTCCGCGGTGCTGCGGGAGCGCGAGAAGGAGCCGTTCACCAACAGCGGCAGGCTCGTCGAGCTGCTCTACGCCGTCGTGCCCGCGGCCTCGCGGCGCACCGGCGGGCATCCGGCGAAGCGCACGTTCCAGGCGCTGCGGATCGAGGTCAACGGCGAGCTGGAGTCGCTGCGGCTGGCACTGCCCGCCGCGCTGGGCGTGCTGCGCGTCGGCGGCCGGATCGTCGTGGAGTCCTACCAGTCCCTCGAGGACCGGATGGTGAAGCAGGCGATCGCGGAGCTGGCGAAGTCCAAGACGCCGCCTGGCCTGCCGGTCGAGCTGCCCGGCCACGGACCCGAGGTCAAGTTGCTCACCAGGGGCGCGGAACTCGCGAACGAGAAGGAAATCGAGGACAACCCGCGTGCGGCGCCGGTGCGCCTGCGGGCGGCGGAGCGGATCGGAGAGCCGAGATGACGGCACCCGCACGGGTCGGTGGGTCGTCACCCCGCGACCCCTCCCCGAAGCAGGACAAGGGCCAGGAGAAGGACAAGGCCCGGCGGCGGACCGCCGGCGCCGAGCGTGCCTACGCGCGCCGGGCCCAGCGCGCCTCGAACCTGCGCGGCGGTTCCGCGAGCCCGCAGCAGAAGGCCGTGTCCAAGGCTCCGTTCGTCGTGCTGGTGATGCTCGTGCTGGGCGCGGGCGTCGCCGGGATCATGTACTTCTCCACCCAGGCCGCCGCCGACACCTACCGGCTGCAGGAGGCGCGGGCCGAGGCCGAGAAGCTGACGTTGCAGATGGAGCAGCTGCGCCGCGAGGTGGCGCTGCTCGAGTCGCCGACCGACCTCGCGCGCCGCGCGGGTGAGATGGGCCTGGTCGAGCCGTCCAACCCGGCACGGCTGCGGCAGAACGCGGACGGCTCCGTCGAGGAGTTCGGCAAGCCGAGCGCGCCGACCAAGTCGACGCCTCCGCCCCCGCCGTCCTCGGAGCCGCCCCCGCCGCCCGCGAGCCAGACCCCTCCGGCGGGTCAGCAGCCGCCGGCGGGCCAGACGCCCCCGGCGGGTGGCTGATGCCCGGTCCGCAGACCAGGGGACCGCGCCGTCCGTTGTCGGTGCGCGGCTCCCGCCCGGCCGCGCGCCTGGGCGGCAACAGCAGGCTGCGCATCGGCGTCGGCCGGGTCCTGCTGATCGGCGCCCTGCTGATCGCGGGCGTCAAGCTCGTGCAGGTGCAGGGCCTGCAGGCGGCCGAGCTGTCGGCGCAGGCGCAGAAGCAGCGCACGACGCCCATCGACATCCCCGCCGAGCGCGGGTCGATCCTCGACCGCAACGGCAACCAGCTCGCGTTCTCGATCGAGGTGCGCGCGCTCTACATCCTTCCGCAGCGTGCGCGTAAGGCCTGGGACGAAGCGCACGCGAAGGACGAGAAGAAGTACCCGGGGACCTACGAGGACCGCGCGCGAGAGATGGCCAAGTTCATCTCGTCGACGCTGGGTCCCGAGGTCAACGGGGAGAAGACCGACGAGGAGACCGTCTACCAGCAGCTCGTCAAGGACATCTCCTACGAGGTCCTGGTCAGCGAGGCGGAACCGGCCAAGGCCGCGAAGATCGTCGAGAAGTTCCCCGCGGAGATCGGCTCGGAGTACCGCTCCAAGCGCATCTACCCCAACGGCGACCTGGCGGCGAACATCATCGGTGCCGCGAACTGGCGCCAGGAGGAGAAGCCGCCGACCGTCCAGGGCATCCTCGGCCTGGAGAACGCCCAGGACAACGTGCTCGCGGGCCGCACGGGCCGCCGCGTGGTCGACACGATGTCCGGTGACGACACCCTCGTCATCCCGAACACCGAGCGCGAGCTCGTGAAGCCGCAGCCCGGCAAGAGCCTCGAACTCACCATCGACATCGACACCCAGTACGCGGTGCAGAGGATGGTCGCCGACTACGCGAAGAAGTCGGGCGCCAAGAACGCCTCCGCGGTCGTGCTGGACAGCCGTACCGGCGAGATCGTCGCGATGGCCAACGACAAGACCTACGACCCGACCAACTTCGGCGTGGCCGGCGAGGACCAGAAGCGCAACACCGCGGTCGCGTACAGCTTCGAACCCGGCTCCGTGAACAAGATCGTCACGGCTGCCGCCGCGGTCGAGTACGGCCTGTTCAAGCCGGACGACGTCGTGCAGGTGCCGGGATCGCTCAAGGTCGCCGACCGGACCATCAGGGACGCGTGGAACCACCCGACCGTGCCCATGTCGTTCACCGGCGTGTTCGCGAAGTCCTCCAACGTCGGCACGCTGCTCGCCGCGCAGGAGGTCGGCCAGGAGCGCTACGCCGAGATGCTGCAGAAGTTCGGTCTCGGCCGCCGCACGAACTCCGGTGTCCCCGCCGAGGAGGCGGGCCAGGTCCCGCCGCTCAACCAGTGGTCCGGCTCGACCTTCGGCAACCTGCCGATCGGCCAGGGCCTCTCGATGACGCTGCTGCAGATGACCGGCATGTACCAGGCCATCGCCAACGACGGTGTGCGCGTCCCGCCGCGGCTGATCCGCGCCGAGATCGGCGAGGAGGGCGCGCGTTCGGAGAAGCAGCGCCCGGACGGCGTGCGGGTGGTGTCGCCGGAGACCGCGAAGACCGTCCGGCAGATGTTCCGCTCGGTCACGCAGTCCGACCCGCAGGACGCGAACCAGAACGGCACTGGCAAGCAGGCCGCCCTTCCCGGCTACCAGATCGCGGGCAAGACCGGCACGGCGCAGCAGATCGACCAGAACTGCAAGTGCTACTCCCAGTCCCAGTACTGGATCACGTTCGCCGGCATCCTCCCGGCGGACAACCCGCGCTACGTCGTCGGCATCATGCTCGACGCGCCGACCGGCACCCAGTTCAGCTCCTCGGCCGCGCCGCTGTTCCACGACATCGCGACGTTCCTGACCCAGCGGTTCCAGGTGCCGATGTCGGTCGAGCAGACGCCGTTCGTGCAGCTGCAGCTGTGAGGGGCGCGCATTGTGGGCGGCGCGCCCCGGATCCACAAGGGGCGCCGGTGCGCCCAGGCGTGATTCCGTTGTTTTGACAGTGAAAACTTCTTCGTGTTGAGACGCATTTCATCACGTTTAATTCTCCGAAACCGGAGAGCTGAACGAGATGAGGTGCGTCGTGCGTTCCATCGGATATTCGATCTTGGCGTTCTTGCTGGGGACGGCGCCCGTCGTCCCTGTTCAGGCGCCGGAGGGCGAGTCTGACGTGAAGTCGTACTGGCTGCACATGAACAGCACGACGATCTCCGAGGAAATGATCGAAATCGAGGCGAACCGACGTTCGTACGTCGTGCTGAACGCCTGGGAAACCGATCTTGCCGCGAAGCTCAAGAAGGCGAACCCGGAGATTCAGACGTTCGTCTACAAAGATCTTTCGTCGACGCGCAGCTATGCCTGTTCCGGTGGTCGCGACGACGCCGATCTCCCCACGGGCGTCGGGTACTGCGCGGCCGACCCGTCGTGGTTCCTCGTCGATTCCGGCGGCAAGCGCTTCGAGTACGACGGCTACGAGGGCCACTGGCAGATGGACGTCGGAAACACCGGCTACCAGAACGCCTGGGCCGACAACGTGGTCGCGTCCTCGGCCAAGGTCTTCGACGGCGTGTTCATGGACAACGCCCTGTTCGCCTGCGACACCTACCACGACGGCGTCTGCCCGGCCGCGTACCCGACCGACGAGTCGATGCGCGAGGCCTACCGCTCGATGCTCGCGAACACCAGGCAGAAGTTCGTGGACGCGGGCCTCAAGACCGTCGCGAACATGTCCAACGCCCGCCTGCACGACGGCGCGTGGGACTCCTACGTCGAGCACCTCGACGGCGGCTTCGACGAGTGGTGGCTGACCTTCGGCGACAAGGACCTGCTCTCCGAGTACTCGCAGGGCTGGAGCCGGCAGATCGCCCAGATCACCGCCAACGAGGCCAAGGGCAAGATCACCTGGGTCCAGCCGCACCACAGCGGCGCCGAGCAGCCGTTCCGCTACGCCTTCGCGAGCTACCTGCTGGCCAAGGGCGAGCACGCGGCGATCTCCGAGATCGAGGAGACCGACCGCTACGACGACCCGTCGCAGTGGCGCACCGAGTACGACTGGGACCTCGGCGCGCCGCTGGATGAGCACCACGAGGTGGCCGCGAACGTGCACCAGCGCGACTTCGAGTGCGGCACCGTGCTCGTCAACGCGAACAAGACCGGCAGCGCGCCCGTCACCCTCCGGCTCGCCGAGACGCAGTTCAACGAGCACAACGCGCCGGTCACCTTCGTCGCCCTGCCGGGCACCACCGGAACCGTGCTGCGCAAGGCCTGTTAGAGCTTCGCGCGTTCGTCGTGCATCGGCTCCGGCCGGGCCACCAGCACCGGACAGGACGAGTGGTAGAGCGCCGCTCGCGTGACCAGCCCGACCCCGTCGTGCTGCCCGCCCCGCCCCACGACCACGAGGTCGGAGTCCAGCGCGGCCAAGGCCTCGTGCGGATGCCGTGACTCCACCACGACTTCGGGGGTCAGCTCGGGAGCGGTGGTGCGCAGGAACAGCACGGCCCGGCGGATCGTGGCCTCGTCACGCGGCACCGTGACGCCGTGCTGGGCCGGGAGGTGGATGTGCAGCAGGCGGAGCCGCGCTCGGCGGGTGCGGCAGAGCTCGACCGCGCGCCGCAGCACGACCGGGTCCTCGCACCCGCCGACGGCAGCGGTGATCCAGCCGTGTTCGCCGCGGATCGCCTCAGGGCGTCCGCGCACCACCACGACGCCGCACCGCGCGCGGCGCAACACCGGGAGGACGAGGGAGCCCAGCCCCAGGCTGCGGTGCTGTTCGCCTTTGCACCCCAAGACCAAGGTCGCGCTGGAGTCCGACGCCCTCACCAGTGCGGCCACCGGGTCGTCTCCGCTCGGGCGGAAGTGGGCGGTGAGCATGGGGAGTCGTTCCAGGACTCGCTGGACGGTGGTGTCGCCGGGGTCCGCGAGGTAGACCTGAAGATCCGTCCGGAGCGACCACGCGTGCCGCGCGGCCCACTCGAAAGCGTGATACGCGGACTCGGAAGTGTCGACTCCGACTGTCACGGAACGACTGAAATCGGGCGCCCAGAAGGAAAATCTCCTGGGCTCCACCGCCGTGCTGGTGTTCATTGCCGCCTCCTGCCGGTTCCTACCTCACCGCAGCCGCACTTATGGCCACAGGGCCCTAAGTCACAAAGCGGGCAGGAACTTGTTCGGCCGGACGGGCTCGCTGGACAGGACCAGCGACGGAGGCCACTCGAACGGCCCAGAGCCGCTGATCATCACCCGAACGCCAACGCGCCGCTCGGCCACTCTGTGTACGCCGGTAGCCTCTTGCCCGTGCCTGCCAAGCTCGAGGGCAAGGTCGCGACCGCCCCGCCCCGCCCCAACGCCATTCGCCCTGCTTCCGTGGCTGCTCTCGCCGCGGTGGCCGACGTGCACCTGACCCGGCCGGCGCATGCCGACGTCCAGGTGTCGGGGGTCACTCTGCGTGCACAGCACGTGGTCGCCGGAGACCTCTACGCCGCGCTGCCGGGTGCCAACGCGCACGGCGCCGACTTCGCCGCCACGGCGATCGCGAACGGTGCCGTCGCCGTGCTGACGGACGAGGCCGGAGCCGCCCGCGACGCTCTCAAAGACGTGCCCGTGCTGATCCACCCGCGCCCACGCGAGGTCGTGGGCCTGCTCGCCGCGCACGTCTACGGACAGCCGTCGAGCAAGATCAAGCTGTGGGGGGTCACCGGCACGTCCGGCAAGACCACCACCACGTACATGATCGAGTCGGTGCTGCGCGCCGCCGGGAAGAACACGGGCCTGATCGGCACGGTCGGCACCCGCATCGGCACCGAGCAGCTCGCCAGCTCGCACACCACGCCCGAGGCGCCGGACCTGCAGGCGCTGTTCGCGGTGATGGCCGAGCGCGGCGTCACCGACGTGGCGATGGAGGTGTCGAGCCACGCGCTGCAGCTGGGCCGCGTCGCCGCCACCGAGTTCGAGATCGGCGCGTTCACGAACCTGAGCCAGGACCACCTCGACTTCCACGCGGACATGGAGGAGTACTTCCAGGTCAAGGCGCAGCTGTTCGACGGTCGCGCGCGCAAGGAGGTCGTCTGCGTCGACGGCGAGTGGGGCGAGCGGCTCGTCAAGCCCGGCACCATCACCGTCGCCACGACCAAGCCCGCCACCTGGACCGCGAGCGACGTCGAGGTGAGCCCGACCGGTGAGCAGACGTTCACCGCGCACGGCCCGGACGGCGACATCCGCATCCACCTCCCGCTCGCCGGCAGCTTCAACATCGCGAACGCCCTGCTCGCCATCGCCTGCCTGCACGTCGAGGGCATCGGCGCGGAGGCGATCGCGGAGGGCCTGAAGAACGTCCAGGTGCCCGGCCGCATGCAGCGCGTCGACGAGGGCCAGGACTTCACGGCCGTCGTCGACTACTCGCACAAGCCCGCCGCCGTCGCGCTCGCGCTCGACGCCGTGCGCGCCAAGACCGAGGGCCGCGTGATCATCGTGCTCGGTTGCGGTGGCGACCGGGACCGGGCCAAGAGGCCGTTGATGGGCGAGGCCGCCGCGCAACGGGCCGAGGTGTTGATCATCACCGATGACAACCCCAGGAGCGAAGACGCGTCCTCTATTCGGGCCGCCATGCTCGAAGGGGCCCTCGCCGCGCACGACAGGGGCGAGGTGCTCGAGATCGGCGACCGGAGGCTCGCGATCCGCAAGGCCGTCGAGCTGGCACTTCCGGGGGACGTCGTCGTCGTGGCGGGCAAGGGACATGAGACGGGACAAGAGATCGCCGGCGTGATCCAACCGTTCTCGGACGTCGAGACGCTGACCGCCGCGATCAGAGAGGCGCACCGTTGATCGCACTCACGCTCGCCGAGATCGCTGAGATCGTCGGCGGACGCCTGCACGCGACCGATGGCAGTCCGGTGGTCACCGGCTCCATCGAGTTCGACACCCGCAAGGTCACCGAGGGGGGCCTCTTCCTGGCACTGCCCGGCGAGCGCGTGGACGGCCACGACTTCGCCGCGCAGGCCGTGGCGTCGGGCGCCGCCGGTGTGCTGGCGGGCCGCGAGGTCGACGCCCCCGCGGTGATCGCGCCGCCGGTGGAGACCAAGCACGCCAACGCCTACGTGCTCGCCGGCGACAAGACCGGTGAGGGCGCCGCGGTGCTCGCGGCGCTGGCCAAGCTCGCCCGCCACGTCACGGACCGCCTGAAGGACCTGACGATCGTCGGCATCACCGGTTCGGCGGGCAAGACGTCCACCAAGGACCTCATCGCCCAGGTGCTCAGCCCGACCGGCGAGACCATCGCGCCACCCGGTTCGTTCAACAACGAGCTCGGCCACCCGTGGACCGCGCTGCGCGCCACCGAGGACACCCGCTTCCTCGTGCTCGAACTGTCCGCCCGCGGCATCGGCCACATCGCGAACCTGACCGAGATCGCCCCGCCGAAAATCGGTGCCGTGCTCAACGTCGGCACCGCGCACGTCGGCGAGTTCGGCTCGCGTGAAGGCATCGCGCAGGGCAAGGGCGAGCTGGTCGAGTCGCTGCCCGAGGACGGCGTCGCGATTCTGAACGCCGACGACCAGCTGGTCGCGGGCATGGCGAGCCGCACGAAGGCCAAGGTCGTCCTGGTCGGCGAGAGCCCGAACGCGGACGTCCGCGCCGTGAACATCGAACTGGACGAGCACGCCCGCGCGAGCTTCACGCTGAAGACCGCGCAGGGCGACGCCCAGGTCAAGCTGTCGCTGAACGGCCCGCACCACGTGGGCAACGCGCTGGTCGCGGCCGCGATCGCCCTGGAACTGGGCGCCACGCCGGCCGAGGTCGCGCAACGACTGGGGGCGGCCGAACGGGTCTCCGCGCACCGCATGGTCATCACCGACCGGGCAGATGGCGTGACCGTCATCGACGACGCGTACAACGCGAACCCCGACTCGGTGCGGGCGGCGTTGAAGGCGCTCGCGACGATCTCGCGCGCCAGCACGCCCGCCCGCCGCAGCTGGGCCGTCCTCGGCCCGATGGCGGAACTGGGCGACGACGCGGTGCGCGAGCACGACGAGATCGGCCGTCTGGTGGTGCGCCTGGACATCAGCAAGCTGGTCGTCGTCGGTGAGGCGGCCCGCGCGATGCACCAGGGTGCGCACCTGGAAGGATCTTGGGGAGACGAATCCGTCAGGGTGCCGGACGCGGACGCGGCGATCGCGCTGCTCCAGGGGGAAGTCCGGCCCGGTGACGTCGTGCTGGTCAAGGCATCGAACGCCTATCGCCTGTGGCGCATTGCCGAGGCCCTGCTGGAGGCAGGAACCAAGTGAAGAGCATCCTGATCGCCGCAGCGATCGCACTGGCAGTGTCGATCCTGCTGACGCCCTACCTGATCAAGATCTTCTCCCGTCAGGGTTTCGGCCAGGAGATCCGTGAGGACGGTCCGCAGCACCACAAGACCAAGCGCGGCACGCCGACCATGGGTGGCCTCGCCATCCTGGTCGCGATGTGGGCCGGCTATCTCGGCACGCACCTGGTGAACTCGATGTCGGCCTCGGCGTCCGGGCAGACCCCGACGGCGTCCGGGCTGCTCGTGCTGATGCTGACGACGTCGCTGGGCATCGTCGGCTTCCTCGACGACTTCATCAAGATCCGCAAGGCCCGCAACCTGGGCCTGAACAAGACGGCGAAGCTGGTCGGCCAGTTCATCGCGACGATCACGTTCGCGATCCTGGTGCTCCAGTTCCCGAACAAGGACGGCCTGACGCCCGCGTCGGTCAACCTGTCGTTCGTCCGCGACATCACCGTGGTCTCGTTCGGCGTCATCGGGTTCATCGTCTTCTGCTACGGCATGGTCGCCGCGTGGTCGAACGCCGTGAACCTGACCGACGGCCTCGACGGCCTCGCCGGCGGTTCGTCGGCGATGGTGTTCGGCACGTACGTCGTGATCTCGTTCTGGCAGTTCCGCTACAACTGCTCCAGCTACGCCGTGGCCGGCTGCTACGACGTGCGCGACCCGCTGGACCTCGCGGTGATCGCCGCGGCCGCGATGGCGGGCTGCATCGGCTTCCTCTGGTGGAACGCCGCTCCGGCCAAGATCTTCATGGGTGACACCGGTTCGCTCGCGCTCGGCGGCCTCGTCGCCGGTCTCGCGATCGCGACCCGCACCGAGCTGCTGATGATCGTCATCGGTGGTCTGTTCGTGGTCGAGGCCCTGTCGGTGGCGTTGCAGGTCGCGGTCTTCCGCACCTCACGACGGCGGCTGTTCCGAATGGCACCGTTCCACCACCACTTCGAGCTCGCGGGCTGGGCGGAAACCACTGTCATCATCCGGTTCTGGTTGATGGGCGGCATCTGCTGCATGTTCGGGCTCGGCGTGTTCTACAGCGAGTGGCTGACGGGCGGTTTCTAGAGCTATGACCAAGCTGGCCGGAACGAAGGTGCTGGTCGCCGGTGCTGGAGTGACCGGCCGGTCCGCCGCGGAGGCGTTGCTCGCGGCGGGCGCCGAGGTCGTGGTGACGGACTCGTCGCCGGAACGGCTGGCGGCGCTGGAGACCATGCTCGAAGGCGTCGAACTGGTGCCGGGACTGGTCGAGCCTCCCGCCGGGACGTCGCTGGTCGTCACGAGCCCCGGCTGGCAGCCGTCGAGCCCGTTGCTCGCGGCCGCCTCGTCGGCGGGCATCGAGGTGATCGGCGAGGTCGAGCTGGCCTGGCGGATGGGCACCGAACTCGCCGACCCGCCGGTGTGGCTCGCGGTGACCGGCACCAACGGCAAGACCACGACGGTCGGCATGCTGGAGTCGATCCTGCACGCCGCCGGCGCGGATGCCGTGGCCTGCGGAAACGTCGGCCTGCCGGTCGTGGACGCACTGCTGGCGGGCCGCCGGGTGCTCGCGGTGGAGCTGTCGAGCTTCCAGCTGCACTGGGCGCCGTCGGTGCGGCCGCAGGCGGGCGCGCTGCTCAACCTCGCAGAGGACCACCTCGACTGGCACGGCGGCATGGACGCCTACGCGCAGGCCAAGGCCCAGATCCTCACCGGCGAGGTGGCGATCGGCTGGCTCGACGACGAACTCGTCGGCGACCTGCTGGAGGCCTCGCCCGCACGGGACCGGATCGGCTTCACCCTCGACGAGCCGGAGGACGGCCAGCTCGGCGTGCGCGACGGCTGGCTGGTCGACCGCGCGTTCGCCGACGACGAGGCGCTGGTCGAGATCGCGAAGATCCGCCCGGCAGGCCCTCCCGGCATCGCGGACGCTCTCGCCGCCACGGCCCTGGCGCGCGCGTACGGCGTGCCTTCCGAAGCCGTGCGCGAGGGCTTGGAGGCGTTCGAACCGGCCGCGCACCGCGCCGTGCTCGTCACGGTCGACGCGGCGGACGTCAAGTACGTCAACGACTCGAAGGCGACGAACCCGCACGCGGCCGTGGCCTCCCTGCGGGCGTTCGACAGCGTGGTCTGGATCGCCGGCGGACTGCTGAAGGGCGCGTCGGTCGAGGACATGGTCCGCACCGAGGCCCATCGCCTGCGGGGTGCCGTGCTGATCGGCGCGGACCGGCAGATCATCGCGGACGCGTTGGCGAAGCACGCGCCGGACGTGCCGGTGCGGGTGCTCGACGTCGCCGACGACGAGGACCCGATGCAGGAGATCGTCCGCACCGCGCAGGAGTTCGCGCAGTCCGGTGACACGGTGCTGCTCGCACCGGCGGCGGCGTCGATGGACATGTTCAGCGACTACGCGCACCGCGGGCAGGCGTTCACGGACGCCGTAAAGCGCCTGACGGGTGGCCGGTAGGGTGATGATGTCGTGACCGCCGGCCTTCACCGCGTCTTCCGGCGCTCAGCAGGGCGCCTCGCGGCACCGCCCCCACGCCCCCATACGTCCAGTATGAGGACGCGGGGGCGGCACCACGACGCACCCGTCTGACCATCGAAATACGGGGTAAAGGCCGGCGGTCACGACATCAAGGGGCGACACGCCCCAGGAATCCCCGTTCGAGCGCTTGACACAGGAGACGATGATCTGGTGACCGTCGTCGCCGACAAGCCGAGAAGCAAGCGGAAGGTTCGTCCCGCGGGCCGCGTCGCCTCGTTGCGCAGCGGTCTGACGTCGTGGATGAGCCGGCCGTTGGCGGACTTCCACCTGTTGCTCGCGATCTTCGGCATGCTCACCGTGCTCGGCCTGGTGATGGTGCTGTCCGCGTCGGCTCCCGGACAGGTCGCGTCGGGCGTGTCCGCGTACAGCGTGTTCCAGAAGCAGCTGATCTACGTCTGCATCGGCGCCGTGCTGTTCTGGGTGATGCTGCGGTTCCCGTTGCGCAAGCTCCGGCACTTCTCGACGGCCGCGATGGCCATCGGCGTGGTGCTGCTGGCGCTGGTGCTGACGCCGCTGGGCGACGTCCGCGGTGGCGCCCGGTCGTGGTTCACCGTCGGGCCGATCTCGTTCCAGCCGATCGAGGCCGTGAAGCTCGCGCTGGCGTTGTGGGGCGCGCACGTCCTGGTCACCAAACGGGCGTTGCTCTCGCAGTACCGGCACCTGCTGGTGCCGGTCGTGCCGGTCGCGATGCTGGTGTTCGCGCTGGTCATGCTCCAGCCCGACCTCGGCGGCACGATCACGCTCGGCGTGGTGCTGATCGGCCTGCTCTGGTTCGTCGGCGCGCCGATGCGGTTGTTCGGCGTGATCGCCGGTGGCGCGATAGCGGGTGCCGTGGTGCTCGCGATCGGTGCCGCGTACCGGCTGCAGCGCGTGACGTCGTTCCTCAACCCTGACGCCGACCCCGACGGCGCCGGTCTGCAGGCACGTCAGGCGATGTTCGCGCTCGCCGAAGGCGGGCTGTTCGGCAAGGGGCTCGCGCGGGGCAGCTCGCAGTGGCGGTACCTGCCCAACGTCGAGTCGGACTTCATCTTCGCCGTCATCGGCGAGGAGCTCGGGTTCGTCGGCTGCGCGCTGGTGCTGGTCCTGTTCGGCATGCTCGCGTGGGTCGGGCTGCGGATCGCGTCGCGCAACACCGACCCGTGGATCCGGATCGTGTCGGCGACGCTGACGGTGTGGCTGGTCGCGCAGGCCGCGATCAACATCGGCTACGTCGTGCAGCTGCTGCCCGTCACGGGCCTCACGTTGCCGATGATCTCCTCCGGCGGCACCTCGATCGTGACGACCATGGTCGTGTTCGGCATCCTCGCGAACTGCGCCCGGCACGAGCCCGAGGCCGTGGCGGCGCTGCGTTCGCTCGGTCCCGGACGGGTCGGCGGGCTGCTCAGGCTGCCCGCGCCCGAGGCGTACAAGCCGCCGGCCAAGCGCAAGCCGGTCCGCCCGTCCACGCCTCCGCGCGCACCGGGCAGGCGCACCGCGCAACTCCCGGTCGTCGACGAACGTCGTATGGCTGGACGCTCCGCTCCGCCTTCGGAGTACCGTCGCCGCGAATCGCGGCGGACACAGGGCCGTTCAGAGCAAGGCCGGTCGACCCGCGGTCGCGGGCGATACAACTGATCATCTCTTCGCCGACGAATTGGGAGAAGTCTTGACCGGGCACCCTGCCCCCAGTGGTCCGTGCGTCGTGGTCGCAGGTGGTGGCACCGCGGGTCACATCGAGCCGGCACTGGCGCTGGCCGACGCGGTCATGCGGCTGCGGCCGGACGCGCGCGTCGTCGCGCTCGGCACCGCGCGCGGCCTCGAGAGCAAGATCGTGCCGGCCCGCGGCTACCCGCTGGAGCTGATCCCGCCGGTGCCGATGCCGCGCAAGCCCACGCTGGACCTGCTGAAGCTGCCGCTGAACGTGCGCGGCGCCGTGAAGCAGACCCGCGAGGTGCTGGAGCGCGTCGGCGCGGACGTCGTCGTCGGCTTTGGCGGCTACGTGGCGCTGCCCGCGTACCTGGCCGCGCGTGGCCGCATCCCGATCGTCGTGCACGAGGCGAACGCCAAGGCCGGCCTCGCGAACAAGGTCGGCGCCAAGTTCGCCGACCACGTCGCCGCGGCCGTGCCGGACTCCGGCCTGGCCGACGCGCAGATCATCGGCATCCCGCTGCGCCAGTCGATCACGACGCTGAACCGCGCCGCGCTGCGTGACGAGGCCCGCCGCTTCTTCGGCCTCGACCCGCATGCGCCGGTTCTGCTGGTGTTCGGCGGTTCGCAGGGCGCGCGTTCGATCAACGAGGCCGTGGCGCCGGTGGCCGCCGAGTTCGCTCGTGCCGGCGTGGGCGTGCTGCACGCGTACGGCCCGAAGAACTCCGTTGCGGTGCAACAGGTTCCGGGTGCTCCGGCGTACGTGCCGGTGCCGTACCTGGAGCGCATGGACCTCGCCTACGCCGCCGCGGACGCCGTGCTGTGCCGCTCGGGCGCGATGACCGTCGCCGAGGTGTCGGCCGTCGGCCTGCCCGCGATCTTCGTGCCGTTGCCGATCGGCAACGGGGAGCAGGCGTTGAACGCCGGTCCGGTCGTCTCCGCAGGCGGTGGCCTGCTGGTTCCGGACTCGGAACTGACGCCGCAGAAGGTCGCGTCGCTGGTGGTCCCGCTGATGGCGGACCGCAACCGGCTGGCGCAGATGTCCGCGGCGACGCTCGGCACCGGCCGTCGCGAGGCGGACGAGATCCTGGCCCGCTCCGTGCTGGAGGTGATCAAGAAGTGAGTCTCGAACGAGTTCACCTCGTCGGCATCGGTGGTGCCGGCATGAGCGGCATCGCCCGGATCCTGCTGGCCCGTGGTGTGCAGGTGTCCGGATCGGACGCCAAGGACTCGCGGACCGTGCTGGCCCTGCGCGCCCAGGGAGCGCGGATCGCCGTCGGCCACGACGCGTCGAACCTGGACCAGCTCGTCGGCGGTCCGACCGAGGTCGTGGTGTCGACCGCGATCAAGGACACGAACCCGGAGTACTCGGCGGCCCGTGAGCGCGGCATCACCGTGCTGCGCCGCGCCGAGGCTCTCGCGGCGCTGATGGAAGACCATCGAGTCGTGTGTGTCGCCGGTACGCACGGCAAGACGTCGACCACGTCGATGCTCACCGTCGCGTTGCAGCACTGCCGGGTCGACCCGTCGTTCGCGATCGGTGGTGACCTGAACGAGTCCGGCGCCAACGCCCACCAGGGCACCGGTGGCGTGTTCGTGGCCGAGGCGGACGAGTCCGACGGCTCGTTCCTGTTCTTCTCGCCGTCCGTCGCCGTCGTGACGAACGTCGAAGCCGACCACCTCGACCACCACGGCACCGTCGAGGCCTACACCGCCGTGTTCGACTCGTTCCTGGAACGGATCGTGCCCGGCGGCGTGCTGGTGTCCTGTGTGGACGATCCCGGTGCGGCACGGCTGATCACCGAGGCTCGTGCGCGTGGGATCCGTGTGCGCGAGTACGGACGTTCGGCCACCGACGCGCGTCTCGTCGACTACAAGCCGCTCGAGTCCGGTGGCCTGGCGTCGGTCGAGATCGACGGCGTGGCGGTCGAGGTCAGGGTCGCGGTGCCGGGCGAGCACATGGCGTTGAACGCGATCGCCGCGCTGCTGGCCGGTCTGGAACTCGGTGCCGACCAGGCCGGGCTGCTCGAAGGCCTGGCCGCCTTCGGTGGCGTGCGGCGGCGGTTCGAGTTCAAGGGCCGCGGCAACGGCGTCTCGGTCTACGACGACTACGCGCACCACCCGACCGAGGTCGACGCACAGCTGCGTGCCGCGCGTCCGGTCGCGGGCGCGGGCCGGGTGATCGTGGTGTTCCAGCCGCACCTGTACTCCCGGACCCGTACGTTCGCGACCGAGTTCGCCGCCGCGTTGTCGCTGGCGGACGAGGTCGTCGTGCTGGACGTCTACGGCGCCCGCGAGGAGCCGGAGCCCGGCGTCACCGGCGCGTTGATCGCGGACCAGGTCACGGCTTCCGTGCACTACGAGCCGTCGTTCGACCGCGTGCCGGCGCTGGTGGCGTCGCTGGTGCGGGAGGGCGACCTGGTGGTGACCATGGGCGCGGGTGACGTGACGATGCTCGGCCCCGAGATCGTCAGCGCGCTGTCATGAGCGCACCGGTTCGCGGCAGGTCCACGCGAGTTCGCTCCGCGAACCGGAGACCGAAGAGTGCTGAGCACCGGGCGCGGCGCAGGGTGATCCTGCGCCGCCGCCTGGTGGCGCTGTTGTGCGTGCTTTCCGTGCTGGCCTTGGCCTACTGCGTGTTCTTCACGCCGTTGCTGGGCGTCCGCCAGGTCGACGTCCGCGGCAACGTGGCGCTGACCGAGGACGAGGTCCGCGCCGTCGCGGCGATCGACTCCGGCTCCCCGTTGGTGCGCCTGGACCTCCAGGAGATCCACGACCGCGTCGCGGGCATCCCGCGCGTCGCCGCGGTCGAGGTCGAACGCCAGCTCCCCGGCACGGTCCGGCTGCTGATCACCGAACGCGTCCCGGTCGGCTCGGTGAAGCTGCCCGATGGCTTCCACCTGGTCGACTCCACCGGCAAGGACTACGCGGTCCTCCCGGCGGCCGCACCGGGTGTTCCCGAACTGGTGCTCACGCTGCCCTCGTCCTCGGACCCGGCCACTCGCGCCGTGGTCGGGGTCGTGAACGGGTTGCCGGAGAAGCTGAGGCCCGAGGTGGTGTCGGTGGCGGCGACGACCGGTGCGGACGTGAAGCTGACGCTCACGGGGGATCGCGTGGTGAAGTGGGGCAGCTCCGACGACACGGCTCGCAAGGGGGCTGTGCTGCTCGTGCTGCTCACACGGGAAGGCAAGACCTACGACGTGTCGTCTCCTGACCTGGCCACGGTTTCCTGAGCTTTCAGCCGAGCGTCAGGTGGAAGCCCTGGTGCTTCGCGTCCTGCTCGGAGTGCCAGATGACGCCGCGGTTGGCGTTGCCGATCTTCGCTCCGTAGAGCCGCTCGCCCTCGGGAATGCCGCTCACGGTGAACTTGAACGAACATCGGGCTCCCGCACCGCTCTGCAGCGTGCCGACGCCGAGCACCTCGTTGTCCTGGTTGACGATCTCGACCTGGCCGCCGAGGGTGATGTCGGCGTAGCCGCCCGAACCGCAGACGCCGTTCACGGTCATCGAGCCGCTGACCGTGAACACGTTGGGCGAGGCCGAGGTGGACGGCGCGGCCGAACTCGTGTCGGCGGAGCGCAGCAGGTCGGGACCGGTGGCTCGGCCCAGCCCGAAGCCGAGGCCGCCCGCTGTCAGCGCCACCAGCGCGAATCCGATCGCCAGCCACGGCGGCCTGCGTTTCGGCGGTAACTCGGGTCCTACGGTCACTACTGGTGGAAGTGGTTCCACTGCGGTCCTTGAATTCGAGGGCGTTACCGGCGTGGTGCCGGCGGCCGTGACGGTGTCGGGATCCGGCGCGGCCGGCGGATCGGGGACCGAGGAATCGGCTGGGAGCACAAGGGATTCTCCTGAGGTTCGCCGGCTAGCCGTTCGGCTTCAGCCGCGCCATCGCGACCCGTACGACGAGGCTGCCGAGCCTGCTCGTGACGAGTTCCAACACGATCGCCTCGATGACGAGCGAACGCACGGACGCGGGTGCGGGTGCCAAGACGTGCCTCCTGGTGATGAACGACTAACGTGCTCATCGGACAGCCACTCGCGGTATTAGCCAGAATGATCGTTGTCACCCGAAGGAAGTACTCATGCCGGGCCACGTCGTGGTGGTGGGCGCCGGTCTCGCCGGACTGTCGGCCGCGTTGCACCTGCAGGGAACCGGTCGCCGGGTCACCGTGCTCGAGAGGGCCGATGCCCCGGGTGGTCGTGCCGGCACCGTTCGCGTCGGTGGGTTCACCGCGGACAGCGGGCCGACCGTGCTGACGATGCCCGAGTACCTGGACGAGGCGTTCGACGCCGTGGGGGAGCGGCTTTCGGACTGGCTGACGCTCGACCGCGTCGATCCCGCCTATCGCGCCCGGTTCGCGGACGGGTCGGGCATCGCGGTGCACACCGATGCCGCCGCGATGGAGGACGAGGTCCGCACCGTCTGCGGGGCAAGGGAAGCGGCCGGGTACCGGGAGCTGCGGCGGTGGCTCGGGGAGCTGTACTCGGTGCAGCGCGAGCACTTCATCGGCGCGAACTTCGACTCGCCGGTCGACCTGCTGCGGCTGGAGCTCGTGAAGCTCGCGACGCTGGGCGGGTTCGGGCGGCTGGAACCCCAGTTGCGGCGGTTCTTGCGGGACGAACGGCTGATCAGACTCTTTTCGTTCCAGGCTTTGTACGCTGGCGTGCCGCCACAGCAGGCTCTCGCGGCGTACGCGGTCATCGCGTACATGGACACCATCGCGGGCGTGTACTACCCACGTGGCGGGATGCACGCGGTGCCCCAGGCGTTGGCTGCTGCTGCGACGAAGCACGGTGCTGAGTTCCGTTACGACGCAACGGTCACACGGCTGGAGTGGCGCGGTGCGCGCGTCGCGGCTGTGCACACCGCTGAGGAGCGCATCGAGTGTGACGCGGTGGTCTTGGCGTGTGAGCTGCCGGACGCCTATCGGTTGCTCGGCAAGACACCGCAGAGGGTGCTGCCGCATCGGTGGTCGCCGTCCGCGGTGGTGCTGCACGCCGCGACGGACCGCACGTGGGACCTCGGGCACCACAACATCCTGTTCGGGGCGGCGTGGCGGGGCACGTTCGACGAGATCGTCCACAAGGGACGGTTGATGTCCGATCCGTCGTTGCTCGTCACGCATGCGCAGGACGGGCTGCACTACGTGCTGGCGCCGTGCCCGAACCTCCGGACCGGGCCGATCGACTGGGCGCGCGTCGGGCCCCGCTACCGCGACGAACTGGTGCGGACGCTGGAAGCGCGCGGGCTGGACGGGTTCGGCGCGGCGGTGCGGGACGAGGTGCTCGTGACGCCGGTGGACTGGGGCAACGCGGCGGGGACGCCGTTCGGGCTCTCGCACACCTTCGCGCAGACGGGACCGTTCCGGCCGCGCAACGTCGTGCGGGGCGCCGAGAACGTGGCGCTGGCGGGAGCGGGAACCACACCGGGTGTCGGGGTGCCGCCGGTGCTGATCTCCGGACGGCTGGCGGCGCAGCGGATAAATGCGATGCGGTCGCGTTGACGCTCATGCAGGCTGCGCCGCATGACACGCACCGCACCACCACTCGTCGCCGATGAACGTGCGACGTACACGGCCCTGTTGGACTACCTGCGCGCCACGATCGAGCTGAAGGTCGAGGGCCTGGCCGAGGGAGACGCGGCACGGGCTGTGCTGCCGTCGAAGCTGACGACGGCGGCCGGTGTGCTGAAGCACGTGCGATGGGTCGAGCACCACTGGTTCGAGGTGGTGCTCGCGGGACGTGCGTCGCGGGCCCCGTACACGATGGAGGACCCCGACGCGGACTGGCGCGTCGAGGAGGGCGAGACCCTCGCCGGGTTCCTCGCGGACTACCGCGCGCAGTGCGCGGAGAGCCGGGAGATCCTCGCCGGCCTGGAGCTCGACGCCGAGGTGCCGTTCCGGGGCGACCGGGCGGTCTCGGCCCGATGGGTGCTCGCGCACGTCATCGAGGAGACCGCCCGGCACGCCGGCCAGCTGGACGTGGTCAGGGAACTGCTGGACGGAACCGTCGGTGACTAGGACCTAGGCGGGCTGCAGCTCCCACTGCTGCCAGGTGTCGCTCCAGTGCGTGGTCAGGAACATCCAGCCGGTGCCGGGCGTGAGGAACTTGTCGGCGGCCACTTGCCGCAGGCGTGCCGAACCGAGCTTGGTCGGCTCGATCGACCACTGCTGCAGGACCTCGCCGGGCACGCAGTCCGACACCACCTCGGGCACCACGGCTTGGGCCGACGCCACGGCGACGCACTTGCCGTTGGCGACGCTGCGCAACGCCGTCCTGCCCCCGGCGGCCTCGATCCGCTGGAACTTCTGCGCCGGCGAGTCCGTGCACGGAGCCGGCACCAGGCTGGAGCCCGTCAGGCTGATGCAGCCGAAGCGGGCGCCATCGGCAGCGCGGATGCGCACGACCTGACCCGAGGTGTCCGGTAACGGCTGCGTCATCCCGACGGTGCGCACCAGCCAGCGCTGCTCGGCCCGGTCGGTCGGGCTTTGGATCAACACGTCCCGTTCACCGTTTTGCCAGGTCAAGGCCGTGAGGTAGGCCTCGCCGTCGCCGAACCTGATGCGCACGGCACCAGGCGCGTCCGGCATCGACACGGCGAACCCGTGCGCGAGCTCGTCGTCGCACCAGTAGAAGCCGAACGTCTCGCTCAGGCACTCCCTGTTCGCGAGGTTGCGGAGCAGGTGCCTGTTCCCGTCCACCAGAACGACCTCCCAGCGCTGCTCCTCCGCACCGGTGCAGGCAACGATCTGGGTGTCGTGCGGCTCGGTGCCCGCCTGCAGGCACTCGCCGTACGCCATGCTCCTGATCTCGACGATGTTGTTCCCGGTCGTGGCGCTCGCGGGCGCCACCATCACTGCCCCCAGAGCGATCGCGGCCAGCGCGACGCTCAGCAATTTCATCCCCATGAGCCGAAGCTAGCGGGCACCACCGACAGAAAAACGTCGATAGGACGGGCGAGACGATCTCCGATTCGACGTCCGACTAGGCTTGCGGTGCGTCGTCCTCAGGATCGTACGCAACTACTTGACGGCACGACCGGGGAGTAGTAGCGCACAGTGTTGGGACCCTACGGCGTGGCTGCTGGACCGACGCACCGCCGGTGCTTACCGTCCAGCAGGAACATATGGGGTTGACATAACTCTGGACCTCGACGAGAGGTTGAGAGTTTCAATCCGGGTGCATCTCACCCAGCACAGCGCGGACCACGATCAGGAAGGCGGATCCGATGACGCCCCCGCACAACTATCTCGCGGTGATCAAGGTCGTCGGCATCGGTGGAGGCGGCGTCAACGCCGTCAACCGCATGATCGAGGTCGGGCTGAAGGGCGTCGAGTTCATCGCGGTGAACACCGACGCCCAGGCCTTGCTGATGTCTGATGCCGACGTCAAGCTCGACATCGGCCGCGAGTTGACGCGTGGCCTCGGCGCGGGTGCGAACCCCGAGGTCGGACACAAGGCCGCCGAAGACCACCGCGAGGAGATCGAGGAGGTCCTCAAGGGGGCTGACATGGTCTTCGTGACCGCCGGCGAGGGCGGCGGCACGGGCACCGGCGGTGCGCCGGTCGTGGCCTCGATCGCCCGCAAGCTCGGCGCACTGACCATCGGCGTGGTGACGCGCCCGTTCTCGTTCGAGGGCAAGCGCCGCGCCAAGCAGGCGGAAGACGGCATCCAGGCCCTGCGCAACGAGTGCGACACGCTCATCGTCATCCCCAACGACCGGCTGCTCCAGCTCGGTGACATCGGCGTCAGCCTGATGGACGCCTTCCGGTCCGCGGACGAGGTGCTCCTCTCCGGTGTCCAGGGCATCACCGACCTGATCACGACCCCTGGTCTGATCAACCTGGACTTCGCCGACGTCAAGTCGGTCATGTCCGGCGCGGGCTCGGCGTTGATGGGCATCGGCTCGGCCAGGGGCGAGGGCCGAGCGGTGCAGGCCGCGCAGAAGGCCATCAACTCACCGTTGCTGGAAGCCTCGATGGAGGGCGCGCACGGCGTGCTGCTGTCGATCGCCGGCGGCTCCGACCTGGGCCTCTTCGAAATCAACGAGTCCGCGTCGCTGGTCCAGGAGGCCGCGCACCCGGACGCGAACATCATCTTCGGTACGGTCATCGACGACTCCCTGGGCGACGAGGTCCGGGTCACGGTGATCGCGGCCGGCTTCGACAGCGGCGGCCCCACGCACAAGAAGCTGGAGCCGACGGCGCTGTCCTCGCAGCCGCGGACGGCCACCGGGCCGATCGCGTCCGCCACCGCCGTGCCCACGCACGTGCAGCAGCCGGTGGCACAGACGCCGCCGCCGGTGCAGGCGCCTCCGGTGCAGCAGCCGGTTCACCAGCCCGTCCAGCACCAGCCTGAGGTTCGGCAGGCTCCGCCTGCGCAGCAGCCTCCGACCACTGTGCCGCCGCAGCCCTCGCCGGCTCAGGGGAACGGGTACGTGCCTTCGGTGCCTCGGTCGCTTTCGCCCAACGGGTCGTTGCCCTCTCGGCCGGTGCCGGTCACTGAGGACCCGGATGACGAGGTGGATGTTCCGCCGTTCATGCGGCGGTGAATTTTGGCGCGGCTGCGGTAGACGTGGCTGCGGGACTTGTGGCCGCGGGACTTGTGGCCGCGTGAACTGTGGCCGCGTGAACTGTGGTGGCGACCGCGTGGCTTGTGGTCGTGGCTGCGGGAACTGTGGTCGCTGACTTGTGGCGATGATCTTGTCGGACCCCCTGAGTAGCGTTTGGGCTCAGGGGGTCTTTCTGTTGGGGGACGCCTGCGTCAGCTTGGGCTGGGTGCGGGTGCTGGCTTGTGAGTGGTGGCCGTGCCTGCTGCGCTTTGCGGGCGGTGACCTTGCGGGCGGTGACCTTGCGGGTGGTGGCCTTGCGGGTGGCGCGCTTGCGTCGGGTTAGTGGGTTGCGACTTTGTTGGGTGGTTGCCTTGCTTAACCGCGACCGGGCGGGTGGTCACCTTGCGGACGGCGACCTTGCGTTGAGTTGGTGGGTCGCGACCTTGCGGGTGGGTCACCTTGCGGGCGGCCTGGTTGCCTTGCTTGCTTTCCCTGGGGGCTCTGCCCCCAGACCCCCGGCAATCTGATCGGGGGGTCCGCGCCACGGGCGGGTAGATGGCACGCCTGTTGCGTTGGGCGGCTGCCTGTTGCGTAGATGTGTGCGTTGGCGGTGGGGTCCCGTCACGAGCCGCACCAGGAGCGGGCCACATGTGAGAGGGGAGGTCAAGTCGACGAAAAGCGTGTCGACTTGACCTCCCCTCTCACATGCAGCAAGAGCTGTGGTGCGACTCGTGACGGGACCCCACCGCCCAGCCCGTTCGGTAAGGGCGGCTTGCCTTCGGCTTCGCGGCGGGGACGGCTCGCCTTCGGCTTTGCGGGCGATCAGGCGCTGGCGCTGGCGTGTGCGGGTGGGCTTGGGGCGGCTTGCCGGGGGCTGGCGGGCGTGCGAACTAGGGTGTGGGGGTGCGCATTCGTCGTGTTGTCACCACCCGCGCCGGTGGCGTGTCCAAGGGGTCCTACGAGTCGTTCAACCTCGGCGATCACGTCGGGGACGAGTTGGAGGCGGTCGAGGCCAACCGGGCTCGGCTTGCTGAGGGCCTTGGGCTCACGCCCGACCGGTTGGTCTGGATGGAGCAGGTGCATGGGCGCACCGTTGCCACCGTGGACGGGCCGCAGGTTGAGCCGTTGGAGGCCACTGACGCCGTTGTGACGAAAAGGGCTGGTCTCGGGCTTGTCGTGTTGACTGCCGACTGCGTGCCGGTGTTGCTCGGTGATTCGGAGGCCGGGGTCATCGGGGCGGTGCACGCTGGGCGGGTTGGGGCTCGGGTTGGCGTTGTTGTCGAGGCACTCAAGGCGATGATGGCGTTGGGGGCCGAGCTCGAGCGCATCGAGGTTCTGCTCGGGCCCTCGGTTTGTGGTGAGTGTTACGAGGTGCCCGCGGACATGCAGCGGGACGTCGAGAAGCACCTGCCCGGTAGTGCTTCCAAGTCGCGGAAAGGTACGCCCGCGCTGGATCTTCGGGCCGGGTTGTGGAACCAGCTCGGGAGTGCCGGGGTCGGGAAGATCGGGGTCGACCCGCGGTGCACGTTCGAGGAGAAGGATCTGTTCAGCCATCGGCGGCAGGCGCCCACCGGGCGGCTCGCGTCGGTCATCTGGATCGAGCCGTGAACCGGGCCGAGGAGTTGAAGGAGAACCTCGCCGAGGTCGAGGAACGCATCGCCAAGGCGTGTGAGGCTGCCGGGCGGGGGCGGGACGAGGTGATGTTGCTCGCGGTGACGAAAACCTGGCCCGCGAGCGATGTGGAGATCCTTTACGGGCTCGGGTTGCGGCACTTCGCGGAAAATCGCGATCAGGAGGCCGGTGAGAAGGTCCGCCAATTGAGACATCTCGAAGAAGCTCGTTGGCACATGGTCGGGCGATTGCAGCGCAACAAAGCGAAGTCCGTCGTCGAGTGGGCCGATCAGGTCGACTCGGTGGACAGCGTCCGGCTCGCGGAGGCGTTGGCGAAGGCGGCGCACGCGAAGGGCAAGACGCTCGACGTGTTGCTGCAGGTCAGCATCGACGGCGACACGTCGCGCGGTGGGGTTGCTGTTGCGGATGTGGCGGAACTCGCTGGCGTGATCACTCGTTCGGGTGATCTTATTCTCCGAGGTGCGATGACTGTCGCGCCCCGGACGATGAACCCATCGCAGGCGTTTCAGGCGTTGGTTTCGGTGGTATCAGGCCTACGTGATCATCATCCCACTGCCATCGGAGTGTCAGCGGGAATGAGCGGTGACCTGGAAGATGCCATCTCGCACGGATCGACCTGTGTGCGTGTCGGAACGGCGTTGCTCGGCAGCCGGCGACTAACCTCGCCATAGGTTGTCGGGAACCTCGGGACCGTCCGCACCGTCCCTAAGAGTGGGGAACCGCCGAGGAGGGGCTGGAATGAGCGCTTTGCACAAGCTGAAGGCCTACTTCGGGATGGTCCCCGCCGAGTACGCAGACGACCCCGGCTACGACGACGACCGCGGCCGCTACGGCGACTACCGGTCCGAGTACGCGGCCGAGGCCGACGACTACGACCCATACCCGCGGCGCAACCGCGTGTTCACACCGGGCCGGTCGGAGCTCCAGGGCTCCGGATACCGGGCCGACATCGACGAGTCGGACGACTACGAGCCGGAGTCGCGGCGCGGGGGCAGCCCCTCGAGCACGCGACGCTGGAGTGCCGATGCACCCGTGCACGGCGCACTCGCTGTCGAGCCGCAGCGCGAGCCCGTGAGCAGGTTGCGTCCCGTTGCCGAGCCGGCAAGCAACCCGTTGGCGCGCATCACCACGCTTCACCCCCGTACCTACAGCGAGGCGCGCACGATCGGGGAGCACTACCGGGACGGCACCCCGGTGATCTTGAACCTGACCGACATGGACGACGCCGACGCGAAGCGTCTCGTCGACTTCTCGGCCGGACTCGCGTTCGCTCTGCGCGGGTCCATGGACAAGATCACCAGCAGGGTGTTCCTTCTCTCACCGCCGAACGTTGACGTCACGGCGGAGGACCGCAGGAAGCTGGCGGAGGGTGGGTTCGGGAACCACGGTTAGAGTTGACCCGTGGACCCGATCCGTCTCGTCATCTTCTACGTCCTGTTCGCGTTCTCCCTGTTCCTGACCGCGCGTGTCGTGGTCGAGATGGTGCGGACGTTCGCGAGGGAATGGCGCCCAGCGGGCGGCGTAGCCGTGACGCTTGAGACCGTGTACACGGTCACCGACCCACCGGTCCGTTGGCTCCGTCGGGTGATCCCGACTGTGCGGATCGGGGGCGTCGGGCTGGACCTATCGATTATTGTGCTGTGGCTAGTCGTTATCATTCTGATGCGATTCGCAGATCCCAGGTGACGGGGAACCGTGGGATGACCGCAGCCCAGGAGTGCGAGAGGTGATCCGATGCCGTTGACCCCCGCTGACGTGCACAATGTTGCATTCAGCAAGCCGCCGATTGGCAAGCGGGGCTACAACGAGGACGAGGTGGACGCGTTCCTCGACCTGGTTGAGGGCGAGCTCGCCCGCTTGATCGAGGAGAACAACGACCTCCGTCAGCAGGTCGAGCAGCTCGACCAGCAGCTTGAGACGTCGCGCGCCGACCTCGACGACGCGCGTGCGAAGGCTTCTTCCAGCCCCATGACGACCCGTATGCCGGTCGAGGAGCCGCGCCGCCTGGCGCCGGTCCCGCCGCCTTCGGTCATGGAGCAGACGTCCCCCGGTGGTGGCGGAGACCACCACGTGCAGGCCGCGAAGGTCCTGGGCCTTGCCCAGGAGATGGCGGACCGGCTCACGGGCGAGGCGAAGGCCGAAGCGGACGGCATGCTGTCCGAGGCCCGCACGAAGTCCGAGCAGCTGCTGTCCGAGGCCCGCGCCAAGGCAGACACGATGGTCAACGAGGCACGTACGCGTGCCGAGACCATGCTCAACGACGCGCGGACGCGTTCGGAGACTCTGGAGCGGCAGGCCCGTGAGAAGGCCACCGCGCTGGACCGTGACGCGCAGCGCAAGCACGCCGAGGTGATGGGCAACATCACCCAGGAGAAGAACACGCTCGAGAAGCAGATCGACAAGCTGCAGACGTTCGAGCGCGAGTACCGCACGCGACTGAAGACGATGCTCGAGTCGTCCCTGCGCGACCTCCAGGACCGCGGCCCGGCCGCTCCGTCCGAGGGTCGTTCCCAGGGCTACTCGTTCGGCGCACGCGCTGAAGCGGGCTGAACTACTGTTCGCTAGGTGCTCTTCGTAGTTCTACTTCTGGTGCTGGCAGCCCTCGGGTTGCTCGTGCCTGCGCTGACCACGTCCAACACGATCTGGGCGTGGTCGTCCGTGGGCGCGAGCGTGCTCGCCGCCCTGGTCCTTGCTTGGGACTGGTGGCGACGGCGACCGGGGGACCCCGCTGCCGACGCGCAGAGTGTAGATCAACAAGCTGTAGCTGATGATCAACGGGTAGTGGTGCCGTCGGAAGCCGACACGCCGCCCGCTGACGAGGAACCACTGGAAGAGGACACCGACGCGGCGGATCTGCTCGTCGTGGCCGATCTGGTGGACGAGGTCCGGGTGCTGGACGAGCGGCCCCGGTATCACCTGAGCTCGTGCTCCTGGCTTGCCGGGAGGCCCACGCTGGGCCTCCCGGTGCAGGAGGCACGGCAGTTGCAGTTCACGCCTTGCGCTCTCTGCACCCCTGACGCGGTGCTGGTGCGCAGGAGCCGTACCGCCTGAATTTCGTCCGTTTCGCGGACGGACCGTGCGGTCTGGCGGTACGAACGACCCATGAGGCTGAGAGCCCTGGTCGTCGTTTCCGCATTCGTCCTCGCCGGTACAGCGCCCGCGACCGCTCAGCTTCCGAACCGATGATCACGTCGTGTTGGGCGGACTGATGCTCGCCAGCGGATCCAGTGGTGTGCTGCTCACGCCTGGCGCAGGACGACGGCATGGCCGGCGAAGCGTGCGAGGTCGCTGCGGCCGTGCTCCGCAGGCGGAACACGACCACCCCTCCAGGCCCTCAGCGGCGGTAGCTGACCTTCGCGCGGAACGTGCTGTCCGGGTTGTCCCGGTAGTGGTGCTCGATCGCGCCGTCGAACTCCGAGATCAGGCCCTCGTCGTTGTAGGCGATGTGCTCGACGTCGAAGTCACCGGCGTTGTCGTACCAGCCGAATCCGTGGTTCACGACGAGGACCTTCTGATCCTCGAAGTGGCCCTCGGTGATCCGCTGCCCGTCGTGGCGGTACAACCTGATCTCGAGGAACTCCCGCTCGTCCGGGGACTCGCCCTTGATCCGGATCAGGTTGTCCTCGTCCGGGGCCTCGCGCACGGAAAACAGTCCCGGCGGCGCCCAGGTGCCCGAGCGGCCCTCGGTGGGCCACGCGCCCGCGTCGGAGTCCCAGAAGAGATAGCCGGTGGCGTCGGCCGACGCGGGTGTGGCGGTGGCGAGCAGTAACGCCGTGGTGGTCAGAACAGCGCGAATCATGTTTCCCCCTAAGGATGTCAGCGGTTGAAGTCGACCCGTGCCCTGAACGCGTTGAAGGGCTGGTCTCCGCAGGTGTGCGTGATCGACGCCGCGAACACGTCGGTCCACCCGTCGGCGTTGTACTCGACGCGGTCGACGGTGAAATCGGCCGTGTCGTCGGTGCAGACGAAGCCGTCGCCGAAGACCCTGACCTGCTCGTCGTGGTACGAGCCGGCGGTGATCAGCTGTCCGTCGTGCCGTTTCAGCTCGACGAGGACGTAGTCCTCCACGCCGTTGGGCTCGGCGTGGATCCTGATCGTGTTGTCGGACCGGCGCAGCCCGACCCGGATCTCGTTCGCCGGGGCCGACCAGGTCGCGGACCGGCCGGCGATCGGCCGGGCGTTGGCTTCGGCCTCGAAGGAGAACTCCTGCACCGGAGCGACGACGGTGGTGCTCAGCAGAGCGGCGAATGCCAGAACTTTCACGTGATCCCCCAATCACTTCGTGAGGAAAGTCTGGGGGAGGAGGAACTCAGCGCACCATGCGTGGATCTACTCAGAGCACAACTGGGCGTGCGCCGTGCGCGGTGACTAGGCCCGGCAGACGTTCGCGGCTGGTCACGACGACACGGCACCGCGGTGTGCCCGGTAGCAGCGGCACGACCTGGGCGGTGTCGGCGGCGTTGTCGAGCACGATCAGCATTCGCCGGTCGGCCAGCAACGTGCGGTAGAGCGCTGTCTGCGCGTGTGGTTCCGGTGGGATGCCGTCGGGGCTGGTGCCCAGGGCGATGATGAACCCGCGGACGACGTCGGCCGGGTCGGAGCCGTTGAGGTCCACGAACAGCTGGCCGTCCGGGTAGTCGGTGGCGTGTTCGTGTGCCCAGTGCAACGCCAGCCGCGTCTTCCCCGTGCCGGTCGGGCCGGTGATCGTGACGATCGGACCGGCCTGGTCGAGGGCCGCGAGCTCGGCCGTCATTCCGGTGAAATCCGTTGGGGCGCCGGGAAGCTGACGTGGACTCCACTGTGGACGTTGGATCAGCGACGCGTGCAGGTCGCGCAACGCGGGGCCGGGGTCGAGGCCCAGTTCGTCCGCGAGCCGGTCTCGGAGCTGTGAGTAGTAGGCGAGCGCCTCGGGGCGTTGGCCGGCGCCGATCAACGCGCGCATCAGCTGGCCGGCGAGCCGTTCGTCGAGCGGGCGTTCGGACGTGCGGGCGGTCAGTTCGGTGACGAGAGAGAGGTGCTCGCCGGACGCCAGGCGTGCGTCGGTGTGGTCGAGCTCGGCGGCGGCGATCTCGCCCGCCAGCGTCTCGCGCAGACCGGCGAACCACGGGCCGTGCAGTCCCGCGAACGGTTCGCCGCGCACGAGCGCCATGGCCTCGGCGGGCCGTCCGAGCGTCACGAGCGAGCGGAACCGGTGCAGGTCGATGGACTCCGGGTCGGTCTCCAGCACGTACCCGCCGGAGCGGCGCACGATCGGGGTGCCGCCGAGCGCCGTCCGCAGCCGGGACATGTAGCTGTAGAGCGCGGCCTTGGCCTGCCGCGGCGGCGCGTCGCCCCACACCCGTGCCAGCAGCTTGTCGATGCCGACGACCTGGTTGACGTCCACCAGCAGCACCGCCAGCACGCTCAGCTGGCGGGCGTGGCCGACGTCGACGAGGTCGGCGCCGAGCCGGATCTCAGGTGCGCCGAGGACGCGGAACTCGTGCCTCACCGGTCCAGGAACAGCAGCATGATCAGCAACGCCAGCAGCGCCAGGTCCACGACCACGCCCGACGGCTTCGAGTCGTACCGCAGCCGGGTGATCGTGGCGCCGACCATCAGCAGCCCGAGCCCCACGGTGGCGGCGTGCGCCACCCACTCCCACGTGACCAGGCCGACGACCAGCCCTGCCGCACCGGCCCACTCCAGCGCGCCGATGGTGCGCCACAGCGCCGGGTTCATCCGGAAGTGGTCGCGGGCCTCCAGTGACGCCTTCGCCCCGAACAGCTTGCCCGCGCCCGTCGCCACGAACAGCAGGGCCAGCACGATCGACAACGCGATGGTCAACGTCATCCGGCGAGCATACGGTTTGCGCCCGCCCGTACCCTGTAGCTACAGGCACCGATCCGGCCATCACCGGGGAGCCTCCGGAAGAACGGGTGCGCGAGCACCTCAGTAGAACCGGACGGGACCGGCCCGTCACAGCCGAAGAACGAGAGGCTCGCCGCAAGGCGGGCAAGCGGGGTGGTACCGCGGCAGGCCGAGCCACATCGGCGTGTCGTCCTCGCGTGTCGCATCTGACCGCGAGGAGCAGTGGAGATGGCCTACCCCAGGGCCGGCGCGAACGAGGTCCCGGCGCAGCCGTCCTTTCCGAACCTCGAGCAGGACGTGCTCGGGTACTGGAAGGACGACGAGACCTTCCAGGCGAGCATCGACCGGAACCCGGTCGGCGACGACGGCGCGAACGAGTTCGTCTTCTACGACGGCCCGCCGTTCGCCAACGGCCTGCCGCACTACGGACACCTGCTGACCGGCTACGTCAAGGACGTCGTGCCGCGCTACCAGACGATGCGCGGCAAGCACGTCGAGCGCCGGTTCGGCTGGGACACGCACGGCATGCCGGCCGAGTACGAGGCCGAGAAGCAGCTGGGCATCACGCAGAAGCACGAGATCGACGAGCTGGGCATCGAGAAGTTCAACGAGGCCTGCCGCACGTCCGTGCTGCAGTACACGGACCAGTGGCGCGAGTACGTGACGCGACAGGCCCGCTGGGTCGACTTCGACAACGACTACAAGACGCTCGACCTCGACTACATGGAAAGCGTCATGTGGGCGTTCAAGGCCTTGTGGGACAAGGGCTTGATCTACGAGGGCTTCCGGGTGCTCTGGTACTGCTGGCGTTGCCAGACGCCGCTGTCCAACACCGAGACCAAGATGGACGACGCCTACCGGGACCGGCAGGACCCGGCCGTCACGGTCGCGCTGCGCCTCGAGTCCGGTGAGAAGGCGCTGGTCTGGACGACCACGCCGTGGACGCTGCCGAGCAACCTGGCCGCCGCCGTGCACCAGGACGTCGACTACGTGACCGTGGTCGGCACCGATGGCGAGAAGTACCTGCTGGCCGAGGCCCGGGTCGCGGCGTACGCGCGTGAGCTGGGCGAGGAGCCCGAGGTCGTCGCCCGCTACAAGGGTTCGGACCTGGTCGGCAAGAAGTACCTGCCGCCGTTCGACTTCTTCGTGGGTCGCGAGAACGCGCACCAGGTGCTGGCCGCGGACTACGTGACCACCGACGACGGCACGGGCATCGTCCACATCGCACCGGCGTTCGGTGAGGACGACAAGGTCGTGACGGACGCGGCGGGCATCGAGGTCGTCGTGCCGGTCGGACCGGACGGCAAGTTCACCGCGGAGGTGGCCCCGTACCAGGGCGTGCACGTCTTCGAGGCGAACAAGCTGATCATCCGCGACCTCAAGGACGCGGGCCTGCTGCTGCGGCACGAGACCTACGACCACCCGTACCCGCACTGCTGGCGGTGTGCGAACCCGCTGATCCAGCGCGCGCTGTCGGCGTGGTTCGTCGCGGTCACGCAGTTCAAGGACCGGATGGTCGAGCTCAACCAGCAGATCAACTGGGTGCCGGGCCACATCAAGGACGGCCAGTTCGGCAAGTGGCTCGAGAACGCGCGCGACTGGAACATCTCGCGCAACCGGTACTGGGGCTCGCCGCTGCCCGTGTGGACCTCGGACAACCCCGAGTTCCCGCGCACGGACGTGTACGGGTCGCTGGACGAGCTGGAACGCGACTTCGGCGTGCGCCCGGACAACCTGCACCGGCCGTTCATCGACGAGCTGACGCGGCCGAACCCGGACGACCCGAGCGGCCAGTCGGTCATGCGCCGGATCCCGGACGTGCTCGACTGCTGGTTCGAGTCGGGCTCGATGTCGTTCGCGCAGGTGCACTACCCGTTCGAGAACGCGGCGTGGTTCGAGAACCACTACCCCGGCGACTTCATCGTCGAGTACAACGGGCAGACGCGTGGCTGGTTCTACACGCTGCACGTGCTCGCGACGGCGTTGTTCGACCGGCCCGCGTTCCGCGACTGCGTGGCGCACGGCATCGTGCTCGGTGACGACGGCCAGAAGATGTCCAAGTCGCTGAAGAACTACCCGAGCGTCAACGAGGTCTTCGACCGCGACGGTTCGGACGCCATGCGCTGGTTCCTCATGGCGTCGCCGATCCTGCGCGGTGGCGACCTCGTGGTGACCGAGCGCGGCATCAGGGACGCGGTGCGCCAGGCGGTGCTGCCGCTGTGGAACTCCTGGTACTTCCTCGCGTTGTACTCCAACGCTTCCGGGAAGGAGGGCACGTGGCGCGTCGACTCGAAGAACGTGCTCGACCGGTACGCGCTGGCGAAGACGCACGACCTGGTGCGCGACGTCCAGGCAGCCATGGACGTCTACGACATCTCCGGTGCGTGCCAGCTGGTGCGTGAGTACCTGGAGGTGCTGACGAACTGGTACGTGCGGCGGTCGCGGCAGCGGTTCTGGGACGGCGAGCAGGACGCGATCGACACCCTGCACACCGTGCTGGAGGTCGTCACGCGCGTGACGGCGCCGTTGCTGCCGTACACGACCGAGGTCGTGTGGCGCGGGCTGACCGGTGGCCGTTCCGTGCACCTGACGGACTTCCCGTCGGTGTCGGACCTGCCGGCGGACGACGCGCTGGTGGCGGCGATGGACGAGGTGCGGGACGTCTGCTCGACGGCGTTGTCGCTGCGCAAGGCGAACAAGCTGCGCGTGCGGCTGCCGCTGGCGCGTCTGACGGTCGCGTCGCCGGTGGCGGGCTCGCTGGAGGACTTCGCCGAGATCGTGCGCGACGAGGTCAACGTCAAGGAGGTGTCGCTGTCCACGGACGTCGACGCCTACGGGCAGTTCCAGCTGGTCGTCAACGCCCGTGCGGCCGGACCGCGGCTCGGGCCGAACGTGCAGAAGGTCATCAAGGCCGTCAAGGCCGGCGACTGGTCCGAAGTGGACGGCAAGATCGTCGCCGCCGGTGTCGAGCTGTTCGAGGGCGAGTACGAACAGCGCCTGGTGGCAACGGATCCTGCCGCCACGGCCGCTCTGCCGGGCGGTGCCGGTGTCGTCGTGCTCGACACGGTGGTGTCGCCGGAGCTGGAGGCCGAGGGCGTCGCGCGTGACCTCGTGCGCGTCGTGCAGCAGGCACGCAAGGACGCTCAGCTCGACGTGTCCGACCGGATCACGCTGACGCTGGAGCTGCCGGACGCGGTGCGTTCCGCCGTGGAGCCGCACCTGGAGTTCGTGCAGTCGGAGACGCTGACGACCTCGGTGGTGTTCGGCGAGGGCTCTTCGGAGGGCACGGTCGGCGACGGCCTGAAGGTGAAGGTCGCTGTCGCCAAGGCCTGATCCTCGGGTGAAGTAGCAGGAAGCGGGGTCGCTGTCTTCGGACGGCGGCCCCGCTTCCTGCGCATTCAAGAAAAATGTCAGATCTCGTCACTACGGTCGGAACCAGGTCGACCCGCAAGGGATTGCCAAGGTTTCGACTGGGGGAAGTGCGAGATGAAGGCTTTGCTGATCGCGTCCGTGAGTGCGCTGAGCCTGCTGACACCGGTGTCGGCGTCGGCGGCGGGCTGCACGTGGACGTCCACTGACCTGCCGTTGCCGGCGGACACCGAGTTCTCGTCCGTCACCGGCGCCGCGGCGGACGGCAGCTACGTGCTGGGCACGGGCACCGAGACTCCGTGGAGAGAAGTAGCCCTGTTGTGGCACAACGGTTCCGTCGAGTCGCTGCCGCTGGCGCCCGGCGAGTTCCCGAACGACGTCAACGCCTCGGGCACCGTCCTGATCACCTCCCCGGACGGCCACGCCCGGCGCGGTGGCGTGGAGCTGAACCCGTTGCCGGGATCCAACTACGCCTGGGCGGCCGCGTTGAACGCCTCCGGCACGGCGGTCGGCCACTCCGGCGGCTCGATGGCGATCTGGCCGGCGGGGTCGGCGGACCCGCGCCCGGTCGCCGGCACCGACGACACCGCGAGCTGGACCGTCGCCGGCATCGACGAACAGGGCCGCGTGGCCGCCTGGCGGCTGGGCCAGACCGGGGAGCCCACCCAGTCCTACGTGTGGGACGAGGCGGGAGCGCGCACCCTCTTACGTCCGCTGCGCGGGTACAGCGAGACCAGGGTCCAGGGCATCCGCGACGGCCGAGCGGTCGGCTTCTCGGCGCAGGAGCACTGGGCGAACCCGATCGGCGTGGAGTGGGACCTGCGGGGCAACGTCGTCCGCACCTTGGAGGGATCGGTCGACGCCACGGACATCACGTCGTCCGGCGACGTCCTGGGCCGCACCGACGGCGGTGACGTCCCCGGCCCGTCCACGGTCTGGCGTGCCGGCGGGCAGGTCGAACAGCCTCCGCTGCCCGCGGTCTACGAGGAGTTCGCGGACGACGGGTCGTTGTACGGCTGGTCGTACCGCGCAGGCACCTACACGCCGGTGCACGCCCGCTGCGAGTGAAGGATCGGATGCAACACCTCTCGTAGGTGCGGACACCTCCAGGTGATCGGTTGATCTCTCTGAGAGGTGTGGCGAATGGTTGCTGGGGGATGGCGCCTGACGATGGGCGTCGCGGTGCTGGTCACGGGTGGGCTGATCGCGCCTGCCGCGGTGCAGGCGGAGGAGGGGTGCCGGTGGGTCATGACGAACCTGCCGGTTCCCGCCGGTCAGTACTCGCTCGGTCCACTCGGTGGTGACGGCGACTGGCTGACCTCGACCAGTGGGCTCGGGACGGTCGTGGTCTGGCATCAGGAGGTGCCGCGGACGGTGACGTTCCCCGCAGACCGCGCCGCCTTCGACATCAACCGGAACGGGGTGCTGCTCAGCGCGGGTGAGGACGGCCTGTGGCGTGGTGAGGAGAAGCTCGAGGAGCTGCCCGGCAGGTCGTCGACGGTGCACTCGATCAACACCGCCGGCGACGTGGTCGGCACGTCCGGAGGAGCGTTGGTGATGTGGCCGGCCGGGTCCGCCACTCCCCATGTGCTCGAAGGCACCGACGACGGGGAGTGGTGGTTGGGGGGAATCGACGACGCGGGCAACGTGTTCGGTGGTTTCAGGCGGGAGGCCCCGCAGCGGTACTACGTGTGGAACCGGGAGGGTGCGCGCACCGAACTCCCGCCGCTGCAGGGGCACTACCAGGCGTTCGCGACCTCGATCAGGGATGGCCGCGTCTACGGGGCGTCCGCGGTGAAGGGCGACTACCTGGGGACCTCGGTCGAGTGGAACCTGCGAGGCGAGATCGTCCGCACCATGCCCGGTCGTGCGGTCCTGGCCTCCAACGACGCCGGTGACCAGTTGTCGTACTGGGAGTCGGGGATCGGGGTGCGGCGCGCGAACGGCCGGTTCGACCCGTTGCCCAACGGTGTCGCTTTCCCGAGCGTGCTCAGCGAGAGCGGTGACGTGTTCGGCGGGCGCTACTGGGAAGGTCCCGTGAAGCTGCGCTGCGCCTGACGGTTCGTCCGCGGGACGATCACCCGCCGCACCAGCCGGACCCAGGGGGACCACCTGGCCGGTGTGGCGGGCTCGCGTCCCGCCGCGCGCTCGAAGTTGTCGAACAGGTCCTCCAGGCACGCGTCGTGCAGCCAGCGGACCACCAAGGCCCAGCGGATCCGCGCGGCCAAGGGGAAGTCGCCGACCAGTTCGTGCCGGATGACCGTGCCGGACGCCGACAGGGTGTGCGTGCCGTGGCCCTCCCGGAACGCGAAGGTGATCGACTCGCCGGGGGTGAACGAGGTGCAGTGGTAGCGGATCGGGCCGTGGCCGCCGTCCGCGCCGACCCCCAGCGGGCGGTCGAACTCCTGCCTGCCCCACGCGGGCGGCCAGAGTTCCTGGATGCGGTCGACGAACGGGCCCGCGGGCACGCCGAGGTCGCGGGTGTGGATGTTCCTGATCATGAGGATCCCCTTCCATACGCTGCCGTATGTTCCTGAAACGTACGGTAGCGTATGGAAGCGTGGTGCGGAGGAATCAGGACGACTGGACTGAGATAGCGCTGAGAGCGTTGGCCGAGGGCGGGCTCAACGCCGTCGCGATCGAACCTCTGGCGGCGCGGGCCGGAGCCACGAAGGGCAGCGTCTACCACCACTTCCCGAACCGCGAGGCGTTGCTGAAGGCGACGGTCGAGCGGTGGGAGCGGGAGCACACCGAGAAGGTCATCGAGCTGGTCGAGGCGGAGAAGTCCCCGCGCGACAAGCTCAGGACGTTGTTCGGCACGGTGCTCGACCGCGGCCGCAAGGGCTCGGTGGAGATGGCGTTGCAGGCGAGCGCCGAGAACGAGGTCATCGCGCCGGTCCTGCGGCGCGTCACGGAGAAACGCCTCAACTACCTGACCGACCTGTTCGAGCAACTCGGGTTCGACCACGAGCACGCGAAGAAGCGCGCGCTCATCGCGTTCAGCCTCTACCTCGGTCAGGCGCAGATGTGGGTGACCCTGCCCGGCCTCGTCGAACCGGTGCTCGACGAGGCCGTGCAGGTGCTCACCGCGAAGTGATCAGGCCGCGGTGTTCCACAACGCGTAGGCGATCACGTCCGCGTTGCGGTCGAGAGCCGTCACGTTGATGTTCGACGTGGTGTCGCAGGAGCGGTGGTAGCACCGGTCGAAGGCCTGACCGGCCGTGCCGCCCCACTTCGCCGCCTGTGCCGAGGTCTTGGTCACCTCGGCGCCGGTGAAGGTGCCACCGGTCGCGATGCCGGCCCGCGCGAACGCCGCGTGGTCGGAGCGGCCGCCGACGTTGGTCAACTCGGTCTGGACGCCGATCGAGGTGAAGCCCGCCTGCAGCCGCTGCTGCAGCGCCACCGAACCGGTGGGCTGGCCGTCGGCACCGTTGTAGACGAAGTAGCCGGGGTTCGGCGAACCGGTCATGTCGAAGTTCAGGTACGCCTTGATCCTCGACTTCTCGGTGGTGGACAGGGAGTTCACGTAGGCCGTCGAGCCGCGCAGCCCGAGTTCCTCCGCGCCCCACCAGCCGAACCGGACGTGCTTGGTCGGCTGGAAGTTCGTGGCCTTCATCTGGAGGGCGACCTCCAGGATCGACGCGGAACCCGTGCCGTTGTCGTTGATGCCGGGGCCCGCCGTGACGCTGTCGAGGTGGCCGCCCAGCATGACGACGTTGTTCGCGTCGCCGCCGGGGTAGTCCGCGATCAGGTTGTAGCCGGTGGCGCCGCCGTAGGTGAACGACTGCACGCGCGTCGTGAAGCCGGCCGCGTCGAGCTTGCTCTTGACCCAGTTGACCGAGGCCAGGTACCCCGGACGTCCGTGAGCGCGGTTGCCGCCGTTGGCGTTGGCGATCGACTGGAACTGGTTCAGGTGTGCTTGGACGTTCGCGACGCTGATGTTCGGTGCTGCCAAAGCCGCAGGGGCGGCCGCTTGCGCTGCTGTGGTTCCGGTCACCATCAAGGCGGCCGCCAGCGCGATCAGGATCCTCATGGTTCAACTCCGTGCAGGGGTTAGGGATTGAGCCACAGATCAACATGCTCCACCGCGCATGAGCCCGCTAGATGCGATCGTCGGATTCGTCGGAATCGATGGTGATCAACCAGAATGGTCCAGGTGGGTGACGTCACGGTCGTTCTGGGCATCGGCGCGGCCGTACTGCTGATCTCCGTGATCGCGGTGCGGGTGTCGACGCGACTCGGGCTGCCCTCACTCCTGCTGTACCTCGGCATCGGCGTGCTGCTCGGCGAGGCCGCGTTCGGCATCAAGTTCGACGACGCCGACCTGACGCAGTCCCTCGGCATCGCGGCACTCGTGCTGATCCTGACCGAGGGCGGCATCACGACCCGCTGGAACGCGGTGAAGTCCTCGCTGTGGCTGGGCGTCGCACTGTCCACAGTGGCCGTTGTGGTGAGCGTGGCGGTGACCGGGACGGCGCTGCACTTCCTGCTGGGCCTCGACTGGCGGATGGCGTTGCTGTGGGGCGCGGTGCTGTCGTCCACCGACGCGGCCGCCGTGTTCAGCGTCCTGCGCTCGTTAGGCGTGGGGCCGCGGCTCACGGGCGCGCTCGAACTGGAGTCCGGCCTCAACGACGCGCCGGTCTACATCGCCGTCGTGCTGCTGGCCTCGTCCGATCAGATCTCGTGGACCGCGCCGCTGCTGGTCGTCTACGAACTGGGCGCGGGCGCGCTCATCGGTGTCGCACTGGGGTATCTCGGCGGGGCCGGACTCAGACGCGCGGCACTGCCCTCCACCGGTCTGTACCCGCTCGCCACCGTGGCGGTGTGCGTCATGGCCTACACGGCCGGCGACCTCGCGCACGCGTCCGGATTCCTCGCCACGTACGTCGCCGCGCTGGTGCTGGGCAACGCCCGCCTGCCGCACCGCGCCGACACCCTCTCGTTCGCCGAAGGTCTCGGCTGGCTCGCCCAGATCGGGCTCTTCGTGCTGCTCGGCCTCTACGCCTCGCCGTCGCGGCTGCTCGACGTGCTGTTCCCCGCGCTGGTCGCGGGCGTGGTGCTGACGTTCGTGGCCCGGCCGCTGTCGGTGATCCTGTCCTCGCTGCCGTTCAAGGTGCCGTGGCGCGAACAGGCCTTCCTGTCCTGGTCCGGGTTGCGCGGCGCGGTGCCGATCGTGTTCGCGCTGATCCCGTTGATCCAGGGGGTCGAGGGCGCGCGCGAACTGGTCGACGTGGTGTTCGTGCTGGTCATCGTGCTGACGGTGGTGCAGGGCACGACGTTGCCGTTCCTCGCCCGGCGCCTCGGGCTGGTGAAGGCGGGTGAGGCGCAGGAGGTCCAGGTCGACTCCTCGCCGCTCGACGAGCTGGGCGCCGAACTGCTGCAGGTGCACATCCAGCGCGGGTCGAAGCTGCACGGCGTCTACATGACCGAACTTCGGCTGCCCGTCGGCGCCACGGTGAGCCTCGTGGTGCGCTCGGGAAAGAGTTTCACGCCACAACCGACGACCCGGCTGCAGACGGACGACCAGTTGCTCATCGTCACCACCGAGGAAGCGCGCGATGCCGCTGAGCGGCGCGTTCGTGCCGTCGACCGCGCCGGCCGCTACGCACGGTGGAAGGGCGAGACCGGCGATTAGTCGGTCACCGACGCTTCCCAGCATCTGAATCAGGTGTCGACGGGCGCGTCGGCCTCCGCTAACGTCGTCGGCAGGTCATGAGAGCCAGCGTCAAGCCCAAGCTTGCTGGCCGGCAACCCTCCAACCGCGGTGGGGTGCCCTTGGTGAGGACCTGGTCCGGCGCGTGGGGCGCCGGTCAAGCGCGGGCCTTCGCACAACGGGGCCCCTGGCCTCGGAGGCAGCTCGATGACGCTCGCGATCACCCCTGGAACCACCACCGCCGTCCCGGCTGTCGTCGGCGCTGACCTGCGGGTTCCGCTCGTCACCGGAGAGCGCGTCACCTACGCCAACCTCGACCACGCGGCATCGGCACCCTGTCTTCAGGAAGTGCGCGACGCCGTCGACGAGCTGCTGCCCTGGTACGCCAGCGTGCACCGCGGCGCCGGGTTCGCCTCGCAGGTCTCGACCCGCGTCTACGAGCAGGCCCGCGACCGCATCCGCCGGTTCGTCGGGGCGCACTCCTCCGACACCGTCGTCTTCACCCGCAACACCACCGATTCGCTGAACCTGTTGGCGCGCAGCGTTCCCAAGAACACCGCCGTCGTCCTGTTCGACAGCGAGCACCACGCGGCGCTGCTGCCGTGGCGCGGTCCGAACGTTCAGCGTGTTCCCGCTCCGTCTTCGTCCGGTGCTGCTGTTGTCGCGCTGGACCGGGCGTTGGCCGCCGCCCCGGTCGGTCCTCGGCTCGTGATCGTCACCGGGGCGTCCAACGTCACGGGGGAGCTGTGGCCGGTCGCCGAGCTCGCGAAGGTCGCCCGCCGTCATGGCGCGCGGATCGCGCTCGACGCCGCGCAGCTCGCCCCGCACCGCCCGATCAACGTCCGTGAGCTGGGCGTCGACTACATCGCGTTCTCCGGCCACAAGATCTACGCGCCGTTCGGCGCCGGTGTGCTGGTCGGTCGCGCGGACTGGTTGCAGCAGGCCCAGCCGTACCTGGTCGGCGGCGGTGCGACCTCGAAGGTGACCGACCACGGTGACCGTCTCGGCGTGGCCTGGTCCGCGGTGCCCGAGCGGCACGAGGCCGGCAGCCCGAACGTCGTCGGCGTGCACGCGCTGGCCGCGGCCTGCGAGATCCTGTCGCGGCACTGGGAGCAGACCGTCGCGCACGAGCAGGAACTGCTGACGCGCCTGCAGAACGGCCTGCGCACGATCCCCGGTCTGCGCGAGCTCGCGATCCTGACCGACGCCGACAAGGTGGGCGTCGTGAGCTTCACGATCTCCGGCTTCGACGCGGGCTTCCTCGCGGCGGCGCTGTCCGCCGAGTACGGCATCGGTGTGCGCGACGGAGCGTTCTGCGCGCACGTGATCGTGGGTCGTCTGGTCAAGCAGGTCGGATCGCACGAGGAACGCGCCGTGCGCGCGTCGATCGGCCTCGGCACGACGGCTGAGCACGTCGATCGTTTGGTCGCGGCGCTGCGCACTCTCGTCACCGAGGGTCCGAAGTGGACCTACGCGCAGCGCGACGGCCGCTGGGTTCCGCAGGACGACAACCGAACCCTGCCGCCGTTCCTCGCGTAGTCCCTGTAGTGGACAATGACCTGGTGAGTGACGAGGCCGAGGCCGCGGAGAAAGCCACCGAGAAGGCGGCCGACAAGGTCGCTGACAAGCCGGTGGAAGCGCAGGTCAGCGAGCCGGAGACGGTCGCGACACCCGCGATCGTGGTCGAGGAGCCGGCCGCGGAGGAGAAGGCGGAGGGGAAACCCGCCGAGTCCCCCGCCAAGGCGGACGAGGACGACGACGAGTTCTCGATCTCCGGTTCGATCTCGGGCTCGTTGCCGGACCTCCAGACGAAGGCCCTCGCGCTCCTGGCGGGCGTCGTGCTGGCCCTGGACGTGCTCACCAAGGTCGTGTCCGTGGCGTTCCTCGAGGGCGCCGACCCGATCAAGCTCTTCGGCGGCGTGCTCTACCTGACGTTCGTCCGCAACCCCGGCGCCGCGTTCGGCCTGGCCGAGGGCCAGACGTGGATCCTCGCGCTGATCGCGCTGGGTGTCGCCGGGTTCATCCTCTGGATCTCGCGCAACCTCCGTTCGCAGCCCTGGGCCGTCGGCCTCGGCCTGGTGCTGGGCGGCGCCGTCGGCAACCTCGCCGACCGCCTGTTCCGCGAACCGGGCCCGATGCGCGGCCACGTCGTGGACTTCCTGTCGCTGTTCGACCCGTACGGCCAGGTGTGGCCGGTGTTCAACGTCGCGGACATGGCGATCGTCGGTGGTGGTGCCACGATCATCGTGCTGGCGCTGCTGCGGCACGACTACGACGGGACCGTCCACAAGGACGAGCCCGCGCTCGTCGTGGAGCCCACGCGCACCGTGGAGTCCGATGGTGCGGCGGAGTCGAAGTAGCTGCTCCTGGTAGGTTCAGCAGGTTCTGCAAGGAGAAGAAGGTCGAGGCACCCCGCGTGAGCGGATACCGAACGCTGCCGATTCCCGACGGTCTGGACGGCATGCGCGTCGACGCCGGCCTCGCGAAGTTGCTCGGCCTGTCCCGCACCGTCGTCGCGGCCATCGCCGACTCCGACGAGGTGCTGGTCGACGGCCGGGTCGTCGGCAAGTCCGACCGGCTCATCGCCGGGTCGATGCTGGAGATCACGCTGCCCGCGCCGCCGCAGCCGGTCACCGTCCAGGCGATTCCCGTCGAGGGCATGGTGATCATCCACGAGGACGACGACATCATCGTCATCGACAAGCCCGTCGGTGTCGCCGTGCACCCGTCGCCGGGCTGGACCGGGCCGACCGTCGTCGGCGGGCTGCTCGCCTCCGGCCACCGCGTCGCCACGTCCGGTGCCGCCGAGCGCCAGGGCGTCGTGCACCGGCTCGACGTCGGCACGACCGGCGTGATGGTGGTCGCGAAGTCCGAGTCCGCGTACTCGGCTCTGAAGCACGCCTTCAAAGAGCGGACCGTCGACAAGGTCTACCACGCGATCGTGCAGGGCCACCCGGACCCGATCAAGGGCACCATCGACGCCCCGATCGACCGTCACCCCAAGCACGACTACAAGTTCGCCGTGATGCAGGACGGCAAGCCGTCCATCACCCACTACGAGGTGATGGAGGCGTTCCGCGCCGCTTCTCTCGTCGAGGTGCACCTGGAAACCGGTCGCACGCACCAGATTCGCGTGCACTTCTCGGCGCTGCACCACCCGTGCGTCGGCGATCTGACGTACGGGGCCGACCCGACGTTGTCCAAGCGGCTCGGGATCACCAGGCAGTGGCTGCACGCGCGCCAGCTCGGGTTCCACCACCCGGCCGACGGACAGTGGGTCTCGTTCACGTCCGAGTACCCGGACGACCTGGCTTCGGCGTTGGAAAAGCTGCGCGAAGAGGGCTGATTGCGTTTGGGTAAATCACCGGTTGACTACGTTGCACTTGATGTTAATCGGTGAGCTCAATAGCGTTCTTGGCATGCACCTGACCATTCTCGCGGCCTCGGGCCGAACCGGTCTCGCCCTCACCCGCCAGGCGTTGGAGCGCGGCCACGTCGTCACCGCGATCGCCCGCGACCCGCAGCGGATCCCCCTCGACCACCCGAACCTGAGCAAGGTCGCCGGCGACGTCAGCACGTCGTTGACCATCGACGCCGATTCGGTCGTCCTGTCCGGTCTCGGCACCGACCGGGCGGGCGTCCTGCTCGACGGCGCCAAGGCCGTTGTCGCCGCCGGACCGAGCCGGATCATCTGGCTCGGCGCGTACGGCACGGGCGCGTCCGCCGACGCGGCGGGCGAGGGCGCCGCGGTGCTGTGGAAGGTGATGGGCGACCGGATCCCGGACAAGATCGCGGCCGACAACGCCGTCCTCGCCGCCGGTGGCACCGTCTTCCACGCCGGGGTGCTCAGCGACGAGCCTTTGACTTCCAGTCGCACGGTCGGCCTGGACGCCGCGCCGCCGTTCGACCTCACCGCGAAGGTCAGCCGCGAGACCGTCGCCGCCGCGATGCTCGACGAGGCCGAGAACCCGCGCTTTCCCGGCGTCGTGGCGCTGCCGCTACCGGGCTAGAACGTCGGCGAGGGTCGTCCGCACCAGGTCGCGCAGCCACGCGTGGGCGAGGTCGGAGTCGTAGCGCTGGTGCCAGTTGCAGTTGATCGGCGCCTCCGGCGACTCGGTCGGCAGCGGCCGGGTGACCAGCCCGAACGCCTCGATCAACGGCCGGCAGAGGATCGTCGTGGTGGTCACCAGCGCGTCGCTCGCCGCCGCGATCTGCAGGGCCGAGTGCACAGTCGCCACGGTCGCGATCACCTTGCGCCGCAGGCCTTCCGCGGCCAGCACCTCGTCGATCGGGGCGGTCAGCCGGCCACGCCGGGAGACCACCACGTGCGGATAGGCCGCGTACGCGCGCAGATCCAGTTCGGTGCACGGGTGGCCGGACCGCAGGACCACGGCGAGCGGGTCGGTGCCGAGCGTCTCCGAGCGGAACTCGGGGAGGTCGGGCGCGCCACCGCCGAGTTCGAGGTCGACCCGGCCGTGCCGCAGGTCGTCGGTGTCGGCGGACTGCTCGGCGAGCACCCGCAACCGCACGCCGGGCGCCTGCTCCGCGATCCGGCCGACCAACGCCGGCACCACCGACGAGGCGAGGGCGTCATGGCACTGCACCGTGAACGTGCGGTCGAGTTCGGCCAGATCCAGCTCACGGCTCGGCGCCAGCACGGCGTTGGCCTCCCGCACCAGCCGACGCACCTCCTCGGCGATTCCCAGCGCGTACGGCGTGGGCGTCATCGTGTGGCCGGTCCGCACGAGGATGTCGTCGCCGGTCACCTTCCTGATCCGCCCGAGCGTGCGGCTGACCGCGGGTGACGACAGGTGCAGCCGCTGCGCCGCTCCCATCACGCTGCCCTCTTCGAGCAGGGCGTCCAGCACGGTCAACAGATTCAGATCCGCTTGCATGACAGTCAATCTTGGAGGAAGCCATGCTCACCGCCACCACCGCCGCCGTCCGCCGTGCCGGAGCGCGCATGCTGAAGCGCTACTCGACGGAGTCCCGCGCCTCCAGCCTCACCGAGATCGTCGAGGCGGTCCGCGCCAACGACGCCGCCGTCGTCGACCTGCTCAAGCCGGAACTGGAGGCGATCAACCCGGACGCCCGCTGGCTCGACGACGAACACGGCTCCGGCCCGCTCGAAGCGGGCGAGTGGTGGCTGGTCGACCCGGTCGGCGGCAACATGAACGCGGTCCACGGCATGACGGACTGGAACATCGGCGTGAGCCTGGTCCGCGACGGCCGCCCGGTGCTCGCGGTCGTCTACTTCCCGCTGTTCGACGAGATGTTCACGGCCACCGAGGGCGGCGGCGCGTTCCTGAACGGCGTCCGGCTGAAGGTCTCGGACAAGACCTCGCTGGACGGCGCGCTGGCCGGCACCGGTCAGGCCCAGCCCGGCCAGGGCCCGGAGATGGCGGACCGGGTCGGCGCCGCCTACAGCGCGATGGCGAAGGAAGCCCTCTACGTCCGGATCTCGGTGCCGGTGACCCACCAGCTCGCCCAGGTCGCGGCCGGACGGATGGACGTGCACTGGCAGTACGACAACGTGCGCGCGCACGCGTCGGGTGTGCTGCTCGTGCAGGAGGCGGGCGGTGTCGTCACGGATCTCGACGGCAAGCCGTGGGAGCTGACGACCCGTGAGTACCTGGCGGCCGCGCCTGGCGTGCACGCGGCAGCACTGGCGCTGCTCTAGTCCTCGACGGTCCAGACGAGGGTGTTCAGGTCCACCTCGGGGCGCACGCTCCAGCGGACCTGGATCACCTCGGTCGCGTCCGGCAGCACGAACACGCTGTGGCCGCCAGCGGTCTCGCCCGGCGCCACGCCGAGCTTGTGCGCGGGCCGCGAGGACAGCGAGACGGGCGCCTTCGTCACGGTCTCGCCGGTCTTGGTGACCAGGACGAGGTACATGTCCGGCAGCGAGGTGTAGGGGACCTGCGAGGTGTTCGTCACCTCGGTGTGCACGACGACGGCCCGTTCGCCCTCGGCGAGCTTGTAGCCGGCCGCGGTGAACAGGAAGTCCGCCGGGTCGACGACCTCGATCAGCTGGATCGACAGGCGGGCGCCTTCGAGGCTGTCCGCCTCCAGGGCCGTGCCGATCTTGCCGGTGCGCGAGAAGGGCTTGGGCTGCGGCTGGTCCGCGCGCACCCAGCCGGCGGACTGGGGCGGACCCCAGGTGGCCTGCGGCTGGGCCGGGAACGGCTGGCTGACCGGCGCCTGCTGAGGGTAGGGCTGCTGCTGGACCGGGTGGGGGCCGCTCTGGTTCACCGCGTACGGGCCGGACGGCGGACCGCCCACGTAGCTGCCGTAGGCGGCGGCGTTCGCGAGGGCCCTGCGCACGCCGTTCGGGTCGCACTCCACGCCCACCAGCAGCGGAAGGCCACTGCCGGAGAGGGTGATCAGACGCATGGCGGCCTCGCGTGGGTCCATCCCCAGGCGCTGGGCGATCTCGTGCACGGCGGCGCGACCTGACTCGGCGAGAACGGCGAGCAGGCGGGCGTCTACGGGATCGGGGGGCACCACGAAAAGAACGCTACCTGGCGGTCGCGATCTTCGTGACACCGCATACCTGATCGAGATCAAGGCAACGTGCGCTGTCGTGCGGCACCGATGACCTTCGAAGGACGTACAATGCGGTCTTTTTTCGCTGTCGCAGGAGTTCGCCGGCTCATTGGCGGGTCGGCTTCTTGAGCCGAAGCAAGTCGGCTAGTCTCGACGAGCGCCAGGGGCCTTCCCGTTCGCCTCATTCGCGCTAAAACGCTTGCTATACAAGGGGGTTGCCGGTGGCGGACTCGTTTGTGCACCTGCACGTGCACACCGAGTACTCGATGCTCGACGGCGCGGCGAAGGTGGCCCCGTTGTTCGAGGAAGCCGAGCGGCTCGGCATGACCGCTGTCGGTATGAGCGACCACGGCAACATGTACGGGTCCGACGAGTTCTACCAAACGGCGATGAAGACCGGCATCAAGCCGATCATCGGCATCGAGGCCTACCTCGCGCCGCACAACCGCCTGCACAAGAAGCCGGTCGCCTGGGGCGATCCCGGCCAGCGCAGCGACGACATCTCGGGTGCCGGCGCCTACACGCACATGACGATGTGGGCGCGCAACGCGGACGGCCTGCGCAACCTCTTCCGCCTGCACACCGAGGCGAGCAAGACGGGCTACTACTACAAGCCCCGCATGGACCGCGAGCTCGTCGCGGAGCACTCGGACGGCATCATCGCGACGACCGGCTGCCCGTCCGGCGAGGTGCAGACCCGGCTGCGGCTCGGGCAGGTCGACGAGGCGTTCCGGGCCGCGGCCGACTACCAGGAGATCTTCGGCAAGGAGAACTTCTTCCTGGAGCTGATGGACCACGGCCTCGACATCGAGCGCCGCGTCCGCGACGGCCTGCTGGAGATCAGCAAGAAGCTGGGCATCCCGCCGCTCGCGACCAACGACAGCCACTACGTCACCAAGGACCAGGCGGACACGCACTCCGCGTTGCTCTGCGTGCAGTCCGGCAAGATGCTGACCGACCCGAACCGGTTCAAGTTCGACGGCGACGGCTACTACCTGAAGTCCTCCGAGGACATGCGGCAGATCTGGAAGGACCTGCCGGAGGCGTGCGACAACACGCTGCTCGTCGCGTCGATGGTCGAGTCCTACGACGACATCTGGAGCGTCAAGGACCGGATCCCGAACTTCGAGGTGCCCGAGGGCGAGGACCAGGCCTCGTGGTTCCGCAAGGAGATCCGGCGCGGCCTGGAGTGGCGGTTCACCGGCCAGGAAGTGCCCGACGAGTACATCAAGCGCTGTGACTTCGAGGCCCAGGTCATCATCGACAAGGGCTTCCCGGCGTACTTCCTGATCGTCGCCGACCTGATCAGCTACGCCCGCAGCGTGGGCATCCGCGTCGGTCCCGGCCGTGGTTCCGCCGCGGGCGCCGCCGTGTCGTGGGCGATGGGCATCACGAACATCGACCCGATCCCGCACGGCCTGCTGTTCGAGCGGTTCCTGAACCCCGAGCGCACCGCCATGCCCGACATCGACATCGACTTCGACGACCGCCGTCGTGGCGAGATGATCCGGTACGCCAGCGAGAAGTACGGCGCCGACAAGGTCGCCCAGGTGATCACGTTCGGCACCATCAAGACCAAGGCGGCGCTGAAGGACTCGGCACGCGTGCACCACGGTCAGCCGGGCTTCGCGATCGCCGACAAGATCTCCAAGGCGCTGCCGCCGCCGATCATGGCGAAGGACATCCCGCTCAACGGCATCGTCAACAAGAGCCACCCGCGCTACGGCGAGGCCGCCGAGGTCCGGTCGCTGCTCGAGACCGACTCGCAGGTGAAGGAGATCTTCGACACCGCGCTCGGTCTCGAGGGCCTGATCCGCAACGCCGGTGTGCACGCCTGCGCGGTGATCATGTCGAAGGACCCGCTGACGGAGTCCATCCCGCTCTGGTACCGCGACGACGGCTCGTTCATCACCGGCTGGGACTACCCGTCGTGCGAGAACATCGGCCTGCTCAAGATGGACTTCCTCGGGCTGCGCAACCTCACGGTGATGGGCGACGCGATCGAGAACATCGAGGCCAACCGCGGCAAGGACGCGGTCCCGGACTTCGACAAGCTCACGCTCGACGACCCGGAGACCTACGCGCTGCTCGGCCGCGGTGACACGCTCGGCGTGTTCCAGCTGGACGGCGGGCCGATGCGCGACCTGCTGCGCCGCATGCAGCCGACGACGTTCGAGGACATTGTCGCGGTCGGCGCGCTGTACCGCCCCGGTCCGATGGGTGTGAACGCGCACAACGACTACGCGGACCGCAAGAACGGCCGTCAGGAAGTCAAGCCGATCCACCCGCAGCTCGAGGAACCGCTCAAGGTGATCCTCGGCGAGACGCACGGTCTGATCGTCTACCAAGAGCAGATCATGTTCATCGCCCAGGAGGTCGCGGGCTACTCGATGGGTCGCGCGGACGTGCTCCGCAAGGCCATGGGCAAGAAGAAGGCCGAGGTTCTGGCCAAGGAGTTCGCGGGCTTCCAGGAGGGCATGCGCAACGACCCGCGCGGCTTCTCCGACGAGGCGATCCAGGCGCTGTGGGACACGATTCTCCCGTTCGCCGGCTACGCGTTCAACAAGTCGCACGCGGCCGCGTACGGCCTGATCTCGTACTGGACGGCGTACCTCAAGGCGAACTTCCGCGCCGAGTACATGGCCGCCCTGCTGACGTCGGTCGGTGACAACAAGGACAAGTCGGCGGTCTACCTCGCCGAGTGCCGCCGCCTGGGCATCAAGGTGCTGCCGCCGGACGTCAACGAGTCGGCGCTGCGCTTCGGTGCGGTCGGCACGGACATCCGCTTCGGTCTGGGCGCGATCCGCAACGTCGGCGCGAACGTCGTCGAGTCGATCATCAAGAGCCGCAGGGAGAAGGGCAACTACACGTCCTTCACGGACTTCATGGACAAGTCCGAACTCGTCGCCTGCAACAAGCGCGTGATCGAGTCACTGATCAAGGCAGGCGCGTTCGACGCGTTCGGCCACCCGCGGTTGTCGCTGATCCAGGTGCACGAGGACGCGGTCGACGCCGTCGTCCCGATCAAGCGCAAGGAGGCGGAGGGGCAGTTCGACCTGTTCGGTGGCGACAGCGCCGACGACCAGGACGACAGCACCTCTCCGTTGGCGCACCTCAAGTTCGGCGCCGAGGAGTACCCGCGCAAGCAGATGCTGAGCCTCGAGAAGGAGATGCTGGGGCTGTACGTGTCCTCGCACCCCCTCGACGGCGCGGAACGCATCCTGCGCAAGTTCGCGCCGCGGCCGATCGCCGTCGTGCTCGACGATCCGCCCAAGGAAGGCGAGCTGATCGTCTCGGGCATGATCTCGTCGATCGAGCGCCGGGTGAACAAGAACGGCTTGCCGTGGGCGATCACGGTGATCGAGGACCTGGACGCGTCCATCGAGGTGCTGTTCTTCCCGAAGTCCTACGAGGTGCTGCGCGACGACCTGGAGCTCGACTCCGCCGTGTGCGTGAAGGGCCGGGTGAACTGGCGCGAGGACAAGATGGCGATCTTCGGCGACGGTGTCGTCCCGCTCGACATCAGCGACGCGGAGGCGAACCCCGGAGCGGACCCGCCCCTCGTCCTCGGGCTGCAGACCAAGACGCTGACGCCCGAGTTGATCGAGGAACTGAAGAGCGTGTTCAAGTCGCACGAGGGGCAGGTCGCCGTGCACCTGGAGGTGCAGAAGCGCGACAAGTCGAAGGAGATGATGGTGGTGGGCAACTTCCGGGTCAACACGACGCCGTCGCTCTTCGGTGACCTGAAGACCATCCGCGGCATCACGATCCACCGCTAGAGATCCAGGACCAGGTCGGTTTCCGGTCGCGCGCAGCAGATCAGCGCGCTGCCGGGAGCCGGTGGTTCCAGCGGGTCCGGCCGGGTGGTGATCGTGCCGGACAGCACCGGGGTCACGCACGTGTGGCAGACGCCGGTGCGGCACGACCAGCGGGTCGGGACGTCGCAGGCCTCGGCGAGATCGAGCAGGGACTCGTCCTCGCGCCACGCCACCGTGAGGCCGCTGCGGGCGAACGTGATCTTCGGACCGGTGCCTTCAGGAACCGGCTGGTGCGGTGCGACGGTTCTGGTGCCGATCAGGCCCGGGTTGATGGCCGAGCGGGCGCCGAAGAGTTCGGAGTGGATGCGCGCCGGGGCGAGGCCCAGGCCGATGAGGGCCTCGCGCATGTCGTCCATGAAAGCGTTGGGGCCGCAGAGGTACGCGCTCGCGCTGGCGGGCAGGGCGGCGAGGTCGGCCGGAGTGAGGCGGCGGCCGGTCGCGGTGGTGAGGTGGACCAGTTCGTGGCCGCGGGGCATTCCTGCCAGCAGTCCCGCTGCCTCGGCCGCGAAAGCGTGGTCGGCTGAGCGGGTGGTGTGCACCCACCAGACCTCGCGGCCCGTTCCCTTGAGCGCGTGCAGCATCGCGAGCACCGGCGTGACGCCGACCCCCGCCGACAGCAGTACCACCGGTTCGTCGCCGGGCTTCAGCACGAACTCTCCGCGCGGCGCCGCGACGTCGAGCGCGTCTCCGACCTGCACGTGCTCGTGGAGCCAGGTGCTGACCACGCCGTCGCGCTTGACGCTGATCCGGTACGAGTCCGCCGAGATCGAGTAGCTGCGCACTCCCGCCGGTGTGCGCACGGTCAGGTACTGGCCCGGTTCGGGGCGTGGGTCGTCACCGGTGAGGCGGAACGACCTGATGGACGGGCTCTCCTGGGTGATCGCCTCGACCCGCAACGGCCGGAATCCTTCCCAGCCAACGGGTTCGGGCTCCGGTGGTGCCAGCAGGTCGTGGAACGAGCCCTGCCAGCCGGGGCTCAGGGCGGGGATGTCGACGGCCTTGCGGAGTTGCTCGGTGTCGCGGTCCGGCAGGTAGAGGAGTGCGTCGATCGAGGCCACGCTCATCCGGTGCCGGCCGACCTCGGTGCGTACGATCTCGTCGCCTGCCTGGACTTCGCCCTCGGTGATGACCCGCAGGTAGAAGCCGGGGCGGCCATGCGCGACCATCAACGACGGCATGCGCGGCTCGTCCAGCCGCATGCCGACGCGGTAGCAGGTGACACGTGGCTGGGTGACCTCGAACTCGGCCGCGCCGATGCGGAACCGGTCGCCGATGTGCACCTCGGCGTCGGCCAGGCCCTCGACGGTGAAGTTCTCCCCGAACTGGCCGTACTCGAACGCGCGGCCCAGCTCCGACCGCCAGTGCTCGTACGACTCCCGTTGGTACACAAGAACAGCGCGGTTCTCGCCGCCGTGCCCGCCGAGGTCGCCCTGGCCGTCGCCGTCGATGTTGAGCCTGCGGACCATCAACGGCCCGGCGACCGGCTGCTTGAAGATTCCGGTGTGGACGGTCCGGTCGTGCCAGGAGATGTCCTTCGGCAGTCCGACGTTGAGCGACAGCAGGCGGGCCATCACTTGTCCCCTCGCGTGCGCTGGTAGTGGCGGCGGGCCTTCATCCTGTTGCCGCAGACGGCCATCGAACACCAGCGGGCGCTGTTCGGCTTGCTGTGGTCGATCAGGAACAGCCTGCAGTCGGGGTTCTCGCACGGGCGCAGCCGGCCGGGGCTCGACCGGCGCAGTTCGTCCCACGCGAGCACGGCCTGGGCGGCGGCGGTGCGTCCTTCTGGCAGGTCGAGCTCCCACGTCACGCCGTCCGCGCCGACGCCGGCCCGTTGCCGCACGCCCTCGACGAACGGGGCCAGCGCCGCCGGTTCCTCCTGGCCGCGCACCACGGCCTGCAAGGCGTCCCGTGCCGCGATCAGCGCGCGCAGTTCGTCGTCGGAGGACGGCTGGTCGTGCGCTGCCAGCCAGTGCAGGCCTTCCTCCGCGAGCACGTCGTGCTGCCCGTCGTCCAGCACGGGTGTCGTGTTCAGCAGGTCGAGCAGCATTCCTAACCTCCAAAGTGACCCTTGACAGGTTATAGGACGCTCTGCCTAACTATCAACCATAACTTAAAGGGTTAGGAGATGGTCATGGGTCTGTCGTGGCAGCAGGGACCGCTGGGTGTGAAGGCCGTGGGGCGGTTCCTCACGCCGGAACCGTTGCCGGAGCGGCTGTTGTTCGCCGAACCGCTGCGCCGCCGGATGCGGGTGAAGCACGCGGGGGAGTGGATCGCCGACAGCGAGGACGTCGTGCTGCTGCACGAACCCGGCCGCTATCCGGTCGCGTACTTCCCGCGAGGTGACGTCACGGGCCTCGAGGCCGAGACACGCACGACGAACCACCGCGACCTAGGCGCGACGGCGTGGTTCGCGGTGGGGGCGGCGAAGCACGCGGCGTGGCAGCACGTCGACCTGCCCGGTCACGCGAAGGTGCTGGAGGGCCGAGTCGCTTTCGCCTGGCGCGCAATGGATGCGTTCTACGAGGAGGACGAGCGCGTCCTCGGGCACGCGGCCGATCCGTACCACCGCGTCGACATCCGGCAGACCTCGCGGCACCTCGTCGTGCGTGACGGCGAGCGGATCGTCGCGGACACGAAGAGGCCGCTGGCGCTGTACGAATCGGGTTTCGCGACGCGCTGGTACGTGCCGCGCGAGGACATCGACGCGGCGGCGTTGAAGCTCGTCGAAGGCGAGACCTTCTGCCCCTACAAGGGTTTGGCGAGCTACTACGACATCGGCGACCGCAAGCGCGCCGCCTGGTCGTACCCGGAGGCATGGGCCGAGGTCGGCCAGATCTCGGACTGGGTCTCGTTCGAACCCGACGTCGTCGACGTCTTCCTCGACGACCGGAAGCTGGCGCTGGAGCCAGGGCAAACCGTTGTGCCGCACGGGGTCGACCGCGGCCTGACCCCCGACGAGATCAAGGAGCAGCAGCGATGAAGGTACTGGTCATCGGCCGGGACAGCGGCATCGCCGGGGCGGTGGCGGCCGGGGTGCGCGACGCCGGCGGCACCGTCGTCCTGGCCGGGCGCAACCAGGACGAGCACGTCGACCTGACCGACGAGAGCAGTGTCGCCGCGCTCGCCGAACGGGTCGGGAGCGTCGACCACGTCGTGTCCACCGCGTCGGCCAGGGCGCGGGGCACCGTCGCGGACCTCGACCGGGACGCCGTGCGGGCGTCGTTCGACGTCAAGGTCATCGGCCCTATCCTGCTGGCCAGGCACTTCGCGCCGCGCATGCCGCGCGACGGCTCGTTCGTCTTCTTCTCCGGCGCCTCCGCCCGCAAGGTCATGCCGGGCATGCTCGCGGTCGGTGCCACCAACGCCGCCGTGGACGCGGTGACCAGGAGTCTCGCCGTCGAACTCGCGCCGATCCGGGTCAACGCGATCTCGCCCGGCACCATCGACACCGGCGCCTACGACGGTCTCGGCGCGGAGAAGAAGGCCGCGTTGTTCGCCGCCCGTGAGGCCACGAGCCCGGCCGGACGCGTCGGGCAGGCGGACGAGATCGCCGCCGCGGTGTTGTTCGCGCTCACCAACACGTTCATGACCGGCGTCTCGCTGGGCGTCGACGGCGGCGAGGTGCTGGTCTGACGTGGACTACCGCATCGAGGTCGTCACGCTGCCCGTCAGCGACGTTGATCGGGCCATCACCTTCTACACGAAAATGGCCGGATTCGAGTTGGATGTCGACTATCGGCCCAATGACCAATTCCGCGTTGTGCAGCTCACTCCACCGGGATCGGGGTGTTCGATCCAGTTCGGCACGGGTGTCGGCAACTACCTCGTGGTGAGCGACATCGAGGCTGCGCATCGCGACCTCGCCGGGCGCGGAGTGCAGGTAGGGCCGTTGCGGCACAAGGCGGGCATGCCCGCCTGGCAGGGAGGGTTCGCCCCCGGCAGGGACCCGGCGCGACGCAACTACGCGAGCTTCTTCGACTTCGCTGACCTCGACGGCAACACGTGGACAGTCCAGGAACGGGGTTCGCTCGAGAAATAGTGGCGAGGGTTGAGTAAACGGGGTTAACTGGGTGAGGTGACGACACTCACCCGGTTGCCCGACGACTACATCCAGAACCCGCACGCGGTGCACGACCTGCTGCGTGCCGAGGGGCCGGTGCAGGAAGTGATCCTGCCGCACGGCCTCAAAGCCTGGCTTGTCACTCGGTACGACGAGGCGAAGATCGCCCTCACCGACCCCAGGGTCAGCAAGAACATCCAGGAGGGTGGCCACCTGATGGCCAAGCACGCCACCCAGACGCACGTGCGCCGCGAGGTCGAGCCCACGCTGGCCGTCCACATGCTCAACCTGGACCCGCCCCACCACACCCGGCTGCGCAAGCTCGTGACCAAGGCGTTCACCGCCCGCCGCATCGAACTGATGCGCCCGCGCGTGCAGGAGATCGCGGCCGAGCTGATCGCGAAGCTGAACGACGGCGACGAGGTCGACCTGCTGGAGGCGTTCGCGTTCCCGCTGCCCATCACGGTGATCTGTGAGCTGCTCGGGATCCCGATCGACAACCGCGACGACTTCCGCGAGTGGTCCAACCAGCTGCTGTCCTTCGGCACGCCCGAACAGGTCCAGCTCGCCGCGTCCTCCATGGCCGGCTTCCTGTTCCAGCACGTCACGGCGATCGCCGAGGCCGAGCCGAACGACACGTTCTTCTCCGCTCTCGTGCACGCCGACGACTCCGGCGACCGGCTGAACACCGAAGAGCTCATCTCGATGGCGTTCCTGCTGCTCGTCGCGGGCCACGAGACGACGGTGAACCTCATCGGCAACGCCGTGCTGTCGCTGCTGCGCAACCCGGAGCAGCTGCAGATCCTCAAGGACCGCCCGGAGCTGATCCCTGCGAGCACCGAGGAGTTCCTGCGGCTGGAGGGCCCGGTCAACGTCGCGACCTTCCGCTACACCAAGGACCCGATCGAGCTCGGTGGCGTCACGGTGCCCGCGGACGAGATCCTGATGGTGTCGCTGATCGCCGCGAACCGCGACCCGCAGCGCTACGAGAACGCCGACCAGCTCGACGTGACGCGGTCCGCGCAGGGCCACGTGGCGTTCGGCCACGGCATCCACTTCTGCCTGGGCGCGCCGCTGGCCCGGCTGGAGTTCGACGTGGCGCTCACGGCGCTGCTCGCCCGATTCCCGAACCTGACGCTCGCCGCCGAGCCGGAGACGTTGGGGTGGCGGGACAGCACGCTCATCCGCGGGCTGCACACCCTGCCCGTTCGCCTCGCCTAATCTCAGCCGGGTGGACGACCTGCTGAAGCTCGACCAGGCGCACGTCTGGCACCCGTACGGCCCGATGCCGGGCACCCAGGAACCGTTGCTCGTCTCGGAGGCCTCGGGTGTCCGGCTGACGCTGGCGGACGGCCGCGAGCTCGTGGACGGCATGTCGTCCTGGTGGGCGGCCATTCACGGCTACCGCCACCCCGTGCTGGACGCGGCCGTCACCGGCCAGCTCGGCCGGATGAGCCACGTGATGTTCGGCGGGCTCACGCACGAGCCCGCGATCAGGCTCTGCGAGAAGCTGGTCGAGATCACCCCCGAGCCGTTGCAGCACGTGTTCCTGTGCGACTCCGGCTCGGTGTCGGTCGAGGTCGCGGTGAAGATGTGCCTGCAGTACTGGCGTTCGCAGAACCGGCCGGAGAAGCGCCGCCTGCTGACGTGGCGCGGCGGCTACCACGGCGACACGTTCAACCCGATGTCCGTCTGCGATCCCGAGGGCGGGATGCATTCGCTGTGGCGTGGAATTCTGCCGGAGCAGGTGTTCGCGGACGCGCCGCCGGCCGAGATGGACACCGCGTACGTCCAGCACCTCGCCGACCTGATCGAGGAGCACGCTCACGAACTGGCGGCGATCATCGTCGAGCCGGTCGTGCAGGGCGCGGGCGGCATGAGGTTCCACGACCCGCGCTACCTGCACGTGCTGCGTGAGCTTGCGTACACACACGACGTGCTTCTCGTGTTCGACGAGATCGCCACGGGCTTCGGGCGCACGGGCGAGCTGTTCGGTGCCGACCACGCGAACGTCAGTCCGGACGTCATGTGCCTCGGCAAGTCGCTGACCGGTGGTTATCTGACGATGGCCGCCACTTTGTGCACGTCACGGGTCGCGGACGGGATCAGCAAGGGCGAGGTGCCGGTGCTCGCGCACGGGCCGACGTTCATGGGCAACCCGCTCGCGGCGGCGGTGTCGCTGGCGTCGATCGATCTGCTGCTGTCCCAGGACTGGAAGCGTGAGGTCGCGCGCATCTCGGCAGGTCTGACGGCGGGACTCGAGCCCGCACGCGCGTTGCCCAGCGTTCGGGACGTGCGCGTGCTGGGCGCTATCGGCGTCGTGCAGCTGCACGAGCCCGTGGACATGGCACGAGCCACCAAGGCTGCCGTGGACGCGGGGGTGTGGCTGCGGCCGTTCCGCGACCTGATCTACACGATGCCGCCGTTCATCAGCACGGACGACGACATCGCGGCGATCTGTCAGGGCGTGATCGCGGCGGCGAGCTGAGTGTCGGTCGGCTCGACCAGGAACTCGCCGTTCGGCAACACGACGACGGGGATGTTCTTGCGGCCAGCGATCTCGATCGCCCTGTCGCGCGCCTCGTCGTCGTTCGCGACGTCGAGGTAGGTGAACGGCACGTTGTTGCGGGTCAGCCACGACTTGGCCCGGCGGCAGTCACCACACCATTCGGCGCCGTACATCACGATCGGTTGCTCGGTCATGCCGTCACGGTAGGTGACGCCTTAGGGTTGTTGCCTGTGAGCGTGCTGGTGATCACCGGAACCGGGACCGAGGTCGGCAAGACCGCCGTGACCGCGGGCATCGCGGCGCTGGCCAGGGCAGAAGGCAGACGGGTCGCGGTGCTCAAGCCCGCGCAGACCGGCCTGCTGCCCGGCGAGCCGGGCGACGTGGCGGAGGTGGCGCGGCTGGCGGGCGACGTGACGACCCGTGAGCTGGCCAGATACCCCGACCCGCTGGCGCCCGCGACGGCGGCGCGCAGGGCCGGGATGGCCACCGTGCGCCCCCAGGAGGTCGCGGCCGAGGTCACCGCGCTCGACGCGGCCCACGACCTGGTGCTGGTCGAGGGCGCGGGCGGGCTGCTGGTGCGGTTCGACGAGGCCGGGACGACCCTGGCGGACATCGCGTGGGCGGTGAACGCCCCTGTCCTGATCGTGGCTCAAGCCGGGCTCGGCACGCTGAACACGACCGCGCTGACGGCCGAGGCGCTGCAGCGGCGTGGGCTCGAGGCGATCGGCGTCGTGGTCGGCAGCTGGCCGTCGCACCCCGACCTCGCCTCGCTCACGAACCTGGCCGACCTGCCGGACGCGGCGGGTGCCCCGTTGCTCGGCGCGCTGCCCCAAGGTGTGACGAAGCTCGGTTCTGTGGATTTCCTGGCCGTTGCCAAGAGATCGTTTTCACCGTGGTTCGGCGGCGAGTTCGACCCGGAGACGTTCGCGGCTCAATTCGCGGTCCAGTGATCTACGTCGCTCCACGATGAAGGATTCAGTGAGGCACACTGGCTCGCCAGGCCACCGAGGAGGAGAGACCGTGACCGCAGCGCCGGAACAGATCGACGTGCTGGACGAAGCTCGTGAGCAGGTGCTCGAACGAGGCGTCGGGCTCACCGAGGCTCAGGTGCTGAAGGTGCTGGAGCTCCCGGAGGACCGGATCGCCGATCTGCTGGCGCTCGCGCACGAGGTCCGTGAGCGCTGGTGCGGCCCCGAGGTGGAGGTCGAGGGCATCGTCTCGCTCAAGACCGGCGGCTGCCCTGAGGACTGCCACTTCTGCTCGCAGTCGGGCCAGTTCCCCTCGCCCGTGCGCTCGGCGTGGCTCGACATCCCCGGCCTGGTCCGCGCGGCACGCCAGACCCGCGACACCGGTGCGACGGAGTTCTGCATCGTCGCGGCCGTGCGCGGCCCGGACAAGCGGCTGCTCTCGCAGGTGCGCGACGGCATCAAGGCCATCCGCGAGGATGGCAACGACATCCAGATCGCCTGCTCGCTCGGCATGCTCACGCAGGAGCAGGTCGACGAGCTCGTCGCGATGGGCGTGCACCGCTACAACCACAACCTCGAGACGGCCCGCTCGCACTTCCCGGAGGTCGTGACCACGCACTCCTGGGAGGAACGCTGGGACACGCTGCGGATGATCCGCGACGCCGGCATGGAGGTCTGCTGCGGCGGCATCATCGGCATGGGGGAGACGCTGGCGCAGCGCGCGGAGTTCGCCGTGCAGCTCGCGGAGCTGGAGCCCGACGAGGTGCCGCTGAACTTCCTCATCCCGAACCCCGGCACGCCCTACGAGAACTACCCGGTCGTGGAGGGCGCCGAGGCGCTGCGCACGGTCGGCGCGTTCCGGCTGGCGCTGCCGCGCACGATCCTGCGGTTCGCCGGCGGCCGTGAGCTGACGTTCGGCGACCTGGGCGCGAAGCAGGGCATGCTCGGCGGCATCAACGCGATCATCGTCGGCAACTACCTGACGAACCTCGGCCGTCCCGCGCAGCAGGACCTCGACATGCTCGAGGAACTGTCGATGCCCATCAAGGCGCTGAGCCAGACCCTGTGATGATTACGACCGTGTACTGCTCCTTCTGCGGCAAAGAGGAAGCTGACGGCGACCACGCGTTCTGCCGTCAGCGCCTGTCCATGATCGACCCGCCGCGGTACTGCGCCGAGTGTGCGCGCCGCATGGTCGTCCAGGTGACCCCGGACGGCTGGACGGCGCGCTGCAGCCGCCACGGAGAGACCGCTTCGGCTCGGTAGTAACCTTCCGCGAATGGACGAGAAAGCAGCGCCGGTGCGCATCGAACCCGTGCCGGAGCCGCCGTACGTCTACCACTACTACATGCGGCCGCGGCCGAAGGTCGTGGTGAAGCGGGACCTGCTGCCGGGCGTGGTGGTGGCGCTGACGACGTTCGCGTTCGGGCTGCCCGCCGCGTACCTGTGGTCTTGGCTGGCCCCGGCGCAGCTCAAGATCGTCTCGCCGCAGGACGGCAAGTTCTACCCGATCGGCATCGAGAGCTACCACCGGCTCGACGCGCTGATGGTGTTCGTGCTGATCGGGCTCGGCGCCGGGGTGATCACCGGGATCGCGACGTGGCTGCTGCGGCAGCGACGCGGGCCCGTCGTGATGCTGGGGATGACCGCCGGTTCGTTCGCGGCGGGGTGGATGGCGCAGTGGATGGGCAGCAAACTGGCCCTGGGCGCCTACCCGATGCCGGCGTCGATCAAGGCGAACGACACCTTGCTCATCGCGCCCGCGTTGGAGACGTGGTGGGGAATCATGGCGTGGCCGCTCGGTGCCGCGCTGGCGTACGGCTGCTGCACGGCGTGGAACGGTCTGGACGACCTGGGGCGACGCCTCGGCTGAGGGCTCGAGGCGCCGTCCTTCAGTCTGTCACAGCGGCCTATCCGACCCGATAGGCGAAGTCGGGCATGTCCGTGACGAACATCTGACCGGGCGCGTGCGTGATCGCGAACGGCGGCTTGGACTTCATCAGCACCGCCTGTGGCGTCACGCCGCACGCCCAGAACACCGGCACGTCACCGGGTTCGTGCTCGACGGCGTCCCCGAAGTCGGGTTCGTCGATGTTCCCGATCCCGAGCATTCGCGGATCTCCCGCGCCGACCGGAGCCCCGTGCACCGACGGCATGAGCGCGGTGACCTTGTGCGCCATGTCCACAAGGGACTCTGGAATCCAGCGCATCGACACGACCATCGGGCCGTGCAGCCGTCCGGCCGGCCTGCACTGGATGTCCGTGACGAACATGGAGACGTTCTTCTGCTGCTCGACGTGCCGCAGCGGCACTCCAGCGTTGGTCAGTGCCGTCTCGAACGTGAAGCTGCAGCCGATCAGGAACGTCACCAGGTCGTCGCGCCAGTGGTCGGTCGCGTTCTCGGGTTCCGCAACGAGTACGCCGTTCTCCCAAACGCGGTACTGCGGCGCGTGCGTGCGCACGTCCGCGTCCCGCTTGAGGGCGCTGACGGTCTCGCCCGCGTCCAGCACGTCGAGAACGGGGCACGGCTTGGGGTTGCGGTGGGTGAAGAGGAGGAAGTCGTACGCCCAGTCCCTGGGGATGGCGATCAGGTTGGCCTGCGCCTGGCCCGGCGCTCGTCCCGCGGTCGTCATTCCAGCTCCTTGTTGACCGTCTCCGGCAGCCAGATCAGTGCGATGACAGCGATTCCGTACGCGGCCGCCCCGAACAGCATCGCACCGCCGATGCCCATCCGGTCGGCCATGAACCCGACCAGACCGGGGAACACCGCCCCGAACGCGCGCCCGAAGTTGTACGTGAAGCCCTGCCCGGTGCCGCGCAGCTGCGTCGGGTAGAGCTCGCTGAGGTAGCTGCCGAAGCCGCTGAAGATCGCGGACATGCAGAACCCGAGCGGGAAGCCGAGGAACATGACCAACGTGTTGGCGCCGTTGGGAATCTGCGTGTAGGCCACGATCAGCAGCGCGCTGGCGATCGCGAAGAGCACGAAGGTCTTCTTGCGCCCCAGGTAGTCCGTGAGATACCCGCCGGAGACGTACCCGATCCACGCGCCGGTGATGAGGAACGCGAGGTAGCCGCCCGTGCCGATGATCGTGAGGCCGCGCCCGGTCTGCAGGAACGCCGGCAGCCAGTTCGCGAGCGTGTAGTACCCGCCCTGCACGCCGGTCGCGAGCAGCGAGGCGAACAGCGTGGTCTTGAGGATCGGGCCCTGGAAGATCTTCGGGAACGTGCCGCGTTCCTTGGGCTGCGACTTGGTCTCCGGCGCGTCGTCGACGTTGCGGCGCACGTAGAAGATGAGGATCGCGGGCAGCGCGCCCGTCCAGAACATGACGCGCCAGGAGATGGCCGGGTCCGCGAAGCTCGCCACCAGCATGTTGATGACGACCGCGAGCCCCCAGCCGACCGCCCACGCGCTCTGGACGAACGCCACCGTGCGGCCGCGGTACTTCGGCTTGCAGTACTCGGCCACCAGGATCGCCCCGGCCGCCCACTCGCCGCCGAAGCCCAGTCCCTGCAGGGCGCGGAAGATCAGCAGCGTCTCGTAGTTGGTCGCGAAACCGCACAGCACCGTGAAGAACGCGTACGCCGCCACGGTGATGATCAGCGTTCTGGACCGGCCGAACCGGTCGGCCATGACGCCCGCCACCGCGCCGCCGATGGCGCTCATGAGCAGCGTGCTCGTGCCGAGCAGGCCGGCTTCCGCCTTGGTGAGGCCGAAGTAGCCGGTGATCGCGACCAGGCTCAGGGGCAGGACCCAGTAGTCGTAGGAGTCGAGCCCGTAGCCGCCGAAGGCGCCGACGAACGCGCGCTTTCCCTTCTGGCCGAGACTGTGAAACCAGGCGAAACGGCCTGTGTCCTCGGTCGTGGACGTGCTCATGGGACACCTCGCAGCGTGGTGGAGGAGTGGTCGAGTGTGATGTGGACCTCAGAGTAAGGATTGTTCAACAATCCCACAAGGCCACAATTCAACGATCCGACGATCGGCGCGCCCGGGATGGGCTTGATGGCGCCTGCGGGTGCGGCTCAACGGGGCTGCGGGCGCGGGGATTGGCGACCCCGAGTGGGGCTCAACGGTCTGCGGGCGCGGCCCGGGACGCCCTGAGGGGTGGGCGTTCGGAGTCGGGGGGCAGGGGGTTCGGGGCGAGGACGGCGCGGTCGGGACGGGGCGGCGCGTTCAGGGGCGGGGCAGCGCGGCGCGGCCGGGACGACGGCGGCGCGTTCAGTGGCGAGGGCGGCGCGTTTCGGGGCTAAGGGCGGTGCGATCGGGGAAGGGGGCTGGTCGTTCAGAGGCGAGAGCAGCGCGCTTGGAGGTGAAGGCAGCGCGCTTGGAGGCGAAGGCAGCGCGGTCAGGGCGAGGACGGCGCGGCCGGGACGACGGCGGCGCGTTCAGTGGCGAGGGCGGCGCGTTTCGAGGGCAAGGGCGGTGCGGTCAGGGAGGGGGCTGGGCCTTCAGAGGCGAGAGCAGCGCGCTTGGGGGCGAAGGCAGCGAGCTTGGAGGCGAAGGCAGCGCGGTCGGGGCGAGGACGGCGCGGTCGGGGCGAGGACGGCGCGGCCGGGACGACGGCGGCGCGTTCAGTTTCGAGGACGGCGAGGTCGGCACCGGGCGGCGCGTTCAGTGGCGAGGGCGCAGCGGTCGGGAACGAGGGCAGCGCGACCACGGCGACGGGGCGGACGCGCGGGCGGTTCGGGGCCCTTCTGCGGCCGGTTGCTGAACGGCGGCACCGGGTCCCCGCATCACCTCGCCGAAGGGTGCCACCCACCCGCAGCCGTACTCCGAGAAGCTCCGGGCGCGGCCCGGTAGGGCCTGGCCCGGCCTAGTTCGGGCTCGGCACGTGCCCGAACTCCGTCAACGGCACCGGCACCGCCTTCAACGCGCTCAAAATCCCGGTCTCCCGATGCAGCATCCGCCGAACCAGCCGCAACCGCCGAGCCGGCGACCTCTCCTCCAGCAACCGCTGCCGGTCCTCGACGGGCAGCAGGCAGTCGGCGGCCAGCAGGTACGACAACGAGCCCAGGTCGATGTCCTCGGCGGGCGGTGACCAGTCCTCGCGGTGCCAGGCGGCGCCGCAGTAGCGTTCGTGGGCCGCGCGGGCGCCGCGTTCCAGGATCGGCACCACCTCCAGGGCGGCCTCGGGCACCGGGGCGTCGTCCAGGTAGTCGACGTGGGCCAGCAGGTACGGCGCGGTCGTCGTGTCGACGTCCAGCAGCCGGAAGCGGCGCACGCCGCGCGTCACGATGTCGAAGCGGCCCTCCGGCAGCGGGCGGGCGTCCAGGAGGTCGGCCGAGCAGCCGATGTCCTTCAGGGAGTGGACGTTGTCCGCGCCCACCTCCCAGCCCTCCTTGATGCACACGACGCCGAACGTGCGGCCGAACAGCGAGCCGGTCATCAGGTCGACGACGAGCTGGCGGTAGCGCGGTTCGAAGATGTGCAACGGCAAAGACGCCCCTGGCAACAGCACGGTGCCCAGGGGGAACAGCGGAAGCGTCTCTGCCACGCGCCCAACGTTACGTGGTGCCCCCGCCGCCCGCCGGACGGCCAGATCCCGGGGGTCTGAGCACGGCGAACGGATCGGTGACCAAGATTCCCTTGGCGCTGAACCGGAACAGCGCCGCCGGCCGGCCGCCGGACGGGCCGGGGGGAGCGGTACCACCCGTGGGTTCCAGCAACAACCGGCGCGAGAGCACGCGTTGCAGGTTCGTGGCGGACACGCGGTAGCCCAGTGCCGCCGAGTAGTGGTCGCGCAGCAGGGAGATCGTGAACTCCGGTGGCGCGAGGGCGAAGCCGATGTTCGTGTACGACAGCTTCGAGCCCAGCCTGTGCCGTGCTCGATGCACGATCGAGGCGTGGTCGAACGCCATCAGCGGAAGCTTCTCCACGCAGTGCCACTCGGTGTCCGCCGGCCGCTCCGGATCGACGTCCGAAGGGACCAGTCCGAGGAACGCCGTCGCCACGACACGGGGACCGGGAACGCGGTCCGGGGCGCTGAAAACGGCGAGCTGCTCGACGTGTGACAACTGTCGCACGTCGACTTTTTCCGCCAGCTGACGCCGAATGGAGGACTCGACGTCCTCGTCCACCCGCAGCTCCCCGCCGGGCAGCGACCAGCGGTGAGCGTGCGGTTCCCGAGCGCGCTCCCACAGCATGACCTGGAGTGACGCACCTCTCACCCGCAACACAGCGGCCAGAACTTCGTGCCCCACACCTGCCACCCGGCTGATACTATCGGCCACGTTTTCGACCAGTAGGCGAAAACCCCGGATCGAGGAGGCAGTGATGGTCGCTACCGCAACCGTGGAGCGAACCGCGTCGGGTGTGTACGGCGGAGTCGAGCCGAACGCCGCGTGGCGAGACGAGGTGCTGCGCCTCGCGAAGGAGCGCGACGCCGTCATCCTGGCGCACAACTACCAGCTGCCCGAGATCCAGGACATCGCGCACCACACCGGCGACTCCCTGGCGCTCAGCCGGATCGCCGCGCAGTCGGACGCGCAGACCATCATCTTCTGCGGCGTGCACTTCATGGCCGAGACCGCCAAGATCCTCGCGCCGCAGAAGACCGTGCTGATCCCGGACGAGCGCGCGGGCTGCTCGCTCGCCGACTCGATCACCGGCGCGCAGCTGCGCGAGTGGAAGGCCGAGCACCCCGGCGCGGTCGTCGTGTCGTACGTGAACACCACCGCCGAGGTGAAGGCCGAGACGGACATCTGCTGCACGTCCTCGAACGCCGTCGACGTGGTGCGCTCGATCCCGGCCGACCGCGAGGTGCTGTTCTGCCCGGACCAGTTCCTGGGCGCGCACGTCAAGCGCGAGACCGGCCGCGAGAACATGCACATCTGGGCGGGCGAGTGCCACGTCCACGCCGGCATCAACGGCCCCGAACTGGCCGAGCGCGCCGCCGCGAACCCGGAGGCGGACCTCTTCATCCACCCGGAGTGCGGCTGCGCGACGAGCGCGCTGTACCTGAGCGGCGAGGGCATCGTCCCGGCGGAGAAGGTCAAGATCCTCTCGACCGGCGACATGATCACCGCGGCGCGCAGCACGAAGGCCACCAAGGTGCTCGTCGCGACCGAGATCGGCATGCTGCACCAGCTGCGCAAGGCCGCCCCGGAGATCGACTTCCGCGCCGTGAACGACCGCGCGTCCTGCACCTACATGAAGATGATCACGCCGGCCGCTCTGCTGCGCTGCGTGCGTGACGGCCTGGACGAGGTGCACGTGGACCTGGAGACCGCCAAGCGCGCCCAGGGCGCCGTGCAGCGCATGATCGAGATCGGCAAGCCCGGCGGCGGTGAGTGATGGCCGCGCGCTGGGAGGCGCGAGCCGACCTGATCGTGGTCGGCACGGGCGTGGCGGGTCTCACCGCCGCGCTGCGGGCTCGTGAGCTGGGACTTCGGGTCCTGGTCGTCACGAAGGCCGCGGGCGACGACGGCAACACCCGCTGGGCCCAGGGCGGCGTCGCCGTCGTCATGGAGGACCAGCACGACCCCGGCGACTCGGTCGGGAAGCACATCGAGGACACGCTGACGGCGGGCGCGGGCCTCTGCGACGACGTGGCCGTCGCGGCGATCATCTCCGACGGTCCCGCGGCCGTCGCCCGGCTGCGCGAGCGCGGTGCCGTGTTCGACGCGAAGCCGGACGGCCTGCTCGAACGCACCCGCGAAGGCGGCCACAGCGCGTTCCGCGTCGTGCACTCCGGTGGCGACGCGACCGGCGCAGAGGTCGAGCGAGCGCTGCTCAAGGCCACTGTGGACGGACGGGTTCCCCTGCTGGAGAACCACGTCGCGGTCGACGCCGTGAAGACGCCGCTCGGCGCCGTCGCGGGCCTGCTGGTGCTGGACGGCAACGGCGTGCCCGGCGTGCTGACCGCGCCCGCCGTGCTGCTGGCGACCGGCGGCCTCGGCCAGATGTACCAGGCGACCTCGAACCCCTCGGTGGCGACGGGTGACGGTCTGGCACTGGCTCTGCGCGCCGGCGCGGTGGCAGCGGACGTCGAGTTCATCCAGTTCCACCCGACCGTCCTCTACACGGGCCGTGGCGCACGTGGCCGCTGCCCGCTCGTCACGGAGGCCGTCCGCGGCGAGGGTGCCGTGCTGATCGACGCGACCGGCGCCCGCGTGATGAAGGGCGTGCACCCGCTCGAGGACCTCGCCCCGCGCGACGTCGTGGCGGCCGCGATCACCCGGCACATGGCGCTGGAGCCCGGTGGTGTCGACGACCACGTCTTCCTGGACGCGACGGCGTTGCACGACATGGCGACCCGGTTCCCGACCGTCTTCTCGGCCTGCGTCTCGGTGGGCATCGACCCGGCCGTGGACCCGATTCCCGTCGCCCCGGCGGCACACTTCGCCTGCGGCGGCGTGGTGTCCACCGTCGACGGTCGCACCGGGGTCGCCGGGTTGTACGCGGTCGGTGAGGTCGCCCGCACCGGCCTGCACGGCGCGAACCGCCTGGCCTCCAACAGCCTGCTCGAAGGCCTGGTCTGCGGCACCCGTGCCGCAGAGGCCGTCGCCGCCGACCTCGCTGTCGGCCTGATCGCGCCCGCGCGTGCCGTGGAGGTCTCGTTGCCGACCGCTCCAGTGGCGGACCGCGACCTGCTCCAGCGCGTGATGTCCCGCTACGCCGCGATCGGCCGTGACGCCGAAGGTCTGGCCGTCGTCGGCTCGGTGCTCGACGTGTCCACCGTGGACAAGCAGCTGGAGTCGCGCGAACTGGTCGAGGACGCGGCGCTGACCATGGCCGCCCGCGCCCTGATCGCGGCGGCCCAGCAACGCACCGAGTCGCGTGGCTGCCACGTGCGCACGGACTTCACCGAGCGTTCACCGGCTTGGCAACGCAGTCAGCTCGTCCGGCTCACCCCGACCGGCCAGCCCGTGCTGGCCGATCCTGTTCTCGCAGAGGGTGTCGCATGACCATCGATTGGGACGACGCGAACCGGGTCATCCAGCTCGCGTTGGAGGAGGACCTCCGTTACGGACTCGACGCCACGACGCTGGCGACCGTGCCGGAGAAGGCGGTCGCGACCGCCGAGATCATGCCTCGCGCGGCGGGTGTGCTGTGCGGAGTTTCCGTGGCACGCACCGCTTTCCAGCGCTACCTGCCGGAGATCGAGGTGCTGTCCGAGGCCGCCGACGGCGACAAGGCGGTTCCCGGCGAACCCGCCCTGGTGCTCACCGGCCCGACGCGCGGCCTGCTCACGGTCGAGCGCACGGCGTTGAACCTGATCTGCCACCTGTCGGGCATCGCCACGCAGACCGCCCGCTGGGTGACCGCGATCGAGGGCACCGGTGCCGCGGTCCGCGACTCCCGCAAGACGTTGCCGGGACTGCGTTTGCTGCAGAAGTACGCGGTGCGCGCCGGCGGCGGTGTGAACCACCGCATGGGTCTCGGCGACGCGATCCTGATCAAGGACAACCACGTCGCCGCGGCTGGTTCGGTCGGTGCCGCGATCCGGGCGGCGCGTGCGCACGCGCCGGAGTTGCTGATGGAGGTCGAGGTCGACAGCCTGGCGCAGCTCGACGAGGCGCTGGCCGAAGGCGCGGAGCTGGTGCTGCTGGACAACTTCACGCCCGAGCAGTGCGCTCAGGCCGTGAAGGTCCGTCCGGACGGCGTGAAGCTGGAGGCGTCCGGCGGGCTCACGCTGGACGTGGCCCGCCAGTACGCCGAGACCGGCGTGGACTACCTCGCGGTCGGCGGCCTCACGCACTCCAGCCCGTCACTCGACCTCGGCCTGGACCTGCGCTAGCGGCTGGTACCGCTCGACACCGACACCGCGGGCGCCGGGGAAGTTCTGCACCCGGCGCCAGTCGGCGGTCTTCGAGCCGACGCCGTTGCCGTCCGACAGCGCGTCGAGGTGGTCTTGCGCGCTGACCCACTCCGCGTAGTTGATGACCTGTCTGCCGTCCTCCCGGATGTGGAAGGCGGCGGAGATGCCGCCGGGATGCGGGTTCGGGTCGCTGGCGAGTGCGACGAACACCGAGTCGACCCACGCCCGTGCGGTCGCCTCGTCGTCCGTGTCGATCGTGACCAGCACAACGCACCCCACAGACCTGCTGTCGGACGCCATGCCACCGGTGCGGTAGAGCTTGAAGCCGTCGAGCTCGTTGCGGTTGCGGACGAACGAGGGCAGCGAGGGAAGTGTCATGCCCTCGATCCTGTTGTCTCGACCTAACTGGAGGTCAAGCGCCGGTTCGCCAGCACGGGCAGGACCTCGCGAGCCCGTGCCACGGAGTCGAGGTCCAGGTCGACGATCGTGTCGGACGGCTGCTCCGACAACTGCACGACGACCTTCCCGAACGGGTCGGCGACGGTCGAGTACCCGATCCCCGTGGGCGCCACAACCCCGAGATCCCCGGGATACGCCTGCCCACAGGCCACGACGAAGAACGTGCAGTCCAGCGCACGCGCCCGCACCAGCAGCTCCCACTGCTCCTTCTTGCCCGCCCCAGCGCCCCAGGACGCGCTGACGAGCACGGCGGAGGCACCCTTGTCGGCCAGAGCGCGGAAGAGCTCGGGAAAGCGGATGTCGTAACAGGTCGCCACGCCCAGCGTGACGCCGTCGATCTCGAACGTCACCACCTCGGATCCGTGCGCGACCGTGCGCGACTCCTGGAACCCGAACGCGTCGAACAGGTGGATCTTGTCGTAGCCGATGTGGATGTCGGGCCCGGTCACCAGAAGCGTGTTCGTCACCCGGTCACCGGAAGGCGTGAACATTCCGGCCACCACCACGACGTCGTGCTGCACGGCGATCTCGTGCACCGCGGACGCCCAGGGCCCGTCCAACGGCTCCGCGACGGGCCCGAGAGGCACGCCGAAGCGGCACATCGTCGCCTCGGGCAGCACGACGACCCGTGCGCCCTCGGCCCTACGCACCGCGTCGCGGACGAGCTCCAGGTTGGAGCGGGGATCGGTGGTCGAGCTGATCTGACTCACGGCGACGCGCATGGGGATCACTGTAGGGTCCGACTCGTGCGTTCCCCACTGCTCCTAGTCGTGTTGCTGGCCGTCGCGGGCTGCACCGAGACCCCTGCACCCCGCCCGGACGGTGGGCAGAACGGCACCTCGATCGTGCTCGCCGACCGCGACGAGCCGACCACGCTGAACCCGCTGCTCGGCTACGGCGTGCAGGGCGTGTCGAAGATCTACGACGGGCTCGTGGAGCACCGCCAGGACGGGTCGCTGACCCCGCAGCTCGCGGCGGATCTGCCCGAGCCGGCGGCGGACGGGCTGAGCTGGACGGTCAAGCTGCGCGGCGACGTGAAGTTCACCGACGGCAGCACGTTCGGCGCCGAGGACGTGGTCGCCACCTACACCGCCGCGCTGCAGAACCCGGTCAAGGAGCGGTTCAGCACCCTCAAGGGCGTCGAGCAGGTCGACCCGTCGACGGTCCGGTTCACCCTGACGCAGACGCAGGCGGCGTTCCCGCACCTGCTCGTGCTCGGCATCCTGCCCAGCGAGCAGGCGAAGCCGGACGGGCAGCCGATCGGCACCGGCCCGTACAAGGTCACCGAGTGGAAGAAGGGCGACCGGCTGCTGCTGGAGTCCAACGACGGCTACTTCGACGGCGCGCCGAAGGTCAAGAAGGTCACGGTCGTCTTCGTCACCGACGACAACCAGCGCGCCCGCCGCATGCAGGACGGCGAGTTCGACGGCACGGTGCTGCCGCCCAAGATCGCCACGCAGTTCGCCGCCAAGTCCGGCCTGCAGGTGAACTACCACCGCAGCGCCGACTACCGCGCCGTGCGGCTGCCCATGGCCAACCCCGTCACCGGCAACGCCTCCGTCCGGCTCGCGCTGAACTTCGCCGCGAACCGCCAGGGCATGATCGACAGCCTGCTCGAGGGCAAGGGCACCATCGCGTACACGCCGGTGCCGGACGCGCTGGCCGAGGAGTTCGACCCGACCGCGAAGTTCCGCTTCGACAAGGCCGAGGCGACGCGGCTGCTCGACGTGGGCGGCTGGGTGCCCGGCACGGACGGCATCCGCGTCCGCGAGGGTGTCGCGGCCCGTTTCACGCTGATGTACCCGCTGGGCGACGACCTGCGCGCCGACCTGGCCACGGCGTTCGCGGCCGACGCCAAGGCCGTGGGCGTCGACGTGCAGCTCGCAGGTCTCTCCTGGGAGGCGATCCGGCCGCGGATGGCCCAGGACGCGCTGCTCTACGGCGAGGGCTCGCCGTTCGACCCCGACCTGATGCTCTACGACCTGCGCGGCCAGGGCAGCCCGGCCGCCGACGCCGCGCTCGAGAACGGCCGCAAGCTCATCGACCCGGCGCAGCGGGCGGTGGCGTACAAGCTCTTCCAGCAGGCCTTCATCGCCACGCCGTCCATGGCGGTGCTGGTCTTCCCCGAGCACGCGTACGTGATGCGCGACTCGTGGAACGGCTACCAGCCCGTGGTCGACCCGAACTCCTACGGCGCGCTGGCCTGGGGCCCGTGGTGGAACCTGGAGAAGTGGGAGCCTAAGTAGTACGGGCGTTGATCTCGCGGACGGCGCGGTCCGGGTCGTCCGCCCAGAACTCGACGCGTTCGACCGGCCGCACGCCCGTCTTGCCGAGGTTCACGAGCTGCGGCTCGTGGAACGGCACGGACACGTTCGTCCTGGTCAGCGACTGGATGACGAGCGCGTCGCCGATCACCTCGACGCTGCGCTGCCCCTTGTGGGTGCGCTCGGCGACCTGGGCCGCGCCGAGGTCCGCGGTCGGCAGGCGCCAGTCGAAGAACCCCAGCTGACGCAGCCGCAGCTCGTCCTCGGAGATCGTGTGCGGCTGCTTGGCCAGCACGTAGAGAGCGCCCACGCACACGACCGCGTTCAGCACGCCCAGGACGATCAGCGTGATGAGCAGCCACGGGATGTCCAGGGCGAACGCGACCAGCGCGATCCCGACCGCCGTGATGATCAGGAACCGCAGGTACCTCGGCCGCATGCGCTTGCCGTAGGGGATCTCCACCATGCGGGTGAGCCTATTTTCGCAGCGCGCGAACCACGCCGTCGGGGTCGTCGGTCCAGAACTCGATCTTCGTCACGTCGTGCGCGCCGCGCCGGCCCAGGTCGATCTCCTGCGGCTCGTTCAACCGCAGCGAAACGTTGGTGGAGTTGGAGATCTCCAGCACCAGCGTGCCGTCCACAACGGACCGCGTCCTGTGCAGCGTCCGGCTCGTCGTGCCCTGCGTCACGCTTTCGATGGCGGCCAAGGGAATCCTGTATTCGAACTCACGCGCGTATCGCAGCCAGAGGTACCGCTCGTCCACCGAGTGCTTGAACTTGTGGAGCATCCACAGCTGCCATCCGAGCAGCAGTGCGCTGATCACCCCGAACGCGAGCAGCACGGCCCGCAGCCAGAACCACGGCACGATCAGTTCCACGAGCAGGATCTCCAGCGGTGTCACCACGATGAACACCCAGAGAAACGGTCTTACCTGTGCGCTGTAACCAAAAGTTTGATCCCCCATGAGTTCGATGGTGGCACAGTGGGGCGGGTGAGCGACCTGATCTTCCTGGACAGCGCCGGTTCCTCGATCCCGCCCGCCGAGGTGGTGGACGAGGTGATCGGGCACCTGCGCAGGGAGACCGAGATCGGCGGCTACCGGGCCGCCGCGGAACGCCGTGCCGACATCGAGGCGGGCTACGGCGTGCTGGCCGAGTTCTTCGGCTGCGAGCCCTCGGAGGTCGCCTTCACCGACAGCGCGACCCGGTCGTGGCTCACGGCTTTCGACGCCGTGCCGCTGGGCAAGGGCGACCGGATCCTGGTCACCGAGGTCGAGTACGGCGGCAACGCGGTGCCGATGCTGCGCCGCGCCGAGGAGACCGGCGCGACCATCGAGGTGCTGCCGTCCGACCGGCACGGGCAGCTCGACGTCGACGCGCTGGAACTGGACGAGCGGGTCAAGCTGATCTCGCTCGTGCACGTGCCCACGAACGGCGGCCTGGTCAACCCGGTCAACGAGGTCACCGCGAAGGCCCGCGAGGTCGGCGCGCTGGTGCTGCTCGACGCCTGCCAGTCGACCGGCCAGATAGACCTGCGCCACCACGACTACGACATGCTCGTCTGCACCGGGCGCAAGTGGCTGCGCGGACCACGCGGAACGGGCGCGCTGGTGGTGCGGAACGAGGTGCGGCGCAGGCTGAAGCCGCGCCTGATGGACCACAGCGCGGCGGAGTGGGTCGCGCCCGACCGCTACCAGCCGCGCGACGACGCGCGGGTGTTCGAGCTGTGGGAGTACAGCGTCGCGGACCGGCTGGGCATGATCGCCGCCGCGAAGTACGCGCTGGCCAGGGGGCTGGACGTGATCGAGGCCGAGGTGGGGGACCGCGCCAAGCGTTTGCGCACGGGGCTCGCGAGCATCCCCGGCATCACCGTTCAGGACCTCGGCGAACGGCAGTCCGGCATCGTCACGTTCACGAGCGACCGGGTGCCGGCGATGGAGCTCAAGGACCGGCTCTGGCGGCGCGACGTCGCCGTCACGGTGTCGCAGAGCGGGTCGACGCTGATCGACATGACCCGGCGGGGCCTGGACGAAGTAGTGCGGGCCTCCCCGCACTACTTCGTCACTCCTGAGGAGATCGATCAGGCGCTGGACCGGATCAGCAGCTCACGTTGATGACGCGCTTCACGCAGTCCGAGTAGCCGACGAACAGGTCGACGGCGCGGTCGTTGCGACTGGTCTGCGTCGCGATGGCCGTGTCACGCGGGTAGAAGCCGTTGAGGCCGCCGCTGCTCGGGAACATCTCGAAGGTGTACGACCAGATCTTGTGCTGGCCCCACATCCAGTCGTCGATGCTGCCGTCGGTGATGTACAGGTCGCTCGCCTGCTCCGGCGTGTAGCCGTTGGTGGCGGCCATCTGCTGGCCGAGCGTGCGGAACGCGCGTTCCTCGGTCGCGTCCAGGCCGGGCGCGGTGTTCGCGGTGGTGTAGCCGAACGGCCACAGCACGAGCTCCGAGAACGAGTGGAAGTCGATGTTCGTCTTGATCTGCTGGACGCCACCGACGACGCGCGAGTTCACGAAGTTCTTGATCACGTTGGTCTCCGGCGCCGAGAACGCCGCCGTGCCGCGGTAGGTGTCCGACGTGCTGGAGCCGCTGGACCCGCCGCAGCAGCCCCACTTGAAGCCCCAGTTGCGGTTGAGGTCGGTGCCGTTGCCCTGGCGGTTCTTGCGCCAGCCGCGGAACGAGCCCGTCTCGATGTCGTACTCGACACCGTCCGGGTTGACCATCGGGATGAACCAGATCTCGCGGCTGTCCACCAGGCTCTTGATCGCCGGCGTGGCGTAGTTGTCGGTGTAGCGCTTGATGATCTGCAGGCACTGCTCGACCGTCAGGTGCTCACGGGCGTGCTGGTTGCAGGTGAAGATGACCTCGGGTTCGCTCTCGTCGGTCGCGACGTTGTCGCTGAGCTTGAGCGCCCAGATGTCCCGGTTCTGGTAGCTCTTGCCGATGCTGCGCAGGCTCGCCAGCGCCGGGTGGTCGCGGACGGTCTGCTGCAGCTCCGCCGTCATCTCCGCGAAGTTGTGGTAACCCGTGTAGCCGGACGGGAAGTCCTGCGTGCCGATCTGCCCCGGCTGCGGGTCCTTGAAGTCGACTTTGCCGAGACTCTTGAGCTGCTGCTCGAAGTCGCCGACGTACTTGAGCGGCAGACCGGTGGCCTGCAGGGCCCGGTACTGCGCCTTGTCCGCGACGACCGAGATCGTGGTGAGCTTCGTCGCGCCGAGCACGTCGACGCCGATCTGGGCGACCTGGGTGCGTTCGGCGGACGTGTTCGCGGTGACTTCCAGCAGGTAACGGCCGGAGTCGGCGTTGCTGGGTGCCGCCATGCCCGCGACGAGCACGGGCAAACAGATGGCGAGCACTGCGGCGATCTTGCCGCGGCTCTTGCTGAACATCTTTCCTCCATCATCAGCAGGGGTTTGCGACGGAGTGGTGCTCGACCGAGCGTGGCCGTGGTGTCACAGGCTGAGGTAGCGCCGATAGCGGGCTGACCGTTGACAGATTTCTGCAGGAACTAGGCTGTCAGGCATGCTCAGCCGCATCGACCTGCGAGGTCGCACCACGACCCCTGCTCAGCTGCGCGCCGTCGTGCCGCGCGCCGAGGTGGACGTGGACGCGGTTCTGCATCATGTACGTCCGATGGTGGCCGCGGTCGCCGAACGCGGCGTCGACGCGGTTCTCGAGTACACCGAGAAGTTCGACGGTGTTCGTCCTGATTCCGTCCGTGTGCCCGCTTCGGCCATCGCGTCCGCTTTGTCCTCGCTCGACCCGGCCGTGCGCGAGGCGCTGGAAGAGGTGATCGCGCGCACCAGGCGCGTGCACGCCGACCAGCGCCGCACCGGGACGACCACGCAGGTCGTGCCCGGCGGCACCGTGACGGAGAAGTGGGTGCCGGTCGCGCGCGTCGGCCTCTACTCGCCCGGTGGGCTCGCCGTGTACCCGTCGACGGTCGTGATGAACGTCGTGCCGGCGCAGATCGCCGGTGTCGAGTCGCTGGTCGTGTGCTCGCCGCCGCAGGCCGAGTTCGGTGGCCTTCCGCACCCGACGATCCTCGCCGCCGCCGCGTTGCTCGGCGTCGACGAGGTCTGGGCCGCGGGTGGCGCGCAGGCCATGGCGCTCATGGCGTACGGCGGCGTGGACACCGACGGTGCCGAACTGGCCCCGGTCGACATCATCACCGGTCCCGGCAACATCTACGTGACGGCGGCCAAGCGGTTGCTGCGCGGCCTCATCGGCATCGACTCCGAGGCCGGCCCGACCGAGATCGCGATCCTGGCCGACTCGTCCGCCGACCCGGTGCACGTGGCAGCCGACCTGATCAGCCAGGCCGAGCACGACCCGCTCGCGGCGTCCGTGCTGGTGACCGACTCGGTCGAGCTGGCGGACGCCGTGGACGTCGAGCTGGAGCGCCAGGTCGGTGCCACCAAGCACGTCGAGCGGATCCGGACGGCGCTGGGCGGCAAGCAGTCCGCGACCGTGCTGGTGTCCTCTGTGGACGAAGGCGTCCGGGTCGTCGACGCGTACGCCGCCGAGCACCTGGAGATCCAGACGCGCGACGCCCGTGAGGTGGCCGCGCGGATCCGCTCCGCGGGCGCGATCTTCGTCGGCGCGCACTCGCCGGTCTCGCTGGGCGACTACTGCGCCGGCTCGAACCACGTGCTGCCGACCGGTGGCTGCGCGCGGCACTCGTCCGGGCTGTCCGTGCAGACGTTCCTGCGCGGCATCCACGTGATCGACTACTCCGAGGAAGCACTGCGCGAGGTCGCGGACAAGGTCGTCGCGCTCGCCAACGCCGAGGACCTGCCGGCGCACGGGCAGGCTGTCACGGCGAGGTTTCCCCAGAAGGGCGACGACACAGCATGAAGCCAGTGGTGGGCGCGCGGGTGGAGCTTTCCGATCTGCCTCTGCGCGAGGACCTGCGCGGCCGCACGCCCTACGGCGCGCCGCAGCTCGACGTCCCGTATCGCTTGAACACCAACGAGAACCCGTACGCGCCGACCGACGCTCTCGCGGCCGACGTCGTCGCGGCGGTCGCCGAGATCGCCGGTGAGCTGCACCGGTACCCGGACCGTGACGCGGTCGCGTTGCGCGAGGACCTGGCGGCGTACCTGACCGAGGCGACGTCGGTGACGCTGACGTCCGAGAACGTCTGGGCCGCCAACGGGTCGAACGAGATCCTCCAGCAGATCCTGCAGGCGTTCGGGGGCCCGGGCCGGGTGGCGCTGGGTTTCGAGCCGTCGTACTCGATGCACCCGATCATCGCGGCCGGCACGCGCACCGAGTGGTCGCCGGCCCCGCGCCGTTCCGACTTCTCGCTGGACGTGGAGAAGGCCGCCGCGGTGATCGCCGAGACGCGGCCGGACGTCGTCTTCGTGACGTCGCCGAACAACCCGACCGGCCAGTCGATCCCGCTTCCCGACCTGCGCCTGCTGATCGCCTCCACCACCGGCATGATCGTGGTGGACGAGGCGTACGCGGAGTTCTCCCCGCAGGAGAGCGCGATCAAGCTGCTGGACGAGTTCGGTTCGCGCCTGATCGTCTCGCGCACGATGTCGAAGGCCTTCGCGTTCGCCGGCGGCCGTCTCGGCTACCTGGCGGCGGCTCCGGCCGTGGTCGACGCGCTGCAACTGGTGCGCCTGCCGTACCACCTGTCCGCGCTGACGCAGGCCGCCGCGCGCGCCTCGCTGCGGCACGGCCCGGAGACGCTCGGCTCGGTGGCTCGCCTGTCCGCGGAACGCGACCGGGTGTCGGCGGCGTTGGCGGACATGGGTTTCCAGGTCGTGCCCTCGGACGCGAACTTCGTGTTGTTCGGCTGGTTCGAGAACGCGCGTGAGGTCTGGAAGTCCTATTTGGACCACGGCGTGCTCATCAGGGACGTCGGAATCGCGGGTCACCTGCGGGTGACCATCGGAACGCCCGAGGAGAACGACGCTTTCCTCGCGGCCAGCAAGGAGGTCAGCCGGTGAGTCGTGTCGGCAAGGTGGAACGCACCACCAGGGAGTCATCCGTCTACGTCGAGATCGACCTGGACGGCACCGGCCAGGTCGAGATCAGCACGGGAGTGCCGTTCTACGACCACATGCTCACCGCGTTCGGCGTGCACGGCAGCTTCGACCTGATCGTCCGCGCCACCGGCGACACGCACATCGACGCCCACCACTCGGTCGAGGACATCGCGATCGTCCTGGGCCAGGCGCTGCGGGAAGCGTTGGGGGACAAGAAGGGCATCCGCCGCTTCGGCGACTGCTGGATCCCGATGGACGAGACCCTCGCGCACGCCGCGGTAGACGTCTCGGGCCGCCCGTACACCGTGCACCGCGGCGAGCCGGAGCAGTTCAACAGCTTCGTGATCGGCGGCAACTACCCGTTCGTGCTCAACCGGCACGTCTTCGAGTCGCTCGCCTTCCACGCCCAGATCGCACTGCACGTGCGCGTGGAGTACGGCCGCGACCCGCACCACATCGCGGAAGCCGAGTACAAGGCCATCGCTCGCGCCCTGCGCACCGCCACCGAGCCCGACCCGCGCGTCGGCGGCGTCCCGTCGACCAAGGGCGTCCTCTGATGCCGAAGGAAGTCGTCGTCATCGGCCTGCTGGCCCTCGCGGGCTTCCTGGCCGGTGGCGTCTACACCACGTGGAAGACCGCCAAGCTCATGGCGATCATCCTGCTGGTGCTGACCGTGGTGGCGGTGGGCGGCGCCGTTCTCTGGCTGCTCTAGTCCTTGCGGGCGAGCACCCAGTGGAACGTCGCCGGGTCCGGTTCGTGCATGGTCACCAGGTCGTCGACGACGATCTCCAGGTGCTGCGAGAGCAGGTCCCGGTTCACGTCGGGCGTGTTGCTGCCGAAGAACATCTCGACGCCGAGCCAGGTCTCGGTGACGTCCGGCGTGCCGCTGCCGAGCGAGGCCAGGAACAGGCCGCCGGGCTTGAGCCAGCGCGCGATCTTCGCGATGAGCGCGGGCTGTTCGGCGCGTGGCACGTGCAGGATCGAGTAGAACGCCGCGACGCCGTCGAACTCTCCGTCCGGGAAGTCGAGCGCGGTCATGTCGCCCTTCTCGAACCGTGCTTCGGGCACGTTCGCGCGGGCCAGGTCGATCTGCCGCTGGGACAGGTCGACGCCGAGGACGTCATGCCGTTCGGCGAGCTTCTGACCGCACGGAACTCCCGCGCCGCAGCCGAGTTCGAGAACTTTGGCCTTGTTGGGCAACCGCTCGTCGAACGCGGCGAGATAGCGCAGCCGGGGGTCGTCGGCGATCTGTGCGGACCAGTCGAGGTACCGCTGCGCGATGGCGTCGTAGCCGTCCTCGACGGTCCGTTTCACGTCGTCGCCAGGTAGTCGGCCGGAACGTGCTGCGCGAGCCACACCCCGTTGGCGCTGAGCCGGAACTCGTGCCCGTCCGCGTGCATCGCCTTGGCGTCGACGGTCAGGATCAACGGCCGCCCACGCCTGGCTCCCACGCGCCGCGCGGTCTCGTGATCGGGCGAGAGGTGCACGTCGTGGCGTGACATGGGCCGCAGGCCGTCGCGCATGATGTCGTCGAGGTACTGCGCGACGGTGCCGTGGAACAGCTGGTCCGGCGGTATCGCGGCCGGCAGGCCGAGGTCGACCTCGACGCTGTGACCCTGGTTCGCGCGGATGCGGTCGCCGTCGATGCTGAAGCGCTTCTTGTCGTTGCGGTCCACGACCTCGCGCAGGTCGGCCTCGGAGACGCCGAGCGCGGTCAGGAGGTCGGCCACCGGCACCCAGCCCGACGGGTCGAGGGTGAGGCCGACGCGCTCGGGCTGGTGCCGGAGCGCCTTGGACATCCGCTTCGAGAGGCGGATCATTCGTTCGTCGTTCATTTGCCCCTCAGGAAACCACAGCGCGTCCACCGGTTTTGCGGTTTCTAGACGGTGCCGCCTTCGAGGGCGGGCTTGAGCTGCGGAGCCCCCGGCCCGTGTGAGGCCTGCTCGTCGTCGATGTTCTGCAACGCGCAGCTGCGCAACGACAGGCAGCCGCACCCGATGCAGCCGGTGAGGCGGTCGCGCAGCCGGTAGAGGGCGTCGATGCGCGCGTCGAGCTCCGTCTTCCACGAGCGGGACAGGCGTTCCCAGTCGGACTTCGTCGGCGTGCGGTTGTCGGGCAGCTGGGCGAGGGCGTCGCGGACGTCCTCCAGGGTGAGGCCGACGCGTTGCGCGGTGCGGATGAACGCCAGCCGGCGCAGCACGGAGCGCAGGTAGCGTCGCTGGTTGCCCGCGGTGCGGACCGAGGTGATCAGACCCCTGTCCTCGTAGAAGCGCAGGGCGGTGTGGGGGACGCCGCTGCGCTCCGCGACCTGGCCGATGGTCAGCATTTCCGGCAACTTGCTCACCGGATCATGGTAACCGCTTGACCTCCAGCATGGTCGAGGTTGAACAGTTGGTGGCATGCAGCGGCTACCAGAGCTCTTCGCGAGGATGACCGGGGACGAGAAGCACGAGTGGGCGGCGGCCTCCACGGTCGACGTGCTCTGGGTCCTCTACGACAAGGTCCTCAACGTCACGCCCGCCACCGTCGCCGATCCCGACCGCGACCGGTTCCTGCTCTCCAAAGGACACGGCCCGATGGCCTACTACGCCGTGCTGGCGGAGAAGGGTTTCATCGAAGAGTCCATTTTGGACGACTGGACGTCGTGGGACAGCCCGCTCGGCCAGCATCCCGACCGGGTGCTCGTGAACGGCGTGGAGATCAGCAGCGGCTCGCTCGGCCACGGGCTGCCCATCGCGGTGGGGACGGCGATCGGGCAGCGCGTCGCGGGGAGTCGCGGCCGTACGTTCGTGCTGGTCGGCGACGGTGAGCTGGACGAGGGCAGCAACCACGAGGCGATCGCGGTGGCGTCGCGGCTCGGGGTCGCGAACCTCACCACGATCGTGATCGACAACCAGTCCGCCATGTACGGCTGGCCCGGCGGCATCGCCCAGCGGTTCGCCGTCGAGGGCTGGCAGACCGCCGAGATCGACGGCCGCGACCACGAGGCCGTCTTCACCGCACTGACCGCGCCGCACGACCGCCCGTACGCGGTGGTCGCCAAGATCGAGAAGAGCTACTGATGACCACCATGCGCCAGGCCTTCGTGAAGGCGGTCAACGACGAGATCGCCACCGACCCGCGCATCGCCGTGGTGACCGCGGTGATCTCCAGCAACGAGTTCCCGCAGGAGAACGAACGCGTCGTGGACGTCGGGATCCGCGAGCAGACCATGGTGGGCGTGGCGAGCGGGCTGGCACTGGCGGGGCTGCGTCCGGTCGTGCACAGCTACGCGCCGTTCCTCGTCGAACGGCCGTACGAGCAGATCAAGCTCGACATCGGACATCAGGACGTGGGCGCGGTGTTCGTGAGCATCGGCGCGTCCTATGACGACCCGGCGTGGGGCCGCACGCACCAGTCACCGGGCGACGTCGCGTTGTTCGACACGTTGCCCGGCTGGACCGTTCACGTACCTGGACACCCGGAGGAGGTGACGCCGCTGCTGCATCAGGCGCTGAAGGACGACAACCGCGTCTACGTGAGGCTTTCGCTGCACGAGAACACTCAGGCGTATCCGGTGGGGGAGGGATTCACGACGCTGCGCCACGGAAAGCGCGGTGTGGTGGTCGCCGTCGGGCCGATGCTCGACCGCGTGCTCAAGGCCGTCGAGTGCGAGAACGCCGACGTCACGGTGTTGTACGCGGCCACGGTCCGGCCGTTCGACTCGGACGGACTGCGCAAGGCGGTGCAGGACACCGATCACGCCGACGTGATGGTGGTGGAGCCGTACCTGGAGGGAACCTCGTCTCATCTTGTGTCCGAGACACTGCAACAAATCCCGCATCGCGTTCGTTCTATAGGTGTCAAACGACACGCAGAGCTCCGCAACTACGGCACGGCCGAGGATCATGACGCCGCGCATGATCTCGACGTGGTCGGGCTGGGGAGCGCTGTGCGGAGTTTCTTCAGGGGGTGAAGAAACATGTTGGCAGTCATGGGGGATGACTGGACCGGCGCGCCTTCGCGCTCGGTGTGATGGTCAGCCGGAAGGGTGCGATCGGGCCGGATGCCCGGCGCACCCTTCCGCCGTTCGCACCCCTGCCCGTCTCGAAACGCGAAAACCTTGGCATGTCTGCCTGGACGCGCGAGGCGGACCAGGAATGATGTTGACCGTGAGAATGCTGATCTGGACCCCGTTGAACGCCGCCGAACTGCAGAAGGCCATGCACAGCGGCAACGTGGGCCCCGCGGCACTCGTCCCGGTCCCGTCCGGCACGGTGCTGCTGCCTCCTCCGGCCACCAGGCTCAACGAGGCCGCGTACATGACGAACAGGGTGCGCAAGCTCGGGGGCGGCGCCGCGCTGGCCGTCTGGAACGACGACGCCGCGTTGCTCTACATGTTCACCACGACGCTCGGCCGCGCCTCGATGTGGGGCTCGCGCGAGGCGGTGCTGCGGTTGTCGGCGCAGGCGAAGCAGTCAGGGCCCGTCGGACTGTTCTTCGACCGCATGACCGCGGGCATGGTCAACCTGCGCGAGAAGGAGAAGTGGCAGCTCGACGCCATCGACAAGCTCACCGCGCTGTACCCGGCGGCCAGTCGCAAGGCCACGCTCGAACGCATCCGCGACTTCGAGAACGGCCGCGCGGCGATCCCCGACTTCTTCCGCGCGGCGGGGCTGCAGGAGGTCGCGCAGGTCGCCGAGCTCACCGAGCAGGGCCGGGCGGACGTCGTGCTGCAGACGCTCGAACCGCCGCGCGCGCAGATGTGGCCGCTCGCGCTGATCTTCCCGTTGATCGTGCTGACGGCGTTGGTGACGGTGCTGCTCAACATCCCGGCGTTCGTGTACTACGTCGTCGGCGGTCTGCTTCTCGTGTTGATGTCCGGGCTGCTGGTCATGCTCAGGCGTCGTCTCGTGCGCACGAAACCGATCAACACCGTGTTGCCGGTCATCCCGGTCACGCAGGGTGCGGTCCCGACCGACTAACCTGGGCGGCGTGGCACGCGTCGTCGTACTTGACTATGGATCCGGCAACCTGCGCTCCGCCGAGCGCGCGCTTCAGCGGGTCGGCGCCCATGTCGAGGTGACGTCGGACCAGAAGGCCGCGCGTGAGGCGGACCTCCTCGTCGTACCCGGCGTCGGTGCGTACGCGGCGTGCATGGAGGGCCTCAACTCGGTGCGCGGCGCCCGGATCATCGGCGAGCGCCTCGCCGGCGGCCGTCCGGTGCTCGGCATCTGCGTGGGCATGCAGATCCTGTTCGAGCGCGGCATCGAGCACGGCGTGCTGACCGAGGGCTGCGGCGAGTGGCCCGGCACCGTCGAGCGGCTCGAAGCGCCGATCGTGCCGCACATGGGCTGGAACACCGTGCGCACGCCTGAGGGTTCGAAGCTCTTCGCGGGCCTCGACAAGGACACGCGGTTCTACTTCGTGCACTCCTACGGCGTGCGCCGGTGGGAACTGGAGCCGGCCGAGCACCTCAAGCCGCCGCTGGTGACGTGGGCGGACCACTCGGGCGACGAGTTCGTCGCGGCGGTCGAGAACGGGCCGCTGTGGGCGACCCAGTTCCACCCGGAGAAGTCCGGCGATGCCGGGGCACACCTGCTGCAGAACTGGTTGACTAGCTTTTCGTGATCACACGACTGCTGACGGTAGCCGCGATCGTGGCTGCCTGCGTTGCCGTGCCTGGGGGCGCGCACGCCGCACCGGCACCGTTCCACGACGACTTCGACAACGCCGTGGACGCCGACCCGACCTACGGCCTGAACGACAACCTCAAGCAGCGCCAGGGCACCGGCGCCGTCACGTACAGCCGGGTGTCCGGCAGGTGGAACACCGGTGACGTGCCGCGCCCGTGGTTCGCGCAGGTCGGCCATCCGAACCACCGCGGCAAGCTGTCCCTGCACCTCGGCACGACGGCCGTGCGGCTCGACGCGCCGTCCACCGGGTCCACGATCTCGGCGACGCTGACGCCGGTCGCGGGCGACCGCACGTCCGGCGACTGGTCGTCGATCGCGTTGGGACGTTCGGCGAACAGCTGGGGTTATGTGTCCAATCAGGACATCGACCTCGGTTTCCTGGTGCGCGCCAACGGAGGCGTGCAGATCTTCCAGCCGGGCAAGCCCGTCGTGACGCTGCCGGCGTTCGCCGTGGCCGGGGACGACGGCTCGTTCGACGTGACGCTGAAGCTCGCCGGGGCGAAGCTCGACCTCACGGTCAACGGCAAGCACGAGACGATCACGCTGGGCACGGCGGTGCCGACCGAGCGGTTGTGGGTCTACCTCGGGCGCTACTCCGACAACGACAAGACCGTCAGCCTCGTCGACGACCTGCAGATCGAACAGCTCAACTCCGACGACCTGCGCAAGCTGCCTGGGCCCCAGTTGCGCTACTACGGCTACTTCGGTGCACGGCTGAACCTCGCGGGTGGCAACCACCTGCCGGAGGTGCGTGGCCGCAGCAACCTCAACTGGGTGCAGATCAGCGACGTCGACGCCTACCGTCCCGAGGTGTTGCAGGACTGCGCTCCCGCCGGCTGTGTCGTCCACACGGGCAACGAGTTCTTCGACTGCGACGCGGCCGGCTGCCCGCTGCACCCGAACGCCGCCGAGCGCTGGCAGGTCCTCGCTTCGAAGGTGCGGCCCTACCTCGACCGCGTGGCCGGGTTCGTGCTGCAGGACGAGCCGTTCCACCACGGCGCGAGCTTCGCGGACGTCGAGTTCTCCGCCCAACAGATCAAAGACACCTTCCCGGACAAGAAGGTCATGCTGATCGAGGCGGGCGTCCGGGTCGACGACGCCTTCCGCGTGCCCGCCGCCGTCGACTGGGTCGGCTTCGACGAGTACTGCGTCGGCTACGAGGCGTTGGAAGCGCGCATGACCGAGCTGGAGGAACGCGCTCCCGGCAAGGAGCTGTTCCTGCTGCCGGAAGCCGCGCCGCAGTCGTGGTGCGCGGACCGGACGGACGCGGACCTCGAAAGCACCCAGTACCTGTACATGGCGCTGGCACGGCAGCACCCCGCGTTCGTCGGAATCATGGTCTTCGGGCCTTGGACGGGCGTCGGACCTGCCGCGACGGGCCCCGGCACACCGGTCCCGTCGAAGTTCCCGCGCGCCACGGAGGCCCAGGAGCGCGTGGCCGCGCTCGTGCTCGGGGACGCTAGGCTGCTCGGGTGACGTTCACACTCCTCCCCGCTGTTGACGTGGCCGACGGTCGTGCCGTCCGGCTCGTGCAGGGCGAAGCCGGTACCGAGACGAACTACGGCGAGCCGCTCGACGCGGCCTTGCAGTGGCAGCGCGACGGAGCGGAGTGGATCCATCTCGTCGACCTCGACGCGGCGTTCGGCCGTGGCTCCAACCGCGAGCTCATCGCCCGTGTCGTCGGCGAGCTCGACGTGAAGGTCGAGCTGTCCGGCGGCATCCGCGACGACGCGTCGCTGGAGGCCGCGCTGGCCACCGGCTGCGCCCGCGTGAACCTCGGCACGGCCGCCCTGGAAGACCCGGAGTGGTGTGCGAAGGCTTTGGCCGCGTACGGCGAGAAGATCGCCGTGGGCCTCGACGTCCGCATCACCGAGCAGGGCCACCGGGTCAAGGGCCGCGGCTGGACGTCGGACGGCGGCGACCTCTGGGAGGTCCTCGACCGGCTCGACCGCGACGGCTGCACGCGTTACGTGGTCACCGACGTGTCGAAGGACGGCACGCTGACGGGCCCGAACGTGGAGCTGCTGCGCGAGGTCTGCGCCCGCACCGACGCACCGGTGATCGCGTCCGGCGGGGTGTCCACTGTGGACGACCTGGTCGCGCTCGCCAAGCTGTCGCGCGACGGCGTGGAGGGCTCGATCATCGGCAAGGCCCTGTACGCCGGCAACTTCACGCTCCCGGAAGCACTCGCTGCGGTCCGTTGACCACGGTCTCAATGTGAGCGGCCGCGGCCGCGTGCGTCACACCCGTGTTGTGCAGCACGTCGGCCGCGGTCCCGTCCGCTTCGAGCAGAACGCCGAGCAGGATGTGCTCGGTCCCGATGAACATGTGGCCCATCCGCAGCGCCTCGCGCACGGCCAGTTCCAGGGCTTTCTTGCAGTGCGTCGTGTACGGCTGCTTCTCCGGCCGCTGCTTGGCCTCGGTGTCGAGCCGGTTGAGGGTCGCGATGCGCGTGCTGCCGTCGCCCGACTCCAGCTTCGCGATCGTCTTGGCCGCGAGCCCCGCCGACTCGTCGAGCAACCCGAGCAGCAGGTGCTCGGTGCCGATCCGCTCGCTGAACCGCGCGTGGTGCCTGGCCAGCGCGATCACCCGGCGCGACCGCTGCGTGTAGCGCTCCGTCGAGGGCTTGGACAGCTCCGGCGACTCCCTGGGCACGAACCGCTTCTGCGCGGCCTGCTTCGTCACGCCGAGGCTCTCGCCGATCTCGGCCCAGCTCGCCCCGCCGCGCCGCGCCTCGTCCACGAAGTGGCCGATCAGGTGGTCGCCGAGTTCGTTGAGCTGACCGCTCAGCTCGACTGCCTTCGCCAGGCGCACCAGCGCGTCGTCGGCCTCGCGGGCGACGGTGACGATGAGGTCGGTCAACTGGATCACGCGTCAACTCTAGGTTGACGCTGAGTGCCGGGTCAACCTCGGGTTGACGCGTCAGTGTCGTCTCAACGTTGACGCGCCTGATCCATGTTGAGTCAACATGGACGCAAGGGAATCAATGTTGACGCGCCCGGTCAATGTGCACTGGAGACGCGGAAGACAACGTTGTCATCGGCGAGCGACATCCTCATTGTGGGTTGAGCGGATCCAGTCAACGTTGATCCAGCGGCGTCCACGTTGAGTCAACGTGGACCGGGCGCTGTCAACGTGGACCGGGCGTCGTCAACGTTGATCAGGTCGAATCAACGTTGACTCGACGTTGATCGCTCAACTCGCCGCCGTGATCCGGATGCCGATCGACCCGGTCCGCCCGCGCCGCAGCTTGCTGCCGGTCACGGTGACCCACCCGAACAGCCCGTACTTCTTGGAGATCCGCGACCGCACGTCGTCGCTCGCGGCCTCGTCGACGAGCGCCGCGTGGGCCTTGACCGACCCGCCCTTCGGGTTGCCGCGGACGTCGCACGGCCCGATCTCGACGTCACCGCTGCGCCGGATCCGCTTGACCTTGCCGCTGTCCGTCGCGCTCCAGGCGTAGATCACGCCGTCGTTCTCGCCCGGCACGACCCACACCGGCGTGGGTACCGGGGTGCCGTCCTTGCGGAAGGTCGTCAGCAGCAGGTACTTGCCTTCGCCGAGTTCGGTGATCATGGCCGCGCAGCGTAGTCCTCGCGCGCCCCTTGTAGGCTTTCCCGCATGTCAGTCGCGGTCCGTGTCATCCCCTGTCTCGACGTCGACCGGGGCCGGGTGGTGAAGGGCGTCAACTTCACCAACCTCGTCGACGCGGGCGATCCCGTCGAGCTGGCCAGGGCCTACGACGCCGAGGGTGCCGACGAGCTGACGTTCCTCGACGTGACGGCCAGCAGCGGCGACCGCGAGACGACGTTCGACGTGGTCCGCCGCACCGCCGAGCAGGTGTTCATCCCCCTCACGGTCGGCGGCGGTGTGCGCAGTCCCGAGGACGTCGACAAGCTGCTCCGCGCCGGCGCGGACAAGGTCAGCCTCAACACCGCCGCCATCGCACGCCCCGAGCTGCTCAGGGAGTGCTCGGAGCGATATGGCGCGCAGTGCATCGTGCTGTCGGTCGACGCGCGGCGCGTGCCCGGCGGCACCGGCTTCGAGGTCACCACGCACGGCGGCCGCACCGGCACCGGAATCGACGCCATCGCCTGGGCCGCGAAGGGTCAGGAGCTCGGCGTCGGCGAGATCCTGCTGAACTCGATGGACGCCGACGGCACCAAGGCCGGGTTCGACCTCGAACTGATCGACCTGGTGCGGCGCGAGGTCGACGTGCCGCTGATCGCGAGCGGTGGCGCCGGCTCGGTCGACCACTTCCCGCCGGCCGTCGCCGCGGGCGCGGACGCCGTGCTGGCCGCGAGCGTCTTCCACTTCGGGCAGCTCCGCATCGGCGAGGTCAAGGACGGCCTGCGCCAGGCGGGTGTCGTGGTGCGATGAAGCCCGTCGAGGTGCGGGTCGCCTCGGCGGTCGCGTTCGGCGGCGCCCTGGTGTTCTTCGTGGTCGGGCTGATCCTGTGGCGCTCGACCGGCGACGCGGACGTGCTGAAGCTGCCGTCGTTCCTCGCGGTCGTGGAACTGCCCGTGGCGGCCGCCCTGTTGCTGCGCCTGCGTTTCATGCACTACCCGGCGATGATCGTCTTCATCCTCGTCGGGCTGCTGCACCTCGTCATCGTGCTCGCCGAAGGACCGGTGTGGGCCCGTGTCGCGTCCGGGGTGCTGTCCGCCGTGCACATCTACGGAGTGGTCCTGCTCAACACCGGACCGGCTCGTGAACACCTGGGAGGTCCCCGTTGAGCAACGCGCTCGATCCCGCCATCGCCCAACAGCTCAAGCGCACCCCGGACGGCCTGGTGTGCGCGGTCGCCCAGCAGCGCGGCACCGGTGAGGTGCTCATGGTGGCGTGGATGGACGACGAGGCGCTGCACCGCACCCTCACCACCCGCCGTGCGACGTACTACTCGCGCAGCCGTCAGCAGCTGTGGGTGAAGGGCGAGACCTCCGGGCACACCCAGTACGTGCACGAGGTGCGGCTCGACTGCGACGGCGACACGCTGCTGCTGACCGTCGACCAGGTGGGCGCGGCCTGCCACACGGGCGACCGCACGTGCTTCGACGCCACGGTGCTGCTCGCCGGCGCGTGATCAGTCCAGGTCGCCGGTCAGGTAGCGCTGGAGGTTCGGGCCGATCGTCCTGACCACGGTCTCCACGTCGGCCGACGCCAGCGGCTCGAACCGCACGACGTACCGGACGATGCCGAGTCCCACCATCTGGGTCGCGCACAGCGTGGCCCGGAGCTCGCGGTGCTCGGCGCCGATCTCCGCGAGCACGTTCTTGAAGATCGCGTTGATGAGGAACGACTTCAGCGCGCCCGCCACCTCCGGCTGGCTGGTGACGCTGCGGATCAGGGCGGCGAACGTGCCGCCGCCGGTCGCGTCCCACACCGTCACGAAGGTGCGGACGATGCGTTCGCCCGCGTCCTGCACCGGGCCGTCGAGCAGGCGCTTGAGGAGCTCGGCCGGGTCGAACGGGAGCTGCAGCACCGACTGCGCGAACAGGCCTTCCTTGCCGCCGAACCAGTGGTTGACCATGGCGGCGTCCACGCCCGCCTTGGCGGCGATCGCGCGTACGGTGGCACCGTCGTAGCCCTTTTCCACGAACACCTCGCGGGCCGCGGCGACGAGCGCCGCCCTGGTGTCCTCGCCCGCGGCACGACGGCCTCGGCGTTTCTGGTTCACTTGCTCCACACGGGCCATAGTTCAACAGTTGTTGAATTTATGCAACAATCAACGGCATGGTGAGCGTCATCGGGGCTGTGGCCGCCGCTGGTCTTGGGGCCGTCAGCCCAACGCGTGAGGAGTTCCGCGAGCTCGCGGTCAACCGCCGGGTCATCCCGGTGGTGCGCAAGCTGCTCGCGGACGCGGAGACCCCGGTCGGTCTGTACCGCAAGCTCGGGGCCAATCAGCCGGGCACGTTCCTCTTCGAGTCGGCGGAGAACGGCCGCTCCTGGTCGCGATGGTCGTTCATCGGCGTGCGGTCCACGGCGGCGCTCACGGCGACCGGCGGCGAGGCGTTCTGGACGGGCACGAGGCCTGTCGGGCTGCCCGACGGCGGCGACCCGCTGCAGGCGTTGCGCGAGACCATCGAGGTGCTGCGCACGGACCCGTTGCCCGGCATGCCCCCGCTGACCGGCGGCATGGTCGGCTACATCGGCTACGACGCGGTGCGGCGCCTGGAGCGGCTGCCCGTCATCGCCGAGGACGACCTGAAGATCCCCGAACTGGTCATGCTGCTGGCGACCGACCTCGCCGCGCTCGACCACCACGAGGGCACCGTCACGCTCATCGCGAACGCGATCAACTGGGACGACTCGACCGAACGGGTCGACGCCGCCTACGACGACGCGGTGCGCCGCCTCGACGAGATGACCACGGCACTGCACACCCCCGCGCCGCCGACCGCCGCCGTGTTCGCGCGCCCCAAGCCGGAGTTCCGGCGCCGGCGTTCGCAGGCCGAGCACTTCGCGGCCGTCGAGAAGGCCAAGGAGGCCATCCGCGCGGGCGAGGCGTTCCAGGTCGTGGTGTCGCAGCGGTTCGAGATCGAGACGGACGCCGACGCGCTCGACATCTACCGGGTGCTGCGCGCGACGAACCCCAGCCCGTACATGTACCTCCTGCGCCTGGACGGGTTCGACATCGTCGGGTCCAGCCCGGAGTCGCTGGTGACGGTGCGCGACGGCAAGGCGACCACGCACCCCATCGCGGGCACCCGCTGGCGCAGCGAGGACCCCGAGGAGGACGCCCTGCTCGAGAAGGACCTCCTCGCGGACCACAAGGAACGCGCGGAGCACCTGATGCTCGTCGACCTGGGCCGCAACGACCTGGGCCGCGTCTGCAAGCCGGGTTCGGTGCACGTCGTCGACTTCTTCAAGGTCGAGCGGTACAGCCACGTCATGCACATCGTGTCGACCGTGACCGGTGAGCTGGCCGAGGGCAAGACGGCCTACGACGCGGTCGCCGCGTGCTTCCCGGCCGGCACGCTGTCCGGTGCGCCCAAGCCGCGCGCGATGGAGCTCATCGAGGAACTGGAGCCCACCCGCCGCGGCCTCTACGGCGGCGTCGTCGGCTACTTCGACTTCGCCGGGGACGCGGACACCGCCATCGCCATCCGCACCGCCCTGGTGCGCGAGGGGGTGGCGTACGTGCAGGCCGGCGGCGGCATCGTGGCCGACTCGGACCCGCTGTCCGAGGACAACGAGTGCCTGAACAAGGCGGGCGCGGTGCTGGCCGCGATCGCCACCGCGCAGACGATGGCGCCGGCAGTTGAAAGCTAGTACTCCACTGTGGATCGCCGCGCTCCTGCTGGTGGGCGCGGCGGGAGCCTTCTGGGGCGCCGGTTCGGTGCCGGTCGCGTTGCTGTGTCTCGCGGCCGTCGCGGCGGTCGTCGCGCTGAGCGGGGTGACGCGCCGGATCCTCGGCGCGTTGCTGATCGTCGTGGGCATCGCGGCGGCGTTCTCCGGCCACTGGCTGGCGATCGCCGGAGGTGTCCTCGTGGTGTTCTCCGGCGGGCTTCAGGTAGCGCTGGGGGGCCGGATGCCGAAGATCGGGATGGGCGGGCAGAAAGCTCGCACGCACGACCCCGAGACGGACCTGTGGCGCGCGCTGGAGCGTGGGGATGATCCGACCGACGATAGGACCCCCGGCGGACCTGCCTCGAACGAGTGAAGATCATTCATCCGCGTTCACGCATGTGACAGGCGCAAAGCCTCGGTTAGCTGCGTGGACACTTGAACCCCGGTGGCGGAGGCGTTACTCCGGCGGGGTTAGCATCCCCGTAGCGGGAAGGGGAGCAACACTGTGACGGTTCTCGAGTCGATCCTCGAAGGTGTGCGTGAGGATCTCGCCGCTCGCGAGGCTCAGTTGTCCTTCGAGGTGGTCAAGGAGCGCGCGACCAAAACCGCTCCGCCGCTCGACGTGCTGTCGGTGCTGCGCGGGCCGAACGTGGGTGTCATCGCGGAGGTCAAGCGCCGCAGCCCCTCCAAGGGGGCGCTGGCGGAGATTCCGGAGCCTGCCGACCTCGCGTCCGCGTACGAGGCGGGCGGCGCGTCGGTGATCAGCGTGCTGACCGAGCAGCGCCGTTTCGGCGGGTCGCTGGCGGACTTCGACGCGGTGCGCCGGGCGGTGAAGATCCCGCTGCTGCGCAAGGACTTCATCGTGTCGCCGTACCAGGTGCACGAGGCGCGCATGCACGGAGCGGACCTGGTGCTGCTGATCGTGGCGGCGCTGGAGCAGAACGCGCTCGTGTCGCTGCTCGATCGGGTGGAATCGCTCGGCATGACGGCGCTCGTCGAGGTGCACACCGCCGAAGAGGCGGACCGTGCCCTGGAAGCGGGTTCGTCGGTGATCGGCGTGAACGCGCGCAACCTCCACACGCTGGAGGTCGACAAAGACGTTTTCGGCAGGATCGCTCCGGGACTACCCTTCGAGACGATCAAGATCGCCGAGTCGGGCGTGACCGGGCCCGGCGACCTGATGTCGTACGCCGGCGCCGGTGCTGACGCGGTGCTCGTCGGCGAAAGCCTGGTGACCAGCGGAGACCCCAAGGCCGCCGTGAACAAGCTCGTGACCGCGGGCTCACACCCCGCGTGCCCCCGGCCGAGCCGGTAAGGCACGGTTGATTACAGCGCTAGAGGAGCTATTCGATGGGCCAGTTCACGCCCACACCGCATGATCCAGACGCACGTGGCCACTTCGGCCCGTGGGGTGGCCGGTTCGTCCCGGAGGCCCTGATCGCCGCGGTGGACGAGCTGGCCGCCGAGTACGACAAGGCGCGGCTCGACCCGGAGTTCGTGAACGAGTTCCAGCGCCTCCTTCGCGACTTCGCGGGCCGTCCGTCCCTGCTGACCGAGGCCCCGAAGTTCGCGGAGCACGCCGGTACGCGGGTCTGGCTGAAGCGCGAGGACCTCAACCACACGGGTTCACACAAGATCAACAACGTGCTCGGCCAGGCGTTGCTGACCAAGCGCATGGGCAAGCAGCGCGTCATCGCCGAGACCGGCGCCGGCCAGCACGGCGTGGCGACGGCGACGGCGTGCGCGCTCCTCGGCCTCGACTGCGTCGTCTACATGGGCGAGGTCGACACCGAGCGCCAGGCGCTCAACGTCGCCCGCATGCGTCTGCTGGGCGCCGAGGTCATCCCGGTGAAGTCCGGGTCGCGCACCCTGAAGGACGCGATCAACGAGGCGTTGCGCGACTGGGTCACCAACGTCGACGACACGCACTACCTGCTCGGCACGGCCGCGGGCCCGCACCCGTTCCCGCTGCTGGTCCGCGACTTCCACCGGGTCATCGGCATCGAGGCGCGCGAGCAGATCCTCGAGAAGGCCGGCCGGCTGCCCGACGCCGTCGTCGCCTGCGTCGGTGGCGGCTCGAACGCGATCGGCATCTTCCACGGCTTCATCGACGACGCCGACGTGCGTCTCGTCGGTGTCGAGCCCGGCGGCTCCGGCCTCGACAGCGGCAGCCACGGCGCGACGCTGACGGCCGGCACGCCCGGCTCGTTGCACGGCGCGATGTCGTACGTCATGCAGGACGCGGACGGCCAGATCACCGAGGCGCACTCGATCTCCGCCGGTCTCGACTACCCCGGCGTCGGTCCCGAGCACTCGCACCTCAAGGACATCGGCCGCGCCGAGTACTTCCCGGTCACCGACGCCGAGGCCATGGAGGCGTTCGCCCTGCTCTCGCGCACCGAGGGCATCATCCCGGCGATCGAGTCCGCGCACGCCCTGGCGGGCGCGCTGAAGCTCGGGCCGTCGCTCGGGCCGGACGGACTGCTGCTCGTGAACCTCTCCGGCCGTGGTGACAAGGACATGGACACGGCCGTGAAGTACTTCGGCCTCGCTGACGGGGGACAGGCCTGATGTCGTTGTCCGACGTGTTTTCCGCCGCGCGCGCCGAGTCGCGTGCCGCGCTGATCGGCTACCTGCCCGCGGGTTTCCCGACGGTCGACGGTTCCAAGGACTACCTCCGTTCGATGGTCGAGTCCGGGTGTGACCTGGTCGAGGTCGGACTGCCCTTCTCCGACCCGGTGATGGACGGCCCGACGATCCAGGCCGCCGCCGAGCAGGCACTCGCCGCGGGCTTCCGCGTGAGCGACCTGTTCGACGTGGTGTCCGCGGTGACCGACGCCGGTGGGCGTGCGGTCGTCATGACGTACTGGAACCCGGTGCTGCGCTACGGCGTGGACGCGTTCGCACGCGACCTCGCCGCCGCCGGTGGGCTCGGCATCATCACGCCCGACCTCGTTCCGGACGAGGCCGAGGACTGGATGGCCGCCTCCGCCGCGCACGGGCTCGACCGGACCTTCCTGGTGGCGCCGTCGTCGACCGAGGAACGCATCGCGATGACCGCGCGTGCGTCCTCCGGCTTCCTCTACGCCACCGCGGTCATGGGCGTCACGGGCGCCCGTGACGTCGTGTCGTCCGCCGCCCCCGAGCTGGTTGCACGGGTGCGTGAGCACACCACGCTGCCGATCGGTGTCGGGCTGGGTGTGCGCTCTGGCGCGCAGGCCGCCGAGATCGCCGGGTTCGCGGACGGCGTCATCGTCGGGTCGGCTTTCGTGTCGGCCGTGGCGGAGGGCGACGCCGCAGTGCGCGCGCTGGCCGCCGACCTCGCCAAGGGTGTGCGGTCGGCTCCTGCGACCGTCTGATCCTCCTTTGCTCTCGTTCTGCGAAGCCGCTCGGCCTGCTGGCCGGGCGGTTTTGCTTTGCGTGCCGCAAGCTGTTGACGTTCCTCCAAGAGCATGACATTGATTCGAACACCTGATCGAGTGATTCTAGGTCGGATGGGGCCAAAACCCCGTTTGACTGTCGGTCTGAGCTGCGATCGTGGGCTCATGCACAAGCCAGCCATTCGCTCGGCGTGCCACACTGGTGGTGCGCAGGCGGTCTACGGAGGTGATGCCCAGTGGCGGCGCCAGCCGAAGCCAAGCCCGATGTCCTGCTGCCCGCTCACGAAGGGCCGTGGACGATCGAGGACGTCCTCGCCTTGCCGGAGGACAACAGCCAACGCATCGAACTTCTCGACGGGATGCTGTACGTGAGCCCGCTGGGGAACGCCTCGCACCAGCGTTTGGTGTTCGAGGCGTCGTACTCGTTGCGCGGAGCGTGCCCGAAGGAGTTCGAGACCACGATCGAGCTGAACGTTCAGTTCGACGGCGATCGGATGTTCATCCCGGACTTCACGGTGCTGAAGAAGCGGGGCGCGAAAGGCCTGACCGTGCCGGCGGCGGACGTGCTGCTCATCGGAGAGGTGCTCTCCCGGAGCACCAAGGTGAACGACCTGGTGCTCAAGCGCCAGGTGTACGCGGAAGCCGGCATCTCCTACTACCTGATCATCGATCCGGCTGGTGACGTCCCCCAGGCGACGTTGTTCGAGCTCGAAGAAGAGAAGTACGTCGAGCTCGTGCGCAGCGAGGCAGGCGTGCTGACCTTCGAGCGACCGTTCCCGGTGACGATCGAACTGCCCTCCTAGCCGTAGAGCCACTCCAGCCGTTCGTGCAGGTCTGGCACGGTCCACGAGGCGAACATCGCGTCACGGACCTCCGCTGCCTCGCCGGCCGGGTGGTAGATCTCCCGGCCCATCCATCGTGAAGCGTGGTGGACGCGCGCGGTCCGCTCCGAGCGGAGCGCCACGTACCGCGCAAAAGAGCCGGCCACGTCACGCGGATCGAACACCGAGGAGAGGCACACGGCGTCCTCCAACGCCTGACAGGCGCCCTGGGCGGCGTACTGCAGCACGGGATGGGCGGCGTCTCCGAGCAGCACGACCCGCGAGTCCTGCCAGTTCGTGATCGGTGCGCGGTCGCACAACACCCACGCCCGCCACTCGTCGGCCAGTTCCATGATCCGAGCCGCGTCGTCGCACAACGGCGTGAAGTGCTTCATCACCTCGGCGTGCTCGACGGGCTTGCCGGTCATGGGGTCCGTGGCGCCGTTGTCCGCGGTGGCCACAAGATTCACGTACCGCCCGCCCGCGATCACGTACCAGACGACGTGAAAGCGCGGTCCCGCCCACAGCGTGACGACGTTCTCCTTCAACGACTGCGGCACGTCCTGAGCGGGAATGACGGCGCGAAAGGTCGTGTGCCCGGACACCTGCGGATCCCCGTCGCCCACGAGCTGCCGCCGCACGGCCGACCGCAACCCGTCAGCACCGATCAACGCCTCCCCGTGCACGAGATCGCCCGACCGCAACGCCGCCGTGACCCCGCCCGCGTCCTGCGTGTAGGCCTCGACGCCGCTGCTGACCCGGAGGTCGATCCGCTCGTCGTTCTGGCAGGCGTCGAGCAACGGCGTGAGCACGTCGTTGCGATGCACCACCGCATAAGTGCCGAACCGCTCCTGAAAGCCCTCGTCGATCGGCAACCCGGCGATCTGCCGCCCGGACACCCCGCACCGCAACCGCAACTCGTCCACGTGCACGGCCCGAGCCCGCACGGCACCACCCACACCCACGGAGTCGAGCATGCGAAACCCGTTGGGCCCGACCTGGATGCCCGCGCCGATCTCCTCGAACACGGCCGCGGCCTCCAGCACCGTCACCCGCTGCCCGGCCCGCGCGAGCCCGAGCGCCGTCGCCAGCCCGCCGATACCGCCGCCGACCACCAGGACCGTCATGTCCGACCTTTCGGGAGTCCGCCCCAGACCGCGTCCGAGTATCTCGGTTCGGCGATCACGAACCCCCTAAGGTCCGGAAGCAGAGCCTGGAGACCGGCACCGACAGGGTTCGGGCCGATAACGATCGAGCGTCCCCACGAGACGCTCACAAGCCGACCGGTACGGTGGGCGCCGTGTTGGACGCCCTCCTGGCCACGATCCCGAGTCCCGACCGCGGTGTTTGGTACCTCGGTCCCCTCCCGCTCAGGGCCTACGCGCTGTGCATCATCGCCGGCATCATCGTCGCCATCTGGTGGGGTGAGCGCCGCTGGGTCGAACGCGGCGGCATCAAGGGTGAGGTCACGGACATCGCCGTGTGGGCGGTGCCGTTCGGCCTCGTCGGCGGGCGGCTCTACCACGTCATCACGGACAACCAGAAGTACTTCGGGCCGGGCAAGGACCCGCTCGCGGCGCTGGAGATCTGGAACGGCGGCCTCGGCATCTGGGGCGCCATCGCGCTCGGTGCGGTCGGTGCGTGGATCGGGTGCCGGCGCAAGGGCATTCCGCTGCCCGCGATGGCGGACGCACTGGCGCCCGGCATCGTCGTGGCGCAGGCCATCGGGCGGCTCGGCAACTACTTCAACCAGGAGCTCTACGGCGGCGACACGACGTTGCCGTGGGGTCTGGAGATCTACCGCCGGGTCACGCCGGAAGGGCGTGAGGACGCGCTGGCCGGTATCGCCATCGACCACACGCCGATCCAGGTCGTGCACCCGACGTTCCTCTACGAGCTGCTGTGGAACCTCGGTGTCGCCCTGCTGATCGTGTGGGCGGACCGGAAGTTCCGGCTCGGTCACGGGCGGGTGTTCGCGCTGTACGTCGCGGGCTACACGGCCGGTCGGTTCTGGATCGAGCTGATGCGCACCGACGAGGCGACGCTGATCCTCGGCACGCGCGTCAACGTGTTCGTGTCGGCGATCGTGTTCTTCGGAGCGATCGCGTACTTCATCATCGCGAAGTCCCGCGGTGAGCGTGAGGACGTCGCGGCGCTGCGCGGCACGGACCAGCCGACCGAGGCCGAACTGGCGGCAGAGGACAAGAGCGTCACCGACGTCGCCGAGGACAGCAGCGAAGCCGGCGAGGACGACGTCGCCGAGAAGGACAAGAAGAACTCCCCGGAGTCCGTCAAACCGGAGTGATCTGTGCGCGTGCTCGTCGTCGAGGATGACGACCGGGTGGCCAGAGGCCTGCTGACCGCGCTGCGGCATGCGGGCTACGAGGTGCATCGGGTGGCCACGGCCGCTGACGCGCTGCGTGCCGCACCTGCCGACGTGGTGTTGCTCGACCTCGGCCTGCCCGATGGCGACGGTCTGGACGTGCTGCGCGAGTTGCGGCACCGGCCGGGCACCGCCGTCATCACCGTGACCGCACGTGGTGAGGAACGCGAACGCGTCCTCGGTCTGCGGGCGGGCGCCGACGACTACGTGGTGAAGCCGTTCGGCACGTCCGAACTCCTCGCACGGATCGAGGCCGTCCTCAGGAGGACGCGCACGCACCGTGCCGAGCCGGAGAGCGAAGGGCCGCTCCGGATCGGGCCGCTGCAGATCAACACGTCGACGCGTGCGGTCACTTTGGACGGTGAGCCGCTCTCGTTGACCCGCAAGGAGTTCGACCTGCTCGCCCTCCTCGCCACCCGCAAGGGCGAGGTCGTGAGCCGCGACTTCATCGTGGACCAGGTGTGGCAGGCGCACTGGGAGGCGCCGTCACGGACGCTGGACACGCACATCGCGGCGTTGCGCGGGAAGCTCGGCGGCCACGCCAAGATCGAGACCGTCCGCGGAGTGGGCTACCGCCTCGCCACGTGACGAGTCTCCAAGAGACATCCACAGGTGCGTGCGGAACAATCGCAACCGATGCTCCGCCGACTGCTCGTCATCACCGTTCCGCTGCTCGTCGCCCTGGTGGCGGCGCTCGGCATCCCTTTGGCGTCCGCGGTCGTGCAGCGCGAGACGCAGACGACCTACCTCGACCGCCTCGGTGACGCCAGCAGGTTCGCCTCGCTCGGCGAGAGCGCGTTGCAGTCGGACCGGCTGGAAGCACTCAGCCAGGAGATCCAGCGCTACGACAACCTCTACGACATTCCTGTCGCCCTGGTCAGCGCGGACAAGCGAATCCTCATGTCGTCACGGCAGGGGTTCAACCCCAGCAACGACCCCGAGGTCACGAAGGCCCTCAACACGGCGTTGAACGGTGGCGTGAGGCCCGAGCCCGAGTACACGGGCTGGCCGTGGCGCACGGGGCCGATGGTCGTGGTCGAGCCGGTCGGACGGGACAGCGAGGTCGTGGCCGCGGTCGTCACCATCTCGCAGACGGGCGATCTCCGCGCCGAGGTGCTGCGGCAGTGGGGACTGATGGCGCTGGCCGGCCTCGCGCCGATGCTGGCCGTGGTCGCCGCCGCCTGGCCCATGTCGCGGTGGGTGCTCCGGCCGGTCGGCAGGCTCGACGAGGCCACCGCGGCCGTCGCGCAGGGCAACCTCGACGTGCGGGCGGACGAGGTCGGCGGGCCGCAGGAGCTCCGCAGGCTCGCGCGCAGTTTCAACGTCATGGTCGACGTCGTCGGCAAGGCCCTGAACAGGCAGCGGGCGTTCGTGGCGGACGCGTCGCACCAGCTGCGGAACCCGCTGGCCAGCCTGCGGCTCGCCGTCGACAACCTCGAACCGCATGTGGACGGCGAGCTCGCGCGGGAAGCGCACCAGATCGCGGTCGAGGAGGCCGAGGAGATGGGGCGCGTGCTCGACACGCTGCTCGCCGCGACCCGCCTCGACAGCGCACGCCAGACCGAGCCCGTCGAGATCGACCAGCTGCTCACGACGCACCGCGCGGCGTGGCAGGCGCTTGCCAGCAAGTCCGGGGTCACGCTGAAGATCGACGTACCGGCGGGCCTCACCATGCAGGAACCGCCCGGCGGCCTGGGCAGCGTGCTCGACGAGCTCGTCAGCAACGCCATCCGGCTCGCCAACGCCACCGAGGTCGTGGTCACCGGCAGTCCCGGCGAGCTGCACGTCGTCGACGACGGCGACGGCCTGAGCGCCGAGGAACGCGAGCTGGCGCTGCAGCGGTTCTGGCGCGCCACCAAGCACCAGAACGTCGCGGGCACCGGCATGGGGCTCGCGATCTGCGCCGAGCTGATCGAGTCGGCCGGCGGCACGCTCACCCTGCACGACGCGGCCCCCGGCCTGGACGTGAAGGTCGCCCTCAGCGCTTCACGGAACGGAACCAGCGCATAGCGCCGTCGTGCAGCGGCACGAGGCCGGTCGCGATGCCGGTGCGGACGTTTATCCGCGACGCCTCCGGGTGCCCCTCCACGATCCGCGCGGTCTCGGTGAACACCGTGCGCGTCACGACCTCGACGACGTCCGCGCTCAGCGACTCGCGCGCCAGCAGCAGGTTCGGCACCGCGAACGTCTGGTTCGCCGCCACGTCCTCGTAGGTGGTGCTGGGGATGGTCGCGGGGATGTACGGGCCCTTGTACTTCTCGGCGAGCTTGATCGCCTCGTCCGGGATGTTGATCAGCCGCACGTTGCCCTGCAGGTCGGTTATGGCGGGCGTCGGGATGCCGGTCAGCGCCAGCATCGCGTCCAGCGACCCGTCGGCGACGCGCCGGGAGGCCTCCGCGTGCGCCATGCGTTCGTCCATTGCGGACAGGCCGAAGAACTCCAGCATCCGCTCGGCGGTGAACTCCGTGCCGGAACCCTTGGGGCCCAACGAGATGCGCTTTCCCGCGAGATCGCCGAAGGTGTGGATCTGGGAGGCCGACGGCACCGCGATCTGCATGAAGCTGTCGTAGAGCCGCCCGACCGCGCGCACGCTCTGCGGGTCGTCGATCGGGTCCAAAGAGGACAGCGCGAGCTGGGCTTCACCCGAGCGCAGCAGCTGCAGGTTCTCAACCGATGCAGCAGTCGGGATGGCGGTGACCTTCGTGCCGGGCAGCTGCTCGGCCAGCGCGGCGGCCAGAGCGCCCCCGACCTCGCGGAACACCGCGCCTTCCGGCCCGGTCGCGAGCACCAGTTCGGCGGGTGCCTCGACCCTGCGCGGGGTGCACCCGGCGAGAGCCAGTCCGGCCCCTAGCAGAAGTGTGCGACGACGAAGCGACACCGATGAAGCCTAGCTGTTACGTCAGGGCTGTCTGAAGTTTCCTCACGCCGGGTTGTCGGGCCAGGTGGCGCGGCTCACTCTCTCTCCCAACACGTAGTTCAAGGAGGAACAGTGGCCACCACGACCACAGGGCGCAAACCGATCTACAAGCACCTCTACTTCTGGGTGCTGGTCTCCATCGTTCTGGGCGCTGCCGTCGGCTTCCTGTTCCCCAAACAGGCGTCCGAGATGAAGTGGCTCGCCGACCTGTTCGTGAACCTCGTGAAGGTCGTCATCGCGCCGACCATCTTCGCGACGATCATCGTCGGCATCGCGGGCCTCGGAAACCTCGCCAAGGCGGGCGGGCTCGCGCTCAAGACGATCCTCTACTTCACCGCGATGACCACGGTGGCGCTCGCCATCGGCCTCATCGTCGTGAACATCGTGCAGCCGGGTCACCACGGCGGCGACATCACGCTCAACGCGAGCCAGGCCGACGCGACGCTCAAGTCCGCCTCGACCACGGAGACCGGTGTCACCGGCTTCATCCTGAGCCTGGTGCCGAAGTCGTTCGTCAGCGCGTTCACCGACGGCCAGCTGATCCAGGTGCTCGTGGTCGCCATCCTGGTGGCCGTCGCGGTCGCCGGCATGGGTGAGCGCGGCGCCAAGGTCGTCTCCGCGATGGAGACGCTCTCCAAGGTGATGTTCGGCATCATCAAGATCGTCATGTACGTCGCGCCGATCGGTGCCTTCGGCGGCATCGCCTACACCGTCGGCAAGTTCGGCGGCAGCGTGCTCGGCAAGCTGGTCTGGCTGATGGGCTCGTTCTACGCCACGTGCATCGTGTTCGTCGTCGTGGTGCTCGGCCTGGTCGCGAAGTTCGCGGGCTTCAGCCTCTTCAAGTTCCTGCGCTACATCAAGGACGAGATCCTGATCGTGCTCGGCACCTCGTCGTCCGAGTCGGTGCTGCCGCGCATGATGGTCAAGCTGGAGGCGGCGGGCGCCCAGAAGTCGGTCGTGGGTCTCACCATCCCGACCGGGTACTCGTTCAACCTCGACGGCACCTGCATCTACCTGACCATGGGCGCGATCTTCATCGCCCAGGCCACCGGTCACGACGTGTCGATCGGCGTCCAGATCGGCCTGCTGCTGTTCATGCTGATCGCGTCGAAGGGCGCGGCGGGCGTCACCGGCGCCGGCCTCGTCACCCTGGCCGCCTCGCTGCAGGCCTTCGAGGCGCACTCGGCCATCCCCGCGGTCGGCATCGCGCTGATCGTCGGCATCGACCGGTTCATGTCCGAGGCCCGCGCCATCACGAACGTCATCGGCAACGGTGTCGGGTCGCTCGTGGTCGCCGCCTGGCAGAAGGGCCTCGACAAGGAGCGCCTGACCCACGTGCTGAACAACCCGGACAGCGTCGACGTCGACGACCTGCTGGCCCAGCAGACCGGTGCCGAGGGCGACGACAAGAAGGAGCCGGTCGCGGCTCACTGAGAACGTCCGTGACCGGAGGCGTCTCCTCGCCTCCGGTCACGAGACCTCAGACCTCCATGTATGCCGAGGTCCCGCTCTCCCCGCATGCGGCGTGGGGTGAACGGGGCCTCGGTCTCGTTTGGCAGGCAACAGTCGCGGTCTGCCCCGGTGGACAGTGGCGCGGTGGCTGTGGCCGGTTTCGAGTGAGCGTCCGCTAACTGGGACGACAATGGCTCGACCAGCGAAAACGCGTGGGTACCCAGCTCATCCAGTGGCAAACCGGGAATGTCGCGCAACTCTCATCCGGCTGGCCGATGTTGAACGTTCGGTTACGCTTACCCGGCTGTAACGAGCGTCGACGTTGGCTGCAATGTCGCTCCCAGGCCGGGAATCGTTACACATCCATGACCTAGATCACCCATTGGCGGGTGTCCCTGGGTTTCGCGGCTGTTAAAGTCGCGTCAACACGCGGGCCATCGTCGTCCCGTGCTCCCTTGTTGGTTCGAGGTCTGAGCACGAGGACATTGTTCTTTAGCGAGGACGACGAAGGAGGTCTGCGCAGTGATCTTCTCCGCCATCCCCGGCCCCCAGGGTCTTTACGACCCGGCTGATGAGCGCGACGCGTGCGGCGTCGCCATGGTGGCCGACATCCAGGGCAGGCGTTCCCACGGCATCGTCGTCGATGCTTTGACAGCGCTGGCGAACCTGGAGCACCGGGGCGCCGCGGGCGCCGAACCCACTTCGGGTGACGGTGCTGGCATTCTTCTGCAGCTGCCGGACGAGTTCCTGCGTGCTGTGGTCGATTTCGACCTTCCCGAGCGTGACCAGTACGCGGCGGGAATCGCCTTTCTTCCGTTTGAATCCGAAGAACGCGTCGCCGCGATGCAGGAGATCGAACGCATCGCGGAAGAGGAGAGCCTCGTCGTTCTCGGCTGGCGCGACGTCCCGACCGAACCGGAGAAGGCCAACGTCGGCCCGACCGCGATGTCGGTGGCGCCGCACTTCGCGCAGCTCTTCGTGAAGGGCACGCGCGACGAGGCCGGGATCGCCCTGGACCGCCTCGCCTTCTGCCTGCGCAAGCGGGTCGAGCACGAGGGCAGCGTCTACTTCCCCTCGCTGTCGGCGCGAACGATCGTCTACAAGGGAATGCTGACGACCGAGCAGCTGCCGGCGTTCTTCCCCGACCTGCACGACGAGCGCCTCTACTCGGCGATCGCGTTGGTGCACAGTCGTTTCTCCACGAACACCTTCCCGTCGTGGCCGCTCGCGCACCCGTTCCGGTTCGTCGCGCACAACGGTGAGATCAACACCGTCCGCGGCAACCGCAACCGCATGCGTGCCCGCGAGGCGTTGCTGGACAGCGAACTCATCCCCGGCGACCTCGCCAGGCTGTTCCCGATCTGCAACCCGGACGGCTCGGACTCGGCGTCGTTCGACGAGGTGCTGGAGCTGCTGCACCTCGGCGGCCGCAGCCTTCCGCACGCGGTGCTGATGATGATCCCGGAGGCGTGGGAGAACCACGCCACGATGGACCCGAAGCGCCGCGCCTTCTACCAGTTCCACGCGAGCCTCATGGAGCCGTGGGACGGTCCGGCCTGCGTCACCTTCACCGACGGTGAGCTGGTCGGCGCGGTCCTCGACCGCAACGGCCTGCGCCCCGCCCGCTGGTGGCAGACCGCGGACGGCCGGGTCGTTCTGGCATCCGAGACCGGTGTGCTCGACGTGCCGTCCGACCAGGTGGTCGCGAAGGGGCGGCTGCAGCCCGGCCGCATGTTCCTCGTCGACACCACCGCGGGCCGCATCATCGACGACGACGAGTTCAAGTCGTCGCTGGCCTCGGAGTCGCCCTACGACGAGTGGCTGCACGCCGGCCTGCTCGACCTGGCCGACCTGTCGGACCGCGAGCACGTCGTGCAGAGCCACGAGTCGGTCGTGCGCCGCCAGCTCACCTTCGGCTACACCGAGGAGGAGCTGCGGATCCTGCTCACGCCCATGTCGATCATGGGCATGGAGCCGCTGGCGTCCATGGGCACGGACACCCCGGTCGCGGCGCTCAGCCAGCGTTCCCGGCTGCTCTACGACTACTTCGTGCAGAACTTCGCGCAGGTCACGAACCCGCCGCTGGACGCGATCCGCGAAGAGATCGTCACGTCGGTCAAGCGCGTGATGGGCCCCGAGCAGAACGTGCTCGACCCCGGCCCCGTCTCGTGCCGCCACGTGACGCTCGACTACCCGGTCATCGACAACGACGAGCTCGCCAAGCTCATCCACATCAACGACGACGGCGACCTGCCGGGCTTCGCCTGCACCGTCCTGTCCGGACTGTACGAGGTGGACGGTGGCGGCGAGGCGCTGACCGCCGCGATCGAGCGCGTGCGTCGCGAGGCGTCGGAGGCCATCGCGAACGGTGCTCGCACGCTGGTGCTGTCGGACCGCGACTCGGACCACCGCATGGCGCCGATCCCGTCGCTGCTGCTGGTCTCCTCGGTGCACCACCACCTGGTGCGCACCAAGGAACGCCTGCGGGTCGCGCTGGTCGTCGAGTCCGGTGACTGCCGCGAGGTCCACCACGTCGCCGCACTGCTGAGCTACGGCGCCGCCGCGGTGAACCCGTACCTCGCGTTCGAGACGATCGAGGACCTGATCAGCCAGGGCGCCATCTCCGGCGTCCGCGCGCACAAGGCCGTGCGCAACTACGTCAAGGCGCTGGTCAAGGGCGTCCTGAAGATCATGTCGAAGATGGGCATCTCGACCGTCGGTGCCTACACCGCGGCGCAGATCTTCGAGGCGGTCGGCCTGTCGAACGACCTGCTGGACGAGTACTTCACCGGCACGCAGTCCAAGCTCGGCGGCGTCGCGCTGGACGTGCTCGCCGAGGAGGTGGCGGTGCGTCACCGCCGCGCGTACCCGGACAACCCGACCGACCGCGCGCACCGCAGGCTCGAAGTCGGTGGCGAGTACTCCTACCGCCGCGAGGGCGAGCTGCACCTGTTCACGCCGGAGACGGTGTTCCTGCTGCAGCACGCCACGAAGACGCGCAAGGAGGACGTCTTCCGCCAGTACACGGCGGAGGTCGAGCGCATCTCCCGGCAGGGTGGCACGTTGCGCGGGCTGTTCAAGTTCCGCAACGAAGGTCGCACGCCGATCCCGATCGACGAGGTCGAGCCCGTCAGCTCGATCGTCAAGCGCTTCAACACCGGCGCCATGTCGTACGGCTCGATCTCGGCCGAGGCGCACGAAACCCTCGCCATCGCGATGAACCGCCTCGGCGGCCGGTCGAACAGCGGCGAGGGCGGCGAGGACCGCGAGCGCCTGTACGACCCGGAGCGGCGTTCCGCGGTCAAGCAGGTCGCGAGTGGACGGTTCGGCGTCACGAGCGAGTACCTCGTGAACTCCACGGACATCCAGATCAAGATGGCGCAGGGCGCGAAGCCCGGCGAGGGCGGCCAGCTGCCCGGCTTCAAGGTCTACCCGTGGATCGCGCGCACCCGGCACTCCACGCCGGGTGTCGGTCTCATCTCGCCGCCGCCGCACCACGACATCTACTCGATCGAGGATCTGGCGCAACTCATCCACGATCTTAAAAACGCGAACGAGCAGGCACGGGTTCACGTGAAGCTCGTCTCGTCGATCGGTGTGGGCACGGTCGCGGCCGGTGTGGCCAAGGCACACGCGGACGTCGTGCTGATCTCCGGCTACGACGGCGGCACCGGTGCCTCGCCGATGAACTCGCTCAAGCACGCCGGCACGCCGTGGGAGATCGGCCTCGCGGAGACACAGCAGACGCTGCTGCTCAACGGGCTGCGCGACCGCATCACCGTCCAGGTCGACGGCGCGCTGCGGACCGGCAGGGACGTCGTCGTGGCCGCGTTGCTGGGCGCGGAGGAGTTCGGCTTCGCCACGGCACCGCTGATCGTCGCGGGCTGCGTGATGATGCGCGTCTGCCACCTGGACACGTGCCCGGTCGGCGTCGCCACGCAGAACCCGGACCTGCGGGCCCGCTACACCGGTCAGGCCGACCACGTCGTGAACTTCTTCGAGTTCATCGCGCAGGAGGCCCGCGAGATCCTGGCCGAGCTCGGTTTCCGCACGATCGACGAGGCCGTCGGTCACGCGGAGCTGCTCGACAAGGACGAGGCGATCGAGCACTGGAAGACCGCGGGCCTGAACCTGGACCCGGTCTTCGAGGTGCCGGAGACCCCGTACCCGACGGCGAAGCGCAAGATCCGCGACCAGGACCACGGCCTGGACAAGGCCCTGGACCGCACGCTGATCCAGCTCGCGGAGGCGGCGCTGGAGGACGCGCACCAGGTCAAGCTGGAGCTGCCCGTCCGCAACGTCAACCGCACCGTCGGCACGCTGCTCGGCGCCGAGGTCACCCGCCGCTTCGGCGGCGAGGGGCTCGAGGACGACACGATCCAGGTCAGGCTGACCGGGTCGGCCGGCCAGTCGCTCGGCGCGTTCCTGCCGCGCGGAATCACGCTCGAGATGGTCGGCGACGCGAACGACTACGTCGGCAAGGGCCTGTCCGGCGGGCGGATCATCGTCCGGCCGTTCGAGGACGCGCCGTTCCGCGCCGAGGACCAGGTGATCGCGGGCAACGTGATCGGCTACGGCGCCACGTCCGGTGAGATCTTCCTGCGCGGCCGCGTCGGCGAACGCTTCTGCGTCCGCAACTCCGGCGCGCTGCTGGTGGCGGAGGGCGTGGGCGACCACGCGTTCGAGTACATGACCGGTGGCCGGGCAGTGGTGCTCGGGCCGACCGGGCGCAACGTCGCGGCCGGCATGTCCGGCGGTATCGCGTACGTGCTCGACCTGGATCCCCTGTCGGTGAACCAGGAGATGGTGAATCTGCAGCGCCTCAGCGCCGAGGACCTGCGTTGGCTCAAGGACGCCGTCACCAAGCACCACCAGGCGACGGGTTCCGCCGTCGCCGCGTCGTTGCTCGGTGACTGGACCCGTCGGGCCGGTGCGTTCACGAAGGTCATGCCCGGCGACTTCCAGCGAGTGATGGACGCGATGCGTCTCGCGCGCGCCGAGGGCCGGGACGTTGACGCGGCTGTCATGGAGGCGTCTCGTGGCTGATCCACAGGGTTTTATGAAGCACACCCGCTCCGACGCGCCCAAGCGCGCGAAGCCGGAACGGTTGCAGGACTGGAACGAGGTCTACCTCCACGAGGACCCCGTCGATCGCAACAAGGCCGTGCGCACGCAGGCCACGCGGTGCATGGACTGCGGCATTCCCTTCTGCCACAGCGGAACCGCGGGCTGTCCACTCGGGAACCTGATCCCCGAGTGGAACGACCTGGTGCGCCGCGGCGACTGGGAGCTCGCCTCGGACCGCCTGCACGCCACCAACAACTTCCCGGAGTTCACGGGCCGGTTGTGCCCGGCGCCGTGTGAGGCCGCCTGCGTGCTGTCGATCTCGCACGACGCGGGCGGTGCCGTCGCGATCAAGCGGGTCGAGGAGACCATCGCGGACGTGTCGTGGGAGAACGGCTACGTGCAGCCGGCCCACGCGACGGTGTCCTCCGGCAAGCGCGTCGCGATCGTCGGCTCCGGTCCCGCCGGACTTGCCGCCGCACAGCAGCTGACCCGCGCGGGCCACGAGGTCGTGGTGTACGAACGGGACGACCGGCTCGGTGGCCTGCTGCGGTACGGCATCCCCGAGTTCAAGATGGAGAAGAAGGTCCTCGACCGCAGGCTGTCGCAGCTTCGCCGCGAGGGCACGAAGTTCGTGACCGGCTGCGAGGTCGGCGTCGACATCACCGTCGAGGAGCTGCGTGCCGAGTTCGACTCGGTCGTGCTCGCCGTGGGTGCGTTGCGGGGCCGTGACGACAAGACGACTCCTGGGCGTGAGCTCAAGGGCGTGCACCTCGCGATGGACCACCTGGTGCCCGCGAACCGCGCTGTCGAGGGTGACGGCCCGTCCGCGATCTCGGCCGAGGGCAAGCACGTCATTGTCATCGGCGGTGGCGACACGGGTGCCGACTGCTACGGCACCGCGACCCGCCAGGGCGCGCTGTCCGTGACGCAGCTCGACCAGTACCCGATGCCGCCGTCCGTCCGCGACGACGACCGTTCGCCGTGGCCGGTGTGGCCGCACATCCTGCGCACGTACCCCGCGCACGAGGAGGCCGGCGAACGCCGCTTCACCGTGGCGGTCAAGCGTTTCGTGGGCGACGACGACGGCCACGTGCGCTTCATCGAACTGCAGCAGGTGCGGGTCGAGAAGGACTCGTCCGGCCGCCGTTCCGTGGTGCCGCTGACCGACGAGATCGAGGTCCTGCCCGCGGACATGGTGCTGCTGGCGATCGGCTTCGAGGGCGTCGAGCACATGCGTCTGCTGGACGACCTGGGTATCTCCCTGTCGGCGCGCGGCACGATCTCGTGCGGCTCCGACTGGCAGACGGCCGCGCCCGGCGTGTTCGTCTGCGGGGACGCGCATCGCGGCGCCTCCCTCGTGGTGTGGGCGATCGCCGAGGGGCGGTCCGTGGCGAGCGCCGTGGACAAGTTCCTCACGGGTTCCTCGAACCTGCCCTCGCCGGTCATCCCGAACCAGCTTCCGCTCGCTGTGGTCTGACAACGGCGTCCGACCAGCGGAGAGCAGCATGACGCCCCGGCCGACAACGACGTCGGCCGGGGCGTTCGCCTATGCCGCCTGGGCGCAGGTGTCGCGGTAGTCCAGTTCCGGTAGATATCGCTGCCATTCGAGCGGGCTGAGGCCCCCTGCCGCGACCTCGCAGGCCTGGGCGAACAGGTTGCCGGGCATGCCGAACGAGTCGAGCAACGTGGTGGTCAGTTCGGCTTTCGTGTCCTGGCTGGGCGCCAGTGCGTGCGCGGTCAGGCCGAGACGCAGCGCCAGTCGTGGCGATGACGTTCGCGCTACCTGGGCCTGCACCACGAGTGCGCGTGCTGTCGCCCTGTCCCGGTCCACGCTGGCGTTGTGCCACTGGAACGCCGCCAGCCCGGCCGCGCCGATCGCGGCCACCAGGAACACCGCCAGCCAGCTGACCGTGCGCCTGCGGTCGCGCCGGCGTTGCCCTCGCAGCGCGTGGATCCGGTCGCGGCTCACGGCCAGGAACCGGCGGGCGTCGGGGGAGAGGTCGTCGTTCGCCACCAGCGGCGCGACGGCGGCGAACGTGTCCTCGTTGAGCAGCAGGTGGTCCGCGCGGTCGCCCTCGATCCACTGCGAGGCGTCCAGCTCGACGGACCGGGCCGCGCGCAGGCCGATCTGCCGTTCCTCGATGGCGCTGCGCAACGGCCGCCACTCGGTGAACAAGGCCTCGTGCGCCACGCCGATCCAGCGGCCCTGCTTGTCGCCGCTCGCGGTGAGCAGACGGTGCCGGACGAACACCTCCAGCGCGGCACGGGCGTGCGCGTCCAACTGGGACATGTTGACGCGCTTGCGGGTCGGCCTGCCCGTGTGGTCGAGCGTGGCCAGGGTCGCGAGGCGGGCGAGCAGTTCTTCCTTGCTCATCCCGGTTTCCGCGACGGCGCGGTCGAGCACGTCGTCGGCGTGGCGGGCGAGTGCGCCGTGCACGCCGCCTAAGTGCTCGTACAGTTCGCTGGAGAGCGTGCCGCCCCTGGGCACGCCCATCGCCAGGTGCTGCAACGTGAACGCGAGCAACGGCAGGGCTTCACCGCTCGCCGTGTCCTCGACCAGCAGCGCGACGAGCTCCGGGTGCACCTTCAGCCCGGCCACGCGGGCAGGGCCGGTGATCACGATGTTGAGCACCTCGCGCGCGAGCGGCGCCAGCACGTAGCTGCCGAGGTGGACGCCGCTCAGTTCGGGCAACGTCCGCAGGTCGTCCAGGAACTCCGACCGCAGCGTCGCGACCACCCGCACGTTGTCCGCGAGCGCGTCCTTGAGCAGGCTCGCGACGAGCTGGCGGTCCTTCTCTCCGGCACGGGTGAAGAGCTCCTCCGCCTGGTCGATGGTGATCAGGAGTCTGCGGTCCTCGTCCACGAGCTCCTGGGCGACGCCGCGCAGCCCGTCGAGGGCGAGTCGATCTCTGGTCTCCCGCAACGTCCAGCCGAGCCCGACGCGGCCGGCCGTCTTGCGCACCGCGCGGGCGAGCGCGTCGAGCGGGTCGTTGCCCGGCAGCCACGGCGGCATGACGAGCCAGCGCGGGTCGTCCGCGAGCTGGGCCAGCAGACCGGCCCTGACCAACGACGACTTGCCGCAGCCGGACGGGCCGACGACGGCGAGCAGGCCGGGCCCGCGGCGCACTTTGCGGGCCAGCGCGCGGGTTTCCGCGTCCCGGCCGAAGAACACCGCGCTGAGCGCCGTGCTGAACGCGTCCAGGCCGGGGAACGGTTCCTGGTCCTTCGGGAGCTTGCGGCCGTCGGTGTCGAACCGCCGCAGCGCCTTCTCCAGGTGCCGGCGGGCGGTGGTGTGCGGGATGTGGTTGAGGTGCCCGATCAACGGGTGGATGACGCCGTCGAGTTGTACGGGCAGCAGGAGGGTGCCCAGCGCGTCCGCGATGGCGATCTCGGCGTTGCACCAGCTCGACGTGACCGACGCCTGGCTGACGACGCACACGACGGCGTCCGCGATCCGCAGCTCGTGGTGCAAACGTTCGCGCCACGCCTCGCCGACCTGGATCCCGTCCTCAGGATGAACTTCCAGGAAGATCTCGTGATCACCTTCGAGCCAGTTGCGGATGTGTGTCGCGATCGCCACGTTCTGCGTCGCGTGGCTGATGAACACCCTCGCCACGACCGTCTCCTTTGCCATTCGGTCACCGATTGTGCAGAGCTGACAGGGATCGGCGGCCGGTCGTCCACTGATTGGCGGATCTACAACGTGGCAGGACCACTCTCCGCATACGTACGTTTCCGTGAAATCAGAAGCCCTTTCGGGTGAAACTTGTGTGTGTTGTGAGCAAAGTCAGTCTCGTATATCGCGGAACTTGTCCACTTTGGGCGAAACTGATAGTCGTAGATCAACTCGGTTGGGGGTGTGAGCATGCGCAGCGTTCTTCTCGCTGTCATCGTCGCCCTGTGCGCCGTGCTGACCCCGGCCGTGTCCACTGTGTCGATCGGCGCGCCGCCGCCGAAGTCGAAGACCTCTGTCCCCAAGGAAGAAGCTCCGCGCGAGGAGCGCGAGACGAGCCGCCTGCGTCTGCTGGTCACGTCCGTCGACCGCACGTCCAGCGTGGCCGCTCCGTCGTTCTTCACGGTGTTCACGCCGCGCGGCGTTCCCGGTGTTCTCGCGCTCATCTCCGACGCCGAACCGATACTGGTCTGGCGCACACCTCCTGCACTGCAGGTGTTCCGAAACTGATCGGTCCCCGCTGCCCGATCCAACCGAAACACTTTTCCTTAGCAGTGAGGGACTCCCATGGACTTCCATCGCTTTGTTCAGCATGCCCGCGCACACGCCGCATCGCGTTCCCGCGCACTGGGTCGCAGGCTCGCCGCTGGTCAGCAGCCCACCACGATGTTCATCACGTGTGCCGATTCGCGCATCGTGACGGCCGCGATCACGGGTGCCGAGCCCGGTTCGCTGTTCGAACTCCGCACCGCGGGCAACGTCATCCCGCCCTATTCGCTCACCGCGCCGTCCAGTGAGATGGCGACGATCGAGTTCGCCGTGCTGCAACTCGGTGTCAGCGAGATCGTCGTCTGCGGCCACTCGCACTGCGGTGCGGTCGGCGCGTTGACGGGCGGCGGCATCGACCACCTGCCCGCGATGCGCGGGTGGCTGCGTCCCGGACGGCCGCGCCAGTCGTCCGATCCGGCGATGCGGACCGAAGGACAGGAACACGTGCGCGCCCAGCTGGAAACCCTGCTGGCGTACCCGTTCGTGGCCGAGAAGGTCGCTTCGGGTTCGTTGCGCGTCCACGGCTGGTTCTACGACATCGAGACCGGCGAGGTCTCCGCGTGTGCCGAGCACGCCTTCCTTCCGCTGTAGGGGTTTCTGACGTGATGAAGAAGTACTGGACCGACCTCGGCGCGTCGGTCGTCGTGTTCCTCGTGGCGCTGCCGCTGTGCGTGGGCGTGGCGGTGGCGTCCGGGGTGCCGGCCGAACTCGGCATCGTGACCGGCGTGGTCGGCGGCATCGTCGTCGGCCTGCTGCCGGGCAGCACGATGCAGGTGAGCGGACCGGCCGCCGGGCTGACGGTGCTGGTGGCGGATGCCGTCAGCCGGCACGGAATTCAGGCGCTGGGCGTGATCGTGCTCGGCGCCGGGTTGTTGCAGGTGGCGCTGGGCTTAGCCAGGTGCGGGCGGTGGTTCCGCGCGATCTCGCCGTCCGTGGTGCAGGGCATGCTCGCGGGCATCGGGCTGGTGCTGATCTTCGGCCAGCTGAAGCATCTGATCGTCTCGCCGGTCGCGTTGGCACTGGGCCTGCTCACCGTGCTGATCATGCTGCTGTGGCAACGGACTCCGCTGCGGGTCGTGCCGGGCATCCTGGTCGGAGTGGTCGTGTGCACCGCGGTGGCGGCGGTGTTCGCGTCGGACGTCGAACGCATCACGGTCGGCACCCTCTCGACGGACGTGCACCTGCCTGATTTCTCGTTGCTGGACACCGGAGTCATCGGCACCGCCGTGGTGTTCGCCCTCGTCGCCTCGGCGGAGTCGATGTTCAGCGCGGCCGCCGTCGACCGCATGCACAGCGGCCCGCGCACGCAGTACAACAAGGAACTGGTCGCGCAGGGCGTGGGCAACACGATCTGCGGCCTGCTGGGCGCGTTGCCCATGACGGCGGTGATCGTGCGCAGCGCGGCGAACGTCAACGCCGGGGCCCGCACCAAGGCCTCCAGGGTGCTGCACGGCGTGTGGCTGCTGCTGTTCGTGGTGCTGCTGCCGGGGCTGCTGACGCTGATCCCGGTCGCGGTGCTGGCCGCCGTGCTGGTGCACGCCGGGTGGAAGCTGCTGGGCCTGGGCGAGGTGGTCGCGTCGTGGCGCACCGACAAGGCCGAGAGCTTCATCTTCGTCCTGACGGCCGGTCTCATCGTGGCGACCGACCTGCTGACCGGCACCGTGGCCGGTCTGCTGGCGGCGGTGATCAAGACGGCCTGGGACGTGTCCAGGCTGCAGGTGACCGTGACGGCGGAGGGTGTGGCGTTGCGCGGCAACGCGACGTTCCTGAAGCTGCCCGTGCTGCTCGACGAACTGGACCGCGTGGACCGCGAGCACGTCCGGATGGACCTGAGCGGGGTCCGGCACCTCGACCAGGCCTGCGGGCAGGCGATCGACCAGTGGGTGGACGAGTCGAGGCGGGCCGGCAAGACGGTCGACCTCGTCGGGAGATAGCGAAAGGCGCCGCGACCGTGGGGGTCGCGGTCGCGGCGCCTCTCTCATTCAGTTGGCTAGTGAGTCGTGAACTGGCCGCGCACCGCTCCGCCGGGGAACGCCGCCGTGTGGATGTTGGAGTAGAAGTCCTTGGGGGACTTGCGCAGCGCGTCCAGCGTGGCCTTGTCGGCGGTGGCCGTGCCCGAGACCGCGAAGATGCCGTTCGGGACGGCGGTGCCGAAGAACGTGATCTTCACGGCGCCGTTCACGCCCTTCGCGCCCTGGTGGACGTGGCCGAGGGTCGGCGCGTCGACGTTCACCCACGCCAGCGAGAAGTCGACACCGGTGGCGGTGGGCTGCACGAACGTGATGGCCTGGCCGTCCGGGTCGCCGACCTTCGGGCCGTCGGCCACCGGAACCTCGTTGCGGCCGTTGGAGAACGCGCGGAGCTTACCGCCCTTGATGATGTCGAGCGGGTTGACCTGCCTGGTCAGCGGCTTGAGCTGGCCGCGGACCGCGCCACCGGGCTTCTCGGTGCTGTGCAGGTTCACGTAGAAACCGGCCGGGTTCCTGCGGATGTCCTCGGCGAGCTTCGCGTCGACCACGGTCTGGCCGGCGGCGGCGCCCAGCGTCTCCGGCATCGCGGTGGTGAACAGGTTGACCTTCACCGCGCCGTTCTGCCCGGCCGCGCCCTGGTGGATGTGGCCGAGGGTGAGCTGGGCCGTCTTCTTCCACTCCAGCGCGAACGTCACGCGGTCACCGCGCACCTCGACCAGCGCCTTCGCCGAGGCGTCCGCGTCGCCCACGGCGGGGCCACCGGCGGTCGGGACCTCCTGGCGGCCGTCCAGCTCGGCGGAGAAGAACACGGGCTTGCCGGTGGCGGGCTTGACCGGCGGGGTCTGCGGCGCGGTCTGGCCGGGTGCGGGCGGAGCCGTCGTGTGGCCGCCGTGCCCGGTGCCGTGGTCCTGTGCGCCCGCCTTCGTGGCGGTCGGCTTCTCGGCGGAACCGCCCGCGTCGATGTTGAGCGTGGGGCCGTCGGCGGTGAAGAACTCGAAGGCAGAGCCGCCGTTCTTCACGACCACGCGCACCTCGATCCGGCCGTGGCCGGGCTTCACGGTGAAGGTGCGGGACTCGCCCCTCTTGGCGCCGTCGAGGCAACGGCCTTCCAGCTGGTCGGCGGCGCAGAGACTGGCCTCGTAGCCGGCCGTGTTCGTGATCTTCACGGTCACGGTGTCCTGGGCGGCGGACGCCGGCGTCACCACGGCTAGTCCGAGCGTGGCGCCCAGAAGGCATGCGGCAGCGACGTTTTTGTTGACAGGCATGGGATGTGCTCCAAGGCTCCGCTGTGGGAGTCGGGGGGTCTGGCGGACCCGACATGACCAACACGGACGTCGATCGGATTCGGTTCAAGGAATCTTCCGATGAACCGAACCACGTCTCATTACGTGTCAACGTCGGAACAGAGCACACCCCGCTAGGAGACGAAAATGCGTGCACGTATGGGAATTCTGCTGCTGCCGGTGTTGCTCGCCGGACTGGCTGCCTGCGGAAACGAGGCACCGCAACAAGGTTCGCGGCAGGAGGCCCCGGCGAAGGTCGAGGTGAAGATCGCGCAGTCCGACCTCGGACCGATCCTCGTCGACCAAACGGGACGGACGCTCTACGCCTTCACCAAGGACGAGAACAAGTCCAGCGCGTGCGACGCCGACTGCGTCGCCGTGTGGCCCGCGCTCACCGCGGAGTCCGAAGTGGACGCCAAGGACGGCGCTGACGGACAGCTCGTTTCGCAGATCGACGAGAGCTCGCAGGCCGTGTACGGAAAGTGGCCGCTCTACTACTACGTGGGAGACCAGGTCGCCGGTGACCTGAACGGCCAGGGCGTCGACGACGAGTGGTTCGCGATCGCCGCGGACGGGAAACTGGTCAGGAAGAGCTGATGAACACTGGGCCGTTCGGGTGTATGCGGCTAACGGCCCTGTGGGAGATGTCGACCCTCAAGATGAACCAGTAGGGGGCGACACATGACCAGCGCAGGCTTCGACGCGAAGTTCCTCGGCACGACCGCCGGGATCCCGGTCCTGACCGACTCGGGAGAGGCCGACGCGGTCGAGCTCGACGGCTCGACCACGATCGACTACACGCACTTCTCGCTCGCGATGAGCAAGTCTCGCAAGTTCGCGAGCTGGGTCGCGTGGAACATCGACGGCGGTGAGATGAAGGCACTGAGCCGCACCAACATCCCGTTCGTCAAGGACCCGCGCGTCCCGGCCGAGTTCCAGACCGGCGACGAGCTCTACCGCGACAACAGGCTCGACCGCGGCCACCTCGCCCGTCGCGCCGACCTGTGCTGGGGCCCGAAGGCCGAGGCGCAGAAGGCGAACAGGGACTCGTTCTTCTTCACGAACATCACGCCGCAGATGGACGACTTCAACCAGAGCACCAAGGAAGGGCTCTGGGGCAGGCTCGAGGACGCGGTGCTCGCCGACGTCGACGTCGACAACCTCAAGGTCAGCGTTTACGGCGGCCCGGTCTTCAACGCCGACGACAGGGTGTTCCGCAGCGTCGCGATCCCGCGTGAGTTCTACAAGGCGATCGCGTTCGTGGTGGACGGCGAGCTGCGCTGCAGCGCGTTCCTGCTGACCCAGAACATCGTCCTGGCCGAGGCGCTCGACCTGGACGAGTTCCGGGTGTTCCAGGTGTCGCTGACCGAGCTGGAGAAGCGCCTGAGCCTCACCTTCCCGGCCGAGCTGCACGCGGCCGACACCGCGTCGGTCCAGCTGCTCGACGAGGCCGACCGCAAGCCGCTGGACAGCCTCGACGACATCAACTGGTGACGCGCACCCCTGGCAACGCCGGACGCAGCTCGTCCAGCCGGGCAAGCGACTCCGGCTGATGCACCACGAGGTGTTCCAGTGCCGGCAGGACGCGCAGGTCGTCCGCTGAAGGCACGCCGAACACCTCCAGCGTCGTGATGGTCGGCCACCGCTCCAGCCCCGCCAGCGGGTAGGGCGGGCGGTGGTCGATCGCCAGTTCGCGCAACGCGGGCAGGCCGGGCAACGCGTCCAGTCCCTCGTCGGTGGCCGAGTCGCGGATCTGCAGGCGCCGCAGAGCGCCACCCTCCAGCGACTCCAGCTCGACCCGGCTGAAGTGCAGGTGCAGCTCGTCCAGGTCCCTCACCGGCGACAGGTCGATCCGCCCGAGCGGGCGGCAGCGGCTCAGGTGCAGCTCCTTCAACGAGCGCGACCCGGCCAGCGGCGACAGATCGCGCATCACCTCGTTCTGCCACAGCTCCAGCCGGTGCAGCGACGGCATGGCGCCCAGCGGGTCCAGCGGGTTGATGTTGCCGATGCACCGCACGTACCGCAGCTTCTCCAGGTGCATGATGAACTGGATCCGGTGCCAGCCGCGGACGTCCACCCGCCGGTCGCCGAAATCCACTTTGGACAGCACGGACTTCGCGTACTTCTCCGCGTCCGGCGTGTTCCGCCACGCCCGCAGCAGTTCGTCGATGACCATCGCGTGATCGACGGCCACGAACTCCGCGATCCGCTCCCACGCGGCCTCGCCACCGATGTTGGCCAGCGTCCGCACGATGTACGCGGCTTCGCCTGCTGCCTCCGGACCCGGCAGCAGGTCGACCACGAACGAGCCCGCCTCGGACAACGCGTCGGCGTGCGCGAAGCTCTTCGGCGGGATCAGCGCCGCGGCGGCCGCCGTCACCTGGGCCCGCGCGGTCTCCGGTTCGATCACGTCGGCCTGGTCGAGGCACGCCAGCGCGAGCAGCCGCAGCTTGTCCCGCCCGCGTTCGTCCTTGCGCGTGTCGTCGTTGCCCGCCAGCAGGTCCATCAGCACACGGGCCCGTTCGCGCGGCCGGGCGTGCGCGACCGCCATCACCACGACGTCGTGCCACTCGTCCAGGTGCGCCCTGTCCACCAACAGGTTCAGGTCGCCCGCGTCCACGACCTCCTTGGCCGCCAGGTAGTCCCGGAACGTCCGGTGTACGAACTGCACGCGTTCGGACGCGACCTCCCGCAGCAGCCCGGCCCGTTCGAGCAGCCGCTGCATCGCCTCGTCCGGGTCGATGTCGTGCGACCGCAGCCCGCGCATCGCGTTCCCGAGCCGGTGCACGGCCTCCTCGCGGGGCACCATCAGTTCGCGGTTGCGCACCAGCGAGTACGCGAACCGTTGCAGCAGAACGAGTTGCTCCTCCTTGGAGAACGACGGCAGCGCGAGCCCGCGGTCCTCGTCCCACCGCACCAGCAACAGGTCCAGCGCGGCCTCGTACAGCGACCGGCGATCGCGGGGCAGGTGCATGTTCCGGTCCTGGTGCAACGCGCACAACAGTCCCGCCAGCAACGGACTCGACGCCAGCCGCCGCAGGTCCGGCCGCTTCGCGAGTGTCGTCACCAGCCGTGCCTCGCACTCGGTCAGCCACACCCGCGCGTCCCGGGTCAGCCCCGGCTCGTCGCGGGCGGCGGTGTGCCAGGCCTCCACGAAGTCGCGCACACCCTTGTCGCTCAACGGCAACAGGTCGAACGCGCTGAAGCCGACGTCCTCCAGCCAGTCCTCCGGCACCGCGGCCGGCCGGGTCGTGATCGCGTAGCGGGCGTCGGGATAGGCGTTGACCAGCTTCTCCAGCCACAGCCGTGCCTCGGCCCGCCGCTCCCACACCAACTCGTCCACGCCGTCGACCAGGACGAGCGCGCGCCCCTCCTTGAGCCGCGCGGTGACCCACCCGGACGGCTTCTCCTCCTCGATCATCGAGGCCGTCGGCGAGATGAACTCCTCCGGCTTCGGCAGCGACGTGTACTGCCGCAACGGCACGAAGAACGGCACCAGCCCGAGCCACTCGTCGCCCGAGGTCCGCGTCTCGCCCAGCGCGTTCATCGCGAGCCAGCGCAGGAACGTCGTCTTGCCCGCGCCCGCGCCGCCCCGGATCAGCACCCGAGGCGTGTCCGCCAGCGCCGCCGCCACCGGCAGCCCGGCCCCGGTCAGTTCGTCGGTGTCCCCGACCCGCGCCACCGCCAGCGACACGTACGAGGTGTCGAACGACTGCCTGCGCGGCGCCCGCCCGCGCGACACCCCGAACAGCTCCAGCCCGCCCAGCGCGTGCGCGACCTGGTCGGCGTAACGGTCCTCGAAGTCCCGGTGCGCCGCCGTCAGCGCGAGTTGTTGCTGGTCCGCGAGCCGTGTCACGGCGTCGGCGGTCGCCCGGCCCATCCGGTACATCTCCACCGAGAGCCGCCGCGCGTACTCCGGCTGCGACCACACCAGTTCGACGACCGCGACGCACACCCGCAGCAGCAACGCGTCGTAGACGGCCGTCGCCTGCTCGGACAGCCCGGCCGCACGCCGGATCTGCTCCGACCGGGACAGCACGTGGGCGCGCAACGACTCGGGCGTCAGCATCACCCGCAGCGCTTCCTCCGGCCGCAACGGCAGCGCGGCCTCGATGGACTCGCGCACCGCGTCCACGGCGGCCTGCCACTCGTGCTGCTCGACGGCGCTCAGCTCACCGCGCGCGAGCTCGGAGCTGACCCGCTCGACCAGCGGGCCCGGCCTGGTCAGCTCGCGCTGGCGCTTCTTGTCCTTGGCGCCCTTGTGCACGACGTCGAAGAGACCGAGCAGCACGCGCTCCAGCACGGTCTCGAGCACCATCAGCAGTCCGGCGGAAAACGGATCGGCCACACCTCCAGTATCGGCAGGCGATCACCGCACGCCGGGGTACTTCACCAGCTGTTCATTCGGGGAGCGCGACCTTGCGGACGTGCCCGATGTCGAACTCCCTGCTCGTGCCGTCCTCGCAGTCCGCGCTCAGCACGCCCTCGAGGTGCTTGGTCGGCATGATCACGTACGTGTCGGTGCGGCGCGGCCCGGTCGCGTACTTGATCTCGACGTTGCTCCCGTCGACCAGCGCCGACGACAACAGCACGACCTCCTCGTCGCGCAGGAAGACGTTCTGGTCGCGCAGCATCCGCGCCGCGTTGGCCCGCGGTGCGCCGGGCCCGACGCTCGGCCGCTCCTGCTCCACCAGCCGGACCGCGAGCTGGGCCAGCTCCAGGTCGTTCATCTCGGTGCGCCACCACCGCTCTGGCTTGCGCTCGCCGCGGGCGGAGGCCCGCAGCCGGCCGACACTCTCCACAATGGACTTGTCGCCGGCGTCCAGTCCGGTCGGCGCGTACCCGCACCGGCGCAACGCCGCGAGCGTCTCGGCCATCGGCTGGGCCGACGCCAGCACGGTCGGCGCGAGGAACCGCAGCTTCAACGACGTGAGCCGCTTCGATCGGGCGATCTCCTGCAACAGCGCGGGATCCGTGCCCCGCACGCAACTCGCCACGTCCGTCACCGTCAGCTGTCCGTGCCTGCGGGCCACGTCCTGCACCTGGTACTCGATCACCTGCGGCAGCGCGGCTTCCGACACGGCGTTCAGTCGCGCGAGCACCTCGGCGGCCGACAGGCCAGAGTCCAGCGCGCGCCGCACCGACCCGGCGGACAGCCGCCACACCCGTGCGGCGTCGTTGTCCTCCAGGTCCGCCACCAGGTTCAGCGTCGCGCTCAGCTCGGGCGACGGCAGTCCGTTCACCACGGCGGTCATGTCCGTCTGGAACGCGGCCTTCTCCGTCGCCGGGGGCATCAGCTCGGCGGCCGCGGTGTCGACGTCGCCGTCGTGCAGCACCGCCACTCCCAGCGGCGTGAGCGCGCCGCCGGCCACCAGTCCCAGCGACTCCATCTCGCTGATCACCGCCGCGGTCGCCCTCGGGTCGTGCACGGCGGGGCGTTCCCAGACGAGGTCGTCGACCAGTTCGTTGATGTTCGTGAAGGCTTCCTCCGCCGAGAACCGCTCCAGCGCGCCGCGGCGCAGCACCAGCCCGGCGGCACCGGTGTAGTCGCGCAACGCCGCCCGCGCCTGGTCCGGTTCCGGCCGCCAGTCCATCCGCCGCCACGCCGCGACCAGCGCCGCGAGCCGCGGACCCGGTTGCGAGTCGAGCCACGCGTCACCCTGGTTGGTCGGCAGCAGCCGCGACCGTTCCACTCCGACCAGCTGGGCCTCGGCCGCGAGCTCCAGCCACAGCCGCAGCACGCCGTCCGAGACCCGCAGCGCCCGCGCGACCCGCCGGATCTCCACGGTCGCCACGCCACCGGTGTAGCGGGCGTCGAACGTGTCCTGCTCGCAGTACGCCAGCAGCCGCGCCACTCCGTCCACAGTGGACATCGCGGGCACGATCGGCGAGATCTCGGACGCCTTGCGCTTGCCGGGTGCCTTGGGCCGCAACGTCAGTTCGCCCTGCGCCGCGCCGTTCGTCCGCACCGAGTTCACCGCGATCAGCCGCGACCCCTCCGGCCAGGCCAGCGCCCGTTCCTTCAGCTCCCCGAGCGCGCGTTCGAAATCGCCGACGGTGCAGTGCAGTTCGGCGCACACCGTGTCGACCGTCCCGGCGTTGTTCTGCGCCACGATCGCGCCGAGCACGTCGAGCGCGCCCTGGTCCAGCGTGTCCTCGACGGCGTGCACCGAGTCGGAGTCGGTCAGCTGCGTCGCGAGGTCCTTCAACGTCCGGATGAAGCGGTCGGCGACGTCGCGGCGGTACAGGAGTATCGCGGCCACCTCGTCCGGCCCGAGTTGGAGGAGCCAGGTCGCGAGCGCGTTGATACGGCGGGGCATTCACCGGATTATGGCCTGATTGTGTGTTCTCAAACGAATTTTCACGCACATGGGCGATCCGCCTAGGCTGACTCGGTGACGTTCAGCGGTTTCGGCGAGTACGCCATTGACTTCTACGACGGCCTGGTCCTGGACAACTCGAAGGCGTACTGGGACGACAACAAGGAGACCTACCTGCGCGACGTGCGCGCCCCGATGGAGGCGCTGCTGCTCGCGCTGGAGAAGGAGTTCGGCGAGGGCAAGGTGTTCCGGCCGTACCGCGACGTGCGGTTCGCCAAGGACAAGACGCCGTACAAGGACCACTGCGGTGGCGTCATCGAGAAGGGCCGCGGCGGCGGCGCGTACTACGTGCAGCTCAGCCCCGAGGGCCTGATGACCGGCGGCGGCTCGTTCCACATGCAGTCCGACCAGCTCGCCCGGTACCGCGCCTCGGTCGACGCGCACGGCGTCCTGCTGCGCAAGATCGTGGACAAGCTGGTCAAGCAGGGGTGGACGCTCGCGGGCGACGTGATGAAGTCGAAGCCGCGCGGGTTCGCCGACGACCACCCGCACCTCGACCTGCTCCGGTACCGATCGATCTACGTGCGCAAGGTCTGGGGGCCGGACGACGTGCTGCACGAGCCGGGGTGCCTGGACCGGGTGCGCAAGTCGTGGAGGCAGCTCAAGGACTTCAACGCGTGGTGCGAGGACCACGTCGGTGTGAGCGAGACCACCAGGTCGCGGTAGCCCAGCCCAGGCCGATCCCGACGACGTCCACCAGCGCGTCGAGCACGTCACCGCTGCGGTGCAGGGGCGTGATCAGCTGCTGGAGCACCTCCGAAACGCCTGCGTAGACCACCAGCAGCGGCAAAATGCGAGGAAGTTTCGCGTACAGGCCGGTGAACGCGAGCAGCGCGAACAGCAGTGTGTGGACCACCTTGTCCGTACCAGGTGGCGAGCTCGGCACACCTGACTCGGGGGTGAACAACACGACGACGCTGAGCAACGCCGCGATCACAAAAGGCAGTACTCGACCCATGGTCAGAACATTACTGAGTAGTAGTTCGGGATCGGTCCAGGAACGGGGTCTACTCTCTCTACACGTGAGTCGACGCGCAAAGATCGTCTGTACCCTCGGTCCCGCCACTGGCACGCCGGAAAAGGTCCGTGACCTGGTAGCGGCCGGTATGGACGTGGCCAGGATGAACTTCAGCCACGGCAGCCATGCCGACCACAAGCAGGTTTACGACATGGTCCGCGCGGCAGCCGACGAGTCCGGCCGCGCCGTGGGAATCCTCGCCGACCTCCAGGGCCCCAAGATCCGTCTCGGCCGTTTCGCCGCGGGTCCGGTGGACTGGAACACCGGCGATATCGTTCGCATCACCGTTGAGGACGTCGAGGGCACGCACGACCGCGTGTCGACGACCTACAAGGAGCTCGCGAAGGACGCCAAGGTCGGCGACCGCATGCTCGTGGACGACGGCAAGGTCGCGCTCGTGGTCGTGGACGTCGAAGGTTCCGACGTCGTGGCTGAGGTGACCGAGGGCGGTCCCGTCAGCAACAACAAGGGCCTCTCGCTGCCCGGCATGGACGTCTCCGTGCCCGCCATGTCCGAGAAGGACATCGAGGACCTCGAGTTCGCGCTCTCGCTGGGCGTGGACTTCATCGCCCTGTCGTTCGTCCGCTCGCCGGCCGACATCGACCTGGTCCACCAGGTCATGGACCGCAGCGGCGGCAAGCGCCTCCCGGTGATCGCGAAGATCGAGAAGCCGGAGGCCGTGGACAACCTCGAGGCCATCGTGCTGGCCTTCGACGGCGTCATGGTCGCCCGCGGTGACCTGGGCGTCGAGCTTCCGCTGGAGCACGTCCCGCTCGTGCAGAAGCGGGCGATCCAGATCGCCCGCGAGAACGCCAAGCCGGTCATCGTGGCGACCCAGATGCTCGACTCGATGATCACGAACTCCCGCCCGACCCGCGCCGAGACGTCCGACGTCGCGAACGCGGTGCTCGACGGCGCGGACGCCCTGATGCTGTCCGGCGAGACCTCGGTCGGCCGCTACGCCATCGAGTCCGTGCAGACCATGGGCCGCATCATCGAGGCCGTCGAGACCGAGTCGGTCGTCGTGCCGCCGCTGACGCACGTCCCGCGCACCAAGCGCGGCGTGATCTCGTACGCGGCCCGCGACATCGGCGAGCGCCTCAACGCCAAGGCCCTGGTCGCGTTCACGCAGTCCGGTGACACGGTCCGCCGCCTGGCCCGCCTGCACACGCACCTGCCGCTGCTGGCGTTCACGCCGGAGCCGGCCGTGCGCTCGCAGCTGTCGCTGACGTGGGGCACCGAGACGTTCCTGGTGCCGCGCGTCGAGTCCACCGACGAGATGGTCCGGCAGGTCGACGTGGCCATGATCGAGATCGGCCGCTACTCCGCCGGTGACCTCATGGTGGTCGTCGCCGGATCGCCTCCTGGCACCATTGGGTCGACGAACCTCATCCGGGTGCACCGGCTGGGGGAGGACGACCACGCGTAGGAGCTTGACGTGACCGAGGCTGCCCGAGCCGCCGCTACGAGCCCATCCGGCTTGAGTGGACAATCCGCAGTGGACGACCTGGTCGCGTTGCTCGACCTGGAACGCATCGAGGAGAACATCTTCCGAGGCGTGTCGCCCGCCGAGTCGCCAGTGCGCGTCTTCGGCGGGCAGGTGGCGGGCCAGGCCCTGGTGGCCGCCGGTCGCACGGTCCCGGTGGAACGGCGGGTGCACTCGCTGCACTCGTACTTCATCCGGCCCGGCGACCCCCGCGTGCCGATCGTGTACGAGGTGGACCGAATCCGGGATGGACGGTCCTTCACGACCCGTCGCGTGGTCGCCGTGCAGCACGGCAAGGCGATCTTCGCTCTCTCCGCCTCGTTCCAGCTGGAGGAGCAGGGCAACGAGCACTCGTCGCCGATGCCCGACGTGCCGGACCCGGAGTCGCTGCCGACCTGGGCCGAGGCGGCCGAGGGCTATGCGCTCCACACGTCCAAGTTCCCGCGGCCCATCGACGTCCGCTACGTGACCGAGCCGCCGTGGGAGTCGCGTGAGGACGGTCCCGGCGAGGCCTCGTCGCAGGTGTGGATGAAGGCGGACGGCAAGCTGCCGGACGACCCGATGCTGCAGCTCTGCATCATGACCTACGCCTCGGACATGACGTTGCTGGACGGGGTTCTGGCGCGGCACGGCGTGTACTGGGGGCTGGACAAGGTCCTCGGGGCTTCGCTGGACCACGCGATGTGGTTCCACCGGCCTTTCCGGGCCGATGAGTGGTTGCTGTACGACACGTCTTCTCCGTCTGCGTCCGGGAATCGTGGGCTTGCGACTGGGCGGTTCTTCACGCGGGACGGGCAGTTGGTGGCGACCGTGGTGCAGGAAGGGCTGATCCGGGTGATCAAGCCTTCCGGCGACGGTGCGTAGGCCGCAGGTTCGCCGGCGGCGTCAGCGCACGGGTCTCCACCCGCTCCAGCACCACCGAACTGGTCAAGTTCCGCACCTCGGTCCGTGAAGCGATCTTGTCCATCAGGAACGCCTGCAGATGCGTGGAATCCGCCACGGCGATGTGCAGCAGGAAATCGGCCTGCCCGGACACGTGGAAGATCGACCGCGTCTCCGGCTGAGCCATCACAAAGGCACGAAAACCAGCCACCACGGCACGGGTGTGCGGCCGCACGTTCACCGAGATCACGGCCTCCAGCGGCAGCCCGGTGGTAGCCGGGTCCACCACGGCGTGGCACCCCGTGATCACACCCAGGTCGCGCAGCCGCCGCACCCGCTGCAGGCACGACGACGGCGCGAGCCCGACGATCTCCGCCAGCGCGCGGTTCGGCAGGGTCGCGTCGTTCTGCAACTCCTCCAGGATGTGCCAGTCGACCGAATCCAGTTCGGCTTGTTCGCGCATAACCGAACATCGTACTGAGCAGCTGGAAGAGACACGAACGAACCACAGACGATCTGCGTCATGCACATCGCGTGGACGTCATTCCTGCTGGCACTCGTGGTGATCACGGTCGTGCCCGGTCCCGACTTCGTTCTGGTCATGGGGAACGCCGTACGCAGCTTCAAGAAGGGCGTCGAGGCGGCGCTCGGGGTGCTGACCGGGCTGCTGATCCACGCGACGCTCGCCACGGTCGGGTTGTCCGCGCTCGTGGCGGCGGCTCCGGCGGCGTTGTTCGTGGTCAAGGCGATCGGCGCGCTCTACCTGGCCTACATCGGCTTCATGACGCTGAGGTCTGCCAGCAAGCCGCTGAACGAGCAGCCGCAGCAGAAGAACGTGTTCCTGCGCGGGATGTTGTGCGACCTGTTGAACCCCAAGGTGATGCTCACGTTCCTGAGCCTCATCCCGCAGGCGATGGACCCGAACGCCGCGCCCCTTCCGCAAGCGGCCGTGCTGAGCGCCGTCACGGTCGGGGTGTTCGCGGTGTTCTGGGTCATCGTGGTGCCGTCGGCGCGTCAGCTGGGCAGGTTGCTCAGCAGGCCCAGGACGCGCGCGGTGTTCGAGAGGGTCTGTGGGACCGCTCTCATCGGGCTGGCGGCGTCAGTTCTCGCTACCTGAGTCCCACGTGACGGACAGCTCGTCACGCGTGCCGAAGCGGACGAGGTGCCGTTCCACGACGTCCTGCAGCCTGGCCACGTCCTCCTCCGACGTGCAGACCACGCGCATGATCAACGCGTCGTCCGCCGCCTCGAACTCCGCGAGGCCGGCCGAGAAGCGGACGAAGCCGCGGGTGTCCTCCCAGGACCCCTCGAGGTCCTTGGCCGTGAAGTGCTTCACCAGCTGCGATCCGTACCTGGGGGCACGGTCGGTCGCCGAGCGTCCCACGCTCGTGAATTCCGTCATGAAGCCAACTTACGCCTAGCAATACGTACCGGCACGTGACGCGGTTCACCTGGCAAAACGGAGTCTGAGAACACCCTGTGACGTCTCGCGTAAAGGCGCGGAACACGGCAGGCTGTCGCGTATGACGGAAGGCAAAGCACGTATCGCGGTCACCGGTCTTGCCACCATGGGCAGCAACCTCGCGCGGAACCTCGCGCGGCACGGTTTCAAAGTGGCCGTGCACAACCGGACGCCCGCGAAGATGAAGGCCCTGCTCGACGAGCACGGCCACGAGGGCGACTTCGTCGGCGCCGAGACGCTGCAGGATCTGGTCGACAGCCTGCAGACGCCGCGCCAGATCATCATCATGGTCAAGGCGGGTGGCCCGACCGACGCCGTCATCGACGAGCTGAGCGGGATCCTCGAACCCGGCGACATGGTCATCGACGGCGGCAACGCCCACTTCAACGACACGCGGCGCCGTGAGGCCGCGCTGAAGGAGAAGGGACTGCTGTTCGTCGGCGCCGGCATCTCCGGTGGCGAGGAGGGCGCGCTCAACGGCCCGAGCATCATGCCGGGCGGTCCCGCCGAGTCCTACAAGCACGTCGGGCCGGTCTTCGAGGAGATCGCGGCCAAGGTGGACGGTCAGCCGTGCTGCGTGCACGTCGGGCCGGACGGCGCCGGGCACTTCGTGAAGATGGTCCACAACGGCATCGAGTACGCCGACATGCAGCTCATCGCCGAGGCGTACGACCTGCTGTCCCGCATCGGCGGCCAGACGCCGGCGGAGATCTCCGAGGTCTTCACGCAGTGGAACTCGGGCGACCTGGAGTCGTACCTGGTCGAGATCACCGCCGAGGTCCTCAAGCACGTCGACGCGGACGGCAACCCGCTCGTCCAGGTCATCGAGGACGCCGCGGAGCAGAAGGGCACCGGCCGCTGGACCGTGCAGGAGGCGCTGGAGCTGGGTGTGCCGGTCACCGGTATCGCCGAGGCCGTGTTCGCGCGCAGCCTGAGCGGTCACACCGACCAGCGCAAGGCCGTGCGCGAGGCGTTCGGTGCCAGCGAGGTCGTCGCGAAGCCGGACGCCGAACTGGTCGACGACGTGCGCCAGGCGCTCTACGCGTCGAAGGTCGTCGCGTACGCGCAGGGCTTCGACATGATCCGTGAGGCGTCGAAGAACTTCGACTGGAACATCGACCTCGGCGCGATGGCGACGATCTGGCGTGGTGGCTGCATCATCCGCGCGCAGTTCCTCAACCGCATCCGCGAGGCCTACGACGCGAACGCGGACATCGAGTCCTTGTTGGTGGACAACTACTTCCGCGACGCGGTCAAGAACGCCGAGGCCGCGTGGCGCCGGGTTGTGGTGCGGGCAGTGGAATCCGGCGTGCCGACGCCGGGCTTCGTGTCCGCTTTGGCCTACTACGACGGACTTCGCTCGGAACGTCTGCCTGCCGCGCTTGTCCAGGGACAGCGCGACTTCTTCGGGGCGCACACGTACCGCCGCACGGACAAGCCCGGTAGCTTCCACACGTTGTGGTCGGGTGATCGATCAGAGGTGGAAGCGTGAAATTAGGTGTTCTGGGGGCGGTCGTCGCTGTGGCGGCAGGGTTGACCCTGACGTCCAGCGGCGGCGCCGTGGCGGTCGGCAACGAGGCCCTCACGGCTGATCTCGACACGATCCTGGCCGACAACGCGCTGAAGGGCGCGGATGTCGGCCTGGTCGTGCGGGACGCCAACTCGGGTGAAGTGATCTACACCAGGCAGAGCAGCAGGCGTTCCCAGGTGGCGTCGAACATGAAGCTGCTCACCACGACGGCGTCGCTGGACCTGCTGGGTCCGGACTACCGCTGGAAGACCGAGCTCGTCTCGGCCGGAACCAGGACCGGGACGGCGCTCGACGGCGACCTGGTCCTGCGCGGTGGTGGCGACCCGACGATGTCCCGGTTGCGCTACCAGCAGCTCGCGGACGCGTTGAAGGCCGGCGGTGTCACCACGGTGAACGGTTCGCTCGTCATCGACGACACCAAGTTCGACGCGCAGCCGTACGGCACGGGCTGGGCGTGGGACGACGAACCGTTCGCTTACAGCGCGGAGACGTCGGCCCTCACGCTCTCGCCGGACGCGAAGTTCAGCGCCGGCACCGTGATCGTGCGCGTCAAGCCGGGCGCCGCGGCGGGCGCCCCGGCTGTCGTCACGACCGAGCCGGAGAACGACCACGTGCAGATCGTGTCCACGGCGACCACCGGCAACGCCGGCATCTCCGTGGAACGTGAGCACGGCACCAACCGGATCTTCGTCAGCGGGTCCACGACGGTCGAGACGACCAAGCTCTCGACGGTCAAGGACCCGACCGGCCTGGTGACGTCGGTGTTCCAGAAGGCGTTGCAGGCCAACGGGATCACCGTCACCGGTGGCGTGAAGCGGCAGAAGGCGCCGGCGAACGCCGCCGTCCTCGCGACCGACACGTCGATGAAGCTCAGCGAGCTGATCGTGCCGTTGCTCAAGGACAGCAACAACATGCTGGCCGAGGTGCTGGTCAAGACCGCGGGTGGTTCGTTCACCAACGGCGTCAACCAGCTCAGCACCAAGTGGTCCGGTCTGGGCGTCGACCCGAACGCGGTCGAGATCTTCGACGGCTCCGGCATGTCGCGGCTCGACCAGTTCTCGCCGGACGACCTCACCTCGGTGCTGGTCAAGGCGAGGACCAAGCCGTGGTTCGCCGCGTGGCAGGCGTCGCTGCCGGTCGCCGGCGTCGACGGCACGCTGGTCAACCGCATGAAGAACACTCCGGCCGCGGGCAACGTGAAGGCCAAGACCGGGTCGCTGTCCGGCGTCTCCGGCCTGTCCGGCTACGTGAAGACGGCGGCGGGCCGGGACCTGGTGTTCTCGGTGGTGCAGAACAACGTCCTGTTGTTCAACAGCCCGAAGCTCATCGAGGACAGGATCGCCGTGCGCCTGGCCTCCGACGGCGGCACGCAGCTGGTGTCGCCGCAGGTCCAGTCGGTGCCGCAGCAGCGCAAGACTCCGGCACAGGACCGCGCGAAGGTTCCCGCGAAGGAGCGCTTCGACGTGGAGTGCTCCTGGATCGGCACCTGCTAGTCGGCAGCGTCAAAGGGAGCCGCCCCGGGAGTTTTCGGGGCGGCTCCTCGCTTTTCTACGCCGGTGCCGTCACCGGTTCGAGCCCGTTGCGGTCCGGGTCCACCAGGTACACGCGGGCGTTCGAGATGTCGAAGTACATGCCCTTCAACGTGAGCGTGCCCGCGGCGATCGCCTCCCGCACGCTCGGGTGGGCGAGCAGGTTGTCCAGCTGCTGTGCGACGTTCGCGACGGCGAGCCGGTCGGCCACCGGCAGTTCCGCGCAGCCGGCCGACGTCGGCGCGTGGAACCGGATCAGCGACGGCTCGGCGTTGCGCAGCCACGAGTGCAGGTGCGAGCCGCGGGACGCGGACCCGTTCACCAGCGCCTTCATCGCGCCGCAGTCGGAGTGTCCACACACGACGATCGTGCTGACGTTGAGGATCTCCACGGCGTACTCGATCGCCGCTCCGACCGAGCTGTCGTCCGCCGACGGCATCGGCACCAGGTTGCCGATGTTGCGCACGCAGAACAGGTCACCGGGCCCGGAGGTGGTGATCAGGTTCGGCACCACGCGGGAGTCGGCGCACGTGATGAACAGCTGCTGGGGCTGTTGCCCGCGCACCGCCAGCTCGTGCAGGAACGGCCGCACCAACGGCGCGGAACGGCGTTCGAACTCGTGCATCCCGCGCAGCATCGGATCGCCCTCCACGGACGACCGCTGCTCCGGCAGCGTCACCAGGCCGGGCGTGCCCTGCCAGTGCGACCACGGTGCGAACCAGCGCGGCAGCGGGCCGGGCAACGTCTTGCGCCGCCCCGGTTTGCCCTGGTTCGCCCGGTCGTACCAGGTGTCGTGCACCTCGTCGACCTGAACCCGGCCACCGAGCCGCTCGTAGCCCTCGCGCCAGTCGTTGATCGCCTCGTAGGACGCGTGGTCCAGGTAGTCGACGTGCAGCTCCAGCACGACGGTCTCGCCCGGCGGCATCCCGCGCAGCTCCCGCACGAGCCGTCCGACCCCCAGGAACACCAGCGATCCCCGCACGTACACCCGGTTGCGCTCGACCCGCACCGAGCAGTGCGTCAGCCGGTACAACGCGCGCAGCAACGCGATGGCGAGCCCGGCGACCACGCCTTCCAGCAGTCCGAAGAGGACGACGCCGAGCGCGGTCGCCGCGTAGACGAGGAACTCCCGGTGCTGCACCAGGTTCCGCATCCGCGCGACCGACACGAGCCGGAGTCCGACGACGAACAGCACGCCCGCGAGCGCCGCCAACGGGATCAACTCCAACGCCGGCGCGAACGCCAGCACCGCCACCGCGATCCACAAGCCCTGGAAGATCGCGGCGTAGCGGGTCTTCGCGCCCGCCGCGACGTTCGTGGAACTGCGCGCCAGGCCGCCGCTGATCGGGAACCCGCCGAGCGCGCCCGCGAGCACGTTGCCGGTGCCCTGCGCGATGAGCTCCTTGTCCAGCCGGGCCCGCGGCCCGTCGTGCAGCCGGTCCGTGGCGACGGCCGACAGCAACGACTCCATGCTCGCCACCAGCGCGACCGTGACGATGGCCGTGACCACCGTGCCGACGCTGCCCCGCGGCATCTCCGGGAACACCAGCGCGTGGCTGTCCGGCAGGTCGACCCTGGCGACGTCCAGGCGCAGCACGAACGCCAGCGCGGTGGCCGTGGCGACGGCGACCAGCGGCGCCGGAATCACGGAGGCACGCGGAACACGGGGCCACAGCAGCAGAACCGCGATCGCCACGGCACCGGCCAGCACCGACCCGAGCGAGGCCCCGGCCAGTTCTCCCGGCAGCAGCGCGAGGTTCGCGGGCACCGTCGACGCCGCCGTGCCGCCCAGCACCACCACGAGCTGCCCGACGGCGATGGAGATGCCGATGCCCGCGAGCATGCCGTGCACCACGGCGGGGGACAGCGACATCACCAGGCGGCTGATCCCGGTGAGCCCCAGCGCGAGTTGCAACGCGCCCGCGGCCATCGTGATCGCCGCGGTGGCCGCCCAGCCGAACTGCGCGACCAGCCCGGCCACGATCACCACGAGCCCGGTCCCCGGCCCGCTGATCTGCAACGGCGCTCCGCTGATCGCGCCGACCACCACGCCGCCGATGACCGCGGAGATGATCCCGGCCATCAGCGGCGCGCCCGTGGCGTGCGCGATGCCGAGCGACAACGGGATCGAGATGAGGAACAGCACGAAGCTCGCGGGCAGGTCGTGCTTCAGGATCAGCGGTGGACCGTGCGGGGTGTGGTCGCCGGTGTTGGACCTGGGCTGATGGTTCACGAGATTTCCCTTTGCTGAATAGCGGCATAGCCCTGTGCGACGGATGCACAGGGCGGGGAGGGGAGCGAGCTGTGGGAGGCGCTCTAGAGGCGCTCTAAGGGCAGCATGCGGCGCGGCCGGACGGCATCGAGCTCGTCGGCGCGGTCATGCGGGGTCGGCACGGGAACACCTCCGTGTCGGCACAGGCACCATGGGGCGGGATCAGGCCGCGTCGCCCTCAATGATGAGGCCGGAATCGGTGCTGTGACAGATCTTTCAGCCAACCGTGTTGATCTTGGGTGGCGTCGTCACGCGAGGTGATCAGGTAGATGGGCCGGCTCCGGTCGGGGGGTGCGGAGCCGGCCCAAGTCAGGCCGGAACTGAAGAACTATCGAGTTCCGGAAATCAGCCTACCGAGCGCAGGTGCTTGCCGTGCGCAGTCTCCTGGCCGACGACGGTCAGGATCAGCTGCGCCGAGAGATAAGCACGGCACGGTGCGGGCATCCGCCGTGAGAACCAGCCGCGCTTGCAGGTCGCGCACCGGCCGTGCTCGTCGGGCTGGTGCTCGTCGAGCAACGCCTTCACCACCGCGACCACCCTCGGCAACTCAACCCTGGCGAGTACGAGAGCGGTCTGGTCGTCGCCACGTGCGGCGAGGTCGGTGAGTGTGGCCAGGTGGGAGTGCAGCGACTTGTCCAGTTGGCTGAACACCGTGACGGCCATCAGGCTCAGAGCTCCAGTCCTTACGTAAGCAGCCCCAGCAGACTGTCGCGTCCAAGCTGCGATCTGCAAGTTGCAGTACACGAATGGATGACGTCTCTTTGCGACGAGCTCCTTTGCTCTCAAACTGGGTAGGACCACGAGGTGTGGATGCCGTCCAGGAGGAGTAATGCGGGGTAGCAGCCCGACTCTGCGCAAGCGCCGGCTCGTGAGCGAACTCCGGCGACTGCGTGAAGTGGCGGGGCTGACGATCGAGGAGGTGGGCGAGCGCCTGGAGTGCTCGGCCTCCAAGATCAGCCGCATCGAGACCGGCCGTGTGGGGGTGAGCCCGCGTGACGTGCGGGACATGCTCAACGTTTACGGCGCGGACGCCGCCACCCTCGAAGAACTGGTTCAGCTGGCAAGGGAAGCCCGTCGCAAGGCGTGGTGGGACGAGTTCGGCGACATCGTGCCCGGTCGTTACGTGGGGTACGAGGCCGACGCGGACTCGATCAGGACCTACCAGGGGCTGATGATCCCGGGCCTGCTGCAGTGCGAGTCGTACACGAGGGCGTTGATCTCCCAGGTGCTGCCGGACGCGCGCACCGGCGAGATCGACCGCCGCGTCCGGTTGCGCAAGGCCAGGCAGGCCCTGCTCAGCGAGGACGACCCGTTGCGCCTGCACGTCGTGATCGACGAGGCCGCCCTGCGCCGGCTCGTCGGCGGCGCCGAGGTGATGCGCGTGCAGATGGCGCGTCTTCTCGAAGTCGGTGCGTTGCCGAACGTCACGATGCAGGTCGTGCCGTTCAGCGCCGGTGGTCATGCTGCGATGGACGGCCCGTTCGTCATCCTGAGCTTTCCAGAGCAGCTCGACTCCGACGTCGTGTACATCGAAAGCACCAGAAGCGGCGTCTACCTGGAACAACAGTCGGACGTCCATTCCTACGCCGAGATGTTCGAGCGTCTCGTGAGTTCCGCCCTGACCCCGCGGGAATCGGCAACCCTGATCACGGAGATCGCTCGCACTCTCGCGTGACTGCGACCGGAGAGTGAACAGAGTGGAAAGCTTGCGTTGGCGCAAGAGCAGCAGGTCGTCGGCCGGTGGGCCCGAGTGCGTCGAGATCGCGCTCGTCTCATCAGGCGCGGCGGTTCGTGACAGCAAGAACGCGGACGGGTCGCGGCTCAGGTTCGGCGGCGCGGGATGGGACACGTTCCTCGCCGCCGCGAAGACCGGCTCTTTTGTCAGCTGATTGGAAGACGAGAACGAGGAAGGCCCCGGCTGGATCAACCAGCCGGGGCCTTCTCGCGTAAGGGGACGTGGGCCGGCCGGCGTTCCGCCGCCGCGGGCTGGATGCCCCTTGCACGCCGGCCGACCCACGTCGATCATGGGGAGCAGCGGGTGTTCCGCTGTCCGGTCCAACCTGCCCGGACTCGCTGATCTCCGGTTTCCGTTGATCTCGCGGTCTGTGGTTGGTTGGACACGCTAAGCGTAAGAATGCCTTCTACAGCACGACTGGAGCCCGACTGAAGTGATCTTCAAGCTCCAGGTGGACCACGGGCGAAGGACATATCGGTGACGCACGGCGAGGAACCCCTTCGGTTCGAGGTTCTCGGCCTTCTCCGAGTCGTTCGCGCAGGTCAAGAGGTTGATCTCGGTGCGGCGAAGCAGCGCGCCGTCCTCGCGGTCCTGCTGCTGGAGCGCAACACGCCGGTCAGTCGCGGCCAGATCATCGAGGCCGTGTGGGGCGACAACGTGCCCTCGAGTGCGGTGAACCTGGTCCAGACCTACGTCGCCGGACTGCGCAGGGCGCTCGAACCGACCCGTGCGCGCAGGGCTCCCGCCGAGCTGCTGACCTCGGTCGGCGACGGCTACCTGATGCGCGTCGAGCCCGGCGCGCTCGACCTCGACGTGTTCGAACGTCAGGTCCTGCTCGCGAACCGCATGCGCGCCGCCGGTGATCTCGCCGGAGCCGCGGTCGAGCTGGACGACGCGCTGGCCCTGTTCCGCGCCGAACCGCTGGGCGGCGTCTCCGGCCTGCACGCCGACGTCGAACGCGGTCGTCTCGTGGAACGCCGGCTGGCGGTGCTGGAGGAACGCGCCGAGCTGGGACTCGCGATCGGGCAGGGCCCGGAACTGGTCTCGCAGCTCGGTTCGGTGGTCGCCGAGCACCCGTTGCGCGAACGCGGCCACGGCCTGCTGATGCGGGCACTGGTCCAGGCGGGCCGTCAGGCCGAGGCGCTGGCCGCCTACCGGGAGGCCCGCGCCGTGCTGATCGAGGAACTCGGCGTCGAGCCGGGTCCCGAACTGCGCCGGGTGCACCAGGCCGTGCTGGCGGGGGACAGTCCCGAGCCGGAACGCGCCCCGATCCGCGTGCCGCAGCAGCCGTCCGCCCCTGAACCCGCGCCGATGACGATCCCCGCCCAGCTGCCGCGCGCCCCCGTCGCGCTGGTCGGCCGGGACCCCGAGCTCGGCCTCATGGACGCGTTGCTGCGCGGCCACGACGGTCCGGTGATGCTGGTGACCGGTCCGGCGGGGGTGGGCAAGACCGCGCTCGCCCTGCACTGGGCGCACCGCGTCCGCGAGGAGTTCCCGGACGGTCAGCTCTACGTCGACGTGCACGGCTACGACCCGAACCGGGAGCCGCTGGAGATCGGCGAGGTGCTCAACCGGTTCCTGCGCGCGCTGGGCGTTCCGGCCAGTGACACCCCGGTCTCGGTCGACGAGCGCTCGGCGCTGCTGCGCACGTTGCTGGCCGACCGCCGGATGCTCGTGATGCTCGACAACGTCCGCAGTTCCGCTGAGCTGCTGCCGTTGCTGCCGGGCGCGCCCTCGTGCGTCGTCGTGACCTCGCGCCGCCGGCTGGTCGGGCTGGTCGCGCAGGTCGAGGCGAAGCTGATCGAGCTGGACATGCTCGATCCGGACGCCGCCGTCGACGTGCTGGGCCGCATCGCGGGTCGTTCGGACATCGAGGCCGGTGCGCTGCGCGAGCTGGCCGAGCTGTGTGACGGCCTGCCGCTGGCGTTGCGGATCGCCGCGGCCCGTCTCGCCGTGTCCCCACGTCTGCGCGTGGCCGAACTGGTCGAGGAACTGCAGGACGAGCAGGGCCGCCTGGCCGCACTCGGGCTGGAGGACGGTGAGGGCACCGTACGAGCCGCTCTGGACGCCTCGCGCCGTGCGTTGCCCGCGGAGCCGTCACGGTTGCTGGCGATCGTCGGCCTGCACCCCGGTGCGGACCTGACCCCGCACGTGGTCGCGGCGATGGGCGACGTGGCGTTGCTGGAGGCCCAGCGCGCGTTGGACGCGTTGACCGCCGCGAACCTGCTGTCCGTCAGCGAACCCGGCCGGCACGTGGCGCACGACATCGTCCGCGTCTACACGAAGACGCTGGCAGGGGAGCTGTCCGAGCCGGAGCGCCGGGCCGCCACCGGCCGGATGCTCGACTACTACCTGCACTGCGCGGACCTCGCCGACGGGTTGCTGCCGATCAACCGCGGCAGTGTCCTGGTCGCGCCGGAGCACCGGCCCGTGCACGTGCCGGCGATCTCCGGTGCCGCGGACGCGACGGCCTGGTTCGACGCCGAGCGCGCCAACCTGATCGCCGCCGCCGAGCTCGCCTCGGGTTCCGGCTGGCACGTCCACGCCTGGCAGCTGCCGTACACGTTGTCGCGGTACCTGTGGCTGCGGACCGAGCGCGAGACCTCGTTGCGCCTCACCGAGGCCGCGTTGCAGGCCGCCATCGCGCTGAACGACGACGACGCCCGGTTCGTCATGCAGTTCAACCTCGGCGTCGCGCTGCTCCAGTTCGAACGCTTCGAAGAGGCGTTGCAGGCGCAGCAGGGCGCGCTGGAAGTGGCTCGCCGCAAGGAGGACGTGCACCAACAGGCACGTGCCCTGACGACGGTCGCCGGCACCTTGCAGGACCTGGGCCGGGCCGCCGAGGCCGAGGCGCACTACCGCGAGGCCATGGAGATCTCGCGGATCGCGGGTTCGAAGTGGGCCGAGGCCAACGCCCACCACCACCTCGGTCTGCTGTACCTGAGCACCCAGCGCTTCGACGACGCGATGCCGTGGCTGCGCGTGGCGTTGCGGATGTACCACGAGGTCGGCGAGCAGTGCGGGGAAGCGGCCTGTCACGTCGACATCTCCACTGCTCTGCTGGAGACCGGGGACACGGACGGCGCGCTGTCCTCGGCCCGTACGGCGTTGGCGGTGGCGTGCGATGCCGTCTCGCCGTACCACCAGGCGTTGGCGCACGACCGGCTCGCGGCGGTGTTCGAGCAGCTGAACGCGGCGGGGGCGGCGGCGCACTGGCAACGCGCGCTGGCGTTGTTCAGCGAGCTGGGAGCGCCGGAGGCCGACGGGGTAAGGGCCCGGCTGGCTCGCGCACGTGCGGTGACGGTCGGGTAAGGGGTTTCGCGGGCAGGACTGCGTGATCGCCCGATGCCTGAGGTAAGGCCTCAGGACGAACCTTCTGTCCATGACCGAATGGACCCCTGAGGCGATCAAGGCGGAAATCGACTACCGACGTGGCAACGCCGTCTGCAACTGGCAGCGTTCGAACCGCGACATGCCGTCGTGGATGAGCCGAGTGATCCACCGCACGACTCGGAAACTCGGCGGCAACTAGGCATGACCTGTGCAAGCATGCCCCTTGTGGCGCGCCTAGGTTCCGGAATTCCGTTGGTCGCACGTGACCGCGAGCTGGACCGGTTGCGTGCGGCTCTGGCCCAGGCCGGAGAAGGAACCGCGGGGGCGGTGCTGCTCGCCGGTGACGCCGGTGTGGGCAAGACGCGGCTGATCGACGAACTGGCCGCCAGCGCCGAGGACACCCTCGTCCTCATGGGACGGTGTCTGGACGTCGGCGAGACCGGCCTGCCGTACCTGCCGTTCGCCGAGGCGCTGAGCAAGCTGAAGAGCGACGTGGCGAACCGGCCGGCGCTCGCGATGTTGCTGCCGCAGCTGACGTTGCCCGCCGAACGCGAACCCGGCACCGAGGGCATGATCGCGCCGAGCCTGATCCCAGGCCGGCGGCCCGAGCAGGACGTGGGACAGCTCCAGCTGTTCGACGCCGTGCTCGGGCTTCTCGGCGATCTCTCCGAACGGCAGCGCGTGCTGTTCGTGGTCGAGGACCTGCACTGGGCGGACGCGTCCACCCGCTACCTGCTGTCGTTCCTGTTGTCCCGCCTGCGTTCCCAGCGCCTGCTGGTCGTCGGCACCTACCGCGCGGACGACCTGCACCGCAGCCATCCGTTGCGCCCCTTGCTGTCCGAGCTGGTCCGGCTGCCCGCCGTCGACCGCCTGGACCTCTCGCCGTTCAACGCGGCCGACGCCCGCCGGTTCGTCGAGGCCCTGTCCGACGACCTGCCGGAGGACGTCGTCCAGCAGGTCGCGGAACGCTCCGAGGGCAACGCCTTCTTCGCCGAGGAACTCATCGCGGTGGCCACCTGTGACGACGCCAGGTCGTTGCCTTCCGCGCTCGCCGACGTGCTGCTCAGCCGGGTCGAGAGTCTTGGTCCCGAAGCGCAGCACGTCGTCCGCGTCGCGTCGGTCTGGGGTCGCCGGGTCCGGCACTACCGGCTGCACGAGGTCGCGGGCATGGCGGACATCGCGTTCGACACCGCTTTGCGCGAGCTGATCCAGCACCACCTGCTCGTCGTGAACGACGACGAGGTCTACGCCTTCCGCCACGCCCTGGTCCGGGAGGCGGTCTACGGCGATCTGCTTCCTGGCGAACGGGGCCGGCTGCACGCCGCCTACGCACACCACCTGGCACAGCGGCCGGACGAACGCGGTGGCGCCGCGGCGCTGGCCCACCACGCCTTCGAGAGCCACAACCTGCCGCAGGCCCTGGAAGCCTCGATCAAGGCGTCCAAGGAGGCCGAACGCGCCGGGGCGCCCGCGGAGTCGTTGCGGTACCTGGAAAAGGCGCTCAACCTGTGGAACGCCGTCGCGGCGGCCGATCGTCCGTCCGATGTGGACGAGTCGGTGCTGCTGCGGCGTGCCTCGTGGGTCGCGGGCACGGCCGGGCAGCCGGAACGCGCGGTCGCGTTCGCCCGCAGCGCCACCAAGGCCATCGGCGCCGAGCAGTCGCCGGAGGAGGCAGCCGAGGTCTGGCTGCGGCTCTCGCAGGCGCTCTCGATCCTCGACGGCAACGAGGAAGAGCACTTCCTGGTCCTCGGCAAGGCCTTGGCCCTCGTGCAGGACCGCGATCCCAGCCCCACCCGTGCCAGGGTGTTCGCGGGCAAGGCGTCTTCCCTGCGCCAGCAACGCAAGGACGCCAAGGCCAGGGAGGCCGCCGAACTCGCGATCGCGGACGGCCAGACGGCGAACGCGCCGGGTGCGGTCGCGGACGGGCTCGGCACCCTGGCGATCCTCGACGACCACGCCGGCCAGCCCGAAGAGGCGAAGGCCAGCTTCGAGCGTGCGATCCAGTGCGCGCGGGAGGTCGGAGCGTTCAACAACGAACTGAGGGCTTGGTACTACTACGGCCTGATGCACTACGACCGCGGCGAACTGGCCGAGGCCGCGCGCGTCTACAACCTCGCGGGCGACCGGGCCAAGGAGACCGGCCTGACGTGGAGCATGTACGGGCTGGAGATCCGCATCCTGCAGGTGCTCGTGCACTACTACATCGGCGACTGGGACTACGCGGCGTGGGCCAGCGAACCGCCCGGCATGTCGGTGTCGTCGACGGTGCTGGCCCGGCTGGCGTCCGCGAGCACGCACCTCACGGTCTCGCGCGGCGATCTCGCCGAGTCCGAGCGGATGATCACGAAGCTGCGCAGCGACTGGCACCGCGACATCCAGATCGCGCTGATCAACGGCGGTACGGGTGCGGAGCTCGCGTTGTGGCGCGGCCGTCCGGAACTGGCCGTCGAGCGGGTCACGGACGCGCTGGCGTGGGCGCGCAAGCTCGGTGGCCCGTGGATGCTCGCTGGCATCAGGATCGGCGCGATCGGCATCGCGGCGCACGCGGAGATCGCCGCGAAGGCCCGTCGCAAGCGGGACGCCGAGGCCGAGAAGAACGCGGTCGCGGCAGGCCACGACCTCGCCGAGCACGTGCGGCTGACCGCGGAGAACGGCAAGCCGCGCGCCGGTGTGCTCGGTCCTGAGGGACGTGCCTGGCTGGCCCGCGCGCTCGCCGAGGAGTCCAGGCTGACCGGCGCGGGCGACCCGGAGCTGTGGCAGGCCGCGGTCGACGAGTTCGCCTACGGGGTCGTGTTCGAGCAGGCGCTGTGCCGGTGGCGGCTCGCGGAGGCGTTGCTGGGCGCGGATCGCCGCGAGGAGGCGGCGGAGCAGCTGCGCCTGGCCGACGAGGTGGCGACGAGGCTCAAGGCCGTTCCGCTCGCCGAGGCCGTGGCGTCGTGCGCCAAGCGGGCCCGCATCACCCTCAGGGCTGACGAACCGGTGCGGGAGCAGATCGACCTCTTCACCCCGCGTGAACGCGACGTGCTCGGCCTGGTGGCCTCGGGACGGACGAACCGCGAGGTCGGCGAGGAGCTCTACATCAGCGAGAAGACCGTTTCCGTGCACCTTTCCCGGATCATGGCCAAGCTCGGGGCGTCGCGGCGCGCGGAGGCCGTGGCGATCGCGTACGACCGGGGTCTGCTGGAATAGCCCTGGTTGTCATACCTCAGGCTGACGCGCAACGCGTCGCCGAGTTGATGTCCGCGCACTCAGCTTCCTCATAGCTTCTTCCTCATCGAGGAACACCCCCTGTGAGGAAGGCAAGTCACATGTCAGCACTGGCGTCCGAGGTCGGCACCCGGACCGCTGCGGCGGCCCACAACCTGGTGAAGGTCTACGGCAAGGGTGACACCGCGGTGCGGGCGCTCGACGGTATCAACGTCGCCTTCCAGGCCGGCCGTTTCACCGCGATCATGGGCCCGTCCGGCTCCGGCAAGTCCACGCTGATGCACTGCCTCGCGGGACTGGACACGGTGGACAGCGGCGCGATCCACATCGGACAGACCGAGATCACCAAGCTGAACGACAAGGACCTGACCAAGCTGCGCCGCGACCGCGTCGGCTTCGTGTTCCAGGCCTTCAACCTGCTGCCGACGCTGACCGCCGAGCAGAACATCCTGCTGGGCCTGGAGCTCGCCGGCCGCAAGCCCGACAAGCAGTGGTTCGACACGATCGTCAACGTGCTGGGCCTGCGCGACCGTCTCACGCACCGCCCGACCGAGCTGTCCGGTGGCCAGCAGCAGCGCGTGGCCTGCGCCCGTGCCCTGGTCGCCCGTCCCGAGGTCATCTTCGCCGACGAGCCGACCGGCAACCTGGACTCGCGCAGCGGCGCCGAGGTCCTCGACTTCCTGCGCATGTCGGTCCGCAAGATGGGCCAGACCGTGATCATGGTGACGCACGACCCGGTGGCCGCGAGCTACGCGGACCGCGTGGTGCTGCTCGCCGACGGCCGGCTCGCGGGCGAGATCCACCAGCCCACCACCGAGTCCGTCGTCAACGCCCTCACGCACCTGGGGGCGTGAGCTAAAGATGCTGAAGACGATCCTTGCGGGCCTGCGCGCCCGCACGGCGAGGTTGGTGCTGTCCAGCATCGCCATCGCGCTCGGCGTCGCGTTCGTGACGGGCACGCTCGTGCTCGGCGACGCGGTCGGGGAACAGACCAGGGACAACTTCGCCCGCAGCGCCCGCAACGTCGACGCGGCCGTGCACATGGGGGAGAACAGCCCGAACCGGGAGAACGGCATTCCCGCCGACTTCCTGCAGAAGATCCGCAACACGCCCGGCGTCGAGGGCGCGGACTCGCGTGAGTTCGGCAGCGCCGCGTTGCTCAGCGGCGAGGGCAAGGCGCGCGGCGCGATGGTGCAGCCGCTGCCCACGACGGAGAAGCTGCGCGACTTCAACCTCAAGGACGGCAAGTTCCCGGTCAAGGCCGACGAGGCCGCGATCGACGTCAAGACCGCCCAGGTGGCGAAGCTCAAGGTCGGCGACAAGCTCAAGCTGCTCGACGAGGAGAACGCGGAGCACGCGTTCACCATCGTCGGCACCTACCAGCAGGGCGCCAGCAGCATCTCGATGTCCGGCAGCGACCACGTCCTGGTCTCGCAGGAGGGGCTGCGCACGGTCATCCCGACGCAGCGGATCTACGAGATCGTCGCGGTCGCCAAGTCCGGTGTGTCGCAGCAGCAGCTCGTCAGCGACATCACCAAGGCCATCGGCAGCGGCTACGAGGTGCAGACCGGTGAGCAGCTGACCCAGGCCACGCTGGAGCAGGTCGGTGACGCCGCCGGCGAGATCAAGACCTTTCTGCTCGCGTTCGCCGCGATCTCGCTCGTCGTCGCGGGCATGGTCATCTACAACACCTTCACGATCCTCGTCGCCCAGCGCACGAAGGAACTCGCGCTGCTGCGCTGCGTCGGGGCGAACCGCTCGCAGGTGTTCCGCAGCGTGCTCGCCGAAGCGCTCTTCATGGGCCTCACGGCGTCCGTGCTCGGCCTCTTCGGCGGAATCGGCGTCTCGGCGGGCCTGCAGGCGTTCATCAGCACCGTCGGTGGTCCCGGCGGGGAGGACGCCCCGATCCGCCTGCCGATCTCGTGGGTGACCATCGCCGCAGGCTTCGGCGTCGGCGTGGTCGTGACGGTGCTCTCGGCCGTCCTGCCCGCCCGCCGCGCCACGAAGGTCGCGCCGGTGGCCGCCCTGCGCTCGCAGCCGGACAGCTCCGACGACGTCGCCCGCACCGGCAAGGTGCGGATCATCGTCGCGGCGCTGATCGCACTGGCCGGTGGCGCCGCCGTCTACTTCGGCCTCCAGCAGGAGAAGGAAGAGCCGGCGATGTTCATCACCGGCGGCGCCACGATGGTGCTGCTGCTGGCGGTGCTGCTGCTCGGCCCGCTCTACGTGCCGCTGGTGAACCGCCTGTTCGGCAAGGCGCTGCGCGGCGTCCCGGCGAAGCTGGCCTCGGCCAACGCGGGCCGCAACCCCAAGCGCACGGCCGCGACGACGGCGGCGTTGATGATCGGCGTGACCATCGTCGCGATGGTGACCGTCGTGGCCGGCAGCGGCCGCGCGACCATGAACGAGCAGGTCGACAAGCGCTTCCCGGCGGACTACGCGGTCAAGTCGAACGTGTACAGCCAGCCGCTCTCGCAGAAGTTCACCGACGACCTCGCCAATGTGCGCAACGTCGAGATGGTCGCGCCCGAGCTCAGGGCGTACGGCGAGTCGCCGAAGCTCCAGTACGCCGACGTCACCGGCTACCCGGTGAACGCGATCGGGTCCCTGGTGCGCCCGGAGACGACCAGCGGCACGCTCACCGGTCTCAAGGACGGCGAGATCGCCATGCGGGAGAAGGAGGCCAAGGAGGCCGGCCTCGGCATCGGCTCCACCGTCCCGATCAGCGGCAAGGACTTCAAGGTCGTGGCGCTGATCAAGGACAACAGCTACGGCACCGGCCTGGTGACGCTCGCCTCGGCCCAGTCGCTGCTCAAGGAGCCCGCCAAGGGCTACCAGAACGTGCTGATCAAGCTCACCCCCGGCACGGACATCACGGTGGCCCGCGCCGACCTGGAGCGGTTCATCGCGACCTCGCCGGTGGCGGTGCTGGACTCCGCGGCCGAGACCAAGGCCGAGCTCAACGGCCAGATCGACCAGATCCTGATGTTCATCTGGGCCCTCGTCGGCCTCGCCCTGATCATCGCCCTGTTCGGCATCGCGAACACGCTGACGCTCTCGGTGCTGGAACGGACCCGCGAGTCCGCCCTGCTGCGGGCACTGGGCCTGACCAGGGGCCAGCTGCGGCAGATGCTGGTGGTCGAGTCGATCCTGATGGCCCTGATCGGCGCGGTGGTGGGCGTGCTGCTCGGCGCCGGGTTCGGGTGGCTGCTGGTCGAGGCGATCTCCAACTCGGAGTTCACGATCAGCTTCTCCATCCCGTTCGGACAGATCGGCATCATGCTCGGGCTGGCCGTGGTCGCGGCGATCATCGCCGCAGCCCTGCCCGCCCGCCGCGCGGCCCGCAACTCCGTGGTCGCGGGCATGGCGGAGGCGTAGGACACCCCGCCTGGCCCCGGCTGTCGGGGGCCACGGCCAGGCGGGTTCGGGAGTGCGGAACAGGGGCCGCACGACCGGGGGATCGGTGGAGGTCCGGTGCCGTCGGGGCACCGGGCCTCCGCTGCGTTCACGGGTGGGGCGCACGCTGTCACCCGCACCCGCACCCGCACCCGCACCCGCCAACGCAAGGCGACCACTACGCACGCCCGGCGCGCGGTGCCAACAGGCAGCGGCCCCTCGCAAGGCAACCACGTACGAGTCCTGGCGTGGCGATGCGAAGCGAGCCGTGTGAACCTAGAGCGCCGGGTTGCGGTGCACCCCGCTCATGGCGATTGGGGCTTGACCTTGAGGGGCTGGGCGCCACCCTGTCTGGGCTCGGCCGGGGCGCTCTTCACCCCGGCTTGTGAGGCCGACTACGCGCCCAGCTAGAGGCTCAAGGTCAAGCCCCAATCGCAACCCCGCACTTCGTCACTGCCTGACGGACCACCCTCGCAAGGCGACCACTCGCACGGAACGCGACCAACCCCGCTGGAACGCGACGGCCCGCACGCAACAGGCCCCACGCACGTCCGGTCGCGGTTCACCTGCGTGAACAAGCGCTCGCTACCCGCCCGCGAGCACCTGAATCACGAGTTCGGAAAAAATCTTGGACGACACGCGTCACTTTTGGCCCGCAACCCCCTCTACCTGGGGTGAGGGACGACCGGAGCGAGGGCCCGGTCGTCCCTCTTCGTCGTTTCCGGGGGCCCTTCGGCCGCCCCATCCGAGACGCTCGGCGTTTCGGTCCAGGTTTTTGTTGCCTGCCACGACAAAGTTACGGAACGATGTCGACCGCTTGACACCCGCGCCTCTCCGGTTGAGTGTGAGAGCGCTCTCATCACAGTTAAGCGCCGCTCACGGCGTCGTCGAGGAGGACGGATGAGCACAAGACTGGTCGGCAGCGTCGCTGCGACCCTCGCGATGGTTCTGGTCGCAGGATGCGGCGGGAGTTCCGGGGCCGACGGCAAGATCGAGCTGTCGCTGGGTCTGTTCTCCGACTTCGGGTACGACAAGCTCATCGAGGAGTACATGGCCTCGCACTCGAACGTCAAGATCGAGCAGCGCAAGGTCAAGATGGAACAGCACAACACGCAGCTCGCGACGCAGCTAGCGGGTGGCCGTGGTGCCGCGGACATCGTCGCCCTCGAGGAAGGCGTGGTCTCTCAGTTCCGCGCCTCCAAGGACAAGTTCGTGAACCTGGCGGAGTACGGGGCCAAGGATCTGAAGGACCAGTGGGCCGGGTGGAAGTGGAACCAGGGCACTGCCGACGGCGGTGAGTTCGTGCTGGGGCTGGGCACGGACATGGGCAGCCTGGGTCTTTGCTACCGCAGCGACCTGTTCGCGGCGGCGGGCCTGCCCACCGACAGGGCCGAGGTCGCCAAGTTGTGGCCGACGTGGGCCGACTACGCGAAGGCCGCGGACACGTTCACGGCCAAGACGCCGAACGTGAAGTTCGTCGACACCGGCCGCAACGTCTACAAGGCGATCCTCGACCAGACCGAGGAGGGCTACTTCGCGAAGGACGACTCGTACATCGCGGAGAAGAACGACAAGGTCAAGACGGCGTTCGACACGGCGGCGGCGCTCGGCACCAAGCAGCAGACCGGTGCCCTCGAGCCGTTCAGCCAGGACTGGAACGTCGCGCTGAAGCAGGGTTCGTTCGCCACGACCACGTGCCCGGCCTGGGCGCTCGCGCTGATCAAGGCGGGTGCCGGCGACGCGGCTGCCGGGAAGTGGGACGTGACGACGGCGCCCGGCGGTGGCGGCAACTGGGGTGGTTCGTTCCTCGCGATCCCGAAGCAGGGCAAGCACCCCAAGGAGGCCTACGAGCTGGCCAAGTGGCTGACGGCCCCCGAGCAGCAGAAGCGGATCTTCAAGGAGACCGGCAACCTGCCGAGCCAGCCGAAGGTCTACCAGGACGCCGAGGTGCAGGCGACGGTCAACGACTACTTCAACAAGGCTCCGGTCGGTCAGATCTTCGCGACCTCCGCCGAGTCGTTGAAGCCGACCTACCGCGGCACGAAGGACTCGAAGGTCGGACCGGTGTTCGGCACCGCGCTGACCCGCGTCGAGCAGGGCAAGCAGTCCGCGGCTGACGCGTGGACGCAGGCCTTGAAGGAAGCGACGGACGCCGCCAAGTGACGGTGACGCGTCAAGAGACCGAGACGGCCCCGGCCGTCTCGGTTTCGCCTTCCAAGGAGCCGAACCGCTTCCGGCTGAGCCACTGGGACGCCAGGTACACGCCATACCTGATCATCGCACCGTTCTTCCTGGTGTTCGGGATCTTCGGGCTCTACCCGTTGATCTACACGGCGTGGGTGTCGCTGCACGACTGGCAGCTGATCGACGGCAACCAGGGATTCGTCGGTCTCGCCAACTACGTCGAGCTGTTCGGCGACACCAAGTTCTGGAACGCGCTGTTCAACACGCTGAGCCTGTTCGTGCTCTCGACCGTGCCGCAGCTGCTGGCCGCGCTCGGGCTGGCCGCGCTGCTGGACCGGGGCCTGCGCGGCAGTGCGTTCTGGCGGGCGGGCGTGCTGCTGCCCAACGTCATCTCGGTCGCCGCGGTGGCGCTGGTGTTCGCGCAGTTCTTCGGCCGCGACTTCGGCATCGTGAACTTCCTGCTCGGCTTCGTCGGCATCGACCCGATCGACTGGCGCGCCGAGACGTGGGCCTCGCACCTCGCGGTGTCCACAATGGTCATGTGGCGCTGGACCGGCTACAACGCGCTGCTGTACCTGGCGGCGATGCAGTCGGTGCCCAAGGACATGTACGAGTCGGCCACTTTGGACGGTGCCGGTCGCTGGCGGATGTTCTGGTCGATCACCGTGCCGTCGATCCGGCCGACGATCCTGTTCACCGTCGTCACCTCGACGATCGGCGGTCTGCAGCTGTTCGCCGAGCCCGCGCTGTTCGACCCGGGGTTCGCCGCCAACAACTCCACCGGCGGCTCCGACCGGCAGTTCCAGACGCTGGTGCTCTACATGTACGAGAAGGGCTTCCGGTTGTTCGACGCGGGCTACGCGGCCACCATCGCGTGGATGCTGTTCGTGGTCGTCCTCCTGGTCGCGGTCGTCAACTTCACGCTGACGCGGCGCATCGCGGGCAAGGAGTGATCGCATGAAGAACGCCAAGGCAGGACCACTGCTCTACGGGTTCCTGGTCGCCGTGCTCGCGGCCTCGATCTTCCCGCTGTACTACTCGTTCATCGTCGCGTCGAAGGACAACTCCGTCCTCGGCGAGAAGGTCCCGCCGCTGATCCCGGGCGGCAACCTGATCGAGAACATCACCCGCGTCTTCGACACCGTCGACTTCTGGCTCGCCATGCAGAACTCGTTCATCGTGGCGGCGACCGTGGCGATCTCGAACGTCGTGCTGGGCACGCTGGCCGGGTTCGCGTTCTCGCGGCTGCGGTTCAAGGGCCGCGACTCGCTGTTCCTCGTCGTGCTCGGCACCGCGATGGTGCCGACGCAGCTCGGCGTGATCCCGCTGTACATGCTGATGTCCGACCTCGACTGGTACGGGACGCTGCAGGCGGTCATCGTGCCGGTGCTGATCGGGTCGTTCGCCGTGTTCTGGATGCGCCAGGCGTGCGAGGAGACCGTGCCGTACGAGCTGATCGAGGCCGCGCGCGTCGACGGCTGCTCGGTGCTGCGGACGTTCTGGCACGTGGGGTTCCCCGCGGTGCGGCCACAGGCGGCGGTGCTGGGCATGTTCACGTTCATGACGGCGTGGAACGACTTCTTCTGGCCGTTGATCGTGCTGGACCCCAACGACAGCCCGACGGTGCAGGTCGCCCTGTCGACGCTGGCCAGCGGGTACTACACCGACTACTCGTTGATGCTCGCCGGCGCCTCCATCGCGGTGCTGCCGGTGATCGCGATCTTCGTCCTGCTGTCGCGCCAGATCGTCGGCGGAATCATGCAGGGCGCGGTGAAGGGATGAGAATGACGACCGACTCGGACGTCGAGGTCGGGCGGGAGGTGCTGACCTTCCCGCCGGACTTCCTCTGGGGAGCGGCGACCGCGGCGTTCCAGATCGAGGGCGCGACCACCGCAGACGGTCGCGGCGCCTCGATCTGGGACACGTTCGCCGCGACGCCCGGCAAGGTGCTGGCCGGCGACACGGGAGACCCGGCCTGCGATCACTACCACCGCTATCAGTCCGATGTGGACCTGATGGAGTCCCTCGGACTGGCCTCCTACCGGTTCTCCGTCGCGTGGCCGCGGATCCAGCCCAGCGGCAGTGGCAAGGTCGAGGAGCGCGGGCTCGCGTTCTACGACCGGCTGGTGGACTCGTTGCTGGAGAAGAACATCCAGCCGCTCGCGACGCTGTACCACTGGGACCTGCCGCAGGTCCTGGAGGACTTCGGCGGCTGGCGCAACCGCGACACCGCCTACCGCTTCGCCGAGTACGCGGCGATCGTGCACGAACGGCTCGGCGACCGGGTGCAGGCCTGGACGACGCTGAACGAGCCGTGGGTGTCGGCGTTCCTGGGCTACGGCAACGGAATCCACGCGCCGGGCATCACCGACGCGACGGCGTCCCTGGAGGCGGCGCACCACCTGCTGCTGGCCCACGGGCTCGCCACGCAGGCGTTGCGCGCGCAGGCACCCGACTCGCACCGGCTCTCGATCGTGCTGAACTTCAGCACCATCTGGGGCGACAGCGACTCGGAGGCGTCGAAGGAGGCCGTGCGCAAGGTCGACGGCCTGCAGAACCGCATCCTGCTCGACCCGGTCCTCGGCCGCGGCTACCCGCTCGACGTCCTGCAGGACACGTCGTGGCTGGGCGACTGGACGAACGTGGTGCGCGACGGGGACATGGAGACCATCGCGACCCCGATCGACTGGATCGGCGTGAACTACTACAACCCCACCCGCGTCGCGCCCGCCGACCCGGACTTCGTGCCGGCCGGTCCGCACGCGGGACTGCGCGGCGTGGCGTTGCAGCCGCCGCAGGGCGAGCTGACGGGGTTCGGGTGGGAGCAGAACGCCGACGCGTTCACCGAGCTCCTGGTCCGGTTGTCGCGTGACACCGACGGAGTGCCGCTGGTGGTGACGGAGAACGGGTCCGCGTTCCCGGACGTCGTCGACCCTGCGGGCCGGGTGCACGACGTCCAGCGGACGAAGTACCTGGTGGACCACGTTCGCGCGGTGCACAGGGCGATCTCCGAGGGCGCCGACATCCGGGGCTACCTCGCGTGGTCGCTGCTCGACAACTTCGAGTGGGCGGCCGGATATTCGCAGCGGTTCGGCATCGTGCACGTCGACTTCGAGACGCAGCAGCGAACCGTGAAGGAGAGCGCGGCCGCGTTGTCCCGGATCATCGGGCAGAACGGGCTTCCCGCGCACGGCTACACCGTTTAGCCGACAGGACGGGCCGAGGGGGCCTTCAGCGCTCTCACCTGCGGATACTCGTGTCCGCAGGTGAGAGCGCTCTCTTGTTCAGCGCCTGCGCAGGACCCTGGGGTCGGCGTGCAGGTTCTCACCCAGCCTGATGGTGATGAACTCGTTGTCGTCCGGCTTGCCCGGCGTGCGGCCCGACGACGACGGGAAGTTGTTGTCGTTGAGCACCGCGATCGTCCGGTCGTCGAGGATGGTGACGTCCTCGATCGTGACGAACGGGAACTTGAACGGGTCCGCCTGCCCGCCGACGTGCTTCGGGTTGGCGAGGTTCAGCAGGTCGGCGACCAAGGTCTTGTCGAGCTTGCCGTCCTCGTTCCGGTCGCGCTTGTCGGCGAGGTAGACGCGCTTGACGATCGCGTCGGCGCCCTGCGCGCTGTCCCGTTCGATGATCAGCAACCGGTTGGCGTCGACCGCGATGGCGTCGCCGATGGCGAAGTTCGGGTCTTCCAGCTGGTACTTCCACGTCGTGCCGGTGAAGGCGCCGGACGCGATGTCGAACTCGTTGAGGCGCAACGTTCCTGGCGTGTCACCGGCGACGGTGCCCTCCAGCAGCGCGTTGATCCTCTTGCCGTCCGGGGAGAGCGTGATGCCCTCGAATCCCTTGCTGCCGCCCAGGTTCGGGTTGCCTGCGGGGTTCTCCGGAGCTCGCACGCCGGGCAGCGGCGCAGGCGGGGCCAGCAGGCGGCCCGCGCGGTCGAAGTGCAGCAGGTACGGGCCGAACTCGTCGCCCATCCAGTAGCTGCCGTCGGCGCCCCTGGTGACCGACTCGATGTCGATGTCGGCGCCGGTGATCACCCGGTCGGGCCTGGTCAGCGGGAACGGGATGTGGCCGTCCGGGTCGGTCAGCGTGATGCCGCCGACGACGTCGACCCTGCCCTTATGGAAGTCCGGCGCGATGCGGTTGATGCGCAGGAGCCAGTCCGCGCTGTTGGCCTTCGTGCCGTAGCCGTTGTCGGAAATGGCGTCGAACGTGCCGTCGCTGTTGCGGACGAGGCCGCTGAAGCCTTGGATCGGCTGGTCCGCGAACGGCGGCGTGACCCCGTTGATCGGGGCCGTCCCCAGCGCCGCGCCGCTCGGTTCGCTGCCGGGCAGGAAGGTCAGCGCCGGGAGGAACGCGAAGTTCGTCAGCGTGGCCTGCTTCGGGGCCTTCTGGCCGGCCGTCGCGGGAGCGGCGCTGATGGGCGTGGCCAGTGCCGTGACGGTGAGCAAAGTGAGGCCTACGGCCAGTGTTCTCCTCATGCGGCGACCCTATGAGAATCGTTTTACCCGTGGTTCGCCTCGCGGCAACAACTTCCATGAACTCTTGACGTCATGACGACGACCTGGCGCCTGCGCTTCGAACTCAGCGACAGCCCCGGCGCGCTCGCGCGTGTCACCGTCCGGCTGGCCGCCGCCGACTGCAACGTCCTCGCGCTGCACGTGATCCCCGTTCCCGGCGGAGTGCTGGACGAGATCGTCGTGCGGGCGGGGCAGGGCGTGCTGCCCGCGGACCTCATCGAGGCCGTGCGCAGCGAGGGCGCCAAGTGCGTCGGGATCACCAGTGCCGACATCCGGGATCTCGTCGACGAACCGACGGCCGTGCTGCGCGCGGCGCGGATGGCGTTGACCGACCCGGACCAGACCGGGGAGGCACTCCGTCAGGTGCTGGCCGCCGACTCCGTCACGGTCGGCGAGGCCGGTGACGGCCAGGTCCAGTTGGGAGAGTGGGCGGCCCGGCGCGGCTGGGCCCGGTTCACCCAGGTCGAACTCACGCGCGCCCAGGCGTTGCTCGACCTCGTGGACGCGCCGGCGCCCTCGATGCGAGCACTGCTCACCGATGACGGCGCGGCGCTGGTGCTGCGCCCCGGTTCCGCCGCCGACGAGGACGCCGTGGCCGGCCTGCACTCCCGCAGTTCCATGCGGACGATGTTCAACCGCTACCACTCCGGCATGCGCACCGTGCCCCGGCGCTGGCTGCACCGCCTGCTCAGCCCGCCCCGCGGCACCACGATCGTCGGCCAGTGCGGTGACCAGGTCGTGGCGCTCGGTCAGCTCATCCACACCGGCACACCGGACTGCGCAGAGGTCTCGCTGTTGGTCGAGGACGCCTGGCAACGCCGGGGTGTGGGCGCGGCCCTGCTCGACGCCCTGGCGGCGGACGCCCGTGCCGCCGGATTTTCGGAGCTCGTCGCGTGGTGCCTGCCCTCGGAGACCGCCCTCGTCCGGACGGCCGCCCGCGCCGGTCTCGAGGCCACGACACGCCGGGAGGACGGTCTGCTGAGGGTGTCGATCACGCCACGCGCGCGTGCTCTGAAGACGCCGATCACGACGGACGTCCCCGAAAAAACACGTTGATCAGCGCGGAGACCCTCCTCGGAGATCGCTTGGGGCTAAGCTGCTTAGCGACTCAAAGGTTTTCATCGAGGAGTGGTGGTGCTCGTGTCCAACCACGCGCGTCCGACGTTGGAAGACGTTGCCGCGAGGGCAGGGGTTTCCCGCGCCACGGCGTCTCGAGTGCTGAACGCGTCGCCGCGGGTCAGCCCGGAAGCGCTGGAGGCGGTCAACGCGGCCGTGTCGGCACTGGGCTACCAGCCGAACCGCGCCGCGAGGGCGTTGGTCACCCGCCGCACCGGCGCCGTGGCCGTGCTGTTCTCCGAGCCCGAGCCCAAGATCTTCGATGACCCGCACTTCGCGCGCCTGATCCGCGCCGGCGCGCGTGCGCTGGCCGACGTCGACGTGCAGATGGTGCTGATGCTGGTGCACTCGCCGGACGATCAGGCCCGCGCGCACCGCTTCCTGGCCGGCGGTCACGTCGACGGTGCCCTGGTGTTCGCACCGCACCGCAACGACGAGGTCGTCTCCGTGGTGAAGAAGCTGCCGCTGCCGGTGGTGTACGCCGGCAAGCCCTGGGGGTCGTTGCGGGGGATGCACCTCGTCGACAACGACAACGAGGGCGGCGCCGTGCTCGCCACCGAGCACCTGAAGTCGCTGGGGCGCAAGAAGATCGTGCACGTCTCCGGGCCGCTGGACGAGCTGTCCGCCATAGACCGCTTGAACGGCTTCAAGTCCGCCATGTCGCTGGACGACAAGGGCGTCGCCCGGCTCACCGAGGACGGCGGGTTCACGCGCGAGGGTGGACGCAAGGCCATGTCCTCGTTGCTGGCCAGGGTTCCCGCGCTGGACGCCGTGTTCGTGGCCTCCGACCTCATGGCGGCGGGAGCGCTGGAGTCGTTGCACGAGGCCGGGAAGCGCGTTCCCGAGGACGTCGCCGTGGTCGGGTTCGACGATCACGTGGCCATCGCCGAGCACACCTCGCCGCCGCTGACCTCGGTGCGGCAGGACTCGGACGAGCAGGTCAAGCACATGGTCGAGCACCTGATGAAGCTGCTGCGGGACGAGACCGTGAAGCGCAAGCAGCAGATGCTGCCCACCGTGCTGGTGCGGCGCGAGTCCGCCTGAAGGTCCTGACTCCCGTCGCGCACGACGCTCGGCGTTGTGCGCGACGGAGTGCTGGCTAGCCCAGGTTCTTGCAGGTGGGCGGCGGCAGCGGGTTCAGCGGGCTGCACGGCCAGCCGGACGAGGACGGGGGCGCCGTCGTCGTCTGCGCGGGTGGGGGCGGGGCCTCGGCCGGGTTCGTCGCGGCCGGGGGTGGCGTGGTCTTCTTCGGCGTCTGCTGAGTGCTCGGGGTCGAGCTGCTCGGGCTCGATGACGCGCTGCTGCTGTTCGCGGTCGAGCTCTCCGTTGAGCTCGGCGGGGTGCCGGGGGTGGACGAGATCCAGGTGGACGCGGGCGTTCTGCTCGGCGGTTCTTCGCCGCCCGCCCCGTGGATCGCCATGCCTACCAGCACGCCGAGCAACGCTGACCCGAGCACAGCGGAACCACCTGCGGCCCACAGTGCGCGCACAGCAGTCCTCCTCGTCAATGCTCACGGTGTGAAGTCAGGCGATCACGCTCTTCGGCAGATTACCGGGTAGCCCGGTCGCAGGAGAACGCTCGCCTGGATGCCTTATCGGCTCCTTGATGGCCCCGGTTGAGTGATCGTCGTCACTGATCTGTGATCCGGGCGAGCACCAAACTGGCCCCGGCAAGGCCTGCCACCAGCACGGTTCCGGTCAGATGCCACGTTGGAGCGTCACCCGAGCAGGTGAACACCTCGGTGAAGCGTTCCGAGGAGCAGGTGACGAACGGGACCGACGAGAGGGCGATCGAAGAGGCAGCCACCCCGCCCAGCAGTGCGGAGCCGAACGTGCGCATCAACGGGAACGCGGCGTTGGCCGTGCCCACCGCCGCGATGGCGAAGAGGAGCGGTACGGGTCTCGGGAACAGGCCTGTCAGCGCGCAGCCGACCATCAGGACGCCGAGCACGGCCTGGCCGATCCTCGCCTGTGTCGCCACGGCTAGGGACCCTAACAACTCCGTAAGCTCTTTTCGGTCCGGTTTGGGCCAGTATTTTCGGTATGCGTCATCGCCGATTCCTGATCCCCGTGTCAGTTTTGCTCGTCGTCGCGCTCGGGGTCGGGTTGTACCTGTTCCAGCCGTGGAGGCTGCTCACGGTTCGCGAAACGCACGACGCCTTGCTCGTGCCCGCCGCGCCGACTTCCACGTCCGTCTCCGCGCCTGTCTCCACGTCCGTCCCGGTGCCCGCCGAAACGGCGAAAGAGGTCGCGGCGGGAGAGTGGCGCTCTCTTGAGCACGCGACGACGGGTAAGGCGAGCCTCATCAGGCTGCCGGGTGGCGGGCATTCGGTTCAGTTCGCCTCACTGGACACGAGCGATGGCCCTGACCTGTACGTTTACCTCTCTCCGCACGCGTCGAGCTCGTCGGAGAAGACGTTCGGCCAGGGATTCACGAGCCTCGGCAAGCTGAAGGGGAATCGTGGCGACCAGGTGTACGAAATTCCTTCCGGCGTGGATGTTTCCGGCATTCGGAGTGTCGTGATCTGGTGCCAGCGGTTCAGCGCGGGCTTCGCTGTCGCACCACTGGAACAAGCCTGAAACATCGGGCTCCCGGCTGCTCTCTTCGCACTATTGACTTTCTTGGTCTAGACCACATAGCGTTAACGTCAACGGACACAACAACGTCCCTTGCCGACGGGCGTGCGGAAGCCCCGTTGGCAAGGAGCACGGCTCACTGGGTGGGCCCACTGCGGCGGTGACGCGACTCCAACTCTCCCCGGAGCCGCGTCACCGCCGGTGGCGTTTACTGTGGTTCGTGCACACCAGGACCGTGGCGATCCACTACGTGCGTGCGGCGCTCCGCGCGTGCCCGGAGCCGTCCGCCGTCCTGCACGGCGCGGGCATCCCCTCCAGCCTTCTCGCGGACGACCGTGCGCGCGTGACTCCCGCGCAGTACACGAAGTTCATCCAGACGCTCTGGGAAGTCCTCGACGACGAGTTCATGGGCTTCGGACCACGACCGTCCAAACGCGGCACGTTCGCCATGATGTGCCTGCTCGCCGTGCACTGCCCGGACCTGGAGTCGGCGCTGCGGCGCGGGCTCGCCTTCTACGCGCTCTTCGACGACCCGCTGGAGCTGTCGCTCGACGACGGCCGCTTCACGCTGCACATCCCCGGCGACCTCGACCACTTCCTGACCGAGTCGCTTCTCGTGCTGTGGCACCGCTTCTCGTCGTGGCTCATCGGCCGCCGCATTCCGTTGCAGAGCGCCGAGTTCGGTTATCCGGAACCCGCGCACGCCGCCGAGTACCACCTGATCTTCGGCTGCCCGCTGCGGTTCGACGCGCCCGCCACCACGATCGTGTTCGACCCGAAGTTCCTGCGCATGCCGGTCGTGCAGGACGAGGCGGCGCTGAAGCGGTTCCTGCGGCACTCGCCGGCGGAGTTGTTGTCGCGCCGGGACCACGGCGCCGACACGGCGGGGCACGTGCGGCGGCTGCTCGGGCGCGGTGTGACCGGGCTGGAGGCCGTGGCGGCGCAGCTCGGGGTGTCCGCGCCGACGTTGCGCAGGAGGCTGGCGGGCGAGGGGACGTCGTTCCGCGAGGTGCGCGAGCAGCTGCTGCGGGACCAGGCGGTGGCCTCGCTGGTGCGGGGCGGGGAGTCGGTGGAGGAACTGGCGCTGCGCCTCGGGTTCTCCGAGGCGAGCGCCTTCCACCGGGCCTTCAAGCGCTGGACCGGCTCGTCGCCGGGCTCCTACCGGGCCTGACTCACCAGTCCCAGGCGTCGCCGACGGCCACCGTGTCGGAGGTGGCGGGCAGCAGCGTGTCGATCGACGCGGGGCCCGCCAGCGCCAGCATCGCGGCCGCGGCGGACACCATCGCAACGAAGAATTTTCTCATGGGAAAGAGAATGCGGCCGCCACGAGGACGGCCGCAAGCACTCCAAAACGTCCCAAAAGGTCAGAACCTGTCGCGCTCCCGCAGCGAGGCCGGCGGGCGGAACCGTTCCCCGTACGTGTCGGCGAGGTAGTCCGCGCGCTCCACGAACGCCTGCACGCCGTAGGAGTTGATGAACTGCAGCGTGCCACCGCTCCACGGCGCGAAGCCGAACCCGAAGATCGAGCCGATGTTCGCGTCCGCCACGGACGTCAGCACGCCCTCGTCCAGGCACCGCACGGTTTCCAGCGACTGCACGAACAGCAGCCGGTCGCGCACGTCCTGCTCGGACACCCCGGCGTCGGCCTTCGCGTACCGGGTCGTGAGCTCGGGCCAGAGGAACTTCTTCCCGCCCTCGGGGTACTCGTAGAAGCCCGCGCCGGTCGACTTCCCGCTGCGGCCCAACGACACCAGCTCGCGGATCAGGTCGTACGCCGGGCTCTCCGACACCAGCGACGGGTCGTCGGCGAGCGTCTGGTCGTGGATCTTCAGCTGCAACGACAGCGTCACCTCGTCCGACACCGCCAGCGGGCCGACGGCCATGCCGGACTTCTTCGCCACGTTCTCGATCAACGCCGGCGCGACGCCCTCGGCCAGCATCGAGATCGCCTCGATCACGTACGTGCCGAACGTCCGCGAGGTGTAGAAGCCGCGCGAGTCGTTGACCACGATCGGCGTCTTCCCGATCTGCCGCACGTAGTCCAGTGCGCGCTGGAGCGTCTCCTCGGACGTCTTCTCGCCGCGGATGATCTCCACCAGCCGCATCTTCGGCACCGGCGAGAAGAAGTGCAGGCCGATGAACCGCTCCGGCGCCGTCACCGCCGACGCGAGGCCGGTGATCGGCAGGGTCGAGGTGTTGGACGCGATCACCGCGTCCGGCAACGCCTTCGCCTCCGCGGCGGGCAGCACCTTGTTCTTCAGCTCGCGGTTCTCGAACACGGCCTCGATGATCAGGTCGCAGCCCGCGAGGTCGTCGTCCGAGTCGGTCGGCGTGATGCCTTCCAGGCCCTGAGCGCCCTTCTGGGCGCCTTCGAGGCTGACGTCCTTCAGCACCACCTCGATACCCGCTTTCGCGGACACCTCGGCGATTCCGGCGCCCATCATGCCCGCGCCCAGCACGCCGAGCTTGGCCACGCGCTGGCCTGTGGCGGACGCGCGGCCGTTGACCTCGTTGAGGTTGAACCAGAACGCCGTGATCATGTTCTTGGAGACCTGACCGGAGGCCAGTTCCACGAAGTAGCGGCCCTCGATCTGCAACGCCGTGTCGAAGTCGACGTAGGCGCCCTCGACGGCCGTCGCCATGATCTTCTCCGGCGCCGGGTACACGCCGTGCGACTTCTTGCTCAGCACGGCGGGCGCCGCGGCCAGGAGGCCGTAGCTGTTGGGGTCGCCGAACTTCAGGTCCGGCACGCCCGCGCCCTGCACGTCCCACGGCTGCGTCGGCGCCGGGTTCGCCTTGATCCACGCGACGGCCTCGGAGATCAGCTCCTCGCGCGTCTCGACGACCTGGTGCACGATCCCGGCCTGCAGCGCGCGTTCCGGCCGCAGCTGCTTGCCCTCCATGAGCAACGGCAACGCCTTCTGCACGCCGAGCAGGCGCACCATGCGCGTGACGCCACCGCCGCCGGGCAGCAGGCCCAGCGTCGCCTCGGGGAGGCCGACGCGGATCCTGTTGTCGTTCAGCACGATCCGGCGGTGCGAGGCCAGTGCGATCTCGAAGCCGCCGCCGAGCGCGGTCCCGTTGATCGCGGCCACGACCGGCTTGCCGAGCTTCTCCAGCCGGCGCAGCTGGGACTTGAGCTCCTCGACGCCTTCCAGCGCCTGCGCGGCGTTCTCCGGCGTGATCGCGATCAGCACGTTGAGGTCGCCGCCCGCGAAGAACGTCTTCTTGGCGGACGTGATGATCACGCCGGTGATGTCGTCGCCCTCGAGCTTCGCGACCGCGTCGCCCATCAGCTCGCGGTACTCGTCGTTCATCACGTTGGCGGAGCCGGACATGTCCATCGTCAGGGTGACGATGCCGTCGGAGTCCTTGTCGTAGTGGAACGTGCCAGAAGAATTCGACACCGGCTCAGACCCTCTCGATGATCGTCGCGATACCCATGCCGCCGCCCACGCACAACGTGGCGAGGCCGCGGCGCAGGTCCCGGCGCTCCAGCTCGTCCAGCAGCGTGCCCAGGATCATGCAGCCGGTGGCGCCCAGCGGGTGGCCCAGCGCGATCGCGCCGCCGTTGACGTTGACCTTGTCCTCGGGGATGTCCATGTCCCGCAGGAACTTCAGCACGACCGACGAGAACGCCTCGTTGACCTCGAACAGGTCGATGTCCTCGACCGAGAGCCCCGCCTTGTCCAGCGCCTTGCGCGCGGACGGTGCCGGCCCGGTGAGCATGATCGTCGGCTCGGTGCCCACGACCGCGACGGAGACGATCCGGGCGCGCGGGGTCAGTCCGAGGGCCTTGCCGGTCGCCGCGGAGCCGATCAGCATCGCCGCGGCGCCGTCGACGATCTGCGACGAGTTGCCCGGCGTGTGCACGTGGCTGATGCGCTCGACGGTGGGGTAGCGGTCGATCGCGACGGTGTCGTAGCCGAGGTCGCCGTGGAACTGGAAGCTGGGCTTGAGCCGCCCGAGCGACTCCACTGTGGACTCGGGACGGATCGTCTCGTCCTCCTTGAGCACCACCGTGCCGTTCTGGTCGACGACCGGCACCACGGACCGCTCGAACCGGCCGTCCTTCTGCGCCTCGAACGCGCGGGCGTGCGACCGGGCGGCCCACGCGTCGACGTCCGTGCGGGAGAAGCCCTCCAGCGTCGCGATCAGGTCGGCCGAGACGCCCTGCGGCACGAACGACAGGTCGAAGTTCGTGGCGGGGTCGATCGCCCACGCGCCACCGTCGGAACCCATCGGCACGCGCGACATCGACTCGACGCCGCCCGCCACCACCAGGTCCTCGAACCCGGACGCGACCTTGGCCGCGGCGAGGTTCACCGACTCCAGCCCGGACGCGCAGAAGCGGTTGAGCTGCACACCGGCGGGACGCTGGTCCCACCCGGCGGCCAGCACCGCTGTGCGGGCGATGTCGCCGCCCTGCTCGCCGAGCGGAGACACCACGCCGAACACGACGTCGTCCACCGCGGAGGTGTCGAGGGAGTTGCGTTCGGACAGCGCGCGCAGCACACCGGCGGCCAGATCGACGGGCTTGACGCTGTGCAGCGACCCGCGCTTCCCCTTGCCGCGCGGCGTGCGCACCGCGTCGAAGATCAAGGCTTCGCTCATGACACCACGCTAGGCCCGCGCGTTGGAGCTGGCCATGACCGTGAAGGGTGACCGATTAGCTCACCCGGAACTCCATGTGCTCCGGTTCCTCGGTGTCGACGAAGCCCAGGCGTTCGTAGAGGCGGCGAGCAGGCAGGTTGTGGTCGTAGACCCTCAGCCGCACGATCTTCCAGCCTTCCTCTGCCGCCCACTTCTGCACCGTCCTGACCAGCGCCTCGCCCACGCCACGGCCGCGGTGGGAGTCGCGGACCCACATCGAGTAGAGGTAGAGCCCCTCCGGCTGCGCGGTGGCGGCGACCAGGGCGACGGGACGGCCGTCGAGCACGACGAGCTTCAGGCCCTCGGCCGCGCGGTCACGCCACTCGTTCTCGGTGTACGCCTGCTCGCGCGCCAGGGTGGAGCCGAACTCCTCGGGGTCGCTGGCCAGCGCGTCCAGGCGGACGTCACGCCAGAGCTCCCACTCGTCCGGCATGACCTGGTGGATCTGCATACGAGGCAGTCTGGACGACCGGGGTGGGAATTTCGCTCAGTTTTCCGAGCCCGTGCAGGCGCGGCGGTCATGGCGTGGATCACCGCCCGGTGGTTTCGTGGACCGCATGGCAGAGCGTCGATCGCGGTGGATGGACAGCGACCTGGACCAGTTGCGCCAGCTCGCCCGCACGTTCATGGAGAAGGAGGTCGCGCCGCACCAGGAACGCTTCGCCGAGCAGAAGCAGGTCGATCGCGACCTGTGGCGCAAGGCCGGTGAGCTCGGGCTGCTGTGCATCAGCATCCCCGAGGAGTACGGCGGCGGTGGCGGCACGTTCGCCCATGAGGCCGTGTTGCTGGAGGAGCAGGCACGGGCCGGCGACAGCTCGTGGGGCAACAGCGTGCACAGCGGCATCGTGGCGCACTACCTCAACTCCTACGGCTCCGAGGAGCAGAAGCAGCGCTGGCTGCCCAAGCTCGCGTCCGGTGAGTACGTCGGCGCGATCGCGATGACCGAACCCGGTGCTGGCTCCGACCTGCAGGGCATCCGGACGAAGGCCATCAGGGACGGCGACGAGTACGTCATCAACGGCTCGAAGACGTTCATCACCAACGGCGTGCACGCCGACCTGGTCATCGTCGTCGCCAAGACCGACCCGGCCCAGGGCGCGCAGGGCATCTCGCTGCTCGTCGTGGAGAACGACATCCGGCGCGGCCGCGTGCTCGACAAGGTCGGCATGAAGGGCCAGGACACCGCCGAGCTGTTCTTCGACGACGTCCGAGTGCCGGTCTCCCACCTCCTGGGCGACCAGGAGGGCCTCGGGTTCGTCCAGTTGATGCACCAGTTGCCGCAGGAACGCCTGATCATCGGCGTCTGCTGCATCGCGGGCATCGAGGCCGCCGTGGACGTCACGCTGAAGTACGTGAAGGACCGCAAGGCGTTCGGCAAGGAGCTGATCAAGTTCCAGAACACCCGGTTCAAGCTCGCCGAGTGCGCCACCGAGGCGGCCGTGACCAGGGCCTTCATCGACGAGTGCATCGAGAAGCACCTGAAGGGCGAACTGGACGTGCCGACCGCGGCGATGGCGAAGTGGTGGGCCAGCGACCGGTTGAGCAAGGTCGTCGACGAGTGCGTGCAGCTGTTCGGCGGCTACGGCTACATGAACGAGTACCCGATCGCACGGGCCTGGTCCGACGCCCGCGTGCAGCGGATCTACGGCGGGACGAACGAGATCATGAAGGAAATCATCGCGAGGTCCCTGTGAGCGGGCCTCTCGCCGGACTTCGCGTCATCGAGCTCGCCGGCCTCGCGCCCGCGCCGTTCGGTGCGATGGTGCTGGCCGACCTCGGTGCCGACGTGATCCAGGTGCACAAGCCGGGGAGCGTGCAGACGATCCCCGGCGACTTCCTCGGCCGCAACCGGCGCTCGATCGCCGTCGACACGCGCAAGCCGGAGGGTGCCGAGCTCGTTCTCGGACTGGTCGAGCGCTCGGACGTGCTGATCGAGGGCTTCCGGCCGGGCGTGACCGAACGGCTGGGCATCGGCCCCGCGCAGTGCCTGGCCCGCAACCCGCGCCTTGTATATGGACGCATGACCGGCTGGGGCCAGGACGGGCCGCTCGCCGACCGCGCCGGCCACGACATCAACTACATCGCCGTCGCGGGTGCGCTGGAGCCGCTGGGACGAGCAGGAGGGCCGCCGTCGTTCCCCATCAACCTCCTGGGCGACTTCGGCGGCGGAGGGTTGCTGCTGGCGCTGGGCGTGCTCGCCGCACTGTATGAACGGGAGCGCTCCGGACGTGGCCAGGTCGTGGACACCGCGATGGTCGACGGGGCGGCGTTGCTGACGACGTTCCTGCACGGGATGCGGTCCGCCGGCATGTGGTCGGGCGGGCGCGGCGAGAACATGCTCGACGGTGGAGTGCCGTTCTACGACGTCTACGAGGCCGCCGACGGGCGGTACGTGGCTGTGGGCGCGCTGGAGGAGAAGTTCTACGCCGACCTGGTGCGCGTGCTGGGCCTGGAGGACGCGCCCTCGCGCAACGATCCGGCGAACTGGCCTGAGCTGCGGGAGCGCATCGCGGCGGCGGTGAAGACCCGGCCGCGGGACGAGTGGGCGGACCTGGCGCGGGACACGGACGCGTGCCTGGCTCCGGTGCTGACTCCTGCCGAGGCGGCGCATCACCCGTACAACGCAGCCCGCGACACTTTCGTGGACGTGTCGGGCTCGCCGCACCCGGCCCCGGCGCCCCGGTTCGACCGCACTCCCGCGGCGGTTCCCACGGCTCCTGTTTCGCCCGGAACGAACACCGGGGAAGTGCTTGCCGACATGGGTGTGGCGGCCGACCGAATTATGGAACTGCGGCGGTCTGGAGTAATTGGATAATGGTCGGACGCGCATTAATAGCGCCACGAAGGCGTGACGGTGCGTGATGGGGTGAGTTCGGCATCCGGGTGAGCCCCGGTGCAACAGTCTCTCTTCCAAGCTGTGGGATGCGAGGGAGTCCGTGTTCACCTCGTGCCCAGGACATCGGCGCTGTTGAGGCCCCTCTTTAGCCGCCATTCGGGTGACATTGGCCGTCACGCAGGCGTGCGTCCCAGGTAGATCCTGGGACGAGTTGGGCGTGGTCGTTGTTCATCGCAAGGGTGAATGAGGGACCATGACGGGTGACACGGGCGGTCCGCCGCCTGACCGGTGAACCACACGGACGGAGAGGTACCTGTGAACCTCAAGAAGGTGCTAGTGCTGGCGGGCGTCGCGCTGGTGCTGTTCCTCCTGATCACCCAGCCCGAGCAGTCCGCCTCGGCGGTGCAGCAGGTTCTCGGCTGGCTTCGTCAGGGCGCGGAGTCGATCATCACCTTCATCAGGAGCCTCTTCGGCACGGCCACCCCGCTCAGCTAGTGACGTTGGGTGATCTTCGGCCGTCTGCGTTGAGCCGGATGGGTGGAATGAGGCCAATCACGCACTGGTAACGGGTGTTCTGGGGATTCAGGGTCTGGCGATTGTCAGACCTACCGAATACCTTCCGCTGCAATGGCCGATCCCCGACCGACGAGGAGGCACATATGGTCGAGGACTCCGGGGTCCACGAGCTGTTGCAGCAGTGGGCGGCTGAACGGTCTGATGACGCAGAGATGCAGGAGGTGAACCGGATCAAGAACGCGTGGCTCGCGGAGGCTCCCCCCTCGGCGCCAGGCATCCCCGTGCAGCGGGGAGGCAGGAGTGGGTCGCGTGGCTTGGTCAAGGTCGACTCGGCGGATCCGGCCTACGTGGCCGCGATGCGCAAGCGGGCGCCGGAGGCACCCGAGGCACTGCTCGCCGCCGCGGCGAGCTACTGGCAGCTGGTGGGCGACGTCGCCGAGGCCGAGCAGTGGTGGGACGCGGGCATCAGCCCGTTGGACCAGCGCGCGCTCGACTACCGCGCGGCCGGCCTGTCTCCTGCCGATCTCGGGAGGCGCCTGGGACCGATGACGGTTCTCCAGCACCTTCGTCGTGGCTCCGCCGCGGCCTGGTGCGTTGCTCGTCTGCAGAGGCAGCGCCGGGACGGCGTGGCGTAGGTGGACCGGGCTGTCGGAGGCGGCAGCCCTGCATCCATTCGTTGAACGGGCACGCGCGCTCGTGCGGGGCGCGCTCGCCAACGTTCGTTCGCCGTGTTTCCGCTGAGGGCCGAGGCCCTCACACCCCACGGGGCGGTCTCCTTCCGGAGACCCACCCAAGTCAGTGGCGTCGCATGCTCGCGGAGCGCGCTCGCCGGAGCTGACTCGGAGTGTTTTCGCCGGGGGCGGTCCCCGGACCCCCGGAAGGACTCCCAAGTAGTGTGGAGGTCGTGCGCGGCCTCCTTACTCCCCAACGTGTGCTGATCGCGTTCGCCTGTCTGGCGGCGCTGGTCGCCTGTTGCGGACTCGCCTGGTGGCAGTGGCAGCGCTTCGAGTCCGCCAGCGGCACGTTCCAGAACCTCGGGTACGTGCTGCAGTGGCCGCTCTTCGGCCTCTTCCCCCTGTTCATGGTGTGGCGGTTCCGTCGGCTGGCACGTCAGCGCCGTGACGAGGATCCGGTTGCGCCTGCTCCGGAGCCGATGGCTACCGTTGTCGCCGTCAAACCCGCGCCTGTCGAGCAGTTCGACGACGAAGAAGACGCGGAGCTCGCGGCCTACAACCGCATGCTCGCGAACCTCAACGCGCGGGACGGTCGTTGAGCGAAGGCGGGCAGATGAAGGGTGCGTTGACCCGGTTCAGGGTCATGGCTTACGTGGTCGGAGTCTTCCTGCTGCTCCTGGTCGTGGCCATGGTGCTCAAGTACGCCGCGGACATGGGTGGCGCGATGAAGGTCGTCGGCCCGATCCACGGCTTCCTCTACGCCATCTACCTGGTGATTTCCGTCGACCTGGCGCTGAAGCTGCGCTGGTCGATCAAGGGCACCCTGCTGGTGCTGCTCGCGGGCACGGTCCCGTTCCTGTCCTTCTGGGCGGAGCGCAAGGTGGTCGAGAAGACGGCGCAGGGCGTGCCGCTGTGACGTTTGGCCTGCTAGCGTCTGGGGCTACCAACTGAACACGGCCGTCGATGTCGCGCGGAAGAGACCCCTCCAGCAGGGGCGCCGAAGGAGCAATCCCTCCCCGGAATCTCTCAGGCACAGGTACCGCGCGACGAAGGCAACTCTGGAAAGCAGGCTGCTCGGCAGCCTCGCCCACGGTGCAAGCCACTTCGGTGGTGAAGCTCTCAGGCTCATGACAGAGGGGGAGGCTCGCTCTAGTGAGGAGTCTCCGATGGATCGTGTCATTCTTCTGATGCCTCAGCCGGCCGCGTCCGGCTCTTCGGCGCACCCTGGAGGAGCGTTCTGATGTCCCGCCTCACGCCTCTGAACGCCGAGCACGAGCAGCTCGGCGCGATGTTCACCGACTTCGCGGGCTGGCGGATGCCGCTGCGCTACTCGTCCGAACTCGCCGAGCACCACGCCGTGCGCACCACCGCGGGCCTGTTCGACCTCACGCACATGGGTGAGATCGTCCTGACCGGACCGCAGGCGGGCGAGGCCCTCGACTACGCGCTGGTCGGGCACATCTCCGCGCTGGCCGTCGGCAAGGCCCGCTACACGATGATCACCCAGGCCGACGGCGGCGTGCTCGACGACCTGATCGTGTACCGCCTGGGCGACCAGGAGTTCATGGTCGTCGCGAACGCCTCCAACGCCGCCGTCGTGGCTGAGGCACTGGTCGAGCGCGCAGCCGGGTTCGACACGGTCGTCACCGACAAGTCGACCGACTACGCGTTGATCGCGATCCAGGGCCCGAAGTCCGTCGAGATCCTGTCCGGCCTGACCGAGACGGATCTGGCGTCGGTCAAGTACTACGCCTCGTACCCTTCCACCGTGGCCGGAGTCGACGCGTTGCTCGCGCGCACGGGTTACACGGGCGAGGAGGGCTTCGAGCTCTTCGTCGCACCCGCCGACGCGCCGGCCGTCTGGGCCGCGCTGCTGTCCGCGGGCGAGGCGCACGAGCTCAAGCCGTGCGGGCTCGGCTGCCGCGACACGTTGCGCCTCGAAGCCGGAATGCCCTTGTACGGCAACGAGCTCACGACGTCGCTGACGCCGTACAACGCGAACCTGGGCCGTGTCGTGAAGCTCGACAAGCCGGGCGACTTCGTGGGCCGCGACGCGCTGGCCAAGGTCGCCGAGTCCGGGGTGGACTCGGTCCTGGTCGGACTGAAGACCCCTGAACGCCGTGCCCCCCGCCACGGTTACGCGGTGCTCAACGGCGACGAGGTCGTGGGCGAGGTGACGTCGGGCGCGCTGTCCCCGACCCTCGGCTACTCCGTCGCCATGGCCTACGTGTCGCGGGCCAGTGCCGAGCCCGGCACCCCACTGCTGGTCGACGTCCGCGGCAAGAAGCAGCCGGTCGAGGTCGTCGCACTTCCGTTCTACAAGCGCGCCAAGTAGGGAGATTCTCCAGATGTCCGACCAGTTCAACGCTTCCCTCGCGGAGTACGACCCCGAGGTCGCCGAAGCCGTTGCGGCCGAGTTGGCGCGCCAGCAGGGCACTCTCGAGATGATCGCCTCGGAGAACTTCACGCCCGTGTCGGTGTTGCAGGCCCAGGGCTCCGTCCTCACGAACAAGTACGCCGAGGGCTACCCCGGCCGTCGCTACTACGGCGGCTGCGAGCACGTGGACGTCGTCGAGCGGCTCGCCATCGAGCGCATCAAGTCGCTCTTCGGCGCGGGCTTCGCGAACGTCCAGCCGCACTCGGGCGCGCAGGCCAACGCGGCCGCGATGTTCGCGCTGCTCCAGCCCGGCGACACGATCCTGGGACTGGACCTCGCGCACGGCGGCCACCTGACGCACGGCATGCGCATCAACTTCTCCGGCAAGCTCTACAACGTCGTGCCGTACCACGTCGCGGACTCGGACGGCCGCGTCGACATGGCCGAGGTCGAGCGCCTGGCCCAGGAGCACCGCCCGAAGTTGATCGTGGCCGGCTGGTCCGCCTACCCGCGCCAGCTGGACTTCGCCGAGTTCCGCCGCATCGCGGACTCGGTCGAGGCCTACCTGATGGTCGACATGGCGCACTTCGCCGGCCTCGTCGCCGCCGACCTTCACCCGTCGCCCGTGCCGCACGCGCACGTCACGACGACCACGACCCACAAGACCCTCGGCGGTCCCCGTGGTGGCGTGATCCTGTCGAACGACGCCGACATCGCGAAGAAGATCAACTCGGCGGTGTTCCCCGGCCAGCAGGGCGGTCCGCTGGAGCACGTCATCGCGGCGAAGGCCGTGGCGTTCAAGCACGCCGCCTCGCCTGAGTTCGCCGACCGTCAGCGTCGCACGCTGGAAGGTTCGCGGATCCTGGCCGAGCGTCTGTCGCAGGCGGACGTCGCCGCCGCCGGCGTGAAGGTGCTGACCGGGGGCACCGACGTGCACCTGGTCCTCGTCGACCTGGTCAACTCCGAGCTCGACGGCAAGCAGGCCGAGGACGTGCTGCACCAGATCGGCATCACGGTCAACCGCAACGCCGTTCCGAACGACCCGCGTCCGCCGATGGTGACGTCCGGTCTGCGGATCGGTACGCCGGCGCTGGCCACCCGCGGGTTCGGCGAGGTGGACTTCACCGAGGTCGCCGACGTGATCGCGGAGGCCCTGAAGCCGGGGGCGGCGATCGACGAACTGCGTGCGCGCGTCGAGGTGCTGGCGGCGAAGCACCCGCTGTACTCCACGCTCTGAGTTGAGAAACCGAAGGGGCGCCACCGGAGATTCGGTGGCGCCCCTTCGGCTTTCGTGACCCTGGAGCGAAACGACGGGAACCCCGGCCCCTTCCCCAGGGCCGGGGTTTCACCGTGTCAGGGTGATGTGTGTCTCAGATGGACCGTCCTAACGGGATGCTGTGGGGTTACGCAGCCGGGGCCGTCACACCAGGCGGGAGGCACTCGACGTTGCGCTTGCCGTTGGGCTGGATCACGAACCACGTGCCGCCGATGCCCTGGCCGGCCCACTTGCCCGGCGCCGGGTCCTTCGAGTACGTGTAGAGACCCCAGCCGTCGATGGCGACCTGCTTCTTGCCGTCAGCGCGGGTGATCAGCGAGACCAGCTTGGAGTCGACGCCTTCCAGCTGCGGGATCGTGTCCGCGAACAGCGGCGGCCACGTCACGGCGCACTGGTCGTTGCAGTTGGACTTGCCTTCCGGCTTCGGGACGTCCTTGTCGAAGCGGTAAAGGGTGCGGCCGTCGCCGTCCTGGACGACCTGACCCATCTTGTCCACGCTCTTGCCGACCAGCCTCAACGTGCTGACGGGGGCTGCTGCGGGGGGCTGTGCAGCCGGGGGCTGCGCGGCCGGAACTTCCGGGGCCTGCTGCTGAACTGGGGCTTCGGGGGCCTGCGCGGGCTCCTGGAGTACCGGGGGCTGACCCACGTCGCCGTAGTCACCGAGGACGCCCAGATCGGTTTCGGTTTGTGCCACCGGCTTGGAGTTCGTGCCACTGCCAGTGGCGCTCCAGACACCCAGACCCAGCACAACTGCCAGTCCCGCGGCGAGCCCGATGGCAATGCGGTTACGTCGGATCACACTCATGTCCTCCTCGTCCATCCGTTCGCTCTATCGAGGCCATACGGGCGGGGTTGCGTCTCGGTTCAGAAACGAACCGAACCTCGTCCTGTCTCGAACGTCGGGGGGAGTCAGGTCATGCAGGAGGTGCAGGGTGGTCGTCGCAGGTCAGCTGGCGGGAATGGCCGAACGGGTGCTGGGTGCGCCGTTGCCAATCGGATTTCGAGCCTGGGACGGAAGTGTGGCCGGGCCGCAGGACGGCACGGTGCTCGTGATCCGGTCCCGCGACGCGTTGCGGAGGCTCGTGTGGAGTCCGAACGAGCTGGGGCTCGCGCGCGCGTACGTGAGCGGGGAGCTCGATGTGGAGGGTGATCTCGCGACCGGTCTCTCGCAGATCTGGGGACTCGTCCGGCGGGGAGTGACCCGGCGGCCGCGTCTCTCGGAGGTCGCGAAACTCGCATTGCAATTGAAAGTGCTGGGACGCAATCCAGATGCGCCGAAGGAGGAGGCACGGCTGCGGGGCGCGCTGCACACGAAGAGCCGTGACCGGGATGCCATTTCGCATCACTACGATCTGAGCAACGACTTCTACCAGCTCGTGCTCGATCCGAGCATGGCCTACTCGTGCGCGTACTTCACGTCCGAGGACGAGTCGGTCGCGCAGGCGCAGCACAACAAGCTGGACCTCGTGTGCCGCAAGCTCGACCTGCGGCCGGGCATGCGCCTGCTCGACGTCGGCTGCGGATGGGGCTCGATGATCATCCACGCCGCGAAGCACTACGGCGTGCACGCCACCGGCGTGACGATCTCCGCCCAGCAACGCGCGCACATCCTTGGTCGAATCGAGGCCGAGGGACTGACCGGTCGCGTCGAGGTGCGGTTGCAGGACTACCGCGAGGTGACCGGCGAACCGTTCGACGCGATCTCCACGATCGAGATGGGCGAGCACGTCGGCGAGAGCAACTACCCCGAGTACGCCGCGACGCTGCACCGGTTGCTCAAGCCGGAGGGACGCCTGCTGCTGCAGCAGATGTCGCGCGGCCACAACGCGCCCGGCGGCGGCGCGTTCATCGAGTCGTACGTCGCGCCGGACATGCACATGCGCCCGGTCAGCGCGACCACCGGCTTCCTCGAGGGAGCCGGCCTGGAGATCCGGGATGTGCACGCGTTGCGTGAGCACTACGTTTGGACCGTGCGGGCGTGGGCGGAGACTCTCGAAGAGCGGTGGGACGAGGTCGTCGCGCTGGTCGGCGAAGGGCAGGCGCGAGTCTGGCGGCTGTACCTCGCGGGCGGCGCGCTGACGTTCGAGGAGGGCAGGATGGGCGTGGACCAGATCCTCGCGGTGCGCAGGAGCGAGAACGGCCGCAGCGGCATGCCGCGCGTCCGTCGTGAGCTGGTGGCCCGATGAGCTTCCTGATCAGCTTCCTGGCCGTTCTGCTGCTGCTCAGCGGCCTGTTCCTGTACGCGGACTCCCGCAAGCGCTACGACCTGATCGACTCCGTGTGGGGCCCCGGCTTCGCCGTGATCGCGGTGATCACGCTCCTGTTCGCGGAGGGCGAACCGACTCGGCAGTGGGTGGTCGCCCTCCTCACCGTGGTGTGGGGCGTACGCCTGGGCGTGCACATCCACTCGCGCAACCGGGGCAAGGACGAGGACCCGCGCTACCAGGACATCTTGAGGCGTGCCAAGGGAAACCCGCGCCTGCGGATGTACCGCGTCTACCTGACCCAGGCCGTGCTGATGTGGATCGTCTCGCTGCCGATCCAGGCCGCGCAGCATCTTTCGGCCCCTTTCGGAGTGCTGGATTGGCTGGGCACTGGCGTGTGGTTGGTCGGCTTCGTCTTCGAGGCCGTGGGTGACTGGCAGCTCTCCCGGTTCCGTGCGGACCCGGCGAACAAGGGCGCCGTGATGGACCGCGGATTGTGGCGCTACACAAGGCATCCGAACTACTTCGGCGACGCTGTCGTGTGGTGGGGCCTCTACCTGTTCGCACTGCACTCGTGGCCGGCCGCGCTCACGATCATCGGCCCGGTGATCATGACGCTGCTCCTGGCCAAGGGCACCGGCAAACCGTTGCTGGAGAAGGACATCGTGTCGCGCCGTCCCGGCTACGCCGAGTACGTGCGGCGCACCAGCGGCTTCGTTCCGTTGCCTCCCAAGAGCAAGGTGAGCTAGGCGCGTTCTCGCGGGCTCCGCGGTCGCGCGCTTGCGCCTGCGGAGCCCGCGGTTCGGCGGCTCGTTCGTGCCTTGCCTCGGGTTGTGTCGCGATCCCGTGACCCGTCGGCAGGCTGGCGTCGCGTGCGCACCACCGACCTCGCACCCCGGCGCCTCCAGCCCGCATCACCCTGCCCTGCGCTGCGCTGCGCTGCCAGCCCGCCCCGTTCCCGTCTCGCGCAGCCAGCCCGGAACCGTCATCGCCGCAACACCCATTCCGCGCTGTGCGCTCGCGTCGCCCATCGCCACACCGCCGAGCCCAAGCGTCGCGTGCGCACTGCCAACCTCGTGCCACCGGCCCGCAGCGCACGCCGAGCCGTGGCGCTCGCAACCCCCTCCCGGTCTGTATCGCGCCAGGCAGTGCACGTCACAGCACCCGTGCGGTACGCGTGCGCGGGTTAATGTTGGCGGGTGGGCAACGACATCTCCTTCCCGCGCCAACAGGCGCGCACCCAGCGGTTCACCGTCGGCGCACCGAGGACCTTCGCGGTGTCGGCGGACGGCGCACGTGTCTTCTTCCTCCGCCCGGCCACGGCCACAAGCCGTGCGAACGGGCTCTGGGAGCTGAACACGTCCACCGGCGTCGAACGGCTGCTCGCCGACCCGGCGACGCTGCTGTCCGATCCGGAGGACCTGCCCGCGGAGGAGAAGGCACGCCGCGAGCGCACGCGTGAGTCCGGCGCGGGCATCGTCGGCTACGCCCTCTCCCGGGACGCCTCGGTGGCCTCGTTCGCGCTGTCCGGTCGCCTGTACGTGGCCGACCTGACGGACGGTGCCGTCCGTGAGCTGCCGACGCGGGGTGGCGTCATCGACCCGCGCGTAGACCCGACGGGGCGGCGGGTGGCGTACGTCACGCACGGCACCCTGAGGATGGTCGACCTGTCCTCGGGCGAGGACTACGCCGTCGCCGAGCCGGACGGCGAAGACGTGACGTTCGGCCTGGCCGAGTTCATCGCGGCCGAGGAGATGTCGCGCTACCGCGGCTACTGGTGGGAGCCGAACGGCGACCGCCTCATCGTCGCGCGCGTGAACAACGCCGAGGTGCAGCGCTGGTACATCGCCGACCCGGCGAACCCCGCCACCGCGGCCACCGAGATCGCCTACCCGGCGGCAGGCACGACCAACGCGGCGGTGTCGCTGCACGTCGTGTCGCTGGACAGCACCTTCGTGCCGGTCCTGCTCGACTTCGACTACCTCAACGACGTGCACTGGTCGTCCGGCGGCGCCCCGCTGATCACCACGCAGACCCGCGACCAGCGCACCCGCACGATCTACACGCTGGCCCCCGACACCGGTGCCGTCACCGAGCTCGCGGTCGAGACCGACCCGACGTGGCTCGAGGTCACCGACGGCGCTCCGGCCTGGACGCCGGACGGCCGCCTCGTGCGGATCGTGGAGGAGGGCGACGAGTACGCGCTCCGGGTGGGCGACGACGTCCTGACCTCCGGCCTCCAGGTGCGCAGGGTGCTCGACATCGCCGACGACTCGATCCTGGTCACCGCCTCGGCGGACGACCCGACGCAGGTGCACGTCTACTCCGTCGGCGAGACCGTCGAGCAACTGTCCTCTGAGGACGGTGTGCACTCCGCGGTTCGGGGCGGTGACACGGTTGTCTTCGTTTCGGCCACTTTGGACACTTTCGGCGCACGGGTGCGCGTCGGCGACCACGTGATCGAGTCGTGGGCGGACACCCCGGTCCTCAAGGCGTCCCCGCGCATGCTGACCCTCGGCGAACGCGACCTCCGCGCCGCCCTGCTGCTGCCCACCGGCCACGTCCCCGGCACCAAGCTCCCGGTGCTGATGGACCCGTACGGCGGCCCGCACGCCCAGCGCGTCATCTCGGCCCAGAACGCCTTCCTGGCCTCGCAGTGGCTGGCGGACCAGGGCTTCGCGGTCATCGTCGCCGACGGCCGCGGCACCCCGGGCCGGGGCCTCGCCTGGGAACGCGCGATCGCGTTCGACTTCGCCGGCGCCACCCTCGAAGACCAGGTGGACGCCCTCCACGCGGCCGCCGCGATCGAACCGGACCTCGACCTCACGCGAGTGGCGATCCGAGGCTGGTCCTACGGCGGCTACCTGAGCGCACTCGCGGTCCTGCGCCGCCCGGACGTCTTCCACGCGGGCATCGCCGGCGCCCCGGTGACCGACTGGCGCCTCTACGACACCCACTACACCGAGCGTTACCTGGGCCACCCGGACGACAAGCCGGAGATCTACGACGCGAACTCGCTCATCGCCGACGCGGACAAGCTCTCCCGCCCGCTGATGATCATCCACGGCCTGGCGGACGACAACGTGGTGGCAGCCCACACCCTGCGCCTGTCCAACGCCCTGCTGGCCGCCGGCCGCCCGCACACCGTGCTGCCGCTCTCCGGCGTCACCCACATGACCCCGCAGGAACAGGTGGCGGAGAACCTGCTCCTCCTGCAGGTCGACTTCCTCAAGCAGTCACTCGCCTGAGAGACCACTGGGGCCAGCCCCAGCACCCGCCGCGGTGCTGGCCCCAGTGACCGGGGTGTGGTTCCCCGGCACGCTTGAACGCCATGGGGGACAGAACAAAGCATCTCGCCGTCGGCTTGTACGTGCTCTGGGGCCTGCTGCACGCGGGCCTGGGCGCCTCGATGGTCGTCAGCGACCTCGCGAACGGCGCGCCGACAGGCGAAACAGCGGCGGAAAGCCTGCTCTACTTCATCGCGGTGACAGTCCTGGGCTTCCAGGCGATCTACGTCGCCCTGACGCTCACCCGCACGAACAGCCCGGCCGGCTTCTGGCTCAACACCGTCGTCCTCGGCGTGATCGACGCGGCGTTCGTCGGCTACCTCGTCCTGCCGGGCCACGTGGATCTGCTCGGCGGCATCGCGGGTCCGGTCATCTGGCTGGCGGCGACGGTCTGCGCGGCGAAAGCGCTCCAGAAACAGCGAAAGGGGCGCCTCCCGCAACGGGAAGCGCCCCTCTCCACGACCTGAAACCGGTCAGGCCAGCGACTGCCGCACCCGGTAGGGCGGAATGCTGTTGCCCAGCAACGCCAGGTCGTCGATCGACTCCGGCTGGTACCCGGCCGTCTTCAACCGCTCGACCATCAGCGCGGTCGGGTCCTCGACGACGTCCGCGCGGCCGAACAGGTACGCCCACTCGTGCTCGTCGGAGCCGTAGTAGGCGACGGTGTCGAACACCTCGTTGAACCGCTGCCAGGAGCGGATCAGGGTGGTGTTGCGCCACATCGTCTGGCAGCCGGACTGGTTGACGACGACGCCGCCGGGACGCAGCAGGGCCTTGCACATGCGCAGGAAGTCCGCGCCGTACAGGCGGTTGTGCTGCGCCTCCTCCTCGCGCTCGTCGGGCAGGTCCACCAGCACGATGTCGTACTTCTCCGACGTCGTGCGGATGTACTCGAACCCGTCGATGTACTGCACGCGGATCGGGCCGTCACCCTTCTCCGCGGCGGCCAGCTCCGAGAGCGAGTACCCGTACGGCAGGTGTTCCGCGCACAGCTTCACGGCCTGCTCGTCGATGTCGATGTGGTCGACGACCGTCGCTCCGTGCTGCACGGCCATCTGGCACACGACGCCCTCGGAGGAGCCGATGACCAGCACGCGCTCGACGGTGTCGGCCAGCAGCAGCGCCGGCACCATCAGGGCCTCGTGGTAGGTCAGCTGGCTGAACTCCGTCGACTGGCGGTCGTTGTCGCAGAACAGCGACAGACCCTGCGCCGTGCGGGCGATCACCAGGTGCTGGAAGTCGGTCTTGGTGTCGACCAGCACCTCGTCCACCTGCCAGTGGCGGGTCATGCCATCGGCGAGCGGCTCGTTGATCGTGTTCACGCGACATGCTCCTTGACGCCACGAGTGACGAGGTCCGTGCTCACATGAGCAGCGCCCAGAGCGTCAGCGAGTAGTTGGACGGCCAGCGCCGGTTTCGCACGGGTACCGCAGGTGAACACGTCGACGAACACCGAACCCACTTCGGGATAGGTATGGATCGACGCATGGGATTCCGACAGCAGGGCCAGCACGGTGACTCCTTGAGGATCGAACTTCTTGGAGATCACCTCCAGCACGGTTGCGTCGGCCTGCGTGAGAACCTCACCAAGGGCGTGCCGCAGGAACTGCTCGTCGTCGAGCAGATCCGCGCTCACACCCGAGAGCTCTGCAAGTACGTGCTGTCCCGCGAACAAACCGACGGTCTCCTCGGTCTGACAGGGCGCTTCGGACATCAATCACTCCAAACTATGTGAATTGCGAACAGGCTTAGACGCAGTACGTGGCCAACGGCGGGAAGCCGTTGAAGCACACGGACGAGTAGGAGGAGGTGTAGGCGCCCGCGTGGAGGATGTCCACGTGGTCACCCGCCTTCAGGTCGAGCGGCAGGTCGTAGCGGGTGTGCTGGTAGATGACGTCGTCCGCGTCGCACGTCGGGCCGGCCAGCACGATCGGGCCGACCGGGCCGCCGTCGCGTGAAGTCCGCAACGCGTAGGCGATCGCCTCGCCCTCGGTCTCGGCGAGACCCTGGTAGCGGCCGATGTCGAGGTACACCCAGCGGCGTTCGTCCGAATAGGACTTCCGCGACACCAGCACGACCGACGAACGGATCATCCCGGCCTCGGCGGAGATCGCGCGGCCGGGCTCGATCATCACCCTGGGACGCAAAGCGCCGAAGTGGCGGGCGATGGACGCCTCGATGGCGGCGCCGAAGTCGTCGAGGGAAGGCGTGGAAGCCTGGTACACGGCCGGAAGCCCGCCGCCCAGGTTCACCGTCGACGTCTCGATGCCTTCCGCACGCAGCTTCGCGGCGATCAGCGCGGCGTCGGCGATGCCGGAGTCCCAGCCCTCGACGGAGAGTTGCTGCGAGCCCGCGTGGAACGCGATGCCGAGAGGAACGAGTCCCAGCTGGTGCGCGAGCCGCAAGAGATCCGTCGCCATCTCCGGATCGCAACCGAACTTGTTGCCGAACGGGTAGGTGGAACCCTTGCTGTGGACAAGAATCCGCACCAGTACGGACGAACCGGGCGCGTGCTCGGCGACGAACCGCACGTCCTGCTCGCTGTCCGACACGAACATCCGCACGCCACGAGAGTGGGCGTACGCGATGTCAGCGGCCTTCTTGATGGGGTTGCTGTAGGAGATCGACGACGGTGCGGCGCCGCGCGCCAGACACAGGTCGATCTCCGCGGGTGATGCCACGTCGAAGTGCGAACCCTCCGCGACCAGCGTGGCGACCACGTCGGACTCCGGGTTCGACTTGACCGCGTAGAAGATGTCGATGGACGGCAGCGCCGCGCGAATCGCCTGGTAGCGCGCGCGAATCGTCTCGAGGTCGATCACCAGACACGGTGTCGACGGGTTCTCCTGGTCCAGGAAACGCCGAATACGAGCCTCTGCCTCGTAACGCCGGTCGACGGCGAAGCTCTCGGTCATTTCCCCAGGGTTCCCCCTTCATCCGCCTCGCGGTCCGTACGCGGGCACGGCCGTCCACTCTACGGCCTTGACACCGCAATCGCGCAATCCAGTACAGCCGAGTGTGATTTAGCCAGCAGAACGCAGCTCGATCATCGTGATGTCCGGGGGCGCGCCCACGCGCACCGGCGGACCCCAGAAACCCGCGCCACGACTGGTGTAGAGCCAGGTGTCGTCCACCTTCGACAACCCGGCGGTGCTGGGTTGCTGCAGCGGCACAAGGAAGTTGAACGGCACCATCTGTCCACCGTGTGTATGACCGGACAACTGGAGGTCTACGCCGTGTGAAGAGGCGTCCGCGACCTGCACGGGCTGGTGTGACAACAGGACTACGGGGTTGTTTCGGTTTCGTCCCGCGAGAGCGCGGCCGAAGTCCGGGCCGTCGTCGTAGGACTTGCCGGTCACGTCGTTCACGCCCACGACCTCGATGCCGCCGGCGACGGTCAAACCCTCGTTGCGCAACGGGTTCACGCCGAGCTTGTCCAGCTCCGCGATCCACTGCTCGTGCCCGGAGAAGTACTCGTGGTTACCGGTCACGAAGAAGCTGCCGTGCCGGGAGACCAGGTCCCGCAACGGTGCCGCGGCCTCGCCCAGCTCGGCGACGGTGCCGTCCACCAGGTCGCCGACGATCGCGACCATGTCGGCCTGCTGCTCGTTGATCATCCGCACGATCCGTTCGGTGTGCGAACGCCCGAGCAGCGGCCCGAGGTGGATGTCGCTGACGACCGCGATCCGGAAGCCCGACAACGACGACTGCAGCTTGTTCAGCGTCACCGGCACGTTCAGCAGCTGCGGGTCGCCCAGTGCCTGCGTCATGCCGTACCCGACGACGCCGCCCGCCGCGACCCCGGAACCGATCGCCACCGAGCGCGCGATGAACAGCCGCCGCGACGGGTCCGGCACGATCTCCACGGGTTCGGCGGGACCGGCGCCGGCGGCCACCGGCGTGAGCGCGGCCCGCTTCAGCAGGATCCGGCGCGGGATCTCCGCGATGCCGAGCGCGATCGCCAGGTAGAACAGCAGGGCCAGCCACACGAACCCCGGCCAGGCGAAGAACTTCCCGTACTCCGGCGGCACCCTGCGCGTGACGACCAGCGCGCTCATCAGCATCACGAACGCGCCGATGATCGCCACGGTGCCGATGCGGCGCCCGAGCGTGCGGGGGAGCGTCGTGTCCACGACCAGCCGCCGCCACAGGTACAAATGGCCCAGTGCTGTCGGGACACCGAGGAGCAAAAGGAAAATCACGACATCAGTATGCGTTTCCAGAACTTCGTGCAACCCGCCAGGCCCCACGTGGCGTGACTAACCCGGCACCGCAGATTAGGGGGAAACCTGATGAGTGATCGGGACGCCGCGTTCCAGGAGTACTTCGCGGCCCGTTCCGACGTCATGCGCGGCACGGCGTACCTGCTGTGCGGCGATTGGCATCGCGCGGAAGACCTCGTTCAGCAGGCCTTCACCAAGCTGTACCTGGCTTGGCGGCGGATCGAGCGGCACGAGGCGCTGGACGCCTACACCAGGCAGATCCTGGTGCGGACGTTCCTGTCCGAGCGACGGCGCGGGTGGTTCCGGTTCGAGTCGGCGAGTGACGACCTGACCGACTCGGCGGCTCCGCCGGGCGTCTACCCCGAGGAACGGATGGTGCTGCTGGAGGCGCTGGCGAAGGTGCCTCCGAAGCAGCGTGCGTGCCTCGTCCTGCGGTACTGGGAGGACATGTCCGTCGAACAGACGGCCACGGTTCTCAAGTGTTCGGAAGGAACCGTAAAGAGTCAGGCCGCGCGGGGGCTGCAGACGCTGCGCGGTCTGCTCGCACAGCAGGAGAGGGTTCGATGAACGAACAGGACCTCAAGCGAGCTTTCCAGGATGTGGTGGTGGCGAGCAGCCCGCCGCCGTCGATGGATCCGGGCATCGCGCTCGACAGGGCGCACAAGGCCCGTTCCAAGCGGCGGGCGTCCATCACCGGGGCCGCGGTCGCCGTGCTCGTGGTCGGTGTCGGGCTCGGGTCGGCGTTCGCGCTGAATCCGCAGGGCACGAAGGACTCCCTGATCGGCGCGGGGCAGAGCAGCAGTTCGAACCCCGCCGCGACGGGGTCGCAGTGGGGTGAGCAGTGGCCGGTCGGGCAGTCCGACCGGACGGCCACCAGCGGGCCGCAGGCGGATCGCGGCACGCAGTTGCTGAACCTGGCCAGGGCGTCCGTGCCGGCCGGGTACGAGGCACCGGATCTGAAGTACAAGGATCCGGCCATGTACGGCGGCATGCTTCGCGCCCAGGCGCAGGTCACGAGCAACAAGGGTGAGTCGCCGGAGATCTGGGAGTACACGGCGTACGTGCCGGTGCGCAAGGACGACAAGGTCGGCCGGCTGACCGTGACCGTGACAACGCCGAATCCGAAGAACGCCGCGGATCCGTGTGCGGTCAACGGTGTCCCCGACGGTGCGGGTTCCGGCTGCAAGATCTACGAAGTCGCAGGGAACCAGGTCGGGGTCACCTCTCCCGTGAACCCCGCCCAGGGCAATGCGACGACCGCGTCCTACCGGGCGGCCAACGGCTGGACGGTGACGATCACGCAGGAGGAGGAGTACTCGTACAGCGGTTATCCGAAGCTGGACAGGCAGCCGTTCTTCGCGCCGGAACTGGCGGCGCTCACGGCGGATCCGAAGTTCCTGCTCGGTAGCTGAGTTCGCGTTCGAGTCCGGAGGGCGGTCACGATTTGTGGCCGCCCTCTCTCGCTGCTCCGATCGGGTGTTTTGCCAGGTAGAGTGCCGTCCTGGAATGCGTACCCTGCTCATCGACAACTACGACTCGTTCACGTTCAACCTCTTTCAGCACCTCGCTGAGGTGAACGGCGCCGAGCCCGTGGTCGTCCACAACGACGACCCGCGCTTCCGGCTTGCCTCGCTGCGGTCGTTCGACAACGTGGTGATCTCCCCCGGGCCCGGCCGGCCGGGCAATCCCGCCGACTTCGGCATCTGCCGCGCGGTGATCGACCACGCCACCATTCCGTTGCTGGGCGTGTGTCTGGGCCATCAGGGCCTGTGTCAGTCGTACGGCGCCGTCGTGGGACCTGCGCCCGTGCCGCGCCATGGGATCGTTTCGCCGGTCACGCACAAGGGTGTCGACGTGTTCGCGGGGCTGCCCTCGCCGTTCGACGTCGTGCGCTACCACTCGCTGGCGGTCACGGATCTGCCTTCTTCTTTGGAAGCCATCGCGTGGAGCGACGACTCCGTGCTCATGGGCGTGCGCGCACTCGACAGACCCGCGTGGGGTGTGCAGTTCCATCCCGAATCGATCTGCACCGAATTCGGCCGCGAGATGCTCGCGAACTTCGCCGCGCTGACCCCGACCCGGACGGCCGCGGTGCCGGAACCGGCGCTGGTTCGCTCAACGCCTCAGAAGCGCCCTGTGCACGTCCGCGAGCTGGGTGTGGCCGTGGACGCGGAAGAGGTGTTCGCGGCGCTGCACGGGGCTTCTGAGGCCGCGTTCTGGCTGGACAGCGGGTCAGGCGGGCGGTTCTCGTTCATGGGGGACGCCTCCGGGCCCCTCGCCCGCGTCGCGCGGTACTCCGTGCAGGACCAGGTGCTCACCCTCGACGGAGTGCCGCGGCCCTGTCCTTCTTTCTTTTCCTGGCTGGACGACGACCTGGCGGCGTGGGGCGTCGAGCAGCCGGACGTGCCGTTCGACTTCGCCCTCGGGTGGGTGGGTTATCTCGGCTACGAACTGAAGGCGGAGTGCGGCGGCGACTTCACGCACCGCGCGGAGCAGCCTGACGCGTCGTTCGTCTTCGCGGACCGTGCCGTGGTCATCGACCACGTTGATGATTGCGTCTATTTGCTCTCGCTGACCGATGACACCTGGTTCGAGGAGGTTTCGGCGGTTCTGCGACAGCTCAGGCCATTGCCGGAGCCTTCCCGGCCGGTCGTGTCCGAGGTGACGTTGCGCCATCCGCGCGCGCACTACCTGAAGCTGATCAGCGCGTGCCAGGAAGCGATCACGGCGGGGGAGACCTACGAGGCGTGCCTGACGAACATGATGTCGTGGCGTGCGACGCTCGACCCGTGGGACACATATCGGCTGCTTCGTGCCGCTAATCCCGTTCCGTTCGGGGCGTTGCTGCGTTTCGGTGACCTCTCCGTGCTCAGCACGTCACCCGAACGATTTATGCGGGTGGGCCGAGATCGCGTCGTGGAGTCATCGCCGATCAAGGGGACGCGGCCGCGAGGTGTTGATGCCGCGGACGACGAGATGTTGCGCACAACGTTGGCGCGATCGGTCAAGGACCGCGCGGAGAACCTGATGATCGTGGACCTCGTCCGCAACGATCTCGGCACGTGCGCGGAAGTGGGTTCGGTCGAGGTGACGCGGTTGTTCGACGTCGAGACCTATGCGACCGTACACCAATTGGTGAGCACCGTGCGGGCCAGGCTTCGGCCGGACAGTTCTGCCGTCCGATGTGTTCGAGCCGCGTTTCCCGGTGGTTCCATGACCGGTGCGCCGAAGATCCGGACCATGCAGATCCTTGATGGGTTGGAAGCCGGTCCACGTGGGGTGTACTCGGGAGCGCTCGGTTACTTCTCGCTCAACGGAGCCGCCGACTTCAGCATCGTCATCCGAACGCTGGTCACGAACGGGGACCAGGTGAGTTTCGGAGTCGGTGGAGCGGTCATCTCACTGTCCGACCCTGACGAGGAATTCGAGGAGACAGCGGTCAAGGCCGCCGCGGTGTCGCGCCTGTTCGGGGCGCACTTTCCAGGTCGTTGATCCCGCGTTCCGGGGATAGTGTGAACGAACCGGGATGTGTTAGATCTTTGGGGTTAACACGTCGGCCGGCCAGCCGGCCGACGTGTGGAAACCTCGCTTGTTCGCCCAGGTCAGGAGGCGTGCGCTTCCTGGAACTGCACGACCAGGTTCTGCGGAATACGACCGCGGTCCGAGATCTGGTGCCCCTGCGCGCGGGCCCAGTCACGAATGCGCTGCGCCTCAGCCTTGTCGGTGGCCTTGACCGTGGACTTGCCGGTGCCCTTGCGCTGCTTGCGGCCACCCGCACGACGGGCCTTGCCGACGAAGTCCGCCAGCGACTCGCGAAGCCGCTCCGCATTTCCCTTCGACAGGTCGATGGCGTACTCGACACCGTCAAGTGCGAAGGTCACGGTCTCGTCGGCTTCTCCGCCGTCGAGGTCGTCGATGAGTTGGACGACGGTCTGCTGTGCCACTGTTCCTCCGTTGGGTACTCACATAGCACGCGGATCCTCGACGTAACCACGTGCTTCGACAACACCATAGTCCACACGAGGAAAAACGGCGAACCTTTCGCCGCTAAAATGTGACCGCAACCGCCCGGTCGGGGCATTTACCCGGTAAACCACACGGGTGTTATGGGTCCAAAATGTGGTGCTACTCGTCTCACTTCGGGGCGTTGCTGGGCTTGCCGGACGCTTCCCCATTCCAGCCGACGGAGCAGCGTTGCACATAACGCACCCCATCCGGTGCAGGTATCCTCGACATACCCGCCAGGGGTAGGGAAGGTCAGGAGCCGATGCACGGGTACACCGCGGACAAGGACGCATACCTCAAGCGACTGCGCCGCATCGAGGGACAGATCCGTGGTCTCCAGCGCATGGTCGAGAACGACGAATACTGCATCGACGTCCTCACCCAGATCTCCGCGGCCACGAAGGCCCTGCAGGCGGTGTCGCTGGGGTTGCTCGACGAGCACCTGAAGCATTGTGTGGCCCAGGCCGCCGCGGAAGGTGGTCCGGTGGCCGAGCAGAAGCTCGCGGAGGCGTCGGCGGCGATCGGCCGACTCGTTAAGTCGTAGGGTCCCCTGGAAGAAACTCGTTGGGGTGATCCGCTACAGTTCACCCCAGCTACGCCCCCGTAGCCCAATCGGCAGAGGCAGCGGACTCAAAATCCGTCCAGTGTGCGTTCGAGTCGCACCGGGGGCACGGACTTCGGGCGAGGTTAGGTTCGCGAAAAGCGCGAACCTAACCTCGCCCGTGGTGTTTTCTGGGGGCCGAGCCCCCAGACCCCAGCCGGGGCGCTGCGCCCCCGGACCCCCGCATTCTGGCGGCCTCTGAATATCCACTGTGGAACCGAAGGCCTGTTGGGCCGGTTCGGTGCTGCCCGTTGACAGCCGATACTGGTTTGCACCAGTATCGGGGTCACGTCGGCTGACCAGGGGGAGTGGGCATGGCGGGAGTGCATCTGCGGGTCGACAACCGGTTGATCCACGGCCAGGTGACCGTCGCGTGGACCGGGGGGTTACGCGTACGGAAGCTGGTCGTGTGCAACGACGAGGTCGCCGGTGACGAACTGCAGCGGATGTTGCTCCCGCAGGCAGCGAGGGGGCTGCCCACCGAAGTGCTCACGGTCGCCGAGGTGGTGGAACGCGTCTGGGGAGAGGACGTGATGCTGATAGCGAAGCATCCGGCCGACGCGTTCCGGCTCGTCGAGGGCGGGGTGCGGCCAGGGGTGGTGAACGTCGGGAACGTCGCACCCCGCCCCGGCGAGCAGTACACGATGGTGACGAGGTCGATCGCGGTGACCGCGCGGGACGCGGAGGGCTACCGCCGGCTCGCCGCCGAGGGGATTCCCGTTGTCGCGCAGTTGATGCCACGGGACAAGGCCGCCGACTTCACCGCGTTGCTGGACAAGAAGGGGCTGTAGAAGCCGATGCTCGTGGCACTGGCTTTGACGCTGTGGGCCGTCATCTGCACCTACGACGTGCTCGGGCCCTTCCTCATCTTCGCGGGGCGCCCGCTGGTGGCGGGGTCGGTGGCCGGTCTCATCACCGGTGACCCGCTGCTCGGCATGGCGATCGGTGCGACGCTGGAACTGGTGGCTCTGGGGGTCTACCAGTACGGCGGCGCGACGATTCCGGACTACCAGACCGGGGCCATCGTCGGCACCGCGCTCGCGGGGAGCGCGGCGGGTCCGCTGAGCGCGCAGGTGGCGGTCGGCATCGCGGTGGCGCTGCCCGCGGCCGTGCTGCTGTCCACTTTGGACCCGGTCGGCAAGATGATCACGACGGGCATGGTGCACCGCGCCGACGGCTACGCGGCCGCGGGGGACGCGCGCGGACTGGCCAGGATTCACTGGCTCGGCCTGGTGCCCTGGTGCGGAGTCCGGGCGATTCCGACGTTCCTGGCCGCGCTGACGGCGTCCAGTGGAGTGGTCGAGGACCTCACCAAGGGGATTCCCGCCGGCTTCGTGAACGGAATGACGCTCGCCGGGTCGTTGCTGCCCGCGGTGGGCTTCGCGTTGCTGCTGTCGATGATGCAGCTGTCGAAGTACTGGTACCTGTTGCTCATCGGGTTCGTGGCGTTCGCTTATATGAAGGTGCCGTTGCTGGGCATCGCGTTGCTGGGCGTCGCGATCGCGTTCCTGGTCGTCGGCCGCGGTGAGCAGGTGCCGGTGCCCGCCGAACCGGCTGAAGAGTCCGATGTGGACCGTCGGCTCACGGAACAGGACCTCAAGAAGGCGTACCGGCGGTACTTCTGGTCCAGTCAGGTTTCGTGGAACTACGAGCGGATGCAGGGGCTCGGGTTCGCGTACGCCATGGAACCCGTGCTGCGCAGGCTTTACCCGGACGCGCACGACTACGCGCTGGGGCTGCAGCGGCACATGCAGTTCTTCAACACCTCGGTGCTGGTGGGCGGGCCGTTGATCCTCGGCTCGGCGATCGCGATGGAGGAGGCGCGCTCGCCGGAGTCCGCGGAGAGCACGAAGGTCGCGTTGATGGGGCCGCTGGCCGGTATCGGTGACACCCTCGTCTTCGCGCTCTACAACAGCATCGTCTTCACCATCGGCGCCTCGCTCGCCCTGCAGGGCAACTGGCTCGGCCCGGCGTTCGCGATGGTCATGGTGCTGGTCCCGTACGCGCTGGTGCGCCGCTGGCAGTTCCGCCTCGCCTACCGCGAGGGCAAGCGGCTGGTCGCCCGCTTCGCCGTCGGCACGCTGGACCGCCTCTCCCGGGGCGCGACCGTGCTCGGGTTCGTCGTGCTCGGCGGGTTCATCCCGTTGATCGTCAAGGTCGTCACCACGCTGACGTACCGGCAGACCACGACGGTCGACGGCGAACAGGTCACCCAGACCGTGCCGATCCAGGACCGGCTCGACGAACTGCTGCCCCACCTGCTGCCCGTGCTCGTCACCGCCGCGGCGTACCTGTTGCTGACCAAGGCCAGGCTGAAGCCCGTGCTGGTCATCGGCATCTTCGTCGTGGTCGGCGTGACGCTGGGCTGGCTCGGCTGGTTCGCGCCCGCCGCGCCCAAGAGTTAGGAACGACCGATGACCACACCCGTCCTGCTGGCCGGGCACGGCGCGCTGCCGTCCGGTGTCGCCGACGCGGCCCAGCTCGTGGTCGGCCCGCAGTCCCGGCTCCTGGTTTGTGAGCTCGGCCCGGCGGAAAGCCCGGACTCGTACGGAGAACGGCTCGCGGACCTCGTCGGCGCCGCGCCGGAGGTGCTCGTGCTGGCCGACCTTCCCGGAGGTACGCCGGCCAACGCCGCGAAGCTGCTGGCGGCACGCCGGGGTGGTGTGCGGATCGTGACCGGTCTCAACCTGCCGATGCTGCTGGAGGTCCTGGTGCGCGACGGTGACGTGGACGAACTGGCCGCGCTGGCGCAGACGGCCGGACGGGGCGGAGTCCTGACCGAGCCGGTGCTGACTCGATGACACTCCTGCTCGCGGCCGGTCGCACGGTGATCACGCCGGGTTCCGGCCACCCGATGGGCGGCTACCTGTCCAGGGAGGGCGTCGCCACCGGCGTGCACGACGACCTGGAGGCCACGCTGGTCTGGTTGTCGTCCGACGACGATCCGGGCGTGGTGTGGGTGACGCTGGACGCGTTGGCCACCGACGTCTCGCTCACCCGCGCGCTGGCGGCGGTGGTCGCGCAGGAGACCGGAGTTCCCGCGAACCGCGTGCTGGTGTGCGCGTCGCACACGCATTCCGGGCCGGACGGGTGGACCGGGGCGATCCACCCGGGGATGCCGGCGCAGCGGGAACCCGAACTCGTCGAGCGGCTGACCGAGCAGGTGGGGACGGTGGCCCGCGGCATCCGTCCACATCGGACACCGGTGAGCGCTCGCTGGCACGAGGGCGCGGCGGCGCGGGTCGGCGGCAACCGCAACCGGCAGGACGGGCCGCACGACGGATCGGTTGGCGTGCTGACGTTGCACCACCCGGACGGTTCTGTGGCGGCGTTGCTCTTCGACTACGCCAGCCATCCGACCGTGCTGGGTGCCGACAACCTCGACTGGTCGGCGGACTGGCCGGGTGCCACCCGCAGGGAACTTGCCGGGCTCGCCCCGGTGGTCGCGTTCCTGCAGGGCGCGGCGGGTGATGCCAGCTCGCGGTTCGTCCGCCAGGGACGTGGTCACGCCGAGGTGTCCGCACTCGGTGGCAGGCTCGCCGAGTCGATCACGGGACTGCTGTCGTCCGGTCGGCCGGTGGAGGAACCGATCCGGCTGACGCGAACGGTGCTGCGACTGCCCCACCGCTCGCTGCCGTCGCCCGCCGAGTGCCGCCAACTGCGCGAGGGCGCCGAACGCGGATGGCGGAAGATGTTGCCCGCCAAGGAGAACGACCCTGCCGTCCGCATCGCGCAGACCAGGTACGAGGGAACGCTGATGCTCAGCACCTTGGCCGCCGCGGGGTTGCCCGGTGAGGCGGAGGTGCCGGTCACCGTCGTGTCACTGGGGGAGGTCGCCTGGCTGCATACGCCCTTCGAGTTGTTCTCATCGATCGCGTTGCGCATCAGGGCCGCCAGCCCGTACGCGCACACCAGGGTGATCGGCTACACCGACGGTTACGCCGGCTACCTGCCTGACCACGACGCCTACCGCGAGGGTCTCTACGAGTCCTACATCGCGCTGGTGGAACAGGGCGCGTCGGAGGTGCTGGTGGATCGCTGCGTCGAGCTCCTACGCGCTCACCGCGACCGGCGTGCGGTGGTGAACACGGTGTAGCGGTCGGCCCGGTAGAGCGAGCGCCCCGCCTCGATCACCCGGCCGTCCGCCGCGTGCAGGGTGCCCTTGAGCACGAGGCAGGGCTGGCTCGGCTCGATCGCCAGCAGCGCCGCGTCCTGCGCCGGTGGCAACACGGCGCTGATCGCCGTGTCATTCCAGTCCGGAATCACACCGAACCGTTCGGTGAGCGTCCTGTGCAGTGAGTGCGTCGCCCAGTCGAATTCGTCGATACCGGGGAAATGGTCGAGCGAGAGGTTTGTGCGCTCCAGTGCGAACGGTTCGCCGTCGACCGAACGGAGCCTTTCCAGCCGGAACACCGGCGCGCCGGGAGGAATGTTCAGACGTCCGGCGATCTCGGCGCCCGCGGATTCCACGAGAGCCACCAGCACCTTCGCCCCCGGTGTCGAGCCACGCGCCTCGACGTCCTGCGTGAACGACGTCAGCATGTCGATCTGCGTGGGAGGACGCTCGGCGGTGAAGGTGGCGTTGCCGTGCTGGCGGTACAGCAGCCCGTCGGCCACCAGTCGGTTGATCACCAGCCGGACGGTGCTCCTGGAGATCTGATAATGCTCGGCCATGAATCGTTCCGACGGAATCAGCCTGCCCGGCCCCGCATCGGCCGCGACGGCCTCCAGAATCTCCCTGAGCTGGTCGCCTTTCGGGCGGTCCGGATCCAGCTCGGCGGGGAATTCCAGATCGTCCGCGGGAACATGCTTGGGGCGGGGCACATTGCCATTATGCCCCAATGATCGGTGAAATGGTCACAGGTGGCCGCTCGTCCTGCCGGCGCGGTTGATCAAGGCCGAACGGCGGATGTGAGCGGGGCTCGGAGACCGCTACGGTCGTGCAGGTTTGCATGAACGTGCGCGGGAGTCCCTGGTGTTGCGGAAGTCCTTGTCCTTTCTCCTGGTCCTTTTGACGTGCGCGTGCACGGTCGAGGGCCAGTCACGTCCCGTCGCCGCCCCGGTGCAGGTGCGTCAGCCGACGTTGGTCAACGAGGCGACCGGTGACCTGCCGGCCGTCGTGCGCGCGGTGATCGACGGCCGCACGGTCGAGCTCGACACCGGCCAGCGCGTCCAGGTCTCGCTGCTGGCGCCGCCCGCGGACTGCTGGGCCGCCGCCGCGCGCACGTTCGCCGAGAAGTCGTTGCTGGCCAAGCCTGTTCGGGTCAGCTCGCTCACGCCCGGCGAGGTGAACCTCCGGCTGGAGGACGGCACCGACTACGCGCTGCTCGCCGTGCGGGAGGGCGTGTTGAGGGCCCAGGCCGCCGCCGGTGCGCTCGCCGACGCCGAACTCGGTGCGGCGCGCCAAGACCGCGGCCTGTGGGGAGCGCCCTGCAACGGCATGGACGCCGTCCCGACGACCACGACCACCGCTCCGCCTCCCGCGCAGCGCGTCGAGTCGTCGAAGTCCGTGCCCACGACCACTTCGCCGCCTCCCGTCGTGACGACCACTCCGCCACCACCCTGTGCGGTCGCCTACCGGCTCGACGGCCAGTGGCAGGACGGGTTCCAGGGGAAGATCACGATCAGGAACACCGGTGGTGCCGCGATCAACGGCTGGACGCTGAAGTGGACGTTCGCCGACGGGCAGACCGTGCGGCAGATGTGGAACGCGTCGGTGTCCCAGCGGGGCTCGGCCGTCACCGCGACCAGCGTCGAGTACACGAGGACGATCTCGCCCCGCGGTGAGGTGGAGATCGGGTTCCTCGGCTCGGTCCGCGGCCGGAACACCGCGCCCGCGTCGTTCACGCTCAACGGGACGGCCTGCACGACGAGCTGACTGTTGGTCCTGACGGCGACCCATGGCAAGATAAATTAGTAATTAACTGCTGATTGATCATGTCAGGGACGAACCGTGCAGGTCACCAGGGTTGTGCCGCTGTCCGTCGAGGTCGATCACGGCCTCGGTGGACGCTGGACCTCGCTGCGCACAGCCGACCGCGAGTGGCTGTGGCACCGAGCCGATCCCGCGCGTGCCGGGGTGACGCCGGGCTCCGCGTTCGTCGACGCGGGTGGCCTGGAGGAGTGCGTTCCGACGGTGCGCGGCCTGCCCGATCACGGCGACGCGTGGAGCAGGCCGTGGCATCAGGCCGGAGTGGACTGTCCTGATTTCACGCTCAGCCGCTCGATGTCGTCCGCCGGTGGCGCGGTCATCGCCGACTACGAGCTGATCGCCGAGCCCGGCTACCGGTTCGTGTGGGCGGCGCACGCCCTGCTCGACGTCAGCCCGCATGCCCGGTTGGACGCTCCTGGCGGCACTTCCGTGCTGATCACCGATCCGGTTCCGGAGTTGCGGGAGTGGCCCGCGGGCCTGGACTCGTTGGGGCCTGACGACGGCACGGCGGTGGGCGCGGTGCTCGACCGCGGCCAGATCCGCGTGATCGACGGAGATCAGCAGCTCGACCTGCGCGTCGAGTGCGCGGGCCAGCCCGTCGCCATCGCGTTGTGGCGCAACCTGAAGGGCTGGCCGGAAGACGACCCGTACCGCAGCGTCGGCGTGGAACCCATGCTCGGTCACACCTTCGACCGTCACGACATCACCCGTCCGGTCGCGGTCGTGCCCTCCTCGGGTTCGGTGCGCTGGCGTCTGACGATCACCGCTCACGCAGGAGGAACGGCATGACCGACGTGCTCACCCTGGGCGAGACCATGGGTGCGTTCCGCGCCGCCGGCCCGTTCCGGCTGGGCGGAACCGCGGAGCTCACCGTCGCCGGTGCCGAGTCGAACGTGGCCATCGGTCTGGCTCGCCTCGGCCACGCGGTGCGCTGGACCGGCGTCACCGGCGCCGACGAGATCGGCTCACTCGTCCGCCGCACGCTGCTGGCCGAGCAGGTGGACATCGGTGCCGCCCGGATCACGTCGGACGCCGCCACCGGCCTGATCCTCTTCGAACCGCGAACCGCCGACATCACGCGCGTTCTCTACTACCGCAGCGGGTCTGCGGGGTCGCGCTTGTCCACAGAGGACGTTCGCCGCTCGTTCACCGCCGGTGTGCCGCGGGTCGTGCACGTCACCGGTATCACGCCGGCCCTGAGCGAGTCCGCGCTCGCCGCCGTCACCGAGGCGATCCACCTCGGCCACGAGGCGGGCAGCACGGTCAGCCTCGACATCAACTTCCGGTCGAAGCTGTGGTCGCCGGAGGAGGCGGGCAAGGCGATCCAGCCGCTTCTCGCACGGGTGGACGTGCTGATCGCCTCCGACGACGAACTCCCGATCGCCGGGGACCACCAGGTACCCGAGGTCGTCCTGAAACACGGCGCGGACGGCGCCACCGTGCGCACTCCGGACGGGACCTGGTCCGCCGCCGCCCACCGCGTCACCGTCGCCGACACCACCGGCGCGGGCGACGCGTTCGTCGCGGGCTACCTCTCCGGCCACCTCGACGGTCTCGGTGCGGAAGCCCGGCTTCAGCGCGGCAACGCCGTGGCCGCGTTCGCCGTCGCCACCCCCGGCGACTGGCAGGGCCTGCCCACCCGGGCCGACCTGGAACTGCTGGACCTGCGAGCAGGGAGCACCGTCCGATGACGCTGACGCAGTGGAACTTCGAGCAACTCGAACTCGGCGAAGGCGCCCGCTGGATCAACGGCAGGCTGGTGGTCGTGGACCTGCTGGCCGGCCGCGTCCTGGAGACCCGAGGCGACGTTCCCGCGCCGTTCAAGGAGATCGCCACTCTTCCGGTCCCCGTGGGCGCCGTGGCGCCAGTGCGGGACAGCGACGACCTGATGGCCGCGTTCGGCACCGGCGCGGGCCTGCTGAACGGTCCGCGGCAGGAAACCTTCGCGGACGAGGGCATGCGGGTCAACGACGCGGTGGCCGACCCGGCAGGCCGTTTCTGGGTGACGACCATGGCCTACGACACCGAACCCGGCACGGGCGCCCTGCACCGCCTGGGATCGCCCTCACCCGTCCTCAAAGGACTGACGATCCCGAACGGCCCGGCGTTCTCCCACGACGGCAGGCACCTCTACCTCGCCGACAGCGCACGGGGCGTGGTCCACCGCTTCGACGTCGGCGACGGCGGCGAACTGGGCGCCCGCCGCGTCTTCCTGCACACCCCGCACCAGACCCCGGACGGCATGACCACCGACGTCGAGGGCAACGTCTGGATCGCCTTCTGGGGAGCGTCCGCGGTGCGCCGCTACCGCCAGGACGGCCGCCTGGACCGGGAGGTGTGCCTCCCCGCCCGCCAGCCCACGAGCGTCTGCCTCGGCGGCCCGGACATGAGCCGCCTGTTCGTCACCACCGCGAAGTACGGCCTGCGCCGCCCTTCGCTGCACGACGGCGCGGTGTTCGCCGTCGACGTCGACGTGCCGGGCAGGCCGGCGAACGAGTTCGTCCCGGCTCACTCCGCCGCGCACAGCCACGCCGCGGAACCCTCCGAGTGAATCTCCCGGTAGCGCGTCGGATCCGCGTATCCGGAGGCGTGCCGGATCACGGTCTCGTAGACCTGCGGCGACACCGTCAGTGCCAGGTCGGCGCCGGTCTTCAGCTGGTGGTTGACCAGTTCCCGCGAGTTCAGCATCGAGGACGCCGCCGCGATCGCCGGCCCGGTGAGCCCGTCGGCGGTCGCGATGACGGGGCCGACGTGCAGGGCCGCCCTGAGCTGTATCCGCACGGGAGCGGCTTCGCGGTTGTAGCGCCGGATTCCGGTCTCGAGGCAGGGGATCAGCCGGTCGACGATCGCCGACGTGGCGATGCTGGGCGGAATGGCGACCAGCACGCCGTCGTACCGTTCGTCGTGACGGCAGGTCGCCCAGGGAATTCCCGAATCCGCGAATGCGGAGCGCACCACCCTGTGCAGTGGTGCCCTGGCCACCTGGCGGTCGCTCTCGGTACCGCCGGGGCCGTCCGAAGAAGCGATTTCGAGGAACAGAACGGTGTGGCTGACGTGGTCCCATCGGCCTGTGGGCCGACTGGACCGGTCCGGCGAGGTGCTCATGGCGGGCCCCCTTGCGAATCGGCTTGCTGGCGGGAAGAGTGGCGCCACGACAAGGCTAAATACGCGAGGGAAAAGCAACAACGAATTCTTTGGGAAAGGCGTGATCGTTTGAGGTGATCGTTGATCACGCCGAAATCAAAGACCGGCCTTCTTCAGTTCGGCCGGATGTGGTGGACGGTGAGCGCGTACGCGAGGGCGCCCTGTGCCCCGGCCTTCAGGCCGAGTTCGGAGGCCTCCACGGTCATCGGGGCCAGGTAGTTGAACATCCCGCCGAGCGAGTGCAGGCGCATCGTCTGGACGGCCGGCTCGATCACCAGCTCGACCGCCCTGCCGAGTTCCCCGCCGATGAACACCTTCTCCGGGTTGAGCAGGTTGCACGTCCTGGACAGCGCGATCCCGATGTTGCGGCCCGCGTCCTGAAGCACCCTGCGGCACAACAGGTCTCCGCTCTTCGCGCGCTCGACGATGTTCGCGAGGCTGTTGGGCAGATCCACCCGGTAGCCGACGTAGGCCCGGCGGACCTGTTCGACCAGACGCGCGCCGCCGACCGCGGTTTCGAGGCAGCCGCGGTTGCCGCATTGGCAGACGACGCCGTTCGGGTCCATCACGAGATGCCCGATCTCGCTCGCGAGACCGTGCCTGCCGCGGTAGATCAGGCCTCTGATGATCAGGCCCGCGCTGACGCTGGTCGACGACTTCACGAACAGCATGGTCTCGGTGCCGCGCCCCGCGCCGTAGAGATATTCGCCGTACGCGGCGTAGTTCGCCTCGTTGTCCATGATGACCGGCACGCCGGGGAAGTGCTCCTGCAGGCGGGCGCCGGGGTCCATGCCCCGCTCCCAGTCGAGCGCCCACGCGACCTGGGAGATCGTGCTCGTGCGCGGATCGACCGCGGCGGGGATGCCCAGCCCGATCGCGACGATGTCGGTCTCGTCGAGGCCCGTCCGCCGGACGACCTCCCCGATCAGTTGCACGCACTCGCGCATCCACGCCTGGCTGCCGTGTTCCGCGCCGCGACCGGACCAGTCCACCACGACGCGGTCGACGTCACCGTCGACCCGGCGCGCGGCGACGGTGACCGTGTCGTAGCTGACCTCGACGCCGATGGCCACGCCGCGAACGTTGCTGAGACTGACCTTCTTCCCGCGTTCGTTGTCGTTGCCGTCGACCACGATCAGGTTGTCCCGCTGCAGTTCCTGGACGATTCCGGACACGGTCGCCTGGGACAGGTTGGTGAACTTGGCCAGATTCACCTGGGTGCTGGGAGAGACCATGATCGCGCGGAGCACCCGCCTGCGGTTGAGGTCGCGCAGAGCGTCGGACGTCCGGCCCCAGATCAGGTCTCGGGCGTGCCTGTCGCCACTGGGCACTCGGTGCCTCCCCAACCCTCGGCTTCGAATTGAAGCGCCAAGCCATGGTAGCGGCGGTTGAGGCATCAGTCGGAAGCCCCCAAGTGTGCGATCCGCAGGTTCCAGCGCGACTCGCTGTGATGTAGGGGTGCGGTCTTGATGGCATTCTGAGGGGTTATTCTTACGCCCTTGTCGGCGCCGGGAGAGGCAGTTTCTTGATCGAGAACGACGTGGACGCTGCGGCGGCCGACCAGGGTTACGAGCCGCCTGTCCTGTTCGACCTGGGATCCGTCTACGACATCACCTTCGGAAGTGCCAGCGGTTCCAGCGATGCCTCCGGCCAGAGTTTCAACTAGAACTCAGGCCGCTACGGCGGAGGTCTTCGGCCAGTGCTTCGCCGAAGAGGACGTTCTCGCGCGCTCTCTCGCCGAGTTCACCGAATCCGGTGAACATCGTGTTCTCACCGGCCACGTCGGCTGTTATTCGACTGTCGTGCGGCAGCCGGGTGGAACGACGCTGTTCGCCGACCCGGTAGGTCAGTTTCCGCTCTACTACGACGATTCCGGGCGACATGGCACGAAGGCGAGCGATCTCGGATCCGAGATCGACGAGGTCTACCTCGCCACCCGGCTGGCCTGCCTCGACGGAGCGGGCCTGCTGGAGAACCGCAGCCTGTACCGAGGTGTCCGGCGGGTCCGCGAAGGTCATGCGCTCCACATCGGCGGCGGCCTGCTCGACGAACGTCCTTACGCGCCACTGCGCGTGGATCCCGGCCTGAGCGAGGCCGACGCGGCGGAAATGCTGCGCGACGCGCTCGTGGCCGCGGTGCGGGCCCGAGCGCTTTCCGCACGCCGGTTGGTCTCCGACTTCAGCGGTGGTCTCGACTCGACCTCGATCGCCTGTCTCGCTCTCCGCGACGTGCCAGGACTTCCGGTGTTCACGCACTACAACCCAGATGCCCCGGTCCTCGACGACGTGGAACGCGCCGAGCGCTACGTCAGCGTGGAACGGCGGTTCGACCACCAGCTCGTCAAGCTGCCACCAGAACACCTTCCCTTCCAGGACCTGGTGTCGATGGGGGACGAGCCACACCCGGCCTCGATCGCCTGCGGCCCGGCCCGGCTGAGGTTCTCGGCCGCCGCCGCACTCGGCGCCGACGTCCACCTGATGGGTGAGGGCGGCGATGCCGTGCTGTGGGCTCCCGGCGCCTACTTCGTCGACCTCGCCCGGCGCGGTGAGCTCGCCACGTTGTGGCGGCACTGCTTCGCCTGGGCACGGCTGCGCAACCGGTCTCCGCTGAGCGTGTTCCGGCGGGCGGTGGCCATGGCGGGCCTCGGCCGCGGGCGCGCGTTGCTCCGGCTCGCCCGCACCCTGGAACAGGGCCGCCCGGTCGGTGACGTGCCGTGGGAGGTCTCGGTCGTCGCGCGCTGGGAACTGCCGCAGGTGCACTGGTTCACGCGATCGACCCGGCACCTGCTGGCCGCACAGGCCCGGTCGGTGGCCGCGCAGGAGTCCGATGTGGACGCCGGCGAGTCCGTTGTGCTCAACCAGTTGCGCCTGCACGGTCTCACGCAGCAGGTGCACCGGGAAGCCGCCGCCGAAGTCGGGATCGACGCCCACGCCCCGTTCCTCGACACGGCCGTGGTGCGTGCCGCCATGGCGATTCCGGCGCGACGGCGCGCGGACCCGGCCGTCGCCAAGCCCCTGTTGAAGAAGGCGCTGGCAGGCCTCGTTCCTGGTCGCGTCCTGTCCAGGGAGACCAAAGGGGACTACAGCCGCGAGGCTTATCAGGGCATTCGGCGGGCGGCGCCCGAGCTGCGGCGGTACCTCGCCGATTCGGCGGCGGCCGACTTCGGGCTGATCGACCCGGTCCCGGTCCGCCAGGTGCTCGAGGACGCGGTGAACGGGCTGCGCGTGCCGTGGGGTGCGCTCAACCAGGTTCTCGCCGTTGAGGTGTGGCTTCGCGCGAACGCGAGAAAAGTGGCTTCGACATGACGCATTTCGTGGTTCCGGACTCGGTGCACACGACCTCCGAGGACGACGGCGGTCTCGTTCTGCTGAACGTGGCCACCGGTCAGTGGCACAAGCTGAACCGCACCGGCAACGAACTCTGCACCGAGATCTGCGCCGGTGGCCTCGACATCGCGGTCGAGATCTTCGTGAGCCGGTACCCGCGGGAGTCTCCGGAAGGCATTCGCGTGCACGCGGAGGAACTCCTGTCCGCGTTGGTGGAGCGAGGTCTGCTGGAACCTGAAGCCCTCGTCCGGGGTAGTGGCGGGGTGCCGATCGCGCTGGCTCCTCGCACCCGGGTGGGGCTGAGGCCGCGACTGGTGGCGGCCGTGGCGTTGCCGTTGGCGCTCGTGCTGTTGTGGTTGCCGTTCCGGGTCACGGTGAAGGGCTTCAAGGTCGTGAAGCGCGGCCGGGCCAGGCGGCCGGCGACGAAAGCCGAGGCGCTGCAGGCACTTGCGGCGGCCAAGCGGGTCAGCCGGTTTCATCCCGGACGGGTGGCGTGCCTCGAACTCTCGCTGACGGCCGCGCTCACCGCGGCGTTGCGCGGTGCGTCGGTGCAGTGGTGCCTGGGTGTGGCCAGCGACCCGCAGGCGTTCCACGCCTGGATCGAGGCGGACGGTGAGCCGGTGACCGATCCGTTCGACGACCCGATTCCGACCACCTACCAACGGGTGCTCGCCGTGTGAGGGCTGCTGTGAGCTGATCTGCCCACAGCAGAGAACGAAGCGGGCCGGCCGCGCCTCCCGGCATCGTCGGTGCCATGACGAACAGCGAGAAGCTCTTCAGCCCAGGGCTGCGGGAACGGTTCTTCGGTCAGCGGGTGCTGATTCTCGACGGCGCGCTCGACGACGACAACGGCACGGTGCTGGCCACGCAGATGTTGTCGCTGGCCAGTGAGGATCCGCGGCAGGACATCGCGTTGTGGATCAACTCGCCGGGTGGTTCGGTGCCGTCGATGCTGGCGATTCGTGACGTGATGCGGTTGGTGCCGTGTGATGTGGCGACGCTGGCGCTGGGGTTGGCCTGCAGTGCCGGGCAGTTCCTGTTGTCGGCGGGGGCGCCCGGCAAGCGGTTCGCGTTGCCGCACGCCCGGATCCTGATGCACCAGGGGAGTGCGGGCATCGGCGGGTCCGCCGTGGAGGTGGAGGTGCAGGCGGACGACCTGCGGCACACCCGTGACACGGTGCTCGGGCTGATCGCGGAGGACACCGGGCAGCCGTTCGACCGGATCTTCACCGACTCGCTGCACGACCGGTGGTTCACCACGGCGCAGGCGCTGGAGTACGGGTTCATCGATCACATCGTCAGCGACCTGGGCCAGGTCGTCCCCGTCCGCATGCACAAGCTGGGACTGCACTCGGGAGCCGTCGCATGAGCACCTACACCATTCCCAACGTCATCACGCGGGACGCTCGCGGCGAGCGGGTCATGGACGTCTACTCGCACCTGCTGTCCGAGCGGATCGTGTACCTGGGCACCGGCATCGACTCCGGTGTCGCCAACGCGTTGATCGCGCAGCTGTTCCACCTCGAAGCCGACAACCCCGACCTGGAGATCAACCTCTACATCAACTGCGAGGGCGGCGACCCGTCGGCGATGCTCGCGCTGTACGACACCATGCGCTACATCAAGGCGCCGGTCGCCACCACCTGTGTGGGGCAGGCGGTCGCGGCGGGCGCGGTGCTGCTGGCCGCGGGGGCGGAAGGGCGGCGGTCGGTGCTGCCGCACTCCAGGGTCGTGCTGCACCAGCCGGCGGCGCAGGGGCGGGGCACCATCCCGGACCTCATCCTCGCGGCGGACGAGGTGGTGCGGGTGCGGACGCAGCTGGAGGCGATCCTGGCCCGGCACACCGGCCGGACCGTGGCCGAACTGCGCCACGACACCGACCGGGACCGCGTGTTCGACGCGACGGGCGCGGTCGAGTACGGGCTGGTCGACCGCGTGCTGGACCAGCGCGGCTAGGCCGCGAAGGCCATCGCCACGGGACCGGAGGGGCGGCCCGTCGGGCGTGAGGTGTGGAAGTGGCTTCCGGGACGGAAACCGGGGGCGCGGAGGTTGCGGACCTGGCCGGCGATGCCGATCAGCAGATCGGCCAGGTCGATGCCGAGCGCTCCGGCGACCGCCGCGATCATCTCGCTCGACGGCTCCTTGCGGCCGCGTTCGATCTCGGACAGGTACTGCACCGAGATGCCCGCCCGGTCGGCCACGTCGACCAGCCGGTCGCCGCGTTCCTCCCTGGTCTCGCGAAGCTTCCGGCCCAGGGCTTCCCGCCACAGGGGCTCCGGGGTGCGCTTGAAGTCCAGGATCTCCGCCATGTCGTCATGGTGACAGCATCGGGACGGCCGCAAAGGGCCGTTCTGCTACGAGCAGAAAGACGGCCCTAAAACGACCCGAAGGTGACCGAAAGAGCGCTGAGCAGGCTGTTCCCCGCAAGGCAACGACCACCAAGGGGAGAACATGAGACTGCTCATCGGACTCGGCGCCGCGGCCCTCGCCGCGATCGCGATGCCCGCCGTCGCGCACGCCGCACCGCACACGACCGTCTACGTGCAGAACAACGTGCTGATCGTCGAGGCGGAGCCCGGCAAGACGAACAACATCACGGTCGGCCTGGACACCGCGCTGCACCGCCTCACCATCACCGACTCCGGTGACCTGCTGGCCGTCGGCGCCGGCTGCACGCTCAGCGGCGCCAACGTGAACTGCGTCTACGAGTCCGGTGCCACGAAGCTGATCACGTCGATCCAGATCCGGGCGAACGACCTCAACGACCGCGTCAACGTCGCCTACGACAACACCAACGCCGACGCGATGCCGGCCCACGTGTACGGCGAGGCGGGCAACGACGTCATCGAGACCCGCGCCAGGGGCACGATCAGCGGCGGCGACGGCGTCGACCAGCTTCGGCCCAAGCGCGGTGGCGTGAACGTCTACGGCGGCACCGGCATCGACCGCGTCGACTACAGCATCGGCAGCTCGCTGCACCCGAACTCCGGCGTCTCGGTCACCATCGGCTCCGGCACCGACGACGGCTACGACACGCTGGCGCTCAAGGACTACGTCGCGAGCGACGTGGAGAACCTGACCGGCACCAACTTCGTCGACCACTTGGTCGGCAACGCGCTCGCGAACAGCATCACGGCGTTGAACGGCAACGACCTCATCTGGGGCGCGGCCGGCAACGACACGCTCAACGGCGGCCTCGGCGTGGACACCTGCCTCGACGCCACCGACGGCGACGTCCTGGTCAGCTGTCCCTGACCTTAATGCGGCTTTAAGCGAGCGCGGCATCCTTCGGGTCCGCGGGCTGACCAGGCCCGCGGACCCGAAGGGGGATGAACGTGAAGGTGATGAGCACGGCCCTGCTCGTGCTGACTCTGACGAGTCCGGGCGTGGCGCAGGCGAGCACGGACGTCGTGACGGTGCAGGCCACCAGCGCGGCGACGTCGGCGGGCAAGACGGTCTCGGTCAGCTGCCCGAACGGCACGAAGGTCGTCGGCACGGGAGGCGCGGTGACCGGCGAGCGGACGACGATCACCCGCGTGCGCCCGAGTGACGACCTCACGAGCGCCGAGGTGACAGCGGTCGAGCACGGCGTGGGGACCGTGCTGCCGTGGACAGTGACGGTGCGGGCGACCTGTGCGCCAGGTGAGTTCACGCTGGTGTCCAAGAGCGGCACGAAGAACGCCGAGGCGACCTGCCCCAGCGCCAAGAAGGCGCTCGGCGTCGGTGGCGAGACCGCCGGCGGGCACTTCACGAAGATGGCGCCCAAGAGCAACCTCAAGAGCGGCCTGGTCGAGACGTCAGGGGACGGCGACGTCACGGCGCACGCGATCTGCGGCACCCGGCCGGGACTGGTGCTGCGCGGCGGCACCCCGACGGTCGTGGTCACCAAGACCGCCTCGAAGTCCGTTGCCTGCCAAGGCGACGAGCAGGTCGTGAGCGCCGGTGGCGCGGTCGGCGGCGGGATCATCGAGGACGTCACCCCGGCCGGCGCCGGCGCGACCGTCACCGGTGAGGGAACGGACGCGCAGGGCCAGGCCATCCGCTGGTCGATCACGCCCTACGTCGTGTGCTCCCAATGAAGACCCTGGGGTACGGGTGCGGGTCGACCTCGATCTCCCGCATCCGCGTGACGTAGGTCTGGTAGCTCCTCCGAGCCTCGCCATGACTCCCTGCCGCGGCGAGGACGCGCACCAGCATCAGGTGCGCTGGCTCGTCGTACGGGTCGCGTTCGAGCACGCGAAGGCAGTACCTGCTTGCCAGTGCGTGCTCCCCACCGGATTCGGCCCGTGCGGCGAGCACCGCCACCACCTGCAGGTAGATCAGCCGGGCCTCCTCGCGCAGCCGGGCCGCCCAGTCCTCGTACGGATCTTCTTCCAGGAAGTCGCCGTGGTACGCGGACTCGGCGGCCGCGAGCAGTGACTGCGCCTCGGACGAGTTCCGCTGTGCCGCAGCGAGTCCGGCCCGCGCGTCGGCCAGGAACGCGACCACGTCGACGGGCAGCACGTCCGGGTCGAGCCGGATCGCGTCCCCCTCGGCCACGATCCCCGTGCCCGCGCGCAACACACTGCGGGCCGTGGACAACGCCACCGCCAGCCGGTTCGCGACCTTCTCCGGTTCCTCGTCGGGCCACAGCAGGTTTCCCAGCGCCTCACGGGTGATCGGCCTCCCGCGCCGGGCGATGAGGATCTTCACCAGGTCCCTGGCCTTGCGCGACTGCCACGCGGCGGGCGGCAGCGGTTCGCCGTCGCGCAGCACCCGGAACCCGCCCAGCGTCTGGATGAACAACGCCGGCCTGGCCGCTTTCCGGCACGTCTCGGCGACGGACGCGGCGGCTTCGACGAGCACACGGGCACCCAGATCCGCGGCCTGCTGCCGTGCCTCCAAAGCCAGCTGTTCTCCCGCCGCGCCACCGATCAACGCCGCTTGAGCCGTGCGCACCCGGACCTCGCCGAGCGGGTTGCCGATCTCACGCCACAACGTCAGCGCCTGGTCCAGCAGCACCGGGTCGCGTTCCAGCACTCCCCGCAACCGCAACGACCGCGCGAACCCCGCCCGGTCGCCACGCCGGGTCGCGATCTCCGCCGCCTCCTGGCACAGGCCCTTGTCGTGGTCGAGCCACCCCAGCACGAGCAGCGCCGCCACGCTTTCCCCCAGCTCCAACGCCTTGCGGGCGTGCTCCCGCGCCAGGTCGGGATCGTCGTCCGAGAACAACTCGGCGAGCCCCACATGAGCGAGAACCAGGTGCGGCACGGTGTTCTTGGCCGCCGCGAGCCGAAGCGCCTCGTGCAACGCGAACGCCGCCAGCGCACGGTCGCCGCGCAACCGGTGCACCTCGCCCAGGTAGACCAGCGGTGCCGCCGCGAGCCAGCTCCCCGCCTGGTCGAAAACCTTCTGCGCGGCGTGGAAATCGGCCGCGGCCTCGTCCAGCCTGCCGAGTCCGAGCAACGCCTCACCGCGGTTGTGCAGCCCGATCGCCCGGTAGGTGGCGAACCCGGTGACGTCCGCGAGCGGCAGCATCTCCTCGATCTCCCGCAACGCCGCCCCGTGCTCACCCGCCTCGACGTGGTGCGACGCGCGGTTCGAGCGGACGCGGATGACACCGAGCACGTCGCCGGCCTTCTGCGCATGATCCAAGGCGAGGTCGTAGTGCTCGGTCAGTTCGTCGCGTTTTCCCTGCGCCGCGGCCACCATCGCGAGGACGGTGTGCGCGGTGCCCATTCCGCCGTCACTGGTGGCGATCTCCAGCGCGGCAACAGCCTTCCCCGCAGCCGACTCCAGATCTCCCAACGCCCAGTGCGCACTCGCGGCGGTGCTCAGCAGCATCGACTCCGCCGCGGGATCGGCGCCGTCCGGCACGTACTCGTCGCAGATCTTGAGCGCGTCCTGCGGCCCGCCGCGCAGGTGCTGGATCCACGCCATCCGCCAGGCCAGCTCGGCGGTGAGGCCGTCCGCGGTGGCCTGGGTGAACCGGTCCGCCGCAGGCAACCATTCTCCGCGCAACTGGTGCGCGACGCCTTCGAGCTGCCAGACCTCGGCTGTGCGTTCTTCCTCTGGCACAAGGCTTGTCGCGGTCAGCACGGCGTCCGCGCCACGAGTTCGCAACACCTCGCCGAGCAACGCCGTGACACCGGGCCAGTCTTCCAGCGCCGCAAGGGAATCCACCGCGCGGACGTACTCGCCCCGGGAGGTGAACCACCGGGCTGCCGCCGCGTGCACCCCCACTGCCGGTTCCAAGAACTCCCGCGCCAGCGGCACGAGCGCGAACCACCCCGGTTCGGCCCGGACGTGTTCGACGAACAGCCCGCGCCGGGCCAGATCGGGCAGGATCACCGCGGCCTTCTGGTGTCCCAGCGAGGTCAGCAGATCGATGGTGAACCGATCGAACGCGGCCGCGGTCCTGAGCAGCTCGCGGGTCTGGAGTGGTTCTCTGCCAACGACTTCGTCCACCAGATCGCCGAGCTCCTCGACGGTTCCCGTCTCCGCCACCAGTCGCACCGCGATCGGCCATCCGCCGGTGACGTCGTGCACGTCGTGCCCGGCGACCACACCCGTCTCCTCCGTCGTGAACGCGAGCTGTGCCGCGGTGATCTCGGTCAGCTCGCCGTCGACCTTCAGGCGCCGCAACGAGAACGGCGCGGGCGTCCGTCCGGACAGCACCAGCCGCGCACTCGGCGGAAGCTGAAGGCACAGCGCCTCCAGCAGCTGAACGGCCGAATCCTCTTGTCTCAGCACATGAATGTCGTCCAGGACGATCAGCACGTCCTCTGGCCAGGCGTCGGCCAGCAGACCGGCGAGGGCGTGCGCGCGACCGGACTCGTCCTCTCCGGACACCGACGGCACGCCGGCCCACCCGGCTGCCAGGGCGGCCGCCATCGGCTGCACCAGCCGATGGCCTTCCTGGCAGGTGTGCCACACGACCGGGCGGTCGGTGCGCGCTTGGGTCAGAAGTGTCGTTTTGCCGTACCCGGCGGGGGCGACGAGCGTCGTGAGCCTCGTCGCGCAGAGCAGCCCTTCGAGCCGGGGCCGCCGGATCACCGTTGTCCTCCCACGCCCCAAGATCGTCGCTCCTCCGGCAACGTTACGGATGAATTCGGGCAGATAAAGACAGGTTGGCAGTGACTGCCAGGCAGGCGTACGGTGTCGGCATGGGAGTCGACTTCAGGAAGCAGACGGTGCTGGTCACCGGGGCGAGTTCGGGCATCGGCGCGGAGTTCGCGCGGCGGCTGGCGGCACGGGGATCGAGCCTCGTGCTGGTCGCGCGCCGCAAGGACAGGCTGGAGGAACTGGCCGAACAGCTGCGGGCGGCGCACGGCGTGACCGTGCACGTCGTGGCCGCGGACCTCGCCCAGCCGGGCGTCGGCGAGCGGCTGGCGGCGGAGGTCGCCGGGTTCGGCGTCACCAGCGTCATCAACAACGCCGGGTTCGGGAACTTCAGGGCGTTCCACGAGGAGGAGCCCGAGCGGTTGCGGCAGGAGGTCGCGGTCGACGTCAACGCCGTCGTCGAGATCAGCAGGGCGTTCATCGAGTCGTTGCGCGCCAACGGTCACGGTTTCCTCGTGAACGTGGCGAGCATGGCGGCCTACCAGGCGACGCCCTGGTCGTCGGTCTACGGTGCGACGAAGGCGTTCGTGGTGAGCTTCACCGAGGGCCTGTGGGTCGAGTCGCGCGGCACGGGCCTGCGCGTCATGGTGCTGTCACCCGGTGCGACCCGAACCGAGTTCTTCGAGGTCGCCGGCAGCGAGGACATGACGGGAGGCCTGCGGATGCAGACCTCCGGCGAGGTGGTCGAGACCGCGATGCGCGCGCTGGACCGCCGCGTCACGCCGGTCGGGGTCATCTCGGGCCGGATGAACCGCGTGCTGGCGTTCGCCGGGCGTCACCTGACTTCCCGCGCGATGGGCGCGCGGATGATCGGGCGGATGGTGCAGCGCGGATAGAGTGGGGCTCATGGAGAAGCCGGCGACGTTGTGGGACCGGTCGCGTCAGGCCGTGGTCGCCGAGATCGTCGACACGGCCCTGGCCCTGTTCGCGGAACAGGGCTACGAGGCGACCACGATGGCCCAGGTCGCCACGAGGGCGGGCGTCTCGCAACGCTCGTTGTTCCGCTACTTCGGCACCAAGGAAGACCTGGTCTGCGGTGAGCAGGACGCGCTGGGCGAGCTGCTGGTCGCGACCGTCGAGGCCCAGGACCCCGAGATGTCCACCTGGGACGCTCTGCGGGCCGGGTTCACCACGCTGCTCACCGCGGGCAACCACACCCCGCAGCGGGTGCTGGAGATCTCCGGGCTGATCTTCACCAACCCGTCGCTGCACTCCAGGTATCTGGAGAAGCGGCTGAGGTGGCAGCGCTCGCTCGTGCCCGCGATCGAGAAGCGGATGGGCATCGAGTCCGGCGAGATCCCGGACGCCCGCGCGGTGGGTGTCATCGCGACGGTGTTCGCGTGCGTCGACGCCGCGTCAGAGCTGTGGGTCCGCCACGGCGGCAAGGCTGATGCGTTCGAGCTGTACGAACAAGCACTTGCCGCCGTGCGCGGTTAGACCGTCACTTCAGACTTCTTGCGGCGCAACCGAAGCACCACAGCCACCACCAGCAGCACGACCAGGATGGTGTAGGCGACCGCCGCGAACGGGCTGCTCACCAACGCGCCGAGGTTGCCCTCGCTGATCTGCAGGGTGCGCCGGACCTGCTCCTCCGCCATCGGCCCGAGGATCAGGCCGACGACCAGCGGTGCGACCGGATAACCGTGGCGCCGCATGAAGAAGCCGATCACACCGATGATCAGCAGCACGATCAGGTCGTCCACGACGAAGTTCACCGCGTAGGTGCCCAGCGCCGCGAACAGCAGGATGCCCGCGTAGAGGTACGGCCGCGGGATCTGCAGCACCTTCACCCAGATCTTCACCAGCGGCAGGTTCAGCACCAGCAGCATCACGTTGCCGATGTACAGCGACGCGATCAGCGCCCAGACCATCGGGCCGTTGTTGGTGAACAGCAACGGCCCCGGCTGGATGCCGTAGCTCTGGAACGCCGCCACGATCACCGCGGCCGTCGCGGTCGTGGGAAGCCCGAGGGTCAGCAACGGCACCAGAACGCCTGCCGCGGCGGCGTTGTTGGCCGCCTCCGGACCCGCCACGCCCTCGATCGCGCCCTTGCCGAACTCCTCCGGCCGTTTCGCGAGCTTCTTCTCCGCCGCGTACGACAGGAACGTCGACACATCCGCACCACCGGCCGGCACGGTGCCGATCGGGAACCCGATGAACGTGCCGCGCAGCCACGGTTTCCACGAGCGCGACCAGAACTCGCGCGTCATCCACTTGCCGCCGATCGGCACGACCTCGATCGGCCCGTGCCGCAGCCGCGACGCCACGTACAGCGCCTCGCCGACCGCGAACACACCGACCGCCACCACGACCACGTCGATCCCGTCGGCCAGCGTCGCCACCCCGAGGGTGAAGCGCTGCTGCCCGGACAACGTGTCGGTGCCGACGAGACCGATGAACAGACCGAGTCCCAACGACGCGAGGCCGCGCACGGGGGAGGACCCGAGCAGTGCCGCCACGGTCGTGAACGCCACGACCATCAACGCCACGTAGTCCGCCGGGCCGAGCTGCACCGCGACGTCCGCGATGGTCGGCGCCAGGAGGGTGAGCAGCACCGTGGCGATCGTGCCCGCCACGAACGACCCGATCGCCGCCGTCGCCAGAGCCGCCGCGCCCCGGCCGGCCTTGGCCATCTTGTTGCCCTCTAAGGCAGTGACGATGGACGCCGACTCGCCCGGGGTGTTGAGCAGGATCGACGTCGTCGAGCCGCCGTACATGCCGCCGTAGTAGATGCCCGCGAAGATGATCAGAGCGGCGGTGGGTTCCAGCGTGTAGGTCAACGGCAGCAGCAACGCCACCGTCATCGCCGGTCCGATGCCCGGCAGCACGCCGACGGCGGTGCCGAGCGTGACGCCCAGCAACGCGTACAGCAGGTACTCGGGCTGCGCGGCGGTCGCGAAACCCTCCAGCAGCATGGTGATGCTATCCATCGAGGAACGGCACCCCTTCGAAGATCCCGGCCGGCAGCGAGAGGCCCAGGCCGTACGCGAACACGACCTGCACGACGAGCGCCAGCACGATCGCGATGGGCAGTGCCTTCCACCAGATCGCGCCCAGCGACCAGGCGGCGCCGAAGAACAGCAGCGCCGCCGCGACCGGCCAGCCGACCAGGTCGATCAGCACCAGGTGCGCGATCAGCACGGCCACCAGCTTGCCCACGGTGACCCAGTCGGTGCGGACGTTCTCGTCGACGTCCTCACCCTCCTCGGCCTGGCCGAGCTTTCCGCGGGCGGTCGCGATGATGGCCGCGATGCCCGTCACGACGAGCAGAATTCCCACGGCGTAAGGGAACGCGCGTGGTCCTACGGCGTTGTCGTCACGTGCGGCGATCGTGCCCGCGTCGATCAGGGTGAAGACCCCGATCGACGCGACCAGACCGCCGAACGCGTACTCCTCGATTTTTGCGGCAATCACTTCACGAGCCCGATGTCCTGCAGTGCGGGCTTCACACGCCCGATCTCCTTGGCCATGAACGTGGAGAACTCGGAGCCGGTCAGGAACGTGTCCGTCCAGCCCTTCTTGGACAGCTCGTCCTTCCACTGCTGGCTCGCGTGCATGTCGGTGACGAGCTTGGTGAGGCGGGTCTTGGCCTCGGCCGTGATCGACGCGGGCGCCACGACGCCGCGCCAGTTGATCAGCTCGACGCCCAGGTCCTTGAACGTCGGCACGTTCAGCTCGGGGACCGGGTTCGGGCCGGACGTGCCCAGTGCGCGCAGCTTGCCCGCCTTGATCTGCTCCTTGTACTCGCCGATGCCGGAGATGCCCGCGTCGACCTTCTTGCCCAGCAACGCCGCCAGCGACTCGCCACCGCCGGAGTACGGCACGTAGTTCAGCTTGGACGGGTCGATGTTCTTCGCCTTGAGCAGCATCCCGGCGAGGATGTGGTCGGTGCCGCCGGCCGAACCGCCGGTGATCGAGACGCCCTTGCCCTTCTCGTTCACCGCGGCCAGCAGGTCGTCGATCGTCTTGTGCGGCGAGTCCGCGGGCACCACGACGACCTCGTCCTCGGCAGTCAGCCGCGCGATCGGCGTCGTCTCCTCCAGCCGGGCCTGCGACGCGTTGGTCTCCACCGCGCCGACCATGACCAGGCCGGTGATCATCAGGAACGACTCGGAACGCTCGTTGAGGAGCTTCTGCAGGCCGACCGTGCCGCCGGCGCCGCCGACGTTCGTGACCTGCACGGAGTTCGCGAGCTTCGCCCCGCTCACCGCGGACTGCATGGCCCGCGCCGTCTGGTCCCAGCCGCCACCGGGGTCGGCGGGCGCCATGATCTCCAGCTTCGCGATGGAGTCACCGCCGCTCGCGCTCTTCGCCCCCTGACCGCACCCCGCGAGCACCAGTCCGGCGGCAGCGACCGCCACCGCTCGTCTCCATGCCGTACCCATCGAGTTACTCCTCGCTTCGTTGCGAACTGTGGGCGGGGACGCTAGGTAACTGGTGGGCGCCTCGTAAGGGTTAGGTCGTAAGTTCCGTATTGGTCGTTTAGTTCGTGACCTGTTTCACAGCTGATGCGTCAGAATTCCATCCATGTTCCGTCGGTCGGTCTCGTTTGGAGCCTTGCTACTGGCATTGCAGGTGGTCATCGTGCTGATGACGACCTGTGCCGCTGGTCTGCTCGCCGCCAAACTGCAGAGCGACCGAATCCGCGACTCCTACAAGGACCGGATGCTGTCGGTCGCGGAGAGCGTGGCGCGGCTACCCACGGTCATCGAGGCCTTCGACTCCGTTGACCCGCCCGCGACGATCCAGCCGTTGGCCGAACTGATCCGCAAGGCGTCCAACGTGACGTACGTGGTGGTCACCGACCACAACGGCGTCCGCTACGCCCACCCCGACCCGAAGCGCATCGGCGAGCGCGTGTCGACAGACCCGAGCACGGCGCTGTCCGGTGAGGTCTTCGTCGGCACGGAGACGGGCACGCTCGGCACGTCGTTGCGCGCCAAGGTTCCGGTGCGAGCGGTGAACGGCCGGATCATCGGCATGGCCTCGGTCGGCATCTTGGAGAGCCAGCTGTCCGCCGACCTCGCCGAGGACCTGCCGGAGCTGATCGGCTGGCTAGCCGCCGCCGCGCTGGTCGGCGTGCTCGGCGCCGCGTTGATCACGCAGCACGTGCGCCGGCGGACGTTCCGGCTCGAACCCGCCGAGATCGAGCAGCTGCTGAAGACCAGGGACGCGATGCTGCACGGCATCCGCGAAGGCGTGGTCGCCGTGGACGACCAGGAGAAGCTGGCACTGGTCAACGACGAGGCCATGCGGCTGCTGGGCCTGGCGGAGAACCCGAGCGGGCGGCCGGCTTCGGAGGTTCTCGACGACGGCCTGCTCGACCTGGCGCGCGGGGACGACGACGTCGCGGACCGGTTGGTGCTGGCAGGCGAACGGGTTCTGGTCGCGAACCGGATGACGGCCAAGACGGACGACCGCGCGGTCGGCGTCGTGCTGACGTTGCGCGATCGGACCGAGTTGCACGACGCGTTGCGCGAGCTCGACGGCCAGCGCACCGTCACCGAGGTGCTGCGGGCTCAGGCCCACGAATTCTCGAACCACCTGCACGTCATCGGCGGTCTGCTGGACCTCGATCGCGGTCCCGACGCCGTCGCCTACATCGAACGGGTCGGTGGCGCCGGGTCGGTCACGGCCGACATCATCGACGGAGCGAACGCGGATCCTGCGCTGGCGGCCCTGTTGCTGGCAAAATCCTCCACCGCGCACGAACGAGGTGTGGAGCTCCGGCTCGATCCCGGCAGCTCCGTCGACATTCGTGCGGGCGATGACGCGTTGACCGTGCTGGGAAACCTGGTCGACAACGCGGTCGACGCCGTGGAGACCGGTGGAACCGTGCGGGTGCTGGTGCGTTCGTCGGTGAGCGGAGTGCGGGTGGTCGTGGACGACGACGGGCCGGGAGTGGCCGAGTCGCAACGTGGCCGCATCTTCGACCTGGGCGTGAGTTCGAAGGACGTCCAGGGCGCGCACGGCAGAGGAATAGGTCTTGCATTGGTGTCGAGGGTGGTGACCCGGCGCAGCGGCCGGGTCGCGATCACCGACTCGGAACTCGGTGGCGCGTCGTTCGACGTGTGGCTGCCGGAAACGGGGAACCGATGAGCGTGCGAACGCTCGTGGTCGATGACGACTTCGCCGTGGCGGCGATCCACCGCGGGTTCCTGGAGGCGATGCCCGAGTTCGAGGTCGTCGGCGAGGCGCATCGCGGCGGAGAGGCGTTGCGGGCCGTGGAGGCGTTGCGGCCCGACCTGGTGCTGCTCGACATCCACCTGCCCGACATGTCCGGGCTGGACGTGCTGTCGCGGCTGCGCGCTCGCAGCGGGCCGCCGGTCGACGTCATCGCCGTGACGGCGGCGCGCGAACGGGAGACCGTGCGGCAGGCCATGTCCCGCGGCGTGGACAACTACCTGGTGAAGCCGTTCACGCGCACGGCGTTCCTCGACCGGATGCGGGAGTACCTCGCCCAGCGCACCGAGGTCCAGAGGCTGGGGCAGGTGCTGGACCAGGACGAGGTCGACTCGCTGATGCACCACCGGCCGCGCACCCCGGCCATGCCCAAGGGCTTGTCCGCCGTGACGTTGCGGCTGGTGACGGAAGCGTTGCGGGACAGCCAGAACGATCTCTCGGCCCAGGAGGTCGGGGATCGGGCGGGACTGTCCCGCGTGAGCGCGCGCCGCTATCTGGAGCACCTGGTGACCATGGGCAAGGCGGAGGTGCAGCCGCGGTACGGCATGGCGAACCGCCCGGCGCACGGCTACCGGCTGACCTGAGCGTTCCAGTCGATGCGGTAGTTCTGGTCCTTCGTGAACGCCTTGGCGCCGAAGGTCTTCACCACGAGCGGCATGAGCAGCCGGGTGATCGGGCCGATGCCGCGCTTGTTGCTGTTGGTGCGGGCCGCGCGTGCCGCGATCGCCTCGACGCGTGGACGCCGGAGCCGTTCGTAGGTCGCGAAAGCCTCTGCCAGGTCAGGGATGTCGCGCAGGCAGCGGGCCAGTTGCACCGCCGACTCGGCCGCCAGTGACGCGCCCTGACCGGAACTGGCGCTCGGCGCGTGGGCGGAGTCGCCGACGAGCACCATGCGGTCGCGGTGCCAGCGCGGGACGCTCGGCATGATCTCCAGCGGGCCGCCGCCGACGATGGTGCTGCTGTGCGCGAGGAGTTGCTTCGCCGGCATGTCGTCCCCGTAGGCCACCCGCAACCGGTCCAGCCAGGTGGCGGCGGGGACCGCGTCCATCTCGGCCGTCGTCAGCGGCTCGGGGACCGCGAGGTTGTTGAACCACGCGACGGTGCCGTCCGGTTGTTCCCAGTAGCCGAGGAACGAGCTGCCGAACACGAAGTACATCGTTTCCGGATCGCCGTGCACGCCGCTGTTCTCCGCGTACGAGCCGAATCCCAGCAGACCGACGTACTCGGGTTCCGGAGCGCTCGGATCGATGATCTTGCGGACCTCGGAACGGATGCCGTCGGCACCGATCAGCACGTCACCCGACTCGCTGGAGCCGTCCGAGAACGTTGCCGTGACACCGTTTTCGTGGGTTTCCACGTCGACCAGGCGCTTGCCGTACTCCACCTTGACCCGCTGGGCGACCGTCAGCTCGCGCAGTCGTTGGTACAGCTCGGCCCGCGTCACGACCCGGCTGGTGCCGCCGGTGACGCGCCCGAGCGTTCTGCCCTGCGAGTCGGCCATCACCATGTGGCGCAAGGGATCGCCGAAGTCCGATTCCAGTCCCACGATCTTCAGCGCCGCGAGGCCGTTGGGTGCCACGGTCAACATGCCGCCCACACCGTCCGCGGTCGTGTCGTACGCCTCGAAGACCACCGCGTCCATGCCGGCCTTCTGCAGGGCCAGCGCGGTGACCGGGCCAGCGATGCCGCCCCCGATGACTAAAGCCTTCATCATTCCCTCCCGAAGATTTCCCGCCACAAGTGCTGGTACTCGGCTTTCGCCAGTTCCCCCGTGAGCTTCTCGACCAGCCGCAGTTCGGCCTCCAGCAACGACATCCGGTACTCCTCCTCGACGAGGAAGATCCACTGGACGCCGTCGGCGGTCGCCTTGCCGACCATCGCGCGCGTCTCGTCGAGGTCCTTCGTCAGCGCGTCGGCACGTGCCTTCAGCAGCTCGACGGACTCCACCGGGTCCAGCACCGAGATGAGCGACAACGCCACGCCGAACTGCGGGTACTCGTGCGCCGGGTCGCGGACGAGCTCGCGCATCCAGTCGTGCAGCTCGTCGCGTCCGGTGTCGGTCAGCGCGTAGATCGTGCGTTCGGGCCGTTGGGTGTCCTTGACGGTCTCCTGCTCGGCGACGAACCCGGCCTTCCGCAGCTGCTCGACGACCATGTAGAGCGAGCCGCGGTTGAACTTGATGTTGCGGTCCTTGCCGGTGTCCTTGAGTTGTTTGCCCAGCTCGTAGGGGTGCATGGGGCCCATCACGAGATGTGCCAGCACCGCCAGCGCCAGCGGGTTCGACACCTTGCGCCGCATGCGTCCTCCTTGGTTGATGTCGACTATCCGACTCTAACTAGTCGATGTCAACCATTTCTCTGATTGGTCTATACCTCGTATTGACCGGTCCGTTTCCCGGTCCCAGACTGAGTGACACAGGCCGCCTCCCTGCAAGGAGGTTCGGCATGTGCCTCTCCAGAAAGATCCTCCCGCTCCTCGCGGCCCTGGTGACCCTCGCGGGTCTCCTTGCGGTCGCCCTCGTCAGCCCGGCGCCGTCGCAGGCCGCAGGACACGAGGACTGCCGACCGGACGGTCTGTACCGCACGCCCGGCGTCGACACCCCGTACTGCACGGTCTACGACACCGCCGGCCGTGAGCTGATGGGGGACAAGACCCGCCGCGTGATCGGGTACTTCACCAGCTGGCGCACCGGGAAGAACGGCGCGCCCGCCTATCTGGCGAACAACATCCCGTGGACCAAGATCACGCACATCAACTACGCGTTCGCGGGCATCGGCACGGACAACAGGATCTCGGTCGGCCCGGCGGGCGCCGGCAACGCGTCGACCGGCATGGAGTGGCCAGGAGTTCCCGGTGCCGAGATGGATCCCGCCCTGTCCTACAAGGGGCACTTCAACCTGCTGACCAAGTACAAGAAGCAGTACCCGAACGTGAAGACGCTGATCTCGATCGGCGGCTGGGCGGAGTCGGGCGGGATCCTGAACCCGGACGGCACCCGCAACGCCACGGGTGGCTTCTACAGGCTCGCCCAGTCGCAGGCGTCGATCAACACGTTCGCCGACTCGGTCGTGACCTTCTTGCGCACCTACGGTTTCAACGGCGCGGACATCGACTACGAGTACGCCACGTCCAACAACTACGCCGGAAACCCCGACGACTTCTGGATCTCCAACGCCAACCGCGGCACGTTGTGGGCGGGCTACGAGAACCTGATGCGGACGTTGCGCGACAAGCTCGACCGTGCCGGAGCGGCCGACGGCAAGCACTACCTGCTGACCGCCGCGGTTCCGGCGTCCGGCTGGTTGTTGCGAGGCCAGGAGACCTACGGCGTCACGCGGTACCTCGACTACCTCAACATGATGAGCTACGACCTGCACGGCGCGTGGAACCACTTCGTGGGCCCGAACGCGGCGCTCTACGACAACGGCCAGGACGCGGAACTGGCGCACTGGCAGGTGTACACGACACCGCAGTACGACGGGCAGGGCTATCTCAACACCGACTGGGCCTATCACTACTTCCGCGGCGCGATGCAGGCCGGCCGCATCAACATCGGCGTCGGCTTCTACACCCGCGGCTGGAGAGGTGTCACCGGTGGCACGAACGGCATGTGGGGCCGCGCCGCCCTGCCCGACCAGGCGCAGTGCCCACCCGGCACCGGCGGAACCGTCGGGTCGACCGTTCCTTGCGGCAACGGCGCCGTCGGCATCGACAACCTCTGGCACGACGACCTCAACGGCATGGAGGTGCCGTCGGGCGTGAACCCCATGTGGCACGCCATGAACCTGCAGAACGGCATCACGCCGGACTACCTCACGAAGTACGGCCTCGACCCGGTCAACGACCCCGACGACCGCGTCACCGGCACGTACTCCCGCAACTACAACAGCACGATGGTGACGCCGTGGCTGTGGAACAGCACCAAGAGCGTCTTCCTGTCCACTGAGGACGACGTGTCCATCGCCGCCAAGACCAGCTACGTCACCAGCAAGGGCCTCGGAGGCATCATGATCTGGGAACTGGCCGGCGACTACGCCTACGACAGCGCCAAGTCCCAGTACTACATCGGCGACACGCTCATCTCGAAGATCGACGAAGGCCTGCGCGGCGCCGCTCCCTACGGCGCGTCGAAGGCCGGCCGCACCATGCCCTCGTCCGTGCTGAACGTCAACGTGGGCGTGTCCGGATTCGCCCTGGGTGACGCCAACTACCCGATCAACCCGACCATGCGGATCACCAACAACTCCACCACGACGATCCCCGGCGGCACCCGCGTCGAGTTCGACTACGGCACCAGCGCCCCCGGCAGCATGACCGACCAGTCCGGCTTCGGCCTCTCCGTCGCGACCCGCGGCCACAGCGGCCCGAACGTCGGCGGCCTGCGCGGCGACTTCCAGCACGTCGTCGTGACGCTGCCGAGCTGGCAGACCATCGCACCGGGCGCCTCGGTCGACGTCCGGCTGAACTACTACATGCCGATCGCGTCGCCGTCGAACTTCACGTTCACCTTCGGTGGCACCAGTTACGCCATCGCCGGCGACCTGCCGCGCGGTTCCGGCACCCCGCCGACGTCGACCACCACCTCGACCACGACGTCCACAACCACCACGACCACTACTTCGAACCCAGGTGGGTCCGCCTGGGCGCCGTACGTCACCTACGCGACCGGGGCGCTGGTGACTCACGGCGGTTCGAACTACCGCTGCCGGCAGGGCCACACCTCGTTGCCCGGCTGGGAACCGCCGAACGTCCCGGCCTTGTGGGAACGCGCGTAGCCGAATCCACAGTGGAGGGCCGGCTCCCGTGCCGGTCCTCCGTTTGTGAAGGTTTCGGCGGACCCTCTCCGTTCTGTGGCAGCATCGGTCGCATGAGATCTGGGGGCAGAATTCTGGTCGTGTTCGCCGCGCTCGTCGGCCTGGTCGCGTGCGGAACGGGCGCGCAGGCGACGGAAGCTCCGTCGTGCGACACCGGGCTGCGGTTCACCACGAACGTCACGAGCGCGGCCATGGGCCTGCGGGTGATGTCCGTCGAGGTGGCCAACTGCGGTGCGGAACCGGTGCAGCTCAACGGGTATCCGCAGGTCAGGTTGTTCGGTGAGGAGCGGGAGCCGTTGGACGTCGAGATCCTCGACGGGTCGGGCGGCATCGCGTCGCTCGACGGCTTCGACGACGCGCCGCAGCCGATCACGGTGCCGCCCGGTGAGAGTGCGAAGAGCGCGTTCGTCTGGCGGAACACGCACGCGTCGGTCGACCCGCCGCTGGTCGGCAAGTACGTCGACATGGCGGCCGCGCCGGGTGGCACGTGGCAGCCGCTGGTCGCGACGACGCCGGAGGGACACATCCTCGTCGACCTGGGCAGCACTGGACGTTTGGGTGTTCGCGCCTGGTACCGCCAGTGACGGAGATCAGGCGCGCCACCTCGGACGACGCCGCCGCGGTGGCCCGGATCTGGTATCCGGGCTGGTGCGACGCGCACCTCGGCAACGTGCCGCAGCGGCTCGTCGACGCGCGTCCGGAGGAGACCTTCGAGCCACGCGCGCTGGAGCACGTCGAGCACACCACGGTCGCGACGGTGAACGGCGAGGTCGCCGGGTTCGTGATGGTGATCGGGGACGAGGTCGAGCAGGTCTACGTCTCCGCCGATCATCGCGGATCCGGTGTCGCGAAGGCACTTCTGGCCGCTGCCGAGAGCGAGGTGGCGGTGAACGGGCACTCGCACGCATGGCTCGCCGTCGTCGCCGGGAACGCGCGGGCGCGCCGGTTCTACGAACGGCAGGGTTGGACGGACGAAGGCCTGTTCGACCACCGGGCACCGCATCCGGACGGGCCGATCCCGGTTCCGGCGCACCGCTACACCAAGCCCGTGTGATCGTGTCGGGTGTGTTAAATCTTCTGGTGGCGCTGGACTTCCGTGTTCTCATGGCGGCATGTCGACCACCGCGCTCCTGAGCTTCACCTTCGTCGCGCTGCTGACCGTCATCACACCGGGCCTGGAGACCCTGCTGGTGCTGCGGACGGCGTTGCTGGTCGGCCGCCGTGCCGCGATGGCGGTCGTGGTGGGCAGCACGCTGGGATGCCTGGTGTGGGCGACCGCCGGACTGGTCGGCCTGACGGCGTTGCTGCAGGCGTTCGAACTGGCCTACGACATCGTGCGCTGGCTCGGCGCCGGGTACCTGATCTACCTGGGTGTCAAGGCGTTGTGGAACTCGAGGCGCCCGGTCGAGATCGACGAACCCGCCCCGGTGCCGTCGGTGCGCGCGGCCATCCGGGTGGGGCTGCTGACGAACCTGCTCAACCCGAAGCCGGGCGTCTTCTACATCTCGTTGCTGCCCCAGTTCCTGCCCGTCGGCCAGCCCGCGTGGGGCGGCGTGCTCGTGGCCATCCACCTCGGCATCGGGCTGGTGTGGTTCCCGATCCTGATCACGGCGGCCGGCCGGGCCCGTGCTTTCCTGCTGCGGCAACGGCTCCTGCTGGACCGCCTGTCCGCTTCAGCGCTGATCGCGTTCGGCTTGAAAACCGCCGTGGACGCGCGCTGACGTGTGATCTGATGTTCTCATGACGACCGCCGCACTCCTGAGCTTCTCGCTCGTCGCGCTGCTCACCGTCCTCACGCCCGGCCTGGACACGGTGATGGTGTTGCGCACGGCGTTGCTGAGCGGCAAACGCGCGGCGATGGGCGTGGTTCTCGGCATCACGCTCGGATGCCTCGTCTGGGGCGTGGCGAGCCTGGCGGGCTTGACGGCGCTGTTGCAGGCGTCCGAACTGGCCTACGACATCGTGCGCTGGCTCGGCGCCGGGTACCTGATCTACCTGGGTGCCAAGGCTTTGTGGAACTCACGCAAGGCCATGGAGCTGAAGGACTCGCGCCCGGTGCCGGGCGCCGGGGCGTCGCTGCGGGTCGGGCTGCTGACGAACCTGCTCAACCCCAAGGTCGGCGTGTTCTACCTGTCGTTGCTGCCGCAGTTCATGCCCGCCGGTCAGCCCGCGTGGGGTGCGGCGCTCGTCGCGATCCACCTCGGACTCGGCCTGGTGTGGCTGCCGATCCTGATCGCGGTGGCCGGCCGCGCCCGTGCTTTCCTGCTGCGTCAGCAGGTTCTGCTGGACCGGCTGACGGCGTCGGTGTTCGTCGCGCTCGGACTGAAGCTGGCGTTCGAGGCGCGTTAACGCTCACCGCTGGCCGAACGGTGCCAGGCCGCGAGCGCCATCCTGTTCGGCAGCCCCAGCTTCACGCGGATGTTGACCACCTGCCGGTCCGCCGTCCGCGGCGAGATGTACAGCCGTGCCGCGATCTGCTTCGACGTGAACCCGTCCGCGACCAGACCGGCGATCGTGAACTCCTGCCTGGTCAGGCCGCCGGGCAGCAGCGGCTTCGCCGGCCGGCGTTCGGAGTCCGGCACCGGTTCGAGCGCGAACGCCATCACCTGCTCGGGCCTCAGGTCGGCGCCGAGCGTCGTGATCACCTGGTAGTCGTCGCCGAGCGAGCGGCGGACGGTGCGGTCGGCGCGATCCAGCAGCCGGTGGAACGGGTTCATGCCGCTGAACGAGATCCGCGCGACCCGTTCCTGCGACCGCAGCGCGCCGAGCAGCCGTGCCGCGCGGTCGTTCGCTCCGAGTTCGGCGCATGTGCAGGCGAGCAGCCACAGGCTGAACGGGGCGCTCCAGGTGTCGCCGAGCGTCAGCTGAATCCGCAACGCCTGGATCACCAGCGGATGCACCTGCGCCGGATCGCCGTGCAGCAGTTCGTAGAGACCGCGATGCCACAGACCCCAGGCGTGCGCCCAGCTCACGCCGTTGCTCTCCGCCTGCCTCGCCAACGCCGTGGTGGCCTTGTCCGCGGCCTCGGCGTCCAGCAGGAAGCACGCGGCCATCGCGTGCATCAGTTCGGTGATGTAGGTGTCGCCCGGCGACGAGTGCTCCCGGCACAACTCCACGACGTGCGCGTACAACGGCACGCAGTCCGGAGAGCCCTCCACGAAGAAGAGATGCGTCGCTTCGGCGAGAACCAGGTGCACGTCGGTGATCGGTAACCGCGGTAACGCGCGTGCCTCGCTCATCAACGGGAACGCCGCCGCCGAGTCGCCCCTAACCTGAGCCATGTACGCGCAGTGCGCCAGCAGCGACGTCCGCAGCGGGGCGTCAGTGATCACCTCGCGGGCGGCCGTGAGCAGGTCCCACGCCTGGCCGAGCATGCCCGCGAACGACGTGAAACGCGCCCGCTGCACGTTCATCGCCACGGCCGCACCGGCAGCGGCCAGATCAGGGGTCCGCAGCGCGTGCCCGACCGCCGCACGGATGTTCGGCCACTCCTCCCAGAGCCTGCCCATCCACCGCGCTTCGCCGGGGGAGAACCACGAGCGGGCGGCCTCGTCCACGAACTCGCTGTAGTGCACCGCGTGGCGACGTGACGGCTCGTCCGCGTCCGTCAGCAGACGCGCACCGAACTGCGACACGGTGTCCAGCAACCGATAGCGGGTCTCGCCGGTGACCGGGCTCGTCGCCGTCGCCACGATCGATCGGAGAACCAGCGCGGACAACGGCTTCAGCACGTCCGCGCCCGTCACCGCCTCGGCCGCGGCGAGGTCGAAGTCCGCGGGGAACACCGACAACCGCGCCCACAACCGGCGTTCCTCGTCCGTGCACTGCTTCGCAGACCATTCGAGCACCTGCTCCAGCGTCGCGGGTTCGGGGTGCTGAAGTACCTCGGACAGCACCACGTCGCCTGGCCGCGCGGCCAGGAGTTCGATCGCGAGCGGCAGCCCGTCCACCGCCTGGCACAACGCGGTGACGTCGGCCAGGTCCGGCGCCGCCTCCGCCCGTTCCCGGAACAGCAGCACCGCGTCGTCCACGCTCAGCGGCGGAACCCGCAGCAGATGTTCGCCGTAGACGCCGAGCGGCTCCCGCGAGGTCGCGAGGATCGTCAGCCCCTCGCAGTCGCGCAACAGGTGGTGCACGAGATGCCGGACCGCCTCCAGCAGGTGCTCGCAGTTGTCCAGGACGAGCAGCAAGTGCTTGTCGTACAACGACTCCACCAGCCGGCCGAGCCCGGCCTCCGGTGCGTTGTCGACGATTCGCAGCTCGGTCGCCACCGTGCGGGCCAGCGCCGCCGGGTCCCTGAGGTCCCCGAGCCGCACTCGCCAGGCCCCGTGCTGGAACGACTGCGCCAGCGCACGCCCGGTCTCCACGGCGATCCGGGTCTTGCCGACCCCGCCCGGTCCCGCCAGCGTGACCAGCCGTGCCCGGCCGAGGTGCGCCTCGGTGTCGGCGAGCACGGCTCGGCGGCCGATGAACGTCGTGGTCTGGGCAGGCAGATTGCCCCGCACGGTCATCGGCGCATCTTCGCCTAGCAGCGCGGAAGTGTGCCGAAGAGGATCTCCTCACCACCCTTTCGGACTAGCGAGTTCGACCAGGCGTGGTCACGCGCTCGCGGGTCCGGATGATCATCTTGCTCGCGAGCCGAAGTCCCTGCCGTGCGTTGAGGTGCGGGAGGTACGCGCGGCTCACCGCGTTCGCGATGCGCGGCAGTGCCGCCGAGTCCGGATACGCCATGAACATCGGCTGATAGGTCGGCTGGAACTTCGCCTTGAACGCGAACAGCGAGCGGAACCCGTACACCGGCTCCAGCACCTGCCCGGTGAAGTCCAGGACGCGCTGCAACGCCCGCGGTCGCTCGCCCCGGTCCAGCCGGGCGAGCGGTGCCCCGGACAGGCTCAGGAACCGCGCTCCCTCGGCCTGGAGCTGTTGTGCCGCCGAGGCGATCAGGAACTCCATCGAGCCGCGGAAGCCGTGCGTGCGGCGGCGCATGAAGTCGAGCGTCCACCCGACGACCTCGCCGTCCGCGTACACCGGCAGCCAGCTCGTGATGCCGTGCACGGTGCGGTCGCCGTCCACCGCCAGCAGGCAGCGCACGCCGTCGCCGGCCAGTTCTTCCAGGCCGCCCAGCGTGAAGCCCATCTCCGGCAGGCCCTTGTCCGCCACCCACTCCGCCGAGATCGAACGGATCTGGTCCGTGATCGCGTACGGCGCGTCGGCGTACGTGCACCACTCGGCGGTGATGCCGGCCTTGGCGGCCTTGTTCAACGCCGTGCGCACGTCCTGCCACTTCTTGCCGGTGAAGCTCAGCTGGTCCAGTTCGATCATCGTGTCCTCGGCGACCTGCACCGCGGACCACCCGAGGCTCTCCACCGCGGCCCGCGTCTCGGCGCCCACGCTGTAGAGACACGGCGTCCAGCCGTTCTGCGCGCAGAACTCCGCGAACCCGCGCACGGCGTCCACCCGCGCCGGACCGATCGGATCGCCGACCGTCAGCGCGATGGTCGCCACCACGCGGTACGCGATGGCCGTCTCACCGTCCGGCGTGAACCAGTACTGGTTGCCGCGCCACGTCGTCATGTACGACAACGACGAACCGCCGTGCCGCTGCATCAGTTCGCGGGCGTGCGTCGCCGCTTCCTCGCACGACGACGGCCACGTCCGCCACGACGCCATCAGCAGACCGGCCAGCACGATCAGCCAGAACACCACGCCCGTGTACTCGAACAGCAGCGCGCCGACGAACCCGTCGGCGGAGAACTGCAGCGGCACCAGGTCGAGGTAGCCGGGCGGCAGGAACCGCGTCGGCAGGTCCGCGAGCAGCGCGCCGAACCCCGGCTCCGGCGTGAACTGGTCGCGGACCAGGTACCCGCCGAAGACGTACAGCGCCGACAGCAACGCCACGCTGATCGCCGTGAACCGCCAGAACTTCACCACGGCATGCCGAGGTAGACGCACGTCGAAGTGCTTGCGCGTCAACAACAACACCACGATGATCGCGAGCGGTGCCAGCATCGGCACCCCGAACGAGACCGACAGCTCCAGCAGACTGGCGTCCGGGTACTGCGCGACGTACACGACGTACGAACCGATGAACGCCGCGAACGCCACGTTGAACACCAGCGCCGCCCGCCACGCGAACCGCCGTCCGCGCCGCAGTCCTTCCGCCAACACGAGCAGCAACAACGCCGGCAGCAGCGACATCACGAGCGCGGGGAACCGGCCGTACGACAGCTGAACCACCATCGTCCGGCACAGCTCGACCATGTCGGACGAGCACACCGCGTCGACGTCCTCCTGCGACGGCTGAGCGACCGCCACGACATCAGCGAACCACCAGAGCGGTCCGTTCGGGTACGGCGACATCATCGACACCACCGGCCCGAGCGCCGACGCCGCGAGCAGCAACGCCACCAGCACCCGCGTCTCCTGCAGCGAACGCGCCTTCTGCACAGGCCCGTTCTTCAGGAACAACGCCCCGATCAGCAACCCGGCCACGCCACCGGACAGTCGGAGCAGGTCTTCAAGCCAACCTGACCACAGTGTGAGGACCAGCACCGACAAGATCATCATCAGCCGGACGCGGCGCCTCCACAACGGCGGCATCCGGAACGTCAGCGCGAGCACGAGCCCGACCCCGCCGATCGACGGCCCTGCCGCGACCTCGCCCACGAGCGACTCGAGCCAGCCGAAGTGCAGGTCGCGTCCGATCAGCACCAGCCCGAGCCCCAGGAACGAGCCGAGCACGTGCGTGGCCAGGAAGATCGCCGCGGTCCGCGCCGCGCCGAACGAGCGCTCGGCCAGCGGTCCGGCGACGAGCAGCAGGACGGTGGTGGCGACGTAGCCCAGCAGGTCCATCGACCACAGCGCCGAGCTGAGAACGGTCCACAACGGACTTCCGGTGCCGAACCCGGTGCGCGCGAGCAGGTCGTCGCTCGCGCCGGTGATCGCACCGGTCAGCGCGCCGACCGTCCAGAAGACGATGAGGAACGCGCAGGTCAGCGGCGCGGTGCGGAACAGTCTGGCGATCATCTGACCAGTCCTGTCCGCTGCGCGAGCCACGGCAGAGTGGTGTAGAGGCCCGGCCGCCAGACGTTCCAGTCGTGTCCTCCCGGTAGTTCCTTCCACTGCACGTCCATTCCGGCCCTGCGACAGGCCTCGAACACCTCGAGTCCCGCCGGGCGGTACTGGCCGTCGTCCTTGCCGGCCACGATCACGCCCGAGGTCTGCGGGAACTGCTGCTTGGCGAGGACGTCCAGCGGGTTGACGCGGACGAACGCCGCCTCGTCACCGCCGAACGCGGCTTTGACCGTCTCGGCGCGCGTGCCGAGCGTGGGCTCGCGCTGGCCGGACAGGTCGATGAAGTTGCCGTACACGTCAGGCGCGCGCACTGCGAGCTGCAGCGAGCACGTGCCGCCGTGTGAAAGGCCCGCGACCGTCCACGCTTCACGGCGTTCGTCGACCGTGAGGCGTTCTTTGATCCACTTGGGCACGTCGCGGGTCAGGTACGTCTCCGCCTGGCCCAGCTTCGAGTCGAGGCACAGCGGGTTCGCCGTGAGGGAGCCGATGGAGTCGGGCATGACGACGATCGGCGCGAGACCTTTGTGGGCGCGCGCGAACTCGTCCATGTTGTCGGAGATCCGGCCGGCGTCGTACCAGTCGCGCGGGGAGCCCGGCTGGCCCGCCAGCAGGACCAGCACCGGCAGCCGCGGACGGGGTTTCGCGGCGTACGCGGGCGGCAGGTAGATCCACGCCGGACGCGTCTTCATCGCGCCGGGGATCTCGATCTCGGACAGCGTGCCCTTGTCCGGCACGCCGGCGCCGGTCCAGACGTCGGCCAGCTTCTTGCCGGCGGGCAGGTCGAGCACGTCCGCGACCGGAACGCTGTCCGGCAGGTCGACGCTCGGGTTGTTGAACACCTCCAGCGCGGCCCGTGAGGTCGGGTACAGCCCGTAGTGCGCGTTCGTGGCCGTTAGTGCGCTTGAGATGACGACTACGGCGGCGATGACGGTGAACACACGTCCGTACCACCGCGACGGCCGTAGCCTCGCCACGGCGAGACTGATGGCCACGAGTGCCGCGCCCAGCCACACCATCAGGATGATCGGCATCGGCTCCGGCCACGGTTTCCACACGTTGTTGATCACGAGCGTCAGCCCGGTCACCACGAGCGCGCACGCCAGCACGACGATCGGCAGCACTCGGACCCACCAGGTCCGGTTCTTCCGAATTGCCAGGTACGTGAGAGCGAGCGCGGCCGCGACCGTGGCGGCCTTGGGGATCGGTCCATTTATCAGGGACAGATCCAACGGGCTGAGCATGCTCCACATACTTCAGGAAGTCTTCAGGAACCACATCGGAGGTTCGTCTGAGTTCAGAGCTGTGAACATCAGCCTTAAGAATGACAACCCGTCAGTCGGATGATGCGTCGCGCCAGGCGTTCGTCAGGACCCGCAGGGCGTCCGGGTGCCCGGCGATCTCCGCGGCACGGGACAAATCGGACTCCGCCATCCCCAGTTCGCGCAATGATGTTGCCGCACCGAACCTCGTGGCCGTGTGATGGATGCGACTGGCCAGATCGGACGGTGCCGTGTGCGGAAGTAGCGCCGTGTGCGTCGCAGCATGCGGCAATCCGAACGAACCACCTAAAACGTGCGCGAGCTTGTGGTGCAGTCCCATGGGGACGGACGCCAGGCACGTGCCCGCGAGCCACGCCGAGGACAGCAGCTCGGTCCGCGCCTCCACAGTGGACGGGTTTCCGCTCAAAGCGTGCAAAACGCCCTCGATCGCCTTGGTCGCGATGGCGTCGATCAACGGGTTCTCGTTGCCTCGGGCGGCGACGGCGTGCGCGAGAGAGTTGAGCGCACTCGTCACCGTGACGTCGAGCGGCAGGTCCAGCGTGAGGTCGACGTCGTAGATGACGGTGCCGGGCTGGATCGCCGCGTCCCGCCGCGTCTTCTTCAGCCCCTCCGCCGTCTCGCCGAGCACCTGAGTGACCTCGGAGCCCGCGTAGGTCGTCGGGATGATGATCTGCGGCACGCCCGCGCGCACCGAGAGCGCCTTCGACAGCCCTGTGCTCGATCCGCCGCCGACCGACACGATGCAGTCAGCGCCGTGCTCGCGCATCGACACGAGCGCGCGCTCTGTGACCTCGACCGGCGTGTGCATGGCCGCGCCCGTGAACCGGGTGACGAGCAACGGGCCGAGTTCGGCCGCCACCTTGTCGCCGCCGTGCCGGGCGATCAGCAGCACCCGCGTGGCACCGAGCCGTTCGACCTCGGCGCGCACGGTGGAGACGGTGCCGCGGCCGAAGACGACGCGGGTGCGGCCGGGTTCGAAGGTGAAGCTCACGAGGAACGAATATTCGTGAGCGGAGTGCCGGGCGCAACAGCAGAGGGTCAAGCCTTTCGGCTCTGACGGGGCGACTTCGTCACTCCTTAGCGTGAATCTTCATGAAGCGTGTTCGTGTTGTAGTGGCGTTAGCAGGGGCCCTGACCCTGACGCCAATCCCTGCCACAGCGGCGACACCAGCGTTCAGCCTGTCCGGCGGCGTGTCCGCGCCGATCCACTCGATGGCCGACGCGGTCCGGGAGACGGTCTACGTCGACTCCGGGCTCGACCTAGACGGCGACGGCACCCGCGACCGGGTGGCGGCCGACATCATCAGGCCGTCCACGACCGGGCGCGTGCCCGTGATCATGGACGCCAGTCCCTACTACCAGAGCGCCGGGCGCGGCAACGAGAGCGAGGTCAAGACCTACGACTCCGCCGGGGTGCCGGTGAAGTTCCCGCTCTTCTACGACAACTACTTCGTGCCGCGCGGCTACGCCGTCGTGCTCGTCGACTTCCTCGGCACGAACCGGTCACGCGGCTGCGTCGACGTCGGCGGTCAGTCGGAGATCACCTCCGGCACGGCCGTGATCGACTGGCTCAACGGCCGGCGCACCGGCTACTCGACCCTGACCGGCACCACCACGAAGACCGCCTCCTGGTCGACCGGTGCCGTCGGCATGATCGGCAAGTCGTGGGACGGCTCGATCGCGAACGGCGTCGCGTCGACCGGGATCGACGGGCTGAAGACCATCGTGCCGATCGCGGGCATCAGCTCCTGGTACGACTGGTTCCGCTCGGACGGCGTGGCGTACCCCGGTTACAGCTCGCCGACGGGACTGGGTTCGCAGTTCGAGAACTCCAACGCGCGCTCGCGGTGTGGTGCGGTGCGCACGCAGATGACGAACGGTTCTCCCGCCAACGGCGACTACACGGCGATGTGGCAGACACGAGACTTCGTGCGCAACGCGTCGAACGTGAAGGCGTCCATCTTCGCGATCCACGGCCTGAACGACCTCAACGTGAAGACGTTGCAGTACGGCCAGTTTTGGGACGCGGTGCCCGCCTCGGTGCCGAAGAAGCTCTGGTTCTCGCAGACCGCGCACGTCGACCCGTTCGACTTCCGGCGCAGCGAGTGGGTCCCGACGCTGCACCGGTGGTTCGACCGCTGGCTGCTGAACGTGCAGAACGGGATCGAGAACGAACCGCAGGTCTCCTCGGAACGCGCGCCCGACCAGTGGGTGGACGACCAGACGTGGCCGCCTTCGGGCACCGTCAGCACCGTGTTGCGTCCTTCTTCTTCGGGACTCGGCACGGCGCCCGGCACCGGCACTGCCGCGTTCACCGACAACGGCAACGCGACGCCGTCGACCTGGCTCTCCGGCTCGAACACCGGCCGGGTGCTCTACTCGACGGCCGCGCTGACCTCTGACCTGCGTGTAGCGGGCACGTCGTCGATCACGGTGGGGGTGTCGTCGTCGACGTCGACCGCGCACCTCACGGCGTACCTCGTCGACTACGGACCGGCGACGGTGCGTACGGGCGAGGGCATCCGGACCCTGAGCACGGAGTCGTGCTGGGGCGAGAGCCGTACGGGCGACGACGCCTGTTACCGCAACACGGAGGCCACGACGGGCAACGTCGACGCGCAGATCATCGCGCGCGGCTGGGCGGACCTCGCCAACTACCAGTCGCTCTCGACTCCGCGCACGATCACGCCGGGAACCAGGTACAGCATGACCTTCCGACTGTCCACAACGGACCATCTGATCCCGGCGGGGCACCGGCTGGGCCTGCTCATCGGCGGCACCGACTCGAGCGCGATCGTGCGCCCGAGTCAGCTGCCGAGGCTGACCGTCGACCTGGCGGCCACCTCGGTGCGGATCCCGTTGAAGGGCTCGGTGCCGGCCGCCTCCGCGGCTCCGCTGATCGCCTCCAGTGTTTCCGCTGGTACGAAGAGCGAGCTGGGCTAGCACACCGGACTGTCGGTGCTGCTCGCTAGCATCGGCGCCATGGGTTCAACCGACGGTGTCGTTCTCGAAGACGCGCTACAGGTCCTGCAGCGCGTCTTCGGGTACCCCGAGTTCCGCGGCGATCAGGCCGCCATCGTCGAGCACGTGGTCGCGGGTGGCGACGCGCTCGTGCTCATGCCGACCGGCGGCGGCAAGTCCCTGTGCTATCAGGTGCCCGCCCTGGTGCGGCCCGGCACGGGCGTGGTGATCTCCCCGCTCATCGCGCTGATGCAGGACCAGGTGGACGCGTTGCGTGCGCTGGGCGTGCGCGCGGGCTTCCTGAACTCCTCGCTGTCCTGGGACGAACGGCGGATGGTCGAGGCGGAGTTCGTCAACGGCGAGCTCGACCTGCTCTACCTGGCGCCGGAGCGGCTGACGTCCGAGGCGACCCTGCGCCTGCTCGACCAGGGCGAGATCGCGCTCTTCGCGATCGACGAGGCGCACTGCGTCTCCCAGTGGGGCCACGACTTCCGGCCCGACTACCTCTCGCTCACGCACCTGCACGAACGCTGGCCGAAGGTGCCGCGGATCGCGCTCACCGCCACCGCGACGGAGGCGACGCGCAAGGAGATCCTCACGCGCCTGGAGCTGAACGAGGGGCGTCAGTTCGTCTCCAGCTTCGACCGGCCGAACATCCAGTACCGCATCGTCGGCAAGAAGGAGCCGAAGAAGCAGCTGCTGGACCTGCTGCGCGCCGAGCATCCAGGCGACGCCGGCATCGTCTACTGCCTCTCCCGCTCGTCGGTGGAGAAGACGGCCGAGTTCCTGGTGGCCAACGGCATTCCCGCGCTGCCGTACCACGCGGGCCTCGACTCGTCGGTCCGTCAGCGCAACCAGGCCCGGTTCCTGCGCGAGGACGGCCTGGTCATGGTCGCGACGATCGCGTTCGGCATGGGCATCGACAAGCCGGACGTCCGCTTCGTGGCCCATCTCGACCTCCCGAAGTCGGTCGAGGGCTACTACCAGGAGACGGGTCGCGCCGGCCGCGACGGTCTCCCGTCCACCGCGTGGCTCGCCTACGGCCTTCAGGACGTGGTGCAGCAGCGCAAGATGATCGAGTCGTCGGAGGGCGATCTCGCGTTCCGCCGCCGCTCGCAGGCGCACCTCGACGCGATGCTCGCCCTCTGCGAGACCATCACGTGCCGCCGCAGCAGGCTCCTCGAGTACTTCAGCGAACCCGGCGGTGCCCCCTGCGGCAACTGCGACACCTGCCTGACGCCGCCCGAGGCGTGGGACGGCACGGTCGCCGCGCAGAAGGTCCTCTCCACGGTCTTCCGGCTGCGCAAGGAGCGCAACCAGAAGTTCGGTGCCGGTCAGGCCATCGACATCCTGCTGGGCCGCAAGACCGCCAAGGTCATCCAGTTCGACCACGACCAGCTCAGCACGTTCGGCATCGGCGAGGACCTGAACGAGAACGAGTGGCGAGGCGTGGTCCGCCAGCTCCTCGCCCAGGGCCTGCTGGCCGTGGAGGGCGAGTACTCGACGCTGGTGCTCACCGAGGCGAGCACCGACGTCCTGGGCCGCAAGCGCGAAGTCAAGATGCGCAAGGACCCGACGCCTGCCCGCTCGACGACGCGCACGGCGTCCTCGTCCGGCGCGGCCAAGGTGAAGGTGGATCTCCCGGCCGACGCGGGCCCGCTCTTCGAGGCACTGCGCGAGTGGCGGGCCCAGCAGGCCCGCGAGCAGAGCGTCCCGGCCTACGTGATCTTCCACGACGCCACGCTGAAGTCCATCGCGGCGTCACGTCCCGGCTCGCTCGCCTCGCTGGGCGCGGTGAGCGGCGTCGGTCAGGCCAAGCTCACGAAGTACGGCGAGCAGATCCTGGAGGTCGTCGCGGCCGGTGGTCCCGCACCCGCCGCGGCTGCCGCGGCTGCGGCTGCCCCCGCCCCCAAGGCCAAGCCGAAGACCACGACCACCGGCGGCGCCGCGTGGGGCTCGGGCGACGCCGTGGACGAGTGGCCGGAACCGGAGGAGCCCGACGAGCCGATGGACTGGTGACCGGGTCAGGTCACCCTCTCGATCTGGGCGCGCTTGATCACGCTCTTCCCCGATTCCCCGACCAGGTCGAAGGCCGCGCTGTTCAGCACGACGCAGCCCGTTCCGACGCCGACGACCGGCACGGTCGTCTGCTTGCCGTTGTCCAGATTGGTCACCCGCACCGAAGTCCCCACGGGAAGCTGCGACGAGAACGCCCCAGGCGCCCCGCCGACGGACGACAACCCGACGGTCGCGCCGTCGCAGACGACCTGTCCCACGGTTCCGGAAGCCCGTACGCGGGAAGTGGAGGTCCGGGTGGTGGGTGTCGGAGCCGGCGCGTTTCCGACGATCTCCACCCGAATGCGCCGGAGAACGCTGTCCACTCCGTTCTGACCTGTTTCGGCGGACCAGAGTGAATCGAGCGCCGCGGTGTTCAGCACCGCGCACCCGGTCGACGTCCCGGTGACCGACACGGTGATCGCCCGCCCGTTGGCGGGATTCGAGAGCCGCAACAACGTCCCGACCGGGAACTGGTCCGACAGCACACCCGCCGGTCCCTTCGAGTTCGCCGTCTTCACCTGCTGCCCTGAACACACCTCTTTACCCGCCACCCCCGACTGCGACGTGGAGCCGCCGGATCCGGCAAGGGCGAAGGCCGTACCCCCGATGGCCGCGACGACCGAGAAGACCCCGGCGCCCGCGATCCAGCCCTTCGACCAGCGCATGCGCAACACCCGACCTTTCTTTCAGGCCGTACGGCCCGCAGATCGGGAAGGTTCAACGGCGCGTGGCCCGAAGCAGCGCCGTCGGGTCGCATGACGCCAAATGGTCGCGCAGGGCGACGTGGGCGAAGCGGTACTCCCCGTCGACGCGGGTGAGCAGCAATCGGTCCTGTGCCAGGTGCAGCAAAGCCTTGCGGCGGAAAGACAACTCGCCCAGCGACAGGGGTCGCGTGACCCCCTCCGCGGCGACCTCGGCGAGCGCGTCGAACGGCCAGACGTAGTCGCGGGCGGCGGTCGGGGTCACCAGCAAACCCAGTGCTACTCCCAGTGCGGTTCCCCACGATCCCATCGCGCCGATCCCACCCAGCAGACCGACCGTGCCGAGAACCGGGACAGCGGGCTGCACCCACCACGGGCGCCCCAGACGCATGCGTTGCTGTTGCACCGGGCGCACCGTGCGCCACACACGTCCCACGGCTGCGGCGAAAACTCCGCCTGCCACACCTGCGGAGAAGCCGACTCCCATGCCCGCCAGCACGACGTACGGACCGGTCCAGATCATCGAGACGCCCGGTGCGGCGGCGATCAGCACCGCCCACGGCACAGGAGCGGAACCCGGTATGAAACCCAACGCCAAGAAGAAAGAAGCCACCACCACGAACACGTACGCGACGAAGTACGGCCACGACGTGCCGATTCCACCCAGCCACAAACCGGCGAGCCCGACCAGCAATCCCGCGAACACCCCGGCCAGGAATCCCAGCGCGGCAGTCAGAATGCCGTGGGCTCGTCCCGGCGGGTGAAAGACGTGCGGCAGTCTGTTGACCAACACGAGCAACGAAGACGCGGCAACCACGAACACCAATGCGGGCCACAATCCAAGGCGTAGTCCCGTCATGAACGCAACGGCGCACACACCACCGGCATATGCGGCAGGCACGGCGCGCACGAACAACAACCACAACGGGCGCGTCGGCAGCAGCGGAAGCCACGCACGGCGGTGAGGCATGTGCACGGGCGCACCGAGGTCCGGCCGCCCCAACCGGGCGAGGAGTTTCAACGCGCGAATGGTGGGGCCCGCGCCGCGTTGGCTGGAAAGCCTTTCCACGACGAACGAACCCACGAAGTCGGTGCCGATCGTGTCCACCTGCTTGTCCAGGTGCGTCAGCGCCAGCAGGTTCAGCGCCAGCGGCGAGTCCAGCCGCTCCCAGATCACCGGCGTGAGCGCTGCTTCCAAGCTGTCGAGGCGGGGGCTGACCGACGCGATGTACTCGAGGACCTGACCGCGCGACAACGGCTCGACGAACACCGAGGGCAGGTTCTCGATCGGCTCCGTCGACGTCACGACCGAGGCGAACGGCGCGAGTTCGGATTCGCAGTGCGCGCGGTCGACGCGTGGCACCTCGTCCAAGCCGTCGATGAGCACGGCCACCCGCTCGCGGCGCAGCCAGATCGTGCCCGCCGAGCGGCTGATGCCGTAACGGCGGTTCAACTCCCGCAGCAGCCACGCCGTGAACTCCGTCGGCTTGCGCGTTCCGTACGCACGCCACGTCGCCAAGTCCACGATCACGGGAATCGGCGCCTCGGGGTCGTTGCGCGCTCGCTCGACCAACGCCAGGCACAGTTCGCGCAACAACGTCGACCGACCGCTGCCGACCGGACCGATCAGAACCATGCTGTGGCCGAGGCGGTCGTAGACGGTTTCCACGTCCGGCGACGAGATCTCCTCGCCGTCGACCCGCACGGAGAGCTTGGGCTGCTGCAGGACGCCGAGTTTGATCTGCGTCTGGGCGGCCAGCGAGGCGCCGAGCAGCGCCTTCACCCGTGACTCGACCCGGTCGAGCGCGGCGGCGCGGTTGCTGGTCTCGTGACCGCGGACACGTTCCCAGACAGCGAGACCTGTCGCGACGAGGACCATCGCGCCAACGGCGGGCCACAACCATCGGCCGAATTCGCCGAAGAACCCCGGAACAGGGCCGCCGGTGCTCACACTGATGGCCGCCGGGAGCAGAAAAACGACGGTGACCAGGCACAACGCGGCCAACGCCGTCAGTCGTGCCGCCCTCGTCACCCCGCTCGGATCCACCTTCACCTCCGCGATCCCGGCGAACGACGGTAACCGGGTCGCCGGGATCGCGGAAGTGATTCCAATCCGGTGTAACTCACACGCGAACCACCCTGCTCGCGTGACTACTGCTGTTGCTGCTGCTCGCCGCCGAAGTTCCGGAGGCCTTCCTTGAGCTTGTCCTCGCCCTTGTCGATGTGCTCGCTGTGCTTGCCGCCGGTCTTCTCGTCGGCGAACTGGCCGGCGCGCTCGACACCCTGGTCGACCTTGTCACCGTGCTGGCCGATGAGGTCCTTGGCCTTGTTCTTCAACTCGTCGAATCCCATGACTGCATTACCTCCCTATGCAGTTCGGGTACCCGGTCTCGGATCCGGTACACGTCACTGGATCGAGTGAAGTGCCGCCACCGGGCTCACCCGCGCCGCACGGCGGGCAGGCAACAGCCCCGCACCCGCGGTGAGTGCGGCCAGGACGAGCACCACCACGCCGACCGGGACGACGGGCACCTGCAGAGGCCACTCGATGCCGAGCGAGATGATCGCGAGCCACGCGTAGGGAATCCCGATGACGAGCCCCACCACCGCGCCGACGACCCCGTACAGACCGGACTCGGTCGTGACCAGGCGGCCGAGTTCCCTGCGGGTCAGGCCGATCGCGCGCAACAGCCCGGACTCACGAGTCCGTTCGAGCACCGACAACGCCGTGGTCGACCCCACGCCCACCACGGCGATCAACATGGTGAGGAACAGCAGTCCGACCGCGATCGCCACCAACGAGGTGAACCAGTTCTCCTGCGCGAGCCGGTGGTCGGTGAGCGACTCGACCTCGAACCCCGCCGGCACGAGCTCTTTCGGCCCGTTGGCGAGCGCGCCGACCGGCTCACCCTCCACATCGGACGGGTGCAGCAACGCGCTGCCGAGCGGCACTCCGCCGAACAACGTCGCCGCGACGGTCATCCGCACACCGTTGACGTCCGCGGGTGACCCCGCCGTCAGGCCGAGCCTGCTCGCGGTGGAGGTCGACAGGATGATCTTGTGTGGTCCCATGTCCGCGAGAGCGCCGGAATCGACGCGGAAGTCCGTGAGGTCGCGAAGCTTGGTCATGTCGAGGTCGGTGCCGCGCATGGTCAGCCGGCCGTCGACGGTGATCTCGGTGCGCCGGTAGGGAAGCACGTCCGTGAGTCCGGAAGCTTTCAACGCCCCGGCGTCGACCGGTCCGGTGATCTCCAGATCTGCGGGGTAGGCGCTCGCCATCTCGGCCTTCCCCAGCCCCTGCAACGTGTTCGCGCCCGTCAGCGTCGCGATGATGAGGCTGACCCCCAGTGCCACCACCGCGGTGACCGAGGCGGCCCGGCGCGGCGCACCGCCGATGCCGCTCACCGCCAGCGACCCGATGGTGCTGCGCCGCAACGGAATGCCGATCAACCGCAGCAACGGTGAGATCAACGCGGGCCCGAGCGTGATCAACGCGCCGAACGCCAGCGCACCGCTGATGGTGGTGCGCAGCAGCAGGTCTTCGGTCATCCCGCTGGGCCGTTGCTTGGTGGCGAGGCCGTCGATCGCGACGTGGACCAGCAGCACGCCCGCACCCGAGGCCATCAGGATCCCGAGCACCCAGCGCGCCGCGCCGATCCGGCTCTGGGCGTCCTGCACGGCCGAGGTGCGCAGTGCCTCCAACGGCGAGACCTTGGCCGCGGACCACGCGGGAGCCAGCACGGCGAGCGTCGTCAGCACGAACGATCCGAAGACCACGATCAGCGCGGGCGTGAGCGGGAATCCCGGCGCCACCAGGCCCGCCAGCGGTACGAGCTGTCCGGCGCCCACCGCCAGCACGACCCCGGCGACCGACGCCAGCAACCCGGTCAGTGCCCCCTCGGCGATCAACCCGCGCGCCAGCCGTGCCCGCGAAGCTCCGACGGCACGCAGCAACGCGAGCTCCCGCATCCGTTGCGCGAACACGATCCGGAACGTCGACGTGGAGACCAGCGCGGCCACGATCATGGCGACCGTGACGAACGCACCGAGCAGTGCGAACACCTCGACCAGTCGCGCGGCCTTGACTGCCAGAGAGCGTTCGGTGATGTCCTTGGCGAGCACGGTCGAGTAGGCGAAGAACGCCGCGATCATGATTGACAGGACGGGCAGGAACTTCCTCATGCGGCGACCGCCTGAACGACCTGTCCGTCGGCCATCCGCACGACGGCGTCGGCGTAGGAGGCAGCCCTGTCGTCGTGCGTGACCATCACGATCGTCTGGCCGAACTCCCGCACGGCCTGACGCAGCAGGTTCAGCACGTCGGCCGACGACCGCGAGTCCAGGTTCCCGGTCGGTTCATCGGCGAAAATCACCTCAGGCCGCGTGACCAGCGCACGCGCCAACGCCACTCTCTGCTGCTGCCCGCCGGACATCTCCGAGGGCCGGTGCGACAGCCGTGACGACAGCCCCAGCACCTCCACGAGCTGCGAGAACCACGCGCGGTCCGGCTTTCGCCCGGCGAGGTTCAACGGCAGCAGGACGTTCTGCTCGGCGGTCAGCGTCGGCAGCAGGTTGAACGCCTGGAACACGAACCCGACGCGATCCCGGCGCACCTTCGTCAGCACGTTGTCCGAGAGCCGGGTCAGGTCCTTCCCGCCGAGCAGAGCCGCGCCGGACGTGGCCGTGTCGAGGCCCGCCAGGCAGTGCATGAGCGTCGACTTGCCGGAGCCGGACGGCCCCATGATCGCGCTGAACGCGGCGGGCCGGAACCCGACGGTCACCCCGTCGAGTGCTCGAACCGCGGTGTCGCCGGAGCCGTACACCTTCACGAGGTCGACCGCGGCGGAAGCGAAGTTGTTCACATGGCCAGCAAAGTCCGGACCGGAGGCGAAAACCTCAGTCCTGCGCCCGGTCCGCCTCTGTCTTTCGGCCGATCTGCGGACCGCGCACAAGTGCATAAGGTCGTGGCCATGCTCTGGAGGTTCGGCGCGATCGCCGCTCTGCTCGCCGCGGCGTTCGTGGACTTCTACTACGGCCTGTTCCGGTCGCCGGGCCTCTACCCGTGGACCGGTTGGGCCGCGTTCGGCTGCATCGTGCTGGCCGCGTTCGCCTGGTTGCGGCCTCATCGAGCCCTGGCCGCTCTCGCCGCCACCGCGAGCATCGCGTTCACCCTGGTCAACCCGCTCGACAAGGAGTTCGGCCTGGCCGAGACGCTGGCGCTGACCGGGGTCCTGGCCGTCACCGCCCATCGGGCCAGGTCGGGCCGGGACGCGCCGCTGATCGGCTGGGTCGTGATCGCGCTGGTCACCCAGCCGCTGCGGTACCCGCTCGGTTCCACCGAGCTCACCCTGGCGATGGCACTGGTGGTCGTCGCGACGGGGGTGCTCGCGCTCGTCGGCTACCTGCGGTTGCTGGGCAACGCGCGGGAGAAGCAGGTCGTGGCCGTCAAAGCCGAGCAGAAGGCCGAGTTCGCGCGGGACCTGCACGACTTCGTCGGCCACCACATCACCGGCATGGTGGTGCTCGCCCAGGGCGCGAGCCGGATCGTGGAACGCAACCCGGCGAAGGCCAAACAGGCACTCGACCGCATCGAGGAGGCCGGCGGCGAGGCCATGACCGCGATGCGCCGCATGATCGGCATGCTCCGCGACGACGCCCCCGTGGCGCCGGTCGCGGGCATCGTCGACATCGAGCCGTTGATCGCCGCCGAACCGCGAGCCACCCTCGAGATCCACGGCGACACCGGGACCTTGCCGCTCGAGGTGGCCAGCTCGGTCCACCGCGTCGTAATGGAGTCGTTGACCAACATCAGGAAACACGCCCAGGAAGCGACCACAGTGGACGTCCAGATCCAGACCACGCCCGACTGGGTGACGGTCAAGGTCTCCAACGACGGCAGGGCCGCGAGACAGGGCAACGGTTTCGGGCTCATCGGACTCACCGAACGCGTGCAGGCGCTCGGTGGCAGGATCAAGGCGGGGCCGGGCATCGACGGCGGATGGGTCGTCGACGCCGCGCTCCCGACCGGAAAGGCGACCGCGTGATCAGGGTTCTCGTCGCGGACGACCAGGCGATGGTGCGCACGGGCTTCGGCATGATTCTGGAGGCCGAGTCCGACATCGAGGTCGTGGCAGAGGCGCGGGACGGTGTCGAGGCCGTCGCCGAGGCACGCCGCACCACACCGGACGTCGCGCTGATGGACATCCGCATGCCCCGCATGGACGGACTCGAAGCACTCAAACAGATCGCGAACGACGTCCACGTCGTGGTGTGCACGACGTTCGACCACGACGAGTACGTACACACAGCGCTGAAGAACGGCGCGTGCGGGTTCTTGTTGAAGGACGCCGGTCCGAACCTGCTCGTCGAAGCGGTCCGCGCTGCCGTCACGGGTGATGCGCTCATCAGTCCGTCGATCACGGTCAGGCTGTTGCAGCACATGAACTCGCCTGCGCCGCAACAGCCGCACAGTCTGTCCGCACGTGAGCTGGACGTCGTGAAGCTGGCCGCCATCGGCCGTACGAACGCCGAGATCGCCCAGGAGCTGTTCATCTCGATCGGCACGGTGAAGACGCACCTGGCGAGCGTTCAGGCCAAACTGGACGCCCGCAACCGCGTCGAGATCGCCGCCTGGGCGTGGGAATCCCGGCTGGTCGGCCAAAAGTAGGACCCACAACCGGTCTGCGGACAGAAGCCCCGGCCCGCACTCATCACCAGAATTCGAGCCATGAAGAAACTCCTCCTGCTGATTCCCGTGCTGGCGCTCGCGGCGTGCGGCCAGAAGAGCTACACCTACGAGGCCTTCTACGACATCGAGGGCACCGGCAAGGCCGAGATGACGCTCAGCGTCCCCGGTGGCGCGTCGCAGTCCGAGACCGTGGACCTGCCGGTGAAGGACCGCGCCATGCTCGCCAACGCGCTCGGCAGGATCACGCTCACGGTGAAGCCGCAGACCGGCCAGGCGACGTGCAAGCTCCGCGTCGAGAAGGAAAAGGAGATCACGAACGCCGGCGCGGAAGCGAAGTGCGAGTACGAGATCACCGAGTCCACGGACAACTGAGCGGCCCGTGTGATCCGTTAAAACTTGCCCGGCCACCAATGCTGCACTAGGAAACGCGCATGAGGCGAATCGCAGCTGGACTGGCAGTGGCGGCGCTGGCCGTGGGTTTCATCACGACGGGCACCGCGTCCGCCGAGGTTCAGACGGCCCGGCCCGACTGCGGCTACACCGCGACACCGGAGGAGCCCGCGGCTCGCCCGGTGTCGATCCCGCACGACCCGTGGTTCACCAAGGGCAAGGTCCTGGTGAAGGTGAAGACCAACCAGGGCGACATCCCGCTGGTGCTCGACCGCGCCAAGGCGGCGTGCACCGCGCACAGCTTCATCCACCTGGCACACCGCGGTTTCTACAACCAGACCGAGTGCCACCGGCTCACCGCGTACCCGACGCTCAAGGTGCTGCAGTGCGGCGACCCGTCCAGCACGGGGGAGGGCGGCCCCGGCTACAAGTACAAGGACGAGCTGCCGACCGACCTGCAGCCCGCGCCGAACGACCCGACCGGCCTGCGCCGCATCTACCCGCGCGGCACCCTCGCGATGGCGAACGCCGGCCCGGACACGAACGGCTCGCAGTTCTTCCTGGTGCAGTCGGACTCGATCCTGCGTCCGAACTACACGGTGTTCGGTCAGATCCTGCCCGAGGGCCTGAAGACCCTGGACAAGATCGCGGCCGGTGGCATCGCCGGTGAGGACCCGCTCGACGGCCGCCCGAACGTCAAGTCCGAGCTGAAGTGGGTGCTCCCGCTCGGGATCTAGTTCGACGCCCAGCCCGTGAGCGCGCCGTAGAACGCGTCGGAGAGCCGCCGGACCACCTGCTCGTCAGGTAGTCCGGCGGTTTTCGTCAGGTCGAGGATCTCCCGCGGCGCGAACAACGCGTTGTGCAGAAACCGTGCCACGTTCAACAAAGCGTCCGGCAGCGCCAGATCGATCAGCACACCGCGCAACGCCTGGTCCCACGCGCTGCACGACAACGCCGCCGTGGCCTCGCCGCACTGCAGCCGTTCCAGAAACCCGCGCTGCGACGAGAAGCGCGCTATCACCGGGCCGTGCACGTTCTGCAGCTTCACCCAGCGCGCGGCCTGGTGTTCGAACAGTTCCTTGCCGGTCTTGCGAGACCGTTCACCGTGCTCGATCAACGACGCCATGACGTCTTCGTGATAGGCCACCACGAGCGCCTCCACGGACGGAAAGTGCCGATACGCCGTCGCCTGTGAAAGCGCTGCCTTGCGCGCGATCGACTGCATCGTCGCCGTTGCTGGTTCAGCCCGCAGGACGTGCGTCGCGGCATCCAGCAACCGCTTGCGGTTGCGACGCGCGTCACTGCGGCTGTTTGTCTCCTCCGGCAGAACGTCCTCCCACCCGCGAACCCCGTTGCGGAGTGCAGGATAGGGCGAACGATCAACGAAATGATGCGATTCCGGTCAACGCGTGGCCGATGGATAGCAGGTGGATGTCGGAAGTGCCCTCGTAAGTAAGTACGGATTCCAGGTTGTTCGCGTGACGCAAGGGCGAGTACTCGAGCGAGATGCCGTTCGCGCCGAGGATGGTCCGGCTTTCCCGTGCGATCGCGATGGCCGACTCGACGTTGTTGTACTTGCCGACGCTGATCTGCTCGGGCTTGAGCGTGCCGGCCTCCTTGAGCCTCGCCAGGTGCAACGCCAGCAGCATCGAGTTGCTGACCTGCACCGTCATGCTCGCGAGCTTGCGCTGGGTGAGCTGGAACGCGGCGATCGGCTGGTCGAACTGGATGCGCGTGCCGGCGTAGCGCAGCGCCGCCTGCAACGAATCCCGCGCGGCACCGACAGCACCGAACACGATCCCGAACCGCGCCTCGTTCAGACACGTGAGCGGCGCGCGCAAGGAAGTCGCGAGCGGCAGCCGCGCACTTTCCGGCAGCCGCACGTCCTCCAGGATCAACTCGGAAGTGACGGATGCTCGCATTGACAGCTTCTGCTTGATGTCCCGCGTCGAGAATCCCGGCGTGCCGCGAGGAACGAGGAATCCTCGAATTCCCTCCTCGGTCCGCGCCCACACCGTCGCCACGTCCGCGAGACCACCGTTGGTGATCCACATCTTGGTGCCGTCGAGCACCCAGTCCGCACCGTCGCGCACGGCCCGCGTGCGCATGCCGGACGGGTTCGAGCCGAAGTCCGGTTCGGTCAGCCCGAAGCACCCGATCGCCTCACCGGCGGCCAGGCGGGGCAGCCACTCCTGCTTCTGCTCCTCCGACCCGTACTTCCAGATCGAGTACATCGACAGCGAGCCCTGCACGGACACAAAGCTGCGGATGCCGCTGTCCACGGCCTCCAGCTCCAGGCACGCGAGCCCGTACGCGAGCGCCGACGTGCCCGCGCACCCGTAGCCCTCGAGGTGCATGCCCAGCACACCGAGCTTGCCGAGCTCCTGCGCGAGCTCGCGCGGCAGGACGCCCTCCTCGAACCACGAGGCGATGTGCGGCCGGACGTGGTCGGTCAGGTACTGCGCGACGGTGGCCTGGATGTCGCGCTCCTCGTCGCCCAGCAACGACGGGATGTCCAGCAACTGCAACGGGTCCTGCACGTCACTGCTCCAGCTTCGGCGGGCGCAGCCGGTAGGTCACCGGCGTGCGCGACAGGCGGATGGGGTTCGCGACGAGCGTCATGTCGTCGATCGTCGCGGTCGGGCTGAGGTCCAGCGACTCCGCCAGCGCGAACGCGCGCGCGACATCGTTGACAGGACCGCACGGAACGCCCAGCGGTGTCAGCGTCTCGAACCAGTGCTGCGCCGGGCGCGCCCGCAGCCGTGCCGCGAGCAGGTCGAACAGCTCGTCCACGTGCTCCACCCGATCGGAGTTCGTGACGAACCGCGAGTCCGTGGCCAGTTCCGGCACGTCCAGCACCGAGCACAGCCGGCGGAACTGCCGGTCGTTGCCCACCGCGAGCACGATCGGCTGGTCTGCCGTCGGGAACACCTCGTACGGCGCGATCGACGGATGCCGGTTGCCCATCGGCTTCGGCACCGAGCCGGCCAGTGTGAAGCCCGCGCTCTGGTTCACCATGCTCGACAGCAGCACCGTCAGCAGGTCCAGCTCGACGAGCTGGCCCAGCCCCGTCGCCTCCCGGTGCCGCAGCGCCGCCAGAATCCCGACGCACGCGTGCAACCCGGTCAGCACGTCGACCAGTGCCACCCCGGTCTTCACCGGTTCGTACGGACCGGGCCCGGTCACGCTCATCAACCCGCCCACGGCCTGCACGAGCAGGTCGTAGCCGGGCAGGTCCGCGCCCTTGCCCGCGCCGAACCCCGAGATCGAGCAGTAGACGAGGTCGTCCCGCCCGAGCGACTCGTAGTCCAGCCCGAACTTCTTCATCGTGCCCGGCTTGAAGTTCTCGACCACGACGTCCGCCCGCGCGATCAGCTCGCGCGCCTTCTCCCGGCCCGCCTCCGTCGACAGGTCGATCTGCACCGACGTCTTGTTCCTGTTGACGGACAGGAAGTACGTCGCCTCGTCCTGGTAGTGCGGCGGACCCCACGTGCGGGTCTCGTCGCCCCTGCCGGGCCGCTCGACCTTGACCACCTCGGCACCGAGGTCGCCCAGCATCATCGTCGCGTACGGTGCCGCCAGCACCCGGCTGAAGTCCGCGATCACCACGCCTTCGAGCGAGCTCATGCGACCCGCCCGCGCAGCCTCATCGCGGCCAGCACGCGTTCCTGCGCCAGCTCACGCGCCGCCACATGTGTTGTGGTGCCGCGACTTCTCGCCTCGACGAGGACGTTCGCCGCGTTCGCCCTCAGCTTCGAGGACACGGCCTCCAGCACCGTCGCCGGGTTCACCGGGAACGGCGAGTACCGCGCGTCCATCGCGAACGCCGCCGCGACCACGCCGCCGGCGTTCGCGACGAAGTCCGGCACGACCGCGATCCCGCGCTTCGCGAGAACCTCCTGCGCCGCAACGGAAGTCGGCAGATTCGCGCCCTCGACCACCAGGGTGGTGTCGAGCTCGCCCGCGAGTTCCGCGTCGATCACGTCCTGCAGCGCCGCCGGCACCAGCACGTCGCACGGCACCCGGAACTCGGCACCGAGCGCGCGGACACCGCCGTACTCCTCGACCGCGAGATCACCGAACTCGTCCCGCAGCTTCAGCAGTCGTGCGACGTCCAGACCGCCGGTGTCGACCAACGCCCCGTGCACTGAGGACACGGCGACGACGACAGCGCCGAGTTCGGCGAACCGCTTCGCCGCCGCGGCGCCGACCGCGCCGAAACCCTGTACCGCCACGCGTTTGCCGCGCAGCTCCATCAGTTCGTCCGCCACCTCGGCCACGCCGTACCCGGTGACGCCCAGCTCGTCGTACGGAAGACCGCCGAGTTGAGCCGGTGCGCCCATCATAGCGCCGCGGTCCGACAGTTCGTCCTGGACGATCGCCGCGTCCCGTTCGGTGAGGCCCATGTCGAGCCCGAGCACGTACTCGCGCGGCACCTCGTTGGAGAGCTTGCGCGCGAACGCCCGCAGCGCCGCCTCCTTGTCGGGAGAGGAAGGATCGAACACGATCCCCGCCTTCGCGCCGCCGAAGAACAGGTCGACCCCGGCCCACTTCCACGTCATCACGCGCGCGAGACGGGCGATCTCCGCGACCGTCACGTGCGGGCTCATCCGCGTGCCGCCCTTGCCCATGCCACGCGCGGTGTTGTCGATGACGAGCACACCTTTCACGCCGGTGCGCCGGTCGGACACGCAGACGACCTTCTCCGGCCCCCACTCGTCCATGAGCTCGAGTACGTCCATCACAGTCCTCACACGCAGTTGAGTTCCGGCCGTGCCCGGTCGGCGGCGAATCTGGAGGCGTCCAAACTGGACACGTCGACGAAGGGCTCGCGGCCGAGCACGAGGTCGCGCACGATCTCGCCCACCGCGGGGCCCTGCAGGAAACCGTGCCCGGAAAAGCCCGTGGCGTAGAAGAACCGGCCGGCCGAGCCGATCAGCGCGTTGTGGTCCGGCGTCACCTCGTACAGCCCGGCCCACCCGTCGCGCACGCCCACGTCCAGCAGCCTCGGCGCGCGCCTGCCGATCGCCTCGGTGAGCCTGGGCAGCCACGCGTCGGACATGTCCAGCTTGAAACCCGGTGTCTCGTCCGGGTCGGACATGCCGAACAGCAGGCCCTGGCCCTCGCGGTGGAAGTAGAAGGTACTGCCGAAGTCGATGGTGAACGGCGTCACCCGATCGTGTAGCTCCGGCATGGCCTCGGTGAACATGATCTGCCGCCGCAGCGGGGAAACGGGCAGGTCGACGCCCACCATCGCGCCGATCTCCCGCGACCACGCGCCGGCCGCGCAGACCAGATTCGGCGTCGAAACGGCGCCGCGGTCGGTCTCGACGCGAAAAGTGTCGGACCCCGTTCCTACGATCGATCTCACGGTGGTTCTGGTGTGCAGGCGGGCACCGAATCGGCGGGCCGCGGTGGCGTAACCGAGGACGACGGATTCAGGCGTGCAGTGCCCGTCGTCCGGGGAGAAGGTCGCCGCGAGCAGGCCGTCCGTCTCGATCAGCGGAGACATCCGCCGGGCTTCCTCGACAGTCAGCATTCGACTGCGCACGCCGAGGGAGTTCTGCAGGTCGACGTTGCGCTCGAACGCCGTCACGTCGTCGTCTGAAGAGAGGAGGAACAGATAGCCGACCTGGTGCAGGTCGATCTCCTGCCCGGGGCGCTGCGGAAAGCGCTGGAACAGTTCGATGGATCGAGCTCCGAGCCTGATGTTCAGTTCGTCGGAGAACTGGGCGCGCACTCCACCCGCTGCCTTGCAGGTGGAGCCGGACCCCAGGTCATCCCGCTCCACGAGCACCACATCCCGGACTCCTGCCTCGGCGAGGTGAAAAGCGATGGATGTGCCCATCACCCCGCCGCCGATGACGACGACCTCCGCTTGAGCAGGCAGCTCAGGCGAGGCGGAAGTCAAGGTTCGCCTCGATCGCGAGAGTGTCCATCTGCGCCTTCTGCAGCTTCCCGGAGTAGTCCCAGTTCATGGACTGCCAGCGGGTGAACTGATCGAGCACCCACACGCCCGACTGCCGGGAGCCGTTGCCGCTCTTGCCGTTACCGCCGAACGGCAGGTGCGCCTCGGCCCCGGACGTCGAGTTGTTGACGCTCACCATTCCGGCGGAGATGCCGGCGCGGAACCGGAAGGCCTTGTTCGGGTCCGTGGTGTAGATCGAGCACGACAGGCCGTAGCCCGGCTTGTTGCCGAGCTCGATCGCCTCGTCGAGGTCCGAGTACTTCATGACGCCGACGAGCGGTCCGAACGTCTCCTGCAGGAACAGTTCGTCGTCGTCACGCACACCGGAAACGATTGCGGGGTGGTAGAAGAAGCCGTTCTCACCAGTGAAGCCGTCGCGCGGGCTGGCAGCGGAGACGCGGCCGGTCGGGCCGTGCACCGTGTGGTGCTCGCCGATCCAGCCGAGGTACTTCTCATACGCCAGCGCGAACTTCTCGTCCAGCAACGGTCCATAGAGGACATCCCCGGTGGGGTCGCCCACGGCGGCGCCGGCGACGGCCTCGACGAACCGGGTCAGGAACTCGTCGTACACCGACTCGTGCACGATCGCCGTGCCGAGCGAGGTGCAGCGCTGGCCCGCGGAACCGAAGCCGGCGAACAGCGCGCCCTGCACGGCCAGGTCGAGGTCCGCGTCCTCGGTGACGACCATCGGGTTCTTGCCGCCCAGTTCCAGGCACGGCGTCTGGAGGTGGCGTCCGCACAGTTCGCCGATGCGCACACCGACCTCGCTGGACCCGGTGAAGCCGACCTTGTCGACGAGGCCCTGCTGCAGCGACTGCTCCAGTCCGTCGAACGTCTCCGAGCCCTCGGCGAAGACGATCTCGAACACGCCGGCCGGAATGCCGGCGGCCTGGAACACGTCGTAGAAGGCCTGGGCCGACGCGGCGGAGTACTCGGCGGGTTTCCACACGACCGAGTTGCCGCACAGCAACGCCGGGATGATGTACCAGGACGGCACGGCGACCGGGAAGTTGCCGGCGGTGATGATCGCCGCGACGCCGACCGGGTTGCGGAACGTGAAGAGCTGCTTGTCCGGCATCTCCGAGGGGACCGTCTGCCCGTAGAGGCGCCTGCCCTCGCCGACGAAGAAGTTGGCGGTGTCGACGATCTCCTGCACCTCGCCGCGGGCCTCCGCGATCGGCTTGCCGATCTCGCGGGTCACGAGCTGGGCCAGGGGTTCGAAGTTCGCTTCGACCAGGCGGCCGATGTTGCCGATGACCTGGCCTCGCACGGGTGCGGGCACGCGTGCCCAGGCGCGTTGTGCGGCCTTGGCCCGTTGTGCGGCGGCCACGAAGTCGCGGCTGGTCCCGAGCTCGATCTCGGTGACCACGTCGGAGGTGTTCGACGGGTTCGTGGAGACGTAGGGCATGCCCTCCACCCTGGTAGCTCTCCGCTGAATCCGCCAGAGGTTGCAGGATGAGACCTCGCGACGTCGAGCGTAAGCTGTGCTGGTGCTCAATCCGGTTCATCTGCGCACGCTCGTCGAGGTCGTGAAGACGGGTTCCTTCGCGGAGGCCGCGCGCAGTCTCGGTTATACGTCGTCGGCCGTGTCCCAGCAGATCTCGGCGTTCGAGCGGGCGGTCGGCGTGACGCTCTTCGAACGCGAGGCGCATTCGATCAGGCCTGCCAGCACCGCGCTGCTGATCGCGGACCGCGGCGGTGAGCTGCTCGCCGCGTTCGACGGGTTCGAGCACGAGGTGAAGGCGATGGTGCAGGGCCTGCGCGGGCGCCTGCGGATCGGCACGTTCCCCACGGCGAGTTCGCGGGTGATGCCGAAGGTGCTGGCGAGACTGCAGGCGGATCTGCCGGGAGCCGAGCTCCGCCTCGACGAGGCGGAACCGGACGACGTGCTGCCGCTCGTGCTGGCCGGTGAGCTCGACCTCGCGCTGGTGTACGTGTACGACCTCGTGCCGCGAACATGGCCGGAAGAGCTGACCGTGCTGCCGTTGCTGGACGAATCCCTCCTGGTGATGGTTCCGGCGGACCACCCGGCCGCGAAGAACAACGTCAGACTCGAAGATCTCAAGGACGAACGCTGGATCGCCTCGCGCGACGGAACCTCCGGCGCGATCTGTCTCACGCGCCTCTGCGCTGCGGCGGGGTTCGGGCCGAAGATCGCTTTCCGGAGCAACGACTACGAGGTCGTGCAGTCGCTCGTGGCGGCCGGCGTCGGCGTCGCGCTCGTGCCCGCGCTCGGCTACCGGGAGCTGGCAGGTACGCACGTGATGCCGTTGCGCCACAAGCCTGTGCGCAGGCATGTGCACGTGGTGCACCGCACCGCGAACACCAACCCGCTGCTGCGTGACGCGGTGACTGCGCTGCGGGAGGTTTGCCAGAACACCGTGGGCGGCTACACGAGTCAGCCCTGATGAAGAGAACGTCCAGCTATTCGCCGGTCTGCCCGTCCGCGAGTTCGCGGAGCAGATCCAGATGGCCCACGTGGCGCGCGGTTTCCTGCGCCACGTGGGCCAGGATCCACCGCACGGTGCGCGCGCCGTCCGCTGCCGTCGCACCGGGGTCCAGCTTCTTGAGTGCCTCGGCGTTCACCCATTCCTGTTGGTAGGTCCGGATGAGCGACGCCGGGGTGTCGTCGTCCTCGAGGTTCCAGGACGGGTCGGGGCTGCCCTTCCACAGCGATGGCAGGTCGAGGCCCGCGCCTGCGATGCACAGCCAGTACCGCTCGACGGCGGTGAGGTGCTTGAGCACGCCGAGCGCCGTCAGCTTCGGGGACGTCCGGATCGGCGCCGCCGCGGCCTGGTCGCGGGTCAGGCCCTCGACCTTCAGCACGGCTGTCTTGCGGAGGAAGTCCAGGAACTCCCAGGCGAGCACACCTTCGTCGGTGGCGAGGTTCTCGGGCCAGGTTCGGGTCACCTGGGCGAGTTTGTCAGCTCAGTAGTAGCGGCGGAGCTTCGGCCAGAAGGTGTCCCATGGTTCGCTTGGGGCCGTGCACAGCTTTATCTCCGTGCCGTCTTCTTCGTTCTCCACGGGGTTGTGGTGCTGGGCGACGACCTTGCAGTCGTCGAACGGCGGCCGGCTGAAGCCGACCAGCAGGACCTTGGTGCTGGTGGGCCGCGGTGGTCCCCAGTCGTAGAAGGACATGTGGCCGGAATAGGTGTGGATCTCGGTGTAGGCCTCGATCGCGCCGGCCTGGCCGTAGTTGCCGGTGATGACGACGGGGCGGTCGTTCTCGAGCCACGCGTCCTGGACGGTCAGGGCCAGTTCGCGCCAGCCGACCTGTTCGCCCTGCTCGGGGTTGATGGCGATGACCGGGCCCAGCGCGCTGGGCGGCAGGATCGGCAGCGAGCCCACCACCGCGGGGATGACGCTCAGGGCCACCAGGACGCTGCCGATCGCCTTGCGGCGCAACAGCCATTCCTGTGCTTGGCGTGCGCCCGCCGCGACCAGCACCAGCAGCAACGGGACCGCGTAGTAGGGCTTGCCGCCGGTGATGAGACACAGTGCGCACAGGATCGGGTAGGCAAGTGCGATCGAGCGGAAGGTCCTGTCGCGCCACAGGTTTCGGAAGCCGACGAGCCACACCGGGACCAGGAGCGGTGACAGCATCAGCAGTTGCATCGGGACGAACATGATCCGGTTCTCGGTGCCGTCGTCCTCGCTGATGCCGCGGGCGACGGTGAGCAGCGGGAAGTCGTGCAGCGCCTGCCAGATCACGACGGGAGCGGCGATCACCGCGCACGCGGCCACGCCGGCGGCGAGCCACCAGGTGCGCAGGACGGTACGCGGGCCGACGGCGAGCAGTGCGATCGCCAGGGCTGCCAACAACAAGAGCAGCAACCACTTGTTGGCCAGGCCCACACCGGCGGTCGCGCCCAGGGCGAGCCACCAGCGGCCGTCGCCGGTTTTCAGGAGTTTGATCGCGAAGTAGCCGATGAGCGTCCAGACCAGCAGGTCGACGGTGGCGGTGGAGAGCATGTGGCTCACGGCCAGGACGAACGTCGACGTCGCCGAGGCGGCGGCCGCGAACGTGGAGCCGCCGCCGAGTTCTTTTGCCATCAGGGCGACCACGACCGTGATGGCCAACGCCAGGAGGGTCGAGGCCACGCGGAGGCCGACAGGGGTCTCGCCGAACGCCGCTGTCGACAGGCGGGCGAGGATCGGGGTGATCGGGGGCTGGTCGACGTAGCCCCAGGCGGGGTGTTTTCCTGCCGCGACGAAGTAGAGCTCGTCGCGGTGGAAGCCGTAGCGGCCCGACAACGCGGTCAGCACCACTGCCTGCACGGCGAGCACGATCCCCAGACCACGTCCCATGAACGGGAAGGTACCCAGGAGATACCTGATCAGGTGGCGTTTTTGCGGTACCAGCGCGGGGAGGTGGTGATCGGCGGCTCGAGGCTCGCGTTGACCACGATCATGGACGGGCCGGAGGCCTCGTCCAGGGCGGACTTCAGGTCGTCGAAGCCGTTCAGGGTGACCGCGGGGATGCCGAAGCTCTCGGCGAGCTTGGCGAAGTCCGGACGGGTCAGGTCGACGCCGCTGATGGTGTGGTTCGCGATCTGCTGGTCGTAGCGGAGCATGCCGTAGCCGCCGTCGTCCACGAGCACGATGGTGAGCGGCAGGCCTTCCTGTTTGAGGGTGGCGAGGTCGCCGCACGCGAAGAGGAAGCCGCCGTCGCCGACCACCGCGATCGTGCGGTGGTCGACCGCCGCGCCGATGGCCGCCGGGAAACCGAAGCCGAGCGTGCCCCAGCCGACCGGGTAGGCGAGGCCGCGGGGCTTCGTGACGTGGTGGAAGCCGCCGATCCAGTAGCCGGGGATGCACATGTCGGCGACGATCGTGGCGTCGGTGCCTTCCAGTGCTCGCAACAGTTTCACGGCTTCGGGGGAGTCGGCTTCGGCCAGTGCGCGCACTTCGGCGTTGACCGCTTCGACGTCGACGGTGGCTTGCTTGGCGGTCACGCTGGCCACCAGTGCGGCGGTGACGGTGGCCGCGTCGCCTTCGATCGTGACGTCCGCCGGGTAGTTCTTGCCGGCCTCCGCCTTGTCGATGTTGACGGCCAGCAGGGCGGGTGGCTTCGGCTGCAACCAGTTCTGGGTCATCATGCCGTCGAAGTCGGTGCCGATCGCGATCACGAGGTCGGCGTCGTCCCACAGCTTTCCGACGGGCGGTGCGTGCACCGGACCTCGTACGACGTGAGGGCCGTCCGTCAGGCCGCGGGCGCCGTACGTCGTGATGATCGGTGCCTGGAGCTTGGCGGCCAACGCGCCGATCGCGGGTCCGGCGCCGGACCGTGCCGCACCGCCACCAGCCCAGATCAGAGGCCTCTCGGAACCGGCGATGAGCTTCTCGGCCTCGGTGAGGTCGGCTGCCTCGTGAGAGGGCGCGACCTTCGTGACGGTGTGGTGCGGGACCTCGGCGGACAGGAAGTCCGTGGGGACACCCAGGTAAACCGGGCCGTGCGGGCTTTGGGTGGCCTGCTGGACGGCTTTGTCGGTGTACGCGGCGATCTGGTGTGCGGAAGGCACGTCGAACGACGCCTTGGTGACCGGTGTGAACATGGCCTTCTGGTCACGCGTCTCGTGCAGCACGCCGCGATGGACGCCGGGCCGCCGGAGCGTCGACGGGATGTCCGTCGCGATCACCAGCACCGGGCTGCCCGACGCCCACGCCTCGCCGGTGGCGCCCAGGGTGTTCGCCGCGCCGGGGCCGGTGGTCACGACCGCCACGCCGAGCTTGCCCGTGGTGCGTGCGTAGCCGTCTGCCGCGTAGACCGCCGTCTGTTCGTGGCGCACGCCGATCATGCGGATGCCGGGGTGCTTCCCCAGCGCCTCCCAGATGGCGAGGTTGTGGACACCGGGCAGGCCGAACACCACTTCGACGTCGTGCGCGGCCAGGACGGTCAGCAAGCTCTCGGCACCCTTGGGCATGCGCTCGACGCTAAGGCTCGCTTACCGCTCGGACAACGGGTGCGCAGCAGGTCTGGTGCTCAGGGTCAGGCGCGGGACGGCTCGAAGGCGGGTTCCGTCACGTTGTCCAGTCCACCTGGGACAGTGTGAACGTTCCGGCCCGCGAAACCTCGTTCGAATCGTGCGAAACGCAATTCGGGCCGGTGCGGCCGGGCATCGAATTCGGCGTCGCCACCGCGTCTTTTCGTCCTGCGGGAGGAATTGGTTGCGCGGGTCGGCAGACAGCGGCGGTGGACCTGACGGCCGAACGGGACGTGCTGCGCCCGAGGTTCCGTCTGGTACGGCTCGTCCGCCGCCGGGCGGCATTTCCGTCCTCCGTGCGGCTTTTGTTTCGAAGGATTCACGGCTTCGTGAATTGGTCCCAAGATGATTGACGTGTGAACTGTGTTCAGGGAGTGGCCCCTTGTGTCAATATGTGCGGCGACCGCACGACCTGGGGGTGGAGATGCTGTACTTCGGTGGGCTGTTCGGAGTGCTGATGACAGGACTGACGATCTTCGCTGTCGTGGACGTCATCACGACCGACGAGGGCTCGGTTCGCAATCTGCCGAAGATGATGTGGCTTCTTCTGGTCCTGCTGTTCCCGTTGGTGGGGTCGATCGCGTGGCTTGTCGCTGGCCGTCCGGTGGTGGGGACCGGACGCGCGCGTTTCGCGGCCTACGAGCGCGGTGCTCCTGCTTTTCCCGAGTACGACCGGCCGGGACGGTTCGCGGCCACCGATGCTGACGACGATCAGGAGTTCCTGCGCCGCTGCCGTGAGCGCGCGGAGGAACAACGACGCAAGGGACGCGAGAACCAGTGAGGATTGTCCTGCTGTTCTTGGTTGTTCTGCTCGCCGGTTGCGGCGGAAACGCGCAAATGGCGGCACAACCCCCCACAACACAAACGTCCACTTCGGACAAGCTGGCGCCGGCCGATTTCCAGGCGCGCTGGTGGACCTGGGCCTCCCAACCCTCGAACAGCAACCCGGTGTCCGACACCTCCGGGCGCTACTGCATGCGTGACCAGCCCGTCGAGGTCTGGCTGCTCGCCGGCTCGCTCGGTGAGGGCCCGGTCGAGCGGCAGTGCCGCGTCCCCGCCTCCAAACCGCTGCTCGCGCCCGTCGTGAACCTCGCGACCGATGTCGCGGGCTGCGAGACGTTCATGAAGAACGCGCAGGGCGAGGTGCTCATGGACGGCTCGACGCAGGCGCTGACGAGGGTGTCCGCCACGCCGTTCACCTACGAGGCGCGCGCGGGCAATCCGTACGGCACGTCGGCGGGCCGGATCAACTCGGTCGGCTGCGGTCTGTACGCGTGGATCGCTCCTCCCGCCTCCGGTGAGCACGAGCTGGTGATCCGCGGCTCCGCGAACAACAAGGAAGTCGACGTGAAGTACAAGCTGATCGTGGGCGCCGACTAGCGCGGAAAACCAGGTGCGCCGGTCCGGTAACGTGGTTCGTGGCGTCCGAGCAGACGTGAGGCTGGAGCCGCTCCCCGGCAGTGAGCGGCACTCTCCGCCGCAGTGTTCAGCAACTCCTGCTCACCGAAGCGAACTGACCACGTAGACGCGTGACACATGCGTCCTTGTCGGCCGAGCCGGGCGGCGGAAACGAGGACTGCTGTCATGGCACGTCTGTCCACCACGGACCAGCTCGCCGATCTGCGGCGCACCTACACGGGCGAGAACCTGTCCCAGGCGGTCCCGGCCGTCCGCGACGGGGATTCGGTGCTGCCGCAAGCCTCCACCGAGGCCCAGCGCCGGCTCGAAGCCAAGGTGCTGGTCGCCGGGTGCGCCGCCGCGAGCATGCTCCAGCTGATGCCGCCCGCGAGCATCATCAGGCCCGCCCACGCGTTCCGGACCGTGGAACCGGGGGAGCCCCTGAAGCTGCACCTGAGCGACAGGGCTCTCGGCCCGCTCCTGTTCGAACTGCTCCCGCGCACCGAGGGCGGGTTCGGCATGGGCGTCGCCGGTCTCGAGCACCGGCAGTACCGGCGGTCGGCCGAGCTGACCACGGGAGACGCCGGCGTCGTGCTGGCCGGGGTCGACGAGCAGGCGTGGGAACTCGGCATGCGTTACGTGCGCTGGATGCACGAGCACCGCGGTGTCGAGTACACCGACGGTGGCGGCAACGACGACGAGATCGCCGAAGCGGCCACTGGGAGCGCTCTCCTGCGCCGGGTACACCTGTGGCATGACGCGAGCTGGTTGCGAGCACTCCCCATGGGCGGGGCCTGGTTCGTCGAGTGGGCGGGTGGCCCGTCCGAGGACGAGATCAGGCAGAAGCTCGGCCACCCGGACTTCGGGACCACCCGCGAGATCACGCCGCGCCGCATCGACGCGCCGTCCGAGGACGTCGAGGAAGGACTGCGGACCTATCCGTGGCCTGAGGAGTTCGTGTCTGCCGTCACGGCTGGTGAGCCTGATCAGCGACCGGACCGCCGGTAGACTGCGCTTTCGCCCGCAGGAACGATCGTCAGGAGGACCCCGGTGACCCAGCAGGCTGCCGAGGCCCAAGCCGAAGCCACGCGCAAGGCCCCTCGCGTGCTCGTCGCCGAAGACGAGGCGCTGATCCGTCTCGACCTCGTCGAGATGCTGCGCGAAGAGGGTTACGACGTGGCGGGCGAGGCCGCAGATGGTGAAGAGGCCATCAAGCTCGCGACCGAGCTCAATCCCGACCTGGTCATCCTGGACGTCAAGATGCCCAAGGTCGACGGGATCGAGGCGGCGCAGCACATCGCCGGCAACAGGATCGCGCCGGTCGTGATCCTCACCGCGTTCAGCCAGCGCGACCTGGTCGAGCGCGCCCGCGACGCGGGTGCGATGGCCTACCTGGTCAAGCCGTTCGCCAAGCGGGACCTCGTGCCCGCGATCGAGCTGGCGATGAGCCGGTTCAACGAACTGGCCGCGCTGGAGCAGGAAGTCGCCGGGCTCACCGAGCGCCTGGAGACCCGCAAGGTCGTGGAACGGGCCAAGGGCATTCTCATGACCAAACAGGGTCTGAGCGAGCCGGAGGCGTTCAGGTGGGTGCAGCGCACCGCCATGGACCGCCGCACGACGATGAAGGCCGTCGCAGAGGCCGTCATCGAGAACTTCGGCTGATCAGCTTCGGCGCAGTTCCAGCCACACGGAGTCCGTCTGCCGTCCCGGATCCTCGGGACGCAGGCGGACTTCGACGTTGTGGCTGCCTTTCAGCGAGATCTGCAGCTCGTGCCGGCCACCTACGCCGCCGGGCATCGGCACGGTCGCCGCGAGAGAGGTGTCGACGTACACCTCGAAGCCCGCTATCGGCGCCACTGACCGCGCGTGGGCGGCGTCGAGGGTGATCACCAGGGCCGCGTCGTTCGGGCCCTTAGAGGTGATCTCAGCCGTCATCACGGGCAAAACGGGCGCTGGCTCGTCCGGGGCGTTCTCCAGCTTCACCGGAGACCGGCCGGGCACCTCGAGGTAGCTCTCCAGCACCTGGGCCTGCGACGCGCCGGGCATCCGCAGCACGAACGGCGTCAGAGCGTCCGGCCCGTCCGCGCCGAGCAGTTCGGCGGGCACGTCCCCGACCAGCGTCAACTCGCTGTCCTCCGCCGCGGACCAGCCGTTCACCGCCGGCCGCAGCGGCACCTTCGCCGACCCGAGCTGCGCGACCAGGCCGTTCGGGTCGCCGCCGTCGCCGAGCCGGACCGTTGCCCGCAACCGCGCCGAAGCGACCCCACGCAACGGTGCGCGCGCCACGCCGATGCCCGGTGCCTCTTCTTCGGGTTCGAGCACGCGCAGAGTCCCCGCCACGAGCGGTGTCTCGATCACCTCGTCCACGGGGCCACGCGAGCCGGAGATGCCGATCGCGTCGATTTCCACGCGTCCCGGATAGCTGACCGGAGGCGTCACGCCGATCAGCACGCTTGCCTGACGCCACTGCGGCACCACTGATGAAGCCGCGATCTCGGTGCCGTCCTGGAGGACCCGCACGCCGTTATCTGTCAGCACTACTTCGAATCGATGCAGAACGCCCGCACCGCGCGTTCCGGGGGCCACGGAGTCGTCCACCACCACCCGAACCGCATCAGCAGGAGGTATGGGTCCGAGTCGATCAGGCGTTCCGGGCGCCAGATCGACCACGAGTTTTCCGCGCGGTCCTGCCGCGTCCGTCACGACGACCACGCGGCCGAGTTCCGGCGACTCCTGCAGCAGCAGCGGCGTCCGTGCGCGCAGCACGGCCGTGTCGTTTCCACACGGCATGTCGATCACGAGGCGGCCGCCGGAGCCCGAACTGGGGTTCACGCACCCGCGCCGGCCGCTCAGGTGGTAGCGGCGATCGAGGAACGTGTCGTCGAAGTCGTCCAGCCAGCCGCTGACCGCCCGCCGCCAGTTGTCGTCCCTCGGGCGCTCCTCGGCCCTGACCGGCGAAGATCGTTGGCCGAAGGCGTCCACCGCGCGCACGTCCGGCTGTCCGGAGCCCGCGATCTCGGGCGACGCGACGAGTTTTCCGAAGGCCTCGTACCCGGCCGCGCCCGGCACAGGTGCCCATTGGACCCGTCCGTCGCTGCTCCATACGGAGGACGGCGGGCCGGGCCGGGGTGGCGTCTCCGAAACCCTGACGAAATCCGCTGTGTACTTAGTTAAGCGAACGGCCTCTGAACTGGGCTTCTTCAGGGCATCATCGGACTCACGCAGAACCAGCACCGCCGCGACGATGATCGCGACGATGCCCACCGCGGTGATCACTCGACGACGCGGAGTCATACGTCCACGTTATGGCAGCCGTCCAAAGAGTGAACGAAGGTTACCGTCTGTGACATTGCTTAAGTGAAACATAACGCCGCGTTGCGTTATGGTCACGAGCCCATTGGCTTTGATGACTGCGGTCACAGTCATCGCCTAGGTTCCGGCCATCCCTCAGGAGAGGGTGATGGAGCGGTGCGCGGAGATCTCGCGTAGCCGGGAGCAGGGATATAGGAGGGACATCACGTGCGTAAGCACTCTGTGAAGTCCGCAGCGATCGTCGGCGCCTCGCTGCTTGTTCTTGCAGCCTGTGGCTCGAACAAGACCGAGGGCGGCGGCACCACCGGGGGCAGCTGCGACACGTCGAAGGGCACTCTGACCGTCGGTGTTGTCGCCCCGTTGTCCGGGAACCTGTCCGCTCTCGGCGTCGGCATCAAGCAGTCCGCCGAGCTCGCCGTGGACGAGGCGAACAAGAAGTGCACGGTCAAGGGCTACAAGCTGACCGTGTCCGCCCAGGACGACGAGGCCAACCCCGCCAAGGGTGCCCAGGCCGCCACGAAGCTGTCGACCGACCCGAACGTTGTCGGTGTCGTCGGCACGCTGAACTCGTCTGTGGCCCAGACCGTGCAGCCGATCCTGCGGGACAAGAAGATCCCCCAGGTGTCGCCCGCCAACACGAACCCGTCGCTGACCAGGGGTAACGACTTCCTGACGGCCCCGAAGCGGCAGTTCGACAACTACTTCCGCGTCTGCACCACCGACGACCTGCAGGGCCCGTACGCGGCCAACTACCTCGTCGAGAAGGCCGGCAAGAAGAAGATCGCCATCATCACCGACGGCAAGACCTACGGTGAGGGCCTGGCGGCCGAGCTGTCGAAGCAGGTCACCAAGAAGGGTGGCACGATCGTCGGCTCCGAGAAGGTCGGCGAGAAGGACACCGACTTCTCCGGCGTCATCGCCAAGATCAAGGCCCTCGGCCCGGAGGCCGTCTACTACGGCGGTGAGTACCCGGTCGCCGGCCCGCTGTCCAAGCAGATGAAGGACAACGGTCTCGACGTTCCGCTGATGGGCGGCGACGGCATCTTCGACGGCAAGTACATCGAGCTCGGCGGCAAGGAGGGCGACCTCGCCACCTCCGTCGGTGCCCCGACCGAGTCCCTGGCCACGGCCAAGGCCTTCGTCGACGCGTACAAGGCGAAGTTCGGCAAGGAGGACTACGCCGCCTACGGTGCGTTCTCCTACGACGCCGCGAACGCGATCATCGGTGCCCTGGCCAAGACCGTCGACGGCGCTGCCTGGGACGAGTCGAAGCGTGACGCCATGCTGACCAACGTCGGTGCCTACGCCGGTTCCGGTGCCACTGGTGAGGTCAAGTTCGACCAGTACGGCGACAGCACGAACAAGGTGCTGACCGTCTACCAGGTCACCTCGGCCAAGTGGAAGGACGTTCAGACCGGCACCTACACCGGCTGACGACTACCTAATTACTGATTGAAGCCACGGCGGGGGCGGGCGTTGTTTGCTCGCCCCCGTTGTTTACGGAGGTAGTCGTGTCAGTCCTGCTTCAACAGCTGGCCAACGGGGTCATTCAGGGTGCGTTGATCGCCCTGATCGCCCTGGGGTACACGATGGTGTACGGCATCATCCAGCTGATCAACTTCGCCCACGGCGAGGTTTTCATGGTGGCCTCGTACGGAGGCCTCGCCACGTTCACGCTTCTTCCTGACGACCTCAAGAAGTCGCCCGCCGTGGCACTGCCGCTCATGTTCGTCGGCGGCATCGTGGTGGCGGTCCTCGTCGCCGTGATCATGGAACGGTTCGCCTACCGGCCGCTGCGCAACGCGCCCCGGCTGGCACCGCTCATCACAGCGCTCGGCGTGTCCGTGTTCCTGCAGGAGGCCGTGCGCGTCTTCTACCCGAACGCGAAGTCCAACCTGCCGTACCCGAAGGTCTTCCCCGAGGGCAACCTGAAGCTCGGCCCGGTCCTCATCTCCTGGACCGGCGTCCTGCTCGTCGTGCTCTCCGTCGGTCTCGCGGTCATCCTGCAGACCTACATCAACCGCTCGCGCATGGGCCGCGCGATGCGTGCGACCGCGCAGGACCCCGACACCGCGAAGCTCATGGGCGTCAACCCCGACCGCGTGATCGTGCTGACGTTCATCATCGGCGCCGTGCTCGCCGGTGTCGCCGGCATCATGTTCGGCGGCTACCTCAACAACATCAACATCGACATGGGCTTCCAGAACGGCATCTTCGCCTTCACGGCGGCCGTCCTGGGCGGCGTCGGCAGTATCCGCGGCGCGGTCATCGGCGCGTTCATCATCGGTCTGATCAAGACCATCGCCGGTCAGTACATGCCGGGCGGTACCCAGTACGACTACGTGTGGATCTTCGTCGTGCTGATCCTCGTGCTCGTCTTCCGCCCGCAGGGTCTGTTCGGCGAGCCGGAAAGGGTGCGCGCATGAGTACGGTCGACACTTCTGCGAAGCGTTCCGCGCTCGCACCGCTCGGCAAGCCGTTCGCGGCCGCCGGTGGCGTTCTCGGCATCGTCGCGGCGCTCCTGCCCTGGGTCACGTTCACCCTCAACGACGGCAACTGGCCGGACAAGTCGACGCTGCAGTTCTTCGACGCGCCGTTCCTCGTCACCGGGTTCCGCTGGCACGTCCTGGTGCTGGGCGTCCTCGTCCTGGCCGCGGCGTTCGCACCGGTCCCGTCCAAGGGCCGGGTCGTCCGGGCTCTCGGCTGGGGCCTCACCATCGTGTCGTTCGTCAACGCCGCGTACATCACGGTCAAGGGCGGTGGCCTCGGTGCCATCACGGCCCTCGACGGTGCCAGCGCGTTCGGTGGCGTCGTCGGCCTGGTCGCCGGCGTGCTGACGATCCTCGCGGGCTACGGCATCGGCATCGGCCCGGTCGGCGAGTGGAAGTTCAAGGTCTCCACCCCGGTCGCGTACCTGGTGCTGCTGGTGTCGTTCGGCGCGGTGCTCTACGCCGTCGCCGCGATGCTGACCACCGGTGGCGTCGGTTCCGCCAACCCGTACGCGGGCGCGATCTTCCTGTCGTTCCTCGGGTTCGCCGGCGGTCTGCTCGGCGCGCTGAGCGGCGTCGGGTTCGTGCGCTGGCTCTCGGCACTGTCCGAGCAGCACCGCGTGTTCAGCGTGATCGTGCTGGCGGCGTGCGCGCTGCTGCTGCCGTTCACCGAGGCGGGCAACGAGTACTGGATGACGGTCGCGGCGAACATCGGCATCTACGCCGCCACCGCGATCGGCCTGAACATCGTCGTCGGTCTCGCGGGTCTGCTCGACCTCGGGTACGTGGCGTTCATGGGCATCGGTGCCCTCGTGGCGGCGAACTTCTCCGGTGCCGCGACCGCGCACTTCGGCATCACGCTGCCGTTCCCGGTCGCCGCGGTCATCGCGGCCGTCGTGGCCGGCATCTTCGGCGCCATCGTCGGTTCGCCGACGCTGCGGGTCCGCGGTGACTACCTCGCGATCGTGACGCTGGCGTTCGGTGAGATCTTCACCCGCTCCGCGCAGAACGACATCGGTGGCATCACCAACGGCTCCAACGCGATTCCCGGTGTTCCGGCGCTGTCGCTGTTCGGCGCGGAGTTCAACAAGTCGATCTCGATCGGCGCCGTGAAGCTCCCCGCAGGTGTCCTCTACTACGTCCTCATCGTGCTGCTCGTCGCGGCGACGATGGCGGTGTTCGCGAACCTCAAGTTCAGCCGCATCGGCCGTGCCTGGATCGCGATCCGCGAGGACGAGGACGCCGCCCGCGCGATGGGCATCCGCACCGGCAAGATGAAGATCCTCGCGTTCCTCATCGGTGCCATGCTCGCGGGTCTCGCGGGCGCGGTGTTCGCGCACAAGAACGGCACCGTGTCCTACGAGTCGTTCAAGTTCCTCGAGTCGGTCACGCTGCTCGCGGCGGTCATCCTCGGCGGCATGGGCTCGATCCCGGGTGCCGTTCTCGGCGCCGCGCTGCTGTTCGTGCTGCCCGAGAAGCTCCGCGACTTCGAGGACTACCGCCTCATGATCTTCGGCCTCGCGCTGATCCTGATCATGCGGTTCCGGCCGGTCGGCCTGATCCCCGATGCGCACAGGCGCGCTGAGATGATCGAGCGCGCTGATGAGAACGCCGAAGAGGCGCATGTGGAGGCGAAGAAGGCATGAGCACGCCTGTACTGGAAGCGCGTGACGTCTCGATGGTCTTCGGTGGCCTCAAGGCGTTGAAGGGCGTCACTCTGACGCTCGAAGAAGGCAAGATCGTCGGCCTGATCGGTCCGAACGGCGCGGGGAAGACCACGTTCTTCAACTGCCTGACGGGTCTGTACACGCCGACCACGGGTGAGGTGCTGCTCAAGGGCAACGTCCTGCCCGGCGACCCGGCGAAGGTGACGGACGCGGGCGTGGCCCGCACGTTCCAGAACATCCGCCTGTTCCCCAGCATGACCGTGCTGGAGAACGTCATGGTCGGCCGCCACGTGCGGATGAAGCAGGGCCCGCTGGCCTCGCTGTTCCACGGCCCCGCCTACCAGCGCGGTGAGAAGGCGGCACGCGAGCGTTCGCGGGAGCTGCTCGCGTTCGTCGGCCTGAACAACCTGGACGACGAGCTCTCGCGCAACCTCCCGTACGGCGACCAGCGCCGTCTGGAGATCGCGCGCGCGTTGGCGACGGACCCGGCGGTGCTGCTGCTGGACGAGCCCACCGCGGGTATGAACCCGCAGGAGACGGAAGCGACGCAGCAGCTGATCTTCCGCATCCGCGAGACGGGTGTGTCCGTCGTGGTCATCGAGCACGACATCAAGTTCATCTTCGGGCTGTGCGACTCGGTTTCCGTGCTCGTGCAGGGCGAACTGCTCGTCGAGGGCAGCCCCGAGGTCGTGCGGGCGGACCCGCGGGTCGTCGAGGCCTACCTCGGCAAGCCGCCGGAGGAAGTCGCGCACGAAGTCGAGGCCGCCGCTGCTTCTGCTGAGGAGGAGCAGGCATGACCGCGCTGCTCGAAGTCCGCAACCTCTCGGTCGCCTACGGCGCCATCGAGGCCGTCCGCGACATCTCGTTCACCGTCGAGGCCGGCCAGATCGTGTCGCTGATCGGCTCGAACGGTGCGGGCAAGACCACGACCCTGCGCACCATCTCGGGTCTGCTGCGTCCGGCGTCCGGCGAGATCCTGTTCCAGGGCAAGCCGATCCACAACGACCCGGCGCACGCGATCCTCGGTGAGGGCATCGCGCACTGCCCCGAGGGCCGCCGGCTCTTCCCGCGGATGACCGTGGAGGAGAACCTGCAGCTCGGCGCCTACGTCCGCAAGGACGACGGCGTCGACGCCGACATGCAGCGCGTGTACGACCTCTTCCCCGTGCTGGGGGAGCGCCGGCACAACAAGGCCGGGCTCTTCTCCGGTGGTGAGCAGCAGATGCTGGCCATCGGCCGCGCCATGATGTCGAAGCCCCGCCTGCTGATGCTCGACGAGCCCTCGATGGGTCTCTCGCCGATCATGACGCAGAAGATCTTCGACACCATCAAGGAGCTCCAGTCGCTCGGCACCACCATCCTTCTGGTGGAGCAGAACGCCCTGGCGGCGCTGGCGTTGTCGGACCACGGCTACGTGATCGACCTCGGCAGGACCACTTTGGACGGTCCGGGGCACTCGCTCCTGGCCGACCAGCGGGTGCGCGACGCGTACCTGGGTGAGGCTCACTGAGGTTTCGGTTGTGAGAGCGGGGCGGAGGACTTGTCCTCCGCCCCGCTTTCGTTTGCCCGCCTGGAGGTTTGGCGGGTGGGAACGCGGCAGTGGGTGGGATTGCAGGTTTTGGGGCGCGGCCGCGGGGTGGACCGCTGTGAGTGGAGCGGAGCCACGTGCAGCTCCCGGCTTGTGCGTGGCTCCGCCAAGTCCAGAGCCGGACTGACGGCAGGCCGCCGAGTGCGGAGCCGGGCAGACGGCGGGGCGCCGAGTGCGGTGCCGAGCTGGCGACGGCCGCCGAGTGCCGAACCGGCAGACGGCGGGCCGAAGGGGGAGGGCGGGCTGTGTTCCGTTCTCTCCCTTCGGTTGTCAGCTGACGGAATCGGGGTTGAGTCGCGGCTCCGGCGCGGGCGGGCTGCGGGCGGCGCGGAGGTTGGCCTCCGCCCCGCCCTCTGTGCTCCGGCCGGCGCGGCGGTCAGCCGCGGTCGAAGTCGGCCAGGATTCGGGGCAGGGCCAGCTTGGCGGCCTTGCCGTGGTTCACGTCCGCGCCCAGGTCGATGAGCGTGCTGCGGGCGTGGTGCTGTTTGAGGCGCTGGTCGCAGTAGGCGGAGGTTTCGAGCAGGGTGTCGCGGTCGCCCGCGGAGGAGTAGATCGTCACCGGGACCGCGGGGCGCCAGTCGCAGTAGCTGTCCGACTCGCGCAGTTTCGCGCGCAGGACGCCGGTCGGGTGCTGGACGCGGTCGAAGTAGGAGTCGGTCAGCAGTTCCCGCATGGTCGCGGGGAGGTGCGGGAAGATGTCCTCGTTGCGGTGCTCGCCGTCGAAGAGCGCCTCGATCGACGGGTCGCGGAACGCCTCCGACGGGTCGGAGTAGAGGTGGTGGAGGCGGTTCCACGCCACCGTCCAGTACGCCATGTACGCGACGCCGTTGGAGATCTCGTCGTTCGTCGCCTTGGCCACCAGCAGGCTCGGCTTGAAGGGGCCGCCGATCGGGGCCAGGGCACCCACCTTCAGGCGGGGGTCGGCTCCTCGCTGCAGAGCCTGGCCCAGCGCCATGGCGGCGTGGCCGCCCTGCGAGTGGCCCGTGATCATGACGCGCGGGTCCGGGCGCAGGCCCTTCGACGTGGCGTGCTCGCGGGCCGCGCGCAAGGCGTCGATCGACGCGGTGACCGTGGACGGGGCGTCCACGTACGGGTGGTAGCCCGGGCCGGTGCCCAGGCCCAGGTAGTCCGGGGCCGTGGTCAGGTAGCCGGCGGAGGCGAAGAGCAGGGCCGCGGCCCTGTCGTTGCCGTCCGCCACCGAGGCGACCGAGCCCCGGTAGCCGGTGGTGCCGTGCAGCCAGGTGGCCTGGCGTGGCGTTCGGTTCCCGTTGCGCGGTAAGGCGATCAGTGCGCTCGCCGTCGTCGGTTTCCCGAAGGCGTCGATGGTGCGGTAGGTGATTCGCTTCGCGTCCACCGCGAAGCGGACGCGCGAGGCGTCCAGGCCGTGGTCCCCCAGGTATGTGACCAGCTGGTTGGTGTCCATCGTGGACACCGGGACGACGTCGAGGAGCTCGCCGCGGGCCGTCCTGGCCGACGCGGTGGCCGGGACCGAGGCCGCGACCAGCGCGCCGCACAGGACCGCCGCTGTGAGTCGAGTCGTGAAGGTCATGGCTCCACGATGTCGGGATGATCTTGGTCGCACACTGGGGCAAGCCGCAGAACGAGGGTGTGGTTCACCCCAGTACGTCAGGCGCCAGGGGGCTTCGGGCGGATGATGCACGTGAGGCGGGCGGTGCAGGTGCGCTTGCCGTCCTCGTCGGTCACGACGATCTCGTACGTCGCCGTGCTGCGGCCGAGGTGGATGGGACGTGCCACGCCGGTGACGACGCCGTCACGCGCCGCCCGGTGATGGGTGCAGGACAGCTCGAGCCCGACGGCGATGCTGTCGAACTCGGAGGCGTGGATCGCGGAACCGAGAGAGCCCAGCTGCTCGGCGAGCACCGCGTTCGCGCCGCCGTGCATCAGGCCGAACGGCTGGCGGTTGCCCTTGACCGGCATCGTGCCGATCATCTCCTGAACATCCCATTGGGTGATTTCGATGCCCATCCTGACGTGCAACTGCTCGTCGGCGAACTCGATAGGCAGGTCGGGGGTCACGCGGGCTCCAAGGGCTCAAGCGAAACTGTCAGACCCCCACCCTAGACTCGGGCTCGTGACTCACTCAGACGTGAAGCGGCTCCTGCTCATCGACGGTCACTCGATGGCCTACCGAGCGTTCTACGCCCTGCCCGCCGAGAACTTCGTGACGAAGACGGGCCAGGTCACGAACGCCGTGTACGGGTTCACGTCCATGTTGATCAACATCTTGCGGGACGAGAAGCCCACGCACGTCGCGGTGGCGTTCGACGTGTCGCGCAAGACCTTCCGCTCCGAGCAGTACCCCGAGTACAAGGCCGGGCGCACCAAGACGCCGGACGAGTTCCGCAGCCAGGTCTCCCTGATCAAGGACGTGCTGGCCACGCTGGCCATCCCGACCATGGAGAAGGAGAACTACGAGGCGGACGACATCATCGCGACGCTGACCACGCAGGCCGTGGCGCAGGGCGTCGAGGTGGAGATCGTCACCGGCGACCGCGACGCGTTCCAGCTGGTCAACGACCAGGTCACGGTGCTGTACCCGGTCAAGGGCGTCTCGGAGATGGGCCGCTTCACCCCGGCGTACGTCGAGGAGAAGCACGGCGTGCGCCCGGAGCAGTACGCGGACTACGCGGCGGTGCGCGGCGACTCCTCGGACAACCTGCCGAACACCCCTGGCGTCGGCCCGAAGACGATCATCAAGCTGCTCAACCAGTTCGGCGGGCTCAACGAGCTCGTCGACCGCATCGACGAGGTGCCCGGCAAGGTCGGCGAGGCGCTGCGCGGCAACCTGGCGAACATCATCATGAACCGCCAGCTCACCGAGCTGATCAAGGACGTCGAGCTGCCGTACGCGATCGACGGGCTCGAGGTGCAGCAGTGGGACCGCGACGCCGTGCACCGGCTGTTCGACGAGCTGGAGTTCCGCGTCCTGCGCGACCGTCTGTTCCAGACGCTCACCACCGCGGAGCCCGAGGCCGAGGAGGGCTTCGAGGTCTCCGGCGGCGCCATCCCCGCGGGCACGCTCAAGAAGTGGCTCGACGCGAACGCCCGCAAGACGCGGGTCGGCGTCGCGCTGCGCATCACGACCGACCTGGAGGGCGTCGCGCTGTGCACCGCCACCGGCGAGGGCGGGTACGTCGACGTCACGGAGCTCAACGAGGCCGACGAGCAGGCGCTCGCCGCGTGGCTGGCCGACGAGGAGGTGTCCAAGGCGGGCCACGACCTGAAGCTGCCGTTGCGCCGCGTGCGCGCCCGCGGCTGGAAGCTGCGCGGCCTGTCCTCCGACACGGCGCTGGCCGCCTACCTGGTGCGTCCCGGCCAGCGGTCGTTCGCCCTGGACGACCTGGCGCTGCGCTACCTCAAGCGCGAGCTGCGGGCCGAGGAGTCCGGCGACGGTCAGCTGTCGCTGCTCTCCGACGAGTCAGAGGAAGCGCAGAAGGTCGCCACCAGCACGATCCTGCGCGCGCGTGCCGTCGCCGAGCTCGCCGACCGCCTCGACGAGGAACTGGTCACCATCGGCGGCACCGACCTGCTCGCGAACCTCGAACTGCCGCTGATGAACGTGCTCGACGAGGTCGAGGCCGTCGGCATCGCGATCGACGTCGACCACCTCTCGGAGCTCGAGGCGCACTTCGCGGCCGGCGTGAAGCAGGCGGCGCAGGACGCGTACTCGGTGATCGGCAAGGAGATCAACCTCGGCAGCCCGAAGCAGCTGCAGGCGGTCCTCTTCGACGAGCTCAACATGCCGAAGACGAAGAAGACCAAGACCGGCTACACCACGGACGCGGACGCGCTGCAGAACCTGTTCGAGCAGACCGAGCACCCGTTCCTGCAGCACCTGCTGTCGCACCGCGACGTCACGCGGCTGAAGTCCACCGTGGACGGCCTGCTGAAGTCGGTGGCCGACGACGGCCGCATCCACACGACGTTCCACCAGACGATCGCCGCGACGGGCCGGCTGTCCTCGACGGACCCGAACCTGCAGAACATCCCGATCCGCACGGACGAGGGCCGCCGCATCCGGCAGGCGTTCGTCGTCGGCGAGGGCTACGCGGAGCTGATGACCGCGGACTACAGCCAGATCGAGATGCGGATCATGGCCACGCTGTCCGGCGACGAGGGCCTGATCGCGGCGTTCAACTCTGGCGAGGACCTGCACACCTACGTGGCCTCGCAGGCGTTCTCGATCCCGACCGCCGAGGTGACGGGCGAGATGCGCCGCCGCATCAAGGCGATGTCGTACGGCCTCGCGTACGGCCTGTCGGTGTTCGGTCTGTCGCAGCAGCTGCGCATCCCGACCGAAGAGGCCCGCGAGCAGATGGAGGCGTACTTCGCCCGCTTCGGCGGCGTGCGCGACTACCTCAACGAGATCGTGAAGAAGGCCGGCAAGGACGGCTACACCGAGACCGTTCTCGGCCGCCGCCGCTACCTGCCGGACCTCACGTCGGACAACCGCCAGCGCCGCGAGATGGCCGAACGCATGGCCCTCAACGCGCCGATCCAGGGCAGCGCCGCGGACATCATCAAGGTGGCCATGCTCGGCGTCTACCGTGCGCTGGAGTCGTCCGACCTGCGTTCCCGGATGCTCCTGCAGGTCCACGACGAACTGGTGCTGGAGGTCGCCGAGGGCGAGCGCGAGGCCGTCGAGGCCCTCGTGCGCGACCAGATGGGCAACGCCTACCAGCTGCTGGTGCCGCTGGAGGTCTCGGTCGGCGTGGGTCGCTCCTGGGACGACGCGGCCCACTAAGGGCCCGCAACGCGAATCAGCCCGTCCGAGCCGAGTGCTCGGGCGGGCTGTGTTGTGCAAAGCCGAGAATCCTTTCCCCCATTGGAACTTATAACGCACCGGGGGACTTGCCGCAAGACCCGGGGTCGCCCGCACAATTCGTGGCCTGACCAGGGGATTGAGGGGTTTCACGATGCGATTTCTGGTGTCCACGATCGGGTCGCGAGGAGAGGCGCAGCCGGTCACCGCACTGGCCGTGCGACTCAGGGAACTGGGTAATGACGTCGAGGTCGTGGCGCCGCCCGACTTCGAGGAACTCGTCACCGGCAATGGCCTGGACTTCACGCCGGTCGGCCCGAACCTGCGCAACGCCACCGCCATCAAGACCACACCGGCCGAGCTGCGCAGACTGGCCGAGGAGTCGGTCAGGGAACAGTTCCGCGTCGTCACCCAGGCGGCCGACCAGGCGGACGTGCTGGTGGCGGGTGGCGCGTTGCAGCACGCGACCCGTTCCGTGGCGGAAAGCATCGGCGCGCATTACGTGTACGCGAGCTTCTGCGCGAACACGCTGCCGTCGCCGCAGCACGCGCCACCGGCGATGCTGGGCCGCGTTCCAGTGAACGGAACTCCCGAGGAAAACCTCGCGCAATGGGACCAGCAACGCCATTACTTCACGTTCTCGCGCGACACCCTCAACGCCGAACGTGCCAAGCTCGGCCTCGACCCGATCGACGACGTCCGCGACCACATCTTCGGCGACGCCCCGTGGCTCGCCGCGGATCCGGTGCTCGGTCCGTGGCCAGGTCCCGGCGACCTCGTCCAGACCGGCGCGTGGCTGACCGACGACCAACGCCCGCTCAGCCAGGAGCTCGAAGCGTTCCTGGACGACGGCGAACCGCCGGTCTACTTCGGTCTGGGCAGCATGCGCGGCGCCCCGGACGCGGCCCAAGCCGCCGTCGAAGCCGCCCGCGAACTCGGCAAACGCGTTGTCCTGCAACGCGGCTGGGCAGACCTGAAGCTCACCGACGACGCCCCCGACTGCATCGCGATCGGCGAGGTGAACCAGCAGGCGCTGTTCCGTCGCACGGCCGCGATCGTGCACCACGGCGGCGCAGGCACCACCACGACTGCCGCGGCGGCGGGCAGGCCGCAGATCGTGCTGCCGCACATGTACGACCAGTACTACTGGGGCAGCCAGGTCGAACGGCTGAACATCGGCCGCTCGGCCACAGCCGTGACGGCAGAGGTTCTGGCCGAGGCACTCCAGCTCTCCGACCAGGCCGCGAAAGTCGCCCCGCAGGTGCGCACGGACGGTGCGAGAGTCGCGGCAGAACGGCTGATGGCGCTCTGATTCGCCTGATGCGGACGGTGGCCGCGTGGTAAGTCAACGGCATGAAGATCCTTGCCGTGGTGCTGCTCCTCGCCGTCACCGCCTGCACGGCCACCGAGCCGGGCACCCCGGCCAAGCAGCCGTGGCTGGAGGGAAAGCTGACCTTCCGCAAGGTGGAGAGCGTGACGCCCACGACCAAGCCCTCGTCCGGCTACCCGGTGCCGCAGCACGAGGCGGGGGATCCGGCCGTCCGGACGGCGCGGACGACCCGGCAGAGCACGGACGCCACCGTCCGCGAGCAGGCACTCGGCCTGCTCGACTGCGCCGCCCCGGACCCGCTGGTCGGCAACGACGACCCGGCCGCCCCGCTGGTGACCTGCGACGCGGGTGAGTCCAAGTACGACCTCGCCCCGGTCGCGCTCGACGGCGACCGCGTCGCGAAGGCCACGAGCAGCTTCGACCAGAACGGCGGCGGCTTCGTGGTGACCGTCGAGTTCGACGCCGAGGGTGCCAGGACCTGGGGCGACTTCACGACCGCCAACGTCGGCAACCAGGTCGCGATCCTGATCAACGGACGGGTGCTGAGCGCGCCGAGCATCCAGTCGCCGATCACCGGTGGCGCCACGCAGATCTCCGGCAAGTTCACCAGGGACGAGGCCGAGCAGCTCGCACAGCAGCTGGTGCGTCGATGATCCAGGAGTACGACGAGCGCAGACTCGGCAGAACACCGCTCGGCGCCGTGAGAGAGCAGGAGGGCGCACTCGTCCGCCTGCACCACGGCACGCATGTGACGATCGAGCACGCAGGCGCCATCACGGACGATCTGCGGTCGCTGGTCGAACGTCAGCAAAGCGTTGCGGCGGAACGAAAAGAGCCCGTCGAGTGGCGGATCCACCGGCACCTCGCCTCTCACGGGCTCGCCGACCAGCTGGCCCAGTCTGGATTCTCCGAGGACGAGCCCACCTACGTCATGATCGCCGCACGCGACCGTGCGCTGGCGACGGACCAGTTGCCGGACAACGTGCACTGCCTCATCGACGATGCCGAGATCGAGGAGGTGCTGCTCGCGACAGCGGCTGCGCAGAGGGTCTGGCAGGACGAGGACGGGGTGGTCACCTGGTACGTGCTGCGCCGCGGCCAGGAGCTGACCGGTGTGCTGTGGTGGCACGCCGTTGTCAGCGACAAGTTCATCGAGTTCGGCATGACCGGCGCGTACGAGGAGTTCGGGCCGTTGCTGCAGGCCGTCGCGCCGCGATGGCCGTTCCACGAGCGGCATCTGCTCGTCGCGGGGAACCGCGAGGTTCGTGATCTCGCGGCCCGGCAAGGATTTCGCGGGCTGACCTCGATCCGAACGTTCCGCTGGACGCCTGAGGGGAAGCACGTCATGGCGCCACCCATCAGGCCGGGTGGGGTCGAGTGCAGCGACCTGGTGAAGCGATTCACGCGACGGTTCGAGTTCAACGCGAGCATGCACCACTTTCCCGGCATCACTGAACCCGAGGACTCCGTCACCTGGTCGAACGTCCTCGACGCGGCCGAAGACGTCGCACCCGCGATCCGGCGTGCGCTCAAAGCCTGCGTCAAGCCCGGTGAACTGATCTTCTTCGCCGACCCGTACCACCTGGGCAGCGCGGCCGACCTGCATCGGGTGGACGGGCCTGGCCAGCCGCGATGGCACGCGTCCCCGATCGCCGACGGCGACTACGCCATCCTCGCGCCGTACGACCTGAGGTTCGGCACGTTCGGGCATCCGTGGGAGGACTCGCTGTGCGTCTGGGGCGAAGAGCTCCTCGCTGAGGTGAGCGACGAACTGGACGCGCTGATGCCCCGTCTGCGCACCGGCGGCAAGAAGAAGTGAACCGGCCCAACTGAGACGTACGTGTTGTGGGTGTCCGCAGTGAGGGGTGACCCGCAATGTCGTACCAGGTTGGGCTCGATCTCGGATCCGCAGGCATCACCGTCGCCACCGGTGGCGACGTCACTACCACCGCGCGGCGTCAGCAGGCGCCCGCCAGGGAGATCGCGACCGTTCTCGACGACCTCGCGCACCGGTACGGGGAGCCGCCGAGCCGTGTCGCCATGACGCATCCGATGTGCTGGCCGCACGAGCATCTCGAACAGTTGCGCCATGACCTCATCGAGGCGGGGCGTGCGGACGTGTTGTTCGTGCCGGCGCCGCACGCCGCCGCCATCGCGTTCGACGCTGACGCGCAGATGCCTGAGCACAGCACGGTGGCGGTGTTCGACTTCGGCGCGACCGGGTGTGACATCACGGTGCTGCGCAAGCAAGGTGTGTTGTTGCTGGCGGGTGTGCCGGAACGGGTTGAGGTCGGGGGCTTCGACCTGGACGAACTGGTTGCGGAGCACGTGATCGCGAAGATCGGCACGCACAGCCGTGAGCTGGTGCGGAGCTGTGTCGAGGCCAAGGAGCTGCTCGGCAGCTATCCGGAGGTCCGGATTCCTTATGTCGCAACGAACGGTGAGGTGCGCGAGGTCAGGCTGAGCCGCTTGGAGTTCGAGGCGATCATCCGGCCGTCGGTCGAGCTGGCGGTCGACGCGCTGGAACGGGTGGCGGGCAGCGCCGGGTTGTGCCTGCCCGACGTCGTGCTGTTGGTGGGCGGGTCGTCGCGGATTCCGTTGGTGGTCAAGGAGATCGCGCAACGGCTGCACATCCCGGTGCTGAGGGCACCGGACGGCGCGGCCGCCACGGGCGCCTACCTCGAAGCCAAGCAGTTGGAGCCCGAACCCGCGGAACAGGCCACTTTCGAGCTGCCGAAGCCCCGTGTGGAGGACGAGCCGAAGCGGCGGCTTCCGACTACGCCGTTCGTCGCGGCTGGGTTGCTCGTGCTCGTTCTTGGTGGTGGGTGGTTCGCGCACGACGCGATGAACGAGCCTCAGGTGAAGACGGAGAACACCAGCGTGCAGCTCGAAGCGCCCGGAACGGCCGAGCTGCCCCGGCTCGTCAAGCCAGCGCGCTGATCTCGCGCACCGTCCGGTCGATCTCCTCCGGGGTGTTGAGGATCGACGTGCCGACCCGCGCGTACGGGATCCGGTAGGACGCCGTGGTGATCTGGATCTGCTTGCGCCCCAGCAGTTCCACGACCTCGGGGCCGGTGTGGCCTGGCACGTCGAAGCACACCATGCCCGCGGACGTCGCCGGGTCGCGCGGCGTGTGGACGACGACGCCGGGGACCTCGGCGAGCCCGTCCTTGAAGCGGCCGGCCAGTTCGGTGATCCGGGACGCCACTCGGTCGCGGCCGAGCCGTTGGTGGAACCGCACGGCCGCCTGCACCGCGAAGTAGTGCTCGAACGCGTGGAAGCCGCCGGGCCCGAGCGCCGCCGTCTGGCTGCGGTCGCTCAGGTTCGGCAGCAACGGCACGATCTCGCTGCTCACCTCGGGGTTCACCCACACCATGCCGGTGCCGCGCGGCCCGAACAGCCACTTGTGCGTGCCGGCGACGAACACGTCCGCGCCCATGCGCGCCGCGTCTTCGTCGACGGCCGCCAGTCCGTGCACGCCGTCTACGACGAGGAGGCAGCGGTCTTGCTGTGCACGACCCTTGTTGGCCTCGGCGACGACGGAAGCGCACGCTCGCACGGGCATCCGCAGGCCCGTGCTCGACTGCACCCACGTGATGCCGACGGCACGGGTCTGCGGCGTGATCGAGTTCCGCAGCCGCACGGCGATCTCGTCCTCGGTGGCCTTCGCCGGGTTCTCGTAGAGCGTGCCGATCCTGACCTTCGCGCCCACGCGTGACGCCGCCAGCCTGGCCGCCTGCTGGTGCCACGCGTGGTCCTGGTCGTTGAGCAGCACCTCCTGGTCGGCACGCAGTTTCAGGCCGCCGTAGACGATCGAGAGCCCGATGGTCGTGTTCGGCACGAACGCGATGTCGTCCGCGGCCCCGCCGACGTACTGCCCGAGCGCGACGGCGACCTGTTGCGCCTGGTCGGGCATCAGGTCGTGCGAGTTGTTGTCCAAGCGCCGTTTGAACTCCTCGACCGCGTCCCGCACCTCGCGCGGGTTCGACGCGAGGTAGAACAGCCCGAGGTTGGTCAGCGAGGGGTCCAGCCGGAACTCTCGGCGCACGGCGCCCCAGTCCACTCCCTGCGCGGCCGACGACGCGGTCGGTGCGACGGCGAGCAGCCCGGCCCCCACGAGGAAGTCACGACGATCCATGCCGTCCATTGGACAGCTTCTCCGGCGCGAACGGCAGCCCGGTGTTCAACGCCTTGGCGCCCACGGTGCACAGCTCGCCGAGCATGCCCACGCCGATGGAGAGCTGCGTCGGCGCGTGGTGGTCGAGCAGCAACGCGAAGCCGAAACTCGCGCCGATCGACGTCACCCACACGAGCAAGGTCCACGGCGTGTACCGCTGCCACAGGTGGCCGTCGCGCTCGAACAGCTTGATCGTCATGCCCCTGAACGCGCCGAACGCGAATCCGACGGCGAGCGGGAGCAGATAGATCAGATGGAACTCGTCGACCGCGCGGATGCCGAAGAACAGCAGGAACGCGGGCGGCGCCAGCAGGTCCCTCGCGTTGAGCGGTTCCCCCGTGAACCGGCGCACGAGCACGTACAGCACGCCGGCCGCGATCAGCAGATATGTCATTGCATCCCCCTAAGTAGCATGACCCTGCTACTTAAACTAGCAGGGTCATGCTACAAAAGGGAGGTGTCACCGAGAGTCGTCGATCCCGTCGCCCGCCGCCAAACCGTCGCCGAGGCGGTGTTCCGCGTGGTCGTGCGCGACGGCGTCGAACAGGCCTCACTGCGCAACGTGGCGGTGGAGGCGGGTCTCGCGATCGGCTCGATCCGGCACTACTTCGACAGCCACGACGACATGATCATCTTCGCCGTCGAGGCCCTCATCCACTCGATAGACCAGCGCGTCATGGCCCACGTGCAGTCGCTCAAGGACCGCAGCGACCCACGGCGCCCCGCCGAACGCGTGCTCTCCGAGGTGCTTCCGCTCGACGACCGCCGGCGTGACGAGGCAGTGCTGTGGCTGGCCTTCGTCACCGCCTCCCGCACCCGTCCGTCGCTCGTGCCGCACGCCGAACGCCTCTACGACGGCCTGCGCATGCTCTGCCGCCGCGCGTTGACCGTGATGACCGAGGCCGGGACCATCGCGGCCACGCACGACGTAGCCCTGGAGTCCGAACGGCTGGCGTCGCTGCTCAACGGCCTCACCGTCGACGGAGTGCTGCACCCGGACCGGATGACGCCGGACCTCACCGTGTCGTTGCTGCGCAGGCACCTCGACTCGCTGCGCTGACACTTCGCGTCCCGGAAACGTGTCGCGATCAACGGAAATGAGGCATTCTCCTAGTCACACCGCAGTTCTGGGGGATGGGGGTGTGAGCGTGCGAGCGCTCGTACTGGGGCCGATCGAGGTCTGGGTCGGCGAGAGACAGGTCAGTCTGGGCGGGCCGAAGCCGAGGACGCTGCTGGCCGCGTTGCTGTTGCAGCCACGTCAGGTCGTGCCGGTGGAACGGCTGATCGACCTGATCTGGGAAGAATCACCACCGCAGACCGCGGGTGCGCTGGTGCACACCTACGTGTCGTCGTTGCGGCGCGCGGTCGGTACGGCGCTGGTCACCAGGGCACCGGGATATCTCCTGGACCTGGACAGCGACGTCGAACTGTTCCAGAAGCACCTGACGACGGCGCGGCAGGCCGAACGGGCCGACGACTACGCCACCGCGATCACGCACTACCAGCACGGACTCGCCTTCTGGCGCGGGCCGGCGTTGCACGGGGTCGACGCGCAGTTCGCCCGAGGGCACGCGCTGTCGCTCGAGGAGTCCCGCCTGAGCGCCGAGGAAGGGCTCGGCCGCTGCGAACTCGCGCAGAACCGGGTCGAGGACGCGATCACTCGCCTGTCCGCGCTGGTGAACGCCCATCCGACCCGCGAGGAGACGCGGGAACTGCTCATGCGGGCCTTCCACCGCGCCGGACGGCAGGCGGACGCGCTGCAGGTCTACCGCGACGCCCGCGAGCACCTGCTCGACGAGCTGGGCATCGAACCCGGCGAGAAGCTCCGCGACCTGCACTCGGCGATCCTCAACGGCACCCTCGAGGCCGCTCCGCCGAAGCTGACGGTGACGCCGGCCCCCGCGGCCGTGACGACGCAGCAGGTCGTCCCGCACCACCTGCCGCCCGACATCAGCGACTTCATCGGCCGCCAGGAGGCGTTGAAGCAGGTCCTGGGCCTCACCGAGGGACGGGAGGCGGGCACCGCGACGCCGATCGCGGTCGTGTCCGGGTTCGGTGGCGCCGGCAAGTCCGCGCTGGCCGTGCACGCCGCGCACCTGCTGCGGAAGTCGTACCCGGACGGGCAGCTGTTCGCGGACCTGCGCGGTGGCGGCCGGAACCTCGAACCGCAGGAGGTCATCGGCCGGTTCCTCGCCCTGCTCGGCATTCCCGGCCAGGACCAGCCGACGGCACCGGACGAACGCGTCGAGCTGTACCGGCGCACGGTCGCGGATCGGCGGCTGGTGATCGTGCTCGACAACGCCCGCGGCGAGGCGCAGGTCCGGCCGCTGCTGCCGGGCAACGCGAACTGCTTCGTGATCATCACCAGCCGCAGCAGGCTCACCGGTCTGGAGGGCGCCGAACCGGTCGAGCTGGGATTCCTCAGCGACGAGATCAGCGAGGAGATGCTGCGGCGGATCGTCGGCGCCGAGCGGATCGGCGCGGAACCCGAGGCGGCGCAACGGATCGCGCGGTTGTGCGGTGGCGTGCCCCTGGCGTTGCGGGCGGCGGGCGCGAAGCTGCTGGCGCGGCCGCACTGGCCGTTGAAGACGCTGGCGAAGCGGTTGTCCGACGAACGCCGAAGACTCGACGAACTGGAGATGGGCGACCTCGCCATCCGGTCGTCGCTCAAGCTCAACTACGCCGAGCTGGACACCTTGCACCGCACGGCCTTCCACCTGTTGTCGGTGCTCGACCTGCCGGACTTCGGCGCGTGGGTCGCGGCGCCGTTGCTGGACATCTCGCCGTACGACGCGGAAGACGTCGTGGAGCACCTGGTCGATCTGCGGCTGGTGGACGTCGCCGGGGTCGACCAGATCGGCCGGGTGCGCTACCGGTTCCACGACCTGGTGCAGCTCTTCGGCGCCGAGCAGGCGTCGGGCGAACCCGCGGCGGAGGCCGTCTCACGCCTGCTGGAGACGTGGCTCTCGCTGGTCGAGACCGGCTCGAAGAAGCTGCCGCGGGTGACGCTGGGGCTGCGGCCCCGGCTGCACGCCGAGATCGAGGTGGACCCGCGGCTGGAGGAGGACGTCGAGGAGGATCCGACCGGCTGGCTGCAGTCCGAGACGGACGCGGTCGTGCGAGCCGTCGAACGCGCACACGACCTCGGCGTCGACGAACTGACCACGGCCGTGATCACGTCACTGCTCTCGTCGCCGTTCGCGGCACGCAACCAGTTCGGCAACTGGCAGCGCACCCACCTGGTCGCGCTGCGGTCGGCGCGCGAACGCGGCAACCGGCGGGCCGAGGCCGTGCTGCTCGCCGGACTCGGGCAGTTGCGGTACGAGCAGGACGACTTCGCGGCGGCGCTGGCGAACTTCCAGCAGGCGGCGGACATCGCGGCCGACATCGACGAACCCGAGACGCTCGCCGTCGCCTACGTCGGCATGGGCACGGTCCGGCGCGACCTGGCCGAGTTCGACCTGGCCCGCGACCTGCTGGACAAGGCGATCGCGCTGGGGGACAACGGGGTCGTCGCGGCGGCGAGCTATGGCGTCGGCGCGATCCACCGCGACCACGGCGATCTGGCCGAGGCCACGCAGGCGTTCGAACGGTGCGTGGAGCTCTACCGGGCGCAGGAGGACAAGCGCGGCGAGGCGCTGGCGTTGCGCGGCCTGAGCCTGTGTCACCGGGCGGCGGGGGCGTTCGCGGAGGCGGTGGAACTGAGCCGGCAGGCTGAGCAGGTCCTGCGTGAGGCTGGCGACGAACTTGGTGCCACGTATGCGGTTCAGTCGCTCGCGAAGGCGTTGCTGCGGATCGGCGAACTGGAGGGCGTGGACGACCTGCTGGCCGAGTGCCTGGAGGTCTGCACGCGGCAGCGCGACCGGTTCGGGGTCGCGCTGATGACCAGGACGCTCGGCGAACTCGCGCTGGCGCAGGGGCGCGACCAGGCGGCGGCGGACCTGCTCCAGGACGCGCTGAACCAGTGGGCCGTGCTGGGGTTGCCGATCTGGCAGGCCCGCACGATGCGTGACCTTGCGGCGGCGACCGCGGACGACGAGATGTGGTCGCGTGCCAGGGAGTTGTTCGCGTCGCTGGGCGCGCGGGAGGCCAAGGAACTGGCGGGGCTGAGCGCCGGGGAGTGGCGCTCAGCCCTGCAGACGTTCTAAGACAGGCGCGGGGCGTCGACGGCCCAGTACCAGTTGTTGCCGGCGTCGAAGAGACGCCAGGAGACGCGGGCCGTGCGGGCACCGGACGGGACGGTCACGTTCAGCGAGATCTGCTGGGCGAGGCCGTTCGCGTCGTGAGTGCGGACGACCTGTTCCGCGCCGCCGTCGAACGACACGCTGACCGTGCCGCGCTGCGTGCCCTCCTGCAGGTAGTGCGAGAAGTAGTCCAGCTTCACGCTCGACCTGCCCGTCACGTCGTAGGCGGGCGAGGTCAGCGTCGAGTCGAACTTGCCGCGCGACGCCGGTGCGCCCTTGTCGTCCCACTCGTCGGGGTCGGCCACGGCGAAGACGCCCCGTGCGCGCACGTTCGCCTCACGCGACTGCGAGGGCGCGGTGCGGGTCCAGAAGTCGTCGGTCGTGAACGACCAGCCCTGCCACTCCGCGACACCCTGCGGCATCGACGACGCCGTGGTCACCGTCCAGCCCGCCGGGCCCTGGTGCGTCCAGCCCAGCACCGAAGCGGGCACCCCGGTCTCGTCCTGGCGCGGCTTCAGCGTCACCGAGTCGAACGGGTCGACCGGCGCGGTGCCGAGCGCGTAGCCGTCGAGCGGGGCGGAGACCGTGAGGTGCTTCAACGCGGACGCGGCCACGTCCACCAGCTTCGGCGCCACGGCCGGGCGCGCCGAGCCGGTGGAGATCACGAACGTCATCCGCTCCTCGGGCGAGTCGCCGCCGTGGCCACCCGCCGCCGTGTGGCCGTGGTCGGTGGTGATCATGATCAGCCAGTCCTCGGACGCGTAAGACGGCCGTGACTCGATCGCGCGCACCAGACGGCCGACCTGCGCGTCGTTGGTGCGCATCGCCGCGGCGTACTGGGAGGAGTCGGCGCCGTTGTCGTGGCCCGCGATGTCGATCTGGCCGAGGTAGACGAACGACGCGTCGGCGGCGTCGGTCTTCAGGTGCTGCTCGGCGTCGACGGTGATCTTCTCGTCCGAGCCGGTGTAGCCCGCCGCGTCGCCGTCGAGCACGTACTTGCGGTCCTGGCCGGTGCGCAGGATCTGGTCGCTGATCGGCTTCCAGTCCACGGCCGCGTACGTCGACAGGGCCGGCTTCGCGGTGTTCGCGCGCTCCAGCCAGCTCGGGTACGACGTGAGGGCGTTGCCGGAGAAGGAGTTGTCCTTCACCTTGTGCTTGTCCGGCCACACGCCCGTGAGGATCGTCGACCAGCCAGGGCCGCTGGAGGTCTGGGCCATGCCCGACCCGTACAGCGCGCTGCGGGCGCCGTAGCCGCGGTTCAGCAGCGCCTTGATGTTCGGGGTGTCAGCGGACAGAAGCTTGTCGTACCGGGCGCCGTCGAGCCCGATCACGAGCACCTTGGGTGTCTTCGCCGGGGCCGCGACGGCAGCCGGGGTCACCAGCAGGAGGGGCAGCAGCAACGCAAGAGCAGCTCTTGTCATGACAGGCAGACTTGCTGACTGCAACCGTCTTCAGCAATGGAGTGCGTCTTGAGTTCACCCGGGCTTCGGCAGTTGTCAGTACAAGTTCACTGCCTGGCCGTCACCTGCACGTCGCGCGCGGTCAGTTCGGCGGCGCACTCGGTGCACTCGACCTTCGCCCGCACGCCGCCGCCGCAGTCGCGGTGGTGCAGGTGGAACGACTCCTCTTCTTCCGGGGCCATCCACCTCTCGCCCCACGTGCGCAATGCCATCAGCACGGGGTAGAGGTCGCGACCCTTCTCCGTGAGGCGGTACTCGTGCCGTGTGCGGCCGTCCTCGTGATAGGGCACGCGCTTGAGCACGTTCTCCTGCAACAGCACGTTCAGCCGGTCGGTCAGGACGCTTCGCGAGATGTCCATCGTGGCCTGGAAGTCTTCGAAGCGACGGGTGCCCAGGAAGATCTGGCGGAGCAGCAGCAGCGTCCAGCGCTCGCCCAGCAGCGCCGCGGGGCGGCTCAGCGTGCAGGGCATGCTCGCGAAGTTCGAGTACGGCATGACTCCAGGATATCCCTTGCGTTCGAATTTCGAACTCAGTTACAGTTCGGATTCCGAACTCAGAGGGGTCGATCCTCATGCGCGTCACCGAGCTCAACCGCGACACCGCGCCGGAAGCTGTCGACGCGGTGTTCGAAGGACTGTCCGCGCGAAGCCGCTACCTGCGCTTTCACTCGCCGACGCCCCGGCTGACCGCGTCCGCGCGCCGGGTCCTGGTCGACGTGGACGGCGAACGTCACGCTGCCGTGTGCGCCCGCGTCGGAGGCGACCCGATCGGCATCGCCAGGGTGATCAAGACCGGCGAGTGCGGTGCGGAGATCGCGGTCGCCGTGGTCGACCTGTGGCAGCGCCGCGGCGTGGGCCGCCTGCTGCTGGAGGAGCTGACCTCGATCGCGGCGCGGATGGGCGTCGCGCAGTTGCACGGCGACGTCCTGCCCGACAACCACGCGATGCTCGCGCTGGTGCGCAAGGTGCTGCCCGGCGTGCGGCTGACCAGGGAGATCGACACGATCCAGCTCAGCTACCCGCTGGCCTGGGTGACCGCCGAGATCAGCGACGCCGACCTTATAGAAAGCTTGCAGGAGATTTAGAGATCAAGCCCCGACGATGGCCACGTGACCACCGCACGTGCCGCCGGCCGCCTCATCCTCCGCTCCGAGATCGTGGAGCGCGCGTGTTCCTGGTTGCGCGACTCGGTCCCCTACAGCCAGACGAGATTTCACCAGAACGAACACGGCATCTACCGCGCCGACTGCTCGGGCTTCGTGTCGATGGCCTGGGGCCTGCCGGGCAGGCCGGAGGACCGGCACGGCGGCCTCGACACCCCTGGCATCGCCGTGGTCAGCAGCCTGATCACCGCGCCCGAACTGCGGGCGGGCGACGTGGTCATCCGCACGGACGGCACCAACCTGACCCGGCACGTCGTGATCTTCGCGGCGTGGGCGGAGGAGCCCGGCCGGTACTGGGCCTACGAGCAGGCCGGGGGGTACCGCACACGTTTGCGCGCCGTCACCTACCCCTATGAGACGGGGGAGGAGCTGTATGTGCCGCGCCGGTATCTGAGCGTGTTGGAGTAACCGCTTGGGCCACTTCTCCGATGGAACTGGCATCGACACCTCGACCCGCCCCCGTCAGCGCTCCGGAAGGACAGGCCGACCACGTGAGCAACCGCCACTCCGACCGTGCGCAACCGCAGGAACATCCGACGTTCGACCGGACCGAAACTTCACACCGTCTTGCTAACGTGACCGGCATGAAACGGTGGGGGATGCTGGCGGTCGCAGCGGCGGCCATCACGTTCGGCTCGACGCTGGCCATGCCGGACGTCGCCGTCGCCGCCGAGGGCGGGGTGATCTGCGGGACGTACGAGGCCAACTCCAAGATCACGCGGAGCGAGATCCTGGCGCGCTCGCGCACGTGGATCAGCGCCCGCGTGCCGTACAGCCAGAGCGACTGCTTCGGCAACAAGTACGGCGCCTACCGCACGGACTGCTCCGGCTTCGTGTCGATGGCCTGGGGTCTGCGCATCTCGTACACCACGCACATCCTCGAGCAGGTCGCGCACCGCATCGACTGGGCCGACCTGCGTCCCGGCGACGCGCTCAACGACCGCCTGAACCACGTCGCGCTGTTCATCGGGTGGGCGGACGCGGCCAAGACGCGCCCCATCGTGCGCGAGCAGGCGGGGCCGGACGGCAGCAGGCCGGTTCAGCGCGTCTGGAGTGCCGCCACGGCTCGCCAGTACGTGCCGCTGCGCTACAACAACATCCTCGAGGCCGGCAGCGGTGGCTCCGGCAGCGAGACGCCGGTGACGGACAAGCTCGTCGTCAGCGCCGGCCCGCAGATCTCCAACACCGGGCAGCAGCAGCTCGAGATCTTCGCGCGCGGCACGGACGGCACGATCATCACGAACTTCCACAAGACGAGCCGCTGGAACGGCTGGCAGCAGCTCGGGTCCGAGGCCTTCGCCGGCGACCCGGTCGCGCTGATGAACCCGAAGACGCAGATCGTCGAGGTGTTCGCGCGCGGCAAGGACGGCAAGATCTACCGCCGCGTCGACGGCCAGTGGCTCGCACTGGGCGACACGGCCGTCGCGGGCGACCCGACGCTGACGTGGAACGACAGCACCAAGGCCGTCGAGGTCCTGGCCCGCGGCGCGGACGGCCTCCTGCTCCGCTTCACGGACAAGTGGGCGCCGGTCGGCGACCGCAAGATCGAGGGCAACCCCGCCGTCGCCGACAAGGACGTCTACGCGCGTTCCGCCGACGGCAAGCTGGTCAAGTGGGACGGCAGCGCCTGGGCGGACCAGGGCGACAAGAAGATCGTCAGCGACCCGAGCGTCGCCGTCGACCAGGTCTTCGTCCGCACCGAGTCCGGCAGCGTCGAGCAGTACGCGGCAGGCGTCTGGACCACGCTGGGCGGCAAGGGCACCGGCGCTCCGTCGGCGGTCTTCAACTCGACGACCGGCTCCATCGACGTCGTGCAACTCGGTGAGGGCGGCTTCGTCGAGCACTCCCGCGCCAGCGACAAGGGCTGGACCACCTGGGCGAAGCTCGGCACCACCAAGGTCTCCGAGCCGCCGACCGCGATGTACCACGCGCAGACGAAGACCGTCGAGGTCTTCGCCCGCACCGACGAGGGCAAGCTGGTGCGCCGCTTCTACAAGGAGAAGGCCGGCTGGAGCCAGTGGGCCGTGCTCGGCGACAAGTCGATCAGCTGAGTCGCTTCACGGCATCCAGCACTACTTCGAAGAACCGCTCAACGTCCAGGCCGACGGCCACTCGGGCGTTGGGCGGTTCTTGCATTCGGCCGTGCAGGTCCACGACGGTCGCACCGCGCGTGAACGTGCCCGTGGTCTCGATCCCTACGAACGCCTCGACGCACGTCACCAGTGACGGGTCGATCACTCGTGCCACCGCCACCGGGTCGTGCAACGGCGGCGCGGCGAACCCGAACACCTCGCGATAGGTGGCGGCGAAGAACGTCATCAGGTCCCCGCAGATCCGCCCGAGCGACCCGAGTGCGTTCAACTGCGCCACGATTTCGGGAGTCACCAACGCCTGGTGCGTCACGTTCAGCCCGATCATCGTGATCGGCACACCGCTGGAGAACACGATCTGAGCGGCTTCGGGATCGACGTAGATGTTGAACTCGGCGTACGGCGTGGTGTTGCCGCGTTCGGTCGACCCGCCCATGAGCACGATCTCGCGCACCGCGGAAGGCCCGTACCGCCGCAGGTACAGCGCCACGTTCGTCAACGCGCCGGTGGCCACCAGCGTCGCCGGCATGTGGGCGTGCATCACGTCGATCGCGTGCTCCTGCACCACGCCGACGGTCAGCGCGCCGAACGCCGGACCGTCCATTCCGGACTCGCCGTGGATGTCCTCCGCGATGTAGAGGGGACGCACCAACGGCTGCGCGGACCCGCGGGCGATCGGCACCGAAATTCCGGCGGCCGAGCAGACCCGTTGTGCGTTCGAAGTGACCTTGTCGAGCGTCTGGTTCGCGGCCACAGTGGTGATCGCGCGCAGGTCGATCTCGGGTGAGCCGGCCGCGAGCAGGATCGCGATCGCGTCGTCGTGGCCGGGGTCGCAGTCGAGCACCACAGGAGTCGGCATGAGATCCATCCTGCCGTTCATGTCCATGAAACAGCTGAAAACGTTTCCGAGAGGCCTTGACGAGGTCAGGGCGGGTGCGACTAGCGTGAGGAAAACGTTTGCAGAGGAGGCTGGAGATGGCTCGCAGGCGCTACGCGGTGGTCGGCACGGGATCGCGGGCCGAGCGGCACGTCCACGCCATCGCGGTCGAACACGCGGCCACCTGCGAACTCGTCGCGTTCGCCGACGTGAACCGCACAAGGATGAACGTCCACAACGACCGGCTCGCCGAACTGGGGGTCGAGCCGGTGCCCACGTACGACGCGGCCGACTTCCTCAAGATGCTCGACGAGCAACGGGTCGACGTCGTCGTCGTGACCACTGTCGACCGTCACCACGACACGTACATCGTGGAAGCTCTCGACGCCGGCCGTGACGTCGTGACGGAGAAGCCGATGACGACGGACGTCCCGTCGGCCGGCAAGATCCTGGATGCCGTGCACCGCAACGACGGCAACGTCACGGTCACCTTCAACTACCGCTACAACCCGATCCACGAGAAGGTGCGCGCGCTGCTCGCGGAGGGCGCTGTCGGTGAGATCGGGTCCGTGCACTTCGAGTGGCTGCTCGACACCCGGCACGGCGCCGACTACTTCCGCCGCTGGCACCGGGACAAGGCCAACTCCGGCGGACTCATGGTGCACAAGGCGACCCATCACTTCGACCTGCTCAACTGGTGGGTCGGTTCGGTGCCCGAGACCGTGTACGCGCACGGCCGCTTGTTCTTCTACGGCGACGAAAACGGCACGCGTCACGGCTACGCCCAGGACGGCCGGTTCGACATCCGGCTGGAGCAGAACGACTGGCTCAAGAAGCTCTACGTCGACGCACAGCACGAGGACGGCTATCGCCGCGACCAGAACCCGTTCGAACCCGGCGTGTCCATTGAGGACGACATGTCGGTGCTCGTCCGCTACGCCAGCGGCGCGAACCTCACCTACCACCTCACGGCCTACTCGCCGTGGGAGGGCTACCGGCTGATGGTCAACGGCAGCAAGGGGCGTCTCGAACTCGAAGTGGTCGAGAACTCCTGGGTGTCGGGGCAGGACCCGGCCGTGCACGGCGTCAACGCCAACCCGGAGCAGGGTTGGGCGAAGCTGTCCGTGCAGCGGTTGTTCGAGGAACGCGAGGACATCCCGCTGGAGTACGACCGGGACGGGCACGGTGGCGCGGACCAACGCATGGTCGACGCGCTGTACGGACCGCCCGGGCAGGAAGACCCGTTGGGACGCAAGGCAACGCACTACGACGGCACGCTCTCGCTGCTGACTGGTTTCGCCGCCAACCGCAGCTTCGAGACCGGGGAACCGGTCCACGTCGTCGACGTCATCGACCTGAGATGAGGAGAGAACGTGCGCAAGGCCATGGCCTTGGTGCTCGGCGGCGCGCTGGTGGCGGCCGGGTGTGGCGGCGGTTCGGGAAGCGGTCAGGCGGAGATCAGGTTCATCTGGTGGGGCAACGACGACCGCGCGAAGATCACGAACGAGGCGGTGAGGCTGTTCGAGAGCCGTAACCCGGACGTCAAGGTCGCCACGTCGTTCCAGAACTTCCAGAACTACTTCGAGAAGCTCTCCACCGAGATCGCCGGCGGCAACGCGCCGGACGTGATCCAGATGGACTACCGCTATCTCAACGAGTACGCGGGGCGCAACGTCCTGCTCGACCTCACCCCGTACGTGGGCAAGGAGATCCGCACCGCCGACTGGAACGCGGGTTTCGCCGGCAGCGGCGAGCTGAACGGCAAGCAGGTCGCGATGCCGTTGGCGCAGAACGCCACCACCATCGTCTACGACCCGAAGTTGTTCACCGCTGCGGGCGTGCCGGAACCGAAGATCGGCTGGACCTGGGCCGACTACAAGGAGATCGCCGGCAAGCTCAAGGCGAGCACCGGGATCTCGGGCTCCACGGACTTCGGCGGCACCGAGGACGTCTTCGAGACCTGGCTGCGGCAACGCGGCAAGGCGCTCTACGAGAACGGCAAGCTCGGCTACGGCAAGGACGATCTCAAGGCGTTCTGGCAGCTCTCCAAGGACTTCCGCGACGCGAACGCCACCACGCCGCCCGAACTGGTGACCACGTTGAACGCCGGCGCCGAGCAGACCCCGATGGGCAAGAAGCTGTCCGCGTCCGAACACAGCTACGACAGCCTGTACGGCGGCTACAACACCGTGCGGCCGGACGAACTCAAGCTCGGCCCGTATCCCAGTGACAGCAAGGAAGTCCTCGGCTCCTACCGCAAACCGTCGCAGCTCATCAGCGCGTCGGCCCGCACCAAGCACAAGGACGCGGCGGTCAAGCTGATCGACTTCCTGCTCAACGACCCGGACGCGGGCAAGATCCTCGGCGCCAACCGCGGCCTGCCCGCGAACCTCAAGACCCGCGAGGCCGTGGCGCAGAACATCAGCGGCGCCAACAAAGTCGTCTTCGAGTACCAGAAGTCCGTCGACGCGAAGCTCGGCGACGCGCCACCGGCCCCGCCCAAGGGCGACGGCACGATCTACAAGCTGATGCAGCGCAAACACGAAGAGGTCGTGTTCGGCAAGAAGACGATCGACCAGGCGCTGGACGAGTTCTGGCGTGACGCGGAAGAAGCACTGAAGTAGTGCCGTACCTGTTCCTGGCGCCGTGGCTGCTCGGCGCCATCGGACTCACCGTGGCGCCGATGGTCGTGTCGCTGTACCTGTCGTTCACCGACTACGACCTGTTCAACGAACCTCGGTGGGTCGGCCTCGACAACTACGCCAGGCTGTTCGGCGACGACCCGCGCTACCTGGGCTCGGTCGGCGTGACGCTCAAGTACGTCGCGTGGTCGGTGCCGGCGAAGCTGCTCCTGGCTCTCGCCGTCGCGTTGCTGCTGAACTCGTTGCGCGGCAAGGGTCAGGCGTTCTTCCGCTCGGCCTTCTACGCGCCCTCGCTGCTGGGCGCGTCGGTCGGGCTGGCGCTGGCGTGGCGGGCCATCTTCGACACCTGGGTCGACACGCCGGACACCGCGCTGCTCACCATCGTGCTGCTGTCCGCGTGGCAGTTCGGCGCCCCGATGGTGATCTTCCTGGCCGGGTTGCAGCAGATCCCGCGCGACCTGCTCGACGCGGCCGCGGTGGACGGCGCCGGGTGGTGGCGCAGGCTCGCGTCGATCACGCTGCCGATGTTGTCGCCGGTGCTGTTCTTCAACCTCGTGCTGGAGACGATCCACGCGTTCCAGGCGTTCACGCAGGCGTTCGTGGTGAGCGGCGGGCGCGGGGGACCGGCCGACTCGACGTTGTTCTACACGCTCTACCTGTACGAACGCGGGTTCACGGAGTTCCGCATGGGCTACGCGTCGGCCATGGCGTGGGTGCTGCTGGTGGCGATCGCGCTGATCACCGCCGTGCTGTTCCGGACCTCGCGGTACTGGGTGTTCTACGGAGACGAACGATGAGACGGGCCGCGACCTTCCTGCTGTGCCTGGCCGCGCTGGCGTTGGTGCTCTATCCGATCGTGTGGCTGGTCTCGGCGTCGCTGACCCCGGTCGAGGACCTGGTGGCGAACCTGCGCTCGCTGTTCCCCGGTCGCGTCACGACGGACGGCTACGCGGGTGCGCTGGAGGGCGCGGGCGGCGAGTCGTTCTGGACGTTCCTGCGCAACTCCACGATCGTCGCCTCGGGCGCCGTGATCGGCAACGTCGTGTCGTGCTCGCTGGCGGCCTACGCGTTCGCCCGGCTGCGGTTCCGGCTCTCCGGCCCGCTGTTCGCGTTCGCGCTGGTGACGATCATGCTGCCGGCGCACGTCACGCTGATCCCGCAGTACGTGGTGTTCCAGCGGCTGGGGATGATCGACACCTTCGTGCCGCTGATCGGGCCGAAGCTGCTCGCGACCGACGCGTTCTTCGTGTTCCTGATGGTGCAGTTCATGCGCGGCATCCCGCGTGAGCTGGACGAGGCGGCGAAGATCGACGGCTGCGGGCCGGTCCGCAACTACCGGTACGTGGTGCTGCCGCTGTCGAGGCCGGCGCTGGTGACGACGGCGATCTTCACGTTCATCTGGACCTGGAACGACTTCTTCTCGCAGCTGATCTACCTGTCGTCCACGGAGAACTACACGATCCCGATGGGGCTGCGGCTGTTCGTCGACCAGACGTCGTCCTCCTCGTTCGGGCCCATGTTCGCGATGTCGGTGCTGTCGGTGGTGCCGATCGGGCTGTTCTTCCTGGCGTTCCAGCGGTTCCTGGTCGCCGGCGTGGCCACGACGGGCCTGAAGGGATGAGACGGTTCGAGGTGCTCGCGGACACCCTGCTGCTCGGGGTGTTCGTGTTCGTGGCCTCGCTGCCGGTCGTGACGGCCTTCTCGGCGTTCGGCGCTGCCCGCGAGGTGCTGCGCTCGGAGCTCCCGCCCGGACGGTTCTGGTCGGTGCTGCGCGTGCAGTGGGTGCCCGGCGTGATCTTCGGGCTGGCGTGGGCCGTGCTCGGGCTCGACGTCCTCTTAGTGGTCACCGTGCTCCCGGCGCCATTGCCCGTTCGGGTGGCGGTGTTGACGGCTTCGGCGGCCGTTGGAGCCTGGATGCTGTCGCAAACGTGTCTTGGTTGGCGCGGCGCATTGAAATTCCACCCACCTCGGCTGATGCTGATGGCCGCGTTGGTGGTCGCCGGTGTGCTGGTGTGGGCCCTGCCTCCGCTGGCGCTGGTGATCGGCGGACCCCTGGCGCTCGCGGCTGAGTCCGCCCGAGAAGGGTGAGAGCGATGCGTGTTGCTCTGGTCGGCGCTCGGGGACATGGGGCGCGGCACGTGGAGAACCTGGTCCGGCTCGGCCACGACGGCCTCGCCACGTTCGTCGGGGTGGTCGACGTCGTGGACGTGGACGCGCCGGTGCCGTCCTACCCGGACCTGCCGTCGCTGGCAGCCGAGCTCCATCCCGAGATCGTCGTGATCTCCTCGCCGCCCGCGACGCACCGCGACCTCGTCCTGGAGGCGTTCGAACTGGGCTGCGACGTGCTGGTCGAGAAGCCCGCGGTGCTGTCGACGACCGACTTCGACGACATCTCCGCCGAGGCGCTCAAACGCGGGCTGGTCGGCCAGGTCGGGTTCCAGACGCAGGGGACGGGCTCGTACCGGCGGCTCTGCTCGTTGATCGGTTCCGGCGCGCTGGGGGACATCACCGGCATCGGCGCCGCCGGGCGTTGGACGCGCACGGACGCCTACTACGAACGTTCCGACTGGGCCGGACGGCAAGGCGAGGACGGCACGCTCGTGAACCCGTTCGCGCACGCACTGCAGAACGCGCTGCTGCTCGCCGATGTCGAGGAACGGACCGACATCGCCGTCGAACTCGAGCTGTACCGGTGCCGCGACACGATCAGTGCGGACGACACGGCCTGTGTTCGGGTGACGGCTGAGGGCGCACCGCCGGTCGTCGTCGCCACCACGCTCTGTGCGACGACATCGTTGCCACCAGTCGTCCTCGTGCACGGAACGCTAGGGCAGGCCGTCTGGTGGTACGACGACGACAGACTCACGGTCAACGACCACCGCATGGCCGTGGCACCGCCCGTCGATCTGCTGGAGAACCTCATCCGGCACCGGCAGACCGGCGAGCCCCTGGTCGCGCCGCTGGCCGCCGCACGGGCGTTCACGTCGATCGCCGAGCAGTGCGGCAAGGCCGACGTGCCGCTGCTGCCCGCCCGCCGCGTCGGTGACCGTGTCGTGCTCGACGGCATCGATGAGGTCGTCGTGCGGGCCGCCGAGAAGCTCGCGACCTTCACCGAACTCGGCTGCGGATTCGGGCGGTAGTCTGCCGCGCAGTTCGCCGCGTTCGGGGAGTGTTGCGTTGGACACCTACATCGAGCTGAAGGACGTCCGGGTCACCGGTTACGTCAGCATGGGCCTGATAGCGCTGGTCGCCGCGGAGTCCATCTGGGGCACGATCAACGACTGGCAGGGCGGATCGTCCTCGTGGAGCTTCCTGGCCATCATGATGGTCATCCCCGCGGGTGTGGCGTTCGTCATCTGGTTCCGCAGCGCCACCCACAACGCCGAGGCGATCGCGCTGCACGGCGTGCGCATGGTGTCGCAGGTGTGGAAGGCGAGCGACCCGGCCCAGCGAGAGGTGCCGTTCGCGCAGCGCGTGGCGAGTCCGCTGATCAGACCGTGGCAGCTCACGTTCCTCGCGATGGTGCTGGGCGACGTGCTGGAGTCGCTCCTGCTCGACACGCCTCTGTACGTCGTGTTCTCGACGCTGTCGACGTTGTGCGCGATCGGGGCGGCCGGGCTCGCCTGCTTCGTCATCTTCCGGATCTCGATCATGCAGCAGCGGTTCGCGGTACCTCAGCGAAGGCGTGGCTGAAGCCCTGGGGCATGCGGTAGACTGCTTCATTGGTTGCGGTTTTGTGTTCGTGTGCTTATCACGCTCGCCGAACTTCAGTTGCGAGCGCTTCTCCTTCTTCGCGGATGGGGCGGTCGGCTCTCGACCAACCACGGGGCAGTCGCAAAGTGCGGCTTGCTCTTCAGCATTGAAGGAGCAGTACATGGCAAACGGCACCGTCAAGTGGTTCAACGCCGAAAAGGGCTTCGGCTTCATCGCCCCCGAGGACGGCGGCGCTGACGTCTTCGTCCACTACTCGGCCCTCAACGGCGGCGGCTACCGCAGCCTCGAGGAGAACCAGAAGGTCTCGTTCGACGTCACGCAGGGCCAGAAGGGCCCGCAGGCGACGAACGTCACCGCTCTCTGACGTTGTTTCACACCGCAGGGCCCCCGGGACTTCCCGGGGGCCCTGCGTGTGTGTCGGGGCCCTTGCGGTCTCCCCTAATCTGGCTCGATGCCGTTGCTCGGACCAGCTGATCCGCTGCCGCACGTGCCCCGGCGCATCCTCGTCGCCGGCAACGCGGGGTCCGGCAAGTCGACGCTCTGCCTGCGCATCGCCCGTCAGCACGACCTGCGGCGCGTGGAGCTGGACAGCCTCTACTGGGGTCCACAGTGGACGCCGCGGCCGGAGTTCCTGGACGAGGTGGCCGCGTTCGCGCGCGAGGACCACTGGGTCACCGAGTACCAGTACAAGGCGGCACGGCCCAGGTTGCTCGCGCGGGCGGACACGGTGGTGTGGCTCGACCACCGGTTCCCGGTCGTGATGCGACGGCTGGTGAGTCGCACGATCAGACGTCGCGCGGCCGGGGTGGAGCTGTGGAACGGTAATCGGGAGTCGTCGCTGTGGTCGGCTTTCACCGATCCCGGGCACATCCTGCGGTGGGGCTGGAAGAGCTACCGGCGCAACCGGGTCAGGGTGCTCGCCCTCGTCGACGACGTCGTGGTCGTGCGGCTGCGCGGGCAGCGGCAGGTGGAGCGGTGGCTCTCGGGCCCGCTCGCCTCGGTCGGGGAGGAGCGTGCTCGATGAGAACGGCGCTGGTGCTCGGCGGGACCGGCATGCTGGCCGGCTGCGCGGGACAACTCGTGGCACGCGGGTGGCGGGTGGTGCTGCCGTCGCGCACGCAGCCGTTGATGGCCGACGACGGTCCCGGACGGGCGGCGCGGGCGTCGATCTCGCGGGGACATCGGCCGACGTGGGTCAGGGCCGACTGGGAGCACCCCGCGAACCTCGCGGCGGAGGTCGAGGACGAGCTCGACGGCCAGCTGGTGAACCTGCTGGTGGCCTGGGTGCACGACAGCTATCGCGTGGGCGTGCTCAACGCCGTGCGGCACCTTCTCGCCGAAGACGCACCGGTGGTGGAGGTGCACACGTCCGCGCCTGTACCTGACCCCGTGCTCCCGCATCCGACGCAGCAGGTGTTGCTCGGCGCGTTCGCGCACGACGCGGTGCTGCGCACGAACCGTGCGGTGCTGGAGGCCGTCGAACGAGGTCTGGCGGGACGGGCGCCCTCGTTGCACCACGAGGACGCCCGCTGACGCGCTACCGGACCTCGGTCTTCTGCACCTTCGCCCGGCCGATCTCCGCCTGCACCTTGATGCCGGCGGCCACGTCCACGAGCTGACGGACCACCACGTCCTCGTTGCGGATGTCCGCGATCTTCTGCTTGGTCTTCGTGACGAACTCGAACGTCGTGACCTCCGCCGCCTCGATCTCGGCGACCTTCTGGAAGTCCTTGGTGAAGTCCAGGATCACCTCCGCGTTGTCGAGCACCACCAGCTGGTAGTCCGACGGCGCGTCGGAGGCGAAGCCCTTCTTGAACTCGCCGGCGACCTTGATGCCGTCGGCTGTCTCCTCGAAGTCGAGGACACCGGCGACGGGGGTGAACAACGCTTCCTGGAAGTCCGCGGTGGCCTTCACCGGGACGGGCGCCGGTGGCACGGGGTCGGCCTGCGCCGGGGACGCCGTGAGGGCGATGGTCGCGAGCAGGACGGTGGCGATGCTCAGCAGTTTCGGCATGTCTTCGTTCGTACCTGCGGGCATGTGGCCCTGCTCGGTCAAACGCATCGCTCGATCGGGCGTTGACGTCGTACGCTCGGTGCCGACGTCGGGGGACGTGTGCATTCGGGGGGAAGTCGAATGAGTTCTGAGGTTGTCAGATCTGTGCGCGGGTTCGGCACGGCGGCGACGGGGGCGATCGCGTTCTCCGCGGCGACCCAGGTCGTCACGGCCGCGCTGCTGTGGATCTCCGTCGACGAGGCCACGGTCCTGGCCGCCAGCTTCGTCGCGCTGTTGGTGCAGGTCGTCGCGGGTGTGCTGTTCATCGCCTGGATGCGCCAGGCACGGCTCAACTCCGACACCATCACGTCCAGGCACCAGCACCGCTGGACGAACATGTGGGTGATCGTCGGCTGGATCATCCCGTTCGCGAACCTGTTCATCCCGTACGCGGTGATGCAGGACATCTGGCGCGGGTCTGATCGGACGCAGCCCATGGTCGGGCTCCAGAAGCGACCCCAGAGCGGCCTCGTCACCGGCTGGTGGATCACCTACATCGGCTCGAACGCGCTCGGCCTGATCGCCGGCCGCGCAGCGCTGGACGACTTCGCGTTGCTGTCGACGGTCTCCACCGCGGGTCTGGTCGTCGCGGCTGTCCTGGCGGCGCAGATGATCAAGCGGGTCGGCGAGAGGCAGGAAGCCGTTCCCGTCCAGGTGGAGGCGTGATGAGCGGCCACATCGAACTGAGAGACGTCCGCATCACCGGGTACGTGGCCCAGGGCCTGATCGTGCTGGTCGCCGTGGCGAGCGTGCTCGGCACAGCACTCGACCTGAGCACGGGTGAGGCGAGGCGGGACGTGCTCGCGTCGCTGCTGTTGCTGCCCGCCGCGGTCGCGTTCGTGATCTGGGTCCGGCGCGCCTCGGTCAACGCCACGGCGATCGGGCTGCGCGAGGCGAAGCAGATGGCGGACGTGTGGCGGGCGTCCGACGTGGCGCAGCACGACAGGCCGTTCGAGGAACGGGTGCCCAGCCCGTGGATCAAGCCCTGGCAGTACGCGTTCCTCGCGATGATGCTCGCCAACGTGGCCGAGACGTTCGTCGACGGGCCCGCCTACCGCGCGGCGGCGGTGCTGTCCGCGGTGCTCACCGTCGTGGCCGCGGCGCTGGCCGTCGTCGTGATCGCCCAGGTCTCCGCTCTGCAACGACCGGAGCGGATCGCTCAGCTCTGACGCGCCGAGCGCATCCCCCGCACCAGCAGCATGACGGAGTCACGCACCTCCGCCCGTGACCGCTCCGGCTGGAACACCTGCCAGTCCAGCGCGATCACGAGCAACGTGCCGAACAACGCCGCCGACGCGGTGCCGACCTCCACGCCTTCCGGCAGGCGGCCCGCGTCGGACAGGCGCTTCATCTGACCGCGCACGATCGACACGATGTCGTCGCGCAGCAACGAGAGAGTGCCGTGCCACTGGCCCGGCGTGCGCCACAGCTCCGAGACGAGCAGCTGGCCGAACGCCGGGTACTCGGCCCAGAAACCGAGCATCTCGTCGACCAGTGCCTCCAGCGAGTCCTCGGACCCCTCCGCGGACCGCAGCCGGCCCGCGAGGATCTCCACGCCGTGGTGCAGCAGCGCTTCGACGAGGGCGTCCTTCGAAGCGAAGTTGTAGTAGATCGTGCCCTTGGCGACGCCGGCCTCCGCGGCTATCTCGTCGACCGTCACCGAGGCCGCGCCCCGTTCGCCGACCAGCTTCAACGCCGCGTCGAAGAGCTTCTGCTTGGTCGCTGTCGTTCGCGCGCTCACAGCACGAGCTCCGGCTTCAGCTTGGACGCTGTCCACACCCGCTGCTTGTAGGCCGCCACGGAAGTCAAGGCTAGGGCCCCGAGCAGCCAGGCGAGAAGGATCAGCGCGTCCTTTCCGACGCTGCCCAGGTCGCCGCCGTACATCAGGTGGCGCAGGCCGTCGACCGCGTAGCCCATCGGCAGGCCGTAGTGCAGCGGGTACAGCGGCACGGGGATCGTCTGCCACGGGAACGTGCCACCCGCGCTGACCAGCTGAAGGATCAGCAGGATCAGGCCCAGGAACTTGCCCACGGCACCGAACGCGGCGTTCAGCGCGTGCAGGATCGCCACGAACGTCAGTGACATCAGTGCGAGGAACCCGAACGTGCCGATGGGGTTCGACGGCTCGATGTCGACCACGAACCGCACGACGGTGAACATCACCAGCACCTGCACGATGCCGAGCAACGCACCTGGCAGCCAGCCGCCCAACGCGACACGCAGCGCGGACTGACCGGCGGCGAGCGCACGGCGGGAGAGCGGACGCAGCAGCAGGAACAGCACGAACGCGCCGATCCACGTCGCCAGGCCCAGGAAGAACGGGGCCAGGCCGGCGCCGTACGTGGCGGCCTTCGTCTGGGACAGGCCGCGCACCGCCACCGGGTCACCGATCGCCTGCGCGATCGCGGCGCGCGTCGGGTCGTCCTGGTCCGGGATCTTGTTGATGCCACCGGACAGGCCGTCGCTCAGCTCCGCCGCACCGCTCGCGAGCTTCGTGGCGCCGTCCTTGAGCTGAGGGGTGCCCGTCGCCGCCTTCTGCAGGCCGTCGCGGAGCTGCGCGTTGCCGTCGGCGAGCTTCGTCGCGCCGTCGTCCAGCTTGGCGACGCCGGCGACCAGGCCGGGCATCTTGGACGAGAGCTGCTCGGCGCCGTCGGCCACCTGGTCCGCGCCGGTCGCGAGCTTGCGGAGATCACCGGCGGCGCCCTGGACCTTGCCGTTGGCGTCGTCGACCGGCTTGCGGACCTGGCCGATCGTGCCCAGCACGTTCTGCACCTGCTCCTCGGTGAAACCCAAGGCGCGCAAGCGGTTCGCGATGTCGCCGTTGGCCTGGTCGAGCACGCCGACGAGCGCCTGGGCCTTCTTCGCGTACTCCTCGGCCTGGGTCGCGGCGGTCTCGTTGCCGGTGGCGACCTGGCGCGCGCCGTCCGCGATCTTCTTCGCGCCGTCGGGCAGCGCCGCGGTCTGCGAACGGAGTTCGTGCGTGCCGTCGCGGAGCTGCGCGGCGCCGTTGGCCGCCGTCACCGCACCCGTGGAGAGCTGCTGGACGCCGCTGTCGAGCTCGCCGATCTTGTCGCGCAACGTCGCGCTGCCGTCCGCGAGCTGCTTGGCGCCGTCGGCGGCCTTGGTCGTCTCCTGGCGGATCGTGGAGAAGCCGAGCAGCAGCTTGTCCGCGGCCTCGGTGGAGACCTTCGCCGTGACGGCCCTGCGCACCTCGGAGACGACCTGGTTCGCGATCGTGCTGCCCAGGTAGTTGTTGGCGTCGTTGGTGGTCAGGGTCAGCACGCCCTGGCGCGGCTTGTTCTGCTCCGCGGACGTGAGCGCCTCGGAGAAGTCCTCCGGCAGCGTCAGGGCGAAGATGTACTTGCCCTTGCGCACGCCCTCGTCGGCGTCGTCCACGACCTGCCAGTTGAACTTCTTGCCGTTCAGCAGCTCGTCCGCGACGTCCTTGCCGGCGTTGAGGTCCTTGGCGCCCTTGTCCTTCACGACCAGCGCGGCGGGGACGTGGTTGAGGTTCGCGTACGGGTCCTTGTTGGCGTACAGGTACAGCGACGCGTACAGCAGCGGCACGAGCGCCAGCGCCAGGACGGCGAGCTTGGGGAGCTTGCCGGAGGTGATCCGGCGGAGTTCGTTGAAGGCCATCCGAAGGGCGCTCATGCGGAGATCTCCATCTTGGTGTCGTTGTCCTCACCAAGGCGCGCGTGCGGGAGGTCGAGGATGTGTGCGGAGGAGTTCGAGCACAGGACGACGACGGACCGTTCGGGGGTCACGTGGTCGTGGGCCAGTGCGAACCACTCGCGCGGGTCGGGGTGGTAGCGGTCTGGGCAGTCGAGGATCAGCGCCGTGACGCCAGGGCGTGCGGCGGCCAGGTCGAGCATCACGGCGCAACGCGTGCGCGCCGGCACGTGTTCGAAGCGCTTGGCCGCGTGCTCATCGGCGGCGTGCTCCACCAACCAGTCGTGCACTGCCTTCTTGCCGGAGGGCATGCCGTTCATCGCGAGCTCCTCGCCGACGACGGCGGACAGGCTGAGCGCCTCTTCCGGTTCGTTCACCTCGGGGGCGTCGATCAGCACGACGCGCTTGCGCAGCGTCTTCGCGTCCGGCGACACGGTGCCCGTGGACGGCTTCATGCGGCCAGACAGCAGCAGGCCGAACGCCGTGTGACCGGTGCCGGGCTCGCCCGCGACCAGCGTGAGCTCGCCGGGCTTCACGATCAGCGAAGTCGGCCGGAGCAGGGGACCATGGCCCCCGTTGACGCCTGCTCGACTTGCGTGGATCTCCACGGCTTTACCCTCCGTTTAAACTGACCGGTCAGTACAAATTCTCCCGCAGCCTTCGGCGCTCTGCAACTCGGACATAGGTCATCTAAGGGCGGAGGCGGGGCGTACTTCCCAGACGGTCCACAGCGGCCGGTAGCCCTGCCGCGGCCAGAAGACGCTGCTCAGCGGGTTCGGCGGGTTGTAATAGAGGTAGGTGCCGACCGTGCCCATCCGGTGAAGTTCCTGGTGGGCGTAGGCGAGAAGCTGCTGACCGATGCCGGTGCCGCGGGCGCCCGCGAGCACGGAGACGCAGTTCACATAGCCCCAGCGGCCGCGGGGGAGTCGCGCGGCCGCCATCGTGCCGGGCTCGGACGACACGATCGCGCACTCGGCGAGCGCCACGGCGATGCCGTCGCGTTCGGCGAGCCAGATGGGGCTCGCGTTCTTGAGCCGCTCGGTGAGAGCGCGGCGCTTGGTGGATGCGGCCTCGGGCCGCACGATCGTCGAGCCGACGTAGGAGGAGTACTCCAGCTCCGCGAGTGACAGCTCCAGCACGGTCTCCAGGTCGTGTGGGGTCGCCCGGCGGATCGTGAGCGTGCGGGAGATGTGCTGGGTCGGCGTTTTCAGGCGCACGGCGAGCACGGACAGCGGCACGAGGCCGTGATCCAGGAACGTTCGTGCGGCTTTGCTGTCGCGGCTCGGCCAGTGCACGACGCACGCCGTGTCGTCGCCTATCTCCTGCGAGTCGAGGTGCCGGCGGAAGCGGGTGAGCAGCGCGTCCATGCCCTGCGCCTCCCCGACCAGGGGCAGCATCTCCCAGACCTCGGCCGTCGACCACAGCCGCGTGGTCGAGTGCGGTTCGAAGCTCTGGTGGCTGATGACCCCGGCCACGCGCGTGCCGTCCGCCAGCGCCGCCGTGATGACGTGGCCGTCCATCGGCGGTTCGGTGGCGGGAGGGAGCAACGGATCCAGCGACGCGAAACGTGCTGACTGGGCCGCTACTAGTCCGCGTGCCGAGGTCATGGCCGTTGAGATTACGACGTCAGGCGGGTCCGGAAGATCGCGGTGCCGGGGAAGAGCTTGCCGCGCAGGGGGCTCCACTGGCCCCAGTTGCGGGTGTGGCCCTTCGGCCATTCGGGTTCGACCAGGTCCTCGACCACGAACCCGGTGTTCGTGAGCGCGCGGACGTAGTCGCCGAGCGTGCGGTGGTGCTCCACGTAGGTGGCCTTGCCCTCGTCGTCCACCTCTACATAGGGGGTGCGGTCGAAGTACGACTGCGTGACCGTGAGACCGAGCGGGCCGGGGTCGTCGGGGAAGATCCACCGCATCGGGTGGTTGACCGAGAACACCCAGGGCGCGCCCGGCCGGAGCACGCGGGCGAGTTCGCGAAAAACTTCTTCGACGTCCGCGACGAACGGCACTGCGCCGAACGCGCTGCAGGCGGCGTCGAAGGAGTCGTCCCTGAACGGGAGCTGGTCGGCGCTGGCCTGGACGAGCGGGACGTCGATGCCGGTGGCGGCGTTGTTCACGCGGGCGTGCCGGAGCATGCCCTCGGAGATGTCGAAGGCGGTGACGTCCGCCTTGTTGTCCTTGAGCCAGCGTGCGCACGGGGCACTGCCGCAGCCGACCTCCAGGACCCGTTGACCAGCGATTTCACCCAGGAACCTGACGTCTTCTTCACGCACGCCCTCCGGGCACCAGACGAAGTCCGCCGCGCCCAGGAAGTCGCCGTGCGTCTCGTGGTAGTCGTCGGCGTCCGCGTCCCACCAGATTCGGTTCGCCACGCGCGACTCGGCGGCGTCCGCCCCGCGCTTGACGATGCCGGTGGTGCCGAGCGCTTGTTCCGCGCTCGCGTGCTGGTTGGACACACTGCTCCTTCACATGGGGGCTGGTTTGCTTGCGCGTCTCGCGGCCGCGTACGATATCGCGTGCGTAGTGGGTTAGTGCTGCCCATGATCCAGAACCGCGGGATTCCAGGTCGCTGTGTCGCTGCGCGCGCACCACTACCAGCCAATCAATGCCAATCCGTACCGGAGCCACCTACCTAATGTCCACCGACACCACCACCGCCCCCGTTGCCGCTGCTCCCAAGCAGGTCGCGATCAACGACATCGGGACGGAGGAGGACTTCCTCGCAGCTATCGACAAGACGATCAAGTACTTCAACGATGGCGACATCGTTGAGGGCACGATCGTCAAGGTCGACCGGGACGAGGTCCTGCTCGACATCGGCTACAAGACCGAGGGCGTCATCCCCTCGCGCGAACTGTCGATCAAGCACGACGTCGACCCCAACGAGGTCGTCAAGGTCGGTGACGAGGTCGAGGCGCTTGTTCTCCAGAAGGAGGACAAGGAAGGCCGTCTGATCCTCTCCAAGAAGCGCGCTCAGTACGAGCGTGCGTGGGGCACCATCGAGGCGCTCAAGGAGAAGGACGAGCCCGTCAAGGGCACGGTCATCGAGGTCGTCAAGGGTGGTCTCATCCTCGACATCGGCCTCCGCGGCTTCCTCCCCGCCTCGCTCGTCGAGATGCGTCGCGTCCGCGACCTCCAGCCGTACGTCGGCCGTGAGCTCGAGGCGAAGATCATCGAGCTGGACAAGAACCGCAACAACGTGGTCCTGTCCCGCCGCGCGTGGCTCGAGCAGACCCAGTCCGAGGTCCGCAGCGAGTTCCTCAACCAGCTGCAGAAGGGCCAGGTCCGCAAGGGCGTCGTGTCCTCGATCGTCAACTTCGGTGCCTTCGTGGACCTGGGTGGCGTCGACGGTCTCGTCCACGTCTCGGAGCTGTCCTGGAAGCACATCGACCACCCGTCCGAGGTTGTCGAGGTCGGCCAGGAAGTCACCGTCGAGGTCCTCGACGTCGACATGGAGCGCGAGCGCGTGTCGCTGTCGCTCAAGGCGACGCAGGAAGACCCGTGGCGCCAGTTCGCCCGCACCCACGCGATCGGCCAGATCGTGCCGGGCAAGGTCACCAAGCTGGTTCCGTTCGGTGCGTTCGTCCGCGTGGACGAGGGCATCGAGGGCCTGGTCCACATCTCCGAGCTGGCCGAGCGCCACGTGGAGATCCCGGAGCAGGTCGTCCAGGTCGGCGACGACGTCATGGTCAAGGTCATCGACATCGACCTCGACCGCCGTCGCATCTCGCTGTCGCTCAAGCAGGCCAACGAGGGCTTCACGGTCGACACGGAGTTCGACCCGACCCAGTACGGCATGGCCGCCGAGTACGACGACCAGGGCAACTACATCTACCCCGAGGGCTTCGACCCGGAGTCGCAGGAGTGGGGCGAGGGCTTCGACAAGCAGCGTGAGGAGTGGGAGCGCCAGTACGCCGAGGCGCACACTCGTTACGAGGCCCACATGAAGCAGATCCGCAAGGCCGCCGAGGCCGAGGAAGAGGCTTCGGCCGAGGGTGCGGGCAACTACACCTCCGGTGGCGACGCTCCTTCCGCGTCCGTTGGCGCGCCGGCTCAGTCCGGTGGCACGCTTGCTTCTGACGAGCAGCTTGCTGCTCTGCGGGAGAAGCTGTCGGGCGGCATGTGAGTCTGGGGATTCCCCTGGCTTGTAGCTGACTGAACTCAGGCCCCTGCACCCTTTGGGTGTGGGGGCCTGAGTTCAGTCAGGGGTGCTGAGTAGGTTGAGTTGTAGGGGTTCCGAGATCGGGGGGACGCCTGCGTTAGCGTGCGGTTCCTTGCGGGCGGCGACCTTGCGGGTGGTCACCGTGCGGGCGGCCTGGTCGCCTTGCTTGCTTCCCCTGGGGGCTCTGCCCCCAGACCCCCGGCAATCTGATCGGGGGGGTGGCGCCGTCTGCGGGTAGATGGCACGCCTGTTGCTTTGGGCGGCTGCGCGTTGCGTAGAAGGTTGCGTTGGCGGTGGGGTCCCGTCACGAGCCGCACCAAGAGCGGGCCACATCAGGTCAGGGGTGTCAACTCGACGAAAAGCGTGTCGAGTTGACACCCCTGACCTGATGCAGCAAGAGCTGTGGCGCGACTCGTGACGGGACCCCACCGCCCAGCCCGTTCGGAAAGGACGGCTCGCCTTCGGCTTCGCGGTGATCTGGGTTCTGTTGCGCTTCCACGTTTGTGTGTGGGCGACACCCGTTCACTCTGTGGTGGAGGGCCAACCTCGTTGTGTAGGTTGACAAACCTATGCGTGGGAACAAGTTCTTCGTGGTACTGGGCGCGGGTCTGTTGGCGGTCTGCACGGCCTGTTCTGCTGCTGTGCCTCAGACTCAGGCGCCGCCGCCGCAGATTCCTCGGATCACGCCGCCCACGACTCCGTCGCGGGTTCCGGTGATGGTGGATCGGGCGTTGCCTGACGACTGTGAGCTCGTGGTGCCCGCTGAGGTCATGAACGCGACGCTCGGGCAGGAGCTTGGCGGGGAGCCTCGGATCATCGTCGGCATCAAGGAGCCCGGGATCGGGCGGACCGGGAAGATCGACTGTTACTACGGGATTCCCGAGAAGAAGAACCTGCCGGACGCCAAGATCGTCATCGGGCTGTCCACGTACACCGATGACCTGACGGCTCGTACTCGCGTCAACGAGAGTGTTGAGGCTGAGCGGGCCGAGGGGGCGAAGGTCACCGAGGTCGATGTCGGCAAGCAGAAGGGGACGTTGGTCGAGGGCAAGGACGAGCAGTTGCTCATCGGGTCGCTCGGGAAGTCGACCTTCGTGGTGCGCAACCGGAACAACTTCATCCCCAAGGAGAAGTTGGTCGCGGTCCTGCCGGTACTCGCCCAGCAGTCGATGACGCCGCCCGTCTAACCTGACCCGCATGCTCAGGGTGGGGTTGACCGGGGGAATCGGGTCTGGGAAGTCGACGGTCGCGCGGTTGCTCGTGGAGCGCGGCGCCGTGGTCATCGACGCGGACAAGCTTGCGCGTGAGGTGCTTGAGCCTGGGACTGACGGGCTCAAGGAGGTCGTTCGGGCGTTTGGTGAGGACGTGCTCCGAGCTGACGGGTCGCTTGACCGGGCGGCGTTGGCGGCCAAGGCGTTCGCCTCCGAGGAGGCTCGGCAGACGCTCAACGGGATCACGCATCCCCGGATCGGGGCGTTGACCGGGCAGCGGATGGCTGAGGCTCCTGAGGACGCCATCGTCGTGCACGACATCCCGTTGCTGGTGGAGCGGGACATGGCGGCCGTGTACCACCTGGTGATCGTCGTGTACGCGGACTCGGCGACGCGGCTGGGGCGGCTGGTTGGCAGTCGCGGCATGGATCGGCAGGATGCCGAGAACCGGATCGCCGCGCAGGCCACCGATGAGCAGCGGCGGGCCGTTGCGGACGTGTGGCTGGACAACAGCGGTGAGGTTCCGGACGTCACTACGTTGTGGGACCGGTTGGTGGGATTCGAGAAGAACCTGCGGACCGGGGCCTACGCGTCCGGCCCGCCGATCGTGGTGCCCTACGACGAGCGGTGGCCTGCGCAGGCGCGGCGGATCGCGCGCCGGATCAGCATGGCGGCCGGTGGGCGGCACGTCGAGCACATCGGGTCCACGGCGGTGCCGGGGCTCGCGGCCAAGGACGTGCTCGACTTCCAGTTGGCCGTCGAGGACATGGAGACCGCGGACGATCTGCGGGAAGCGTTGGCGCAGGCCGGGTTCCCGTACGTCGGGCCGTACGAGGACACGCCGCGTGGCGAGGGTGACTGGAGCAAGCGGCTGCACGCCGGGGCCGACCCTGGGCGGCGCGTGAACCTGCACCTGCGGGTCGAGGGTGCTCCGAACTGGCGGTGGGCGGTCGACTTCCGCGACTGGCTGCGGCACGACGCCTCGGCGCGCGAGGAGTACGCGAACCTGAAGCTGGAGCTGTCCCAGCGGTTTGCGGCCGACGCCACCGGGTTCGCCTACGGTGAGGCGAAGGATCCCTGGGTGCACGCGGCCGCCGCGCGGGTCGAGGCCTACAGGGGCGGCCAGGAGTCGTAGATGCCGTGCCACGTCAGCCACGACGTCAGGTTGTGGTTGACGTTGCTCAGCTCTTCGAGGGTGCGGTGGACCGTGCGCAGCGCCTGGTCGGCGTCGCCCGGCCGGAGCACGCGGCCAGCCACGGCGGCGGCGAACTCCTCGCTGCGCACGATGCGGGCCGTGGTGCCGCCCGGGACGGCCAGGCCCAGCAGCAGGTCCGTCGTCTGCCAGTGGCGGTGGTCGCGCTCGACCCGCACCGCGGACAGCACGCTCGGAGTGCTGCGCGCGTGCCGGGAACGCGGGCGGTAAGTGGTCAGGCGCACGCCCAGTTCGGGCATCAGCCAGGTGACCTCGGAGTCCGAGAACGGGTCTTCCGGAGTGGGATGCTCGATTCGCAGACCCCACCGTTCGACGTTGCACGAACTAAGAGTTCGTGAGCCACCGGACGAATAAGCGCGCACGCCCGAAATGGTGTCGACGACATCGACCAACTGAGGTGTAGTGACCGCTCCCACGCCGCCGAGCGTAGTCAAATATGTGCTCGCAGTTACACGCCGGGTCGATTTGTTACGTCACGGTCAGGTGACGAACACGCTCTGTGTACTAACGCCAGGACGTAGGACAACCCGAAGAGGTGAGCCACCTGACCACATCGTGACCGTGCGCTGAAATGCCGGACACCGCCGAGTAGGTGGTTTCCAGCGCCCATTGCGCGCGTTGCGGAGAGAGCAGGTTGTGCTGAACTGCGGAGATCAACTCGTCCGTGTCCAGAACGGTTGTGCTGTGACCCGTTCGGACTATCAGGTCGAGGTACAGATCGGTTGTTTTCCAGACGCTGCCGATCGCGTTGATCTCCACGACGTCGACGTAGAAGTCGAAGTCGAGCTCGTGCCCCCGGTGCCACGACTGGCGCGTGACGCGGATGTTGAGCTTGGGCAGGAACCAGCTCTCGAAGTGGCTGATCTTCGGATGCCCCGCGAGCGGCCGGAACATGTAGAGGCCGGTGGGCGTGAGACGGAACTCGTCGACGCTGCGCAGCTGTCCCTTGGGATCGGTGTTGCTCTTGGCGTCCAGGTCGAAGTACTCGATCTTCGGCGGATGGATGTGTGCCACGTCCGCGATACTGCCATCGTTGGGCCCCGCGGCCACTTAGGATGCCGCGCATGTTCGGGATCATCCGCCCCTGCCGCAACAGAATGGGCGCTGAGCTGCGGTCCGCGTGGCTCTCACACCTTTGTGGAATGTGCCTGTCGCTGCGCGACGAGCACGGTCATCTCTCGCGCCTCGTCACGAACTACGACGGGCTGATGATCTCGGCCGCCGTGGAGGCGCAGTCCGGCGTCTCGCGGCGGACCGCCGGGCCGTGTGCGTTGCGCGGCATGAAGTCCGCGGACGTGGCCGTCGGTTCCGGGGCGCGGCTGGCGGCCTCGGTGTCGCTCGTGCTGGCGTCGTTGAAGATCCAGGACCACGTGGACGACGGCGACGGGCTCGCCGGCCGGGTGGGCTGGGCCGGGCGTGCGGTGGCGCAGCGCTGGGCTTCCAAGGGGCTGGAAACGGCGTCCGACCTCGGGTTCGACGCGTCGGTGATGGTCGACGCGGTGCGCCGGCAGCCCGAGGTGGAGGGCGGGGCGGGGCTCGGCAGCTCCGTGCTCGTGGTCACCGAACCCACGGAGACCGCGACCGGGTTCGCCGTCGCGCAGACCGCCGTGCTCGCCGGCAAGCCGCAGAACGTCGAGCCGTTGCGCGAGGTGGGGCGGCTGTTCGGACGGGTCGCGCACCTGATCGACGCCGCGGAGGACCTGGAGGCCGACCGCGCATCGGGTGCGTGGAACCCGTTGATCGCCACCGGGACCCCCGTCGCCGAGGCGCACCGGCTGTGCCTGGACGCCCTCACGGGGATCAAGCTGGCGCTCGACGAGGTGGAGTTCGTCGACGCGCGGCTCATGCACCGGCTGATGGTGCACGAGCTGGAGGAGTCGGTCATCCGGGTGTTCGGGCGCAAGAACCGGGACCCGCACAAGCACAGGTGGTCGGATCCCGGCAGCGGGCTGTGGGCCTACCCGAGGCTCAACTGGCAGCCCCAGCCGCGCGGGTGCTTCAGCGGCTGCGGGGCGTTCCTCTACGAGTGCGGGACGTGCCAGTTCTGCTGCCGCGACCCGTTCCCCGGTCCCTGGAGCGACAAGCGGCGGGACAACCCGTTCGACTGCGACGGGTGCGACTGCGACTGCTGCGATTGCTGCTGCTGCCCCTGCGATTAGGCCTCTGACCAGGCTCAATCGGAAATTGTCAGACCTCCGGCGTAACGTGCTTCCCGTGGCTTTCGCAACCGAGCTCCCGCCAGAGGAAAGCACCGTCAAGGCGCACTCCGAGCACCGTCCCGTAGGTGACATCGAGCGCACCGACGGGCAGTTCCGCGTGGTCAGCGAGTACCAGCCCGCCGGCGACCAGCCGGCGGCCATCGCCGACCTGGAACGTCGCGTCCGCGCCGGCGAGCGCGACGTGGTGCTGCTCGGTGCCACGGGTACCGGCAAGTCGGCGACCACGGCGTGGCTGGTCGAGAAGCTGCAGCGGCCGACGCTGGTGATGGCGCCGAACAAGACCCTGGCAGCCCAGCTGGCGAACGAGCTGAAGGAGCTCTTCCCGCACAACGCGGTGGAGTACTTCGTCAGCTACTACGACTACTACCAGCCCGAGGCGTACATCCCGCAGACGGACACGTACATCGAGAAGGACTCCTCGATCAACGACGACGTCGAGCGCCTGCGCCACTCGGCCACGATGTCGCTGCTGACCCGGCGCGACGTCATCGTGGTCGCGTCGGTGTCGTGCATCTACGGCCTGGGCACGCCCCAGTCGTACCTCGACCGCTCGATCCCGCTGGAGACCGGTGTGGAGGTCGACCGCGACGCGTTCCTGCGCCTGCTGGTCGACGTCCAGTACACCCGCAACGACATGTCGTTCACCCGCGGTTCGTTCCGCGTGCGCGGCGACACGGTCGAGATCATCCCGTCCTACGAGGAGCTCGCGATCCGCGTCGAGTTCTTCGGCGACGAGATCGACAAGCTCTTCTACCTCCACCCGCTCACCGGCGACGTGGTGAAGGAGGTCTCCGACCTCCGGATCTTCCCCGCGACGCACTACGTGGCGGGCCCGGAGCGGATGGAGCGCGCGATCCGCGACATCGAGGCGGAGCTGGAGACGACGCTCGCGCAGATGGAGCGCCAGGGCAAGCTGCTGGAGGCCCAGCGCCTGCGCATGCGCACCCAGTACGACCTGGAGATGATGAAGCAGGTCGGCTTCTGCAACGGCATCGAGAACTACTCGCGCCACATCGACGGCCGCGGCGCCGGTACCGCGCCGGCGACGCTGATCGACTACTTCCCGGACGACTTCCTGATGGTCATCGACGAGTCGCACGTGACGGTGCCGCAGATCGGTGGCATGTACGAGGGCGACGCCTCCCGCAAGCGCAACCTGGTCGAGCACGGCTTCCGGCTGCCGTCGGCGTTGGACAACCGCCCGCTCACCTGGGAGGAGTTCGCCGACCGGATCGGCCAGGTCGTGTACCTGTCGGCGACGCCGGGCCCGTACGAGATGGGCCAGGCCGGCGGCGAGTTCGTCGAGCAGGTCATCCGCCCCACCGGCCTCATCGACCCCGAGGTCGTCGTGAAGCCGACCGAGGGCCAGATCGACGACCTGGTGCACTCGATCCGCGAACGGGCGGAGCGCGACGAGCGGGTGCTGGTCACGACGCTGACCAAGAAGATGGCGGAGGACCTGACGGACTACCTGCTGGAGCTGGGCATCCGGGTCCGCTACCTGCACTCCGAGGTCGACACCCTGCGCCGCGTCGAGCTGCTGCGGCAGCTGCGGCTGGGCGACTTCGACGTGCTGATCGGCATCAACCTGCTCCGGGAAGGCCTCGACCTGCCCGAGGTGTCGCTGGTGGCGATCCTCGACGCGGACAAGGAAGGCTTCCTGCGCTCGGGCACGTCGCTGGTGCAGACGATCGGCCGTGCCGCGCGAAACGTGTCCGGTGAGGTCCACATGTACGCGGACCGCATCACCGACTCGATGCGGCACGCGATCGACGAGACCAACCGCCGGCGCGAGAAGCAGGTCGCCTACAACCTCGAACGCGGCCTCGACCCTCAGCCGCTGCGCAAGAAGATCACCGACATCCTCGAGGCCGTGTACTCCGAGGTGGAGGACGAGGTGCCGGTCGGCGGTTCCGGCCGCAACCAGTCCCGCGGCAAGCGGGCCACCGGTGAGGGCGGTCGTTCCTCCGGCGTCGTCGCCTCGCACGAGCGGGCCGGCATGGCCCGGTCCGAGCTGGCGGACCTGGTGCAGTCGCTGACCGACCAGATGATGAACGCGGCCCGGGATCTGCAGTTCGAGCTGGCGGGCCGGCTGCGGGACGAGATCCAGGACCTGAAGAAGGAACTGCGAGGGATGGACGCCGCCGGCGTCAAGTGACCCCGCGTCGCGCGGGTAGCTCGGGACGGCATGGGGGAATCGCTTTTATCAGGACGTGGTCGACGCGGGCGGCATCACGGCCGTGCTTCAGGCCGCCTGCCCCGGCTGCGACATCGACCTGCGTGACGCGCCGCGCGCCTTCGGCGGCTTCGTGGTGGCGAGCAGAGGTGATCGTGCTGCGCTCGTCACACCGGTCGGTGACGAGCGGCTGTTCTACGTGCGGCACGAACTGCGGGAGATGCGCCTGAGCCGGGTGACCACGACCGAACTGGCCGAGGTCACCGGATCTGCCGCGGCCTGGCTCGGCGGCGCCACCCCGCGAGAGCTGGCCGCTGCGTGGCCGTTCGCCGATTTCGTCGACGTGGCCGACGCGTACGAGAGCGGCGACCGGACCGAGCTCAGCTGGCAGCAGTACCGCGCGAACAAGAAGGACGGCTTGGGCGAGTTCGTCGAGGCGGCGATGCGGGAACCGCGGCTGCGGCGGATGTACCCGTTCAAGTCGATGTGGTGGATGTCGTTCCGGCCGACCTCGGACGAATACTGGGTGCCAGGCCCGTGGGTGCGGCCGGCCGGTGCCGGACGGTTCACGGTCGCCGAGAGCCGGCAGGTGGCACCCGAGATCACCTACGACGCCGCCGAGGCGGTCCGGGTGTGCCTGACCGAGATGGACCGGCTCGGCGTGCCGTCTCCTGAGGATCTTCGTTCACGCGACTCCGGCCGCTAGTTCGTCCACTATGGACGTTGCTGACGGTGAGATCGGTGACTGCGGCGGGTAATCCCGCTCGCGTATAACGATTCGCGCGTCGCGCGTAAATCGCCCTCTGGGGTGAGATGTGCGCGGACAGCTTTCGTCAGGGCGCGGGACGGCCATGATCTCGGGGTGGATGTGGACTCCCACCTCGCCGCGGTGGAGCAGGCGCTGATCGCTGTGCGGCGCAGTCAGTCACGTCGGGCGCTGGCCGAGTTGGCCGTACCGGCCTTTGACGTGCTCGACGTTGTGGAAACGGCAGAACGGACCGGGGCTCAGGCCACGGTTTCCAGTGTTGCCCTGGCTTTGCACGTTGATCAACCTCGGGCCAGCAAGCTCGTCACCAGTGCGGTCGACGCCGGGCTGGTGTCGAGGATCGCGGACAAGGCAGACGGCCGGCGGGTGTTGCTCGTGCGCACGCCCAGAGGGCGCGCCACGTCCGCTGAGCTGCACCGGGCGCGGCAAAGTGCTTGTGCCGCCGCCATGACGGACTGGAGCGAGGAGGAGCGGGCGGAGTTCGCCCGGCTGCTCACTCGTTTCGTCGCGGTGTTCGGCGCGCGATAATTCCTGTTGTGACACTGGATGAGTTGATCGTGTACTGCGCGGGCAAGCCTGGCGCGGAAGAGACGTATCCGTGGGGCGAGGCCGAGTTGGTGTGCAAGGTCGGTGGGAAGGCGTTCGCCTTCATCGGGCTCGACGTGCACACGGTCGGGCTCAAGTGCGGCGTCGACGCTGAGGCCGCCGCGGTGTGGCGAGAGCGCTTTCCCGGCGACGTCACGGTGAGCGGCTACGTCGGCCGGTACGGCTGGAACACCATCGCGCTCAAGGGTTCCGTGCCCGACGACGACCTGCTGGAGCTGGTCGACGGCTCCTACGAGGCCGTCGTCGCGCGGTTGCCCAAGAGCAAGCGGCCCGCCTAGCGCTCTTCCGGCTGGAGGATGCCGAAGATGTTGTTCTCGGTGTCCTTGTAGTACGCGAGCAGGCCGACGCCGGGCATCTTGTCCTTGGGCAGTGCGACCGTGCCGCCGTTGACCTCGATGGCGGCGATGGCGACGTCGATGTCGATCACGCTGATCGTCATGACGAAACCGTTGACCGGCGCGTCCGCGGCGGGGTCGGGGCCCCGGCGGGGGAGCAGGCCGCCGTTCACGCCTGCCTGGTCGTCGTCTCCGGTGGTGATGATCCAGTAGGGGATGTCGCCCCACTGTTCGATCTTCCAGCCGAAGACGGAGCTGTAGAAGTTCCGCGCCCGCTCGGGATCGGCGGCGTGGATCTCGAAGTGCACAGGACGCAACATGGGACGGCACGCTACTCCGGACAGTGGGTGTCCGCATTGGCTTCTACGGTGGCGTCATGGCTATCGGAATCCAGGTCACGATGGACGCGGCTGACCCCGGCAAGCTGGCCGCTTTCTGGGCGGACGCACTCGGTTACGTGCTGCAGCCGCCGCCTCCCGGCTTCGAGTCGTGGGAGGACTTCGCCGTCAAGAACAAGATCCCCTTCGAGTCGGTCAACGACTACTCGGCGATCATCGATCCCGAGGGGAAGGGGCCGCGGTTCTTCTTCCAGCGCGTGCCGGAGGGCAAGACCGCGAAAAACCGCCTCCACCTCGACGTGAACGCCGGGCTGGAGGCGGTTGATCGGCTCGTTTCCCTTGGTGCCACGCGGGTTCGCGAGTTCAACGACAACAAGGGCCACTGGGTCGTGATGCTCGACCCCGAGGGCAACGAGTTCTGCGTGCAGTGATGGCTAGCTGGTGATGTCCTTCGTCTTGAACTGACGTGCCGCGAGCAGCGTGAAGATGCCGCCGTAGACGAGCGCGGAGAACGCCCCGCGGGTCATCTCCGACCAGTCGATGTCGGTCGAGAGCAGGTCGGCCCACGCCATCGCGTAGTGCGTCGGCAGGTAGTTGCGCAGGTCCCCGAGCGGCTCGATCTGGTCGAGGATCTGCGACAGGATCGAGACGAGCACCGTGCCGCCGACCGCGCCGAGAGGTGCGTCGGTGGACACGGACAGGAACATCGCGAGGCCCGCGACCCAGAACAGGTTGATCGCGATGTAGACGACCGCGAGCGCCATCCCGAGCACGCCGTCGCCGAACGGGGCGGCTTCGCCGGTCGGGCTCACCACCTCGCCGGCGCCGTACCAGGCCACGCCGACGCCCAGAGCCACCGCGGGAAGCAGGGCCAGGGCGAAGACGCTGAGGATGCCGCTGCTGACGGCTTTCTGCCGCAGCAGGCGGTGCCTCGGGATCGGTGCGGCGAGCAGGTACTTGAGGCTCGACCACGACGCTTCGGACGCGATCGTGTCGCCGAAGAACAGCGCCACGATCATCGGCAGCAGGAAGCTGCTGCTCACGAACAGCGTGAGCACCACGAAGTTGATGCCGCTGGCGGTCGCGAGGTCCACGAAGCCACCGGAGCGGCGGTTCGGGTCGGACTGACCGATCTCGAAGCTCGCCGCGAGGATGAACGGCAGCAGCACCAGGAAGCCCAGCACGAGCTGGGTCCTGCGGCGGCGGATCTGCCGTTGCAGCTCCACGTGGATGCGGAGCGTGCGGCGCGCCTTGTACCCGACCGACGAGCCGTCCGGCGCCACCTTGGTGTGCTGCAGCGCGGCCGCGTCGGTGAGGTCGTTGAGCGCGCCGGGATCGGTGTGGACTCCGTTGTCGTTCACTGGTCCACCTCCTGCCGGATCGGTGCCTTCGTGCGGTTCGGGTTAGCGGTCCGCACAGGCGCGAACGCGGGCGTCGCCGCGATCTCGTCTGCCACGTCGAGGCCGGCGTCGGCCAGCACCTCGATCGCGGCGGGGTTCGGGGCGTCCGCCGTGGCGGACGCCGCTGCCATCAGGAAGTCATTCACCGACCAGCTCCAAGAACGCGTCTTCCAGCCTGCGTCGCGGGCCCGCCTGGTCCACTGCCACCCCGGCCGCCACGAGAGCGGTCAGTGCGACGGAGCGCGGGACACCGTTCATCGACGCGTGCACGGCGTCCTCGTCCTCGTGCACGTCGTGCACGCCTTCGAGGCCCCGCAGGACATCGGCTGCCTTCGAGGGGGAGTCGACGCGGAACGTCGCCTCGCCGCCTCCCGCCGCGATGTCGGCCACCTCGCCGGCGGCGACGAGCTGACCCTTGTGCATCACGACCACGTGCGAACAGGTCTGCTCCACCTCGGCCAGCAGGTGCGACGACACGACGACCGTGCGGCCCGCCGCGGCGTAGCGGCGCAGGACCTCGCGCATCTGGTGGATCTGGGGCGGGTCGAGTCCGTTGGCGGGCTCGTCCAGGATCAGCAGGTCCGGGAGACCCAGCATCGCCTGGGCGATCGCCAGTCGCTGGCGCATGCCCTGGCTGTACGTGCGCACGCGGCGGTGCACCGCCTTGCCGAGGCCCGCGATCTCCAACGCCTGCTCGAAGTGCGCCTCGTCCACCGGCCGGCCGGTCGCCGCCCAGTACAGGTGCAGGTTCGCGGCACCGGAGAGGTGCGGCAGGAAGCCGGAGCCCTCGACGAACGACCCGATGCGCGACAGCACCGGAGCGCCCGGCGTGACCTTGTGGCCGAAGACCCGGATGTGGCCCTCGGACGGGTGGATCAGGCCCATCACCATGCGCAGCGTCGTGGTCTTGCCGGCGCCGTTGGGGCCGAGCAGACCGAGCACCATGCCGTGCTCCACGCGGAACGACAGGTCCTTCACCGCCGTCACGCCGCCGGGGTAGGCCTTCGTGAGGTTCGAGATGACCAGCGGCACGTCGGCGAGGTCGGGGTCCGAGTCCTGCGCCATGCGCCGGCGGAACATCGCGATGATGCCGGCGCCGATCAGCACCAGCAGCGCGATCACGATGCCCCACAAGGCTTCCACCGGGAAACCCTCGGTGACGTTGCGGCCGGGCACCACCGGCACCGAGAGCTCGTCGGAGGCCAGCGAGATCCGGTACGCGGCGGGCTGCTCGGCGTTCGCGAACGCCTGGTCCGTCGTGGACACCACGAGAGCCAGCTTGTGCTCGCTCTCAACAGGACGGACGGTGCCGGGCAGCGTCACCGTCACCTCGGCGGCCGAGCCGTCCGTGGGCAGCGCCACGCGGAACGGCGCGACGATCGAGCCGGGCAGCGTGCGGGTGCCGTCCGCGGCGACGTCGTAGAGCTTCGCGAACAGGATCGCCTCGCCGGAGGTCTGGTCACCGCGCGCGACGCGCAGCTTCACCGTCGACGACCCGGTCAGCAGCACCTGCGAGGTCAGCTCCTCCGAGGTGAACACCGCGGCCTGGCCCGGCATGTCGAGCGACAGCCGCGACGAGATCGCCGACGACCGCGACAAGGCCGAACCCAGACCGGGCAGGTTGCTGATCGACGCCGGGTTGCCGCCCGCCGGGTTCACCACGACCTGCTCGCGTCCGCTCAGCTTCAGCGTCTTGCGCTCGGTGGAGGAACCCTGGGCGAGACCGGGGTACGACGGCGCGATGACCGTGCGCAGCGACGGCTGGCCGGACGAGCGGAACGCGCCCTGCACCGTGTACTCGAAGCCGGTGCCGGGGTCGGTTCCCTTGCCGCGCAGGTGGAAGTCCATCCAGTCGGCGATCTCACCGCGCAGCGCGGTGCCGGGGTTGCCGCCGTCGTGGCCGCCCGCGTACCAGACCATCTTGACCTGGCCGCCGGCCGCCGCGATCTGGCGTGCGGTGGCGTCGGACTGGTCGAGGCCGAACAGGGTGTCCTGCTCGCCCTGCACCAGCATCGTCGGCTGCTTGATCTGGTCGGTCACGGCGACCGGGGACGACTTGCGCAGCAGTTCGAGCGTCTGCTGCGAAGCGCTGCCCGTCGTGGCGACCTCGGTGTAGGCGGTGCAGACCTCGGGCGTGAAGCGGCCGCACGCGCCGAGCGACGGCGTGGGCGGCTGCTGGCCCTGGCCACCCGAGTTCCCACCCGGCTGCTGCTGCGGCACGGTGGCCTGCTGGTTCGACGACTCCCGCTGGCCCGTCTCGGGCGCGTCGCCCGTGGGGGACGAGAGGTCGATCGACGTCATGCCCGCGGAGAAGAAGATGCCCGCCCACGAACGCTTGAAGACGCCGTCCTCGCCGAACGCGGTGGCGGACGGGGTGGCGTCCGCCCGCGGTGTCGCCAGCGCCGAGTTCGGCAGCAGCGACTGAGCGAGGTCGTTGTAGGTGATGACGGGGACGATGGTGTCGACGCGCTTGTCGACACCCGCGAGCAGCAGCGACAACGCGCCGCCGTACGACGCGCCTGTCACGCCCACGCGGGGGTCACCGCCGCTGTCCTTCTGCACCTCGTCACGTGTGCCGAGGAAGTCGAGGAGCTTCTGCGCGTCACGGACCTCGCGGTCGATCGAGTTCAGCGCGATCTGGCCCGTGCTGCGGCCGAAACCGCGCGCGGACCACGTCAGAACGACGAAACCGCGCCGGGCGAACTCCTCGGCCTGGGTGTGCACGCTGCGAAGACTGCCGCCGAAGCCGTGCGCGAGCATGATCGCGGGCGCGGGCGTCTGCTGGGGGAGGTAGAGGCGTGTCTCGATCGTCACCGTCTGAGCGCTGTCAGGGCTCTCAGGTGCGTCGATGTTCGCTTCTTTGAAGGAAACGGCTACGGGGTCGTCTCCGGATCGAGTGAAGTACACGCCACCTGCTACGAGGGCGAGGACCACGATCAATGCGGGGATCGTCCACCTGCCGCGAAGGCGGGATAGGCGGGACACGTGGATGACGATATGCGAGTTTTGCTGAGAACCGCCTGTCAGGATCCCGTCGCGGTCTCAGCATGAGTGGATCTTCAGCGCGGCTTCAGGTAACGGCGGTTCCGGCCCGAACGACACGCAGCGTATTCCCGTTGCACCTGGTTACGTGGGTCTGCTCACCCTGTGTGGCGCTAACCGCACTTCGTGGAGCACAATATTGACGCAGCATGGAGGGGAGTACTCCCTAAGCGGCGGTGTCGTCAATACGGAGCTCGGCGTGGAGCTCCCGGTGCCGTCGGTCGTTCGAGGATCATCTCGGCGGCGGAGGAGACCTCCGGGTTTATCTGGCATGCGCTGAGAATCCCGGAGGTTGGGTTGTGAACGTCCCCGCATGGATGTGGCTCGCGACGATCGGTGGTCTGCTCGTACTGCTCGCGGTGGACCTGGTGATCGTCGATCGAAAACCCCATGAGGTGACGATCGGTGAAGCAGCCCGCTGGGTGATCTTCTACGTCGCGATGGCGGCCCTCTTCGGTCTCGGCATCTGGTACTTCTCCGGTGGTCAGTACGCCACGGAGTTCTTCGCCGGGTACATCACCGAGTACTCGCTGAGCGTCGACAACCTCTTCATCTTCTTGATCATCATGACGACGTTCAAGGTGCCCGCGATCCACCAGCACAAGGTGCTGCTGATCGGCATCCTGATCGCGCTCGTCATGCGTGGCATCTTCATCGCGGCCGGCGCGGCGCTCATCAGCCAGTTCAGCTGGGTGTTCTTCATCTTCGGCGCGTTCCTCATCTACACCGGCTGGCAGCTGGCGCGGGAGAACCACGACGAGGAAGAGGAGTACAAGGAGAACCTCATGCTCCGCATGGTGCGCAAGGTTTTCCCGGTCACCGACGACTACCACGGCTCGAACTCGTTCATCAAGATCGACGGCAAGCGCTTCGTGACCCCGATGTTCATCGTGATGGTCGCGATCGGCTCCACCGACCTGCTCTTCGCGCTCGACTCGATCCCCGCGATCTTCGGGCTCACCAAGGAACCGTTCCTGGTGTTCACGGCCAACGCGTTCGCGCTGATGGGCCTGCGCCAGCTGTACTTCCTGCTCGGCGGCCTGCTGGAGAAGCTGGTCTACCTGTCGATCGGCCTGGCGGTGATCCTCGGCTTCATCGGCGTCAAGCTGATCCTGGAAGCCCTGCACACCAACAACCTGCCGTTCCTCAACGGCGGCGAGCCCTTCCACGTGCCGACGATCGGCATCGAGGTCTCGCTGTCGGTGATCATCGGCGTGCTGGCGATCACGACGGTCGCCAGCCTCCTCAAGGTGCGGCGCGACCCGGACTCCGTGAAGCACGTCGGCGCCGACGCCGGCCACTGACTGACAGACGAACAGCGCGGCACGTGTGTCCTGTGGACGCACGTGCCGCTTCTGTTTTCGGGCGCCGTCCTCGGCTTCAGGGAGCGGTGCGGCAGGTCAGGTCGACCGCGTCCGGCCGGTGCCAGTCCTCGTGCAGCCCTCTGGCCCCGAGACTCCTTCCTCCTGGTGGAGTCCCCTCGAACGGAGCAGCTGGACTCAGCTGACGGAGACGCCGTTCTGGTAGACGGCGCGGACCGCCTGCTTCAGCGTTCCGGCCTTCACGTGCTGCTCGGCGTCCCCCTCCACGAGAACGAGATCCGCGAGCTTGCCCGGTGCGAGCTCGCCGAGTTCGTTTCCGAGGCGCATCAGGTCGGCGGCGGACGTGGTGGTCGCGTAGAGCGCTTCCGCCGGGGACATGCCGTACTCGACCATCAGCGTGAGCTCGTTGAGGTTGTCGCCGTGCGGGCCGACGCCGGAGTCGGTGCCCATCGCGATCTTCACACCCGCCTGGTGCGCCTTCTGGAACGCCTGGAAGTGCTGCGAGACAACGGCGTTGGCCTTGTCCAGGATGACGTCCGAGATCGCCATGCCCGCCGCGGCCTGGTCGAGGACCATGCGCGGGGCCATCAGCGTCGGCACGAGCCAGGTGCCGTTCTTGATCATCTCGTCGACGCCCTCGTCGGTGAGGAACACGCCGTGCTCGATGGACCGCACGCCGTTGCGCACGGCCGTGAGGATGCCGTCGCCGCTCATCGCGTGCGACATGACCGCGATGCCCGCGGCGTTGGCCTCCTGCACGATCATCGCGATCTCCTCGTCGCGGAAGTGCGCGTGGCGAGGGTTGCTGCGCGGGGACATCACGCCGCCGCTGGACGCGATCTTGATGATGTCGGCGCCGTGGCGGACCAGCGTGCGGATGACCTTGCGCAGTTCCTCCGGGCCGTCGGCGACGGTGTCCGGCAGGCCGGGGTGCAGCGGCGGCGAGATGTGCGCGCCGCACTGCATCCAGTCGTCGTTGTGGCCGCCGGTCTGCGAGACCATGTTGACCGCGATCTGCATGCGCGGGCCCTGGATCAGGCCGCGCCGGACCGCCTCCGCGACACCGAGGTCGGCGCCGAGCGCGTCGCGGACCGTCGTGATGCCGCACTGCAGCGTCGCCTTCATGTTCCCGATCGCCTCGTAGAACGGCAGCGAGAACGGCGTGTTCAGCGACCGCACGAGGTCGGCACCGCTGAACATGAAGTGCACGTGGCAGTCGAACAGTCCCGGCAGGATCGTGTGGCCGGTCGCGTCGACCTTGGTGTCACCATCGAGTCCGATGCCCACGTCCACGATGCGGTCGCCCTCGACGACCACGTCGCCGGGCTCGGTCGTCCGGCCGGTGAAGACCCGGCCCCCAGAGAACACGATGCGCGTCATACGCGGGAATCTATGCGCTGAGTCAATTTTTGTGATCGGTCAACAAATAACTCTGAGCCTTGCTAACAAGTTCTGTTAACGTCCTGGCCGTGCGCCCTGAAGACCTGCAGCTGCTCACCACGCCCGGCACCGTCGCCGTGTCCGGAGACCTGGTGCTGGTCAGCATCACCACGCCCGATCTCGACAAGAACACCTATCGGGGCGGTCTGCACCGGGTGTTCCCGGACGGCACGACAACACCGTGGACGCACGGTGATCGTGACAATGCGCAGCGCATTTCTCCCGACGGCCGGCTGGTCGCGTTCCTGCGCGTCAGCGGAAAATCGAAGCCGCAGCTCTACGTCGTTCCGGTGGACGGCGGCGAGCCCCGCAAGCTGACCGATCTCCCGCTCGGCGCCGGCGCCCCGGTGTGGTCGCCGGACTCGTCGCGGCTCGTCTTCGTCGCCCGCGTGCCGGAGGAAGGCCGCTACGGCACGACCGACGACGGCCCCGAGGCCGAGGCGCCGCGTCGCATCACGCGCCTGGACTACCGGGTGGACGACGTCGGCTTCCTCGCCGACCGCCGCCCGCGCCTGCACGTCGTCTCCCTCGACGGCACGGTTTCCGAGGCGACCGACGGTTCCTTCGACGTCTCCGACCCGGCGTGGATCGACGACTCGACGCTCGTGTTCGTGGCGCCGCGAGACCTCGGCGTGGCCGAGACGTTGCACTCCGACCTGTACACCGTTCCCGCAGCCGGCGGCTCGGCGTCGTTGCTGGTGCGCGCCGCCGGCGAGGCCTCGATGCCGTTCGTCGCCAACGGCTCGCTCTACTGGCTGGGCACCGAGTTCTCCGGCATCGATGCCGTCGCACGCAACCTCGGTCTGTGGAAGGCGTCGCTCGACGGCTCCTCTCCTGTCCGGCTCACCGACGGCGAAACCGTTGACGTGGAACGGCTTTCTGGCCAGCCCGTGGCCGACTCCGCCGGCATCCTGCTCGCCGTGCGCAACCGCGGCGCGCTGGAGCTGCGCCGGATTCCGTTCGACGGCGGGGCCGGCGAGGTGCTGGCGGGTTCGTCGGCCGCTGTCCGGTCGTTCGCGACGGACGGGTCCACCGTGGTCGCCGTCGTGTCCACTCCGGACAGCCCTGGTCAGGTCGAGTTCGTCGGAACCGGTGTGCGCACGGCGTTCTCGTCGGTCGAGGCACGCCGCGTGGTCGAACTGGAGGGCTCCGCCTCCGACGGCTACCCGGTGCACGGCTGGCTCGTGCTGCCAGAAGGTGACGGCCCGCACCCGGTCGTCATGGCGGTGCACGGCGGCCCGTTCATGTACCACAGCTGGGGTTTCTTCGACGAGGCCCAGGTCTACGCCTCCGCCGGATACGCCGTCGTGCTGCCGAACCCGCGCGGTTCCGCCGGCTACGGTCAGGCCCACGGCCAGGCCGTGATCGGCAAGTTCGGCTCCGTCGACGTGGACGACGTCCTGTCCCTTTTGGACGTTGCCCTCGCCCGCGAGGATTGTGACGCCGACCGTGTCGGCGTGATGGGCGGCTCCTACGGCGGCTTCATGACGTCGTGGCTGTCCGCGCACCACGGCGAACGCTTCAAGGCGGCCTGGAGCGAGCGCGCCGTCAACGCCTGGGACTCGTTCTCGGGCTCGTCGGACATCGGCTACTTCTTCGCCGACGCCTACTGCGGCAACGATCCCGAGGCGCAGCGCGCGATGTCGCCGCTGACCTACGCCGAGAAGATCAACCTGCCGTTCGCCGTCGTCCACTCCGAACAGGACTGGCGTTGCCCGCTGGAGCAGGCGCAGCGGATGTTCGTGGCGTTGAAGCGGCGTGGTGTCGAGGCGGAGATGCTGATCTTCCCCGGTGAGGGGCACGAGCTGACCCGCACCGGGCAGCCGCGGCACCGCAGGCAGCGCTTCGACGCGGTGCTGGAGTGGTGGGGCCGCTACCTCAAAGCCTGACCCGTTCGGCCGCTGGTCTGCCGCCGCGCCGGGTACGAGGGTGTTCCGATGGACGAGAACACGGTGTCCGGCGCGGTTGGAATCTCGCGCCAACTCGGGCGCCGTGGTCATCTCCGCACTGGACGGCGCAGCGGGCGTCGGTGAGACCGCTCTGGCTCTGCGCTGGGCCCACCGCGTTGCTGACCAGTTCCCGGACGGTCAGCTGTACGTGACCATGCGGGCGGAAGCTAGCTGAGCTCGGTTGACGTGAATGCCTCGAAGCGGGCCAGAAGTTCCTGGGCCGGCGGGGAGTCGGCGTCGAACGCCACGAGGCGTTGCCGTTCCCCCGCCTCCCGCACTCCCACCCAGAAGCACTCGAAGCAGAACTCCAGGTCGAACAGCGCCTGGCCGTCGGCCGTGTGCGCCCAGATCGCGTATCCGGGGGAGAAGCACCGTGCCGGTTCTCCGGTCGGGAGGCTCGCGACGAGTGCCAGGACCGCGGAGGCCTCCGCACCCTCCCACGAGCCGAGCAGGTCGCCTTCGACGGTCCACGCTTCGAGCCGGTGCGCGTCGGCCGCCCCCGACGGCATCCGCGTGCTCATACCTTCGCGTGGCTCCACGTGATCACCCCAGCAACGTGTAGTTGAGCTCTTCGCACACACGCGCCAACGGGAGATCGAGACCCGGATGGTCCAACGGCAGCAACACGTCCGGCGCCGCGGGCAGTCCGGAGGCCCCCGGCGGGTCCCACAGGCAGATCGCCGGGTCGCCCGAGTCCATCGACGACCGGTACCAAAGCCCGTCCAGCTCCGGATAGGCCGCCCGGATCGCCCGCGACCAGGCCTGGGTCACGATCTTCGGCCCGGTCGAGATCTCCTGCGAGGCCCCGACGCGCGTCGGCCACAACCCGCCCAGGTCCAGCAGCCGCAGCGTGCGGCGCGGCCGGAGAACGACCAGGAACGGCGAGCGGGTGCGGCGGTCGACGATCGACGTGGCCTGGAAGACCTCGGCGATCGACGTGCGCACGGACAGGCCGAAGTAGAGGACGCCGTTCTCGTGGTCCTGGACCGGGCTGCCGTCGTCGGCCGGTTGCTGCGCGTCGAAGCGGGCGTGGGGGAGCGGGCCCGTGTAGCGGAACGTGTTCCAGCGCTGCGGGTGGGAGCCCTTCGCCGTGAACACGCGCACCAGGCGGGTCGCCCGGTGCACCGCCACCACGTCCTCGGTGCGGCGCAGGTGTGCTTGGAGCACGGCAGGGGCAGGCGGCTGCGGAAGCCGTGACATTCGGGTCCTGTCGGTGTTCGGGAACGCTCAGGCAGGTGTGCCGAGCGTGGAGGCCAGGGTGGCGACGCGCCGGGGGTCTCCTCCGGCGAGGAGCCACTCGCGCGGGGTCGCGGGCTTGCCGTCGACGGGCAGGTCCTCCTGGCGGGTGGTCATGAACGCGGCGACGACGAGCGCCGGCTGGTCCGACGGGATCTCCGCCAGGACGGTTTCGAGGCCCGGGAGCACGCCGGTGCCCGCGAACTGCCACGCGGGCAGGCGCCAGCTGCCCCTGTCCTTCCAGCCCACGAGCCTGCCGACGCCCAGGCGGTGCCGGATGCGGCTCGTGTCGACCTGGAGCTGGCGCGCGGCCTCGTTCACGGTCAGCGCCGAGTCGCGCAGCACCGCGTGGGCCACGACCGTGCGGGTGCGTGGCTTCGCGTCGGACGGGCTGGCCGGCGAGAGGTCCAGGCCCACGTCGGTCAGTGCCGCCTGCTGGTCCGGCGTGAAGTACGTGGCCGGTTCCGGGTGTGGCGGGGCGAGCCTTCGTGCCGCGTCGGTCACGAGGGCCAGGAACTCGTCGGGACTCACCTGCAGGCCGGCCTTGGCCAGCACCGTCTCCAGGGCAGGACTCATGCGCACAGAATATCCCGTGCGTGCGCATTTGTGCGCCCTACGAACGGCTCAACCGGAAACGTTCGACGTTGCGCGCTCACGCGACGACGCTACGTGAGAATTCCCGGTCCGGACCGGTGACGTGGGCCTCATCTGGCACATCGATACCATTCCCGGATGCAGCTCGACCGCACCGCCAAGCGGGTCGTGGTGGCGTGGGCCGCCGTCATGGTCGCCACGATCGCCTACGTCCTGTTCCGCCCGCCGGGGTGGTCGCTCGACCTGCGCGTCTACCGCAACGGCGGCGCGGCGTTCCTCCAGGACATCCCGCTCTACGTCGAGGGCTTCGCGAAACCTCTCGGTGGCCCCGACCTGCCGTTCACCTACCCGCCGATCGCCGCCGTGCTGTTCAGCCTGCTGGCGCTCGTGCCGCTCGGGGTCGCGATCTTCGCGGTGGCCGCGGCGAACCTCGCGATGCTCACCGGGCTGTGCCTGATCGCGGCGGGCCGCGTGCTCGGCTGGGGACCGGAGGCGGTGAAGTGGGGACTGGGCGCGGCGGCGGTCTCGTCGATCTTCGACCCGTTGCGCGAGACGTTGTGGTTCGGTCAGATCAACCTGCTGCTGGGCCTGCTGGTGATGGCCGACTGCCTGCTGGAACGCACGCGCTGGTGGCCTCGGGGCGCGCTGATCGGGCTCGCGGCCGCGATCAAGCTGACGCCGGCGTTCTTCGCGTTGTACTTCGTGGCCCGACGGCAGTGGAAGCCTGTGTTCGTGTCCATCGGCTCGTTCTTCTTCTTTGGGCTGCTGGGGTTCCTCATCTCGTTCGGTGACGCGAAGGAGTACTGGACGCACGCGCTGCTCGATCCGGGCCGCGTCGGGCGCCTCACCTACGCGTCGAACCAGGCCATCCGCGGCACGCTCGCCCGCTTCGGCCTGGAGAACGGCGCCCAGGTCGGCGTGTGGCTCGTGCTGGCGCTGCTCGTCGTGGCGGCCGTGTGGTGGCTGGCCTCGCAGCTCGGGGACGTCGAGGCGTTCTTCGTCGTGGCGATCGGCGGGCTGCTGATCTCGCCCGTGTCGTGGGGGCACCACTGGATCTGGATCGCACCCGCGCTCGTGCTGCTCTCACGGCCCGCGTTGCGCCGTCACTGGGCCTCGTGGGCGGTCGTGGCGGTGTTCGCGATCGGGCCGCACTGGCTCTTCCCGCGCGACAACGACGTCGAGCGGAACTGGGCGTGGTGGCAGCAGTTGATCGGCAACCTCTACGTGTTCGTCGGGGTCGCCGTGCTGGTCACACTCGCGGTGCGGGTTGTGCGAGACCGCCGTCGAGCTGCTTCAACCGCAGGCTGAACAGCACCAGCACCACGCCCCACAGGATCGCGAAGACGCCGATGGTGATCACGAACGCCAGCGCGCCCGCGGCCGGGTTCACGATCAGGATGATGCCGAGCAGCACCGTGAGCGCGCCGGTGACGACGTAGAACCACTCGTTCGTCATCACCTTGCGCAGGCGGATGGCGTCGACGATCTGCAGCACGCCCGTGACGAGCGCCCACGCCGCGATGAGGAGCAGCAGCGCGGTCGCCGTGATGCCCGGCCAGAACAACGCGATCAAGCCCGTGACCAGGCCCAGCACGCCGATGAGGCCGAGCGCCCAGCGCGCGGGCCACTCCTTGTGGGTCAGCGTCAGGTACAGCATCATCGCGCCGTCGAAGAGCGCGTAGGCGCCCCAGAGGATGATCAGCGCCAGCAGTGTCAGGCCCGGCCAGACCAGAGCGGCCAGGCCGAACAGGACCGCGAACACCCCGCGCACCGTGAAAAGCCACCACCGTTGCATGTTCAGGATCGTCTCGGCTGTTGCTGGGCTCGGCAACCTGAGACCCTCGACCGGTGCTGATCCGAGTGGCTGACTGGGAACGCATCCGATCCGGCGAGATCACGCTCCAGTTCCGGCGGTGGAAACGGCCGACCGTGCGCGCCGGCGGGAGGTTGCGGACGTCGCTGGGCGTCCTCTCGATCGACGAGATCGAGGTCGTGTCGCGGGTGACCCGTGCCGAGGCGCTGGCGGCCGGGTTTCCGACCGTCGCCGCGCTGAAGTCCTCTGTGGAGGGACGGGAGGGCTCGCTCTACCGGATCCGCCTGCGTTTCGCGGGCGAGGATCCGCGCGTCGAGCTGCGTTCGTCGTCCGATGTGGACGGAGTGGAGCTGACGGAGGCCGCCCTGGCGCTGCTGCGGCTGATCGCGGCGAACCCCGGGGTGCGGGCGGCGGACCTGGCCGCCTCGATGGGCCGCGAGAAGCTGCCGTTCAAGGCGGACGTCCGCAAGCTCAAGGCCAAGGGACTGACCGAGTCCCTGCGGGTGGGGTATCGCCTCTCCCCGCGGGGAGAGGCGTACCTCAAAACCCTCGACTAGCCCTGACCCGTGATGATCGTGACTGCCCGGTCCTGCGTCTGCTCGTTCACCTCGGCGACCTGGAAGCCACGCGCTGCCGCGTGCGCCACCAGTTCGGGCTCCGGCGGCAGGCCGTACTTGCGCAGGTAGTGCGGCACGGCGCCGGCCCAGATCCAGGTGCCGTCGGTGCGGAAGTTCAGCGGCACGTCCTGCTCGCCGCTCTGCGAGAACTCGTCGAGGTCGTAGCTGCGCGCGGCCAGCACGACCGGCGCCGACTCGAGGTAGGTGAGCAGCCCGTCGAGCAGCTGCGGGTCGACCGGCTGACGGTTCACGATGATGCGGCCGTCGTCGTTCTTGCCGTCGTACACGCGAGCCGTGCGCAGCTCGTCCGAGCCCGCCTGCGGCTGGTCCGGTTGCGCGGCCGGCACCTGGTACTCCTGCTGCGGCTGCTGGGGTTCCGGCTCGGGCGCGGGCAGCGGCGGCAGGCCGACGCGCTGACGCCACCAGTCCGGGATCATCCGGTCCGGCCGCGGGAACGTCTGGAGCTCGTCGCGGAAACCGATGGGCGGCGGCGCGTTCCGCCAGCGCGGCTCGTCCTCGGCGTTGAAGTCCACCGTGAACGCCGCCGGCGCCTCGATCTCGTACGTCGCGCTCAGCCACGTGCCGCGCTCGGGGTGGTACATGCCCCCGCGCAGGTGCCCGAACATCTGCACGACGTCCATCGGTGGCCGCACCGGTCGCAGCTGGCCATCGGGCCCCGCGAACGCCAGGTCGACCTCGATGTGCCGGCCCGCGGCCCGGTACTCGGCCCGGATGCGCTGCCAGCCCTGCGGTACGGCAGGCAGCATGGCACGGCCGATCTGCCGCACCAGCTGCTGCTGGTCCTGCTCGCTCAGCGGTGTAGCCGGCTGGCTCATGTGGTCCTCGCCCCTCTCCCCGTGAAAGCCCGCTGATCTTATCGGGCTGCCGTGACGCGCGCGGGCCGGTCGTACACCCCACGCCGTTCGCACCACTCTGAGTGGGTGTCCGGCCCTGCGGTTCCACCGGTCAGCGGTTCGACAGGGCTCCGCTCAGCAGGTTCTCCGGCAGGTAGCCGGACTCGACCTCGACCGGGAACCCGTTGTCCCTGCCACGGATCGCCACGGCGAGCAAGGCGAGCGCGACGAAGCCGTCGGGGTTGTCCGCGAAGCCCGCCTGACGCCAGTGGTCGCGGTGCGCCCTGGTCGCCTGCACCAGTGCGTCGGTGAAGTCCTCCGGCCCGCCGCGCAGGACGCGGAACAGGACGTTCACCGGCGGGTACGCCACGAGCAGCATGAAGTCGCCGGAGGCGAACCTCGCCCGCCTGGGATCGGTCAGGTCGATCACGGACTCGAGCAACGCGGGCGGAACCTGGTCGCCGCGGAGGTGGCGCTGCATCGTGTCGACCCAGGGGCCGACGTACTCCTCGACCTTCGCGCCGCTGCCGAGCAACGTGTACTTGCCGACCGCGCACAGTTCGGCGACGCGCTGCTCGCTGCGCGTGATGATGGCGAGCCAGGCCGCGGTCAGCCAGTCGACCGGGGTGGCGTGGTGGTTCGGGCCGAGCACGGGCAACCGGTACTCCCGGTCGCCCAGCCGGTAACGGACGAAGTCCTCCGACTTGGACGTGCGGGCGAAGACCGCGTTCGCCGTCTGGGACGCGAACACGGCCGCCTGCCACGTCTCTTCCTCGTCCGCGGCGGGGTCGAGCGCGGTGAGGTACTCGAAGCGCGTCAGCGCCCGCCTGCGCGCGGCGCTCAGCGCGTCCGGGTCCGACTCGACGTCCTCCAGCGCCGACGCGATCAGGCGCTGGAGCGTGTCCACCTGAGCGCGGGCGAACTCCACGTCGATCTCGTGCCTGAGGATTTCGTGCATCGTGGTGGCCGGTCGGTCAGAGGCCCTCGTGCGTCCAGGAGCCGTTGTACAGGTACGGCGGCAGGTACTCCGACGTGACCTCGATGGGGATGCCCGCGTCGTGCGCGACGCTCGCCAGCCCGAGGGGGCCGATGGCGACGTACCCGTTCGGGGACTCCTCGTTCTCCTCCGTCGACCAGAGTTCCTTGAACAACTCCAGCGCTTCCGCGAGGGCCTGGTTGAACTGCTGCTCCTGGCCGGTGTTGATGATGTTGTGGAACAGGTTCAGCTGCGGGAAGGCGACGACGCGCACGTGCTCGCGGTGCACCGGGTCGATCTCGTCCGGGCCGGTGGCCTTCAGCGCAGCGTTCAGCGCCTCGTGCACGCCGGGTTGCTGGAGGTTGAACTTCTGGAACATGTCGACCATGAGGAAGACGTAGTCGGGCTCTTCGCTGCCGGAGGCGCGCAGCACCTCAAGAGGCACCGCGCTCAGCTGTTCCGTCTTCGCGACATCCCTGGCGATGGCGGCCAGGTAGTTCGTGGTGAGCCAGGTGCCACCGGACGCGAAGTACACGGGACCCGTCGCCGTGACCGGGATCTGCTTGCCCCGCAGCGTGATCTCGACCTGCGCGCCTTCCTCGGCCGTGGCCACGGCGTAGATCGCGGCGCCGACCTCCGCGGCGAAGAGCAGGCTGTCCCAGGTGTCGCCGTTGCTGCCCAGCGGGTCGACCGCGCACCGGTGACCGAGGTGGGCCAGCGCGTCCCTCATCAGCCCGCTGAGCGCGATCGTGCGGACGTTCTCGAGGGAGTCGACCGTCTCCTCGATGCGCCGCTCGATCTTGGCCAGCTGCTTGGCGGACCAGTCCGGATCGACCTCGTGTCGGCTGACCTCGACCACCTGGGGCTCACTCCTCGGTTTCCGTCTGCCACTTCATCTTGAAGTGCTTCGTCTCGTAACCGTCGTAGACGTCCACGCGTCCGCCCGGGTACTTGTCGTTGTAGCCGTGCTCGCGCTTGTAGGCGTCGAGCTCCTCCGGAGTCAGGTCCTTGACGTCCTCCGCGTGGTGCTTCTGGAGGTAGTCGTCGAGGCTCATCTCCTTGACCTTGGCCTGCGTCACAACGTACTCGACACCGGGGTGGTTCGGGTCCCGGCTGGCCGTCAGCAGACGGTCGCCGAGCTCGTTCTCCCGCAGGTAGGCGGCCTTGAGGTCGTTGACGGCCTGGTCCACGTCGGTCTTGCTCATGCCCTGGCCCTCGAGGTCGGCACGCATCTTCTTCTCCGCCTTGGGAGAGAGCTCGCGGTCGCGCATCTCCTCGGCGATCTTCTCGAAGTACGTGTCGTGACCCTGCTTGACGAGGACGTTGTCGCCGTTGAGCGCGTTGTTCAGGCCGGCGCTCGGCCCCTTCGCCTCGACGACGACGAGCCTGCCGTCGCCGGTCTCCCACACCTGGTCGAACCGGCCGCTGCCGGGCAGGCCGGGGTCGATCCGGGAGGGCGGCGGCGGACCGGGGTAGATCTCGGGCGTCGAGTGCATGCCCGCCCGGTCGCCGAGCTCCTCGCCGATCTTGGTGAGACGCGCCTGGGCCGCCTTCTCCTCGGGTGAGCTGGTCTCGGCGTCCTTCTGGTTCTGGTTCTCCTGCCGGCGTTCGTCGACGAGGTCCTGGTTCTCGCGCCTCAGCTCCGGGTCGACGTCGTCACCGCGGGAGCTGTCCACCTTGTCCTTGTGGAAGTCCGGCGGGATCGGCGTCTGGTCTTCGGACAACACGTACTCGTCGCCCTGCTTGCGCACGGGCGGCACCGGATCGCCGTTGGCGTCGACGACGTTCTGGTCCTTGCGCGGGGTACGCCCCTGCGCGTCCTCGTCGAGGTAGTACTTCTTCCGGTAGTCCGGGTCGTTGACCTTCTCCTCCATCGACGCCTTGGGGTTGCGCGTCTCGATCTCCACGGGCTCGGGATCGATGTGGCGCTTGCCGTTGCCGTCGTCGCCGCGGTCCCTGGCGTCGGTCGGGTCGAGGTCCTTGTCCTTGTCGTGCGTGCCGGGCGCGAAGCCGTCGTCGCCGGTCTTCGTGGACGACCCGTCCGGGTGGTGGGTCTCCCACTCGCCGTTCGGCGGGATCTTCGGCTGGCGGGTGCCGTCGGGACGGATCTCGGGGTCGCTCGTGAAGACACGGCCGTTGGCGTCGGTCCAGGCCGGCTTGGTGGGGGCCAGCACGGGCGCGTCGAGGTGCTTGGAGAGCTGCTTCGCGAAGTCGTTGCTGGCGGCGTCGCAGCCGATCAGGCGGACCGGCTTGCTGCCGTCGTAGCCGGAGCGGCGGAGCATGTCCGCGTACTCCTTCGGCGTGTAGTCGTGGCCGCCGATGCGGGCCCTGCCGTCCGGGGTGACGTGCACGTCCGCGGTGAAGTAGCGCGGGTCGTTGGGAACGCGGTGCGGCAGGTCGCCCATGTCCGGGTCGCCACCGTGGTGCGAGACGCCGGACGGGGTGGTCTCGGCGTGCCGCTGGTGCGCCTCCTCCGGGGAGGGGCGGTCCGCGGGCGGGGCGTCCTGGTCGTGGTGGTTCGGGCTGTCGGGGTCGCCGTCGTGCGGCTTGTCCGGGGTGTTGTCGTGCGGCTTGTCGCCGTCCGGGCCGTGGTGCGGCGCGTCCGCGTCGGGGCGGTGGGGCGCGTCGGCGTCCGGGCGGTGAGGCGTGCCGGCGTCGGGACGGTTCGGGCTCGCGGCTTCCGGGTGGGTGCTGTCCGGGGCGCGGTGGGGGGCCTCGGCCGTGTCGGTGCCGCGGTGGCGGGGGCCGTCCGGGGTGTGCGGGCGGGTGCCGTCGGGCCGGGTGCCGTCGGGACGTGAGCCGTCGGGCCGGGTGCCGTCGGGACGCGAGCCGTCCGGACGTGAACCGTCGGGACGTGAACCGTCAGGGCGGGTGCCGTCGGGACGGTTGCCGGGGCCGCTGCCGTCCGGGCGGGACGGGCTGTCGGGCCGGTGCGGTGCGTCGGGGCGGTGGGGGGCGTCGGGACGTGACGGACCGCCGTGGGGCGCGTCCGGGCGGGACGGCGAGTTCGGGCCGCCGTGGGGCGCGTTGGGCCCGTGCGGAGTGTTGGGCGCGTGGGGCGCGTTGGGGCCGCCGTGCGGTGCGTTGGGCGCGTGCGGTGCGTTGGGGCCGCCGTGGGGCGCGTTCGGGCCGTGCGGGGTGTTTGGACTGTGGGGTGCGTTAGGTGCGTGCGGTCCGTTAGGCGAGTGCGGTCCGTTAGGCGAGTGCGGTGCGTTAGGCGAGTGCGGTGCGTTCGGGCCGCCGTGGGGCGCGCTCGGGCCGTGCGGCGCGTTAGGTGCATGGGGCGCGTTGGGGCCGCCATGAGGCGTGTTCGGGCCGTGCGGCGCGTTGGGACCGCCGTGGGGCGTGTTGGGGCCGCCATGTGGCGCGTTGGGAGCGTGCGGTGCGTTCGGGCCGCCGTGCGGTGCATTCGGTGCGTGCGGTGCGTTCGGCGAGCCTGGGCGCGTTGGTGCGGACGGGCCGTTGTGCGGTGCGTCGGGACGTGACGACGGCGTCGTGTTGCCGTGCGGTCCGTCAGGGCGCGACGGTCCGCCGTGCGGGCCGGACGGGCCCGTGTTGGGGCGGCCCTGGGGTGCGTCCGGGCGTGACGACGGTGCGTTCGGGGCGTCCGTGCGGGCCGAAGGTGCGTTCGGAGCCGTCGGTGCGGACGACTGCGGGCGCATCGGGGCGTCGCCGCGAGGGGCGTTCGGCGCGGACGGGCCGCCTGCCGCGGGGGCGTGCGGTGCTCCCGCCGACGGGCTGTGCGCCGGCGGCATGGTCGGGGTGGACGGGGCGTGCGGTGCGGCCGCCGAAGGGGTGGTGGCGCGGCTCGGGGGAGTCGCGTCGGGGCGCGCCGCGTTCGGCGAGCCGGCCGAAGGGCCGCCGGTCGACGGGCTGTGCGGGGCGCCGCCCGAGGGGGCGTGTGGCACGCCGCCGCCAGAAGGCATTCCGCCGGAAGGCGCCGACGGCGCGGAAGGCATCGAAGGTGCCGAAGGGGAGGACGGCATCGACGGGGACGACGGTGCGCTCGGCATCGACGTCGGACGGGCTGGGGCGTCCGCGCGGGACGCCGACGTCGACATGTCGGGGGAGCGCGGCGCGGGGGCGCTGGAGCCCAGGTCGCCGCGGCTGCCCGGGGTACCGGTCCAGCCCTGGCCGGGACCCGTCGGCGGACGGCCTCCCGCGGGGGACGACGGTGCGCCGCCACCGGCGTTCGGGGCGCCGCCGCCCATCGGGCCCGCCTGGGAGGGCGTCGACGACGGGGAGGTGTCCGGGGCGCGGGTGGGGGCCTGCGGGGCGTCCGGGCGGAGAGGTGCCTCCGGCGGTGCCACCGAGGACTGGACGGTCTGGCCCGTGTTGCGGGCCGGCGCCGGTGCGTCCGGGGTCGACGAGGTGTGCGGGGCGCTCGGGGCCGCCGGTGACGAAGGCGAGCCGGGAGAACCGGGAGAGCTGTCGGGCGAACGCGGGGCCGAAGGAGCCGAGGCGTTGTCGGGGGCCCGCGACGGGGCGTCGGGCGCCGAGCTGTCCGGGGCGCGGGAAGGCGACGGCGCGGACGAGGGCGACGAGCTGTCCGGAGCACGCGAAGGCGCGTCCGGCGACGAAGGTGAAGAAGGTGACGACGGCGAGGAGGGCGACCCCGGCGAGGAAGGCGACCCCGGCGGCGAGGACGAGGAAGGAGACGACGGCGAACTGTCCGGAGAGGACGGTGAGGAAGGCGAAGAGGGCGAGGACGGCGAAGTGTCCGGAGAGGACGGTGAAGAAGGCGACCCGCCAGGAGACGAAGGCGAACCCGGAGACGAAGGCGAGCCAGGAGAAGACGGCGAGAGGTCCGGAGCGTTGGTGCTGTGGAACAGGCCACCGGGCTTGATGGACTTCGTGGAGATCACGTCGAGCCCGGTCACCTTGCCGACCAGCTTGCCGACGACCTTCATGATCTTCGTGAAGATCTCGACCAGCTTGCCCAGCAGCGGCGAGACCTTCTTGATGGTCTTGATGAGCTTCTGGATCAGCTCACCGATCCGGGTGGCCCACTTCGAGATCGCGGTCACGGCCTGCGCCACGATCACCGGCGTGCCGAAGCCCAGCGTGAACACGGCCTCCAGCACCCAAGTGATCAGCTTCGCGACGAGGTCGGCGATCAGGTCGCGCACCATCTCGCGCACGAACCCGACGACCATGCCCATCACACCGACGACGGTGCCGACCGAACCAGCGGTGGAGGCCGCGCCGGACAACGCGTCCAGCTGCTCGCCCGCGGCCTTGCGGTAGGCGTCGGCCGCGCCACCGGTCCACGAACCGGTGCCGTCGACGGCGGCCTTGTAGTCGCCCGCGATCTTGCCGAGCTCCTGCGAGACGTTGCCCCACGTCGTCGAGTACGACTGGATCACCGGCGGGTCACCCGCCAGCCAGTCCAGCGCCTCCTTCAACGGCTGCATGTGCTCCATCAGGAACGAGGCCGCGGACGACAGCAGCGTGCCGAACGGGTCGATCGCCATCGAGGCGGCGTCGGCCACGAGACCGACGACGCCGAGGCCGCCCTCGATCCAGCTGCCCTCGGAGATGCCCTTGTACGCGTCCACCGCCGAGTCGGCGATGGAGAAGCCGGTCGCCCAGCCGTTGTCACCGGTGCCGGCGTTGAAGAAGCCGGACGGTTCGGCGGGGGCCTGCGCCACCAACGGGTTCGGTGAGGACATCAGACGCCACCCTTCAGCGTGCGGGTGATCTGGTCCTCGACCTCTTGGTAGTGCTTCGCGGTCTCGGTGACCTTCTTGGCGGTGGCCTCCATGGCCTCCGCCGCGCCCTTCAACGCGTCCATGCCCCACTGCTCGACCGGATCGAGCAACATCCGGAACGGCTGGCAGATGATCCCGTACGCGTCAGTCGGCATCGACACGGTGTTCGCCGCGTCCACTGCCCCCTGCAGTCGCCCGTGCAGGCCCTCCAAGGCCTTGGCGTGCGCTTCCAGCACGTCCGAGGTGACGTTGAAACCACCGGAAGTCATCGAACCCCCTCAAGTTCGAGCAGCGGACAGAAAGATCAGGAGAGCACGGACTCCCCGCCGAAGTCGTCGTCATCGTCTGACGGCGGCCGGCGGCGCGGGGGAGGCGGCTGGGTCGGGCGGGGCGGAGGCAGTGCTTCGTCCTCCACCCGGAAGTTGATCTCGTTGCGGTCGTACGGCGTGCGCGTCGGCTCTTCGGCCGGCGGCGCCGGGAAGTTCTTCTTGGCCTCGTTGAACAGCACGTTGGCCGTCTCGTCCTGCGTGCCGATGGTCTCGGCCATGGCTTCCTGCAGCAGTTCGGGAATCCGGGACTGCGCGCGCTGCAGCAGCTTCATGATCTCGCCGCTGACCTCGGACATGCGCTTGCCGGAGGCGGACTCGTTGATCACGAGGTTCTGCAGGATCCCGTTGGACCCGACCAGGATCTCGATGGAGCCGTCCTGCGACCGCTCGGAGATCGTCATCCCCTGAACGCGCGTCGCCATCTCCTGATAGCGCGCGGCGCGTTCCTGGATGTTCTGGTTCCAGTTCGCGAGCATCTGCTCGGATCCGGCGATGTCCTCGGGCACCGGTGATTCCCTCCCAAAGCGGCGGCGGACTCAAAGGATGACGCAGCCGGATCCGATCTCGTTCCACCATGAGGTCAAATCGGCTGTGCAGACCAACGGCGTCCCACTGATCGGACCAGTGGGACGCCGTTGAGTCACGTGCTAGTTGATGCCCAGCAGGTCGACGACGAAGATCAGCGTCTCGTTGGGCTTGATCACGCCACCGGCACCGCGCGCGCCGTAGCCCAGGTGCGGCGGGACGACCAGCTTGCGGCGGCCACCGACCTTCATGCCCTGGACGCCCTGGTCCCAGCCCTGGATGACACGGCCGCCGCCGAGCGGGAACTGGAACGCCTCGCCGCGGTCCCAGGACGCGTCGAACTGCTCACCGGACGAGTGCGACACACCGACGTAGTGCACGGACACGAACTGACCGGCCGTGGCCTCCGCACCGTCGCCAACGGTGATGTCCTCGATCAGCAGGTCGGCGGGCGCCGGGCCGTCGTGCGGGTCGACCTCAGGCTTCGTGGGGGCCATCACAACTTCCTCTCGGAACGGGGTTGTTCGCGCTCGATCCAATCACGCGGGGGCGGGCGCGGCCGAATGGCCTACGCGGACCAGCCCTACCCGGCCAGGAGTCCTCATGTCTTTCTTTAATCACCACCGGCCCCGCGGCCGGGGGACACAACAGAAGAAGGAGATGATCATGGCGGCAACCCTGCACCGCCTCCGGTCACTGCTCGGCGCGGCACTGGCGGCGGCAACGCTGTCCATGGCCTGCGTCAGCGTGGCCGAAGCAGCTCCGACTCCGGCCACCGACGGTGAGTTCGGCACCCAGATCGTCGGCGGCACGCGCGCGAGCACGTCCACCTACCCCTGGGTCGTCTACCTCGCCACGAGCAGTGGTTTCCAGTACTGCGGCGGCACTCTCGTCGCTCCCAACAAGGTCGTCACCGCCGCGCACTGCACCGAGGGCGACTCGGCGTCCGCGGTCCGGGTCGTGGCGGGCCGCGACGACAAGAACTCCACCGCGGGCACCGTCGCCCGGGTCACGAAGATCTGGATCCACCCGAGCTACCGCGACGTCACCCTCGGCTACGACGTCTCGGTGCTCACGCTCGATCGCAACCTGTCGCAGACCCCGATCCCGTTCGCCACCTCGGCGGACAGCGCCCTCTACAACGCGGGCACCAGCTCGACGATCCTCGGCTGGGGCACCACGTCCTCCGGTGGTTCGGCCTCGCGCTACCTGCTGCGCGCCACGGTGCCGCTGACCAGCAGCTCCAGCTGCACCAGCTCGTACGGCAGCGACTACAAGGCCACCCACATGGTGTGCGCCGGTTACGCCCAGGGCGGCACCGACACCTGCCAGGGCGACTCCGGTGGCCCGCTCGTGGCCGGTGGCAAGCTGATCGGCATCACGTCGTGGGGCGAGGGATGCGCGGCCGCCGGTTACCCCGGCGTCTACACCCGCGTCTCCACCTACGCGGCACAGATCCAGGCACAGCTGTAAAAAACGTGAGGCCGGGAAGGGGCAACCCTTTCCGGCCTCGCTTACGTCCTGGAGACATGAACGGCAAGAAGCTGTTGGCCGGCGCCGCCGTGCTGGTCGTCGCCGGAGTGAGCGTGAGCTCCGCGGTGCGGGACGAGACCCTCGCACCACCACCGATCGTGGACTACGGGCCGGTGCGCCTTGTCGCGTTCGATTCATGTGACAACGCATTGACCGAACTGCGCCGCGCCATGTCCCCGTACGTCAGTGCGTACGGCCTCGGCGGCCACCGGTTCCTCACCATGGAGAGCTCGGCGACGGACAACAGCGCGGGCGTCGCGCAGAAGAGCGTGCCCGACGCTCCCACCGCCGCCACTCCGCCCACGCAGCAGCAGGGCCACTCGACGACGAACGTCCACGAGCAGGGCGTCGACGAGCCGGACATCGTGAAGACGGACGGAAAACGCGTCGTCTCCATCGCCGACGGCAAGCTGCGCGTCATCGACGTCGCGTCCAAGACCATCACCGGCACGGTCGACCTCGGTGAGCGCCGGGCGAGCCAGCTGCTGGTCTCCGGCGACCGCGCACTCGTGGTCGCCGACGGCCCCGTGCCGATGATGAAGCCGTCGCTGCCGCCCGACCGCCCGTCGATCGCGCCGGAGACCGCCACCGAGCTCGTCCTCGTGGACCTCAAGGGGCTCAAGGAGATCAGCAGCCTCAAGACCGACGGCTTCTACCTCGACGCCCGCCAGATCGGCGGCACCGCCCGCGTCGTCGTCCGCTCGCAGCCGCGCCTGCCGTGGGTGTACCCGGACCAGACGACCAACGAAGCAGGATCGTTGCGCCGCAACAAGGAGATCCTGCAGAACGAGCCCATCGGGTCGTGGCTGCCGCGCTACGAGCTCACCGAGAACGGCGCCAAGTCGAGCGGAACCCTGGTCGACTGCGCGAACGTCAGCCGTCCGGCCGCACCGAGCGCGACGTCGATGCTGACCGTGCTGACCTTCGAGCTCTCCGGTCAGCTCGGCACCGGTCAGCCGGTCTCGATCGTGGCCGACGGCGACACCGTCTACGGCACCGACCGCAGCCTCTACATCGCCGACGACCACCGGTTGCTGCCGGAACTTCCTTCCAGGCCACCGGTTCAGCGCCCGATCACCACGGCGATCCACCAGTTCGACATCGGCAACCCCGGCCCGCCCAAGCACGTTGCTTCCGGTGACGTGAACGGCACGCTGCTCAACCAGTACTCGCTGTCCGAGTACGAGGGCGTCCTCCGCGTCGCCACCACCACGGGCACCGAAGGCCCTTGTTGCTGGCGGATGCCCGCGGACGTGGTGCCGCAGCAGAACATCGCGCCCGCGCCGTCGGAGAGCTTCGTCACGACACTGCGCCGCGAGGGCAACCAGCTCGCCAAGGTGGGCCAGGTCGGCGGGCTGGGCAAGAACGAGCGGATCTACAGCGTCCGGTTCATCGGCAAGCTGGGCTACGTCGTCACGTTCCGCCAGACCGACCCGCTCTACACGCTCGACCTGAGCGATCCCAAGCAGCCCAGGGTGACGGGCGAGCTGAAGATCACCGGCTTCTCCGCCTACCTGCACCCCGCGGGCGACGGGAAGCTGATCGGCGTCGGCCAGGAGGCGACCGAGCAGGGCAGGACGACCGGCACGCAGGTGTCGCTGTTCGACGTGGCCAATCCCGCGTCACCGCAACGACTCGCGCAGTACCACCTGCCGAACTCGAACTCAGAGGCCCAGTTCGACCCGCACGCGTTCCTCTTCTGGCCGCAGGACGGCACGCTCGTCATCCCGGTGTCGGCCTACCGGTCGAGTCCCGAGGTCTCCTCGCTGGTGCTGCGCGTCGAGGGCAACCAGTTGCGCGACAACGGCAAGATCGTCGAACCGTCCAGCCCGAACAACTACGGCGGCCCGAGGCGCACGATCGTCATCGGCGACCAGCTGTGGTCGATCTCCAACGCGGGCGTGCAGGTCAACGCGCGCAGCGGCCTGGCACAGCAGGCCTGGCTGCCGTTCACGCAGTAGCGCGGTCTCCGTTGAGCAGGCGGTGCGACAACACCGTGCCGCCTGCCATCGCCGCCGGGATCACGACCAGCGCGGCCAGCGGGATCAGGCACAGCAGGTAGGTCGGCACGGCGAGCCCGAGCACCAGGCCGCGGCGCGTCGCGAGGATCTGCCTGCGCTGCTTGAACGTCCGGCCGCGGCGCGTGAACGGGATGCCGGTCAGCTCGATGCCGAGCAGGTAGCCGTTGATGAGCACGGCCAGCACCGGCACGACGGTCTGCCCGATGATCGGGATGAACCCGCAGAAGAACAACGGGATCGCGAACAGGATCGACGTGCCGACCAGCAGGAGCGTGCCGCGCAGTCCCACCAGGAACCCGCGCCACCAGCCGATCTGCTCCGCCTCCGGCACGCCGCCGAGCTCGTCCTCGACCTCTTCCGAGATGTACTCGTAGAACGGGCCGCCGATCATGAGCGTGATCGCGGTGAACAGCAGCACGCTCAGTCCGAGCCCGGCCGCGATCACCGAAATTCCGACGGCGACCTCGACGACGCTCTTCCAGGTGTCGCTCCACGAGTCCGCGAAGCCGGTGAGCCATCCGGCGATCGAGTCGATGTTCGTGACCAGCAGCACCCAGCCGCCGATCATCAGCACGGCCGTGATGACCGCGGGCAACGCACCCATCAGCACGCGCTTGGGCGAGCTGAACACCAGGCTGAACCCACGCAGCAGCAAACCGACACCGGCACCGAAGTCCTTGATCACGCGCGCAGGATAGTCGGTTTCGTGCCCTGTTGAGACGAGGTGGAGTGATTTCGCGAGGCGCGGCATGATGGCGGTCCGAGTGCGGGAGGCGTTGAGGTTGAGCAACCCAGCTAGGAACGCCGTCGTCGTCCCGGACGGGCCGCTGCCGATGCTGCCGCCGTCCATCTGGGAGTCGAGGGACGTGCGCGAGGCGGTCGCCGCGGAGTCGCCCGGCGCCGTGGTCGCGATCGCGCGCAAGGCGCACGGCCTGCGTCAGGACGAACTGGGCACGCTGGCCGGGTTCTCCCAGTCCGCGATCTCCCGCCTGGAGTCGGGCAGCAACATCGCCTACGACATGCGCGTCCTGCGCACGTTGCAACGGCTGCTCGGCATCCCCGCCCACCTGCTCGGCCTGACCGACCGCACGGTGCCGGTGCCCTCCGGCGACCTGGTCGTCGGCATGGAGGGCAAGGCGCTGATGGCGTTGTGCGCCTCCGCCGTCTTCAGCGCGGACAACGACGACGCGGTGAGCCAGCTGCTCGTGCTGCGCCGGATCGTCAACGACGCGCACAACTGGCGGGCGACCGGAGCCCTCATGCCCGCCGTCCGCAGCATGTACGACGTCATCGACGCCTTGCGCCGCAACGCGCGTGGCGAGATCCGCCGTCGGTTGCTCGGGACGGGCGCGATGTACGCGGAGTTCTACGGCTGGCTGTTCGAGGAGGTCGGCGACCTGCGCAACGCCGGCGCGTGGACGTCCAGGGCGTTGGAGCAGGGCCAGGCCGCGGACGACAGGGACGTCGTCGCGTACTGCTACGTGCGGATGAGCCAGCTCGCCGAGGCCGACGGCGACGACGACCGCGTCATCGGCCTGGCGCGGGCCGCCCAGCGCGAGACCGGGGTGAGCCCGGTCGTGCGCGCGATGGCGTTGCGGCAGGAGGCACGCGGTCTTGCCCGAGCGGGTCAGAACGCGTGCATGCGGCGGTTCGACCTCGCACAGGCGTTGGTGCAGAACGTGGAACGGCCGCTCACGGACGAGTACTCGATCGGCTACTGCTTCACCGACCTGCACGTCCAGATGCAACGGGCCGCGAGCATGGTCGCGCTTTCCGACCACCGGCGCGCCATCGACGCGTACACGGAGCTCATGCCGCGGTGGGGCAGCGTCTGCCAGTGGGAGCAGGGCGTGCACACGGCCACCCTCGCCTACGCGCACACCGCCAACGGTGACGTCGACCAGGCCGTCGAACTGGGGTTCGCGGCACTGGACCTGGCCCGTGTGACGGGGTCGCAGCTCATCGTGAACGAGCTGGCCAGGCTCGGACCGTGGGCGGCGACGCCGGCGATCGCCGAGCTCACGGCCCAGCTCCGGTAGCCAGCCGTATGCGAGTTCCGCATACGGCACCCGCAAATCGTATAGAACCCTGCCCATTTCGCGGGGCAGCCCGCACGATCTAGGGGTGATCGACCTAGCCGAACGAACGCCGCGCTCGGAAGAGGTCACCGAGAGGTTCTGCGCGGCAGTGGCAGAGCAGAGCTCGGGCCCTTACCGGCTCAAGTTCTACGCCACCACGCACGCCGTCGTGTGTGTGGTGGACGACGCCGAGGTGAAGGCATGAGCATGCCTGTCTTGCTGGTCCGCAAGCGTGCGGGTGTCGTAGGCGAGACACAACGCACGTGCCACCTCGTACCCGTGCCCGACGACGACACACTGCTCGCGTTGACCGCGTACTGCGGCGAACTCATCCATGAGGGCGAGGCCGAACTGCTCTCCCAGCCCTCTGGAATGCCGTGCGTCGGTTGCCTGTACCGCGTGCCGATGCCCCGTTAGCCAGCGGGCGAGGCGATGCAGGCCGTACCGAACCTGCGGAACCCGACGCGTTCGTAGACCCGCGCGATCTCCAGGCTTCCCGCAGACAGGAACACCAGCTCGGCGCCCCGTTCCAGGGCATCGCGCGCCAGTTCCGCCGTGACCGCACCACCGAGGCCACGTCGCCGTGCCGCCGGCAACGTGCCGATGCCCGCGATCTCCACGACGTCACCCGCCCGTTGCGCGGTGCCCACCGCCAGTACGCCCTCGCCTGGCAGGTCGGCGACCGCGTGACGGTGCCGGGTGCTCATCGGGACGGCGCCTTCGAGCGCCGCGTCCCGTTCCGCCACACCGGCTTCACCCGCTGCCGTGCCCGGCGAGGAGAACGCCAGCTCCGCCACGACGGACACCTCGACGGGCCGTGTGTCGAGCACGCGCACGTGCGGATGCGGTTCCGGCAGCTTCTCGGGATCGAGCACCAGCAACGGCGCTTGGAGCACCTCCAAGCCGGCCTCGACGGCGACGTCGAGCAGGCCCGGCGTCGTCTCGTGCACCCACTCGAACGCCTCGGGCACACCGAGTTCGCGCTGCCGCTCCCGCACCTTCAGCACGTCCGCCACCGTCGGCTGCCCGCCGGGGAACCGGGGCCGCGCGTAGTACGGGTAACCGTCGCCCGCCTGGACGAACAGCACCAGCTCGCCGTGTTCCTCAACGCGAGATCCCGGTCGGGGCACAGAGTCGTAAAACTCTTCAAGAACACTCCGCATGGAAGATCACGCTAGCTACCTTTGGCGGTATGACGCACCGCATTTCGCGCAGCGACCTCTCATGAGGGCCTTGGCGGCGTTGGCCGCCCTGCTCCTGGTCCTCACCGGCTGCGGCAGCGACCGCGAGGACCGCTTCGCCCGGCCGGGCGCGCCCAAGCAGTCGCCGAGCGGGAAGTTCGTCGCGCACGCCGAGAGCGCGAGCGAGGTGCGGGTGACCGACCGCAACGGCGGTGACGTGTTCCGCAAGTCCTATGAGTACGCGACGAGTTCGCGGGCGGACGGCATCGGCGTGGTGTGGCTGTCCCAGAAGGACCAGCTGTGGGTGCTCGTCCCCGGTGACACGAGCGAGCGCGTCGAAGCCGGGCCCGACGGCGTGTGGACGGCGGTCGAGGCGGACCTACCGAGCGAGATCACGCGGCTCGGGTGAGGGGTCCGGCTCGCCTTCGGTGATCCGCCGGCCGCGGTCCAGTTCCGCGTCGAGCTCGGCGCCGAGCAGCACGGCGATGTTCGAGATCCACAGCCACACCAGGAAGACGATCACGCCGCCCAGTGAGCCGTAGGTCTTGTTGTAGGACGCGAAGTTCGCGACGTACACGGCGAAACCGACGGTCGCGAGCACCCACAGCACGATCGCGAGAAGACTGCCGGGGCTGACCCAGCGGAAGCCCTGCTGCCGGACGTTCGGCGCGGCCCAGTACAGGACCGCGAACGCCAGGCTGACGAGCAGCAGGATGACCGGCCACTTCACGATGTCCCACACGGTGACCACGGTGTCGCCGAGTCCGACGGCCTCGCCGACGGTGTCCGCGATCCCGCCGGTCAGCACGAGCGCGCCGAGCGTGAGGGACACCAGCATCACCGCGCCGAGCGTCAACGCGAGCCGCAGCGGCACGGTCTTCCAGAACGGCCGGCCTTCCTCCACGTCGTACATGGCGTTGCACGCGCGCATGAACGCACCGAGGTAGCCCGACGCGGTCCACAGCGCCGTCAGCAGACCGATGATGCCCAGCAGGCTTGCGGCGTTCTGACTCTTCTGCAGTTCTTCGATGGACGACTTCACCAGGTTGCCGGCCTCACCCGGTGCGACCTGGTCGACGTACTTGAGGAGTTCCTGCGTCGTCGTGTCGCCCAGCAGGGCGAGCGCGGACGTCAGGACGATGATCCCGGGGAACAGCGACAGCACGGCGTAGTAGGTGAGCGCCGCGGCCCAGTCCGTCAGGTTGTCGTCGTTGAACTCCTTGACCGTCCGTTTGAGAACGCCCCACCAAGCGCCTTTCGGCAGCTTGGTGGGGCCTTCAACGGTCTTACCTGCGGGCACGGCGCCAGCCGAAGGACCGGGTGCCGGTGCCGACACCGGCGAGGTGCAACGCGAGCAGCAACAACCCGAGCACGATCAGCGTGTTCACGGTGATCACGTCACCGAGCGCGACCTTCGCCAGATCGAGGATCAGCGCGAGGCCGAACGAAACTGCGGCGATGATGGCCAGCATGTGTCCACCTCCTAAGTGGTTGAGCTGCGGATACCCATTTGTTCAAGGGCGAATCGCGCCGTTCGGAGCAATGGACATGTCATGATCGGTCCCGTGGACGTCCAGCGCTGGCAAGCAGCCGCGGTTCCGTGGTGGGTGACCAAGGTCGGGCTCGTCGGTGGGTGGATCGCCGCCTTCTACTTCGCCGTGAGCGCGAACGAGGCACCGTGCACGGTCGCGCAGCCGTGCCTGCCGGATCCGTTGTTCTCTCTCGCGGTGGTTCCGTTGCTGGCCACGCCGTTGCTGCTGTTGTTCAACCGTGTGCTCACGGGCTGCGCGATGGGCGTGGTGTTCGGCGCGATGGACCTCATGCTCGACGGCAGTGCGGTGGCCAACCTGGCGTTCGGGCTGCACGCCGGTGCGTGCGCGTTGGTCGCGGCGTGGACGGTCAGGTCGCGTGCGGACCAGCACGAGGCGGCGGGCGCGACGATCGTCTCGCTGCCGGACCTGCCGCCCCAACGCGGAGTTCTCCGCATCGTCGCCGTGCTGCTGGTCCTCTTCGGGTTCCTGACGTTCGTGCAGTACAGCCTCACCAACGACGCGATCGAGCAGCACATCGCGAACGCCAGCCGCGTCGACGCCGAGGTCGTCGAGATCAAGAACACCTACGAGGTGTGGGTGGAGCTGCCGGACCGGCAGCGCACCGCGTTCGAGCCGCTCGCGCCGGAGTCCTATCAGGTCGGTGACGAGGTGCCGGTGCTCGCGGACGGCACGTGGGTGCGGATGGCGAACGAACCCGAGGACGTCACGTGGTGGCTGACCATCGGTGGCTCCGCCGTGTTCTTCGCGATCATGCTGGCCGCGCGGGAACGCCGCCGCCGCGCGTTGTGGACGGGCCCGGTGAAGGCCCTCCGGTTGCGGATCCACCAGATCGGGCCGCGCCGGGTCCTGTTGCGGTACGACAAGAAGGACATCGCCACGCTCACCACGCTCGCCGATCTCGGGCTGGAGGAGCCGCTCTACCACGACACCGAGGAGTTCGGCCGCGTGTGGCGCGGCGAGGAGGACCCGCCGGTGCAACTGGAGCCCGCCGAGGTCCTCGTCGCGGGGGAGTGGCACCTCGGCGGCCAGGTGGCGTTGCTCGTCGAGGGCGAGGTCGTGGCGACCAGCACGCTGAACCGCGTCCGCCCGCGCCACGTCGTCCACAGTGCACACCTGCCGGGCGAGCCGGTCACCGCGGGCACGCCGGTCGAGCTGCCGCACGCGATCTGGCCGGGGGACCGCCGCCGGATCGAGGGCGTGGCGCTGCTGCTCGGCGCCGCCGGTGCGTTGATCGCGCTGAAGTTCTACCCGGAGCTCATCATCCTCGGGCTGATCGGCATCCAGTGCGTGTTGTCGGCGGTGACTCGGTTCCAGCCGATGCTGCGTCTGGACCACAACTCGGTCGTGCTCTACACCGGCGTCTTCACCTACCGCGTGCCGTGGGCGCAGCTGCACGGTGTGCGTCGCTCCGGCCCTCAGCTCATGCTCGCGTTCGGGCCGCACGGCGACGTTCTCACGACACCACACCTGCCGGACAGGCAGGCGGGCGAGAAGCTGATGTGGGCGCGCGCCCGGTCGTTGATCGCCGATCACCAAGGAGAGCGCGTGACCCGCAAGCTCAACATCAGCGTGCTGATCGGCGCGATCTACGCCGCGCTGGTGCTGTTCATCTGAGCTTGGCCACGGCCTTGAGCAGACGGTCCACATCGGACTCGTCGGTGTAGGGCCCGATGCCCGCGCGCACGGCACCCTTGTCGCCCAGACCGAGCCACCGCGAGCACTCGAGCGCGTAGAAGTGGCCGGCGGGCGCGTTCACGCCCTCCGCTCCGAGCCTGCGGTAGACCTCGGCGGGGTCCAGTCCGTCGACGGAGAACAGCACGGTCGGCGTGCGCGACGAAGCCTTGCTGTAGATGCGCACGCCGAGTTCCTGCAACCCGTTCTCCAACTGCTCGCGAAGGCCGAGTTCGTGCTCCTCCAGGCCGTCCAGCTCTCGCATGAACTCGACCGCCGCGGTCGTCCCGGCCAGCAGCTCGTACGGCAGCGTGCCCAGCTCGAACCGTTCCGGCACGGCGTTGGTCGAGGGCAGCAGCTTGTCCGGCCGCAACGTCTCCAGCAGTTCCGGCGCGGCCGCCAGCACGCCGAGGTGCGGGCCGAGGAACTTGTACGGCGAGCACACGAAGAAGTCCGCGTCCAACGCCTCGACGTCGACCGGCACGTGTGGTGTGTAGTGCACGCCGTCGACGTAGACGAACGCCGCCGCCTCGTGCGCCGCCCGGGCGATCTCGGCGACGTCCGGACGCGTGCCGAGCAGGTTCGACGCCGCCGTGATCGCGACGACGCGGGTGCGGTCGGACAGCAGCTTCGTCACCGACTCGACGGGCAGCTCACCGGTCGTGCGGTCGAACGGCGCCCATCGCACCGTGGCCCTGGCAGCCTCGGCCGCCTGGACCCACGGCCTGATGTTCGCGTCGTGGTCGATCCTGGTCACGATGATCTCGTCGCCCGGCCGCCAGTTCTTCGACAGCGTGCGGGCGAAGTCGTAGGTCAGCTGGGTCATGCTGCGCCCGAACACGATGCTGCCGGCGTTGAGGAACTCCGCCATCGTGCGCCGGGCCGTCCGCACGATCTCCTCGGCCCGGCGTTCGGCGGCCGTCACGCTGCCGCGGTTGGAGACCGCCGAGGTCAGCGTCGCCCTGACCGCCTCGCCGACGACGTCGGGCACCTGCGCGCCACCGGGCCCGTCGAAGTGCGCGGCGCCCTCGCGCAAGGCGGGGAAGTGGGCGCGAACCGCAGCTACGTCGTAGGCCATGACCTCATGGTGCTGGAGCACCCACGAATCGGGAAAGGATCAACCGTAGGGTCATCACCTGTTCGGTCGCGTCGAAGTCAGGGTCGATCAGCCTGCCGAACAGACCGTCGACCAGTGCCTGAGCCCAGCTCGCGGCCGTCAGCGCGCTCACCGGGAGGGCGATCTGGCCGGCGTCGTGCGCCTGTTGCAGCAGGTCGGCCAGCTCGTCGCGCACCACCTGTTCGTTGCGGCCGACGAGCTCCCACAGCTCCGGATCGCGGCTGGCCTGCGCCACGACCTCCAGCACCAGCCCCGCCACGGACCGGTCGAGCGCGGGCACGCACAGATGGTCGACCATCAGCAGGACGCCGTCCCACGGGCTCAGTTCACGGGCCTTGGCGAACATCTGCGCGTTGTCCTCGGCGTCCTGCACGAAGATCTCGCGGAAGATCGCCCGCTTGGTGGGGAAGTAGTGGAAGAGGCTGCCGGTGCTGATGTCCGCGGCCCTGCAGATGTCCGCGACGGTCGTGCGTTCGAAACCCTTCTGCGCGAACAACCCCGCCGCGGTGTCGGTGATGTGCCGCTTCTTCTCCGCGTGCTTGACCGGGTCTACCGTTCGCACCTGTAGTACTGCCTCTTCTTCTCGTCCCGCACGGAGACGCCGCGTTTGCGGATCTCCCGCGCCAATTCTGCGGCCTCCGCGTTCTCGTACTTCGCGATGGCCTTCCTGCGGGCCGTGAACAGCGCGTTCACGTCCGCCGGCAGTTCGGGCGCGTGCTCGACCCACATCCGGAACTCACCGGCGAACGGGTCCGCGTCACGCCACCGGTAGCCCTGCTCGGTGAAGGCCCGTTCCAGTCTGGACCTGTTCAGGTCGGACGTCTCGCGGGCCAGTTCGATGCCGCTGGGCGACAACAGCACGAGCTGCTTGCCGTCCGCGAACGCCGACTCGACCTCCTCGCGGCCGAAGCCGAACGTCCTGTCGTCCTTGTGCAGCGTGATCCGGCTCGGCGAGACCTCGACCGACATCATCTCGCTCGCCCAGAACAACGCGAACACGAAGCCCGCGCCCGCGCCGACGGCCAGTGCCGCGAGCGTCGCCCAGGGCTCCGGGATGTCCGTGACCAGCTCGAACACACCTTGGAACGGAAACCACCTCAGCGTCGTGATCCACCCGGCGGCCAGCTTGAGTCCCCAGCCCGCGGCGGCGCCGGCGGCCGGGCACGCGACCCAGATGCCGTACCGGACCGCCGCGGTCTCCTGCACAGTCGTCATGGCACTCAATACTAGACCGAGCGCTCGGTTTATTCTGGGCTCACGGCAGGTAGAAGGTCAGGAAATCGCTCGTGACCGGCGGAAACAGCCTGGTCATCAGGGCTTCCTTCGGGCCGGGGTAGACGTCGGAGAACAGGCGGCGCAGCCCGTCGATGCCGTGTGGGCCGAACAGCAACGGCGCCAGCAGGTCCGGGGCGATGCCCGCGCCGCCCTGCGAACCGGGACCGAGCAACGTGCCGCCCCACTCGTACGGGCCGATCTCCTCGCCGTCCCAGTGGAAGCGGACGTGCGTGCGGTAGAAGCCGAGCACCACCTCGTCGGGGTCGTGGCCGCGCAGGCGTTGCGCGAAGACCGGCCGCAGGTGTTCGAGCAGCCTCGGGATGCTCGGGATGCGCACCAGGTACTGGTCGAGGTCCGCTCGCCTGGCTCCCAGGTACTCCTCCAGCGCCGGGTGCCGTTCGCCGGCCTCGGCCGGATTCACCAGTGCCACCAAGGCTTTCACCGCGTCGTCGTCGATGCCGGCGATCTCGCCGAGCACGACGTCGCCCTCTTCCTCCGGCGTGCTGCGCCCGGTGGCGACCGGGATGTCGTCGCGGTCGACGATCCAGGTGATCGAGCCGGTGCGGTCGATCAGCCAGCGCCAGCACGGCGTGCCGTGACCCACGCGCAGGTCCGCGCCCTGCTGGGCGTCGTCCTGAAGCCTGTTCAGCACCGGGATGTCGGCTTTGGTCGCGCGCCGGATCGTGTGTCCCGCAACGGCTTCGGGCTTCCGGACGAGCGGGCGGGTCTGCTTGATCGGGATCGAGTAGGTGTAGCCGAACTGGCGGTAGAAGTACGGGACGCCCATCACGAACTGGAGCAGGTGACCGCGCTCGGCCGACCTGTCGTGCGCCCAGCCCATCAGCTGTCGCACCAGGCCTCTGCCCTCGTGCTCGGTGTCGGTGGCGACCTGTTCGATCTGTCCCGCCGGGATGTCCAGGCCGGCGAGCTCCACCGTCTCGTCCATCAACGTGAGGGTGGAGACGATCCGGCCGGCGTCGTCGGCGACTCCGACCCAGTCGCAGCCCGCGTCCGGATCGGTCATCAGCAGGCGGGCGTCGACGCCGTCGCTGGGGTCCATGCGCGAGACGACGAGCTTCTCGACCTGGGGGAGGTCTTCCGGGCGTGAGGTGCGGATTTCCACGGCCGGAGTGTTTCCAGGGCGGTGGTTGTCCGCAAACGGATTTACGGTCGTGCGCATGGACTGGAACAAGCAGTTGACGGACCAGCTCGAATTCCACTGGAACGTGCAGTTGCGGCCACGGCTCGAAGGCATGACCGACGACGAGTACTTCTGGGAGCCCGTGCCCGACGCGTGGACCGTGCGTCCGGACAACACGATCGACTGGCAGTACCCGGCACCCGAGCCCGTCCCGGTCACCACGATCGCGTGGCGGATGGCGCACATCATCGTGGGCGTGTTCAACGCGCGCACGGCCTCGCACTTCGGTGGCCCGCCCGCCGACTACGCGACCTGGCAGTTCGCGATGACGGCGGATGACGCGCTGAAGCAGCTCGACGACGCCTACGCGGCGTGGATGGCCGGCGCGCGCACGGCGGACCTGTCGAAGGCCGTCGGTCCGGCGGAGGGACCGTTCGCGGCGGAGCCGATGGCGACCCTGGTGCTGCACATCAACCGCGAGGTGATCCACCACGCCGCGGAGATCGCGCTGCTCCGGGACCTCTACCTAAGGGAGAGTTAGGCACCTGCAAGTGCCTACTTTCTAGAAGTTGGCGCAAACTGCAAGATGGTGCCCGTCGAGAACGTCGGAGGGGATCATCATGCGAGTCATCACGCAGAAGACCGTGGGCGACGCGTCCGTGCTGGAGGTCGCGGAGGCGGCGACGCCCGTGCCCGGACCAGGCCAGGTGCTGGTCGAGGTGGGTGCGGCGGCTGTGAACCCGGTCGACACCTACGTCCGCGGCGGTGGGTTCCCCGCGCTCGGCGAGCCGCCGTTCACGCTGGGCTGGGACGTCGCGGGCACCGTGGTGGAGGACGCCGAGGGCTTCGTGGCCGGTGAGGACGTCTACGGGCTGCTGACCTTCCCCGGCACCGGCGGTGGCTACGCCGAGTACGCCGTCGTGAACGCCGCCGACCTGGTGCGGCGGCCGTCGTGGCTGACGGTCGAGCAGGCGGGCGCGACGCCGATGGTGGCGCTGACCGCGTGGCAGACCCTCGTCGGACGGGCCGGTGTGACGGCTGGTCAGCGCGTGCTGGTCCACGCTGCCGCCGGCGGCGTCGGGCACGTCGCGGTGCAGATCGCCAAGGCGCGGGGCGCGTACGTGATCGGCACGGCGTCGGCGGCCAAGCACGACTTCCTGCGCTCGCTCGGCGTCGACGAGGTGATCGACTACCGCCACCGGGACTTCACCGAGATCGAGCCGGTCGACGTCGTGCTGGACACGGTCGGCGGGCAGTACGCGGAGCGGTCCGCGAAGGTGATCAAGCCCGGCGGGGTGCTCGTGTCGATCATTCCGGGGAACCCGGGTTTTGACGTTGACCGAGCTTCCAAGCTGGGCATCCGGTTCGAGTTGTTCCTGGGCGTCGTCGCGTCCGGTGCCGACCTGGCCGCGTTGCCGCAGCTCAAGGTGCAGATCGACCACGTCGTGCCGCTGGCGGAGGCCGGCAAGGCCCACGAGCTCGTCGAGTCCGGCCGTACGACGGGCAAGGTCGTCCTGGTGCCGTGACCCCTCGTTAACCGTGCGTTGACCATGTACACCGATCGTGTGACAAACATCCACACGATCGGGGAGTGCTCATGGCGCGGTGGAGTCCACTTGCCTTAGTTGTCGCTTTGCTGGCGGCGGTCGGCCTTTACGGATCGACCGCCGCTGTCGCAGCAGCTCCGTTCACCGTGGCGCAGGCGATCGCGACCCAGAACGGGTCGTCGGCGACTGTCCGCGGGTATGTCGTCGGCCAACCCACGGCCACGACGACGGTCATCCGTTCGGGTTATCCGAACGACTACGCGCTGGCGCTGGCCGACTCGGCCTCCACGACCAGCACCTCGAACATGGTCTACGTGCAGATCCCGTCGGCGTTCCGCGCCTCGTGGGGCATGCGGTCGAACCCGTCGCTGCTGGGCAAGCAGATCGACGTCACGGGCTCCCTGAGCGCGTACTTCTCGCACGCCGGGCTGACCTCGTCCACCGCGTTCGCGTTCGCCGGCACGACGCCGCCGACCAGCACGACCACTCCGCCGACCACGACCACCACCAGCGGTCCGCCGGGGAACTGCATCGCCTACTACGCGACGGCCTGCGACAAGCAGGGTGCGGCGTTGAAGTCGGCGTTGAACTCGATCATCCGCAACCAGACCAAGCTCAGCTACGACCAGGTCTGGGACGCGCTGAAGGTCACCGACCAGGACCCGAACAACTCGGCGAACGTGATCCTGCTGTACAGCGGCCGCACGCAGTCCAAGTCGACCAACGGCGGCGGGGCGAACGACTGGAACCGTGAGCACGTCTGGGCCAAGTCGCACGGCGACTTCGGCACCGCCACCGGTCCCGGCACCGACATCCACCACCTGCGTCCCGAGGACGTGTCGGTCAACGCCACCCGCGGCAACCTCGACTTCGACAACGGCGGGAACGCGGTCCCAGAGGCGTCGGGCAGCAAGTACGACAGCGACTCGTTCGAGCCGCGCGCCGCGGTGAAGGGCGACGTCGCGCGCATGATCTTCTACATGGCCGTGCGCTACGAGGGCAACGACGGCTACGTCAACCTGGAGATCAACAACTCGGTCTCCAACGGCTCCGCGCCCTACATGGGCAAGCTGTCAGTGCTCAAGCAGTGGAACCTCCAGGACCCGCCGGACGCGTTCGAGCAGCGCCGCAACCAGGTGATCTACGACAGCTTCCAGCACAACCGGAACCCGTTCATCGACAACTACCGGTGGGTGGACTCTATTTGGCCGTGAGTCGGTCGAGGAAGGGGCGTTGCGCGGAGACGATCTTCGCGCTCGCCTCTTCCACGCTGAACCACTGCACGCGGTCGACCTCGGGGAACGTCTTGCGCTGACCCGACTTCGGCGGCCACTCCATCTCGAACGTGCCCGGCGTGACGGTCTCCGGATCCAGGTCGCCTTCGAGCGCCCAGACCGTGATGACCTTGCCGGAGCCCTTGGCCTCGCCGAGCGCGATCAGCTCGCCGTCCGGCACCGGCAGCCCGAGTTCCTCCTCGAACTCGCGCCGTGCGGCCTGCTCGGGCGTCTCGTCGTCGGTGTACTCACCCTTCGGCACGGACCACGCGCCGGCGTCCTTGCGGGCCCAGAACGGGCCGCCCATGTGCCCGAGAAGCACCTCCAGCTGCTCGCGTCGTCTGAAGAGCAGGATTCCGGCCGACCGTTTCATACTGTCCAGCATGGCGGACTGGGTCCTGCACGTGGACCTCGACCAGTTCATCGCGGCGGTCGAGGTGCTGCGCGATCCGTCGTTGCGCGGCAGGCCCGTGGTGGTGGGCGGCAACGGCGACCCGACCGAACGCGCGGTCGTGGCCACCGCGTCCTACGAGGCGCGCGAGTTCGGCGTGCGTTCCGGCCTGCCGTTGCGGACCGCGTTCAAGAAGCTGCCCGACGCCGTCTACCTGCCGGTGGACCACGCCCTCTACGAGGCCGCGTCGGCGGACGTGATGGCCGTGCTGCGCTCGTTCCCCGTGGTCGTCGAGGTGATGGGCTGGGACGAGGCGTTCGTCGGGGTTTCCACGGACGATCCCGTCGAGTTCGCGCGGTCGTTGCAGGCGGCGGTGCTGTCGGCGACGGACCTGCACTGCTCGGTGGGCATCGGCGACAACAAGCTGCGGGCCAAGATCGCGACCGAGTTCGGCAAGCCCGCCGGCGTCTTCCGGCTCACGCGGGAGAACTGGGTCGAGGTGATGGGGCACCGGCCGACGTCCGCGCTGTGGGGGATCGGCACGAAGACCGAGCGCAAGCTCGCGGAACTCGGGCTCGTGACCGTGACGGACCTGGCCTCCGCGTCGGTGGACGTGCTGGCCGCCCGCTTCGGGCCGCGGATGGGCCCGTACTACCGGACCGTCGGGCTGGGCGCCGGTGACACGGTCGTGAGCGCGACGCCGTGGGTCGTGAAGTCCCGGTCGCACGAGAAGACGTTCCAACAGGACCTCGCCTCGCTGGCGGACATCCGCCGCGAGGTCGTGGCGCTGGCGCATCAGGTCGCCGCGGACGTGGTCGCCGAGGGACGTCCAGCCGTGCGCGTGGGCGTGAAGGTGCGGTTCGTGCCGTTCTTCACGAAGGTCCGTCTGATGAAGCTGCCTGCGCCGACGTCCTCCGCCGACGAGCTGGCCGCGGCCGCTCTGGTCGTGCTGGACCGCTTCGAACACGGCCGCGCCGTACGCCTTCTGGGGGTGCGCGCAGAATTCTCTGACGAAGATGTCGAACCGAAGCCTTCTCCTTCGACGTATCAGTAAGTAGAGGATTTGAAGGCTAGGAGAAGAAGATGACCGACTCATCGCTCACCCACCGCGACCGCGCCGTTCTCAGAGCAGTGGCCGACGGCCGTTGCGAGATCGCCGGAAGCTCCCTGCTCGTCGACGGCCTGTGCTGCGCCGACCAGTTCGCCGGCCTGCGCCTGACCACTGCGGGCCTGATCAGCGCACGTTCCGGCCCCGCGGCACTGACCAGCGCGGGCTACCAGGTGCTCGCCGCCTGATCGTTCTTGCGGAAGACGGACATCAGGTACTTGTTCGAGAATCGATAGGCGCCGTCTGGGGTTCGGAACGGTTCAACGGCGGCCCGGATTTTTTCCACGACTTTTTCCTCCCCCTCGCTCTCGATGATGCGCTGATAGCTGCCCACGCTCAGGAAGCTGTGCAGCATCGTGGCCTCGTCGGGATGTTCCTGAGGAATGTCGATCGTGAGTTTCTCGTGCGGCTCAGGCAGCTTCGCACCCCTGCGTCCACCCGGCCCTCGCACGGCCCTGCCGACGACCAGCAGGTCGCTCGCGTGCTCCGGATGCCACTCGCACACGACCACGTAGTCCTTGCTGACCCTGACCGCCTCCGCGAACGCCTCGTCGGGGTCCGCTGCGAAGAACAGCGCGTTGAACGCCGTCACGACGTCGAACGTGCCGTCCTGCCAAGGCAGTCGCCCCAGCGGGAGCTCGTGGAACTCGGCGGTGCTCGCCTGCCGCGCCAGCGCGATCATGGCTTCCGAGATGTCGATCCCGGTCGCCTTCGCGCCCGCTTCCGTTGCGGCGGCACAGAACTCGCCGCTGCCGCACGCCAGGTCCAGGACCGTCGTGCCGTGCGTGATGCCGGTGCGTTCGATCGCGGTTTTCCAGGCAGGCATGGACATCTTCGCGCCGAGCGCCGCTCGCTGCGCGGCTTTGCGCCCCCACAGCTCGCCTTCCTGGATCTCCGTCATGCTTCCCGACCCTAGTGATCCACCGCGGTGCTCGCAGAAATCCGCTGGCTCGGACGCGGATCATGGCAGGCATGGGTGTCTTGGCGCGGGTACTGCGATCGGTGGGCGGCGACGAGGTGCTGGACCGGCTCGCGGGCCTGTCCGGCAGCGATCTCACGAGCCTGCTGCTCGCGTTGGCGCGGCGACGTGCCGGCGCGTTGTCCGGCGCGGATGTGTTGCGGCAGTACCGGTCTGACCGGTTCGTAGCGCCTTCATCGGTGCCGTTTGACGTGCTGCGCGCGGCGGAGGACCGCCTGCTGGCCGCGCTGCCGCCGACGTTCTCCGTGCTGGGCCTCGCGCCCGTGGCACCTCTGGGGACGTGCTCCGCAGTTGCCCTGATGGACCAGAACAACGTCCTGTCGACCATGCGCGGCACCGAGGTCGCGGCCGACCCGACGAACGCGCTGGCGTTGGAAGCCGCGCTGTTGCGCCAGTCCGGCCCTGACGACGTGCGTCTCGCCGCTATCCAGCGAGTGGTGCGGGCGCAGTTGTTCAGCGGTGCCGGGAGGTTCGCGCATTTCACGTTGTTCGCCGCGGTGTCCGCCGGACGTGATCGCGGCTCGCTCGCCTTCGAGGTCGAGCACTTCGCGGAGCACGTCGCGTTCCTGCGTGAGGCGTGTGGTGACGTCGAGTTCCGCGTGACGGTGCTGGATCCGCGGTTCGAGGTGGTGCGCGGCGATCTGCCCGCAGACCCGTCCCGGGACACTGGTTACTACAAAGGTCTGTGTTTCAAGGTGTTCCGCGACGGCGTGGAGATCGGTGACGGTGGGTTCGTCGACTGGACTGCGCGGTTGACGGGAAACCGCAAGGAGCGGCTGCTGATCAGCGGCGTGGGCGTGGACCGGTTCGCCACGCTCTGATTCCACGTGATGGCAACAAGTTCGAGTAGGCGACCTCTGGCGGTAGATCGATCAACTAGCCGGATCTACGCTCAGGTGTGGCCTTGTCGGGTCGGGGACCTTGCCGGGAGGGCGACCAATGGCGGCGGACTTCATGTGGAAGCGCAGCTCTTACAGCGGCAACGAAGGCAGTGCTTGTGTTGAGTGCGCTGGTGACCGCCGGTGGGTGCTGATTCGGGACTCCAAGGATGCCGGGGGCCGGCGACTCACGGTCTCGCGGGCTGGTTGGCACGCGTTCCTCGCCCTCGCTCGTTCGTGAGTTCGCCGAACGGGTGACGTCTCCACTCTGATGGAGTCCGCGATTTGATCTGCGTGGCCGCTTTCTGCGATCTTTCCGTCTGAAAGTGGTCAATTGGTGGCCAACCATTGTGGAGTCCCTCCAATTGAGGGCTACCATTCTGCTACCTAGCAGATTGAGGAGTGGCGTTGCCCCGCAAGGAAAGTCCCGTCGTGCTGCAGAAGCGCCTGCTCGGTGAGCTGAAGCAGACGCGGGACGAACTCGGTCTCAGTCAGCAGGCCGTTGCTGATGCGATGGACTGGTCTGTTTCGAAACTGATCAGGATTGAAAAGGGGGAGAACAAGATCTCTGTCACCGACGTGCAGGCGCTCCTCTTCCACTACGGGGTGCGCGACGACGACCGGGTCACCGAGCTGGTGGGCATGACCAGGGCGATCCGGCAGTCGAAGTCGGCGTGGATGGAGAAGTACCGAGGCTCGTTCAGCGAGCAGTTCGCGAAGTACGTCGAGCTGGAGACCGCTGCCGTCCGCATCCGGCAGAGTCAGCTCAACGTCGTCTCGGGACTGCTGCAGACTCCGGATTACGCACACGCACTGGTCAAGAGCTACGGGAACACGGACGCCGTCGTCGAACGCGGTGTGGAGATCCGGATGCACCGTCAGTCGGTGCTGGACCCGGATGGCCCGGAGATCTCGATCATCCTCGACGAGTCGGTCCTGCACCGGGTCATCGGCAACGAGGGTGTGCTCCGCAGGCAGTTGCAACGCATCAAGGAGGTCGCGTCGCTCGATCACGTGACCGTGCAGATCTTGCCGTTCTCCGCCGGCATCCATCCGGCGATGAAGGGTTCGTTCTCGATCTTGGAGTTCTCCGAAGGGGAGGAGGACTTCGCTTTGCTGCTCGAACATCCCGGCCGCGACGAGCTGATGACGGCGGGGCCGGAGCTCAAGGAGTTCCTGAACTACTTCATCCAGCTGGAGGACTTCGCGCTGCCGGCTGGAGAGACGCCCAAGGTGATCGACCGACGACTGAAAGAGCTAGGAGGGGCCTGAATCGCTAAGGCCGGGCGGGTGGCTGCGCCAACAGCCACCCGTCCGATGGCAGACCACGACCCGAACCCCAGTCCGATGAGGCGAGGCAATGTCGCCGTAGGCAAGCCTATGACGTTCGATCCCAGATGAGTGCCGCCATCCAGGTTCCGCTCGGGTGATTGCTCCTCGCCACGCCGGTCTTCGCTGACCGGAGAGCGACCACACCCGCAGGAGGCTCATCATGCGCAAGGACACCAGAAATCGCACCCACCCCCTCGTAGCGCATCACGGGAGAGGGCGCTGCGATGGCCATATTCGTTAGCTACAGCAGTAGCGATGGGGGTCCTGCCGCCTCGGCGGTGGTGGGGGTGTTGCGGTCCCGCGGGTTCGACGTGCTCTGGGACGGCGATCTCCCGATCATCCGTCCACTGTCCATTCCGGCCTGGATGGAGACCGCGGTCCGGGACAGGACGGTTCTCGTCATCGTGTCGGACGACTACGTGAAAGCGTTGCAGTCCAACGACTTCGTCGAGCGCAGGGGAGTGCGCTACGAAGCGGGGCTGGTGCGGCACAAGATCTACCACCACGGCGGCGCGAACGGATGCGCCGTGTTGCCGGTGGTGCCGCCGGACGTCGACGCGAACGCGCTGCCGTCCGTCCTGCAGCAGCTGGTGCTGCACCGGTTCGATCCCGGCACGCGACTCGGCGAGGAGGAACTGGTGCGCAGTCTCGGCGCGCTCGAGGTGGGGAACGGGGGTGAAGTGATGCAGGTGGAACAAGGGGTGGCGCACCGGACCCGGCTGATGCTGGCGGCTCTGGAGGCGCATCCGCCGTCGTCGGAGCTCGCGTACCGGCTCGCGCACGAACTGGTGGAGCAGGGCGAGAGCGACCTCGAACTCGCGAGGGCGTTCGACTCGGTGGTCGGCGTCGCCAAGGCGCACGGCGATGTCAGGCTGGTCAGCCGGCTGTCGCAGGTGTGCCTGAAGACGCTCTCGTCGACGTCGCCGTTGAAGGGGGAAGGATCCCTGATGGCGAAGGTCCTCGTCTCGGGGAAGGCATGGCACCTGTTGCGGGAGCACCGTTTCAGCCAGGCGGCGTCGGTGGCCGAGGAGGGGACGCAGATCGCGAAGAAGTACCGCGACCTGCCCACGGCCGCGCGGGGACAGCGCGCCCACGCGCGCGTCTTCCTGCACATGGCGATGGAGGCGATGCCGTACGACCGCGAGTTCTACCTGCGCAACTGCGAGCATCTGCTGATCCTCGCGACCACGTCGTTCCGCTCCATCGGCGGACCGACCAGCGAGGAGGTCGGGGTGTGCGCCTCGCTGCACGCGGAGAAGCAGTTGCTGCTGTACGAGACGACGGGCGACCGGGACCTCCTGGAGACCGCGTGGGAGAGCGCGGGGGTGGCCGAGGGCCTGCTGACACCGGGCACCGAGCCGTACCACTGGCTCACCGTCCTGCAGGCGCGGCTCTGCCTCACGGCGCGGAAGTACAACGAGGGCAAGGAGTTCGTCACGAGCGTCATCGCCACCGCGGACTACCCCGAGGTGGTCGCGAGGTCGCGGCAGGTGCGTGCGGACCTGCTGCTCGCCACCCGCGAGAAGTCAGAGGCGCTGCGGGATCTCCTCGACGCCGAGGAGCAGTTCCGGACGTTGGGTTGCGATTACGCGGCGGCGGCCTGCTGGTGGACGGTCGCGAGGATCGACTCGACCAAGCTCGTCGGCTTCCGCCTGAGCGCGGCCGACGTGCAGCGGCTCGAGGACCTCGCGCCCGATCCGCGGGACCGGCGGCTGGCCGTGCTGGCGCACGAACTGCGGACGGCGAGCAGGCTCGGCCGGCGGTGCGTGCCGGACTGGGCCTGCCTCGTCGACCGCGTGCAGCACGCTTGACCCCGGCGGCGCGGCCGTTGCGCGACGGCCGCGTCCGGGGTCCGGTGCCTTCGGTCAGCGCTCCGCGTAGCGCTTGGTCAGTTCCTTCTCGCGGTCCGCGGGCCACGGGCAGCGGATCTCGCCCTGTGTGGCCGCGAAGAACAGTTCCAGGTGCACGTGCCAGGCCGCGAGCGCTTCGGGGCCGTGGGCGTTCTCCTGGACGAGTGTGACCGTCGTGCCCTGCAGCGGCACGTGCTCGAACTCCCAGCGCACCTTGCCCTTCGGCTCGCCGTCCTGGAGCCATTCGTACTCCAGCAGGTGCGGTGCCTCGGACCTCGTGACCTCGCCCGGCGTGATGCCGGGGTGTGCGGCACGGACCGGTACCGCGTCCTCGGTGCCTTCGGTGAGGACCTTCCAGACGTCGTCCAGTGGTGTCCAGACCAGATCGCGGACGAAGCGCACGCCGCCTGGCTCGTCGGTGCCCTCGTCGAGGCCGAAGAGCCGGACGTAGTGCTCGATGCGCGACAGCCACTCCGTCGGCGGCTCGAACTTCGTGCCGTCGGCGTGGGCGACCAGCGCGTCCAGGCAGGTGATCCAACCTGGTGCGTCGCGGCCGACCGACAGCCTGTTCGTGACGACCGCGGTGAAGACCAGCAGGCAGCCGTCCTCGCGCGGCAGGATCTCGAAGCGCAGCACGTCGTTCAGCCAGCGGAACGCGAAGACCTTCGGCGGATCGGACTCCAGCACCTCGCCCTCGCCGCCGTCGGAGTCGACGGGTGCCGCGTCCGGGAACGTGAAGCGCATCTTCCGGCCGTCGACGTCGACCTCGGCGGGGAACCAGTGCTTCATCTCGGCGGGATCGGTGACGACCCGCCAGACCTTCTCCGGCGAGTGCCGCAGCACGCGCTCGAAACGCAGCACGGGCTTGCCCTCGATCATCCGCAGTTCGGCGTCCACGGTCAGTCCCCTTCGATCTCGTCGAGCCGGCGTTCCAGTGCGTCGAGGCTCTTCTCCCACATCCGCCGGTACGGCGCGAGCCAGGCGTCGATCTCCGCCAGAGGACCTGGCGACACCCGGTACCAGCGCTTCTGGGCGTCCGTGCGCACCTCGACCAGACCGGCCTCGCGCAACACCTTCAGGTGCTTCGAGACGGTCGGCTGGGCGAGCGTCAGCCGGTCGACGAGATAGCCGACCGGCTGCTCGCGTTCACGCAGCAGGTCGAGGATCTCCCGGCGACTCGGATCCGCCAGCACGGCGAAAGTAGATGCCATACCAGCAATATAGCTCGATCGGCATATACGCGCTACCTCAGCCCGCGAGGCGAATGGCCACCTCCGTCGTCCACTTGCTCTGGTCCGGCTCCACCGCCGGATCGGTGAAGTACGTCTCGAGGCGCGCTCCCCACCTGTCGCCCTCACGGTCGAACTGGACGGTGTGGGCGAGAAGCTGATCGGTGACGGCGGCCAGCCCGTCCGGACTGCCCTCGTGGAGCGCGACCACGTACTGACCGGCGGGCAGCGTGGCCGTGAACACCTCACCGTCGCCGGGCACCTCGGCAACGGTCGGGATGCCGGCCTCGACCTCGAACTCCTCGCCGGAGACGCGTAAGTACCGCAGGAACGGCGCTCCGGTGACCGGTAACTCGCGATCGGCCAGCCACTGCATGACCTCGGGAAAACGGTCGGCGATCTTGGCGAACGTCTCCAGCGTCACCGTGGCCCTGACGGCGGCGTAGGGCTGCTCTCCACGTGTCTCGATGTCCATGCCTCCACGCTAGCCACGACCACTGACAGAAAATCGGCGTTCGGCTGGAGCGGGGTCCGATTAACGTGAAGTTCATGCACCGCACCCTCTCCGTGGCTAGTTCCCCGGTGCGCGACCTGCTCGCGCTGACCTCCCGTCCCGAGGTCATCTCCTTCGCGGGCGGCCTTCCCGCTCCCGAACTGTTCGACCTGGACGGTGTGCGCGCCGCCTACGACCTAGCCCTGCGAGACCGCTCCGTGCTGCAATATGCCCCCACAGAAGGAAATCCGGACCTGCGCGCCCTGGTCTCCGCGCGCCTGACCGGCTCAGGACTGCCCACTTCGGACGTCCTGATCACCACCGGCTCCCAGCAGGCGCTCACCCTCGTGGCCACCGCACTGCTGGGGCCGGGCACCGTCGTGGCGGTCGAGGAACCGACATATCTGGCCGCGTTGCAGTGCTTCCAGATGACCGGCGCCCGAATCGTGCCCGTCGCGAGCGACTCCGACGGCCTGGTTCCTTCGTCACTGAGATCCGTGGTGGCAGCGGAAAAGCCCGATTTGCTCTATCTGGTCCCGACTTTCGCAAATCCGACAGGCCGCACCCTCTCCGCCCCGCGCCGCGCGGAGATCGCGGAGATCGTCGCGGCGAACTCGCTGTGGATCGTGGAGGACGACCCGTACGGCGAACTCCGCTACCGCGGCTCGGCGGTGCCGTCACTCGCCTCGATCAGCGACAGAACCATCTACCTGGGCAGCTTCTCGAAGGTGGGCGCCCCCGGCATGCGCCTGGGCTGGCTACGAGCCCAGGCAGACCTGCTGCGCACCCTGGTGATCGTGAAGCAGGCGGCCGACCTCCACACGTCCACAGTGGACCAAGCGGCCGCCGCGGCCTACCTGACGCACAACGACCTCGACGCCCACATCGCCCGCCTGCGCACGGAATACGGCGCCCGCCGCGACGCGATGATCGCCGCGCTGCCCGCCACCACACCGCCGGGCACGACGTGGAGCGACCCGGACGGCGGCATGTTCGTGTGGCTGCGGCTGCCCGGCGACGCGGACAGCGCCGTGCTGCTGAAGGAGGCTTTGCTGCACGACGTCGCTTTCGTGCCTGGTGCGCCTTTCTTCGCGACCACGCCGGACGACGCGACGTTCCGGATGTCGTTCACCGCCAACACGGTGGAGGAGATCGGGGAAGGCATGGCGCGTCTGGCGAAGGTGCTGCGGTGAGCCTGCTGGACGACGAGGCGCTGTGGAGTTCGTCGGTCGTCGCGAACTGCGAGATGAACCGGGAACGAGGCCTGGCGAGCTATCGCCGCGAGTTGGGGACCGACCTGCTGCTGAGACCCGGTGCTCTGTGGGTGGATCTGTGCTGTGGTTCGGGAAAAGCACTCGCCGAGGCCGCGCGGGACGACGTGACGATCATCGGGGTGGACCTGGTCGACCACCACGTGCCGGCCCGCCCGGGGCTGAGTTTCGTCGTCGCGCCGGTCGACCAGTGGGAGCCCGCGCAATCCGTCGACCTCGTGACCTGCGTGCACGGCTTGCACTACGTGGGCGACAAACTCGGTCTGCTGACCCGCGCCGCGTCCTGGCTCACGCCCGGAGGCCGGTTCGTGGCGAGTTTCGACGTCGCTGGTGTGCGTCGTGTCGACGGCACCCTGTTCGGTCGCGCGCTGACCACAGCGTTGCGTGGGGCCGGGTTCAGCTACGACGGCCGCAGGCGTCTGGTCGGCTACGAGGGGCCGGGCCGACCGCTGTTGCCGTTCGTCTACCTGGGTGCGGACGACAGGGCCGGCCCGAACTACACGGGCCAGCCCGCGGTCCACTCCCGTTACGAGCCGTTATGAGGCCCAGGGACCCACACCCGGCGGCGGTTCGGGCGAGCTTCGACGTCGCCAGTGTGCGTCGTGCCAAGGCCGGCCCGAACTGCACGGGCCAGCCCGCGGTCTACTCCCGCTATGAGGCCCAGGGACCCACGCCCGCGACGCGGTCGACCTTGATGCGCGTGACGAACCCGGCCGGCGGGTTGTCCATCGGCGGGAACTTCACCTCCGGCCCGAGGTAGACGTGCGCGAGGCGCTGCAGCAGTTCCGGCGCCCCGCCCTCGGTGATGCGGGCGGTGCCGTGGACGACGAGGTACTCCTGCAGGCCGTGGTCGTTGATGTTGGGCGTCTCGATGGACAGCACCACACGGCCGTCGTTGCGGATGTTGCGGACCTTCTGGTGCGCGGCCAGGTGGCCGGAGACGATCTCGTCGCCGTCCAGCCCCACCCAGACGATCGTGACCTGCGGGGAGCCGTCCGCGCCGAGCGTCACGAGGTGGCCGAGCGCGTTGGACTCCAGCACTGATCTGGCGGATTCGGGGAGCATGACGGCGACGCTACGCCGGTTGCTGCGGGAACAGTTCCAACGAATCCTGGTGGTATTCGCAGCGGCCGCCGCCGGTCGCGATGGTGCAGGGCACGCGCTTCTTCGTGAGAGCGCCACATTGCAACGCCGGGTCGTGCACGTGGCACAGTCCGTTCGCGCCTGCCGTGATCGGGCAGGGGGTGCCCTTCTTCGTGGGCGCGCCACACGGCTCGCCGCTCAGTTCGCGTGGCTGCTTGGGCTTGGCCGCCTTCTTCGGCTTTGCCTGGGGCTGCTTGACTTCCCGGCCCGTCACCTCCTCGACCCCGCGCACGGCGAGGCGGTCGGCGCGCTCGTTCTCCGGGTGGCCAGCGTGGCCCTTGACCCAGTGCCACTCCACCTCGTGCCGGTTGGCGGCCTCTTCCAGGCGGCGCCACAGGTCGGAGTTCTTCACCGGCTCGCGGGCCTTGGTGAGCCAGCCGTTCGCCTTCCAGCCGTGCACCCACGAGGTGATGCCGTTGCGGACGTAAGTGCTGTCCGTGTACAGGTCCACGGTCGACGGGCGGGTGAGGCTCTCCAACGCCATGATGGGCGCCATCAGTTCCATGCGGTTGTTCGTCGTCGGGCCGATGTCACCGCCGTACATGTCCTTCTCGTGCTCGCCGTAGCGCAGCACGGCGCCCCAGCCGCCCGGTCCGGGATTGGGGCTGCACGCACCGTCGGTGTAGATCTCGACCGCCATGCGTCATGAGGCTACCGACGTGGTCCGACACCCTTGCGACGGCGGTTGGCGGCGATGATGTGGCGGAACATCTCGACGAGCGCGGGCGCGTTGATGGGCTGGTCGCGGTACACGGAGATCATGCGCGCGGTCTTGTTGCCGTGGCCGCTCGTGATGATGTTGTGCGGGTCCGGCACGCTCGCCTTGTCGTAGAGCATCACGTTCACGTGGTCCTTGGTGCCGAGCAACGCGCAGACGTTGCCGTCCAGCACGAAGTACGGCCGGTTCGTGAACTTGATCGTCTCCTCGACGTCCGGGTCGGCCTCGTGGACGAGCCTGCGCACCTCGCGGCAGATGTCCTGCTGCCACTCCGGCAGCCCGGCGATGTAGTCGTCGACACGTGTGTCCATGCCCCTATGTCGCCGCCGTTCGCTGTTTCTCGACATCGTGCCCGTGCAGGAAGACCCTGACGCCGGCCGCGATGTCGTCGTCATCCGGGCGCGTCCCCCTGATGGAGGGCTCGCCCGTCATCGTGAGCAGCATCAGGTGCACGGCCGCGCGCCGCGGATCGGTGAACCCGAGCCCGCCGAGCCGGGCCGCGAGCTCCCGCTGCACCCTGCGCGGTCCCGTCTCCTGCCACGCCTCGATCGCCTCGGCCGGGATGTGGGTGAGCTCGGCGTTGATCTGCCGCACCAGGGCGAAGTGCGTGGCGTTGCCGTGCTCGGCGCACATGGCCTTCCCGAACGCCGTGAGGTCCTTCTCCAGGTCCGTGACCTTGTGGAAGTGCCGTTCGATGATCGCGATCTGGTCCTGCGCGGCCTCGCTCGCACTCGCCTGGATGACGTTGCGGAAGAGGTCGGCCTTGTCCGCGAAGTGGTTGTAGAGCGTGCGCGTCGACACCTCCGACTCCTTCGCGATGGCGTCGATGCTCGCCCGCGAGTAGCCGTCGCGCGAGAACACGCTCAACGCCCCGCGCAGGATCGCCTGCCGCTTGTCCGGTCGCATGCCTCGAAGCTTAGTACAACGTTCGTTGCACTAAGTACCACGAGCGTTGTACTTTGGTCGCCATGCGAATCGCAGTGATCTTGGGGAGCACGCGTCCCGGCCGTCGTTCCGAGGGCGTGGCGCAGTGGGTCGTGAACGTCGCCAACGCCCGTGACGACGCCTCGTTCGAGCTCATCGACCTGAAGGAGGTGAACCTGCCGTTGCTGGACGAGCCCGTGCCCGCGATCTTCGGCGAGTACGCGCACGCCCACACGCGAGAGTGGGCGTCGCTCATCGCGCCGTACGACGGCTTCGTGTTCGTCACGCCCGAGTACAACCACTCGTTCCCGGCCGTGCTGAAGAACGCGCTCGACTACCTGTACGCGGAGTGGAACGACAAGGCGGCCGGGTTCGTGTCGCTGGGAGGCAACGGCGGCCTGCGTGCCGTCGAACAGTTGCGGCTGGTGCTGGCGGAACTGAAGGTGGCGACCGTGCGCACTCAGGTCGCGTTCGGCCGTGGCGAACTGCAGGGGGAGCCGCAGCAGCACGAGGAGCTCAACGCCATGCTCGACGAACTGGTGGCGTGGGCGTCCGCGTTGAGGTCGGTGCGAGCGGTCGCCGCCTAACGAGGCAGCCAGCTCGCGATGTCCGCCATGGCGTCCAGCGTCTCACCGCTCACCTGGCCGGACACCGATTCCGTCTCGGCGATCACGACCGTGCCGCCGTCCGATCGCGACTGGTAGTGCAGTCCGGTGAAGCGGACGTCCGCCAGGTCGAGCAGTGGAGTGGCGAGCGGGGTGACGTCGCCGGTGCCGTGCACGTCGATCAGCTTCTTGAACGCGCTCGCGTCACGCCGGTTCCGGAAGCCGACCCACGCCACGGACACGACCGCGACGTTGCCTCGATCGTCACCGACGGCGAAGAGCGTCCGGTCGAGCGACTTGCACGGGTTGCGCACGAAGTGGTCCCGCACCTGGCCGAAGGAGTGCGACACGCACTCCAGCGCCGGTTTGGCGGTGCGCTTGAGGGTGCGCATGTTCATCTGACGCCACGCACCGTCCGCGTCACCGTTGCGGGCGGACTTCTTGCCCTCGGACCTCGCCCTGGTGAGGTTCACCCCGCCCGAGTCGACGGCGACCGTCGAGGCCCCGCCGCCGACGGACAGCCCACCGGTGCCGGCGGCGACCGACATCGCCAGCACCCCCGCGACCACCACCGCGCCCGCCTTGCCTCCGCCGGGATCCGACCCGCCTCCCGGCCCACCGATGCGTCTCCACATTCGTGTCCTCCTCTGGCGAGAGGACACAGCACGTGACGGGCTCGGCGAGGTGGATTGGAGTCAAACCACTCGATCGGGTCAGTTCAGGCGGTCCGGCTCGGTGCGGATCGGCGGGATGATGTCCATGACGAGCTTGAGCGCGTCGAGCGGCAGGTGGGTGGGAAACGGCGGCATGTACTCGCTGTAGATCTCCAACGCGGTTCCGTCCTCCGCGTAGAGGTCGGGGTGCGGCCCCACGTTGAAGAACGTCATGCCGTCGTGATGGTGCACGACCTCCACGGCGACCTCGTCCGGGAACCGGACCACGACCGACGTGCCGGGCAGCAGCGTGTGCTGGTTGGCCCACGGCTCGAAGCACAGCCACAGGGATTGGTGTTCGGCGCGTACGACGAGGTTCATGGTGGCCAGGGTGCAACCTCCACCGCACTGGAGATCAAGCGTGCGGCGGCGACCAGGTCCGCTTCCCGGCCGTGCCGGGCCACGGCCTGGAGCCCGACCGGCAGGCCGCACGAGTCGAACCCGGCCGGGATGCTGATCGCCGGGTGCCCGCTGAGGTTGAACGCCCAGGTCAGCGCTGTGTTGATGCGCGCGCCCGGCCCGTCGTGGCCGTGCGGCGGGCCGGGCGTGACCGGAGTGAGCAGCAGGTCCGCGGTCTCGAACAACGAGTCCAGCTCGGCGTTCGGGCCGCAGCGGCCGGCGAACCAGTCGTCGGCGGGGTCCTCGAGCGACAACGAGACCGGGCGCGGCCGTAGCGCGGCGGCCGCCTGCCAGGCGATCGACGCCTGCTCGTCGTCCACCGAGGCGAAGCCCAGGTCCGTCGACCACACGGCAGTGGGCGTGCTGTCCGCCGTGACGCCCAGATAGGTCGCGAGCAGGGCGGGGTCGCGGGCGAAGACGCCGACCGCGGCCCGTTCGGAGGAGGTCGTCTTCAGGCCGAACACCCCGCACCACGCGGCCGGGACGCGGATCGACCCCGCGCCGTCGACGCCCGTGGCCAGCGGCACGACGCCGGACGCCACCGCGACGGCCGAACCGGCGGACGAACCGCCCGGCGTGCGGTCCAGGTTCCACGGGTTGCGTGTGAGGCCGCGAGAGTTGCGGCCCCACGTCTGCCACGGGGTGCTGCCGTCGGGCGTGGTGGTCAGGCCGATCGGCACGCACCCCATGGCCATCAACGCCTCACGGTGGCTCCGTCGCTCGCCGCGCTTCACCGCGATGGGCATGCCCGCGAACGGCAGCGAGGGGTCGACCTCGAGAGAGGGCGTGCGGAAGACCTCGTGGAACGCACACAGCGTGGGCTCGACGAGATCCAGCCGCGCCAGCGCGTCTGGAACCTGGGAGAGGGAGATCATTCTGGACACCAGGGCTGTAATCATTCAATGGCTGCTGGAACAGCTCTAGTTCAAAACTGTTTGCTCGTCACCGTAGTCGGCTTGACTGCTGAATGCGGCTGGAGCACGCATTTTAAGCTCGCGAATCCAGCGTCGCGGAATTTCGGCATCCCCGTACTTCATCAACCTCATGTGTGCCGCCCTGTTCCTGACAGGCTCTACCTCTTGAAAGAGCGACTTCCAGACTCTCTGAGAGATTTCGCCCAGAGGACCGTGCTGGTCACAGTAGGTTTCAACTGCGCTGGCGAGTTCGCCTAGGGTCATCCATTCCAGAGGATTCGGGATCGTCTCTGCGGTTCCGTGTCTTGGTGCTTCTTGGAGTGCTCGACTCACCGCTTTTGAAAAACAGGGGACAGGAAGATTCTGCTTCCAGCTTTCGCCGAACTTATTGACGTAGGCGTGCTTCACCGCGAGGCGAATCATTCGCTCCAGGCGAAATAGTGAAGCGGACATGTTTGGCCAGCGTTCGGGTGGAACTACGATGCTGTCAATGTAGTCGTGTAGGGCTCTGAGAAAAATATCGCGGCCGGGCCCGGGTAGTAGGTCGATGCTTCCTGTTGACTCCTTAGTGGATGCTAGACCTGCTTCGGTGAGTGCTTCAAGAATTTCGCCAGGGATATCAGACTTGTCGGGCGTTTCGTCGTACTGGCAAACCCAATGCTCTAGCCAAGTGGAGATATCTGGGCCAAGTTGAGAAAAAATTCTAAACGCCGTTTCGCGCAGTGCGGCATCGCTGCGCGCTAGCTTCTTTCGGTTTGAAATGTCGATTCTGGCGATATTAACAAGTTGTCGTAGCAGGGTAGGCTGGCCTTGCGACCAGGCTTCGATGTTCTTTCTATCGCTGATTTTTATGTTAGTCATCAGTTCGTCGAGTGAGAGCTGATCTGGTTTTTTGAATCGGTAGTGTGGGCAATCCATTGACACTAACGAGCCTGCGGTTACCGCAAGTCTCAGTCGTGGAACCCTGCTGAAGATGAGTAGAAGTGATCCGTGCTCAACTGCGTCGACGAAAGTTGGGCGAATGTGTGCTAGCCATGATGCATTAGCGCTGTCTGCGATTAGTTCCAGGTCTGTCAGCATGATTGTGTGTGGCGTAGAAGTTAGGTCCGAATTTTCGAGAGTTCTGACCAGTCGTGTTGGAAGTCCTGTGGCATCGGGTGCAATATCCTGAATTGCAGAGAAGACAGAGTTTTGGCTGTCTTCAAAGTTTCCTGTTGCCTGAACGAATAGCATTCTGCGTAATGAGAGTTGGCGCACGATGGAGCTTGCGTAGTGTTGAAGCAAGGGATCCATGTCAACGCTGCTTTCGAGCTGGGTTCAGCTGGGCTATTGCGCTGACAGATAGTTCTCCTGCCTGTCCTTCATTGAGTAAGCCAAGATTCAGAAGATGCTCAGTTTCAGTCGGATGCTCATCTGCGATGTCGGCAAGGTCTGCGGGGCTGCTTATGGCAATATCCAGCAAGGTTCTTTCGTCTGGATAGTAGGCCTCCAGGGTTTCAAATATCTCTCGAACGCGGGCGGCTTCGGCGCGTTTCCAGCTGCGAAGGACACCTTGTACGAGCTCGCGTTCGATTCGAAAGAGCCGCTGGCGCGGCGGTAGTTGCTTGACGACGGATGAGGAAAGTGAACGGACGTAGAACGCGTGGCCGTCTGTCTCGGTATACACCTCCTCCTGTGCTTCAGGGCTCCAGTCGACCGCCATTCTTCCCCCTAGGGTCACGATCAAATCCTGAGCGTCCTCTGCTGACAAAGGTGTTACGAAGTATGGCTTTGCCCATGAGTAGAGCGGGTTTGGGCGACCAAAGAGTCTGCCGGACTCGATGATGCTGCTTGTGAGTCCAGAGAAGAGGATTAGAAAGCTTTCGTGCTCTTGCACAAGAGATCTTAGTATTGCTAGGAACTGTGCTATATTGGAGCGAGATGAGTCGTTTATGTCTCCGGCCAGCAAGAACTCGATCTCGTCTAGCGCCAGCAGAACTTTGACTGATTTTCTGTCTGCATCTATCAGGCATGCTTTCAGTGCTTGTGCAAAGGACTCAATAGATGCGTTTGTGTCGAGCTGCTTTAGCTCGTGCGTCCGAAGCTGCAAGGGTCTGAGTCCCTGTATCAGGGCGTAGGTGACCCGCTTGATGAGTTGTTGAATAGGATCAGTTGGTGGACTCGGCAGCGTTTCGAGATCGACGAAAGCCAGGGCCCATGGATCGGACGACTCCTCCAGGGCTGCCATCACTTGTCTTACAACGCTCGTCTTTCCGGATTTTCGCAGCCCAAAGACGCCGCATACGCGGTGCTCTTGAATATCCCGCATGAGTGACAGCAAGAGCGTGCGTCGACCGAAGAAATCTTCTCCGGTAACTGGCAGGGTTTCATAGTAGAGATCGCGCGTTGACAGGAACTCGGCAAGTATGGAGAAGAGGTCAGCGGCCGCCTCTACAACGCTGGTGTCGTTAACATCCAGTGGAATTGTTGTGACTGCACCCTTGGCCCAGTCGCGCACTTTTTTGCGATTGGCGCTGTCGCGGCTGTAAAGTGCGCGCAAGTCAGGTGTTACTGAGCGGGTGCCGAGTTGCACGGCTCGTTCGAGTCGATCAAAGGATCGAATCTGCAAGTCTTCGTATGGCGAGTAGTATGCAACAATTTCGCGAGTTATGTCGAATAGATTCTCGATCACACTGCCGAAGCGGATGTAGATGGTCCAGCAATCAGGATTCTTCTTGTCTGGAGCCGCAAATACCCAATCGGATCCCAATAACTGTAGGGCTTGTCGGTGGATCGATGCCTCGGGGAACGCCTCAAGAAACTCGGCGATGCGCTTGACGAGCGTAGGGCTCCGCGGCGGACGCACTGCTCCAACGCGGAAGTCGGCGAATCGTTGAGCATCGCTCACATGGGGCTCCGTCGATGGGTTCGGTGAGAAGGCCTGTGAGTAGCGTCGCTCGACGCTCGTTGTTGGTTACACCTGTCAAAGCCCTGGCCACCCGGTCAGGCATGATCCACCTCGTGAAATGGACTCGCGCCGCGCACCACCTGGCCGAACTCGCCCAGAAGTGCGGCGAGCTGCCGGCCTCGTTCTTCCGCTTCCAGGTGATGGAGCTGTGGGTCTTCGGCGATCTGCTCGACGTGCCGCGCGACCTCGACGTCATCGAGGTCGCGCTGGTCACCGACCTGCCGGTGGACGAGGTGCCGTGGATGACCGAGCCGGTCGGCGCCGAGCACTGGGCGAACTCGACGAGGCTGTCGCGCAACCCGTTCGAGGCCCGCTGGCGGTCGAAGGACGCCCCGGTGTGGAACCACCGCATCGAACGGCCCGCGCTGGTCTGGAGCGCGGCGGACGGCGTCAGCGAGGAAACGCTCGTGGCGGTCAGCGACGGCACGGGCGAGCTGGTGCGCACGGCCGCGCCGTCGGAGGAGGAACTGCGCAAGCGCGTCGAGGACGAGTTCGAGGTGAGCCTGAGGGCACTGCGGCAGGCGAACCAGGACTACACCGATCGCCGCTGGAGCCCCGGCAAGCTCACCCCGTACTCGGACGCCCTGTGGCGCACGACCACCGGCTATCTGGACCTGCTGGACGTGGTCGGCTGACAGCGGGAACGTCACAGCTCGGATGGTGCCCGGCGGGTCAGGTGTTCCAGGTGATGCGACATGGCCATCGCGATCCACCGTGAGACCCCGCTCGCGGTCTGACCTCCTCCTCGTCGGCATCCTGCCAGTTCGCGGTCGCCCCACGAATAGCCGCTGCCGGCGAACTCCGGCCGGGCCACGAGCTCGTCGGCCAGGTCCGTGAACGCCTCGGCGGCAGCGCCCGGTGCCACCTTGCCGGACTCCCTGACGAGCGGGCGTCGCATCGTGATCACGCAGTTCGGCACTGTGTAGAACAGGTAGGGGTTGATGGTGCGAGGCCCTGGGGTGCTCGCAGCCGGCGGGTGCGGGTGGGCCACGCCGTAGTCGCCGTAGTTGATCTGTGCGCCGCTCACTCCGTCCGCGACCTCGCGCCAGATTCGTACCTCGGGCCGATCCCGGACTGCGGTGGCGAAACCGTGCCGGGCAGCAGGTGCCGAACCTGCGAGCAGCGTCGTCGAAGCCGGGCCCAGGTGCTCGGTCAACGTCCTCGCGAGTGACAACGCCAGTCCGACCTGGTGCGGGTGAACAATCTCCACGTGGCCCAGGTCGATGACAGCGTGCATCGCGTTGTCGTCGAGTCGTGCCACGCGGGCGATGTGACGGAGACGGTCGCCCAGCTGACCTGCAGCGCCGCGGAGGTCCCGAAAGCGGACCGCGATCTCTCGCGGCCGGTGTTCCTGTAGCAACGCGACTGTTCTGAGTTGGTCATCGGTCGCCGACACCGGGATGACGGGAACAAGGGCCGGGACGTCAGGAGCGAGGAGACCGAGGTTGTCAGCCAATGCGTTCTCGATGCGGTTGTCCAGGTGCTCGAGCGCCCCGCCGGGGTCGCGAGCGAGCGCAGCCGCTGGGCTCAGCAGGTGTGGGTCGATCCAGACAGGGCGACCGCGCTCCGCCATCCGCACCGCTGCTTCGACCAGTGCGGGCATGAGCAGCCCGCGACCTTCCGGTTGTACGGAATCGAGCAGTTCGATGATGACTCTCGGAGTGGAATCACCGTGGTCGCCGAGATGGTGGAGTGATTCGAACTCGCCCATCTTGCTCTTCATCGCGACCAACGGACTGAAGGACATGGCTTCGCCCTTTCCCCAGAGTCAGTGCGAACCACCACCTCGATCATGCTCGTCGCAAATCCGCGAATGGCCCGCCGGACGAGTGAATCTCGCGGGTGGTTCGCGCGCCGATGGAGGCGATGCTCTGCGACGGTCTGTAACGGAGACCCGTTTGCAGGACGACTACGCGGTTGAGCCGGCGCCGCTAGGCGCGCCACGAGTCGATAGGAGTATTCGGTGGACGGGTACGGAATCTCTGTCGACTTCGATGGCCGGCGGCTCGTCGTTCAGCCGAAGAACGTGCTGGCGAAAGTGGCGCTGGGCCGAAGCAGGCTCGTGGTGACCAGTGCGGAGCTGGTGTCGGCATCGATGACCAGAGCGGGCTTGTTTCGAAACGGCCGGCTGGATCTCGTCGTTCGAGACGAACTTCCCTGTCAGCTGCATTTCACCCGCAAGCAGCAAGCGGATTTCGAGCAGTTGTACCGTGGACTGCTCTCACTCTGCGAGGGAGTCGTGACCACAACTGAAGCTCCACGGCGGCAGTCTGCGCGACCGCGCTCCGCATCGGCGGAGCAGGTTGTGGGAAGGTCACTCATGCTGCGCGGACGTGGCTGGTTCGGTCAGGAAGTGGTCGGCGAGTCGCACTACTTCAAGGAATTGCGCGGTCTGGCCGGCGCCACGACGACCGGTGAACGGGAAATGGTGGCTCAATTGCGCCGCGAACCGTCGAACCGTCATGATCGCAACGCGGTCCAGGTGTTGATCGAGAGGCGAGTGGTCGGCTATCTGCCACGCGAGTCGGCTGCCGAATACGCGATCCCACTGCAGTCGGTGGAACGAGCTGGAAAAGTCGCCCAGTGTCGTGCGCGAGTCTGGTGGCGCCGTGGACCGGGGGACTTCATCGCGAGCGTGTCGCTCGATCTGGCCGACCCCGCGGTTCTCTTCGCGATCAACGAGATCGACGGCCGCTCGCGTCACATGGTCATTCCTTCAGGGCGCTCTTATCAGCTGACCCGGGAAAGTGATCACCTGGATGTGCTCGGACCGCTGATGACTCGTGTTCATCCGCAGGGCAAGGCACTGGTCGTCGCCAGTCTCCGGGTACTGGAGCGCACCGGTCCGCGTTCGAAGAGCGAAGTCGTGATGGTGTACGTCGACGGCCAGGAAATCGGCGAGTTGACGAAGCAGACGTCGGCCAAGCTGTTGCCGATCGTGCGCCCGCTCCAGGAGGCCGGAATCACCTGCTACGCCGATGTCGTGCTGACCGGAAATGCCTTGGTCGTCGAGGCGAAGCTCAACATCTCGCCCCCAGAAGAGTTGCCGCACGATTTCGTGCGGCAACTGCAGCGGGTGGTTCAGCAGGCTTGACGCACTCCTGGCGTCACCAGCCGCGCGAACGCCACTCCGCGAGGGACGGGCGTTCCTTGCCGAGCGTCGAGTCGTCGCCGTGACCGGGGTAGAACCACGTGTCGTCGGGCAGCACGGCGAACAGCCTGTCCTCCACGTCGTTGATCAGCGATGCGAAGTTGTCCGCGGACGTGGTCTTCCCCACACCCCCCGGAAAGAGTGAATCTCCGGTGAAGAGGTGCGGGTGGCCGGTCGGGTCGTCGTAGACGACGGCGATCGAGCCTGGGGTGTGGCCGCGCAGGTGGATGATCGAGAGCGGGACTTCTCCCACGTTGATGGTGTCGCCGTGGTCCACGAGGACGTCCGGCGGGATCGGGAGGACGGGGGCGTCCAGTTCGTGCGCCACGGTGTTCGCGCCGTGGGCTCCGGCGAGGGCGCCGAGTGCCTGCCAGTGATCGGCGTGCTGGTGCGTGGTCACGATCGTGCGCAGTCTCGGGCGGTTCGGGATGTGGCCGAACAGGTCGGACAGGCGCTCGTAGTCGTTGGCCGCGTCGATGAGCAACGCCTCGTTCGTGGACCGGCAAACCAGCAGGTAGGCGTTGTTGTCCATCGGTCCGACGGAGATCTTCGTGATGGTCAGCGCGTCCAGGGTGCGGCGGGCGGCGGGGCCCTCTGGATCGACGTGACCGGTGTAGTTCTCGAGTACGTCCACGGTGGCAGACGGTAGTCGCTCGATGCGGCGAGACGCACACCTTCAGGTTGCATACAGGTCTCACTCATAGGGTAAGTAAGGATCAAGCTTCGACGTCCGAGTACTCCGAAAGCACCAAACGAACAGGTCCCCGCCTCTCGTGATTCCAGCGCAACGACAGAAGCCCCGGACGGCCCGCAGGGTCAGCTGGGACGTCCTTCGCGTCGTCGCCATCGGGTGCGTGTTGCTCCACCACGCCACGCTCACGAGCGTCAGCAGTCACCCCGATCTCGGGCCGCTGCCGTTCACGTTCCCGATGTCGATGGGCGCCAGCACGCTGATGGTCGTCTCGGCTTTCTTCGCCTGTGCCTCGCTGAACAGCGGTGAACCCGGCCGGTTCCTGTGGAGAAGACTCGCCAGACTGCTGCCCGCGTACATGGCGGCGGTGCTGCTCACCTACGCGGTGCAGAGATGGATCGCGCCGGAGGGGTGGAGTCAGCTCGACGGCAGAGACGTCGTCTACAACCTGCTGCTCATCAACCAGTGGATGCCGGACGTCAACATCGTCGACTTCGCCTACTGGACCGTGCCCGTGCAGATCGCCGCGTTCATCGCCGGTGCTCTGCTCGTGAAGCGGCTGAGAGGCACGAAGCTCCGCGTCTTCCTTTGGGCGCTCATCGTCACGCCGCTGTTGCTACGGCCGTTGCTGGACCACTCGCACGCGCTGTTCACCATCTACAACGGGTTCGCGCTGCACAGGGCGCAGTTGTTCGCCGCCGGCATCGCGATCTGGCTGTGGCACAAGGACAGGCTGAAGACCCCGCACCTGGCCGCGCTCCTCGTCGCCACCCTGATCGCGCAGGCGATTCACACGACCGAGTACGGATCGACGCTCGGCTTCGCCGTACTGCTGCTCATGGTGTGCGCGGCGGCCGCCGGACCCGACTGGGTGTTCTTCAGCCCGATCGCCAAACCGATCACGTGGCTCGCGGGCATCTCGTACGGCGTCTACCTCGTGCACCAGCAGATCGGCACCGTGGTGATGGACCGCATGCACGCCGTTGGGCTGCGGTCCTGGTGGATCCTCGCCGGCTTCGTCACCTCGGCGCTGGTGCTCGGCTGGGCGCTGACGAAGTTCGTCGAACGCCCCGCCTACAAGCTGCTCACTCAGATCCAGTCGGGCAGTTCCGGCAGCTCACCGCGCAGGTCGGCGCCGTCGGTCCTGCCCGTCAGCCACCCCAGGACGGCGCTCGCCGACCCGCTCACCGAGTTGCGGCTCGCCGGGCCGTTGACCGCCCAGCTGCGCTGACTCCCGTCCGGCAGGGTCACCTCGACGGCGAACGAGTCGACCCTGCCTTCGAACTGCCGCACGGCGTCGTCGAGGAACTCCTCGACGAAGTCGGCGGGCAGGTCGTCGAACCCGACGCCCGCGTCGAGGTCGATGAGGTGGATCCAGATCTCCCGCAGCCGGAACAACGGCACCGTGGACGCCGGGATCGCCTGCCCCTTGGGTGCGGTGACCTCCGAACGCCACGCGTGGGCAGGGAACTCGCGGCACGCCGTCTCGAACCGCTGGCACGCGGAGTCGAGATCGGCCTTGATCACCTGGAGGATGCGGCGCGAACCCTCTTCGATGTCCGCGTCGCGGTCCGCGCGCGACGCGTAGGCCTGGTGCTCGACCCCGGTCTTGGCCCAGGTGAGCAGGTTCACCAGCGCGTCGGCGTTGCGCGCGAGGTGGGTGATGACGTGTCCGCGGGTCCATCCGGGGAGCAGGCTCGGACCGCGCACCGCGGTCTCGTCCAGCTCCTCGACGACCTCGTAGAGCACGTCCGTAGCCTGGCGCACGGCGTTGATGTGCCTGTCCGGCACACCTCGCGGCGCGGGTACGGACGTCTGCTCAGTGGACGGCGTGTAGGTCATGTGCTGCCTCTCCCCGACGTTGAGGCTCTGATCGAAGTGACCAGACTATGAGTAAAGCCTGTTCAGGGGAATGCGACAGGCGACGGAACCGTTTTTGTCAGGGGTCAGCCCTAGCATGGTCGGCGGGTCGGTCGCAGCCTCCGAAACGATGCTAGTACTCTTCGAACGCTTGTTCGGGAGAGTGTGGCGTGAGTGACCCGCCAATCGCAGCCGAAGGGACCCCAGTGGCAGACCGTCTTGTTGTTCGCGGCGCCCGCGAGCACAACCTGCGCGGCGTGGATATCGACCTGCCGCGGGACAGCCTGATCGTCTTCACGGGGCTGTCCGGCTCCGGCAAGTCGAGCCTGGCTTTCGACACGATCTTCGCCGAGGGCCAGCGCCGCTACGTCGAGTCGCTCTCGGCCTACGCGCGCCAGTTCCTCGGTCAGATGGACAAACCCGACGTCGACTTCATCGAGGGCCTCTCGCCCGCGGTCTCGATCGACCAGAAGTCCACGAGCCGCAACCCGCGGTCGACCGTCGGCACGATCACCGAGGTCTACGACTACCTGCGCCTGCTCTACGCCCGCGCCGGCAAGCCGCACTGCCCGCAGTGCGGCGAGGCGATCGGCAAGCAGACGCCGCAGGAGATCGTCGACCAGGTGCTCGCGATGGAGCAAGGCACCAAGTTCCAGGTGCTCGCGCCGGTCATCCGCGGCCGCAAGGGCGAGTACGTCGACCTGTTCCAGAACCTGCAGACGCAGGGCTACTCGCGCGCGAAGGTCGACGGTGTCGTCTACGCGCTCGCCGAGGTGCCCAAGCTCAAGAAGCAGGAGAAGCACCACATCGGGGTCGTGATCGACCGCCTGAGCGTCAAGGCCTCGTCGAAGCAGCGCCTCACCGACTCGGTCGAGACGGCGCTGCGGCTCGCGGACGGCCTGGTCGAGCTGGAGTTCGTCGACCTCCCCGAGACCGATCCGAAGCGGATCAGGGGCTTCTCCGAGAACCTGGCGTGCCCCAACGGCCACCCGCTCGCGATCGAGGACCTGGAGCCGCGGTCGTTCTCCTTCAACTCGCCGTACGGCGCGTGCACCGTCTGCACGGGCATCGGCGTGCGCAAGGAGGTCGACCCGGAGCTCGTGGTCCCGGACGACGAGCTGAGCCTCGAGGACGGTGCCATCGCGCCGTGGGCCGGCGGGCAGACCGCGGAGTACTTCATCCGGCTGCTGCAGTCGCTCGGCGAGACCATCGGCTTCCGGATGGACCAGCAGTGGCGTCTCCTGCCCGCCAAGGCGCAGAAGGCGATCCTGCACGGCATCGACGAGCAGGTGCACGTCCGCTACAAGAACCGCTACGGCCGTGAGCGCTCCTACTACGCCAACTACGAGGGCGTCATCCCGTTCCTCGAACGGCGTCAGGAGCAGACCGAGTCCGACTACATGCGGGAGAAGTACGAGGGCTACATGCGCGAGGTCCCGTGCCCCGCGTGTGCCGGTACGCGACTGAAGCCCGAGATCCTCGCCGTCACGCTGCACCACGGCAAGAAGGGCGACAGGTCCATCGCCGAGGTCTGCGCGATGAGCGTCTCGGAGTGCTCGGACTTCCTCGACGGCCTCAAGCTCGGCAAGCGCGAGTCGATGATCGCGGGCGCGGTGCTCAAGGAGATCCAGGCCCGTCTGCACTTCCTGCTCGACGTCGGCCTCGACTACCTCTCGCTCGACCGCGCGTCCGGCACGCTGTCCGGCGGCGAGGCGCAGCGCATCCGGCTCGCCACGCAGATCGGGTCCGGCCTGGTCGGCGTGCTCTACGTGCTGGACGAGCCGTCGATCGGCCTGCACCAGCGCGACAACCACCGGCTGATCGAGACGCTGACGAGGCTGCGCAACCTCGGCAACACGCTGATCGTCGTCGAGCACGACGAGGACACGATCCGTGCGTCGGACTGGGTGGTCGACATCGGCCCCGGCGCCGGCGAGCACGGCGGCAAGGTCGTGCACAGCGGCCCGTACAAGAAGCTGCTCACGAACAAGGAGTCGATCACCGGCGCCTACCTGTCGGGTCGCAAGTCGATCCCGATGCCCGCCAAGCGCCGCAAGATCGACAAGAAGCGCCAGCTCACGGTCGTCGGCGCGCGCGAGCACAACCTGCGCGGCATCGACGTGTCGTTCCCGCTCGGCACGCTGACCTCGGTCACGGGCGTGTCCGGTTCCGGCAAGTCGACGCTGGTCAACGACATCCTGGCCACGGTGCTCGCGAACAAGCTCAACGGTGCGCGCCAGGTGCCCGGCCGCCACACCCGCATCAACGGGCTGAACGAGGTCGACAAGCTGGTGCGCGTCGACCAGTCGCCGATCGGCCGCACCCCGCGGTCGAACCCGGCCACCTACACCGGCGTGTTCGACCACGTCCGCAAGCTGTTCGCGGCGACCACGGAGGCGAAGGTCCGCGGCTACCAGCCGGGCCGCTTCTCGTTCAACGTCAAGGGCGGCCGCTGCGAGGCGTGCGCGGGCGACGGCACCATCAAGATCGAGATGAACTTCCTCCCGGACGTCTACGTCCCCTGCGAGGTCTGCAAGGGCGCGCGGTACAACCGCGAGACGCTGGAAGTGCACTACAAGGGCAAGACGATCTCGGAAGTCCTCGACATGCCGATCGAGGAGGCCGCGACGTTCTTCGAGCCGATCAACGCGATCTACCGGCACCTGAAGACGCTGGTCGAGGTGGGTCTGGGCTACGTGCGGCTGGGCCAGCCGGCGCCGACGCTGTCCGGCGGTGAGGCGCAGCGCGTGAAGCTCGCGTCGGAGCTGCAGAAGCGCTCGACGGGCAAGACGGTCTACATCCTCGACGAGCCCACGACGGGCCTGCACTTCGAGGACATCCGCAAGCTGCTGGGCGTGATCAACGGCCTGGTGGACAAGGGGAACAGCGTCATCGTCATCGAGCACAACCTCGACGTCATCAAGACGTCCGACTGGATCGTCGACATGGGTCCCGAAGGGGGCTCCGGCGGCGGTATGGTCGTAGCAGAGGGCACACCCGAGCAGGTCTCGCAGGTCGAGAAGAGCTACACGGGGCAGTTCTTGCTGCAGGTGCTCGAGAACGAGGAGGTGTCAGCAGCAGGGTGATGATTCCACTCGATGCGCTGGCCTACCGCGAGCGCGCCCTTCAGGCGTCGCGCGGGGAGCCCGTGGCGTACCCCTTCAGCCTCGTCGAGGCGCTCGACTCGTCGGAGCAGGCACTCCGGCGCGTCGCGGCTGTCAGCTGGTTGCGGACCCTGGAACGGCTTCCTCATCTAGTCGACAAGTGAACTAGGCCGGCCTAGTGAGGCGCTCAAGTCTCACTAGAGCCGTATGCCCCACCGCGAGGAATTCGCGGTCTGGTGTGAGTTTCGTCGAGGATCTGTCACTCGGACGTGGTATCCGGGATGATGGCGGCCGTGTCACTCAACCGCTATCGCTTCCGCAGCGTGTGGCACGTCGACGCGCCCCCGGACGTCGTGTACGAGGTGCTGTCCGACATCGCGAACTACCCGCTGTGGTGGACCGAGATCCGGAAAGCCACGAAGATCGACGACGAGACCGGCGAGCTCAGGTGCCGGTCGTTCCTGCCGTTCGACCTCGTCGTGCAGGTCAGGCACAGCATCCGGAACCAGCAGGCCGGACTTCTCCGTGCGACGTTGTCCGGTGATCTCGAAGGCTATGCGAGCTGGGAGATCACCGGTCGTGACGGCGGCACCGACCTCATGTTCGACCAGGAAGTAGTGGTCAACAAGGCGCTGTTGCGGCGTCTGGTGCTCATCGCGAAGCCGTTCTTCCGCGGCAACCACGACATGATGATGCGCGGCGGCTTCAAGGGCCTGAAGCAGGTCCTCGAGGCCAAGGCCGCCAGCCGCGACTCCTAGCCGGCACCGATCTCGATGTTCGCTCCGTCGGTGATGCGGGTGCAGCGCAGCGGAGGCCCGAGAGCCTGCCGGGCGCAGGCCCACTCGCCGGAGGTCCAGCTCAGGTTCGCCCCGTCCGTCTGGCCTGCGTTGATCGCGGCCTGGTAGCGGTCGGCGACCTCGATCGCGGCCGGGCAGCCCAGCGACCCGGACTCGTCGGCCACCCTCGCTTCGCCCTCGCGGCAGACGACCGGATCGGGCACGCAGCCCGCACCCCACTGCTTCCACACCTCCAGAGGCACGTCGCCGCAGGACATCTCGTTGTGGGCATCCACGAAGTGCCACGCCTGGTCCCGGAACTCGAACACGACAGGCAGCCAGATCCCGGGGATGGCCGGGGCGATGTTCGCCCGAGCCAGGACGTAGCGGTCCTGCCGGCAGTCGAACTCGGTCAGGAGCGCGGGGCGTTGCTGATCGTCCTTCACCGGGTGCAGCGGCTGGAGCACCTCCAGGGTCACCGTCTCGCACGCCTTGAACGTCTTCACCTCCTGCGCCACCAGGTCCGCGGGGATCGAGATCTCCTTCATCGTGGTGACCAGCTCGCCGGAGGTCTTGGTGAGGCGCGGTTCCTGCGCGTCGGTGGCGGCGGCGATCTCGGTGAGGACCTTCACCTGGTCGGCGGTGAGCCGGTGGCCGACGAACCGGAAGTCGATCTTCACGCCGACCTTGTCCGTGTGCTGCTTGATGATCGAACGGACCTCGTCGGCGCTCTTGCCACAGGCGTCGGCGCCACCGCGGGCGATCACCACGACGTGGTTGGTTGCGGAGCCGCGGAACGGGTACGTGCGCGCGAAGTCGTCTATCGCGGCGAGGATGCCGCTCAGCAGAGTCGCCTTGCCGCTGGGAGTGATGGCGCGGGCCGCGTCCCCGATCCTGGCGGCCTGCCCGGTGGCCGGTGTGACCAGTTCGGCGGTGTCGGGGGAGTCGCAGGTGCCGCCGAAGCGGCGCAGTGCCAACGAGTCGTCGGCGGACATGTTGGACGCGGCGGCCCCGACGGCGTCGGCCACCTCGCCGAAGTCCGCGGACTCGGACGCGTCGACGAGGAACGTGGTGCGGTGGTCGGGTGTCAGCAGCACGACGATGCCGCCGAAGGTCAGCCCCAGCACCGCCACGACGGCGATCCCCGCCAGCAGCCAACGCTTCATCCCGTCACCTCACCTCTGGTAGTCGCCGAGCCGCACGGCCTTGTTGTCCGTTGTCCGCACGCACCTCAGCGGTGTCTCGGCATGCGAGTAGCCGTCCTCGTACGGCCAGGCGCACGACCACTCGCCCGAGTCCCAGAACAGGCCCTGACCCTGTGCCTGCTGCGCGCTGATCGCCGCCCGGTAGCGGTCCGCGATGTCGATGGCCGTGGGACACCCGACCCCGTCGAGGTCCGTCACCTTGCTCTCGCCGTCACGGCAGACGACGGGATCGAACTCGCACACCATGTTCCACTGCTTCCAGACCTCCTGCGGAATCGAGCCGCACGGCAGCGAAGTGCCTGAGCTCTGGTACTTCCACGTGTCGCCCTGGAGCTCGAAGGTCAGCAGGAGGTTGTCGTACTGGGCGGCGGTGGTGTTCGCCTTCGCGAGAACGAACTTGTCCTGCTGGCACTGGATGTCGAAGTAGCGCACGTCGGCTCCCAGAGGGTGCGCCGCCGCGAGCGTTTCGGGGGTCACGCCGTCGCACGGAGCCGTCTTCACCTCTTTGGCGACGAGGTCCGCGGGGACCGAGATCTCCTTCATGGTGGTGACGAGCTCGTCGGAAGTCTTGGTGAGAACGGGTTTCCGCGCGTCGGTGGCGGCCGCGATCTCGGTGAGGACCTTGACCTGCTCGGCGGTGAGCCGGTGGCCGACGAACCGGAAGTCGATCTTCACGCCCGCCCGCGCCGTGTGCTCGTTGATGATCGAACGGACCTCGTCCGTGCTCTTGCCGCAGGCGTCGGCACCACCACGTGCGATCACGACGACCCGGTTGGTGACAGAGCCGCGGAACGGGTACGTGCGCGCGAAGTCGTCGATCGCCGCAACCACACCGCTCAGCAGGGTCGCCCTGCCGCTGGGCGTGATCGACCGCGCCGCGCCGGCGATCTCGGCGGCCTGCCCGGTGCCGGGCGTGACCAGTTCCGAGGTGTCCGGAGAGTCGCAGGTGCCGCCGAAACGGCGCAGTGCCAACGAGTCGTCGGCGGACATGTTCGAGGCGGCGGCGCCGACGGCGTCGGCCACCTCGCCGAAGTCCGCCGACTCGGAGGCGTCGACGAGGAACGTCGTGCGGTGGTCAGGCGTCAGGGACATCCACGCCCCGCCGGTCGCCAGCCCCAGCACCAGAACCACGGCACCTGCCGCCAGCGGCCAGCGTTTCATCGCGTTCCCCCTGGACCTTTCGCGCGCAGCGCCGTGAGCTCGTCCGTCATGTGTCCCGCCTCGGCGTTGTACGCGTCGGCGGCATCGGAGTAGACGGCGAGCGGTTCCGCTAGGTTCCGTCCCGAACGAGCCGAGCCGAGCAACTCCTCCGCCGCCTCGATCACCGCGGCCTGCAACGTGCGCAACCGCACCGCCATGTCCCGCAGCCGCACCGCTTCCGCCGAGCTGGTGCGGCCGTCGAGGTCCTTGATCTCGAAGTCGACGACGGCGTCCCTGGCCTCGGCCATCGCGGCGTCGGCGAGGTCGAACCGGCCGCTCTTGATCGCCTCGGTCGCCGAGTTGAGCTTGTCCACGGTCGGGTTCAGCACGTTGACGACCGACTGCGACGACCGCAGCACCGGCTCGATGGTGGTGAACCACTCGAGCGCGCGCTTCAGCGCCTCCGGCGAGTCCGTGAACGTCGGCTCCTGCTGCTTGAGCTGCTTGGCCAACTCCGTCAGCTCGTCGCCGCCGTCGTCGACCTGGTAGCCGATGAACCGGAACTCGATCGACAGCCCGGCCGCCGCGACCCGGTCCCGGATCTGGGACTGGACGAACTCGTCGTCGGGGTCGCACGCGTCCTTGCCGTGCCTGGTCACGACGATGATCCGGTTGACCTGCCTGGCGTTCAGCGAGAACGGCGTGGTGAAGTCGCTGACCGCCTCGACGATTCCGCGCTGCAGCGTGGCTTTCGCGCCCTGTCGCACCGACTGCGCGGCCTGGGCGATCTCCTGGCGGTTGCCGGTGCCGAACCCGACGAGCTGCGTGGTGTTCGTGTCCGAACCGCACTCGCCGCCGAAACTGCGCAACGACTGGGAATCGCGTTCACCCGAGTTGCCGACCACGGTCGTCAACGCACCGGTGACGCTCGCCAGATCACCCTCGGCGGCGTCGATCAGGAACGTCGTCTTGTAGACGGGGGCGAACATCGGCACGACCCACCGCACCACCGCGAACGAGCTTCCGGCGATCAGCAGACCGGCGAGCAGGACGATCAGCAGCCGCCGCACGCTCTTCGGCAGTTCCCAGAACGTGTTCCACTGCCGCGCGTTGTCCCCGACGATGACGCCCTTGGCCTTGCCCAGGTGCACCGTGTACTTGGGATCCGCGGCGGGCTCTTCGAGTTCCTCGTGGGCCTTCTGGATCGCCTCGGAGGCCGTCTTCGACAACTCGTTCGCCGCGTCGACGGACAGCCGGATCTCGTCCATGCGAAAACGGTAGCGAGTTTGGGCGCGAAAGAAGTCAGGTTCGGCCGGACAGGTGCCGCACCAGCGACGCGAGCTGCTCCGCGTACTTCGTGGCGAACTCCGGCGTCGCCGGGTCCTCGCCGGTGATCTGGCGCGCGGTGTGCCGCAGGGTCAGCGGCGCGGAGGCGGCCGCCATCAGTGCCAGCAGCAGAAGTCCCGGGTCGAGGTCGGCGGGCAGTTCGCCGGCCTCCTGGCGTTCGCGCATCTGCTCGACCTGGGCGCGCAGGAACGCCTCGTCGGTGGGCGGGCTGTCCTCCGCGAGGTTCGACCAGGCCCACAGGCGTCCGTGGTCGGTGAGGGTCGTGTGCACGAACCCCGCCAGCACGGTGCCCAGCGGCTGTTCCGTACTGGCCATCTCGGCGGCGGTGCCGTGCCAGCTCGTGGCGAGTTCCTTGTACAGACCCTCTTTGCCGCCGAAGTAGTACGAGATCAGCTGCTTGTTCACGCCCGCCCGCGCCGCGATGTCCGTGGTGCGCGTGGCCGCGTAGCCCTTCGCGCCGAACTCCGCCGCGGCCGCTTCCAGGAGCAGGGCCCGCGTGCGTTCCGGGTCGCGTTTGCGTTCGGAGGCGCTGGGAGAGCGGCGTTGATCCACGGCGACACGGTAGCCGACGGGTGCTTTATCAACCAATGGGTTGACTTAATCAACCAAGCGGTTGAAACTCGACGGCATGAGGATCGCAGTGATCGGTGGGGGAATCGGCGGGCTGTGCCTGGCGCACGGGTTGCGCAGGGCCGGCGTGGACGTGGCGGTGTACGAGCGGGACCTCTCGCGCACGGACCGCCTGCAGGGGTACCGGGTGCACATCAACCCGGACGGTGCCGCTGCGCTGCGGGAGTGCTTGCCCGCGGCGAACTGGGAGCGGTTCGAACGGAGTGCGGGCTCCAGCGAGAACGGGTTCGGCTTCCTGACCGAGCAGCTCAAGCCGCTGCTCGTGCTCGACCCGGACGAGGAGAAGCACTACTCGGCCAGCCGGATCACGCTGCGGCAGGTGCTGCTCGACGGGCTGGACGTGCGGTTCGGCAAGCGGTTCGAGCGCTACGAGCAGGGCGACGACATCAGGCTGCACTTCGAGGACGGCACGGTCGAGAGCTGCGACGTGCTGGTCGGCGCGGACGGGATCCGGTCACGGGTGCGCGAGCAGTACCTGCCACACGCGGGCACGGAGAAGATCGGGGTCACGGCGATCGCCGGGAAGCTGTACCTCGACGACAACGACTGGGTGCCGCGGAGCCTGGTCGTCAGGGCCAACTCGATCATCCCGACGAGCAGGGCCGGCATGTTCCTGGTCGTGCACGACGGGCTGGGCGTGACCGACAACGAGGACGACCCGTTGTTCGACAACGTGCGTCCCTACCTGATGTGGGCCTACGCGGCCGCCGATCTGACCGTCCACGATGGACAGGACCTGCGTCGCGAGGTGCTCGGCCGGATCTCGCGGTGGAGCCCCGAGCTGAATCGTATCGTCGCTGCCTCGCCTGCGGGGACGATCAGTGAGTGGCGCATCCGGTCGTCCAGGCCGATCGAACGCTGGCAGCCGACGAACGTCACGTTGCTGGGCGACGCCATCCACGCGATGACGCCGATGAGGGGCGTTGGCGCGAACATCGCGCTCAAGGACGCACAGCTGCTCGCGCGGTGCATCGCCGAGGGCGGCGACGCGATCGCCCGGTACGAGAGGGAAATGTACGACTACGGCTTCGCGGCCGTGCGCGACTCGCTCAAGGCCGCCCGCCAGTTCGCCGACGGCGGCCCGGTCGCGCGGACCATCTTCAAGACCGTGCTCAGGACCGCGAGCGCCGTGCCCGCGTTGAAGCGCGCGATGTTCTGAAAATTAGTTTGAACCGTTCTGGCCCGCTCTGCGTGTGAGTGGCGTTGGGTGGCACTAGCCAGGAGGTTCATGATGATCCGCAAGAGCGTTGCGGTCGTCGCGTTGGGGTTGATCTCGCTGACCGCCTGCGCGGGGACGCCGGAGAGCAAGCCGGTGGCGCAGCAGCAGCAAGAAGCCGTGGTGGCGTTGAACGTCGCCGAGAACGTGGACCTCGGCCCGGTGGTCACGGACGTCGAGGGGTTCACTCTTTACCGGTTCGACGGCGACAAGCCGGGGGAGTCCACTTGCGACGGTGAGTGCGCCGCGGCGTGGCCGCCGGCGACCGTCAAGGACGAGAACTTCGGTGTGACCGGCGTCGAGCGGAACCTGGTCAGCAGCATCGTCCGCAAGGACGGCAGCCGTCAGATCACCGTCGACGGCATGCCGCAGTACCGGTTCGCCAAGGACACCAAGCCCGGCGAGACCAAGGGGCAGGGCCTGCAGGGCAAGTGGTTCGCCACCGGCAAGGACGGCGCCCGCACCCAGCTCGCCGCGCGGACGGGCGTCATCGCCGGGCTGGGAGCGGTGCTGACCAACAACGCCGGCCTCACGCTCTACCGGTTCGACGGCGACACGGCCCAGCCGTCGAAGTCCACTTGCGACGGTGGCTGTGCCGAGAGCTGGCCGCCGGTGCTGGTGGAGGGCGACACGCCGCGGGTCAAGGGCGTCGACCCGAAGCTGCTCGGCACGGTCACCCGCGCGGACGGCAAGAAGCAGCTCACCGTCGCGAACTGGCCGCAGTACACGTTCAAGAACGACAGCAAGCCCGGTGAGGCCAAGGGCGTCACGGTGCCGAAGTGGTTCGCCACGGCCACCGATGGCAAGAAGGCCCAGCAGAACAAGGCGATCGCGTTGACCAGCGCGACCGTCGGGGACCTAGGCGTCGTCGCCACCGACTCCGACGGCATGACGCTCTACCGGTTCGACAACGACTCCGCGGAACCGCCGACGAGCACCTGCTCCGGCGACTGCGCGGGGCAATGGCCGCCCGCCTTCGTCAGCGAGGGCTTCCAGGTGCAGGGCGTGGACGCCGCACTCGTGGGGACGATCGAGCGGGACGGGAAGAAACAGCTCACCATCGCGGGGTGGCCGCAGTACCTGTTCGCAGGGGACAAGGTCTGCGGTGATGCCAACGGGCAGGGCGTTGGCGGAAAGTGGTGGGCGACCAAGGCCGACGGAAGTCGCGCCGGCCAGTAACAGGGGAGAGAAGGAGCCCCGGCGGGATTTTTCCCGCCGGGGCTCTTTTCACTTGAGACGCAACAGAAGTGCCTGCTCCGGTTCGAGCACCGGCAGCTGGATCCCGACCTCCGACAGCACGGAACCGGGCAGTTCCACGGACTTCCAGTCCGCGGGCAGCCGCTGGATCAGCCTGGGCCGTCCCGCCGGGGCGTCGAACGACACCCGGTACGTCCGCGCCGGGTCGAGTCCGGGCAGCCGCACCCGGCGGGGCTTGTTCTGCACCGACGTCGCGAGCTGCACGTACCCGAACAGAGCCTCGGACTGGTCGGCCGCAACGATTCCGTGCACCCAGGCAGAGGGGTCCGGGTGGTCGGAGTGCACGGTGACACCGGTGTGCACCAACGCCCGCACGTCCTTGTAGTACTCGATCGCGGCCTGCAGCCCGGCCCGTTCCTCGTCGGTGGCCGAGTTGATGTCCCACTCGATGCCGAAGTGCCCGAACAGCGCCGTGGCCACGCGGAACGACAGGTCGTGCACGCGTCCGGTGGTGTGCGACTTCGTGGGGCCGACGTGCGCGCCCATCAGCTCCGGCGGCAGGAACACGCCGGTCCACCGCTGGATCAGCTGGCGTTCCAGGGCGTCGTTGCAGTCCGACGTCCACACTCGGTCGGTGTGCGCGAGCACGCCGAGGTCGATCCGCCCGCCACCCGACGAGCAGCTCTCGATCTCCACGTGCGGGTGCCGCAGCCGCAGTTCTTCGAGGAGCCGGTAGTACGCGGCGGTCTGCTCGTGCACCCGCGAGCCGATCAGGTCGCGGTTGTGGTCCCACTTCACGAACGCGATGTCGTTGTCCGACAACACGGACGAGATGCGGTCGAGGATGTACGCGTACGCCTCGGGGTGCGCGATGTTCAGCACCTGCTGGTTGCGCGACGGCGGAGGCAGCACGCCGGGACGCGGTCCGAGCACCCAGTCCGGGTGGGCGCGGTAGAGGTCCGAGTCGGTGTTGACCATCTCCGGCTCGAACCAGAGGCCGAACTCCATGCCGAGCGCGCGGACGTGCTTGATCAACGGGGTCAGCCCGTCCGGCCACACGGTCTCGTCGACGTACCAGTCGCCCAGGCCGGCGGAGTCGTCGCGGCGGTGCCGGAACCAGCCGTCGTCCAGCACGAACCGCTCGACCCCGATGGCCGCGGCGGTGTCGGCCAGCGACGTCAGCCGCGCGAGGTCGTGGTCGAAGTAGACGGCCTCCCACGTGTTGAGCACGACCGGGCGCGGCCGCAGCGACCGCTCCCGCAGCTGCCGGTGGAACGCGGCGCTGATGCCGTCGATGCCCGCACTCGAATACGCCGCGTAGAGCCACGGCGAGGTGTACTCCTCGCCCGGCGCCAGCGTGATCTCACCCGGCAGCAGCAGTTCGCCGCCACCCAGGACGGGCAGGCCGTCGACGAGGTTCTCCGCGTACGTCACGTGGTTGCCGCTCCACGCCACGTGCAGCGCCCACACCTCGCCGTCGCGGAACGAGAATCCCGGCGTGCCGGCCAGCAACCCGATGGTCGCGTCATGTCCGGTGCGGCCGCGACGGTTCTCCCGCACCCACGAGCCGTAGTGGAACGCCTGCCGCTGCGGCGCGCGCTCGCGAGCCCAGCGGCCGGTGAAGTCGAGCAGTTCGGCGGCGTGCGAGGGGACGGGGAGCGCGGTTTCCAGGCCCTCCAACGAGTACGGCGTCGTGCCGTCGTTGCGGACGACGTGCCGGAGCCGGAGCATCCCGGACGGCAGCAGCTCGACGGTGCCGCTCACGGTCAGCTCGGCGGCCTCGTCCGACGCGACGTAGCGGAAGATCGAGCCGTCCTCGCCGGAGAACGACGTGACGGCCAGCGCCGGGGCGAAGTGCTCGCCGCCGCGGTGGCCGCGCAGGCCCGGCCTGCCGACGTAGCCGGCACCTGCGTCGGGCAGCAGCGCGAGCGGCACCGGGTCGTCCGGCGCGTTGTTCGGGTTGGTCCACGAGACGGCGTCGACGAGGCCGTTCAACGCGGCCTGATCGACGTCTCCGAGCGTTCGCCCCCAGTGCGCCACGACAGGCAGGCTCGCGCCCGCGAGGGTGATGACGACGCTGGAGGTGTCGTCGTGCAGGTGCACGACCTCCGTGTTGCTCATGCGGGCCCCGTCCACATCAAACACAAATGAACAATGTGCCGATCCTCAGATGTGGGCGGGAGGTTGTCAAGCGGTGGAAAATGTTGATTTCTGTCTTAGATCGTGCACTTCAGAGCCTTCGCGACCACGGCGGCGGCGAGGAGCTCCTCGCCACCGCCGCGATCACGAACAGGCGGATCAGGTGCCGAAGCACCCGATCAGACAACCAGACTGAGCAACCCCGCGACGACGAAACCGACCACCGAGAGGATGGTCTCGAGGACCGTCCACGACTGCAGCGTTTCCTTGACCGACAGGCCGAAGTACCGCGACACGATCCAGAACCCGCCGTCGTTGACGTGCGAGGCGATGATCGAACCGGACGCGATGGCCATGACGACCAGGGCGAGCTGCGGCTGCGAGTAGCCCAGGTCCGCCACCACCGGCGCGACGATGCCCGCGGTCGTCACGATCGCGACCGTCGCCGAACCCTGCGCGATGCGGATGACGCAGCTGATCACGTACGCCAGCGCGATCACCGGCAGGCCGATGCCCGACAGCTCGTTCGCCAGCGTCTTGCCGATGCCCGTCGCGGCCAGCACGGCGCCGAAGAAGCCACCGGCACCGACCACGAGCAGGATCATCGCCACCGGCTTCAGGGACGCGGCGGACAGCTCCGCGACCTTCTCCCGCGTCATGCCGCGCCGGAAACCCAGCAGCCAGAACGCGAGCAGCACCGAGATCGTCAACGCCACCGCGGGCGTGCCGAAGAACGTCGCCACCGAGTACAGGCGCGATCCCTTGGTGAGCAGGATCGACCCGAACGTGCCGGCGAGGATCAGCACCAGCGGGAGGCCGATGATCGAGAGCACCAGTCCGAGCGACGGCGGGTCGCGATCGTCCTCGCCGTTCTCCGCCCGCGCCAGCTCGGCCGCGGCCAGCATCTCCTCCGGCACCGGCACGTTGAGGCGCTTGCCGATCCAGTACGAGTACAGGACACCGCCGACGAACCAGGACGGGATCGCCACCGCGAGACCCATGATGATGATCCAGCCGAGCGACACCTTCAGCAGACCGGCCGCCGCCACCGGTCCGGGGTGCGGCGGCATGAACGCGTGCATGACCGAAAGGCCTGCCAGCAACGGCATGGCGAACAGCACGATCGACTTGCCGCTGCGCTTGGCCGCCACGTAGACCAGCGGTGCGAGCACGAAGATGCCGATGTCGAAGAAGACCGGCACGCCGAAGATCAGGCCCGCGAGGCCGATGGCGACCGGCGCCTTCTTCTCGCCGAACGCGTTCATCAGCTTGTCCATCAGCACCTGCGCGCCGCCGGACGCCTCGAGGATCGCGCCGAGCAGCGTGCCGAGACCGATGATCGCGGCGATGTGCCCGAGGATGGAGCCGAAGCCCTTCTCCAGCAACGAGTCGGAGGCCTTCTGCGCCGACCCGACCAGCGCCTCGACCGGCACGCCTGCCAGCAGGGCGACCAGCAGCGCCACGACGATCAGCGCGATGAACGGCTCGACCTTGAACTTGATGATGAGCAGCAGCAACACCGCGATGCTGACCACCGCGAGGGTGAGCAGACCGGGTGTCGAATGTTGCAGCCAGTTGATCACGGGCGGCTCCTGAGTGAATGGCCTGGCAATGAGCCGGTGGCGGTTCCTTCGTCGATCACCGTCACCCCGTTGCAGAACACGTACGGGATGCCGGCGGCCTGCTGCCGAGGCTGGTCGAACGTCGCCGTGTCGGCGATCCTCGAGGCGTCGAACAGCACGAGGTCGGCCGCGTAGCCCTCGCGGACCAGACCCCGGTCGGTGAGCCGCAAACGCTTGGCCGCGCGGCCGGTGAGGTGCTCGACGCACTCCTCCAGGCTCAGCACGCCCAGTTCGCGGACATAGCGCGCGAAATAGCGGGGGAACGTGCCCCACGCGCGCGGGTGCGGCCGGTCACCTACGAGCAGCCCGTCGCTGCCGCCGGTGTGCGCCGGATGCTTCATGATCGCCTGCACGTTCTCCTCGTGACCCACGTGCATGAGGCACGAGGTACCCATGCGTTCGTCGACCAACACGTCGAAGTACAGCTCGGAGGGCGAACGGCCCAGCCGCAGCGCCGAGCTGTGCACGCTGGCTCCGACCAGGTGCGCGTTGCGGTCGTTGCGGACGCCGTTGATCTCGATGGAGTCCCAGTCGACCGGCACGCCGTGGCAGCCGTCCGAGCCGGTCTCCTCGATCTCGGCGCGGATCTTCTCGCGGGTGTCCACATCGGACAACCTTGCCAGCGCCTTCTCCGGTCCGCCCTCCGTCGCCCACGACGGCAGCAACGCGGACAGGTACGTCGCGCCCGGCAGGTACGGGTAGGTGTCGAGCGAGATGTCGGCACCTTGGGCGATCGCGTCGTCCAGCAGTGCCAGCAGTTCGGGCGCTTTGCCCTTGTTCACCGGGAAGTTCATCGTGGCGTGCGCGAGGTGCAACGGGCAGCCGGAGCGCTTCGAGACGTCCACCATCTCGGCGTACGCCTCCAACGCGCCGGCGCCGTAGCTGCGGTGGTGCGGGCTGTAGAACCCGTTGTGCCGCCCGACCACCTCGCACAGCTGCACCAGTTCGGACGTGTCCGCGTACATGCCGGGCGTGTAGGTGAGCCCGGACGACATGCCGAAAGCGCCCTCGGCCAGTGACCGCGCGAGAACGGCCTTCATCGTGTCCATTTCGGACTCGGTCGGCGGCCGGTCGTCCCAGCCCACGGCCAGCATCCGCAGCGTTCCCTGCGGCACCAGGTAGGCGGCGTTCACCGCGATGCCCTGGTCGAGCCGGTCGAGGTACTCGCCGACCGAGCGCCAGTTCCAGTCGAAGCCCGCCGGGTCGTCGTTCCACCCGGCGAGCTGGCCCCGCAGCGTCGCCAGCACCTCGTCGTTCACCGGCGCGTACGACAGCCCGTCCTGACCGAGCACCTCGGTCGTGACGCCCTGCGAGACCTTCGCCAGGTGGTCGGGTTCGGCGAGGATCCGCAGGTCCGAGTGCGAGTGCATGTCGATGAACCCCGGCGCGAGCACCAGCCCGTCCGCGTCGATCGACCGCGTGGCCGAGATCCCGGTGCCGATGGACGAGATGACGCCGTCCTTGATCCCCACATCCGCCCGGTGAGCGGGTGCGCCTGTGCCGTCGGCGATCAGTGGTCCGCGCAGGACGACGTCGTCCATCGGTGCACTCCTTCTAGAAGTAGGTGCGGATCAGGTCGACCACGGTCGTCCCCTGCACGACCGGGATGAGCTGCCACTTGTCGAACACCGTGCAGGGGTGTGAGAGACCGAGCCCGATCCAGTCGCCGACGCGGACCGTGGACTCCGGCCCCAGCGACAGGAACGCGTGCTGGTCGTTCAGGGCCGTGACGCGGGCCTGGGTCAGCGGGGCGATCGCGCCGTCACCGCGGCGCACGAGCTGGGGCTCCGGCAGACCCTCGTCGAACGACGCGTCGCGCTTGCCGATCGTCAGCAGCGCCAGGTCGCGCTGCGGCCGTGACGTCACCTGGGCCCACGCGCGCAGAGCGCTCTTGAACGGCTCGACGCCCTCGATGCGTGAGAACGGTGAGATCCCGCGGTAGAAACCGTCGTCGTGCGTGATGTACGCGCCGCTGCGCAGCACCGGGGTCACCGGCATCGGCCACGGCTTGGCCAGCGTCGCCGCCACCTGGTCGAAGTAGGCGCTGCCGCCGGCGGTGACGATGACCGAGTCCAGCTCGTCGAACAGTCCGGCGTCGGCCAGTCGCAGCACGAGCGTGCGCAGGTCGTCGAGGTAGCCGTCCACAACGGACTGCGACGACTCGGAGGCGTCGTGCGCCAGCGCGCCCTCGTAGCCACCCGCGCCGACCAGCCGCAGCACCGGGCTCTGGGCCACCGCCCGCGCGACGGCCAGCGCCGTCTCGAGGTCCCGCGCGCCCGTTCGTCCTCCGGGAGCGCCGAGCTCGACGATCACGTCGACCGGCCGTGACGGCTGGAGTTCCTGCAGCGTCTCGCTCATCAGCGCGACGCCGGCCTCGGAGTCGGCCCAGCAGCTGAACTCGAAGCCCAGGTCGCTGTCCAGTTCGGCGACCAGCCAGCGCAACGCCGCCGGGTCGAGCAACTGGTTCGCCAGCAGGATCCGGCTCACCCCGAACGCCCGGTAGACCCGCAGCTGCGACGCGTTGGCCGCGGTCAGGGCCCAGACGCCGTGCTCGATCTGCCGCTGGAACAGCTGCGGCGCCATCGTCGTCTTGCCGTGTGGTGCCAGCTTCACGCCGTGGTTGTCACACCACTTGGACATCGTCGTCAGGTTGTGCGTCAACGCGTCCGCGTCCAGCACGACGAGCGGGCCGACGAACTCGTCGGCGAACAGGTCGAGGCGCCGCTCGGCGACCTCGCCGATGGTCGCACCGAACGTGCTCGACGGCAGGCCCTTGAAGCGCCAGCTGACGTGTTCCGACCTGATGTCCGCGACGGCCGAAAGGTCCATCTCCATCAGATGTTGCATATTTTGCAACTCCCATTGCGCGATGTGATGCCGTGTTGTGTAGCATTCGTACTCGCCGCCGTCAACGAACACCTCTGGAGCACGCATGCGGTTCGAACACGTCGGCGGTGTCGTGTGTCTCGGCGAGACCATGGTGATGATGGTTCCGGCTGAACCCGGTCCTGTGCATCTGGTGCGCACCTGGCACCGGGCCGTCGGTGGCGCCGAGTCCAACGTCGCCATGCACCTGACCCGCCTCGGCGTGCGGTCCTCGTGGGTCAGCGCGGTCGGCGACGACTCGTTCGGGCTCGCGGTGCTCGACACGGTGAAGGGCTTCGGCGTCGACGTGTCCGGCGTGCGGATCGACCCGTCCCGCCCGACCGGCCTCTACGTCAAGGAGGCCTCGCCGCACGGCAGCCCGGTGCGCTACTACCGGCGCGGTTCGGCGGCGTCGGGCATGGGGCTCGAGATGATCGACCGGCTCGGCCTCGGCGAGGTGAAGCTGGTGCACCTCAGCGGGATCACGCCCGCCCTGTCCGACTCGTGCCTCGCGATGATGCGCGAGTTGCTGCGACGGCCGCGGCACGGGTTCCGCATCTCGTTCGACCTGAACTGGCGTCCGGCGCTGTGGACCGACCGCGACCCGCGCGTGCTGCGGGAACTCGCGGACATGGCCGACGTCGTGCTGGCCGGCTCCGACGAGGCGGAACTGGTGTGGGGCACGGGCGATCCCGCGCGGTTGCGGCAGCTGCTGCCCGGCCCGAGGTCGCTGGTGGTCAAGCAGGGTGCCGACGGCGCGACGCTGCTGGAAGGCGGGTCGTCGCACTTCGAACCGGCGCTGAAGGTCGAGGTCGTGGAACCGGTCGGCGCCGGCGACGCGTTCGCGGCGGGCTTCCTCGCGGCCACCCTGGCGGGGGAGAGTCCGTCGGTGCGGCTGCGCGCCGGGCACCTGCAGGCGGCGTCCGCTTTGCTCACCGCGGAGGACGTCGGAGATCCTTTGCCGGACGACGTGACAGATCCGCTGCTGCACGCCGATCCGCAGACGTGGGCGTCCGCCCGCCTGGAGGTGTAGATGAGCCAGAGCCTCGACCGCGCGCTCACGCTGGTGAACCAGCTCGCGTCGGGTCCGAAGACGCTGGACGAGCTGTCCGGCGTGATCGGCGTGCACAAGTCGACGACGCTGCGGTTGCTGCGCACGCTGGAGTCGCACCGGTTCGTGCAGCGCGACGGCGTGCACCACTACCGCCTCGGCACCGCGCTGTTCGACCTCGCGAACCTGGCCCTGGAGGAACGCGACGTCCGCCGCGCCTCCGAGTCCGCGTTGCGCGACCTGAACTCCCGGCTCGGCCACACCGTCCACCTCGCGTCCTACGAGGACGGTGAGGTGATCTACATCGACAAGTACGAGTCCAGGCACCAGATGCGGATGTACTCGCGCATCGGCCGTCGCGCGCCGTTGCACTGCACGGCCGTGGCGAAGATCCTGCTGGCCGACCTGCCCGCTCCGGCGTTGCAGAAGGTGCTGGCCGGCATGGAGTTCCCGCGCCTGACCGCGAACACCATCATCGGCCCGACCGCGTACCTGGCCGAGCTGGAACGCGTGCGCGCCAACGGGTACGCCGTCGACAACTCCGAGCACGAGGACTTCATCCACTGCATCGCCGCCCCGATCAAGGGTGCGCGCGGCGAGGTGCTCGCGGCCGTGTCGATGTCCGTGCCGAAGGTGCTGCTGGACTTCGACGGCCTGCTGTCGCACCTGCCAGACCTGCTCGCCACCGCCGAAGCTGCATCAGTCGAATGCGGTTATGTTCCAAGATAAGGGGAATTACGTTGTCCAAGGTTGAGATCAAGACCGCTGACGCTCCGCAGCCGGTGGCCCGTTTCTCGCAGGGTGTGCGCAAGGGCAACATCCTGCAGGTGGCAGGCCAGGTCGCGTTCGACCCGAAGTCGGGCGAGATCGTCGGCACCACGGTCGCCGAGCAGACGCGCCAGACGTTCGCGAACCTGCACGCCGTGCTCGCCGCCGGTGGCGCGTCCATCGACGACGTGGTGATGATCCGCGTCTACCTGACCGACACCGCGCACTTCGCGGAGCTGAACGAGGTCTACGGCGAGTTCGTGACGGACCCGGCGCCCGCCCGCACCACCGTCTACGTCGGGCTGCCCGCCGGCCTGCTGGTGGAGATCGACGCGCTGGCCGTCGTCGACTGATCCACCGCTCGTCGCAAGAGGCATCCTCCTGCCGGGAGGGTGCCTCTTTTCGTGGCGGCGACAGGCCCCGCGGTGAAAGCACCGAACAACTGGAAGCTGCGCGAAGATGACCTACTACCAGGATCTCTCGCCGTACGAGTACTTCGAGTCCGACGAGAAGATGCTCAACGTTGGCTGGCTCGATGCCGATCACGACTTCCCGCGTGGTCCGGTGGCGCCCGAGGCGTTCGTGGCGGCTGTGCTGCACGCCGTCTGAGGCGTTCGCGACAGCGTCGCGGGGTCTTACCGCTCACAGCGGTAAGACCCCGCTGACCGTTGTGGCAGCATCCGCTTATGAAGTGGTACGCGGACAGACCGGTCAGGTTCACGCGTCAACTGATCGCCGACCTCCTCGCCGTCGGCTGGGTCGCGCTCTGGATCTGGGTGGCGACCACCGTTCACGACTGGGTGCTCGAACTGCGGGCGCCGGGAGATGGACTGGTCAGCGCGGGCGGCAGCATCAGGGACGCCTTCACCAACGCCGCCGGCAAGGCCAGGGGTGTGCCCTTCGTGGGTGAGGACCTGGCGGGGGCGCTCGGCAACGGCAGCAAGGCCGGCGAGACGCTCACCAACGCCGGCAACGCGCAGATCGGCGTGGTGCAGGACTCGGCGTTCTGGCTCGCCACCGCGCTCGTGGTCATCCCGGTGCTGTTCCTGCTCATCACGTGGCTGCCGATCAGGCTTCGGTACGCCCGCAAGGCCGCCAACACCGCGCGGTTGCGGGACAAGCCCGACCTGCTGGCCCTGAGAGCGCTCACATCGTTGTCGCCGCGGGAGCTCGGCAAGTTCGACGGTGATCCCGCGGTGGCCTGGCGGACCGGCGACACGGACGTCATCGACGAGTTGGCGCGACGTCAGCTCGCGTCGGTGGGGGTGCGGGCATGATCGCGCTGTCGGTGATCGCCGCGGTCGTGGCGATGTGCGCGGTGGCCGTGTCGTTGTGGCAGGCCCGCGAGGCGAAACGCGCCCAGGACGCCGCGAAGGCTGCTCAGGAGGCCGCCGCCAAGGCCCAGGAGGAGGCGCAGGCCGCGCGCAAGGCCGTCGAGCAGGCCACGGCGAGCGCTTTCCAGGCCAAGAACGTGGCGGAGGAGGCGAAGAAGGCCGCCGCGAAGGCCGAGGAGGCCGTCGGGAAGGCGGCGGAGGCGGCCGCGGCGTCACGGGTGACGGCCGACGAGGCGCAGCTCATCGCCCAACAGATGACGGCGCAGGTCAACGGACTCGTCGAGGTCATCGCCTCGCGCGGCAGCCGCAGCGGCATGCCGACGTTCGCCATCACGCCCGGCGCGCCCGACGAGTTCCGGCTCAGCTACTTCGGCGGGCCCGCGGTCATCGAGCAGCTCACGGTGTCCGTGGTGCCGGGCAGCCGGGTGCTCGGGCTCTCCCAGTACGACGACGAGCCGCCGGTCGAGCATCTGGAGGTGGGACCGCTCCACAACGGCTCCGCCATCACCTTCCGTGCCGCCACCGGGCAACGGGCCAGCGCGGTGTTCCAGGTCAGGGCGGAGCCGTGGGAGCCGGTCGTGGTCAGGGCGGATCAGTAGACGGGACCGGTGAACTTCTCGCCGGGACCCTGGCCTGGCTCGTCCGGCACGGCGGAGGCCTCGCGGAACGCGCGCTGCACCGACTGCAGGCCGTCCTTCAACGGGGCCGCGTGCGGGCCGAGGTACTCCGAGGTGGCCGTGACCAGGCCGGCGAGGCCGGTGATCAGGCGGCGGGCCTCGTCGAGGTCGCGGCGCGGGGAGTTGTCGGGGTCCGGGTCGGCGAGGCCCAGGCGCTCCGCGGAGGCGGACAGCAGCATCACCGCGGCCCGGCTGATCACCTCGATGCTGGGAACATCGCCCAGGTCACGGATGCTGTCTTCAAGCGGATCGGTCACGCCCTACATTCAAGCAAGCGGACGTCACAGGGCCGCGATTCGGGGGTTGACAAGAGCGTCTGCTAGTATTTCGGACGCGACCAGCTCTCGTTAGTGCGAGAGCGGCAAGTGGAGCCCCGCTCCCACCCGCGTTCACCGCTTCTTGAGGTGGCCGGGTCCGGTCCACCAGGCTACCGGCACACGGGTGTCAGCGGTTCTGGTGTGAGATCGGTCGGAAGCGGGCCCCTTCACCGGGAGACGGTGACGGGGCTCTTGTTTTTGGCGCAACCGAGTCTCAAAGGACGTGAATGACAAGTCCCTCGAACCGCGGTGCACCCGTCAGCACCGAGCCGCGCATCAACGACCGCATTCGGGTGCCGGAAGTTCGTCTGGTCGGGCCGAATGGTGAGCAGGTCGGGATCGTTCGCATCGAGGACGCGCTCCGACTCGCGCAGGAAGCGGATCTCGACCTCGTCGAGGTCGCCGCTCAGGCTCGCCCGCCGGTCTGCAAGCTCATGGACTACGGCAAGTTCAAGTACGAGACGGCGCAGAAGGCTCGCGAGTCTCGTCGGAACCAGCAGCTGACGGTCATCAAGGAGCAGAAGCTCCGCCCGAAGATCGACCCGCACGACTACCAGACGAAGAAGGGCCACGTGGCCCGCTTCCTCTCGCACGGGAACAAGGTCAAGGTGACCATCATGTTCCGCGGTCGCGAGCAGTCGCGCCCCGAGCTCGGCTACAGGCTTTTGCAGAAGCTGGCGGAGGACGTCGCGGAGCTGGGCTTCGTCGAGTCGAACCCGAAGCAGGACGGCCGCAACATGATCATGGTGTTGGCGCCGCACAAGAACATCAAGCCGCGCGTGGTCAAGCAGGACGACGACGCGACCGAGGCGGACGACACCGCTTCGGAAGAGGCGTAGGACGCACGCCCGCCCCCGGACCCGGTGGGTAGCACGAGACGAGGACGGAAATGCCGAAGAACAAGACGCACAGCGGGACCTCGAAGCGCTTCAAGGTCACTGGCAGCGGCAAGATCCTTCGGGAGAAGGCCGGCAAGCGCCACATCCTGGAGAAGAAGTCCAGCAAGGTGACGCGTCGCATGAGCGGCACCGCGGTCGTGTCCGAGCACGACGCTCCGCGCATCAAGAAGCTGCTGGGTCTCTGACCCGCTTCGACACCCCCTAGCTAATTCGGGAAACCGGCCCCCGACGCCGGTTTCCCCATGAGATCGACAGGATGTACCCGTGGCACGCGTCAAGCGGGCTGTAAACGCCCAGAAGAAGCGTCGTACCGTTCTTGAGCTGGCGAGCGGTTACCGCGGCCAGCGCTCGAGGCTGTACCGCAAGGCCAAGGAGCAGGTGCTCCACTCGCTCAACTACGCGTACCGCGACCGCCGTGCGCGCAAGGGCGACTTCCGCAAGCTGTGGATCCAGCGCATCAACGCTGCCTCCCGTGCGAACGGCATGACCTACAACCGCCTCATCCAGGGCCTGCGCCTGGGCGGTGTCGAGGTCGACCGCAAGATCCTCGCGGACCTCGCCGTCCACGACGCCACCGCCTTCACGGCGCTCGTCGAGATCGCCCGCAAGGCGCTCCCGGCCGACGTGAACGCTCCGGCCGGGAGCCAGGCCTGAGCGACAACGCTCGCGCGCACCACCGACCCGAGGCAGATCCGTTCACCGAACGGACGCCTCGGGTCGTTGCTGCTCGCCACCTGACCCGCCGCCAGGGCCGCGACAAGGCGGGCCGTTTCCTCGTCGAGGGCGCCCAGGCCGTGCGTGAGGCACTCGCCTGGCGGGGCGGCGAGGTGCACGAACTCTTCGTCACGGCGACGGCCGCGCAGCGCAACGCCGAACTGCTCCAGACCGCCTCGGAACAGGGCATCCGGATCAGCGAGGTCACCGACAAGGCGGCCGACTCGCTGTCGGAAACCGTGACGCCCCAGGGCATCGTCGCGGTCTGCGACGCCGTCCCGCAGCCTCTCGACCAGGCGCTGCAAGGCACCCCGCGTCTCGTCGCCGTGCTCTACGGCGTCTCCGATCCCGGCAACGCGGGCACAGTCACGCGCGTGGCGGACGCGGCCGGTGCAGACGCGGTGATCTTCGCGGGCGACACGGTCGACCCGCACAACGGCAAGTGCGTGCGCGCCTCCACCGGCTCGCTCTTCCACCTGCCGATCGCCCGGTCCCGCGACGCCGACGAGGTCTTCGCCGCGTGCCGCCAGGCCGGCCTGAGGCTCGTGGCCGCCGACGGCTACGCGAAACAGGACCTGGTCGAGGCCTCCGCGAACGGCGACCTCGCGCAGCCCACCGCGTGGGTGTTCGGCAGCGAGGCCCACGGCCTGCCCGACGACGTGGTGGCGAAGCTGGACACGTCGCTGAAGGTGCCGCTGTACGGCGCCGCCGAGAGCCTGAACCTCGCGACGGCGGCCGCTGTCTGCCTTTACGCCTCCGCCAGGGACCAGCGGAATTGAGCTGACGGGTGCCAGGCGCGCGATTACTGTGCGCCCCGTGCGCGAATCAGAGATCGAACTTCTGTGCTCCCAGCTCGCTTCCTACTACGTCTTTCCGGACACTGCCAACGAGATCGCGAAAGTCCTGCGCGCTCGCCTCGGCGAGGGCGCCTACTCCGATGTGGACGATGACGAGGAGTTCGCGGCCAAGGTGACCGCGGACCTGCAGAGCGTCAACGGCGACAAGCACCTCCGCCTGCTCCACAGCGTCGAGGAGGTCCCCGAGACCGGCCAGGAGTCGGCCTGGGACCCGGTGGCCTACAAGAAGGAGGCCGAGCAGGACGCGTTCGGCATCCACAAGGTCGAGCGGCTCGAAGGCAACGTCGGCCTGCTCGAGATCCGCCTGCTGCACGACGCCGAGATCGCCACGCCGGCCTACGTCGCCGCGATGAACCTCATCGCGCACACCGACGCGTTGATCATCGACCTGCGCGAGAACCGCGGCGGCGACCCGCACACGGTCGCGTTGGTCTGCAGCTACCTCTTCGACGAACCCGTGCACCTCAACGACATCTACAACCGCCCGGAAGACGCCACCTACCAGTTCCGGACGCTCCCGCACGTGCCCGGCCCGAAGTTCGGCGGCACGAAGCCGGTCTACGTCCTCACCAGCGCCCGCACGTTCTCCGGCGGCGAGGAACTGAGCTACGACCTCCAGCAGAACGAGCGCGCGACCCTCGTCGGTGAGACCACCAAGGGCGGCGCCCACCCCGGCGACCGCTACCGGGTCGGCCCGCACCTCAAGTCGTCCATTCCCAACGGCCGCGCCATCAACCCGGTCTCCGGCACCAACTGGGAAGGCGTCGGCGTCGTCCCGCACATCAGCGTGCCCGCGGACGAGGCCTTCGAGGTCGCCTACGAGAAGGCGCTGTCTCGCTGATGTGCCGGCGTCCGGTCACGGGCGCTGCTTCTTGGCGCGTCGGCCAGAGCTGAAGAACGGGAATCGTGACCGTGCCGAGCTCGGCCGATCGGAGAGGGTGATCGAGCCGACAACACCCAGCTGGACCAGGTTGCCGTGGATGGCGCCGGTGTTGACGTTGTGCGCTTTCTTCGCCGTGGGACCGAACAGCACCTCGGGCCAGACGGTGTCGAGCAGGACGGAGAAAGCGCCACCACCGTCATAGGCGGCCTTGAGGCCGTTCGCCAGTTCCGCCGCGAGGTGGATCCTGTCGGACTCCTCTCCCGCGCGAGCCGCATCCAGCGCATCGCTCAGACCGGGCACCGCACGGACCGCTTCCTCCAGCTGCGTCAGAGCCGCGGAGTCCCACTCCTCCACGGAATCGACGAGTGCCGCGGCAACGGACAACATCCACATGTCCACCATGGTCAACCCCCAAGAAATACGCGCCGAAACCGCGCGGCGGCTCGAGAATCAGCCCCCGTCACGTCGGAAGCTGATTCTGAAGGAGAACTCCGCTCGGCGACTAGTCGAGCCGGGCGGTCAACTCGCGCACGAGCGGATCGGTGCCGGACGGCTTGTTCTGGCGCCGCAACGCCTCCGACAACATCGAGAGCACGTTGGAGACCTGGTTGTCGTCGGGCAGCAGCGATGCCGCCCGGCGCGCCTCGGTCTCCGCGCCCTCGGCGTCGTCGGCGTTGAGGAGCACGTGCGCCGCCTTCAGCACGACGAACACCCGCCAGCCCTCGTCGCCCAGCGACACCACCAGCGCCTCGGCGTCGCGGTACTGCTTCATCGCCAGCGCGAACTCACCGGTCTGGCCGTGCACCCACGCGCGGATCGCGGCGATCTCCGCCTGCCTGCGGGTGACCTCGGTCGGGTCGTCCAGCGACGGCAGCAGCGCCTCGGCCTCGTCCACGGCCGCGCGCGTCTCGGTGATCTCGTCGTCGGGCAGGCTCGACGCCAGCTCGACCAGCGAGCCGATCGCCTCCGAGAGGTTGCCCTCCTGCTGCCACAACGCGGCACCGGCACGCCAGGACGCGATCGCCTCGTCGTGCTTGTCCAGCCGCCCCTGCACCGAGGCGAGCGCGTCGAGCAGGAACGCCCGCCGCCCCGTCTCCTCCGGCGGCAGCAGTTCGGACGCCTCGCGCAGGTACCGCTCGGCCGCCGGGAGTTCGCCCAGCTTGCGGCACACCTGCCCGAGCCGGAACACCACCTGCAACCGCAGGTCCTCCTGGCCGTCCTGCAGGAGCCGCAACGACTCCTCGAGCACCTCGGCGGCCTCGACGAACCGGTCCGTCTGCACGTATCCGCCGCTCAGCGCGAAGCAGAAGTGCGCGGTGTGGCCAGGGGACAGGTGCACCCGCGAGATCGCCACGGCCTCGCGGAGATCGCCCAGGCAGGCACCCTCCTGGTCCAGCTCCTGGATCGCCGCGACCTGGTACCAGCGCGCCTCCGCCGACTCCGGCAGCGGGAACGCCGACACGAACGCGCGCGCCGTCGCCACCGCCTCCGTGACCTTGCGCAGCACGGTCTCCAGCCGCAGCTGCAGCCGGTAGCCCTCGAACCGCGCGTTCAACGGCAGCTCGCCCGCCATGGCCGCGAGAACGTCCGCGTACGCGCCTTCGACGTCCTGCTGCCGCGCCTTGTGCTCCGCGGACTCGATCACGACCCGGCCGCGCAGCTCCGGAACGTCCAAAGAGGACGCCAGTGCGATCATCTCGTCGGCCCGCTCGTGTGCGTGCGCGTCGTCGTGCAACTCGGCCAGCGTCAGCGCCGCGACCGTCCGCGTGTAGTCCGTCGTCGCCTCGGCCAGGCACCGTTCGGCGAGTTCCAGGCCGCCGGCGAGACCCATCGCGAGACGCGCCTGGTACCGCAGCGCGAGGTCCGCGGGCAGCGCCGTCAGCATCTCGTCGAACGCCGCCGGGTCGAACTGCACCAGCCCGGTCGTCATCCGCCGGATGCCCGCGTGCGCCGCGAGATCGGGTGGCAGCAACGAGTCCATGTCCGCGGGCAGCGAGTCGAGCATCCGCCGCGCCTTCACGAAGTCGCCCTGCTCGTACAGCAGCACCATCGACTCGGCGATCTCCACCGGGTCGCCGAACACGACGGACTCCTCGACCGGAGCGGCCACCGGTGCGGCCGGCACCGCGAGCTCGACCGCCGGGTAGTCCTTCTGCTCCAACGACTGCGTGAGCCGGTCGACCCACGCTGACGTGCCGTTGCGCTCGTCGAACTGCTTCGCCAGCTGGATCGCGCGCTTCGACAGCCGCTCGAGCAGTTCGGCGGCCGTCCGCGTGCCGACGGCGGGGACCTCGAACACCGTGTCGGCCGGAAGGCGCCGCAGCAGAACGGAAGCGCACTCCGCGAACGACATCTCGTCCGCCGGCAGCTGCACGCCCGTCACCTTGTGCAGCGACCGCCGCAGCATGTCCTCGCCGCGCGACAGGTTGCCCGTCAAAGCACAGAACCGGATGTGTTCGTGCACGTACGACGTGATCTCGTCGTCCTTGATCAAGCGGTACGCCGTGGTGTGCGCGTGCGCGGCCTTCTCGACCTCACCGGTCTCCAGCAACGGCCACAGCAGCGCGGACAGGATGCCCTGTGGCTGCGTGGCGCAGCCGGTGTTGCCCGACAGGCCCTCCCAGCCGTGCGCGGCGGCCTCCTGATGACGGCCCAGCCGCGCCAGCATCCAGACCTGCTCCTCGATCACGCAGGCCTCGCAGTCCGCCATCGGCCCGCGTTCGGTGGCGAGGTAACGCCCGAGCTGTTCGGCCAGGCCGACCATGTCACCGATGTGGTACGCGTACTCGGCACGGGCGCCGTGCACCGGCTGCACCGAGAAACCGAGCTTCCCGTAGCGGTCCGCGAGCTGCCCGATCACGGCCTGCAGCTGCTCCAGCGAGAACTTCGGGTCCCGGCGCAGGCCCGTCGCGATCCACTTGTGCGCCCAGTTCAGCGAGTGGACCTCGTACTCGTTGAACGCCTCGGGATCCTTCTCCTCCGCGGCCCGCACCCACGCGAACGGCGCGAGCATCAGGTCGTAGCGCGAGAGGTAGTAGGCCGAGTCGATCAGCGCGGTCCGGCACGACACCCCGAGCGGCAGGTGCCCGAGCGCGTCGGACATGCGCGCGGCCCGTTCCAGCGCCTCGTGCTTCGGCATGCCCGTGGGCATGTTGTAGGCCTCCAGGAACGCCCTCTCCGCGTCTTCAGCGGTGAAGTCGGCCATGTTCACTTACCCCCAACGGCGCGGTCCAGCAGTTCCAGGAACGAGCGGTTCAGCGCCGCCGTGTCCTTCGGTCGCATCGCTCGCCGAGCCTGCAGAACGGCGTGCACGTACAGAGATTCGAGCGTCAGCTCCACCAGCGACGGGTCGTTCAACCGCGCCAGCCGTTGAACCAACGGGTTGCGGCAGTTGAGCACCAGCTGCTCCGGCCGTGAGGAGTCGGAGCCCGCGGTCAGCTGCCCGAGCAGCTCCGCCCACAACGGGTCCGTCACCTCCTCGGCGGTCTGCTCGGTGTCGAGCTTGCGCTGCTGCTCCGCGTTGCTGATCAGCAACGCGGGCAACGAGACCGGGTCGAAGTCGCGGATCACCGCGTCGCAGTCGTGCCGGTCCAGCGCCGCAGCGCCCTCCGCCAGCCGCAACCGCAGCGCCGTCTCGATCTCCGGTTCCGGATCGGCCAGCGCCGCCAGCAGTTCGGACGGCGCGACCCGGCGCGCGACGGCAGGACCGTCCAGCGCGCTGAGCCGGTTCAGCAGCTCCATGTCGTAGGCGTAGCCGGCGTTCACGAGCCCCAGGCCCTGCGCGGCCGCGACCGGCGCCAGCTGGTGGAACTCGTCGACGTCCGGGATGTAGAGGATCGCGCCGTGCTTGCGCTTGAACTGCCGCAACGGGATCGCGCCCTCGGTGGTCTCGAACGGCAGCCAGCGCTCGACCAGCCGCAGCATCTCGTCGTCCGACCGCGCCAGCGACTTGATGCCCAGGTGGTGCGCGGCCAGCAGCTCACCGGCCCGGCGCGGCTCGATCGCGTCCAGCCTGATCAGCCAGTCGCGGATCTGCTCGCCCAGCTCCTCGCGCACCGCCAGCAGCATCTCGTCCTGGTAGAGCGACTCGCGTGACGCCGTCGGCCGGATCGCGGACGCGTCGACCACGCACCGCACGAAGTACGCCCAGTCCGGCAGCAGGCCCTCGACGTTGTCGCCGACCAGCATCCGCTTCAGGTACACCCGGTGCGTCTGTCGCGTCCCGGGATGGACCCCGGACGGCAGCACGAACGCCACCCCGGTCAGTCCCGCCGCCTCGACCTCGATCGGGATCGCCTCGAACGGCGTGAACCCCAGTACCTGCTCGCAGTACTCGGAGAGATCGGCGTCCTCGTCGTCCCACGGCCGTTCGCCGCGGGTCAGGACAGCCCCGTCCAGCGTCACCGCGGCCGGCAGCAGATCGCCGTAGTCGCTCACCAACGGCCGCACGACGTCGGCTTCGAGCCAGTGCTCGTTGCCGCGCGAGGCACTCAGCTCCACCGTCGTACCGACCGGTACGTCACCGTCCACAACGGACACGGTGTAGTTGCCGGACGAGTCCGCCTCCCACCGCACGGCCGGACCACCGCGGGAGGACCGCGTGACGACCGTCACGGACGAGGCGACCAGGAAGCACGACAGCATGCCGACGCCGAACTGGCCGAGGAACCCCTCGCGGGCGAACCCCAGGTCGTCCCGCTTCGACGTGCGGCCGAGCGTGGACAGCAGCTCGTGGACCTCGGTCTCGGTGAGCCCCACGCCGGTGTCGGTGATCGTCAGCGTGGAACCGCAGGTGATCGTGACGTCGGCGGGGCAGGACGGGTCGAGCTCGCGCCGTGCCGTGATCGCGTCGACGGCGTTCTGCAGCAGTTCGCGCACGTATACGCGCGGGCTGCTGTACAGGTGGTGGCTGAGCAGGTCGATGATGCCGCGCAGGTCGACGCGGAAGGTGTGCGACATGATGCCGCCCATCCTAGGGACGACATGAGGGTCGATGCCGCTCTTTAACGGAAGCTCCCGGAGCGGTCAACAGCGCACCCACTAGGATCGGCCTGTTGATTACCGAGTGTCCCGCGTGTGGATCAAAAACCTGGGAGCTGTCCACCAACCATGTCCGGAGCCAACGACCCGTACGACCCGAAGCAGGTCGCGGCGCTGTCGGCCGAGAACCTCGACGCGGCCGTGCAGAAGGCGCGCGAGGCGTTCGCCGGAGCTGCCGACCTCGAGGCACTGGCCGCGGTCAAGCCCGGCCACCTCGGTGACCGGTCGCCCGTGCTGCTGGCCCGCCGCGAGATCGGTGCCCTGCCCCCCAAGGCCAAGGCCGAGGCGGGCAAGAGGGTGAACGAGGCGCAGTCCGCGATCAAGACGGCGTTCGACGAGCGCCACGCCGTGCTCCAGGTCGAGCGCGACGAGCGGGTGCTGCGCGAGGAGTCCGTCGACGTCACGCTGCCCTGGGACCGCTTCCCGCGCGGCGCGCGCCACCCGATCACCACGCTCGCCGAGCGCATCGGTGACGTCTTCGTGGCCATGGGCTACGAGATCGCCGAGGGCCCCGAGCTCGAGACCGAGTGGTTCAACTTCGACGCGCTGAACTTCGGCAAGGACCACCCGGCCCGCTCGATGCAGGACACGTTCTACATCGCTCCGGGTGACTCGCAGCTGGTCCTGCGCACGCACACCTCGCCGGTGCAGGCCCGCACACTGCTCGACCGCGAGCTCCCGGTGTACGTGGTGTGCCCCGGCCGCACGTTCCGCACCGACGAGCTCGACGCGACGCACACCCCGGTGTTCCACCAGGTCGAGGGCCTCGCGGTCGACAAGGGCCTGACGATGGGCCACCTCAAGGGCACGCTCGACGCGTTCGCGCGCTCGATGTTCGGCGAGGACTCGAAGACCCGCCTGCGCCCGAGCTTCTTCCCCTTCACCGAGCCGTCGGCCGAGGTCGACGTGTGGTTCCCGGAGAAGAAGGGCGGCGCGGGCTGGGTCGAGTGGGGCGGCTGCGGCATGGTCAACCCCAACGTCCTGCGCGCCACCGGCGTCGACCCGGACGTCTACTCGGGCTTCGCGTTCGGCATGGGCCTGGAGCGCACGCTGCAGTTCCGCAACGGCCTGCCGGACATGCGCGACATGGTCGAAGGCGATGTCCGCTTCACCCAGCCATTCGGAACGGAGGCCTGATCCGGATGCGCATCCCGGTCAGCTGGCTGGTCGAACACCTCGGTTTCGACGAAGTCCCCACGCCCGACGAGCTCGCCGAGGCGTTCACCCGCATCGGCATCGAGGTCGAGGAGGTGAGCCCGCTCGGTCCCGTGACCGGCCCGATCGTCGCCGGTCGCGTCGTCGCCATCGAGGAGCTCACCGAGTTCAAGAAGCCGATCCGCTACTGCCAGGTCGAGGTCGGCCCCGAGCAGGTCAACAACATCATCTGCGGCGCCACGAACTTCGTCGAGGGCGACTCGGTCGTCGTCGCGCTGCCCGGCGCCGTGCTGCCCGGTGGCTTCTCGATCGCCGAGCGCAAGACGTACGGCCGCGTGTCCCAGGGCATGATCTGCGCCTCCGACGAGCTCGGCATCGGCGACGACCACTCCGGCATCCTCGTGCTGCCCACCGGCACCGCGCAGCCCGGCGACGACGCGCTGGAGCTGCTCGGCCTGAACGACACGGTCATCGAGCTCGCGCCGACCCCGGACCGCGGCTACGCGTTCTCGGTCCGCGGCCTCGCCCGTGAGATCGCCTGCGCGCTGGACGTGCCGTTCGGCGACCCGGGCCTGATCGAGGTCCCCGAGCCCGAGGGCGAGGCGTGGCCGGTCCACATCGAGGACCGCACCGGCTGCTCGCGGTTCGTCGCACGCCGGGTCACCGGTGTCGACCCGACCGCGCCCACGCCGTGGTGGATGCGCCGCCGCCTGATGCTCGCGGGCATGCGGTCGATCTCGCTGCCGGTCGACGTCACGAACTACGTGATGCTCGAACTGGGCCAGCCGCTGCACGCGTTCGACGCTGCTTCGCTGTCCGGCGCGCTGACGGTTCGCCGTGCGCACGCGGGGGAGAAGCTGACGACGCTGGACGACTCGGTCCGCGCTCTCGACGTCGACGACATCGTGATCGCCGATGACTCCGGCGTGATCTCGCTCGCCGGTGTCATGGGCGGCGCCTCGACGGAGGTCGGCGACAAGTCGTCGGACATCCTGCTCGAGGCCGCGAACTGGGACCCGGCGTCCATCGCGCGCACGGTCCGGCGGCACAAGCTGCCGTCCGAGGCCGCGAAGCGCTTCGAGCGCACCGTCGACCCCGCGCTGGCACCGGTGGCGCTGGAGCGGGCCGCGAAGCTGCTCAACCACTACGCCGAGGGCCAGATCAAGCCCGGCCGCACCGACGTGGGCGCGCCGGCTCTGCCCGAGGCCGTCTCGATGCCGATCGACCTGCCGGACCGCATCGCGGGCGTGCGCTACGCCCGTGGCGTCACGGCTCGCCGGCTCGGCCAGATCGGCTGCCAGGTCTCCGTGACCACCTCGGACGACGGCCAGACGATCGTCACGGCCGTGCCGCCGACGTGGCGCTCCGACCTCGTGCAGCCCGCAGACCTGGTGGAGGAGGTGCTGCGACTGGAGGGCTACGACACGATTCCCTCCGTGCTGCCGCCCGCCCCCGCAGGCCGCGGCCTGACCGAGCAGCAGCGTCGCCGCCGCACGGTGTGGCGCACGCTGGCCGAGGACGGTTTCGTCGAGGTCAAGCCGTTCCCGTTCATCGACCCGTCGGTGTTCGACGCGTTCGGTCTGGCCGCCGACGACATCCGGCGCAACGCGGTCGGCGTGCTGAACCCGTTGGAGGCGGACAAGAACGTCCTCGCGACGACACTGCTGCCGGGCCTGTTGGAGACCCTCCAACGGAACCTGGCCCGTGGTGCGAAGGACGTCTCGCTCTACAACATCGCCCAGGTGACGCTGCCCCGCGCGCAGCAGGTGCCCGTGCCCGCGCTCGGCGTGGACCGCAGGCCGACCGAGGCCGAGGTGGCCTCGCTGCTGGCAGCGCTGCCGAACCAGCCGCTGCACGTCGCCGGTGTCCTCACGGGCCACCGCGAACTGGCCGGCTGGTGGGGCAAGGGCCGCATCGCCGACTGGTCGGACGCCGTCGAGGCCGCTCGTCGCGCCGCCCAGGCGTACGGGGTCACCCTGCGCGTCGTGGCGTCGGACCTGCTGCCGTGGCACCCCGGCCGCTGTGCCGAGCTGCGCGTCGGTGACTGGCCCGTCGGGCATGCCGGTGAGCTGCACCCGAAGGTGATCGAGGCGCTCGGCCTGCCCAAGCGGACCGTGGCGTTCGAGCTCGACCTGGACGCGCTGCCGCTGGACGACCACCGCCCGGCCCCGATGGTCTCGGCCTACCCGCCGGTGCTGCTGGACGTCGCGCTGGTCGTGGACGCCTCCGTGCCGGTGCAGTCGGTGTCCGAGGTGCTCGGCGCGTCCGCGGGCGACCTGCTCGAGGACATCCGCCTGTTCGACGTGTACACGGGTGAGCAGCTGGGCGAGGGCAAAAAGTCGCTCGCGTACTCGCTGCGCTTCCGGGCGCCGGACCGCACGCTGACCGTCGAGGAGGCGACCGCGGCCCGCGATGCCGCCGTCGCCGCCGCCGGCGAACGGCTCGGCGCGGCTCTGCGCGCCTGATCGGCCACGACGGACGAGGGCCCGGGGTTCGTCAACGAACCCCGGGCCTTTCCACGTCACCAGGACACACTGATGAATTGCCCATGAAAGTTCGCTCGTTCGGCTGAATGCCGAATTGCGGGATTTGGGATCAAACCAGCAGGTGGTAGCCCTGCGTAGCTGTCAAGGTGCCAAAGGTCCTTCATTACAAGGGGAAATCGGCAACCGTCGGACGCTTGCGCAGTACGTGAAGGTTCTCCAAGATTGGCCACGCGGCCCGCCAGGGCCGAGGGGCGAAGCGATGAACCACCGGGCGAGTCTGGTCGCCGGTCCGGTGGGGAGCTATTGGCGAACCCACCGCCTGGGAGCAACAACTCTGGAGAGTTGCGCCATGCGTAGTCTGGGTCCGCGCCTTGAGATCGCCGTGTCCTTGACGATCCTCATGCTCGGCGCGGCGGTCGTGGCGGCCATGCACCTCACCTGGCCAGACCCCGTGCAGCCCGCGATGGCGTACTCCGTGAGCAGCGGCGAGTCCGGCATGCAGCAGCTCAAGCCGTTCGAGATCAACGACATCTCCGGCGCGGCCGTGGAGCTCAAGCCGGGTGCCGTGGGCGAGCGCAAGGTGCGGCTGTCCAACCCGAACCCCGTCGGCATCATCGTCGAGAGCCTGTCCGCGGTGCCCGGTCAGCCGCTCGACGCCACCCAGCAGCGCGTCGAAGGCTGCCCGGCCGGTGTGCTGACCGTCGTCCCGCTCACCGACATCGTGGACATCCCCGCCGGGGGCGCGGTCGAGGTCACGATGAAGGTCGAGGTCGCCCAGGACGTGCCGGCGGAGTGCGCCGAACTGGTCTTCCCGCTCACCTACTCAGGTCGCGCGAAACACGGCTAGCCAGCCGTTCCCGTGCCGCCGGCCATTCCGCCGGCACCATCGAGTAGACGACCGTGTCCCGCTGCGTTCCGTCCGGCCTCGTGACGTTCGCCCGCAGCACCCCGTCCTTCGACGCGCCGAGCTTCTCGATCGCCCGCTGCGAGCGCACGTTCGCGGCGTCGGTGTACCAGCCGACCCGCAGCGCGCCGCGCACGTCGAAGGCCTCGGACAGCAGTAGCAGTTTCGCCTCGGGGTTGATCGCCGTGCCGTGCCACTCGCTGCCGACGATCGTGTAGCCGATCACCAGCCTGCGGTGCTCCGGCACGACCTCGTAGAACGACGTCGTGCCCACCACACGTCCGGTGGCCACCTCGATCTGAGCGAACGCCTCCCGTGACGCGATCGCCTCGGAGACCCACGCGCGCATGTCGTCGACGTTGGACGGCTGACTGCTCAGCAGCCACGTCCAGATGTCCGGGTCACGGGTGACCTCGAACAGCCCCTCGGCGTGGTCGAGCGACAGCGGTTCCAGCCTGACGTGCGTGCCCTCCATGTGATCGACACTAGAGGTGTTTGAGGGCCTCGCGCCGTGACAACGGCGACAGCCCCGGCCGTGCCTCGACGAACGCGCGCACCCAGCCCGGTTCGGTCTTCGCGAACTCCCGTAGCGCCCAGCCGATCCCCTTGCGCAGGAAGAAGTCGGGATCGTCCGCGTTCGCGTCGACGCACGCCGTCAGCAACTCCACGTCGGTCGCGCCCTTGAACCCGAGCTGGCAGATCACCGACGTCCGCCGCCGCCACCTGTCCGCGTCGACGGACCACTTCAGCATCAACGGCCGCACGACGTCCGGCGTCGAGCGCAGCAGCGGACCGACGCGCTTCGACGCGATCTCGTCCACGTAGTCCCACCACGCGCCGGTCACGATCATCTCGTCGAACCACGGCATCAGGTCGACGGACTGGAATCGGCGATCCCCGCTCAGCGAGAGCGCGACGTAGCGTTCCTCGCGATAGGTGGCCTCGCGCCACAACGTCTGGATCGCGTCGAGCCACTCGTCCCGGTCGTGCAACTGCGGCAGTGACTTCAGCAGCGCCACTCGTCCGGGTTTCTGCACTCCCAGGAACGGCATGTCGGACTTCATGTACGCCTGCATCTCCGGCGCCTTCACCGGATCCGCGAGCTCCTCGAGTCCCGCTCGAACCGCGTCGATCAAGGAAACCTTAAGTGTCACGCCCAAACGGTATAGGCATTAGGAGTAGCCCTGTTGAGATTTATGGCCCCATCGGTACCGAAAGTGCTAACGAACTCGCAAAACATCACTTGACCGGGGGCTTCTGTGAACAGAATGGGTGCTTGGCCCCTATACAGTTCGCGTTCATGCGCGTGCTCATGGTTGTGGCGGCGCTCGTGCTCGGCAGCATGGGTGCTACCAAAGCGGACACGGTGGATTACCTGGATCTGCCGCTGGTGAACGGAAACGGCGAACAGCGGGGTGGAGTGCACCCCGATCTGCCGTCCGACCGTGCCGCGCTGGAGCAGGCGCTGACCGGATACCGGGCCAAGGGCATTGCCCCCACGCGCTTCAAGGCGTTGCTGTGGCACTACTGGATCGTCCGCGCCGCCGAGGACGCGGGCGTCAACCTGTCCGAGTGGGACCCGCAACGCTCCGCCGCCTCCAACCGCGCGGTGATCTTCGCCGTCTACGACTTCTACGCGAAGCTCTACCTGACGTACCCGGACACGTTGCGGTGGATGGGTTTCGCGAACATCGGCGCGCCCGCGTTCGCCGCCGGCATGCTCGATCTCGGCACGGTCCCGGAACTGCGCTGGTTCTCGTCGATGCTGATGTCGATGCAGAAGCACATCTTCATGGACCTCGGCGCGATGCACGCCGCCTACCTGCACGGCGGGATCCAGGCCGTGCAGGAGTTGCGCGACGCGGGCGTCATCGACCCGGACACCACCGCGGCGTGGGCGGATCCGGCGCAGGCGGTCCTCGAGTTCTCGTCCCGCGAGCAGAACCTGGTGATCGCCGACCAGTTCGACCGCATGCGGTCGCGGCTGTTACCGCCCGGCGAGATGGTCACGTACGCGATCACGGTCGCCGGCCCGATGCCGGTGCCGGGCGGGAAGACCCCGGCGCAGTACCGGTCGTTGTTCGGCGGTCCGCTGCCCGCGTTCAACTACGCGGACCGGGTGTCGCGCTGGGACTTCCTGAGCAACGACACGGTTCCGGCCTACGAGCGGCTGAGCGCGGACGCCGTGCACAGGATCGTGCAGCGGCCGTTCGCGGACCGCGTCGCCGACTACCGCGCCAGGGTCCGGTTGCTCGACCTGGTGCTGCCGTTCAGGAGTGGCGAGTCCCGGACCGGAGTTCGCTGAGCACTTTCAGCCGGTCCTCCTCGATGATCCGGCGCGTGGTGACGCGGTCCGGGTAGCAGCGCATGAACATCGCGGTGAAGTGCGTGCCGTAGTGGATGGTGTCGCCGTCCGGGTCGTCCAGCGGACGCACGACGGCCTCGAAGTTCGGTTCGTGGAAGTAGGCCATCGTGAACCGCTCGCGGGTGTTGAGCAGCACCTTGTGCGGCGTGGACAGCAGCTTGCCGCCGGTGAGGAACTGCAGGACGTCGCCGGGGAACACAGTGACGACGCGTTCGATCGGTGCGACGAAGTTCCAGCCGTGGGCGTCCTGGAAGCAGCCTGCCGCCGACTCGTCCGCGAGCCAGTTGCGCGGCCGGTCCTCGCCGTCGATCGGCGGGCGGACGAAGAGGCCGCCGACGTCGTCCTGCACGGCCAGCACGAGCATCCCGTAGTCGGTGTGGGCGCCGATGCCGCGGTCGGTCTCGGACCTGGTGGGGAAGCGCAGCACGCGCATGTGGTGCCAGCCGTCCGCGGTGAGCCTGGTGAACGCGTCGACGTCGAGCCCGAAGCCCAGAGCTGTCAGCTGAAGGACACGTTCGCCGGTGCCGCCCAGCATCGTCATGAACGCCCGCATGGCGTCGCGGTAGCTGTCGTCCGGCCAGGGAACCGGACCGTGGCACGGCCATTTGCCCGTGACGCGGTAGTCGTCGAGCGGAACGTCCTTGCAGATCGTGAAGATCTCCGAATAGTCCGCGATGCCGTCGGTGACCTCTTCTCCGGACGCGATGTAACCGGAATAGGTCAGGTCGCTCACAAACCGTGACTTTTCTTCGAGCGTCAATCCGTGGAAGAACCTTCTGCTGGCGGCCATTGCCTCCGCTGTGGTCCGGTCCTGAGTCGCGTCGGTCGCGATCTGCAGGATCCCGTCGGCTTGCCAGGCCTCGATGAGCCGGCGGCCGAGCGCGGCGTCGTCGTCCGAACCGGTGACGGTCGCGGGAAGACGGAAGGTGCGAAGTCCTGTCATGGACTCACGCACGACACAATTCATCGCAAGGTTCATATTTCGTTCGGGGGTGGAATCGAATCCGTCTTAGTAGGCTGACGACCATGACGCCGTACGACTACGACCTGATCGTCATCGGCTCTGGCCCTGGTGGCCAGAAGGCGGCGATCGCGGGTGCGAAACTGGGCAAGCGGGTAGCGATCATCGACAAGCAGGAGATGGTCGGCGGTGTCTGCGCGAACACGGGAACCATCCCGTCGAAGACGCTGCGCGAAGCCGTCATGTTCCTGACGGGCATGAGCCAGCGCGAGTTGTACGGCGCGAGCTACCGCGTCAAGCAGGACATCACCATCAACGACCTGATGGCGCGCACGCAGCACGTGATCGGCCGTGAGGTGCAGGTCGTGCGCGCGCAACTGCACCGCAACGGCATCGATCTGCTGAACGGCTTCGGCCGGTTCGTGGACGAGCACACCGTGACGGTGGACGGGGCCCACCGCGGCGACCACACCACGATCACCGGCGAGTTCATCGTCATCGCGACGGGCACGACACCGGCCCGCCCGTCCGTCGTGGACTTCGACGAGGAGCGGATCCTCGACTCCGACGAGGTCTTCGCGCTCACCGAGATCCCGTCGTCGCTGGTCGTGGTCGGTGCGGGCGTGATCGGCATCGAGTACGCGTCGATGTTCGCGGCCCTCGGCACCCGCGTCACGGTCGTGGAGCAGCGCGAGAAGATGCTCGACTTCTGCGACCCGGAGATCGTCGAGTCGCTGAAGTTCCACCTGCGCGACCAGGCCGTGACGTTCCGCTTCGGCGAGAAGGTCGTGAACGTCGAGGTGTCGCAGGGCGGCACCATCACGACGCTGGCGTCCGGCAAGCGCATCCCGGCCTCCGCCGTCATGTACTCCGCGGGCAGGCAGGGCACCACCGAGAAACTGGAGCTCGCCGCCGCCGGGCTGGAAGCGGACAACCGCGGCCGGCTGAGCGTCGACGAGCACTACCGCACGCCCGTCGAGCACATCTACGCCGTCGGTGACGTGATCGGCTTCCCGGCGCTGGCCGCGACGTCGATGGACCAGGGCCGCCTGGCCGCGTACCACGCGTTCGGCGAGCCGGTGCACGACCTGACGGCGTTGCAGCCCATCGGCATCTACACGATCCCGGAGATCTCCTACTGCGGCGCGACGGAGACCGAGCTCACCTCGTCCGCGGTGCCGTACGAGGTGGGCATCTCCCGCTACCGCGAGCTCGCGCGCGGCCAGATCATCGGCGACGCGTACGGCATGCTGAAGCTGCTGGTGTCCACTGTGGACCGCAAGATCCTCGGCGTGCACGTGTTCGGCACCGGTGCCACGGACCTCGTGCACATCGGCCAGGCCGTGATGGGCTGCGGCGGCACCGTCGACTACCTGGTCGACACGGTCTTCAACTACCCGACGCTGTCCGAGGCCTACAAGATCGCGGCACTGGACGCCACGAACAAGATCCGGGCGCTGGACCGCTTCACGACCCGGTGATCACGACCGGGTGAGGCCGGCGTCGTGCGCCACGATGGCGGCCTGCACGCGGTTGGCGCACTCCAGCTTGGGCAGGATCCGGCTGATGTGCGCCTTCACCGTGCCGGTCGCCATGAAGAGCTGCTCGCCGATCTCGGTGTTGGACAGCCCCTCGCCCACGAGCTTGAGCACGCCCCGTTCGGTCTCGGTGAGCGCGTCGATCTTGCGGCGCGCGTCCGACCCGTCGTTCGGCGCGAGCAGGTGCTTCTCGATCAGGCGCTTGGTGATCTGCGGGGCGAGGATCGGTTCGCCCCGCGCGGCCTTGCGGACGGCGGTGATCAGCTCCTGCGGCGGGGTGTCCTTGAGCAGGAACCCGGTCGCGCCGACCTTCAACGCCTGCGCCACGTAGGAGTCCTCGCCGAACGTCGTGAGCATGACGACGTTGACCCTCGACGCGATCTGCTCGGCGGCCTTCAGGCCATCGCCGCCGGGCATGCGGATGTCGAGCAACGCGACGTCGATCGTGTGCTTCAACGTCAGCTCGACGGCCTGCCTGCCGTCGCTCGCCTCGGCCACCACGGTGATCTCGGGGTCGTTCTCCAGGATCAACCGGATGCCCGCACGCATCAACGTCTCGTCATCGGCGATGAGAACTCGGATCACGCGAGCCACCCTACGGGCGCTCCTGCTCCTTCGAAGCCAACTTGCCGTCGCGGAAGCACAGCTTGTACTGCAGGTCCGGGTTGTGCGACGTCCTGAACCGCGAGCAGCCGTCCACGCCGAGCTGGCCGACGCCGAACTCCTCGTAGATGTCCCCTTCGTCGGTGACGCCCACCCTCAGCGAGTCGAAGTACGGCGCGTTCATCTGCGTCGGGTTGAGCAACGCGAAGAGCAGCAGCACGAACAGCGCACCGGCGATCGGCAGCAGCGCCAGCAGCCCGAGACAACCGCCGCCCACCACCCGCGGCACGGTCAGCACCTCGGCGGCGAGCGGGGGCGGCACCTCGGTGACCTCGGCGGTGGCCTGGTCCGCCTGGGCGGGCGGGGTCAGCGGCACGTCCGCCGCCACCCGGAAACCGCCCTCGACCGGCTGGCCCGCGCTGAACGAGCCACCGAGCAGCCCGACCCGTTCCTCCAGGCCGATCAGGCCGCGCCGGGTGCCCTTGCCCTGCGCGGCCGCGGTCGGCCCGTTCAGCACCTGGATGCGGGCCCTGCCGCCCTGGACCGCGACCTGCACCCGCGTGCGGGCGGCCGGAGCGTGCTTGGCGACGTTGGTCAGGGCCTCGCGGACGACCCGGTGTACCGCGCGGCGCGTGCGGGGATCGGCGCCGTGCAGGTCTTCGCCGGACCAGTCGAGCGACGCGCCCAGCCCGGAACCCTCGACCAGCGCGGCGATGTCGGAACGGGTGCCGGTGTCCTCGTCGAGCGACTCGGGTTCGGGGTTCGTCCGCAGCACGCCGAGGATCTCGCGCAGCTCGGCCATCGCGAGCGACGACGTGGTGCGGATCAGCTCGGCCTGCTCGTGCAGCTGCGGGGCCTTGCGGGCCGTGGTCAGCTCCAGCGCCCCGGCGTGGATGGAGATCAGGCTGAGCCGGTGCCCGAGCATGTCGTGCATCTCGCCGGCGATGTGCGCGCGTTCCTCGGAACGGGCCGACGCGGCGGTCAGCGCACGGGCGCGTTCGAGGTACTCGTTGCGCTCCTGCAACAGCCGGACCATCGGCCTGCGGCGGCCGAGCAGCATGCCCGACACGGCGGGGAAGAGCACGAAGAACACCGAGCCGATGACCGAGCCGGCCAACGCCTCCCAGAGCGGCATGCTCCGATAGCTCTCCTGGAACATGCTGAAGACGCTCTGCAGCACCGTCATTGTCCCGAGCAGCGCCCACAACCGGCCCAGGCGTGGGATGCGGCGGCACGCGGTGAAGACCACGAACGTCGTGATGGCCTGCGCCCACAGGTTGTTGACCGCGAAGAGCGGAGCAGTCAGCAGCAGCGCCCACTCGGGTTTGCGCGGGGCGAGCCACACGAGCGCCGCGATCCACAACGCCGTGGCGACCGTCAGCGCCGAGTGGGGGACCGGTGCCAGCGGGGCGATCAGCGGCACCAGGCCCACCAGGAACGCGAGCGCGGGCCAGACGAACCTCATCGGGCGAGCTCCTTCTTCGAGGTCATCAGACCCGACTGCCGGTCGAAGCAGAGCTCGAAGTCGCGGTCGGTGGTGTCCTTCACGTGGTAGCGGAAGCAGCCGCCGTGCTCCGAGAGCACACCGAAGCCGTACGTCTCGGTGATCTCCTGCTCGTGCGTCACCGACGGCTGGAACGCGTCGAACTCCTGCCGGGTGATCTCGCCGCGGCCGAAGATCGCGACGATGAGCAGCACGAACGCCGTGCCGAGAGCAGGGACCAGCGAGAGCATGGCCAGGCACCCGCTGCCGACCACGCGCGGCACGGTCAGGATCTCGGCGGTGATCGGCGGCGGCGCCTCCGTCACGGCACCCGCGGCCCCGGTCTCCTCCTGCACGACCGGGTGCAGAGGCAGGGTGGCCGTCACCCGGAACCCCGCGCCGGTGGGCACCTCGGCGAGGAAGGACCCGCCGATCAACCCGACCCGTTCCTCCAGACCGATGAGACCGCGGCGCGTACCGGCACCCCGGGGCTCGCCGCTGGGACCGTTGACGACCTCGACCCGCACCCGGTCGGCGACCGCCACGGACACGAGCGTGCGGGCTGATGGCGCGTGCTTGTGCACGTTCGTAAGTGCTTCACGCACGACCCGATGCACCGCTCTGCGCAGCCGTGCGTCGGCATCGGCGAGGTCGGAGCCCGTCCAGTCGAGGTGAACGGAGAGGCCCGCCGCGGCAGACGCGGCCACGATCCGTTCGACGTCCGCGCGCGTGCCGGCGTCTTCGGCGTGTTCGGTGGACGCACCGAGGACGCCGAGGATCTCCCGCAGTTCCTCCATCGCGACCGCGGACGTCTTGCGGATCAGCTCGACCTGTTCGCGTAGTTCAGGAGCTTGCTCGGCGGCGGACTGCTCCAGCGCGCCCGCGTGCGCGGTCAGCTGCCGGAGCCGGTGGCTGAGCATGTCGTGCATCTCGCTCGCGATGTGTGCGCGCGTGGCCGACCTCGCGGTGCTCGCGGTCAATGCGCGCGCGTGCTCCAAGTAGTCGTTGCGCTCCATCAGGACCTGCGTCAACGGCTTGCGCCGCCCGATGAGCGCCCCGGACACGGCGGGGAAGATCAGCAGGAAGAAGACCGAGAACAGCGTGCCGAGCAGGTACTCGGTGAAGCTGTCCCCGGCCAGCCACGAGTGCAGCCCGCCAAACGCCGCCTGCAGCACCGCGGTGAGGCCGACCAGTGCCCACAGCTGCCCTTGCGAACGGATGGATCGGGCGGCGCGGAAGACCACGAGCGACGTCGGGGCGATGGCGAGCAGGTTGTTGACGCCGTTGAGGGGTGCGGTGAGCACGATCGCCCACCTCGGCCAGCGCGCGCTGATCGGCACCAACGCGGCCGCCCACAGCGCGGACGCCACGATCAACGACCAGTGCACAGGCCTGCCGAGCGGCGCGAACAGCGTCACCAGCGCCAACAGGAAGGCACCCGCCGCCCACAACCCGTCGCGCACCTTCACGTTCACGCGGATCATCATCGTCGACCGCTGTGAGCGCCCCACAGCGCCAGGTGGCCCCGATCGGGTGGCCAGGTGGCCACGCTCCTGTTGAGTGAGTTTGCATGACCGTGCATAATCATGCGCATGACAGTGAGGATCGCGGTCGCGGGCGCCAGCGGGTACGCGGGTGGCGAGCTGCTCCGCCTGCTACTCGGCCATCCGGACATCGAGATCGGCGCGCTGACGGCCAACAGCAGCGCCGGCGACAGGCTGCTCAAGCACCAGCCGCACCTCCTGCCGCTCGCGGACCGACAGCTACAAGACACCACAGTCGACACCCTCCAGGGCCACGACGTGGTGTTCCTCGCACTTCCCCACGGTCACTCAGCCGCGCTGGCCGAGCAACTCGGCGACGACACGGTCGTGATCGACTGCGGTGCCGACCACCGGCTGACCAGCGCCGACGACTGGAAGCGGTGGTACGGCGGCGAGCACGCGGGCACCTGGCCGTACGGACTTCCCGAGCTTCCCAACGGGCGGGACGCGCTCGTCGGCGCACGCCGCGTGGCCGTTCCGGGCTGCTACCCGACGGTGTCCTCGCTGGCGTTGGCTCCGGCCGTGGACCTGATCGAGGACGAGGTCGTCATCGTCGCCGTGTCCGGCACGTCCGGCGCAGGCAAGTCGCTGAAGACGAACCTGCTCGGTTCCGAGGTGATGGGCTCCGCGAGCGCGTACGGCGTCGGTGGCGCGCACCGGCACACGCCCGAGATCACGCAGAACCTGAGCGCGGCGGCCGGTCGTCCGATCAAGGTCAGCTTCACGCCGGTGCTCGCGCCGATGTCGCGGGGCATCCTCGCGACCTGCTCGGCGCAGCTCAAAGACACTGCAAACGTTCGCGAGACCTACGAGAAGGCGTACGCGGACGAGCCGTTCGTGCACCTCCTGCCCGAAGGTCTCTGGCCGACGACGAACGCCGTTCTCGGTTCGAACGCCGTCCAGCTGCAAGTCACCGTCGACGAGGACCTGGGCCGGCTCGTGGTCGTGGCCGCCGTCGACAACCTGGCCAAGGGCACCGCCGGTGCCGCTGTCCAGTGCATGAACCTCGCTCTCGGACTGCCGGAAACGACCGGCCTCTCGACCGTTGGAGTCGCTCCGTGAACCGCAACAAGGGCGTCACCGGCCCCCAGGGCTTCCGGGCCGCCGGGATCGCCGCCGGAATCAAGGAATCCGGCGCTCTCGACCTCACGCTCGTCGTCAACGACGGGCCTTCCGACGCCGCCGCGGGTGTCTTCACCACGAACAAGGTGAAGGCCGCGCCGGTGTTGTGGTCGCAGCAGGTGATCGGGTCCCGGCGACTGACCGCGGTCGTGCTCAACTCCGGCGGTGCCAACGCGTGCACCGGCCCCGAGGGCTTCCAGGACACCCACGCCACCGCGGAGAAGGTCGCCGAGGTGCTCGGCACCGGCGCCGTCGACGTCGCGGTCTGCTCGACCGGCCTGATCGGCGAGCGCCTGCCGATGGACAAGATCCTCACCGGTGTCGAGAACGTCGCGAAGGAGCTGGACTCCTCGGTGGAGGCCGGGCTCAACGCCGCCACCGGCGTGATGACCACCGACAGCCGCCCGAAGCAGTCGTGGAAGGCCTCGGACGCCGGTTGGTCCGTCGGCGGGTTCGTGAAGGGCGCGGGCATGCTCGCGCCGAACATGGCCACGATGCTGTCGGTCATCACCACCGACGCCAAGATCTCCGGCGACTCGCTGGACAAGGCGTTGCGCCTGGCCACCTCCAGGACGTTCGACCGGCTCGACGTCGACGGCGGCACGTCCACCAACGACACCGTGCTGGTGCTGGCCTCGGGTGCTTCGGGGGTCGAGCCCACGTTCGAGGACTTCACCGCGCTGCTGACCGAGGTCGCGGGCGACCTGGTCAAGCAGCTGCAGGGCGACGCCGAGGGCGTGACGAAGGAAATCAGCATCACCGTCAGGCAGGCCGCCACCGAGGCCGAGGCCGTCCACATCGGACGGACGGTCGCCGAGGACAACCTCGTGAAGACCGCGCTCTTCGGCAGCGACCCGAACTGGGGCCGCATCGCGATGGCGCTGGGCCGCGCGGACGCCGAGATCGACCCGGACGTGCTCCAGATCCTGATCAACGGAGTGTCGCTCTACCGCAACGGGACCCGCGACCGCGACCGCAGCGAAGCCGACCTGTCGGGCCGTGACGTCGAGATCGTCATCGACCTCAACGTCGGTGACGCCGAAGCCACCGTGCTGACCACGGACCTGTCCCACGACTACGTCGAAGAGAACAGCGCCTACTCCTCATGAACGCACAAGAAAAAGCGGCGGTCCTCGTAGAAGCGCTGCCGTGGCTGGAGCGTTTCCGCGGCGCGCTGGTGGTCGTCAAGTACGGCGGCAACGCCATGGTCGACGACGAGCTGAAGAAGGCGTTCGCCGAGGACATGGTGTTCCTGCGGCTGTGCGGCCTGCGCCCGGTCGTCGTGCACGGCGGCGGCCCGCAGATCAAGTCGATGCTGGACAAGCTGGGCATCCACAGCGAGTTCCGCGGCGGCCTGCGCGTCACGACGCCGGAGGCCATGGACGTCGTGCGGATGGTCCTGGTCGGGCAGGTCGGGCGTGAGCTCGTCGGCCTGATCAACCAGCACGGTCCTTACGCCGTCGGCATCTCCGGCGAGGACGCGCACCTGTTCACGGCCACCCGCCGCGGTGCGATCGTGGACGGCGAAGAGGTCGACATCGGTCTCGTCGGCGACATTACCGAGGTCAACCCGGACGCGGTGCTCGACATCGTGCGCGCGGGCCGCATCCCGGTCGTGTCGTCGGTCGCGCCGGACATCCACGGCGTGCCGCACAACGTGAACGCGGACACGGCGGCAGGTGCTCTCGCGGTCGCTCTCGGCGCGGAGAAGCTCGTCGTGCTGACCGACGTCGAGGGCCTGTACGCGAACTGGCCGGACCGCTCGTCGCTGCTGAACCAGATCCGTGCCGCGGAGCTGGAGAAGATCCTGCCGGACCTGGAAAGCGGCATGGTGCCGAAGATGGAGGCCTGCCTGCGCGCGGTGCGCGGCGGTGTTCCGCAGGCGCACGTGATCGACGGCAGGCTGGCCCACAGCGTTCTGCTCGAAGTCTTCACCACTGAAGGTGTCGGAACCATGGTCTTGGGGGACAAGTGACCACGCGGTGGCAACAGTCCATGATGGACAACTACGGCACACCTTCGCTGCAGCTGGAACGCGGTGAGGGCGCGCACGTCTGGGACGCGGACGGAAACCGTTACGTCGACCTGCTGACGGGTCTCGCGGTCAACGCTCTCGGTCACGCGCACCCGGCGATCGTCGAGGCGGTCTCGACGCAGATCGCGAAGCTCGGCCACACCGGCAACCTGTACGTGAACGAGCCCGCGCTGAAGCTCGCCGAACGCCTGCTGGACATCGCGGGGGAGCCCGGCAAGGTCTTCTTCTGCAACTCCGGCGCCGAGGCCAACGAGGCCGCGCTGAAGATGGCACGCCTCACCGGCCGCACCAAGATCGTCTCCACGCTCGGCGGGTTCCACGGCCGCACGATGGGCGCGCTGACGCTCACCGGCCAGGAGCCCAAGCGCGCGCCGTTCGAACCGCTCGTGCCCGGTGTCTCGCACGTCCCGTTCGGTGACGTGGCAGCGCTTGAGGCCGCGATCGACGACGACACGGCGGCGTTCATCGTCGAGCCGATCCAGGGAGAGCAGGGCGTCATGGTGCCGCCCGCCGGCTACCTGCAGGAGGTCCGCCGGATCACCGCCGAGCACGGCGCGCTGTTCATCCTCGACGAGGTGCAGACCGGCGTCGGCCGCCTCGGCACCTGGTTCGCGTTCCAGCAGGCCGGGATCGTGCCGGACATCATGACGCTGGCCAAGGGCATCGGCGGTGGCCTGCCGCTCGGCGCGACGATCGGCTTCGGCGCGGCGGCGGAGCTGTTCAAGCCCGGCCACCACGGCACCACCTACGGCGGCAACCCGGTGTGCTGCGCCGCCGGACTCGCGGTGCTCGACACGATCGCCTCGGAAGGCCTGCTGGAGCACGCCTCGTCCGTGGGCAAGGAGATCGCCGCGGGGGTGGAGGCGTTGCACCACCCCGCGATCTCCGGTGTGCGGGGAGCCGGCCTGCTGCTCGGCATCACGCTGCGCGAGGCGGTCTCGGCGAAGGCCGCGGCGGCCGCGCAGAAGGCCGGTTACCTGATCAACCCGATCCAGCCCGACGTGCTGCGGCTCGCCCCGCCCCTGGTTCTGGAAGAGTCCGACGCGCAGGCCTTCGTCGCCGCGCTTCCCACCTTCTTCGAGGAGACGCAGTGACTTTGCGGCACTTCCTGCGCGACGACGACCTGTCCACTTCGGAACAGGCCGCGGTGCTCGACCTCGCGGACACCTACAAGGCGGACCGTTTCTCCGCGAAGCCGTTGGCGGGACCCAAGTCCGTCGCGGTGATCTTCGAGAAGAACTCCACGCGCACCCGGTTGTCGTTCGAGGTCGGCATCGCCCAGCTCGGCGGCAACCCGGTGATCATCGACGGCCGGTCGATGCAACTGGGCCGCGAGGAGACCATCGAGGACACCTCGCGGATCCTGTCCGGATACGTCGACGCGGTCGTGTGGCGGACGTTCGCCCAGGCGCGCATGGAGGCGATGGCGTCCGTGTCGCGCGTTCCCGTGGTGAACGCGCTGACCGACGAGTTCCACCCGTGCCAGGTGCTCGCGGACCTGCAGACGATCCGCCGCCGTTATGGCCGGTTGGCCGGTCTGACGCTGACGTACCTGGGCGACGGCGCCAACAACATGGCGCACTCGTTGCTGCTCGGCGGGGCCACGGCCGGCATGCACGTGCGGATCGGCGCGCCCGCCGGGTTCGTGCCGAACCCGCAGTTCCTGGAGGACGCCAAGAAGCGTGCCGCCGAGACCGGTGGTTCGGTGGCGTTGATCAGCGACCCGCTCGCTTCCGTCGACGGTTCGGACGTGCTGGTCACCGACACGTGGACGTCGATGGGGCAGGAGAACGACGGCAAGGACCGCGTCGGCCCGTTCCGCCCGTACCAGGTGAACGCGTCGTTGTTGGAGGCCACGGGCAAGCCCGACTCGACGGTGCTGCACTGCCTGCCGGCGCACCGCGGCTGGGAGATCACCGACGACGTGCTCGACGGCCCGCAGTCGCTGGTGTGGCAGGAGGCCGAGAACAGGCTGCACGCGCAGAAGGCGTTGCTCGTGTGGTTGCTGGAGCAGTCGTCATGACTCGCACCGCCCGTCAGGGCCGCATCGTCGAGATGGTGGCGCAGCGTGCCGTCCGCAGCCAGTCCGAGCTCGCGAAACTGCTTGCGTCGGAAGGCATCGACGTCACGCAGGCCACGTTGTCGCGCGACCTCGACGAGCTCGGCGCGGTCAAGCTGCGCGGCCCTGACGGCGGTGCGCCGGTCTACGTGATCCCCGAGGACGGCAGCCCCGTGCGCGGCGTCCAGGGCGGAACGACGCGCCTGGTCCGCGTGCTGGGCGAACTGCTGGTGTCCACGGACTTCTCCGGCAACCTCGCCGTGCTGCGCACTCCTCCCGGCGCCGCGCAGTTCCTGGCGTCCGCGCTGGACCGCGCGGCGTTGCACGAGGTCGTCGGCACGATCGCGGGTGACGACACGATCCTCGTCGTGGCCCGCGAGCCGATGACCGGCTCCGAGCTCGCCGACCGGATCACCTCGCTGGCCGCTGGTCACGTCGATGAATGAGCCCGTGCACGCCGTTCTGACGTTCGACGCGGGTGTCGTGGTGGCGGTGGACGGCGAGACCGTCTCCGTCGCCGAGGCCGTCCGCGAGCTCAACTTCCGTGCCGGCGTCGTGCGGTCCAGTCTGGGATCGGTCGCGGTGCGGGTCGCACGGATGGCACTGACCTCGGGTTCCGGCGAGGTCGACGTCGCGCTGTACGAGGGGCGCGTGGTCGGGCTGGTGGCCCGTTCGGAAGAATCGCTTTACGACTTCGCTAGCTGAAAGTTGCGTGTGATGAGTTCTTTGTGGGGTGGCCGGTTCGAGTCGGGACCGGCCGAGGCGATGGCACGGTTGTCGCTGTCGACGCACTTCGACTGGCGGCTCGCGCCGTACGACATCGCGGGCTCGCGCGCGCACGCCCGTGTGCTGCACGCCGCGGGACTGCTGTCGGACGACGAACTCGCCGGCATGCAGAAGGCGCTCGACGAGCTGCTCGCCGACGTCGAGTCCGGCGCCTTCACCCCGGTGCTGGAGGACGAGGACGTCCACACGGCGTTGGAGCGCGGCCTGATCGACCGCGCCGGCACCGAGCTGGGCGGCAAGCTGCGCGCCGGCCGTTCCCGCAACGACCAGGTCGCCACCCTGTTCCGCATGTGGCTGCGCGACGCGGCTCGCCGGGTTTCCGCCGGCGTTCTGGACGTGGTGGACGCGCTGGCCGCGCAGTCCGAGACGCACTTCGGTGCCGTCATGCCGGGCCGCACGCACCTGCAGTCCGCACAGCCCGTGCTGCTCTCGCACCACCTTCTCGCGCACGCCCACGCGTTGCTGCGTGACGTCGACCGCCTGCACGACTGGGACAAGCGCGCCGGGTTCTCCCCCTACGGCTCCGGCGCTCTCGCGGGATCCTCGTTGGGGCTGGATCCCGCGAAGGTGGCCGCTGACCTGGGCTTCTACGCCCCGGTGGAGAACTCGATCGACGGCACCGCGTCCCGCGACTTCGCCGCCGAGATCGCGTTCGTGCTGGCCATGATCAGCGTGAACCTCTCCCGGGTGGCCGAGGAGATCATCATCTGGACCACCGCCGAGTTCCGCTTCGCGGTGCTCGACGACGCCTGGTCCACCGGCAGCTCGATCATGCCGCAGAAGAAGAACCCGGACGTCGCCGAACTCGCGCGAGGCAAGTCGGGCCGTCTGATCGGCAACCTCGCCGGACTCCTGGCGACGCTGAAGGCCCAGCCGCTCGCGTACAACCGCGACCTGCAGGAGGACAAGGAACCGCTGTTCGACTCGGTCGAGCAGCTGGAGCTCCTGCTCCCGGCCTTCGCGGGCATGGTGGCGACGCTTCGCTTCGACGTCGCTCGCATGGCCTCTCTCGCTCCGGCGGGCTTCACCCTGGCCACCGACATCGCGGAATGGCTTGTGCGCCAAGGCGTTCCGTTCCGCGTGGCCCACGAGGCCGCCGGTGCGTGCGTCCGCGCGGCCGAGTCCCGCGGCGTCGGCCTGGAGGACCTGACCGACGAGGAGTTCCTCGCGATCTCGCCCGCCCTGACCTCCGAGGTCCGTTCGGTGCTGACCGTCGAGGGCTCCATCGCCTCGCGCGACGCCCACGGCGGCACGGCCCCCGTCCGCGTCCGCGAACAGCTGGACGCACTCGTGGCGAAAGCTGCCTCCGCACGTGAGTTCTAGGCTGCTGACCAGGGAGGAGCTGGCCATCGACCCGGTCGATGCGTCCCGGCTCCTCCTCGGTTCGTTCCTGGAGGCCGACGGCGTGCGAGTGCGCATCGTCGAGGTGGAGGCCTACCGGGGCGGCGACGACCCGGCGTCCCACTGCTACCGCGGCAGGACCCCGCGCAACGAGGTCATGTTCGGCCCGGCCGGCTTCCTCTACGTCTACTTCGTCTACGGCATGCACTTCTGCGCCAACGTCGTCACCCTGACCGACGGCGTCCCAGGCGCGGTCTTGTTGCGCGCGGGCGAAGTCGTCGCAGGTGAGGACATCGCGTTCTCGCGCCGCCCGGCCTCCCGTTCCGCCGCCGAACTGGCCAAGGGCCCCGCACGGCTGTGCAAGGTCCTGGGGCTCGACCGGACGCAGAACGGCCTCGACCTGACGTCCGCTGAATCGCCCGTGCGTCTCTATGCAGGCGAACCGGCGGTGAAGGTGCACGCCGGCCCACGCGTCGGTGTCGCGGTGGCGATGGACGTGCCGTGGCGGTTCTGGATCGACTCTCCGGCCGTGTCGACCTACAAGAGAGGCGGCAAACGCCGCTCGTCAGCGTGACAGCCTGTCCAGCGCGGCCTTGAACTCGAGCTCCAGGGCAGGCTCCACCTCGAACACCAGCGGCACCGTCATGTCGATCCGCTCCCCGGCCGTCAATCGCTCGACCAGCGTGTCCGCCACCTCGCGCAGATCCCGCGCCACCCCGTGCATCGCCTCCAGCTGCCGGTCGGCGAACCGCGCCTGCACCCGCGCCGCGACACGGGCCTGCTCGTTCGCGTAACTGGTCCCGTGGATGCCGCGCGCCCAGTCGAGGATCTCGTCGAACGTCCGCACGAACAGCTCGCCGAGGTGCACGATCTGGTCCGCGTCCCCCGCCTCGCCGGACCTGCCGAACGCGGCCTCCTGGGTGTCCGCCGTGAAGACCGAGTCCACCGCGACCTTGATGATCTCGCTCAGCAACACGTTGCGATCGCGGATCAGGTCGATCCCGTTGCCGTGCTCGACCGTCCCGTTGCGCGGCGAGTAGCGCAGGAAGTGCTCGCGGTACTTCTGCTGCAACTCCGCAAGTCCTTGCGCCACAACAGTCGCGTAGAGCAGGTACTCCCAGCCGCGCGGTTTCTCCCGCACCAGCGCGTCCACGGACTTGGGCGTGATCGGAGTAGTGGACGTGAACTCGGCGCGGTGTTGCGCGAGCTTCTGCACGACGGACTGCGCGATCACCTCGGTGCTGTGCGCTCGCAGGTCCAGGAACCCGATGCTCGACAGCAGACCAGGCACCTTGGTGTCGTCGAGTTTGATGGGCAGCAGACACTCGTTCTGCTGCTCCAACGCCCGTGTCTGGGCGGTCTGGCGTTCGTGCCGTGCCAGCGAGTGCTCGACGTAGTGCCGTGAGGTGAACATCAGCACGTACCGGACCTTGTCCGTCAACGTCTCTGCGATGTGTTCGATCAGGTTGCGGCCCCACCGCGCGACGAGCTGGTCCTCGTCGTAGTAGACGTTGACGCCGAGCTCTTCCAAGCGCCGCACGATCGGCTCGACCTGCGCGCGGTCCTGCTCGGCGAACGAGGGGGCGACGTCGAACTCGTACTCGGCCACCGGGACAAGGTACGGGTCCATTCGACGTTCTGGGGGGACGTACGTGGAGAAGCTGCTGGCCGAGGTGGCCGCCGAACTCGTCGCCGAGGCCAAGCCGGGATGGGACTACCTGACGCTGCGCGCCAGTTGCGACAGCGGGTACACGAACCACAGGGTCACGTCCGAGCCGCCAGAACACAGCGAGCGCGTGCGCCACCTCAAGTCGTTGGTCGCTCTCGGTTCTGACGGCAACGTGGTCGTGGAGATGCGAGTCGAGCCGGACGGGGCGTTCACGGCGCTACTCACCGACGGCATCTATCAGAGCACCGGCTCCCTGCCGCCGAGCTACACGGTCGTGTTCGAACCACGGCCACGTCACGTCATCCCGCCGTACGAGCGCACCGAAGTGACGTCGACCGGCCCGTTGGCGGCCGTCGAAGCCGAGCTCGGCGTACCGCTGCCGGCCGAGGTGCACGAGTTGTACCGCAGCGGTGTCACCGAGTTCGGCGACCACGTGCTGCTGCCCGCGGACGAGATTCTTGCTGTGTGGCAACAACTTCTGGACGACGAAGCCTTCTTGGCGCACGACCCGGACAACTGGGCGGAGCCGATCCCGCACACCGCGCCGCGAGACACCGTGCGGCTCGTCGGACACCACCCGCTCTGGGTGCCGATCGTGCGGTATCCGTCAGGCGAAGCCTTGTGCGTCGACCTCGCTCCCGGCCCGCGTGGTCGCCTAGGCCAGGTCATTCAGCCTTCTCTGGGCTGCTACCCGCTCGAACTCCTCGCGGACTCCGTGACCGAATGGCACCGTTCGCCCGAACGCATTGAGTCGTCCGGCATGAAGGGCCACTACGACGTCACGGACTACGAGGTCGACGTGGTCGCGTACCTGGGGAGCGAGTTCCCCACGCTGCGTGAGCTCGGCCTGCGCGAGCTGGGCGACGCCGATCTGGCGCCGCTCGCGAGCATGGCGGACCTGCGGGACCTGAAACTGAGCGGAGGACGTCTGCGGATCGACGGACTGGCGCATCTGGCACTGGAACGCCTCGAAGTCACCGCGACAAGCGTCGACGTGCCCGCGTTCGAACGGTTGACCCGTCTCAAGGTCGAAGGCGCGCGCGTCGAACTGCCCGCCCTGCCGAACCTGCGCGTCCTCGACGTGTCACGCGCGGACGTCGACGTCGAGTCGCTGCCGCAGGTGGATCACCTGACCCTGAACGCGGAGCAGTGGCGGCGGTGCACGGTGCGCCCCGCCGCCGCGACCCTCACCGGCGAACACTCGCTCGCCAAGGCTCTCGACTGGGCCGGGAGCCTTGGCGTGGAGTTGCCGCGCCGCCTCGTCAGCGGACGGCCGTAGTCCTGCGGTACCAGGCGCGACGGTGTCCGACGGGCAACGCGACGCGGGTGATCAGCGTGGTCAGCAGACCGCCGATGACCAGCCACAGCAGCGCGGCCAGGCCCTCGTTGAGGAGGGTGGCGACGGACGCGTTCTCCGGCGTGAAGAGACCGTCCAGGCCGAGGGTGATGCCGTCCGCCCACCCCGCGACGAACTGGAAGAACCCGTTGCCGGCGTTCGCACCCGCGATCACCAGGAAGATGTGCACCAACAGCACGATGGCGAACGTCCAGCACACGACGTCAATGACCGCACAGACGGTCCGCACCGTCCGTACCCTGCGGTAGTCGGCGTCGCGCTCGACGACCTGCTGCTCCTCGACAACCGGCTCGTTCACGCGCGGCATGCGCTCGGTCGGCCGGCGTAACTCCGCATCACGTGGGTCCGTCATGCGGGCGGCATACCCGTCGGAGCACCGGGTCGAAACCCGTTGGACCAGGTAGGCGACAATGAGTGCCGTGAGCGAGCACATCCTTGACGAACTGTCCTGGCGCGGCCTGATCGCGACGTCCACCGACCTCGACGCACTCCGGAAGGACCTGGACGCCGGCCCGCTCACGCTCTATTGCGGTTTCGACCCCACGGCGAAGTCGCTGCACGCCGGCAACATGGTCCCGCTGCTCATGCTGCGGCGCTTCCAGAAGGCGGGGCACCGGCCCATCGTGATGGCGGGTGGCGCCACGGGCATGATCGGCGACCCGCGCGACAGCGGTGAGCGCACGCTGAACTCGCTGGACACCGTCGCCGAGTGGGCCGAGCGCATCCGCGGCCAGCTGGAGAGGTTCGTCGACTTCGACGACTCGCCCACGGGCGCGGTCGTCGAGAACAACCTCAACTGGACGGGCCAGGTCAGCGCGCTCGAGTTCCTGCGCGACGTCGGCAAGCACTTCTCGATCAACGTCATGCTGTCGCGGGAGACGGTCAAGCGCCGTCTCGAAGGCGACGGCATGTCGTACACCGAGTTCAGCTACCTGCTGCTGCAGTCGAACGACTACCTCGAGCTGCACCGCAAGTACGGCACCGCGCTGCAGGTCGGCGGCTCGGACCAGTGGGGCAACATCGTCGGCGGCGTCGACCTGATCCGCCGGGTCGAGGGCAAGCACGTGCACGCGCTGACCGCGCCGCTGGTCACCGACGCCGAGGGCCGCAAGTTCGGCAAGTCCACCGGCGGCGGCAACCTGTGGCTCGACCCGGAGATGACGTCGCCGTACGCCTGGTACCAGTACTTCGTGAACGCCGACGACGTCACGGTGCTGAACTACCTGCGCCTGTTCACGTTCCTCACCCGTGAGGAACTGGACGAGCTGGAGAAGCAGACCGCGGAGGCGCCGCACCAACGTGCCGCGCAGAAGCGTCTCGCACAGGAGTTCACCGACCTGGTCCACGGCGAACGCGCGACGCAGCAGGTCATCCTCGCGTCGTCGGCGCTCTTCGGCCGGGGCGAGCTGCGTGACCTGGACGCGTCGGTGCTGGAAGCGGCACTCGCGGAGGCGCCCAAGGGCCAGGTGCGGCTGGCGGACGAGCCCACCATCGTCGACCTGCTGATCGCGTCCGGCCTGGCGGACAGCCGGGGTGCCGCGCGGAGGACGGTCAACGAGGGCGGCGCCTACGTGAACAACGCGAAGGTGACCGACGAGGAGTGGAAGCCGGCGTCTTCGGACCTGCTCCACGGCAAGTGGCTGGTGCTTCGACGCGGCAAGCGCAACAACGCGAGCGTGCACGTAGAGCTCTGACCTGCACGTTCTGGTCGCAGAAGGCCGCCGATCCCACCTGGGACCGGCGGCCTTCGATCTTTCTGGATGTGATCGCGGTCACAGTGTGTGGGGATCGGGCCTGCGATAGCTTGTTCATGGGTCCTGTACGGGGCTGTTGACCTGCGGTTTCTTAACCGCAGGCGACCGTGATGCCCCCGATTTGACCCTGCGTTGGCGTGCGTGTAACTTTCTCCATGTCAGCGAGGAACGGGCCGGGAACACCGGAACGGAGCGCGACACAGATCACGAACCAAGCTTCCACGGACTGTGGTAGAGTGGGTGATCTGGAAACGACGAAGACCCAGCCGGTAGCTCTTCTGAGCTCAGAGGCCAAGGGCGTCGGAAGTTTCAACCACAAAGCTTAAGTTACGACACAGCCCCGGAAGCGACTCTCTCCGTGAGACTAGCTGCGGTGTGCGCGTGTTCTTTGAGAACTCAACAGCGTGCCGAAACACAGCCAGTAATATATGAATTACCTCCTCGTCGAGGTAGTTCCTTTGAGGCAAGACTAGATTGATGCCAGACATATTCCGTCTGGAGCGATCAAACACAATCCTTATTGGAGAGTTTGATCCTGGCTCAGGACGAACGCTGGCGGCGTGCTTAACACATGCAAGTCGAGCGGTAAGGCCCTTCGGGGTACACGAGCGGCGAACGGGTGAGTAACACGTGGGTAACCTGCCCTGTACTCTGGGATAAGCCTTGGAAACGAGGTCTAATACCGGATACGACCACTGATCGCATGATCGGTGGTGGAAAGTTCCGGCGGTATGGGATGGACCCGCGGCCTATCAGCTTGTTGGTGGGGTAATGGCCTACCAAGGCGACGACGGGTAGCCGGCCTGAG
>NZ_JBIVPX010000005.1:0-717886 GCF_044754905.1 Lentzea sp. NPDC092896
ACACCCGGTCCCATTCCGAACCCGGTAGTTAAGCCCTTCTGCGCCGATGGTACTGCACTGGTTACGGTGTGGGAGAGTAGGTCGCCGCCGAACTTTACTTCCCTGAAGGGGCTTGTGATCGCGGGGCACAATTACAGTGCTTCGCTCACAGGCCCCTTTCAGCGTGTCCATAGTAGGAGGATTTGGTGTCCAGGTTCGGGGATCGTCCCGGCGACCGTCAGCGTGGCCAGGGAGACCGACCGCGCCATTCCGACGGTGGCCGTCCATCAGGCGACCGCAAGTTCAGCAGCAGCAACAACTCCAGCAACTCTCAGCGCGGTGAAGGCTCCGGCGACCGCACCAGCAGCGGCGACCGTCGAGACAACCGCGCCGGCTCCAGCGACCGCGGCGGTTACCGCGGCCAGGGTTCCAGCGACCGCGGCAGCTACCGCAAGGACGACTCCGGCGACCGCGGTGGCTACCGCGGCGACCGTTCGAGCGACCGCGGCGGCTCCAGCGACCGTGGTGGCTACCGCAAGAGCGACTCGAACGACCGCGGCGGCTATCGCGGGCAGGGCTCCGGTTCCGGCGAGCGCAGCGGTTTCCGCAGCGACCGGCCCGGTTTCCGCAAGGACGATTCAGGCGATCGCGGTGGTTACCGGGGCCAGGGTTCCAGCGACCGCGGTGGTTACCGCAAGAGCGAGTCCAGCGACCGCGGCGGCTATCGCGGTCAGGGTTCGAGCGACCGTCCCGGCTACCGCAAGGACGACTCGGGCGATCGCGGTGGTTACCGGGGCCAGGGTTCCAGCGACCGTGGCGGTTACCGCAAGAGCGAGTCCAGCGACCGTCCCGGCTACCGCAAGGACGAGTCCGGTGGCTACCGCAAGAGCGAGTCGGGCGACCGCGGCGGCTTCCGCTCCGGCGACCGGGCCGGCTCGGGCGAGCGCGGCGGGTTCCGCAAGAGCGACTCCGGTGACCGTGGCGGCTACCGGGGTTCCAGCGACCGTGGCGGTTACCGCAAGAGCGAGTCCAGCGATCGACCCAGCTTCCGCAGGGACGACTCGGGCGATCGCGGTGGCTACCGCAAGAGCGAGTCCGGTGACCGTGGCGGGTTCCGCAAGAGCGACTCGGGCGATCGTGGTGGTTACCGCGGCCAGGGTTCGAGCGACCGCGGCGGCGATCGTGGTGGCTACCGGGGCGAGCGCTCTGGCGACCGTCCTGGCTTCCGCAAGGACGACTCCGGTGACCGCGGTGGTTACCGCAAGAGCGAGTCGGGCGAGCGCGGCGGGTTCCGCAAGAGTGAGTCCGGTGATCGCGGCGGTTACCGCAAGAGTGAGTCCAGCGACCGCGGTGGCTACCGCAAGAGCGACTCCGGTGACCGTCCCAGCTTCCGCAGGGACGACTCCGGTGACCGTGGCGGTTACCGCAAGAGCGAGTCCGGCGACCGGCCCGGCTTCCGCAAGAGCGACTCGGGCGACCGCGGTGGTTACCGGAAGAGTGATTCCGGTGATCGTGGCGGCTCGCGTTCGAGCGACCGTCCCGGCTTCCGCAAGGACGACTCGGGCGACCGCGGTGGTCACCGCGGCCAGGGTTCCAGCGACCGCGGCGGCTTCCGCAAGGACGACCGGGGTTCCAGCGACCGTGGCGGGTACCGCAAGAGCGACTCGAACGACCGTGGCGGTTACCGGGGTTCCAATGACCGGGGTGGCTACCGCAAGGACGACTCGAACGACCGTGGCGGCTACCGGAAGAGCGATTCCGGCGACCGGCGCAACGACGAGCGTTCCGCCCCGCCGCGCGACGACCGTCGTGACGAGCGCAGCCGTGAGCGTGCGGCGCGCTTCCAGGAGCGTCAGTCGGAGCCGGAGACCACGGACAAGGCCTCTGCCGAGGTGACGCCTGCCGCCGAGCGCGCCGGGTACCGCCTGGGCGACGGCGCCGCGGCCACCCGTGCCGCCGCCGGTCGTGAGCCGGCCGCCGAGGCCGAGGTCGCCGCTGAGGGCGACGCGGCCGAGGTCGTCGAGACCAAGACCGAGACCAGGACCGACAGCGAGGCCGGCGTCGACGCGGACAAGCGTGACGACGAGCCGAAGGCCGAGTCGGACGACGCTGACAGCGCGGAGCAGAGCGACGAGGCGCCCGCGCCCCGTGGCGGACGGCCCGAGCTGCCGGAGGAAGCCGACCTGTCGCTGCTCGACCCGGAGATCAAGGCCGAGCTGCGCAGCCTGCCCAAGGGGCTTGCGGAGATCATCGGACGGCACTTGGCCGCGGCCGGGCTGCTGATCGACGAGGACCCTGAGCTGGCCCTGGAGCACGCGCGGTACGCGCGGAGCAAGGCTGCTCGCGTCGGTGTCGTGCGGGAAGCGGCGGGTCTCACCGCCTACTTCGCGGACGAGTGGGCCGAGGCTCTCAGCGAGCTGCGGGCCGCGCGCCGGATGATGACCGGACCGGGCCACCTGGCGATCATGGCCGACTGCGAGCGGGCCCTCGGCCGGCCGGAGCGGGCGATCGACCTCGCCAAGGACCCGGCGGTCAAGGACCTCAGCCAGGAGGACGAGATCGAGCTGCGCATCGTCGCGGCCGGCGCTCGTCGCGACATGGGCCAGCTCGACGCGGCCGTCGTCGCCCTGCAGGGTCCCGACCTCGATCCGGGGCAGCGCAATCCCTACTCCGCGCGGCTCTTCTACGCTTACGCCGACAACCTGGCCGCGGCCGGTCGCATCGAGGAGTCCGTCAAGTGGTTCCTCAACGCCGCCGAGGCTGACGACGAGGGGGAGACGGACGCCGCCGAGCGCGCGTTCGAGCTGACCCAGGAGGAGACCCCGCAGCAGTGAGCGAGACGTTGGTCGACAGGTACGACGCGTTGCTGATCGATCTCGACGGCACCGTCTACCGGGGATCCGAAGCCGTGCCCGGTGCCGCGGAAGCGATTGCCGCGGCCAGAAGCAAGGGCGTCGGGATCCGGTATGTCACCAACAACGCCTCCCGCTCACCGCAGATGGTGGCCGATCACCTCGTCGAGCTCGGGTTCGAGACGAACGTCGACGAGGTGAGCACCTCCTCGCAGGCAGGCGCGGCCATGTTGGCCGAACGACTGCCGAAGCGATCCACTGTGCTCGTGCTCGGCACCAAGGCCCTGGAGGCCGAGGTGTTCAAGCGCGGACTCATCCCGACCGACACCGCGGAAGGCGCGGTGGCGGTCCTGCAAGGGCTGTCCATGGACCTCGGCTGGCGTGAGCTGGCCGAGGCCGCGGTGGCCATCCGCAACGGCGCGCTGTGGGTGGCGTGCAACGTCGACGCCACCCTGCCCACCGAACGTGGCCTCCTGCCCGGCAACGGCAGCCTCGTCGCGGCGCTGAAGACCGCGACCGACCAGGAACCGCTCGTCGCCGGCAAGCCCGCCACCCCGCTGCTCCAGCAGGCCGCGAAGGACCTCGGCGCGAACCGCCCGCTGGTGATCGGCGACCGGCTCGACACGGACATCCTCGGCGCGGTCAACGCGGGCATGGACTCGCTGCTCGTGCTCACAGGTGTGTCGACGGAGCAAGAGGCGCAAGCGCTTCCGGCTGAGCAAAGGCCCACGTATGTCGGCGCGGACCTGTCGGTACTCCATCGGCTACCGTAAGACCGTGAGCTACCCCCTGCCCGGACCTCCGCCCAACCCGGCTGACGCCATCGACGGCGCGCTGGAGAGGCTCGACGGGCTCGAGAACGTTCCCCTCGACGAGCACGTGGCTCGGTTCGACGCCGTGCACTCGACGCTCACCGACGCACTGTCGAGCATCGACAAGGTGTGATGCACAGTGCCTCGCAGAGTGCGGCTCGACGCCGAACTCGTGCGCAGGGGGCTCGCCAGGTCCCGTGAGCACGCCAGCCAACTCGTCGCCGACGGACGCGTGAAGGTCCGCGGCACCGTCGCGACGAAACCCGCGACCGCCGTGGAGACCTCGGACCCGGTCGTCGTCAAGGACATCGGCAACGACCCGAACTGGGCCTCCAGAGGCGCGCACAAGCTCATCGGCGCGCTCGACGGCTTCAAGATCGATCCCACCGGCAGGCGTTGTCTCGACGCCGGCGCGTCCACTGGCGGTTTCACCGACGTGCTGCTGCGCAAAGGCGCGCGTCAGGTGGTCGCGGCCGACGTCGGCAGGGGTCTGCTCGACTGGAAGCTGCAGACCGACGACCGGGTCGTGGTGAAGGACAAGACCAACGTCCGCACCCTCACGCCCGAGGACATCGGCGGCAAAGTTGAACTCGTGGTGGCCGATCTTTCGTTTATCTCGTTGAGGCTTGTGCTTCCCGCACTGGCCGCGTGCCTCGACGAGGAGGGCGACCTGCTGCCCATGGTCAAGCCGCAGTTCGAGGTGGGCAAGGAACGCCTCGGCTCCGGTGGCGTCGTGCGCGAGCCCGAGCTTCGTGCCGAAGCCGTGCTCGACGTGACCAGGGCGGCAGCAGAACTCGGTCTGGCCGTGCACGGGGTCGTCGCGAGCCCGTTGCCCGGCCCGTCCGGGAATGTCGAGTACTTCCTCTGGCTTCGCAAGGGTGAACCCGTCCCTGCGGAGGAGATGGTGCGCACCGCCGTCGAAGAAGGGCCCCAATGAGGGAAGTCCTGCTGGTCGTCCACACCGGTCACCAGAGCAACATCGATCTCGCCCGTCAGGTGGCAGGCCGTCTCGCGGTCGGGGGCGTCACGACGAGGGTGCTCGACGACGAGGCGCGTGACCTCGGCCCGTCGTGCTGCACCAAGGTCGTGCCCGCCGACGACCACGCGGCCGAGGGCACCGAGCTCGTGCTCGTCCTCGGCGGTGACGGCACGCTGCTGCGCGGCGCCGAGCTCGCCCGCCCGGCGCGGGTGCCGGTGCTGGGCGTCAACCTGGGCCGGGTCGGGTTCCTCGCGGAGGCCGACTCGGACGCGTTGCACGAGGCCGTCGGTCACGTGCTGGAGCGCGACTACTTCGTGGAAGAGCGCATGACGCTCGACCTCGTCGCGAAGGTCAACGGCGACGTGGTCGCGCAGACCTGGGCGCTCAACGAGATCACCGTCGAGAAGCTGATCCGCGAACGCATCCTCGACGTCGTCGTCGAGGTCGACGGCCGGCCGGTGTCGGCGTTCGGCTGCGACGGCGTGATCTGTGCGACGCCGACGGGCTCGACCGCCTACGCGTTCTCGGCGGGCGGACCGGTCGTGTGGCCGGACGTGCAGGCGATCCTGGTGGTGCCGAGCAACGCGCACGCGCTGTTCTCACGGCCACTGGTCGTCTCGCCGAAGTCGCACGTGGCGTTCGAGATCGACTCGTCGGGCCACCCGGCGGCGCTGTCCGCGGACGGGCGGCGCACGTTCGAGCTGCCCGCGGGCGCGCGGATCGAGATCGTGGAAGGCGCGGTGCCGCTGAAGGTCGTGCGGTTGCGCCAGGCACCGTTCACGGACCGGCTGGTCGAGAAGTTCGCCCTGCCGGTGAAGGGATGGCGGGGACCATCGGCAGGCTGACCGCGCCGCTCGGCGCGTCGGCACTCGCTGGCTATGGTGCCCCCAGAGCAAGGACCCATCCGGAAATGTCGGACCCGACAAGTAAGGTTCGCCCTGTGCTGGCCGAGATGCGCATCAATGGCCTTGGCGTGATCGACGAGGCCACCCTTGAACTGGACCCCGGATTCACCGTAGTGACTGGTGAGACGGGTGCGGGCAAGACCATGGTCGTGACCGGGTTGCACCTGCTCGGCGGTGGCCGTGCGGAGGCGTCGCGGGTGCGTACCGGAGCCGACAAAGCGGTGGTCGAAGGCCGCTTCCAGGCTCCGGCGGGCAGTCCTGCCGCGAAGGTGGCGGAGGAGGTCGGCGGCGAGGCCGACGAGGACGGGTCGCTGATCGCGATCCGCACGGTCGGTGCCGACGGCCGCTCGCGAGCCCACGTCGGTGGCCGCTCCGTGCCGGTCGGCGTCCTGTCCGAACTGGCGGAGCAGCTCATCGCCGTCCACGGTCAGAACGACCAGCTGCGCCTCATGCGCCCGACCGAGCAGCGTGCCGTGCTGGACCGGTTCGCGAGCGACGACGTGAGCGAGCCGCTGCGCGCGTACCAGGCCGTCCGCGAGGAGTGGCTGCGCGTCTCCACGGAACTGAAGGAGCGCACGGAGCGCTCGCGTGAGCTCGCCCGTGAGGCCGACCTGCTGCGGCACGGCCTCGGCGAGATCGACGCCGTCGACCCGAAACCGGGTGAGGACGTCGAGCTGCACGACGAGGCTCGGCGGCTCGCCGACGCCGACCAGCTGCGCGAGGCCGCTCAGGGCGCGCAGTTCGCGGTGTCCGGTTCTCTCGAGGGAGATCCCGACAACCCCGGCGCGCTCGGGTTGATCTCCGAGGCCGCTCGCCGGTTGTCGGCTTCCGAAGACCCGAAGCTGCGGGAGATGGAGCCGCGGCTCGTCGAGGCGGCGACGTTGCTGGCCGACGTCGGCGCCGAGATCTCCGGCTACCTGGATCATCTCGAGGCCGACCCCGGCCGGCTCGAGTCGGTGCTGCAGCGGCAGGCCGAGCTGAAGGCGCTGACCAGGAAGTACGCGGCCGACATCGACGGTGTGATCGCCTGGGCCTCGGACGCCCGGGCTCGGCTGGGCGGGCTGGACACGTCAGAGGAGGCCCTGAGCTCACTGGCCACTCGGCGGGACGAACTCGCCGTCGAGCTGGCTGCGCTGGCTGAGCGGGTCACCGCCGCTCGGGTCGAGGCCGCGCTGGAGCTCGGGAAGGCCGTCAGCGAGGAGCTCGACGGGCTTGCCATGCCGCACGCGACGGTGGAACTGGCCGTCCGGCCCCGGCACGCCGAGGCCGGCGATGCTCAGGCGCTGGCCGTGGGGCGGTCGATCCTGCACGCCGGGTCGTCCGGAGTGGACGACGTCGAGCTGCGGTTGATCTCGCATCCGGGGGCGCCGGCGTTGCCCGTGCACAAGGGCGCTTCCGGCGGTGAGCTTTCCCGGGTGATGCTGGCGCTGGAGGTCGTGCTGTCGCACTCCGATCCGGTGCCCACCCTGGTCTTCGACGAGGTCGACGCCGGCGTCGGCGGGCGAGCCGCCGTCGAGGTCGGGCGGAGGCTGGCCCGGCTCGCGCGGTCCCACCAGGTGATCGTCGTGACCCACCTGCCCCAGGTCGCCGCGTTCGCTGATCGGCACCTCGTGGTGGACAAGTCCGCCGACGGGACGTTCACGCGGTCCGCCGTGCGGAAGCTGGACGAGACGCAGCGGGTCGTCGAGCTGGCGCGAATGCTGGCCGGCATGGACTCGACCGACACCGGCCGGGCCCACGCCGAGGAGTTGCTGGCCGCGGCGAAGGCGGACAAGTCCTCCGCGGCCGTGGTCCGGCGGCGGAAGAAGAAGGGCTGACCTCGGGTTCGCCCTCGTCATCGCGGTTGAGCTGGGCGGTCGCGTCGCGGCCTTGTTCGGCATGATGGGGGTGTGACCGTTACCGGATCTTTGACCACGCGCCGGGTGTTCGGGGCCGTGCTGGTGGTCGTGGCCGCTGGCCTCGCTGTGGCGGCCACGTTCTTGTCCGCCTACACGGTGGAGGTCGCGGCCAACGGTCGCACCCTGCGGTTCGAGGCCACCTCCTGGGCGGTCGAGCGCGACGACTTCCGCGAAGTGCTGCTCCTGGAGCCCCTCGAGTTCGGGGAGCCCGCTCTGGGGGCCGCGCTGGTCATGGCCTTGGCCGCGGTGCTGGCCTTCCGGCTTCCCGCTGCCAGGGTCGGGTCGTTGCTCGGGGCCGGGCTGCTGGTCGGCGTGGCCTGGTCCGCCGTCGTCCGGCTGCAGGGGCTGGTCGACAGACTGTCCGACCTCGAGTCGCCGTTCACCATCGAGGTGGAGCAGGGAGACGGGGTCACCACGCTGATCGTCGCGGCTGGAGTGGCCGTGGTGGCGGCCGTGCTGCACCAGGAGCTGCCTCGGGCGGTTCAGGCCGAGGACGCCGGCGAAGGAGTGGTCATCCACCAGATCGACGAGGCGGACGACACCGACACGCCGCCCTACGGGTATCCGGTGATCGTGGAGCCCAAGAGTGATTGACCGTCGCAAGATCGCGTGGGTGCTGCTGGCGCTCGGGGCCGTGCTGGCGGTGATCGGGTCGCTCCAGGACGTCTTCAGCACTGTCTACAAGGGTTTCGGGACCGATCTGCGCTCCACCTCGACCCTGTGGATCACCACGTCGAACCCGCAGGACGGGGCTGCCGAACAGCCGGCGCTCTTCGCCGCGGGGTGGCCCGTGGTGGTCTCGGCGATCATGATGGCCGTCGCCGTGGTGCTGCTGGTGCGTCAGGAGACCGCGTTCGCCGGGCGGCCGCTGGCCATGGGCGGGGCCGGGGTGCTGGCCGGGGTCCTGTTCCTCTACCTGTCCCAGTTGCGGGAGCTGAAAGAGCTCATCGAGTCCGAGCCGCAGCGCGGATCCAGCAAGGACGAACTGCTCTACCACGACGGCTTCTACCTCCTGATGATCGCGGCCGTCGTCGCGCTCGTGGGTGCGGTGCTCGCCCAGCGCAGGAGTTCCGAGCCGGTGGTGGAGGACGAGGACGAAGGGGACGGGGTGGTCGTGCACCAGCTCGACAACGACGACGACACGCCTCCCTTCGGGATTGCGATTCCTGACGACGACGAGCGGGAGACCCGGTGATCGGGAGACCTACGGCGATCGCGTTGATCGCGGCCGGAGTGGTGCTGAGCGCCACGGCGATGGTGTTGCCGTGGTACTCGACGGCGTACGCCGGTGGCGTTGAGGTCGTGGTGCGGGCCTGGGGGACCGAGGTTCTCAACAAGCCCGGTGACTGGCCCGCCGGAGAGCTCTCGCCCTGGTACGGGGTGCCTGTCGTGGTGACGGTCCTGTTGCTCGTGGCCGGGATCTGGATCAACCGCGCGGCGTTGGCCGGGGCTGCCGGGCAGCTCGGCGCGGTGGGGATCGTCTCGGCGCTCGTGGTGTCGGAACGCGGGCACGCGATCGAGCAGCAGGGGGACTTCGCGGTCGGGTTCGGGCTGGTGTTCCTCGTCGTGGGAACGGTGGTCGGGCTCGTCGGAGCTGTTGCCGCGCAACGGGAGGCGGCGTGAGGAAGATCCTTGGCGTCGTGCTGCTCGGGCTCGCCGCGGTGGCCGCGGCCGGGGCCACGTTCCTGCCGTTCTCGGAGTTGCTGATCCGGCTTGCTCCCGGGCAGCCGCAGACCGCCTACGTCACCAGTGGGTGGAGCACGCACTTCGGTGGTGCCAAAGATGAACACGGACCGTTGTTCGGCATCCCGATCGTGGTGATGGCCGCGGTGGTGCTGATGGGCGTTCGGTGGCGGAAAGTCGCCTTTGCCGGGGCGGCCGGGTTGGCGGGCGTCACCGGAATGTTGTTCGTGTATTTGCTGAACGCGATCAGCTTTCACCAGGAGGGCAACATCGCCATCGATCCGGCGCTGCAAGCCGGGTTCGGCAACGGTATTTGGGTGCTCATAAGTGCAGTGGTTCTCGCGTTTGGAGCCGTAGTAGTTCACCCCGACGACTGACCAGCGAGAAATGCCCGGCGTGCCTCACCTGTCGCGTGCGCACCGTGAGTCACTATCGGCTCATGAAGCTTTCCGGGCTGCTGAGCCGCACCAACCACGAACTTCCCGGTGTCACGGGCGTCGCGCGGGTTGATCGGCGCGCGAGCGACCTGGTGCGGCGCGTCAGTGCCGGTGACATCGCTGTGATGGACCTCGTCGACCTCGATCGGCGGACCGTCGAAGCGCTCGTCTCGGCCGAGGTCGTCGGTGTCGTGAACGCGTCACCGTCGATTTCCGGGCGGTTTCCCAACCTCGGACCGGAACTGCTGATCGAGGCCGGCATTCCGCTGATCGACAACGTCGGCGCCGTCGCGCTGCGGGAGATCAAGGAAGGCACGAAGATCCGGCTGCACGAAGGTGTCGTGTACGCCGGGGAACGTGAGCTCGCCAAGGGGATCGAGCAGAACGCCGAAAGCATCGCCGACGCGATGATCGAGGCGAAGGCCGGCATGTCGGCTCAGCTGGAAGCGTTCTCCGCCAACACCATCGAGTTCCTCCGCCGCGAACGCGCGCTGGTGCTCGACGGCGTCGGCGTGCCCGAGGTGTACGTGCCGATGCGCGACCGGCAGGTGCTCGTCGTCGCGGGCGGCCCGTCGCACGCCGAGGAACTGCGCAAGCTCCGCAAGTACATCCGCGAGTACCGGCCGGTGCTGATCGGCGTCGACACCGGCGCGGACACGCTGCACGACGCCGGGCTCAAGCCGGACATCATCGTCGGCGACCCCGACGGCATCGGCACCGCGTCACTGCGCGCGGCGTCCGAGGTGGTCGTGCCCGCGCAGACCGACGGCCACGCGCCCGGCCTGCAACGGATCCAGGACCTCGGCATCGGCGCGGTGACGTTCCCGGCGTCGGGCAACGCGGAGGACCTCGCGTTGCTGCTCGCCGAGGCGCACGGGGCGTCCCTCGTGGTGACGGTGGGGCTGCGCGCGACGTTGCGCGAGTTCCTCGACCGCGGGCACTCCGGTTCCAACCCCTCCACGTTCCTCACCAGGCTCAAGCTCGGCAGCAAGCTCGTCGACGGGGAGGCCGTCGCGACGTTGCACCGCAGCCGGGTCTCGCTGGGCGTGATCGTCCTGCTGGTGACCGCCGCGATCGTCGCCATGGCGGCGGCCCTCGCGGTGTCCGGCGTCGGTCACGTCTACGTCGACATCGTGGTCGACGGCTGGCAATCCGTCGTCAACTGGTTCAAGGGGTTCTTCTCGTGATCACGCTGCGCTACCACATAGTTTCGATCACCGCGGTGTTCCTCGCGCTGGCGGTCGGTGTCGTGCTGGGGTCGACCGCGATCAGCGGGCGGCTGCTCTCCGGGCTGAGCGACGAGAAGAACTCGTTGGCACAGCAGGTGAACGACCTGCAGAACGACCGCAACGCGTTGAACGCCAAGCTGACCGAGGCGGACAAGTTCGCCGCGTCCGTCGGCCCGCTGGCGGTCAAGGACCGGCTCACCGAACGCACGGTCGTCATCGTGACCACGTCGGACGCCCGTCCGTCCGATCGGGACGCTCTCGCCGGGCTGCTGAAGTCCGCGAGCGCCACCGTGACCGGAGAGATCCAGCTGACCGACGCGTTCGCCGACCCGTCGCGCGGCGACCAGTTGCGCGATCTCGTGGCACGGCTGCAGCCCGCCGGCTCGCAACTGCCCACGGCCGCGGACCCCGGTACCCGCGCCGGCGGTCTGTTCGGGACGTTGCTGCTGCTCAACCCGTCCAACAACGAGCCGCAGGCCACGGCCGACGAGACGGCGTCCGCGCTCGCCGGGCTGACCAACGCGGGCTTCGTGAAGGCGACCTCGGGTGTGAAGCCCGCGCAACTCGCGATCGTGCTGGCCGGTGGTGCCGCGATCGGTGACTCGGCCGCGGACAGGGCCTCGACCGTCGCGCGCTTCGCCACCCAGCTCGACCGGGCCGGCGCGGGCGTCGTGCTGGCCGGTGCGAACGGTTCCGCGAACGGCACGGGTGCGATCGGCGTGGTCCGCGCGGACACCGCCGCGACCTCGATCCTGTCCACGGTGGACAACTCCGACACCCCGGCGGGTCAGGTCGTCGTGGTGATGGCGTTGCGCGAACAGCTGGAGGGCCGCTCCGGCCGTTACGGCGTCGCGGGCAACGCGGAGGCGTCCTCGCCGGGCACGGCCGGCTAGTGCTCGGTCGTCCACTCGCCGGGTAGGGCCTTCAGGAGCTGGTCCAGCGCGTCAGGTGTGCGGGCGCGGGCCCACAGCCACTGGCGGTCGTCCTCGCGGACGATCAGGTCGTCCGCGGCGAACCAGCGGGTGCCGGGACTGTGCAGCGGCAGCAGTGCGAAGTGATCTTCGAGCAGGGAGACGTCCGCCTCGGACGTCTCCCTGTCCGCTGTGTCGGCCCCGTCGCGGTACAGCGCCTCGGACAGCACCATCTCCACGCACGCCAGGGAGAACCGGGGCAGCCACGCGTCCCAGCGCTCCTCGGTCCTGTCCACAAGGTCGAGCTTGATCCGGACCTCCGGGTCGTCGCCGTCCAGAGCGGTGCCCCAGGCCGCGACCCACTGGTTCTCGTCGCGGAACACCAGGACGTCGTCGACCACGCGCAGTTCGGACGGCGTCAGCAGGCGGTCCTGGTTGCTGGTCAGGTCGGGACGCTTGCCGAACAGGGCCAGCGCCTCCTTCACCGCCTCGGGCAGCCGGACGAGCAGCTGCTCCTCGGTGGCGGCGAGATCCGCCCGGTTCCAGCCGTCCTGCGGTTCCAGCGGCTCGGCCCACGCGGCCGCGAAACCCTCGATGAAACGCCACGCCGCCGAGCGGTCGTGCATGGCTCGTGCGGCGCTCCCTGCCACGTCGAAGGTCACGTGACAACGATTCCTGATCCCGGCGCGTGCCGTGGGAGTTCGGGAAAACCCCTCGCTGCGCCGATCGGGTGATGTGATCTGCCGGGTCGTGGTGCGCTGAGTGACCGGCGGCGTGTTAGCGTTATGGCCCGTGGATAGGGGGATTCGGCCCCCACGATTTTCACGGGAGCCCCGTTGGTGCAGCAGGCACGTACGACCAAGCACGTCTTCGTCACAGGGGGCGTCGCCTCCTCCCTGGGCAAGGGGCTCACGGCCTCCAGTCTCGGCCAGTTGCTCACCTCGCGCGGCCTGCGGGTAACGATGCAGAAGCTCGACCCGTACCTGAACGTGGACCCCGGCACGATGAACCCGTTCCAGCACGGCGAGGTCTTCGTGACCGACGACGGTGCGGAGACGGACCTCGACATCGGCCACTACGAGCGGTTCCTGTCGCGGGATCTGAGCGGCGAGGCCAACGTCACCACCGGTCAGGTGTACTCCGAGGTGATCGCCAAGGAGCGGCGGGGTGAGTACCTGGGCGACACGGTCCAGGTGATCCCGCACATCACCGACGAGATCAAGCGCCGCATCCGGGCGATGGCCGAGCCGGACGCCGACGGCGTCACTCCGGACGTGGTCATCACCGAGGTCGGCGGCACGGTCGGCGACATCGAGTCGCTGCCGTTCCTCGAGGCGGCCCGTCAGGTCCGCCACGACGTCGGCCGCGACAACGTCTTCTTCCTGCACGTCAGCCTGGTGCCGTACCTGGCGCCCAGCGGCGAGCTGAAGACCAAGCCGACGCAGCACTCCGTCGCGGCGCTGCGGAACATCGGCATCCAGCCCGACGCGATCGTGTGCCGGGCGGACCGGGAGATCCCGGACGCGCTGAAGCGCAAGATCGGCCTGATGTGCGACGTCGACACCGACGCCGTCGTCGCGGCCGTGGACGCGCCGTCGATCTACGACATCCCCAAGGTGCTGCACTCCGAGGGCCTCGACGCCTACGTCGTGCGCCGCCTCGGCCTGCCGTTCCGCGACGTCGACTGGACGGTGTGGGGCGACCTGCTGGAGCGGGTGCACAACCCGTCGGAGACGGTGAAGATCGCGCTCGTCGGCAAGTACGTCGACCTGCCCGACGCCTACCTCTCGGTCACCGAGGCGCTGCGGGCCGGCGGGTTCGCGCACCACGCCAAGGTCGAGATCAAGTGGGTGCCGTCGGACGAGTGCCAGACGCCCGAGGGCGCGGCACGGGCGTTGTCCGGCATGGACGCGGTGCTGATCCCCGGCGGGTTCGGCGTGCGCGGCATCGAGGGCAAGGTCGGCGCGCTGAAGTACACCCGCACGCGCGGTGTGCCGACGCTGGGCCTGTGCCTCGGCCTGCAGTGCATGGTGATCGAGGCCGCGCGGAACCTCGCGGGCATCGAGGACGCGAACTCCAGCGAGTTCGAAGAGGGCGGCACGCCGGTCATCTCCACGATGGCCGACCAGCAGGACGTCGTGGCCGGTCAGCGCGACATGGGCGGCACGATGCGCCTCGGCGCGTACGTCGCCAAGCTCACGCCGGGCTCGGTCGTCGCTCAGGCGTACGGCGCGACCGAGGTGTCCGAGCGGCACCGCCACCGCTACGAGGTCAACAACGCGTACCGGGGCAAGCTCGCCGACGCCGGCCTGGTGTTCTCCGGTGTCTCGCCGGACGGCCGCCTGGTCGAGTTCGTCGAACTGCCGACGGACGTGCACCCGTTCTACGCCGCCACCCAGGCGCACCCGGAGCTCAAGTCGCGTCCCACGAAGCCGCACCCGCTGTTCGCGGCGTTCGTGAAGGCCGCGATCGACTACCGGGTCGCCGACCGGCTGCCGCTGAAGGCCGGGGCCTCGCAGTGACCTCTGATTTTGGGACGCGTCACGACTTCCGGACGGTCTCCAGCGAGGACCTGCACGTCGGACGTGTGGTCGCGCTGCGGGTCGACGACGTCGAGATGCCCGGTGGCGGCACGGCCAAGCGCGAGGTCGTCGAGCACATGGGTGCCGTCGCGGTCGTGGCCGTGGACGACGCGGGCCAGGTCGTGCTGATCCACCAGTACCGGCACCCGCTGGGCAGGCACCTCTGGGAACTGCCGGCCGGGCTGCTCGACCACGACGGCGAGGAGCCGGTCGTCGGCGCCCGCCGTGAGCTGGCCGAGGAGGTCGGGCTCGACGCCGGACGCTGGGACGCGCTGGTCGACACGGCCGCGTCTCCCGGGTTCACCGACGAGGTCGTGCGGGTGTTCCTGGCGCGCGAGCTGTCCGAAGTGGAGCGCGAGGTGCAGGGCGAGGAGGAGGCGGATCTGGAGATCCACCGCTTCCCGCTCGACGAGGCCGTGCGGATGGTGCTCTCGGGCGAGATCGTGAACTCGTCCGCGGTCGCCGGGCTGCTCGCGGCGCGTGAGGTGCTGGCGGGGCGGGCAGAGCCGCGTCCGGCCGACGCACCGTTTCGCGACAAGCCGACCCGGTTCGCGGCGCGCAAGAAGTAAGTTGGGCTGATGCAGACGCTGAAGGGTTCTCTCTCGCGGATGAGGGGACCCCTCAGCGTGCTCGCGGCCGGCGCCGCGGGTTCCGTGCTTTTGCTGTTCGTCGACCCGAACCAGCCGGGCAACCTGTTGCCCAAGTGCCCCTTCAAGGCGCTTACCGGGCTCGACTGCCCGGGCTGCGGGATCACGCGCATGGTGCACGCACTGCTGCACGGCGACGTGGTGGCCGCGTGGCATTTCAACGCCGTGCTGCTCGTGCTCGGTGTACCGCTGATGGCCTGGCTCTTCACGCGCTGGACGCTGAGCCGTTGGAAGGGAGAACGGCGACCGGTGCCGCCATCGGTCGGGTTCGCCGCTCTCGCCGTCATGCTCGTGTGGGGCGTGGGCCGCAACATCGCCGGCGTTTAGCCCTTCAGCGGGCGTCCTTCCGCGTCGGTGCCGCCGTTGATCAGGATGAGCACACCGTCGATCAGCGACCAGATGCCGCATCCACCGCACGTCAGCAGCTGGGCGACCGCGATTCCGGTGTCCCCCATGTAGAACCGGCCAATGCCGAAGTTGCCGAGGAACAGCTGGAGCAGGCCCGCGGCGATCTTCGACTTGTCCGAGTACGGCACGCCCGTGTACGGGTCGCGGCCCCACGGGGCGCCGGGGTCGTAACCCACGCCGTGGGGAACCATGCCGGGCGGCGGGACCGCGTACTGCGGGCCGGTGGGCGGCGGAACCGCGTACTGCGGCTGCGGGCCGGTGGGCGGCGGGTAGTACGGCTGGGTGGGCTGCGGCGCGTAGCCGGGCGGCGGCGGGGGCACGGCGGTGAACGGCACCGAGGGCGGCGCGAGGAACGGCGGGTGGGGCTGCGGCAGGTCGCGGAACAGCTCCGCGAGCTCGACGTAGCTCTGCGCGCCGGACGCGCGGTTCACGCGTTCCTGGTACTCGCCGATGTCGAGCCGCGCCATCGCGAAGTGGTCGTTGAGCGCGGTGATCGCCTCTTCGCGCTGCTGGTTGCCGATGCGCTGCTGCTCAGGCCCGAATGCTTCTGACACGGCTGGCCACGTTATCCGATGCAGCAGATCGATATCGGGAATACGCTGCGACGATGCTGGTCGGTGTCCCAAAGGAGATCAAGAACCACGAGTACCGCGTCGCGATGACACCGGCAGGCGTGGTCGAGCTGGTGCGTCGCGGGCACTCCGTCGTCGTCGAGCGCGACGCCGGTGCGGGCTCGTCGTTCCCCGACCAGGAGTACGTGGCCGCCGGTGCGCGGATCGTCGCCACGGCGGACGAGGTGTGGGGGTCCGCGGACCTGGTCCTGAAGGTCAAGGAACCGATCGAGCCCGAGTACCACCGCATGCGCCGCGATCAGGTGCTGTTCACCTACCTGCACCTGGCGGCGTCGCCGTCGTGCACCGACGCGATCGCTTCGTCCGGGATCACGGCCATCGCCTACGAGACCGTGCAGCTGGCGGACGGGTCGTTGCCGTTGCTGGCGCCGATGAGCGAGATCGCCGGGCGGATGGCCGCCCAGGTGGGCGCGCACTGCCTGGAACGGGCCCAGGGCGGGCGTGGCGTGTTGCTGGGCGGTGCTCCCGGCGTCGCGGCGGGCAAGGTCGCGGTGATCGGCGCGGGTGTGGCGGGGATGAACGCGGCGACGATGGCCGTCGGCATGCAGGCCGAGGTGATCGTGCTGGACAACAACGTCAACCGGTTGCGGCAGATCGACTTCACCTACCGCGGGCACCTGCAGACGATCGCGTCGAACGCCTACGAGGTCGAGAAGGCGTGCCGCTGGGCGGATCTCGTCGTCGGGGCCGTGCTGGTGCCCGGAGCGAAGGCGCCGAAGCTCGTCAGCAACGACCTGGTGTCGCGGATGCGGTCCGGCAGCGTGCTCGTGGACATCGCGGTCGACCAGGGCGGGTGTTTCGAGGACACGCGGCCGACCACTCACGACGCACCGACGTACCGTGTGCACGATTCCGTGTTCTACTGCGTCGCGAACATGCCCGGTGCCGTGCCGAACACGTCGACGTACGCGCTCACGAACGTGACGCTGCCGTACGTCATCGCGTTGGCGGACAAGGGTTTTGAAGCTGCGGTGGCGTCAGATCCGGCTTTGGCCAAGGGCGTCAACGCGCGTGACGGGAAGATCCTGTTGGAAGGGCTCGCGTGATTGCAGAGTTGGTGGCGACCTATCTCGACCACCTCGCCGTGGAACGCGGCACCGCCCGCAACACGCTCGACTCCTACACCCGTGACCTGCGCCGCTACGCCGAACACCTGGAGTCCTTGGGTGTCACGGACTTGGGCGCGGTGACGGAGCTTCAGGTGAGTGAGTTCCTGGCCGTGTTGCGAGAGAGCGGGCTCGCGGCGTCTTCTGCCGCACGGACGTTGGTCGCCGTGCGCGGGTTGCACCGCTTTGCGCACCGTGAAGGCGTTGTGCCGCAAGACGTTGCACGTGCCGTGCATCCGCCGTCGCCGCCGAAGAGGCTGCCGAAGGCTTTACCGATCAATGAGGTTCTCACCCTCCTCGAAACTGTGGGAAACCTCAGGGACAAAGCGCTGCTGGAGTTGCTGTACTCGACAGGAGCGCGAATTTCCGAGGTGGTCGGGCTGGACGTGGACGACATCGACGCTTCCGAGCGGACGGTGTTGCTGGACGGGAAAGGAGGGAAGCAGCGGCTGGTTCCGGTCGGGCGGCCGGCGTTGGCGGCGGTCGACGCCTACCTGGTTCGGACACGTCCCGCGTTGGCGGCGAAGGGGCGTGGCACACCTGCATTGTTCTTGAATACAAGGGGTGGAAGGCTCTCTCGGCAGAGTGCGTGGACCGTTCTGAAGACCGCCGCGGAGCAGGCTGGAATCACGGCGGTGGTGTCTCCTCACACGTTGCGGCATTCGTTTGCCACCCATCTGTTGGAAGGGGGTGCTGACGTTCGGGTGGTGCAAGAACTCCTCGGGCACGCATCCGTTACGACCACTCAGGTGTACACACTGGTAACCGTTACGACTTTGAGGGAGGTCTACGCAACTGCACACCCTCGAGCCACTGGAACATGAGGCTTCCACGGGTACGGTGGGCAGGTGCCGAACTTGGACGAGCCGTCCCCACAGGCCATTGATCTAGCCGCTGTGCTGCACGCGCTGAGTGACCCGACAAGGCTCGCGGTCGTGCGCCAGATCCAGTTGAGCGGTGAGAGGCTGTGCGGGGCTTTCGAGGTCGACGTCGCGAAGTCGACCCTTTCCCAGCATCTGCGGGTATTACGCGAAGCGGGCATCACACGAACACGCTGCCGAGGCAATCAACGGTGGGTGTCACTGCGCCGCGATGACCTGGACCATCTCTTTCCGGGCCTGCTGGACGTGGTGCTTTCCGCCGCCGATCGGCGAACACGAACGGATGTCGCTGTCTGAGTAACTCTTGACAAGCCCGGCGAGGCGCGTTGCCGCTCGCACGGGTGCGGCCTAGGCTGCGCCCGGAGAGACGACTACGACCAGTGAGGGAACGCCAGCCATGTCGACACCGGAGCACGCTTTCGCGCCCCGTGCCGATCTGAGCCTGGCTCCGCACGCCGCGCCGGTGGACGACGTCGCCACGGAGCAGGTCGACGGCATCGGCCCGACGGGCAGACCGCGTCGTCACATCCCCGATCCGCCGCCGCTGCTGCACCACGGCCCGGCGAAGATCCTGGCTGTCTGCAACCAGAAGGGTGGCGTCGGCAAGACGACGACGACCATCAACCTGGGCGCGGCGCTCGCCGAGTACGGCCGCCGCGTGCTGCTCGTCGACTTCGACCCGCAGGGCGCGCTGTCGGTGGGCCTCGGCGTGCACCCGCACCAGCTGGAAACCACGATCTACAACGTCATCATGGAGAACGACACCGCCGTTCCCGACGTCATCCGCAAGACCATGGTCGAGGACATGGACCTGCTGCCGAGCAACATCGACCTGTCGGCGGCCGAGATCCAGCTAGTGTCGGAGGTGGGCCGCGAGCACACGCTCGTGCGCACCCTTCGTCCCGTCATCGACCACTACGACTACGTGCTGGTCGACTGCCAGCCCTCGCTCGGCCTGCTCACGGTGAACGCCCTCGCGGCCGCGGACGGTGTGCTGATCCCGCTGGAGTGCGAGTTCTTCTCGCTGCGCGGGGTGGCGCTGCTCATCGACACCATCGAGAAGGTCAAGGAACGCTTGAACCCGAAGCTCAACATCACCGGCATCCTCGCCACGATGTACGACCCGCGCACGCTGCACTCGCGTGAGGTCATGGCACGCGTCGTGGAGGCGTTCGGCGAGATCGTGTTCGACTCGGTCATCAACCGCACGGTGCGCTTCCCGGAGACCACCGTGGCCGGTGAGCCGATCACCCGCTGGGCACCGCGCTCGGCCGGCGCCAACGCGTACCGCGGCCTGGCTCGCGAGGTGATCGCCCGGTGAACCGTCGCCCAACACTACCGGGGGCGGCGGAACTGTTCCGGCTGACTTCTGCCGCGCCCTCGTCCGAGGTCTCCTCGGACGAGGTCACCCCGCAGCAGCGCCGTGGTTCCGGCCGCACCAAGCACACCACGAAGATCACGGTCTACGTGTCTGACGAGGAACTGCTGGCCCTGGAGCAGGCACGGCTCGTGCTGCGCGGCTCGCACTCGCTGGCCGTCGACCGAGGCCGTGTCGTGCGTGAGGCGATCGCCATCGTGCTGGACGACCTCGAGACGCACGGTGACGCGTCGTTGCTGGTACGCAGGTTGCGCGAGCAGTGACCGAGGAAGCCCCTGCTGAGGTTGCTGCTCCGGACGATGGCAAGTTCAAGGTCAGGCTCACGAACTTCGAGGGCCCGTTCGACCTGCTGCTGCAGCTGATCTCCCAGCACACGCTCGACGTGACCGAGGTGGCCCTGCACACGGTCACCGACGACTTCATCGCGCACCTGCGCGGCATGGGCGACAAGTGGGACCTCGACGAGACCACCGAGTTCCTGGTCATCGCGGCCACGCTGCTGGACCTGAAGGCCGCCCGGCTGCTGCCCACCGGTGACGTCGAGGACGAGGACGACCTGGCCCTGCTGGAAGCGCGCGACCTGCTGTTCGCCCGCCTTCTGCAGTACCGGGCCTACAAGCAGGTGGCGGCCCTCTTCGCCGAGCTGGAACAGGGCGCGTTCCGGCGCTACCCGCGCTCGGTGTCGCTGGAACCGCGCTTCGAGGGCCTGCTGCCCGAGGTGATGCTCGGCGTCACGCCCGGCAAGTTCGCCCTGATCGCGGCCGCCGCCTTCCGCCCGAAGCAGAAGCGCACGCTGTCGGTCGACCACATCCACCAGCACCGCGTGTCGATCCGCGAGACCGCGGACGTGCTGCGCGCGATGCTGATCGAGAAGGGCACCGCGTCGTTCTCGGAGATCGTCGCCGACTGCACCGAGACCATGGAGGTCGTGGCGCGGTTCCTCGCGCTGCTGGAGCTGTACCGGGAGAAGTCGCTGGCCTTCGAGCAGGAGGACGCGCTCGGGCCGTTGCAGGTGACGTGGGTGGGCGGGACGTTGCAGGACGCGCAGGCGCAGGTGCACGCCGGCGACGAGGATGAGGACTACGGCGGATGAGCGAGCCACTGGTGGGACCGGACGCGGCGGAGATCGAGAAGCCGGGGCCGGCGTTCGACGGGGGCGAGCCCGAGGCCACGGAGGCTGCCGAGCCGGACGCCGCTCTCGACGACGCCGCTCCCGCCCCCGTTGTGCTGGAAGAGCCCGCCGAACCCGAGCCGGAAGCCGACCCGGCCGACGCCGAAGACGCCGCCGACCTCGAAGCCCAGCTCCTCGCCGCCGCCCCCGAGGAGGCGATCGAGGACAGCGGCCTCCCGGACCTCACCGACGACGCGGTCTTCGAGGCCGCGCTCGAGTCGGTGCTGCTCGTGGTGGACAGCCCGATCCCGGAAGACCAGCTCAGCAGTGCCCTTGAGCAGCCGGTTAAGCGAATCAAGGCGGCACTCCGTAGACTGGCGGCTCGGTACACCGAGTCCGGCAGTGGCATCGACCTGCGCAGGGCGGGGGACGGCTGGCGGTTCTACACGCGGGACCGGTTCGCCCCGTTCGTGGAGAAGCTGCTGCTCGACGGTCAGCGCGCGAAACTCACCCGCGCGGCCCTCGAGACGCTCGCGGTGATCGCCTACCGGCAGCCTGTCACGCGGGCGCGGATCGCGGCGGTTCGCGGCGTCAACGTGGACGGCGTGATCCGGACCCTGGTCGCACGGGGGCTCATCGAGGAGACGGGCACCGACAGCGACACGGGTGGGATCCTGTACCGCACGACCGAACTGTTCCTGGAGCGGTTGGGGCTGTCGTCGCTTGCCGACCTGCCGCCAATCGCCCCGCTCCTGCCCGAAGTGGATGCGATCGACGATGTCTGACAACGAGGGCGTGCGCCTGCAGAAGGTGCTCGCGCAGGCGGGTATCGCCTCGCGCCGCGCTTCCGAAGAGCTGATCGAGCAGGGACGGGTGCAGGTCGACGGCCAGGTCGTGCGCGAGCAGGGCCGCCGGATCGACCCCGAGACGGCCGTGGTGCACGTGGACGGGCTGCGGGTGCAGATCCGCGAGGACGTCGTCACGATCGCGCTGAACAAGCCGTACGGGATGCTCTCCACGATGGAGGACGACCTGGGCCGCCCGTGCGTCGGCGACCTGGTGCGCAACCGCAAGGAGCGGTTGTTCCACGTCGGCCGCCTCGACGCCGAGACCGAGGGCCTGCTGCTGCTCACGAACGACGGCGAGCTCGCGCACCGGCTGATGCACCCGAGCTACAACGTCAAGAAGACCTACCTCGCCGAGGTCCCCGGCCCGGTCGAGAAGGGTCTCAACAAGAAGCTCAAGGCGGGCATCGAGCTGGAGGACGGGCCGGCCAAGGTCGACTCCTTCAAGCTCATCAGCGCCGTGCCCGGCAAGGCGCTCGTCGAGATCGTGCTGCACGAGGGCCGCAAGCACATCGTCCGCCGCCTCATGGAGACCGCCGGTTACCCGGTGCAGTCGCTGGTCCGCGTCGCCGTCGGTGAGGTGTCGCTCGGCAACCAGCGTCCCGGTTCGATGCGGGTGCTGAACCGCCAGGAAGTCGGCGGCCTCTACAAGCTCGTCGGGCTCTGACCAGACCCTGAAATCCCGCTCGTCCCTCCGGCCCCCAGAGCCGGAGGGACGAACTGCGGTGAACCCTCATTCACCTTGCGACGGAAACGCTATGGCGACGACGTTGTAAGGGGTCGGACGTGCCTTTTGAACAACAAGGTGTAGACAATCGGTCTCAGGGGGAGATCGACATGCCACGCACCGAACGGCCGCTGGACTGCGAAGACACCGAGCTCGGCCAGTTCGCGGCCGAGCTGAGGAAACTTCGCGACAAGGCGGGCAAACCGTCCTATCGCGCACTCGCTTCACGCGCGCACTACTCGGCGGCGACGCTGTCCGATGCCGCCGGCGGCAAGAAACTCCCGAGCCTCGCGGTCACGCTCGCCTACGTCAAAGCCTGCGGCGGCGACGAGCAGGAATGGGAACGGCGCTGGCGTGCCATCGCCGCGCCACCGGCACCGACAGCTGAAGCCCCGTACGTGGGATTGAAGGCGTTCCAAAAGGAAGACGCCGACCGCTTCCACGGCCGCGAGAAGCTCACCGTGAAGCTCGTCGAACTCACCGAACGCCGCCCGTTCGTCGGCGTCTTCGGAGCGAGTGGCTCCGGCAAGTCGTCACTGCTGCGCGCGGGCCTGCTACCGAGGCTGAAGCAGGCGCTGATCTTCACCCCCGGCGTCCAGCCGCTCGACGAGTGCGCTGTCCGCCTCGCCCAGCTGACCGGGAACTCGGCGGTGGTCCTGCGCAGCGAGCTCACCGACCCCGCGGCACTGGGCCTGCTGATCCGGCAACACGACGCCGACCTCGTCCTGGTGATCGACCAGTTCGAGGAGGTCTTCACGCTCGCGAGCCCCGAGCAGCGCGACTGGTTCGTCCAGGCCCTGATGAGCGCCCCGCACGTGGTCATCGGCGTCCGCGCCGACTTCTACGGCCACGTCGGCCGCCACCCAGAACTGGTCGAGGCCCTCGACGGCGCCCAGGTCCTCGTCGGCCCCCTGACCACCGACCAACTGCGCCGCGCCATCACCGAACCGGCCCAGCACGTCGGAGCCACCGTCGAGTCCGCCCTGGTCACCCGCCTGGTCGCCGACGTCGCGGGTCAGGCGGCCGCGCTGCCGCTCGTGCAACACGCCCTCGTCGAGACCTGGCACCGCCGCCGGGGCATGACCCTGTCGCTCGTCGGCTACGAGGAGGCCGGCGGCGTCGAGCACGCCATCGCCCGCACCGCCGAGGCCGTGTACGAACAGCTCGACCACGAGCAGCGGCAGATCGCCCGCCGCACCTTCCTGCGCCTGATCGCGCTGGGCGAGGGCACCGAGGACACCAAACGCCGTGCGAACCGCGAAGGCCTCGACGCCGAGGTCCTGGAACACCTCGCGAACGCCCGCCTGGTCACGCTCACCGAACAGCACGCCGAACTCACGCACGAGGCGCTGATCCGCTCCTGGCCACGCCTGCGCGACTGGATCGCCGAAGACCGCGAGACCCTGCGCGTGCACCACCAGCTCACCGAGGCAGCCCACGAGTGGGACGGTGACCGGGACCTCCTCTACCAGGGAGCCCGGCTGGCCCAGGCCGCGGAACTGAGCACGGACTCCCTGACCGACCCCGAACGCGCCTTCCTCACCGCGAGCCAGGCGGAAGGCCGCCGCCGCGTCCGTCGTGCCCGCGCGGTGACGGCCGTGCTGTCGGTTCTGGTGCTGCTGCTGGCGGGCACCGTCGTGTTCGCGATGAGGAAGGCCGACGACGCCGCCGCACAACGAGACATCGCGGTGGCCGGCAACGCCGCCGCCGAGGCCCGATGGCTCGCCAGGATGCCGACCATGAAATCGGACGCGGCACGTCTCGCGCTCGCCGTGTACCGGGTGTCGCCCACGGAGGCGAACCGCGATCTCCTGCTCACCGCCGACGCCATGGAGAGGTGGAGGCCCTACTTCTCGTCACACCCCGGCAGAAGGGTCGACAAGGCCGCCGGCGGCACCCTTTACGTCGTGGCCGAACAGGACCGCGCCGACGTGGAGCTCTGGGCCCTGCCGGGCAACGAGGTGGTCGGCAGCCTGCCCGGTGTACCGGTGGCGGTAAGCGAGGACGACAGTCGCGCGGTGCTGCACGGGAACGAGAGCTTCGGGCTGTACGACATCTCTCCCGCCGCGGAAGCTCGCAAGCTCGCTGACCTGCCGGTGCACGGCGACACGTCGATCGCACGGAACAACGGAGTGGACGTCGTCGCGGGCTTCGTCCACACCGACCCCGATCTGAAGAAGGTGACCCCGAAGGTCTGGGTGCACGACGGCTCAGGCCAGGTGCGGGAAGTCGCGCTGGCCGACCCCGGCGACGCGTACGAGGTGCGGGTGTCGCCCGATGGCAGGACGGTGGCGCTGTCGCGGTCGCGCCCGGACGGCCGGACCCAGGTGGAGCTCTGGCGGCTCGACGGCACCGAGCTCCGTCTCGCCGGCCGGATCGCCGACCCCACACCCTCGGACCGGCCGGAGTTCAGCCCGGACGGCCGGCTGCTGTTGCTGCCCAGCCCCGGCCGCGCGATCACGACCGCGTGGGACGTCTCCGATCCGGCGAACCCGGTCCACTGGGCCGATCTGCCGGGGCAGTTCACCGGCACCTCGCGGCCGATGATCAAGTTCTCGCCGGACGGCCGTCAGGTGCTGCTCGCCGCACCGAGAACGGTGACCGTCTGGGACGTGGCGCACCGGGACGCGCCGAGGAAGCTGGCGGGCTTCGACAACTTCACGATGGACGTCAAGTCGGTCGACCACTGGTCCTCGCAGTTCGTCCTGACCACCGAGGACGGCTTCACCTGGCACCTGCGCCTGGACGCCGGGCAGGTCGCGCGGGACCTCTGCGATGACTACGCGGAACTGTCCGACCTCGAATGGGCCAAGTACTTCCCGGACATCGAACGCGTGCCCGTGTGCTGAGTGCGTGAGCCGTGGGTGGCTCGTGCGCGGGCCACCCACGGCCACTCCGGCGCCGGTTCGGGGCGCGAGCACCGGGTCTTCCCCGTGGTAGTTCGTCTACCTCGACATTAGGGCGAACGGGTTGTTCACGGTCATGTGTTCGCCGCTGAACAAAGTTCTCTGAACAATGACGGGATGCCGAGACGGGAACGCCCTCTCGAGGAGGGCGAGAGCGGTGTCCTGCGGTTCGCGGCGGAGCTGCGCCGGCTGCGGGAGCGTGCGGGCAGCCCCACCTACCGGGAGCTGAGCCGGCGGGCGCACTACTCGGCCGCGGCGTTGTCGGAGGCGGCGGGCGGGCGGAAGTTGCCGAGCCTCGCGGTGACCAAGGCGTACGCCAAGGCGTGTGACGCCGATCCGGAGGAATGGGCGCGGCGGTGGCGGGCCGTGGTCGAGTCCGAACCGCATGCGGCACACGACAGTCCGTACGTCGGGCTCGCGATGTTCCAGCCAGGCGACGCGCCGAAGTTCTTCGGGCGGGAGCGGTTGACGGCCGAGCTGCTCGCCACCAGGAACCGGTTCACCGGCGTGTTCGGGCCGTCCGGGGTGGGGAAGTCGTCGTTGCTGCGGGCCGGTCTCATCGCCCGCACCCGTGAACCCGTCCTGCTCTTCACGCCCGGCGCGAATCCCGTGGAGGAGTGCGCGCTCGCGCTCGCCCGGCTCACCGGTGGGGAGGCGGTCGAGCTCGCCGACGAGCTCAAAGACCCTCGGCAACTCGAGCACCGCCACGGGCACCTCGTGGTCGTCGACCAGTTCGAAGAGCTGTTCACGTTGTGCCGCAACGAAGAGCTCCGCCAGTGGCTGATCACGGCGCTCACCGGCTGCCGGAAGGTGGTGATCGGCATCCGGGCCGACTACTACGGCCACTGCGCGCAGTACCCCGAGCTGGTCGAGGCGCTCGAAGGCTCCCAGCTCCTGCTCGGCCCGATGACGCCGGACGAGCTCCGCCTCGCGATCACCGAACCCGCCGCGGTCGTGGGCGCCAAGGTCGAAACGGCGTTGCTGGCGAGGCTCATGGCCGACGCGGTCGGGCAGGCGGCCGTGTTGCCGTTGCTGTCGCACGCGCTCGCGCAGACCTGGCAGCACCGGCGCGGCATGACGCTGACCCTCGCCGGCTACGAGGAGGTGGGTGGCCTGGAGCACGCCGTCGCCCGCACCGCGCAGGAGGTCTTCGACGAGCTCTCCCCGGCGGGGCGGGAGCAGGCGAAACGGATCCTGCTGCGGCTCGTCACCGCGGAGAACACGAAACGCCGCGCGCACCAGGCCGAGCTCGAAGCCGACGACGAGGTGCTGTTCGCGCTGGCGGCGGCGCGGCTCGTGGTGATCGACCGCGACGGCGTCGAACTGGCGCACGAGGCGTTGATCCGCGGCTGGCCCACGTTCCTGGGCTGGGTGGAGGAAGACCGCGAGAACATCAAGGCACAGCGCGAACTCACGCTCGCCACGCAGACCTGGGAGTCGCTCGACCGCGACGCGGGCGCGCTGTTGCGGGGACGGCGCCTGGCGAACGTTCCCGAGGGGCTTTCCCTCAACGCCGGGGAACGCGCCTTCCTCGCCGCGAGCCTGGCAGCGGAACAGGAGGTCTCGGCCAGTGCCCGAAGACGCACCCGCCGCCAACGCCAGCTGCTCGCCGCGCTCGCGGCACTCGTGGTCGTCGCCGCCAGTTCGACCGTCTTCGCCCTGCAGGCAGGCAAAGCCGCCGACGAACAACGTGCCAACGCCGCCGTGCTGAGAGCCGTGGGCGAGGCCGCCGCGCTGCGCTCCACGAACCCGGCGCTGGCCCAGCAGGTCGCGCTCGCCGCCTATCAGCTCGTGCCGTTACCTCAGGCGCGCAACGGTTTGCGGCAGGAGGACGTGCCCTCCCAGGTGCTGCGCGAGGCCCAGTCCGAGGTCACCGCACTCGTGGTCGGGCCCACGCTGCAGCAGATCGCGACCGGGCACCGCGACGGCACGGTCGTGCTGACAGGCCTGGCCGACCTGCCGGCACCGCGCGCCTCCTACGACGCCACCAGGCATTCCGGTGCCGTCACCGCTCTCGCGATGGACTCGACCGGCGGGCTGGTCGCGTCCGCCGGCGACGACGGCACCGTGCACGTCGTCGACGTCTCGCTCGGCAAACCACGCGAACTGGCCGTGCTTCCCGTGCGCGCCATCGCGATCGCCTGGCAGGGCACCACTCTCGTCACCACCGACGACGCCGGCACCCTGAGCTTCTGGACGGACCTGCGCGGCGAACGCCCGAGGCTCCTGACCACCGCCCAGCTCGGCCTGGGGCCGCTGGCGGGGCTGTCGTTCCGCCCGGACGGCCAGGTCCTCGCCGCCGTCACCACCGGCCGCGCCGTGCACCTGGTCGACGTCACCGACCCGCGCGACGTCAAGCTGCTGTCGCTGACCAGGGAGTTCGCCGGCACCGCCCAGTTCGCCGGTGCCGGGGACCTGATGACCGCCGCCCGCACGGCCGTGCACCTCTGGGACACCACCGACCCGCGCGCCCCGGTCCTGCGCGCCAGGATTCCCTCCGGCGGCGGCGAGGTCACCTCGGCCTGGCTCGGCGCGGGTCACGTCGCGATCGCCACCGACGACGGGCTGGTGCGGCTCTGGCGGCTCGGTGGCGGCGAACCCGTGGAGCAGGCCCTGCTGCGCGGGCACGCCGGACCGGTCACCGCGGTCGGCCTGACGCCCCAGGGCGACGAGGTCGTGACGGGCGGTGCGGACCGGGCGGTGCGGCTGTGGAACGCGGACCCGCGTGACCCGGCGGTCAGGATCTGCGAGCAGGCCATTCCGCGGATGAGCCGCGAGGAGTGGCGGCAGTACTTCGGCGATCTCGACTTCACCCCGCCGTGCCGCGACTGAAAGTCCCAGCACCAGGCGGGTGGAACGATCACGAAGCGCACGTCAGGACGATGAGCGGTTAGCAGGCCGTTAGACGGAGGACGAACCTCTGGTGGACAATCCCGCCAGGAGGCGGCATGCCAAGAGGGGAACGTCCGCTGGGTCCGGAGGACACCGCGTTGCTGCGGTTCGCCGGTGACCTGCGCAGACTGCGTGACCAGGCAGGCAAACCGAGCTACCGCGAGCTGGCCCGGCGGGCGAACTACTCGCCGACCGCGTTGTCCGACGCGGCCGGTGGGCGCAAGCTGCCGTCGCTCGCGCTGACGCTCGCGTTCGTGCGTGCCTGTGAGGCCGATCCCGCCTCCTGGACCAGGCGCTGGCGTGAGCTGGCCGCCGAGCACACGCAGCCGTTGCACCCGAACACGCCGTACCCCGGCCTCGCCCCGTTCACCGAAGACGACGCGAAGCGGTACTTCGGGCGCGAGTGCCTCGTGGAGCAGGTCGTCGAGTCGGTCAAGGCCAAGCCCCTCACCGTCGTCTTGGGCGCCTCCGGATCCGGCAGGACGTCGCTGCTGCGGGCCGGTCTGCACCCCGCCCTGGACGACGCCGTGGTGATCACGCCAGGACAGGACCCGATCCAGGACCTGGCCGCCGCCCTCGCCGACGTCTTCGAGAACACCACCGCGGACCGCCTGGCCGAGGAGTTCCGGGAGGACCCCGAGCACCTGCGGCTGCGGATCCGCCAGCACCGCCCCGGCCTCGTGCTGCTCGTCGACGACTTCGAGAAGGCGCTGGACGCCGAGGACTTCGTCGCCGCCGTCACCCGCTGCCCCCACGTCGTGCTCTCCGTGCGCGCCGACCACGAGCAGCGCTGGCGCGAGAAGGGCATCAGCGGCACCGAGATCGTCATCGAGCCGATGAGCGCGGACCAGCTGCGCCGCGCCATCACCGAACCCGCCGCCAAGATCGGCGCCACCGTCGAGACCGCGGTCATCGCACGGCTGGTGGCCGACGCCGCGAACCAGCACGCGCTGCCGCTGGTGCAGCAGGCGTTGATCGAGACGTGGCGGCGCAAGCGCGGCATGACGCTGTCGCTCGCGGGCTTCGAGGAGTCCGGCGGCATCGAACACGTCGCCGCGCAGGCCGCCGAGACGTTCTTCACCGGCCTCGCCGAGGACGACCAGCGAGCGGCCAGGCAGATCTTCCTGAGACTCGTCTCCGTGCAGCGCAACGGGATCGCACACCGCCGCGCCCGCAGGCTGGACATCGGCACGCGCCTGCTGGACCTCCTCGCGAAGGCCAGGCTGGTGACGCTCACCGAGGACGGCGTCGAGCTGACCCACGACGCCGTGCTGCGCTGGCCCAGGCTCGCCGGGTGGATCGACGAGGACCGCGAGAACCTCAGGACGCACCAGCAGCTCGTCACCGCGATCGAGCTGTGGGAGGCGAGCGACCGCGATCCGCTGGCGCTCTACCGGGGTCCGCGGCTGCGCAAGGCCAAGGAGCTCGGCGAGTTCTTGACGGTGCAGGAGCGCCAGTTCGTCGACAGGAGCATCAAGCGGGAAACACGCCGTTCGACGGCGTTGATCGCGGTCGTGGCGGTGCTGCTCGCGCTGGTGCCCGGCACCGTCGTCTACGCCCTCGCGAACGAACGCAAGATCACCGAGATGAACGACCGCGAGCTCGGTGGCAAGGCGCTGTCGCAGTCCGAGGCGTTGCTGGAGCAGCGCCGGCCGTACGCGGACAAGTTCGCGCTGGTCGGCTACGAGGTCAGCCCGTCGGCCGAGGCCGAGAAGGTGCTGCGGCTCGCGAGCGCCGTCGCGCGCGGCATCCCGTTCACCGGCACGCCCAAGGACGACGCGGACGTGGTCGTCGCCCCGCGTGGGGAGATGGCCGCGGTGACCGACGAGGACGGCACCGACCGGATGTGGAGCATCGACGAGGACAAGGCGGTGCCGGGCAAGAAGTTCGCCGACCGCCACCGGGTCGTCAAGCTCGCCGAACGCCGTGCCGTCACGAAGGACTTCACCGGCCAGGAACACCTCTGGGCCGTCAACGACGCGGGCGAGATCACCTATCTCACGGCGCTGCCCAGGCGGTTCCGCACGCTCGACCTGAGCCCGGACGGCTCGCGGCTCGTCGGCAAGGTCGGCGACGCGGTCGAGGTCGGGCTCCCGACACCGGACGAGTCCGAGCACGCGGAGCTCTACGACCTGAGCGACCCGCGCAACCCGCGCAAGCTGCCGATGCCGGTGCGCGATCCCGAGACCGTGGCGCTGAGCCAGGACGGCCGTGAGCTCGCGACCGGCCTCTGGGACCCGGCCACCGGCACCACGACCGTCGAGTTCTGGAGCATCGGCGGCACCGTCGAGTCCGCGGGACCGCCGTTGTCCCAGCACGTCTACGTCCGCGGCATCACCTACAGCGGCGACGGGCGCTGGCTCGCCGTCGAGCACTCGTCACCTGAGTCGATCGTCGAGGTGTGGCAGCGCGTGCCGAGCGGAACGCCCGTGCTGCGCGCACGGCTCGACACCGCGTTGCGTGCCGGAGCCCGTGTCACGTTCTCCGATGACGGTCGCGTGGCCGTCGTGCGCGACAACATCTTCGAGGTGCACCAGCTCTACCCGAACGACCGTGCGGCGGACCGGCTCGCCTACGTCGTCGGGCACGGCAGCTCGACGCGCGCGGTGTACCGGCCGCAGAACCGCGACTTCCTCGTCCGCAGCGGAGGCCAGGATCCCGAGCTGCTGCCGTACGACCTCGACACCGGTTCGATCATCAAGCGGATGTGTGAAAAAGACGGCGCACGGCTCACGGACTCCGAATGGGTTAAGAGCTTCGGCGAAGTGGAGCGCGTGGAGGTCTGCTGAACCGCCGCGATGTGTGGGAAACAACCCGGAGTTGAGCAAACACGCATTGTGAAGCAGAGATCCACTCTCTAGGGTGACCGAGTGCGTGCGTTCACAAGGGGACTACTCGGCATTGCCGGGTTCCTCGCGCTCTGGGAGCTCTTAGGACGCTCTCCCCTTCTACCTGCGGACGCGCTTCCGCCACCGTCCGTCGTGTTCGGTGAGCTCGTCACGCAGCTGACCTCGCCTGCGTTCATCAGTCATGTCGTGGCAACGGTCTTGGCGGTGCTGATCGCGATCGTGATCGCCATCGCCATCGCGGTGCCGAGTGGACTGGTGCTCGGCAGCGTCCCCGCAGTGCGTCACGCGACTCGGGCGATCATCGAGTTCCTGCGCCCGATCCCTTCTGTGGCACTGATTCCGCTCGCTCTGGTGATGCTGGGGTTCGGCCCGGAAACGAAGATCACGCTCGCGGTCTACGCCGCGCTGTGGCCGATCTTGTTCAACACCATCTACGCGCTCGACGAACTGGACCCGTTGCTCGTTGAGACGTCACGGGTTTTCGGCACCGGACGTGTCGGCGTGCTGTTCCGCGTGGCTTTGCCGAGCGCGCTGCCCTTCGTCCTCACCGGAATCAGGCTCGCGGCCACCACGGCACTGATCGTGATGGTGAGCGTCGAGCTCATGGCAGGCAGCCAGGTCGGCCTGGGCTACTTCATCATGGAGGCCCGCAGCGGACCCGGCCGAATGGACCAGGTGCTGGTCGGCACCGTGGTCGCGGGCACGATCGGTGTCCTGCTGAACAGCGGTCTCGAGCGCGTCCGCCGGCGTTGGGTGGCCTGGTGAACAAGTTTCTTCAACGGTGGACCGTTTTCGCCGGTCTCATCGTCGTGTGGCAGTTGCTCGGCATGCTCGCCGAGGACCCGTTCTTCCCTCCGCCTTCCGACATCGTGACGGCGGCGTGGGAGTGGTGGGTGCTGGAGCCGCAGAACGTCACCGAGCACGTCCTGCCGTCGATCGGCAGGCTGCTGTCGGGCTGGGCGATCGCCTCGGTGATCGGCGTGGCGCTGGGGCTGCTGCTCGGCCGTTCCGACCGGGCGATGGAGTACGCGGGACCGCTGCTGGTGTTCCTGCGCTCGATCCCGCCGCCCGCGCTGGTGCCGGTGTTCCTGTTGCTGTTCCGCGGCGACACGACGATGCAGCTCGCGACGATCGTGTTCGGCGTCATCTGGCCGGTGCTGCTCAACAGCGTCGACGGTGCCCGTTCCGTCGACGTGACCAAAGTGGACACTTCCGCGGTCTTCCAGATCCCGCGTCACCAATGGATTCTGGGCGTCGTGCTGCCCGCCGCCTCCCCGAAGATCTTCGCGGGGCTGCGGGTGTCGCTCTCCTTGTCACTGGTGCTGATGGTCATCTCCGAGCTCGTGGGCACGGACAACGGCATCGGTTCGCAACTCATGCAGGCACAGCGCGAGTTCGACTACACGCGCATGTGGGCCGGCATCGTCCTGTTGGGCGTGCTGGGCTACGGACTCAACACCGCACTTTTGGCGGTAGAACGCAGGGCTTTGGCGTGGCAACCGAGGAGTCGGGATGAGCAACATGCTTGAGGTGGCGGACCTAGGCCACACCTACGGCGACTACGAGGCCATCGGCGGCCTTACGTTCACCGTGCGCGCCGGCGAACTGGTGTGCGTGGTCGGGCCATCCGGCTGCGGCAAGTCCACACTGCTGCGCACGATCTCGGGACTCATCGCACCCTCCCGCGGTGACGTGTCCCTGAAGGGTTCCCACCTCGCGGTGGTGTTCCAGGACTACCAGCGCTCGCTGTTCCCCTGGCTTTCGGTGCAGGGCAACGTCGAGTTCCCGCTGCGCTCCCTGCCGCGTGCCGAGCGCCGCAAACGCGCCGCGGAAGCCCTGGAGTGGGTGGGTCTCGGCGCGGCCGCGAAGAAGCGGCCGTGGCAGCTTTCCGGTGGCATGCAACAACGTGTGGCGATCGCGCGCGCTCTGGCGTACCGGCCGGCGTTGCTGTTGATGGACGAGCCGTTCGCCTCGGTGGACGCGCAGACCCGGTTCGAACTGGAGGACCTGTTGCTTCGAGTGCGCCGTGAGCACGACACGACCGTTCTCGTGGTCACGCACGACATCGACGAGTCGGTGTACCTGGGAGACCGCATCCTGGTGCTGTCCGGCTCGCCCGCGAAGCTGGTGGCCGACCTGGAGGTGCCGCTGCCCGCCGAGCGCGACCAGGTGACCACGCGCACCGACGAGGCCTTCGTGGCGTTGCGCTCCAAGGTGGCGCGGCTGCTCAACGTCGGTGGCAAGCAGACCCTGGACGTCGAGAAGTGGGCTGCGGCGGAACGGGAATCGCTGAGCGAGACCGTGTCTTCCTGACAGTCGTTCCACCCAGTTTCCGACAGCAGAGCCCCGGACCGTCGCGGTCCGGGGCTCTGCTGCGTTCTCAGTGCCCGCAGGAGGCTGTGAGCACTGTTGTGGCGAGACGGGACGCCCGCGCTCGGGGGCAGAGCGCTGAGCGCCCGTCGTGAGGTTCCTCTTGCCCCGCAGGGGAATCAGAAGATCGGAAAGTCAGAAGATCAGAAGTGGATGTCGAGGTCGGCGCCGTTGCCGATGCCGCCGTCGAGCACGTTGATGTCGCCGACGTGCACGTCACCGATGACCTGGCCCAGGTCGCTGTGGAGGTCGCCGACCTGAGCGACGTCCTGCACCACGTTGCCGGTGACGTTCCCGGTGATGTGGTCGGTCACGTCCAGGACGTCCTTGACGTCGACGTCCACCGCGCCGACGGTGTCCTTGACCAGCACGTCGGTGTCCACGACGTCCTCCACGAGCACGTCGGCGTCGAGGTCCTTGACGACCACGTCGGTCACACCGTGCACGTCGGCGACGTCGGTCACCGTGGTGACGACCTCGTTGGCGTTCACCAGGTCCAGCGTGTTCGTCACGTCGCTGACGCCACCGAAGTCGGTGACCAGCGCGGTGATCGCGGAGGGGGCGGCCACGTCGGCGATGCCCGTGACGCCCTCGAGGTTGCCGGTGATCAGCTTGAGGCTGTCCACGGCGGTCAGGTCGCCCGCCTCGACCAGGACCTTGTCGATCGCGTCGACCTGCACGACGGACGCGCTGTCGAGCACCAGCGGGAGGATCTCGTGGACGTCGACCGGTGAGATGTCGCCCAGACCCGCGGCCTCGAGGGTGCCTTCCGGGTCGAGCTGGAACGCCTCACGGGCGTCCAGGTCGCCGAGGAGGGTGAGGGTGAAGTCGTGCAACGTGGTCTGGGTGGCCATGGAACTCGAGCTCCCTGTGGGTGGATCGGGGGATGTCGTGTTGAACCGTATGGATGAACGACATCCCCCGGCATCGGGAGTTGGCCCCAGATTGTGACGTACTGAGATCCCTAGGGGGAGGGTGTCACCCGTTAGGGGGCCGGGGATTTCACCCTTGAGGGTCGACTTTTCGCCATCAGGGTCCGACGTAGTTCTCCGCGAAGGTGGCGCGGTAGGCGGGGGACTCGGCCAGGTGCTCCAGCCGTGCCTGCGCCAACCGTCCGAAGAACGGGGAGCTGACGTCGGTGTGGATCATGTTGACCATCCACTGTGAAAATTCCTGTGCCCGCCAGACGCGGCGCAGGCAGTCCTCCGAGTAGGTCTTGAGACCGGTCTCGGATCCGGTGCCGTAGAAGTCGATAAGCGCACGTCCGAGCGTTGCGGCGTCGTTCATGGCGAGGTTCATGCCCTTGGCGCCGACCGGGGTGATGATGTGTGCTGCGTCACCCAGCAGGAAGAGCCGGCCGTACGACATCGGCTCCACCACGTGGCTGCGCATGTCGAGAACGCGCTTCTCGATGATCTTTCCCTCGGTCAGTCCCCACGACGAGTCGTGCAGTGCGAAACGTTTGTGCAACGCTTCCCAGACCTGTTCGTCGGACCAATCAGAGGCCTTTGTTCCGACCGGCACCTGCAAATAGAATCGGGATATCGACGGCGACCGCAACATATGCCCGGCGAATCCATCTTCGTGCAGCGCGTAAATGATGGCTTTAGTCGACGGAGGGGCCTCCGCGAGAATGGCCAGCCACTCGATCCCGTGCTGATGCGTGAACTCCGTCAGCACCCCCTCGGGAATGGCCGGCCGGCTCACGCCATGAAATCCGTCACAGCCTGCCACAAAATCGCTCGTGATGGTCTCGCGGGACCCGTCTTCGCTGGTGAAGGCCACTGAGGGGGACGAGGACGTCAGGTCGTGCAACTCCACGTCGCTGACCGAGAACCGGATGTCCCCACCCGTGTCCAGAAATCCCCCGATGAGGTCCTTGACGACTTCCTGCTGGGGGTAGACGTAGTGTTCGCGGCCACCGTAGAGGTCGCTGTAGGACACCTGGAACGCCTGGCCGCTCACGCGGAATTCACACGTACCGTGACGGTCTGCTTCCATCAGCAAACGATCTGCCAGTCCGAGTGACTCCAACATGGTTACAGAGCGGTGCTCCAAGACTCCCGCGCGTGCCCGGGTTTCCACATGGGTTCGACTAGCTTTTTCGAGCACCACGCAGTCGATACCTGACTGCTGGATCAAGTTTGCCAAGGTCAGACCGGCCGGCCCTGCGCCGACAACGGTCACGGAGCGCTTCAACTGGGGTTCTCCTAGCCCTAGACCTGCTGTGCTTAGATGCTCACCGCAGGTAGTTGACTGGAACCTGCTCGTGTCGGTCAACTGGGGTCTTTTGGAGCAGCGTCATTACTCTGAGTGGTTGACCGTCGCGATCCTTCCCCGCAACGACGACACCGCTCCGACAGGAGAGTGCTCCCGATGACTCGAAGAGTCCGCCGTATGGCCGTCCGTGGCATCGCCCTTGCCACGCTGCTCGCCACCGTGGCGAGCTGTGGACTGCTCGGCGGCAAAGAGCAGGCGCCCGCGTCCAATGCGAACAGCAGTGGTCCGGTCGAGAAGTCCAAGATCACCCTGGGGTTGATCCCGGTTCTCGACGTGGCGTCTGTCCACGTAGCGATCAAGAAGGGCTACTTCAAGGCTGAAGGCCTCGAGGTCGAGGTCAAGACCATCCAGGGTGGTGCTCAGGCGATCCCCGGCCTGATCAACAAAGAGCTCGACATGACGTTCGGCAACTGGGTCTCGTTCTTCGCCGCCCAGTCGAAGGACGCGGCCAAGGCGGTCGACGGCATCAAGCTCATCGCCGACGGCTACCAGGCGAAACCCGACATGTTCCTGATCTTGGCGGCCGGCGACTCGGCCATCAAGACTCCGGCCGACCTCGCGGGCAAGACCATCGCGATCAACACGTTCAAGAACATCGCGGAGCTCACCGCGAAGGCCACGCTCGAGGCCGCGAACGTGGACGTGAACTCGGTCAAGTTCAAGGAGATGCCGTTCCCGGACATGCAGGCGGCTGTCCAGAACAAGACCGTCGACGCGGCCTTCATGGTCGAGCCGTTCATCACCCGCGCTCAGCGCGCCGCCGGTCAGATCAAGGTGCTGGACGCCGCGTCCGGCCCGACGGACAACATCCCGATCGCGGGCTACGCGACCAGTGGTGAGTTCGCCAAGAACAACCCCAAGACCATCGCCGCGTTCCAGCGTGCCATGGCCAAGGGTCAGGCCGACGCGACCGACCGTCCCACGGTCGAGCCGCTGCTGGTCGAGTACGCCAAGGTCGACAAGGAAACCGCGGGTCTCGTGCACTTCGGCGCCTTCCCGACCACGCTCGACGCGACGCGCCTGCAGCGGGTCGTCCAGCTGATGCAGCGGTACCAGATGCTGGACAAGGAGCTCGACGTCAAGCCGATGCTCATCCAGCCCTCCGGTAGTTGACGAACAGCGCGGGTGGCTGTGATCAGGCCGTGATCACGGTCACCCGCGCGAACGTTTCCACCAGATGAATTATCGCTTAGGGGCCGTTTAGTCGCCCAGTTCAAGTTGTTGATTCTCGAACCAGCTGTTTTGTCGTCCGAACGGCGGTATGAGAACAGCGTGTTTTACTCCAAGATCCACCAGGTTTGCTGCTATTAAACGGGGCGGGGAGTGTTGACGGTGCGCGGTCGTGAGGACCAGCGAGGCATCGACCGGTTCCGCCTACGCAACTGGCGGTTGCGGAGCAAGCTCGCGGTGGTGTTGCTAGTTCCAGCCCTGACTACCGCGACTCTCGCGGGTCTGAGGCTCAACACCCAGCTCGACGACGTCGAACTCTTCGGCAGCGTCCAGCGCGAGCTAGCCGTGAGCCACCAGGCCGCGAAGGTGGAAAACGCTCTACAGGTCGAACGTGACTGGGCAGTGCAGTGTGTGGCCGCTGGCAGGCAGAACGCGTGTCCCGAACACGCCGCCCGCACCGGTCTCACCGATGTGGAATTGAGCAAGTACAAGGATTCGGGCGCGACGGCCACGGCCTTGAGCGCGCCCCTGCAGGAGTCGTTCACCAAGTCGGTGCAGTCCCTCGACGGACTGGGCAGCCTGCGCGTGACGTTGCTGAGCACCAAGTACCCCGACGTCGCCGTGATCAGCGCGTACAACCAGATCATCGCCTCGCTGAGCCAGGTGCACCGTGCCGCGGTGTCGAGCCTCAGCGAGCCGGAGATCGTTCCGCTGGTCACCGCCGCTCAGGCGCTCTACACGGCGCAGGAGCAGCTCGGCCAGCAGAACTCGTTGCTGACGTCCACCGCGCTGCGCAAGGGTTTCGCGCCCGGCGCCGCGGACGAACTGCGGTCCGCGCAGTCCCGGCTGGACGCGGCGTTCAACGAGTTCAACAACGTGGCGTCGGCCGGCAACCAGCAGAAGTTCCAGGACGTCGTCTCCGGTTCGGCCGTGGACGGTCGCAACCGGCTGGTGCGGCTCGCACTCGCGCAGGACGCCGAAGGCAAGCCCGTGTCCATCACGGACGCCGAGGTGCTCAAGATCGGCCAGGACACCGCGAACCTGGTTCGCGAGGTCGCGACCGAGCTGGAGAGCCAGGCCGACGCGACGACCACGCGCCTTGCCGACGAGGCACGGGGTTCCGCGTGGCGTGACGCCGGACTGGTCGCCATCTCGCTGCTGATCGCGTTCGGCTTGATGGCGATGGTCGCGCAGTCGATGCTGCGGCCACTGCGAGTGCTGCGTCGCAGCGCGCTGGATGTGGCACGCAACCAGCTGCCCGACGCGATTCGCCGTATTCGTTCGCACCGCGACCCCGAACGGGCCGCGGAAGAGGCGATCGTCCCGGTGCCGCTCAACACGACCGAAGAGGTCGGCCAGGTGGCGCGGGCGTTCGACCTCGTGCAGCGCGAAGCCGTCCGCCTCGCCGTCGAGCAGGTGGCACTGCGCGCGAACGTCAACGACATGTTCATCAACCTGTCGCGGCGCTCGCAGGCGTTGGTGGAACGGCAGATCAGCGTGATCGACCGGCTCGAGCAGGACGAGCAGGACCCGGACCACCTGGCGTCGTTGTTCGAACTCGACCACCTCGCGACGCAGATGCGGCGCAACAGCGAGAACCTGCTGGTGCTCTCCGGCACGACGGTCAACCGCCGCGTCACCCGCCCGGTCGCGATCGCCGAGGTGCTCGGCGCCGCGGTGTCCGAGGTGGAGAAGTACGCGCGCGTCCAGATCGCGCCGACGCCGGAGCTCATGGTGCAGGGCCGCGTGGTCAACGACCTCGCGCACCTCGTGGCCGAGCTGCTCGACAACGCGACGGCGTTCTCCAAGCCCACCACCAAGGTGACGGTGCGGACGATAGAGACTCGCAAGGGCGAGGTCGCCATCCGCATCCACGACCGCGGTGTCGGCATGCAGGAGAGCGACGTCGTCGAGTTCAACGCGAAGCTCGCCGATCCGCCGGAGGTCGACGTCTCGGTCGCCCGGGAGATGGGCCTCTACGTGGTCGGCCAGCTCGCGAAGCGCCACGAGATCCGCGTGACGCTCGGGAACAACGACGACATAGAGGGTGGCGTCACCGCCCAGGTGATCCTGCCGATCTCGTTGCTGCACAAGGGAGCCGCGCCGGCGCTGCCGTTGCCGGCCGCACCGCAGATGGCCGCGATCGAGTCCACCTCCGCCGGCGAGGGCCTGTCCGGTGTGCCGAAGTGGACGCCGGAGCACCCGGTCGTCGTGCCGGGGTCCGCCGTCGAGGACGAGAACTCCGGCCGCCACCGCATCGAGCAGACGTCCGCGGACGGCCTGTTCACCGCGCGGATCGAGGCGGACGAAGAGGCGGCAGAGGCCGGGTACTCCTACGAGCCGCCGGTCGAACGACCGGCAGAGCCCGCCACGGAGATCTTCCCCGCGATCGTCGACGAGCCGTTGATCTCGCACGACGACCTGTCGAGGTGGTTCCAGACCCCCTCGGCGCCCGAACCGTCTACAAAGGACGTTCCGTCAGCGGAGCCGGAACGCGCCGGGCTCGACCACGCAGGGCACGACGAAGCAGAGCACGACGCGGAGCCCGCCACCGTGAACGGCCTGCCCAAGCGGCAGCGTGCGGCGGCGGACACCGTGAAGATCGAGGCACCTACGGCGGTGCCGCGCGCGGTCGCCGACTACGCCGACTCCGACTGGGGCGCGGCGGACGAAGGCTGGAAGGCCGCGGGCGCGCTCGGCAACGGTGGTACGGCGCAGACGACGGAGAACGGTCTGCCCAAGCGCGTCCCCCAGGCGCGCCTGGTCCCCGGTTCGCTGCCGAAGCCGTCGTCCCCGACACCCCAGCTGGCGGGCGCCGCCGCCATCCCCGGCCGGTCCGCCGACCGGTTGCGTCAGCGGTTCGCCACGTACCAGAAGGGTGTCCAGATGGGCCGTGAGTCGCTCTTCGACTCGGCCGTCGGAGGCATCCCCGTGATCGCAGAAAGGGAACGCCAGTGACCACCGCGACTGAGGAACTGGACAACTTCAGCTGGCTGGTCGAGGACTTCGTCAGCAGGGTGGCCGGTGTCGCACACGCGATCGTCGTCTCCGCCGACGGTCTGTTGCTCGCTTCGTCCGACCGTCTGCCGCACGACCGCGCGGAGCAGCTCGCCGCCGTCTCGTCCGGACTGGTCTCGCTGAACCTCGGCGCGGCGCGCTGCTTCGAGGCCGGTGAGGTCAAACAGACCGTCGTCGAGATGGAACGGGGCTATCTTTTCCTGATGTCCATCAGCGACGGGTCGTGCCTCGCCGTGCTCGCCGCACCCAACTGCGACATCGGCCTCATCGGTTACGCGATGACCCGGCTGGTGGAGCGGGTCGGTCTCCAGCTCACGCCGGAGATCCGCGCCCAGCTGCACGTTTCCATGAGAGCCTGAGTAGAGAGAAGTTCCCATGAGCAACGGTGCTCCGGGTCGTCCGGGGTCACCTGGGGCCGACCTGAACGTGGTGTCGTCGAAGATCGTCGTCGCGGGTGGGTTCGGTGTCGGCAAGACGACGTTCGTCGGGTCGGTCTCCGAGATCACCCCGCTGACGACCGAGGCCGTGATGACCCAGGCATCGGTAGGAGTCGACGATCTGTCGATGGTGCCGGACAAGGTGACCACCACGGTGGCCATGGACTTCGGCCGGGTGTCGCTGGACAAGGATCTGATCCTGTACCTGTTCGGCACGCCCGGTCAGCACCGGTTCTGGTTCATGTGGGACGACCTGGTCCGCGGCGCCATCGGTGCCGTGGTCATGGTCGACACCCGCAGGATCGACGAGGCGTTCGCGCCCATCGACTTCTTCGAGGATCGCGACCTGCCCTACGTGATCGCGGTGAACTGCTTCGACGGTCTGATGCACCACCGTGCGGAGGAGATTCGGGACGCGCTGACGATTCCGTCGTCGGTGCCGATAATTCCGTGCGACGCCCGCAACCGGCAGTCCACGAAGCAGATCCTGATCGCGCTGGTGGAGCACGCGCTGCGTCAGCCTTCGTTCGCTTAGACCCGCTTCCCGCGGTAACGGGGGCCGGTGCCACGCGCACCGGCCCCCGTTCGCGTTGCGCCTTCTGGTCCATCAGAGCCAGACGCGTGTGAACAGTTATTCGCCCGTTCGGCGGCGGCCGGTCCGGTGTGGAAGTTCGCGCGAAGTCCGGTCGTAGGGCCTGTTTCCCCTTGCCGTGCGGTAGTTTCGCGATCCGGGTCGTCCGATCACCTACGAACGCTCTTGACCGTGCCAGCGTCGGTTCACACTTGACTCTTCTTGTGCCCCAACGGCGCAGCGATACAGTCGGGGTGCAATTACCCTGCATTGCGAGGAGATTCCTGTGTCCCTGCGCAAAACAATTGCTGTGGTCGCCAGTGCTGCCGCCCTCTCGGTCGGTCTCATCGGCACCGCGGAAGCCGCGCCCCGTGAGATCACCTACAACTCGTCCGGCGCCGCTGAGTTCGTGGCGGCCGTCGACGCGGGCGCGAACGTGTGGAACACGCAGCTCCCGAACACCATCAAGTTGAAGAAGGTCCCCGGCGCCGCGAACATCACCATCGTCGCGGACAACGGCTGGCCCCGCGCCCAGACGACGAGTCTCGGCCGCGGCAAGGTGTGGATGGGCCGCCAGGCGGTCACCGAAGGCCACGACAAGGTCCGGATCGCCGCGCACGAGCTCGGCCACATCCTGGGCCTGCCGGACCGCCGGACGGGTCTGTGCACCGACCTGATGTCCGGTGCCAGCGCCGGCACGTCGTGCAAGAACCCCAACCCGAACGCCGCGGAGAAGGCCGAGGTCGTGCGGAACTTCGGCGGGACCGTGACGGTTCAGGCGACGACGTTCGAGGACGCTGCCTAAAACGCACGTGGGTGGTTGTGGTCTCCCTGACGGCCACAACCACTCACAGCGAGACCACCAGATCCACGCCCAGCGCCCGAAGCTCGTCCGGGTCGCCCGGCCCGCCGATCACGTGCACGCCGGCCGACCGCAACAACGGCACCATGAGCGCGAGCCCTTGCCGCGCAAGCCGTTCCGAGGGCGGCTTGGCCAGCCGGACGCCCCAGACCGGACTGCGGTCCACAGTGGACAGCCCGGCGAACCCGCCGCCGAACTCGTGCAGCAGCACGTGCACGCCCATGTCGTGCAGCACCTCGAGGTTCTCCTCGCCGTCCGGCATCGACCGGACGTCCAGCGCCAGGAACAGCGACGACGCCGGGAACGAGTTGCCCCGCAACGTGGACCGCACGTGCGCCGCGAGATCCGGGTCCCTGGACTGGTCGCGAGACAACCGGATCAGCACCGGCTCGCCGCGCGAACACGCGTCCTGCAACACCATCCGCGCGAGCCGCGAGGCCAGGCCGAGAGCGTCCGCGTGGGCGACGACGTCGTCGTGCCGGGTGGCGCCCCAGCGCAGCGTGGCCTCCACGAAGGCGAGTGGTCCCGAGACCCACGACACCGGCGCGTACTCCACGGAGATCTCGCCGTTCTCGAAGGCACCGGGCATCGCCGCGATCCGCGCGAACCGGGTGCGGTCGGCGGCGTCGGCCTCGTGGTCGTAGATCGCCCACTGCCTCTTGCCGCCGGCTTCCGCTCTGCGCAACGTCGAATGCGCGCGCCGCAGCAGCGCCGTGGGATCCACGCCGGGGCCGGCGGTGTGCACGAAACCGATCGACGTCGACACCGCGACGCCGGCGCCCTGCAGGTACACCGGCTCGGACAGTTCCTCGTCGATCATCGCCGCCAGCGCCGCGACGTCGGGGGAGCCCTGGATCAGCACGACGAACTCGTCGCCGCCGACCCGTGCCACCACCGCGTCCGGCAGTACCACCCGCAGCCGCCGCGCCACCTCGACCAGCACGGCGTCGCCCGCCACGTACCCCAAGCCGTCGTTGACGATCGTCAGGCTGTCGACGTCCAGGTAGCCCAGGGTGTGCGGCTCGCCGGTCGCGAGCGCGGACTCCAGCTTGTCGGTGAACGACGCCCGGTTCGGCAGTCCGGTCAGCAGGTCCGTCAGCGACTGGTGCCGCAGCCATTCCTGGAGCATCCGCTGCTCGGTGACGTCCTCGATCAACGCCACGTGGAACTTCGGCAGCCCGTCCGACCCGCGCAGCACGGACAGCACGACGTTCGCCCACACCGTGTCGCCGTTGCCGCGGGCGAGTTCCCACTCCCGCCGGTCGGTGTCCACAGAGGACGTGAGCAGGCGCAGGCAGGCCGCTGCCAGTGCGGCCGCGTCCGGCTCGGCGAACAGTTCCTTGGGCATCTCCTCGTGCCCGAGGATGGCGGCCAGCGCCTCGTTCGCCTCCACGACCGCGCCGTCCAGGTCGAAGATCGCGATGCCCACCGCCGTCGTCGCGAAGACCTGCGCGAAACGGGCCTCGCTGTCGTGCAGGTCGCGCTGCGCGTCCTCGACGGCCTTCAGCAGAGCGTTCTTGACGAGCTCCTGCTCGGCGAACAACTGGTCGCGCGTCGCCCGCACGTATCCCGCCGCCAGTGCGCCGAGCACCTCGGGAGGAAACTCCGGCCCGAGCACCTCGAGCGTGCGCCGCAACGAGTCCGGTCCGGTGAAACGCTTGCGCACCAGCCATTCCCCGATGGCCACCGCCGCCTGCCCAGCACGCAGCCGGGCGGCGTGCTCCTCGAGGTGCTGCGTCAGCTTCCGCCGCGACATCGGCGAATACGCGCTCTCGATCAGAACAGCCGCCCAGCGCTGTGCGACGGGCGTGGTGGTCATCAGGGCTTGCGGCCCACCGCGGCGTAGAGGTTGGCCCTGGACGGATCGTCGCCGACGTCCTCGGGCGTCTCTGGCCGCCACTGCGGCGTGAACACGATGCCGGGCTCCACGATCTCGGTACCCGCCAGCATGTCCGTCACCTGGGCGCGGGTGCGCGGGGTGATCGGCTCCGCGGTCTTCGCGAAGATCTCCGCACCGGCCGCCATGGCCGCGGGCATGCTGTCCGCGGTGAAGTGCGACAGCGCCAGGTACGAACCGGACGAGAGCGATTCGACGTAGCGCGACAACACGCCCCAGGGGTCGTCCGAGTCGGGGATGAACTGCAGGACCCCCACGACCAGCAGGCCGATCGGCTGCGAGAAGTCGAGGTGCTGCTGGGCCTGCGCCACGACCTTCTCCGGCTCGCGCAGGTCGCCCAGCAGCGCGGTGACGTCCCGCTCGCCCGCCAGCATCAGTTCGGCGTGCGTGATCGCGACCGGTTCGAAGTCGACGTACACGACCTTCGAGTCCGGGGCGACCTCGTGCGCCACCTCGTGCACGTTGCCGACGGTCGGGATGCCCGAACCGAGGTCGAGGAACTGCCGGACGCCGAGTTCCGCGAGTTCCAGCACGACCCGGCGCAGATAGGCGCGGTTGCGCCGGGCCATGTCCCGCACCGGAAGAACCTTGATCAGCGCTTCCGCCGTGGCGCGGTCCGCTTCGAAGTTGTGTCCGCCGCCGAGCAGGTAGTCGTAGATCCGGGCGGAACTCGGAACCTCGACGTTGACGCCTTCCGGAACCCAGCTGACTCGATCGACCACAGCCACACCTCTCGCGATGCGAATTCTGAGCGTCGATAACCCTACTGGCCGCAGACGTAGGCCGAACGAGGGAATTCACCCGTCACACGAATGGTGAGTCAGAGGATGAACCAATCGGTGCAGCCACTTGTGAACCGGAACTTCACCGGTCCTCGTGGTGCGACCCCCATGACGAACATCCCCAGTTCGTCGGCCACCGCTGTTTCGTGGTCGCCGGTCGGCGTCACCAGCGTGACCGGTCCGGTGGCCGGCATCAGCTGGCCGGTGACCCCCGCCGCCGACACCTCCACTTGCAGCATCACGCCGTCCGCGTCGAACACGAGCTGCCGCGCCGTCGACGTGGACCGCGCACGGGCGAACAGCGTGTCGTCCAGCACGGAGTCGTACGACGTGATGAGCAGCAGTTCCTCGTCGATGTTCCGCCAGGTGAACGCGGCCTTCGCGGCCTCCACGAACTCCGGCGGCACCTCGTCCGAAGGTGTGCTCAACGCGTCGCGCAAGGCGTCGAGCAGTACTTCGTCACTGTCCCAGTCGTGCCGCACCCAGCACACCTCCTCTCTTCGCCGGCGCTCCCAGGAACGCTGAGAGCGCAGGGGTCTTGCGCAACTTCTCCAGGCAACGTATCCGCGTCGGGCCGATGCTGCCGACCGGCATCGCGAGCTCTTCGCTCACGACCTGGTAGCTCGGCGGCGGATCGGTCATCAGCTTCGTCAGCAAGCGCTTGCACTGTTCCGTGAGCTCGGCGAACCCGTCGCGCAACGCCTGCCGTCGTTCCACCGCCAGCAGGTCCGACTCGACGTCCGCGTCCACCTGCTCCGACTCCAGCGCGTCGGACTCGGACAGCGGGTCGTAGAGGTGCGTCCGCTGCTGCACGCGCAGCACGCGCAGGCACTCGTTGCGGGTGGTCGTCATGATCCAGCCCGGCAGCGCCTCCGGCTCGCGCAGTCGTCCGATCTGCTCCACGAGCCGAAGCCACAGCGTCTGGTTCACGTCGGCCGCATCCGCCGGCCGCAGCCGGTGCTTGTAGATCACCGACACCACCAGCGGCGTGTACCGGTCCACGATCTCGTTCCACGCCGACTGGTCGCCCGCGGCCGCCGCGCTCACGAGCGCGGCGATCGGGGAGGCTGAGGTCACGTCGACTCCTTGCGGTCACAACTGGCGGAGGCCGAGGTTGCCTCGCAGATACAACTATTTGACGAAAATTCCGTAGCCGGGGTGGAAGTCCGGTCCGGTGAGCAGCTTGTCACGCGCCTGACGTGCGTCGATGCCGTCCGCGACCATCGTGGCGGCGATCCGCCCGGTGACCAGGGGAGCGGCGAACGACGTGCCGTACCAGTACGCCCACAGCGCGAACGGGGTAGCGGAGCCCTCACCGGGCAGCTGCCACTCGCCCTTGAGGTATGTGGACGCGCGGTTGCCGATCGCGCACGCGTCGACCCAGTGGCCCCAGTTCGAGTAGAAGGCCGGGACGATCGAGCCGTCGCGTTCCTGCTGGGCCGCGGCGACGGCGGTGACCCGGCACAGCGCGGCGGGCCAGCTCGGCCGCTGCGTGCCCTGGTTGCCGGCCGAGGCGACGACCACGACGTCCTCTGGCAGTGCCTCGATCGTGCGGCGCAACGGTTCGGAGGCCACGTCGTCCTCGGTGAAGCAGCCGAGGGACAGGTTCAGGACGTTGATCTTCTTCTTGCCCAGCTCGGTGATCTTGCGGCAGACCCGCTCCTCGTCGCCGAACCCGTTCGGGTCGAGGCCGGCCTCCGGGTCGAACGTCACGCCCGGCGCCGCGTTCTGGATGACGCCCGCGACGAACGTGCCGTGCCCGCCCTGCAACGCGAAGTTGTCGCCGCTGCTGTAGGCGGCGTCGACGTCGTCGGCCTCCTTGGCGTACCGGCCGTCGAACCACTCGGGGTGCTCGCCGCCCGCGTCGGCGGAGATGCCCGTGTCGATGATGCCGACCCGGACGTTCTTCAGACGCTCGTCGTACTTCGGCGCCGAGACCGGGTCCGCGGGGTACGGCCGGTCGCCGGGGCTGCCCATGACGAGGCCGCCGTGGCCGACGAGCACGTGGTGCGGCTGCACGAGCGGGACGCGCTCGCCCGGCCAGGTGCGCTGGTCGCGCAACAACCGAACAATCCGCGGCACGTCCTCCGGGTTGTTCGGCAACGTCAATCGCGCCAATCCGGCGAATCCTTCGCCCGGGCGCGCGGCGATGTTGTTTTCCCGCAGCTTTTCGATCACACGTTGTTGGTCCTCGGCCCCGACGAGCAACTGGCCGGGTCGATAAAGGAATTCACGCCCGCGTTCGGCGTGGAAGCTGATGGTCTTGTCCTCGGCGATGAGCTGCAGGAAAGCTCTTTGGTAAAGCTCCGCGCTTTCTGGCGACTTCGACACCACGGCCTCACTAAAGCAGCGTTGACGGGCACCCCGACCGAGCTTGATCAAGCTACCACAGCGGATAAAGTGTTGCCGTGACCGACTTTTGTGCGGAGGACGCGCTGGAGGCCAGGCAGCGCAACCCGCGCGCGGCCGTGGAGATGGCCCGCGCCGTCCTGCGCGCGACGGAAGATCGTTCGGAATGGTCCATCGCCGAACGCGCCATCGGCCTGGCGTTGCGGGAGATGCACGACTTCGCCGGCGCCGCCCGGCACCTGCGCCGCTCCATCCGCATCGCCGCCGAGGCCTCGCTGCCCCGCCTGCAGGCGCTGGCCCAGATGAGCCTGGCCTGGGTGCTCGCCTACACGGGCAAGCACAAGGCCGCGCTGAAGCTGCTGGACGACGCCATGCCGTCGCTGACGGGCGCCGACTCGGTGGCGGCGCTGAAGCAACGCGGCATCGTCTTCCACTACCTGACCCGCTACGACGACGCGCAGCGCGACTACACGGCGGCCATCGCCGGCGCACGTCGTGTGGGGGATCAACTGGTCGAGGCGCGCGCTCTCAACAACCGCGGCCTCGTGCGCGCGTACGTGGGGAACATGCGTGAGGCGTCGGCGGACTTCGAGCTGGCGGCCTCCCTGCTGGGCGAGCTCGGTCAGGAACTCGGTGTCGCCGACGTGCACTGGAACGCCGGCATCATGGCGACCCGCAGTGGTGACGTGCCCGCCGCGCTGACGTTGTTCGACAAGGCCGAAGAGGTGCACCGGCGCCTCGACGTGATGCGGCCGGTGTTGCTGGTCAACCGCCTGGAGCTGCTCGTCTCGGTGCCCCTGCTGGACGAGGCCCGCGCCGCCGCCGACCGCGCGATCACCGAGCTGAAGGCTTTGAAGAACCCGTTGGGCGTCTCGGAGGCCCTGTACTTCCGCGCCCGGATCGCCCTGCTGGACGACGATCCCGACGCCGCCAACGGGTTCGCCGCCGAGGCACGCCGCCGGTTCCGTCACGAGCAACGCCTGCTGTGGGCGGCCGGCGCGCGCTACCTGGAACTGCACGCCGCGGTGCTGCGCGGGGACCGGAACAGGCCGCTGCGCCTGGCGTTGTCGCGGGTCGCCTCCGAGCTGGACGCGATGGACTGGCGGTTGCCCGCCCTGGAGGCCCGCATCGACGCAGGCCTGGTCGCCGCCGACCTGGGCCACCGGGCGCGTGCCGTCGCCGAGTTCTCCGTCGCCGCTGGTGCACGCCTGCGCGGCCCGGCCGGCCTGCGGGTGCGCGGCTGGTACGCGGAAGCGTTGCGCCGCAAGCTTTCCGGTGACGTGCGGGGGACCTCTTCGGCGTTGCGCCGGGGGATCGGGCTGCTGGACGAGTACCGGGTGTCGCTGGGCGCGGCCGAGCTGCGGGCGTCGATCGGTGTGCAGGGCCAGGCTCTCGCGCTGGAAGGCCTGCGGCTCGCGGTGGCCTCGGGCAACGCGGCGCGCGTGCTGTCGTGGACCGAGAGCTGGCGGGCCGGGGCGTTGCGGATGAAGTCCGTGTCACCGCCGGACGATCCTCGCCTCGAGGACGCGCTGGCGTCGTTGCGCGCGGTCGCGGCGGACGTGGAATCCGCTGTGCTGGCCGGGAAGCCCGCCGGTGCCCTGCGCGCCAAGCTGGTCCGCGCCGAGCAGCGCGTCCGGGACCTCACCCGTCAGGTGTCGGGCGAGGTCTCCGTCTTCAAGCCACCGTCGGTCGGCGCGCTCGGGTCCGCGCTGGGGTCGTCGGCGCTGATCGAGTTCGTGGAGTACGACGGCGTGCTGATGGCCGTCGTCCTGGCCGGCGGCCGCGCCTCGCTGCACTCCCTGGGCGCCGTGGAGGGCGTGGTCCGCGAGATCCGCCTGCTCCGCTTCGCCCTGCACCGCCTCGTGACGTTGCCGCCGCAGCTGCCGAACATGGCCGTGGCCCGCTCGTCGGCGTCGCACGCGGCTTCGCTGCTGGCTCGCCGTTTGCTCGATCCTCTGTCGGCGCGGATCGACGGCCGGCCTCTGGTGGTCGTGCCGACCGGTGCTCTGAACGGGCTGCCGTGGGCCGTGCTGAACCGCCAGGTGACCGTCGCGCCTTCGGCCTCGGTCTGGTTGCGCGCCACTTCGGTGCCCGATGCCTCCGGTGAGGCCGTGCTGGCCGCCGGACCGCGGATGGCCGCCGCTCCTGCCGAGATCAAGGCCATCAGCGCCCACGTCGCCGGACGCGTTCTGGTCGACACCGAGGCGACCGTGAGTGCAGTGGCGTCCGCAATGGACGGTGCCGCGCTCGCCCACATCGCCGCGCACGGCTCGTTCCGCGTCGACAACCCGCTGTTCTCGGCTTTGGAGCTGGCCGACGGGCCGTTGACCGTCTACGACATCGAACGCCTGCGCACCCCGCCGACGCTGGTGGTGCTGTCGGCCTGCGACACCGGGCAGTCCGCTGTCCGGCCGGGTGACGAGTTGATGGGCTTCACCGCGGCACTGCTCGGCCTGGGCACCCGGACGTTGATCGCGCCGGTCGTTCCGGTGCCGACGGACGGAACGGCGCCCGTCATGGTGGAACTGCACCAGAAGCTCGCCGCCGGGATGGCTCCGGCGGAGGCTCTGGCCGCGGTGCAACGGGCTTCCGCGGACGACGCTGCTTATGCGGCTGCGGTCGGGTTCGTCTGCTTCGGCGCGGGTTAGTGCGGTGGCGGCGTCGTGTACAGGACCAGCGCGCTCTGGCCTGAGCAGCCGATCTCGCCCGGCTGGGTCTGCACGCGCGGCGGGTGCCAGGCCTCGACCGTGCCGTTGGCGAGCCGCACCCCGTTGAGGCAGTCGCCACCTCCCGCGGCGACGACGCCGACGTTGCCGTCCTTCACGAACGCGTCGAGGCGCGGCTCCTTCCAGGGCAGCTTGCTCTCCGGGTCGACCGGCATCGGCGGAAGTTTCGCGCGCAGCTCCGCGAGCACCTCGTCGGCCGTCGGAGTGGGCGGCAGTGCGGTGAGGATCGTCTTGAAGGCTTCGGGGTAGTTCTCCGGAACGCCGGTGCGCTGGGCGGGCGGCGGGACGATCGGCCTGGCGTCGGCGGGGCAGCGGACGCGGTCGGGGCCTCCGTCGGTGACGCCGTAGTGGTTGAAGTCGGCGCGGTAGCAGGCGGTCACCGGGTCCTCGTCCCAGAGCCGGAATCCCGTGGACTCGGAGGTGCCGGGATCGAAGACGCGGAAGAGCAGGCTGGCGCGCACCTTCTGCGGGTCGGCGGTCGGGCTGTCGGTGATCTCCAGGACCGCGAAGTACTTCTGGTCGGTGTTGCCGTACAGCGCGGAACGGGCGTAGGCGTTGCCGTCGGTGCCGCGCGGGTAGCCGATGCGTTCGGCGACTTCTCTCGCCTTCTTGTCGGTGGCGCTGTTGCCGTCCGGCTGGCCGGCGAAGAACGCGGTCACCACGAGCGCCAGCAACAGAAGTGCTATCCCCCAGAACTTCATGACGTGACGGTAGCGCCGCGATCGCCTGGCACGCGCGTGTACTTCTACTCAGGCATTCCAGAACGCGAGCGTTTCGCTTATGGTTGCTCGTCATGACAACGAGGTCGTGGTGGGGCTGGGGCAACGTCGAGGACGCCGTCACCCCGGAGGAACGCCGTGCGCTGGTCGAGCGGGTCCGGGCCGTGCTGCCGGACGCGGACCTGACGTTCCACGAGCCACCGGACCCGTCCTCGCTGGACCTGCCCGAGTCGCGCGTCGAGCCGCCGGGTGACATCTGCTCGACCGATCCCGTCGACCGGCTCGCGCACGCCCGCGGCCAGGCCTATCGCGACGTCACCCGCAACCTCGCAGGCGACGTCGGCCCGCTGCCGGACGCCGTCGCCCGGCCGCGCACCGAGCAGGACGTCGTGGACGTGCTCGACTGGTGCGGGTCGAACGGCGTGGCGCTGATCCCCTTCGGTGGCGGCACTTCCGTCGTCGGCGGGGTCGAACCCCGTGACCTGGACCGGGTCGTGACGCTGGATCTCGGCGGGCTGGACCGGGTGCTGGAGGTCGATCCGACCAGCCGCGCCGCGCGGATTCAGGCGGGGGTGCTGGGTCCGTCGCTGGAAGCGCAGCTGAAGGAACACGGGCTGACGTTGCGGCACTTCCCGCAGTCGTTCGAGTTCTCGACGCTCGGGGGCTGGCTCGCGACGCGCGCGGGTGGCCACTACGCCACGCTTTACACGCACATCGACGACCTGACCGAGTCGCTGCGGGTCGTGACGCCGAGCGGGATCTCCGAGTCGCGCCGGCTGCCGGGGTCGGGTGCGGGGCCGTCGCCGGACCGCCTCTTCCTGGGCTCCGAGGGCACTCTGGGAGTGATCACCGAGGCGTGGATGCGGCTGCAGGAGCCGCCGGTCCACCGTGCGGGCGCCTCGGTGCGGTTCGCGTCGTGGGAACGGGCCGTCGAGGCGACGCGGCTGATCGCGCAGTCCGGGCTGCATCCCGCCAACTGCCGGCTGCTGGACCCGGCGGAGGCGTTCCTCAACGCCGGATCGCCGTCGTCCGTGCTGGTGCTGGCCTTCGAGTCCGCCGACCACCCCGTCGACGCGCTGCTCGCCCGTGCGCTGGAGCTCTGCGGTGACGGCGAGGTCGTCGAGGGAGCGGCGGGGCGGTGGCGGAAGTCGTTCCTGCGCATGCCCTACCAGCGCGACGCGATGGCCCAGCACGCGATGATCACCGAGACGTTCGAGACGGCCTGCACCTGGGACCGCTTTTCTGAACTGCACGCGGCGGTGACGGAGGCGGCGACCGAGGCGCTCAAGAGGGTGTGCGGCATCGGCATCGTCACGTGCCGCTTCACCCACGTCTACCCGGACGGTCCCGCGCCCTACTACGGCATCTACGCGCCGGGCCGCTGGGGCAGCCTCACCGCGCAATGGGACGAGATCAAGGCCGCGGTCTCGGAGGCGTTGATCGAGTCGGGCGGCACGATCACGCACCACCACTCCGTCGGCCGCGACCACATGCCCTGGTACACGCGCCAACGGCCGGACGTCTTCGGCGCGGCCCTGTCCGGTGCCAAGGCCGCGCTGGACCCTCAGGGCGTGCTCAACCCCGGCGTCCTCACCACACGATCGACCTGAGGATCAGCGCCGCGATGAACACCACCGTGAACGCGAGGTCCAGCCCGAACCCACCGAACCGCACCGGCGGCAACACCTTGCGCACCGGCGACAGCACAGGCTCCGTGACGCCGTGCGTCACCCGCCGCACCTGCCACACCCAGTCACCGCGCGCCTGCAGCGTGACCGCCCAGTCCACGATCATCCGGCCGATCATCACGAGGATGAACAGCGTCAAGATCCAACCGACGATCCATCCGACCAAGCCGAACAAGATGGCCTCCTTATGTCCTGTATGTCCATGAAGCCACACGAAACTGAGAGGCGCCTGGCAACTCGCTGAGACAGTATTCAGCGAATGGCGTACGACGAGGGCCTCGCCCACCGCCTGGGCGAGTCGCTGGGCGACCTCCCGGACCTGAGCACCAGGAAGATGTTCGGCAGCCTGGTGTTCATGTGGCGAGGAAACATGCTGGTAGGAGCACTGGGCTCGGACCTGATAGCCCGTGTCGGGCCGGAGGCGCAGGCCGACGCGCTGGCCCAGCCGGGTGCCCGCGTCTTCGACTTCACCGGGCGGCCGATGAACGGCTGGGTGGTCGTGGACGGGGAGGCGGTGGCGGAGGACGAGGCGCTGGAGGAGTGGGTCGGGCGGTGCCGGGAGTTCGTGGAGGGGTTGCCGCCGAAGTGAGCCTGGTGGAACGGGTCCGGGAGGCCCTGGAGGGATGGCGCGACATCGTCGAGGTCCCGGCGCTCGGCGGTCTGGTCTTCGAGTGGGCCGGTGATCCACTCGTCGGCGTGGTGGACGACGAACTGGTTGTCCGCGCCGAGGGTGGCCGTTGGAAGACAGTGTCCGGCGATCTGGACGACTGGCTGGGCCGATCGGCCGGGGTCGTGCTCGACGAGTGCGTGGTGCGCTGGCATGGCGAACTCCGCGCGGGCGGCCTCGATGCCTACCAGGCCATGCTCGCCCTCGTCCGCCACGACCCGGAACGCGTGCAGTTGCAGCACATCCTGCTCGACGTGACCCGTGGCGACGACCGGGGTCTCGCAGCGCTCGCCGTCACGTGCCTTGGCCACGTCGGCAGGATCGATCGCGAGGTGTTACCAGAGGTGGTGCCCTGGCTGCGGGAGTTGCTCGACGACCCAGAACTCGGCGGCAGAGCCGAAGACGCTCTGGGAGACATCGAGGACTTCGTGAGATGACCCAGTTTCAGAACCGCACCAGCGGACCTCCCGTGAAGAACTCGTACACGAAGTTCACGAAGAAGAACCCGAAGAACACCACGTTCAGCACCAGGATCACGTGGTGCCACCACCGCGGCCGGGCCGGCCGCGGTAGCCGGGAGTTCAGGTACATCAACGCGAACGGGAACATCAGCGCGCCCAGGTTCGACATGTTCGCCGAGATCTGCACGAGCTCCACGGGCAGCGCGAGGTGCAGCGCGCCGGCGATGATCACGAGCACCAGCAGCATGAACGGGTAGTAGAACTTGCGCGGGTCGTCCTCGATCCGCTTGCGCAGCCGGGGCGAGACCGCGTGCGCCGCGTCGGTGAAGTTGCGCACCAGCGCCTCGAAGATGCCGAGCTGCGTCGAGAACAGCACCAGCACACCCACCACCAGCATCAGGTAGAACATGCCCTGGCCGTAGAGCAGTCCCAGCTGTTCGGCCGAGTACGTCGGCACGTTCGCCGCGGTCGGCTGTTGCCCTGACACGGCCACGAGGTGCGCCATCAGCACGGTCGGCAGGAGCATGCCGAGCATCGCGCCCACGAAGAACACCGCCCACTGGTCGATCAGCAGCAGCCGGTACCAGCGTCGCCACAGGGAGGCGTTCGCCGGAGTGTCCTCAAAGGTCACGCCGACGTGGCGCAGTTCCTGCTTGCCGCCGCGCATGCCGGAGAGGAATCCGACGCGGTGGCCCATGCCGTAGCCCTTGTCGCGGTAGTGGCTCATCGCGTACCAGTTCAGCCCCGACGCCAGCGCCGTGAACCCCGCCAGTCCGCCCAGTTGGGTCGCCGTGATGCCCTCGGGTGGCGCGGCCGGGGTCACCAGGCCGCGAACTCCCTCCGACCACACGGAGAACGGCACGATCGCGACCGTCACCACGATCAGGATCAGCAGCAGCGTGCCGACGAGCACCCAGTTGGTCAGCTCCAACGCGCGGGACACCTTGCGGGCCCCCGCGGTGATCAGGAAGACGACGACGAGCAGGCCGATCGCGAGCAGTCGCACGTACTCGATCTCGCCTGGACGGTAGCCGCGGCCCGCGATCAACGCGAAGAGTCCCTGTCCGGCGCCCGCCGCCCAGCCGCCGAAGATGAACGCGAAGTAGAACAGGGCCAGCGAGAACGGCACCCAGAACTTCCAGCCCGGCGGCACGCGCCCCCACCCGACGACGGGGGACTCGCCGGTCGCCACGACGTAACGCGCGATCTCCACGTTGTAGAACGTCTGCAGCAGCGCCGACACGGTGATCACCCAGCCGATGCCGACGAAACCGAACCTGCCGACCGCCTGCGGGCCGAGCAGCCACTCACCGCTGCCGATCGAGATGCCGAGCGCGATCAGGCTCGGGCCGATGACGAACTGGACCACCTGCAGCGGGCCCAGTCTGCGAACCTTGAAGACGTCCTCGGGTTCAGGCAGGTCCGCCACGTCCAGCGGCGGCCTGCTCACTCCGATTTGAATCGACGACACTGTCGACCTCCCGACACGTCGGGGAACGGAAGCTCCCACTCTCCCGACGTGTCCGGTGCTCGGTCAACAGGCCGGCGGGACCGCATGTCCCTTTAGTCCCGACCTTCGGACGTGTCGATCCTCAGCACCCGTACGTAGCGTGCGCTCGGGATTCCGAGAGGGGAACGACAAGTGCGAAGAGTTCTGGCGGGAGCAGCGGCGCTCGCGCTCATCAGCGCGGGCATGGTCACACCGGCGACCGCGACGCCGCCCGCGCAGCCCGAGGTGCAGGAGACGCGGCAGTCCGACGAGCAGCCGCACGAGCTGGAGATCAAGCGCCGCGCGTTGAAGCAGCAGGCGCTCGCCGACGTGCTGACCGGTCAGAAGTCGACGGAGAAGCGGGGGACCAGCACCGTCGCCAAGGTCGGCAAGAGCAAGAAGCAGGACAAGGACCAGTACGTCGAGCTCAAGCGGGAGAAGACCGACAAGATCTTCGTGATCCTCACGGAGTTCGGCAACGAGCGGCACCCCGACTACCCCGACCGCGACACCAACCCGGCCACGCCGGGGCCGCAGCGGTTCGACGGGCCGGCGCACAACCAGATCCCCGAGCCGAACCGGGCCGTCGACAACACGACGATCTGGCGCAAGGACTTCAGCCAGAAGTACTTCCAGGACCTGTACTTCAGCCGCAAGAAGGACGCCAACTCCGTCGCGAACTTCTACGACAAGCAGTCCAGCGGCCGGTACACGGTCAACGGACTCGTCACGGACTGGGTGAAGGTCAAGTACAACGAGGCGCGCTACGGCCGCAGCAACGGCTACCCGTGCAACGACAACATCTGCAACAACTCGCGTGAGCTCATCAAGGACGCCGTCACGCAGTGGGTCGCGGACCAGAAGGCCGCCGGTAAGACGGACGCGCAGATCAAGGCGTCGCTGGCCGAGTACGACGTGTGGGACCGCTACGACTACGACTCCGACGGCGACTTCAACGAGGCCGACGGCTACATCGACCACTTCCAGATCGTGCACGCCGGTGGCGACCAGGCCGACGGTGACCCGTTGCAGGGTGAGGACGCGCTCTGGAGCCACCGCGGTTACGCGTACAAGAACTACACGTCCGGTCCCGGCAGCAACAAGCTCGGTGGCGCGCAGATCGGTGACACCGGCCTGTGGGTCGGCGACTACACCGTGCAGCCCGAGAACGGCGGCGTGAGCGTCTTCGCGCACGAGTTCGGCCACGACCTCGGCCTGCCGGACCACTACGACACCAACGGCGGCACGAACGGCGTCAACTGGTGGTCGATCATGGCCCAGAACCGGGTGAACGCCCCCGGCGAGGCTCCCGGTGAGCGTGCCAACGAGTTCTCCGCGTGGGACAAGCTGCAGCTCGGCTGGCTCGACTACGAGGTCGCGGTCGCCGGTCAGGAACGCGTCTTCGACCTCGGCCCGCACGAGTACAACAGCGCCAAGGCCCAGGGGCTCGTCGTCGTCCTGCCGGACATCTCGAAGAACTTCGACTACGGCGCTCCCTTCGCGGGCAGCAAGATGTGGTGGAGCGAGAAGGGCAACGACCTCGACCACTCCATGACGGCCCCGCTCGACCTGCGCGGCAAGACCAGCGCGTCACTCACCCTCAAGGCCCGCTTCGACATCGAGGCCGACTACGACTACCTCTACGTCGAAGCGTCCAATGAGGACGGCAGCTGGACGCAGCTCGACGGCACGGCCGGCGGTCAGCCGTTCGCCCGCGACTCCGGCGACTCGCCCGCGATCAGCAGCTCGTCGGACAACCAGTGGGTCGACGTGAACGTGTCGCTCGACGCGTACGCCGGCAAGAACACCAAGCTGCGCTTCGCCTACCGCACCGACGGAGCCCTTGCGCTGCAGGGCTTCTTCGCCGACCAGATCACGGTGACCGCGGACGGCGCCCCGGTGCTGACCGACGGCGGCGAGACCGCCGGGCTGTGGACCACACGTGGCTTCCGCACGACCGAGGGCAAGGAAACGAAGGCGTTCGACCAGTTCTACATCGCCTCGAACCGCACCTACGAGTCGTACGGCAAGTACAACCAGACCGGCCCGTACCGCTACAGCTTCCCGGACAAGCCCGACTTCGTGGAGCACTTCCCGTACCAGGACGGCCTGCTGGTGTCGTTGTGGAACACGAGCTTCCTCGACAACAACGTCAGCGAGCACCCCGGTGAGGGCCTGATCCTGCCGATCGACGCCAACCCGGCGCCGCTCTACAACCTGGAGGGTCAGCGCTGGTCGCCGACCGTCAGCGGGTACGACGCGCCGTTCTCGCTGCAGAAGTCGGACTCCTTCACGTTGCACGTCAACGGCAAGGCGTCCTACGTCCGCGGCGCGGCGGCCCAGCCGACGTTCGACGACACCAAGCAGTTCTGGTACGCCGAGCAGCCGAACGCGGGTGTGAAGCTGCCCGCCGCCGGTGTCGGCCTGAAGGTTCTGCGCCAGAGCGGCACGTCGATGACGGTGAAGTTGTACAAGACGAAGTAGCGTCGAACGCATGACCGCTGCTGAAGACATGCTGGCCGTCGCCGTCGAAGAGGCGCGGATGGGACTCGCCGAAGGCGGGATCCCCATCGGCGCGGCACTCTTCGACGGCGACGGCCGTCTGCTGGGCCGGGGCCACAACCGCCGCGTGCAGGACGGCGACGCCTCGATGCACGCGGAGACCTCGGCCTTCCGCAACGCGGGCCGCCAGCGCGGCTACCGCGGCACGACCATGGTCACGACCCTGTCGCCGTGCTGGTACTGCAGCGGCCTGGTCCGCCAGTTCGGCATCTCGAACGTCCTGATCGGCGAGGCCACGACCTTCCACGGCGGCCACGACTGGCTGGCCGAGCACGGCGTGGGCATCACCGTCGTCGAGGATCCCTCGCTGGTCGAGCTGATGACGACGTTCATCGCCGAGCGCCCCGAGCTCTGGTACGAGGACATCGGCCAGGATTAACGTGGGACGCATGGCTTCTGTGCTGATCACCTCGGCCGCCACGCCGGACTCGCTCGACGTGCTGGTCAACCACGGCGGAGCGGCGGAGGAGACCTTCGAGGGCGCCCTCGAAGGCGCGGCCCGCGTCCTGCAGGCCTACCTGCCGTTGCTGGAACGGTCCGCCGCCCCGGTCGTGGTGAACGTCAGCGGCCCCCAGGACTCGCCGTCCGCGGCCGCGGTCAACGTGGTCACGGTGCAGTACGCGAAGGCGTTCCCCCGGATGCGGATCAACGCCGCCGAGCAGGACACCGGCGCCGTCGAGCGGTTGACGCGGATCGGGCCGGACGGCCCGACCGGCGGTTACTTCGCCGAGTAGCGCTCCACGGCCTCGTCCATCGATCCCAGGATCGTGAACACCGCGTCCAGCCCGGTCGCCTCGATCGGGCGCAACGCGGCCCGCGACGAGGCCACCACGACGAACTCGACGCCGGCGTTCGAAGCACGCTGCTGGCCGAGGACGAGAGCCTCCAGCCCGGCGGAACCCAGGAACTTCACGCCGCCGAGGTCCACGACGATTGCCCGCTGGCCCTCCGCCACGTTGTCCGCGAGCGGTCCGGTCAACTCGCCGCTGGACGTCGTGTCCAGCTCGCCGGACACGTGCAGCACGGGGACGTCCGGAGCGATCCGGTCGGCGACCACGGTGGCCAGAGCGGTGGGGTCAGGCACGCGATCTCCTTCAGTCGGTCAGCACCCCACGTTAACCCGGCTCGAAACCGGCGTTCGACGCCCCCTCAGCGAGGTGCGGCCGGCCTGCTGGGAAACGTGGACGTGCTGGGTCAGGCGGGCGTGCAGTTCGTGGCACGCGGTGAAGCCGAGACGGATGTCGTCGGGAGGGCACTGGACGGGCAGCAGTTGCGCGAACGGGTCACCGCCGATGGTGTCGACCGCGGTCAGGAACCCGACCAGGGCGCCGACCAGTCGCCGGTGCAGGCCGAACAACGACAGCGCGTTCGCGAGGGCCAGGGTCGGCGCGGGCATTTCGTCGACGCCGACGGACGGCTCCAGATCGCGCAACGTCACGGTGAACAGCACCGAATGCGTCCGCTCGGAACGCGTGCCGTACGCGTCGCCCTGGATGTCGCGCAGCACCGACCGCATCTCGCGGCGCGGCTGCCAGAACGCGTGGTGCGTGCGGAGTTCCGCCAGTCCCTCTGCCGGCAACGCGGCGGGTGAGGTGACCTCGGTCAGCGACCGCAGCGCCTCTTCCCAGCGCGTTTCCAGGGCGGCGTGGAACTGGGCCAGCGCGGGGTGGTCCTCCCAGCCGGCGGCGACGTCGTCGAAGCCGCGCATCCGCAGCTCGTAGCAGATCCACAGCGACAGCTGCAGGTCGTCGTCGAGCCACGCGTCCCTGGTGCCGCCGCTGACGAGCAGCGCGGGCCGCGGCGGGGGCGGCAGTCGCAGCGCTGCGACCAGGGCGGAGCTCATGTGGCCGCAGGGACCGGGGAGGCGCATCAGGTTTCCTCACGCGTTCGGGCGATCAGCATGTCCACAAGGGACTCGGGGTCCGGGCAGCGTCGTTGTCGAGCGGCACCGCAGCCGTTGTGGCGCAACCAGTCCAACTGGTGCTCCACAGTAGACAGAGTGCCACGATCGCGCAGTGCGACCGCGACGTGCTCGACGAGCGAGGTCGCCCGGTCGAACGCGGGGGAGAGTTTTCCGGTGTGTGGATCGGCGGCCAGTCCGTCGACCCCGTCGCGCGACGCCCGCCAATATGCCGCTCGCAGCACGGAATCGTCCACCCGCTGTTCGGAGGGTTCCGTCACGACGAGGGCACGGATCAACTCCGCGAGAACCGCGACTTCCGTTGCCAGCTGCGGAATGTCCGCGACGCGCACCTCAACCGTAGGATGATCGGCGGAGGGGCGGACGTCCCAGTACACCATCGCCCTGTCCATCAACGCTTCCGAGCTGATCAACGCGTCGACGGTCCGGTCGTAGTCGGCGGGCCCGTTCCAGAACGGCGGCGGTCCGCTCACCGGCCAGCGCGACCACACCATCGACCGCCAGCTCGCGTACCCGGTGTCCTCTCCCTGGGAGTACGGGGAGTTCGCGCTCAGTGCCAGCAACGTCGGCAGCCACGCCCGCAGCTTGTTCGACGCCGCCAATGCTTCGGACTTCGATGAAACACCCACGTGCACATGCAATCCGCACGCGCCCGTTCCCGATACAAGTCTTCGGTGGGAGTACTCGATCCGGTGATAGCGGGGGTCATCCGATCCGGGAGGGGGACCGGCCTCGCCGATCGGCGGCATGCCCGTCGCCACCAGCCGGCACCCGGCCTCGTCGGCGGCGTCCACGAGCACCCGTCGTCCCTGCCGCACCTGGTCGGTCAGTTCCTCGAACGACGAGGTGACTCCGGTGGCCACCTCGATCTGGAACGGCGTCAGCTCGCCCTGCACGTCGAGGTCGCCGGGCGCGCTGGAGATCTCCCTGACCCGGGGTGCCAGTGCCACCGGCCGCCGCGAATCGGGATCTACCAGCAGGAACTCCTGTTCCACGCCGACCGTGTAGTGATTCATCGCGGGGCGGGTACCCGCGTTTCATGGTGATCAATCTCGGAGTGGCCAGATGAGACTGAGGCGCAGCAGGACAGCCGGTCCCGGGTGGACCCGGCGCAGGCACGGCCAGGGTTTCCGCTACCTGGACGAGTCGGGCTCGGCACTGCCCAAAGAGGACGTGGCACGGGTGAAAGCGCTGGTCATCCCGCCGGCGTGGCAGGACGTGTGGATCTCGCCGCACCCCAACGGCCACATCCAGGCCGTGGGCGTGGACGACGCCGGCCGCCGTCAGTACCTCTACCACGAGCAGTGGCGGACCGACCGCGACACGGAGAAGTTCGTCCGGGTGCTGAAGCTCGCCCCGAAGCTCGGCGGGTTCCGCGAGCAGATCGAGAAGGACATGAGGGCGCGCGGCCCCAAGCGGTTGCTCGCGATCGCGTTGCGGATGCTCGATCTGGGCATCTTCCGCGTCGGCAGCGAGGAGTACGTGGAGGAGAACGGCTCGCACGGCGTCTCGACCCTGCTGTGCGAACACCTGTCGGTGACCGGGGATCGGGTCCGGTTCCGGTTTCCCGCCAAGTCCGGCGTGGAGGTCGACGAGGAGGTCACCGACCCGCGGCTCGCGCGGGCCGTCCGGTCGCTCGTCAGGGACAAGTCGCCGGACTGCCGGGTCTTCGACCTCACCGCCGACGACGTCAACGAGCGGTTCCGCGAACTGGTCGGTGACGAGTTCAGCGTGAAGGACCTGCGGACCTGGCACGCCACGGTGTTCGCCGCCCAGGCCTTCGCGGCACAGCCCAAGCCGTCGAAACGAGCGGTCAGCCTGGTCATGAAGGAGGTCGCCGGGAACCTGGGCAACACGCCGTCGGTGGCGCGGAAGTCCTACGTCGACCCACGCCTGGTCGACGCCTTCGAGCGGGGCGAGGTCATCGGCAGGGGCGATCCGGAACGAGCGGTGCGCAGGCTGCTCAGGCGGCCTTGAGGGCGGCCCGGTCGCACTGCCGGCACCACGCGGCACCCTGCGCCGCGGCCAGCGACGCGAACCCGGCGAACAGGTGCAGCGCGTTGCTGCCGGGGTTGACGTTCAGGAAGTTGACGACCTCGTCGTCGTAGCGCGCGAGGCCCAGCCCGAACAGCACCAGGAACGCCACCGCGACCAGCAGGCCCGTCCCGCTCAGCGCCTTCAGCCGGGGGACGGCGAGCAGCAGCGCGGCACCGAAGACCAGGTGGATGACGTTCTGCAACGGGTTGACGCGCAGGCCGAGGATCCAGGTCTCGGATTCGCCCGCGAAGGAGGAGAGGCCGGTCACGAAGAAACCGGCCACGCCCCACAGCACGAGCAGCGCGCCGGTGCCGATCGCCAGCTTCTGAGGCCACCGCAACCGGTTCATGAGGTCAGTATCGCCAGAACCGGACATTCTCGCTCGCTCATTTCACTCTTCCGCCAGCAAGTCGTGCCGCAGTTGCTCCAGTGACTTGGTGAGCAGCCGCGACACGTGCATCTGGGAGATGCCCACGCGGCGGGCGATCTCGGTCTGGGTGAGCCGGCCGAAGAACCGCAGAACCACGATGGTCCGTTCGCGCCGGGGAAGGCCCCGCAGCATCGGCTGCAGGGCCTCGTGGATCTCGACGCCCTCCAGCGCCGGGTCGTCGACGGTCGAGCCTTCCAGCGAGTCGAGCGGCGCGAACGCCACGTTCTTCTCGATCCGCAGGCCCTCGTAGACGTCGGTGAGCGACACCCCCAGGTGCCGGGCGATCTCGGAGGGAGTGGGAGATCGCCCGGTGCGGTGCGACAGTTCGGCGGTGGCTCCGTCGATCGAGTCGCACAGCTCTTTCAACCTGCGGGGGACCCGCACCGCCCAGCACTGGTCGCGGAAGTGGCGCCGCACCTCGCCGGTGATCGTGGGCACGGCGTAGGACAGGAAGTCCGTCTGCCGGCCCACGTCGAACCGGTCGATGGCGTTGATCAGGCCGACCGCCGCCACCTGCGCGAGGTCTTCGATGGGCTCGCCGCGTTCGCTGAAGCGGCGGGCGATGTGCCGGGCGAGGGGGAGGTACTCGCGCACCAGCCGGTCCCGCAGTGCGTAGTAGCACCGCGAGTCACGGGAGGTGCGGGCGAGTTCCTCGAACGCCGCGTGCTGGTCCGGCGTCAACGCGCACCGCGATCAGACCTGCGGCGGCGGCGTGACGTCGCCACGCCAGGCACCGGTCTCGGTACCGCGGTTCTCGATGAACTCCTTGAACCGCTTCAGGTCGCCCTCGATCCGGTGGCCGACCACGCCGAGCGCGGCTCCGGCCTTCTCGGTGAGGGTCTCGGGCTCGTACTCCATCTGGAGGTGCACCCGAGTCGTCTCGTTGTCGATGCGGTGGAACGTCACCACGCCGCCCTGCGGCGGGCCCTCGACCGACGTCCACGCGACGCGCTCGTCCGCGTGCTGCTCGGTGATCTCCGCGTCGAACTCGCGGACGATCCCGCCGATCTTCGTCGTCCAGTGGGTCCTGGTCGGCGTGACCTGGTCGATCTTCTCCACGCCGTCCATGAACGCCGGGAAGGACTCGAACTGGGTCCACTGGTTGTACGCCGTGCTCACTGGCACTAGGACGTCCACCGACTTCTCAATGGTGGTCACAAAACCTCCTCGATCGGTTGTCGTCATCAGGTGAGTACCCGTGTCACGCCGCGTTACACATCCGACACTCGTCCATAGTGGACGGTCACGCTGAGTGCTGGTCCAATCGCCATCTGCGCATCACGAATTCGCCCACAGTGGTCAAATCGCTATGTGATCCATGTAACAGGGACGGCATACTGCGCGGTATGTCAGGGGCCCTAGGAGGCGCTGGTGCTCGAGGCGAACAACCTTGAGGTTGTCTACGACGACGTGATGCTGGTGCTCCGGGGCGTGAGCCTCAAGGTGCCCCAGGGCAAGGTCGTGGCTCTGCTCGGAGCGAACGGAGCTGGGAAAACGACGTTGATGAGGGCCTTCAGCGGCCTGCTCGACGTGCACGACGGCAAGGTCACCAAGGGCTCGATCACGCTCGACGGTGAACCGATTCACCGCCTCCCACCGGCGAAGATCGCCGACCGAGGCATCAAACAGGCCCTGGAGGGCCGCAGAATCCTCGCCGAGCTGACCGTCGAGGAGAACCTCAAGGTCGGAGGTCACGCGAGACCCAAGCGGCTCAAGCAGAACCTGGACCGCTGCTACGAGCTCTTCCCGCGACTCCTCGAAAGACGAAGACAGAGCGCGGGCTACCTGTCCGGCGGCGAGCAGCAGATGCTCTCGATCGGCCGGGCGCTGATGTCGGAACCGTCCTACCTGCTGCTGGACGAACCCAGCCTCGGCCTCGCGCCCTTGCTGGTGCAGCAGATCCGCGACCTCGTCGTGAAGATCAACGAACAGGGCACCACCGTCCTGCTGGTGGAGCAGAACGCCAGCATGGCGCTCTCCATCGCCGACCACGGCTACGTGCTGGAGACCGGCAAGGTCGTCATGGACAAGCCGGCGGACGCACTGCTCGCCGACGACGACATCCGCGAGTTCTACCTCGGCCTCGGCACCTCCTCGTTCCGTGCGGTCAAGCACTACAAGCGCAGGAAGAGGTGGTTGTCTTGAGCGTGCTGGAAGTGGACGGCGTCCGGCTCGCGTTCGACGGCGTCGTGGCCGTCGACGGGGTGTCGTTCAGCGTCGAGGAGGGCGAACTCTTCGCCATCATCGGCCCGAACGGCGCCGGCAAGACGTCCATCTTCAACGTCCTGAGCGGCGTCTACCGGCCGCAGCAGGGCACCGTGCGGTTCCGCGACCACGACCTGGTCGGCATGCGGCCGCACCGCGTCGCCGCCGCGGGCATCGCCCGCACGTTCCAGAACATCGAGCTGTTCTCCCACCTCACCGTCGTCGACAACCTCATGCTCGGCCGCCACAACCACATGCGGTACGGCGCGCTGTCGGCGTTCTTCTGGCTCGGCAAGGCGCGCGACGAGGAACTGAAGAACCGGGCCGCGGTCGAGGAGGTCATCGACTTCCTGGAACTGGAGCAGTGGCGCCGGCTCCCGGTCGGCCTGCTGCCCTACGGCGTGCAGAAGCGCGTCGAACTGGGCAGAGCGCTCGCCATGGAACCGAAGCTCCTGCTGCTCGACGAGCCGGTCGCCGGCATGAACGTCGAGGAGACCGAGGACATGGCCCGCTTCATCCTCGACGTCCGCGAGGAGCTGAACATCCCGATGATCATGGTGGAGCACGACATGGGCCTCGTGATGGACCTGGCCGACCGGGTGATGGTCATGGACTTCGGCCGCCCGATCCGCACCGGCACGCCCGCGGAGGTGCAGCAGGATCCCGACGTCATCCGCGCCTACCTCGGCGAGCAGCACAAGAGCGTGACGCCATGACCACAACGGTCGTCACGCGCGTGAAGGACAGGGCGGAGCAGACGCCTGACCAGATCGCCCTGCGCGCCAAGGACTTCGGCATCTGGCAGGAGGTCACCTGGTCCGGCTACTGGGCGAACGTCGAACTGGTCGGCCACGCGTTGCTCGCGCTGGGCCTGCAACCGGGTGAGCGGGTCGCGATCCACTCCGAGAACCGGCGCGAATGGCTCTACGCCGACCTCGGCATCGTCGCGGCCCGCGGCATCACGGTCGGGCTCTACCCGACCAACCCCGCGTCCGAGGTCGCCTACCTCCTGTCCCACTCCGGCACGCGGATCCTCATCGCCGAGGACCAGGAACAGGTCGACAAGGCGTTGCTGGTGCTGGAGGACACCCCCGACCTGGAATGGATCGTCTACGTCGAGCCGCGCGGGATCAAAGGCCGCTACGACAACCCGAAACTGCTGGCCTGGGAGGACTTCCTGGCGCTGGGCGCGCGGCACCGCGACTCGTTCTCCGGTGAGCTCGCGGAACGGATGGCTGCCACCGAGCCCGACGACGTCATGACGTTGATCTACACGTCCGGAACCACCGGACCGCCGAAAGGCGCGATGCTCACCGTCGCCAACGTCGAGTTCGCCGTCCACGTGCTGGTGGAGGGCGGCGGTTTCACTTCGCCACCGCCGTCCTCCGCCGATGTCACGCTGTCCTACCTGCCGTTGTGCCACGTCGCCGAACGGATCTTCACGACGTGGTTCAGCGCGGCCAGCGGTGTGCAGGTGCACTTCGCCGAGTCGATCGAGACGGTGCAGGCGAATCTCCGCGAGGTGCAGCCGACGATCCTGTTCGGCGTTCCACGCATCTGGGAGAAGGTGCTGGCGGGTGTCACGATCAGCGTCTCGTCCGCGTCCCGGCTCAAGCGCACGACGACCCGGTTCTGGCTCAAGCGCGCGGAGTCCATCGGCGAAACGCTGGTGCACAACGGTGGCAAGCACACGGGCAAGAGCCGGCTGGTCTACGCGCTGGGCTGGTTGTTCTGCTTCCGCGCCCTGAAGGCGAGGATCGGCATGCGGCACGTCCGGTACGCGGCCTCCGGGGCCGCGCCGATCGCACCGGACGTGCTGAAGTTCTTCATGGGCATCGGGGTGCCGATGCACGAGGTCTACGGCATGACCGAGAACACCGCCGTGGCAACGGGAAACCGGCCGGGACGCGTCAAGATCGGCACGGTCGGCGAGCCGCAGCCCGGCACCGAGCTCCGGATCGACGAGGAGACCGGCGAGATCCTCACCAGGCACGGCGGCACGTTCGCGGGCTACTGGCAGGACCCCGAGTCCACCGGACGGGTCCTGAACGACGGCTGGCTGCACACCGGCGACGTCGGCGAGTGGGTCGACGGCACGCACGTCAAGATCACCGACCGGATGAAGGACATCATCATCACCGCGGGCGGCAAGAACATCGCGCCGTCCGAGCTCGAGAACGCGCTGAAGACCTCCCCGTACGTCAAGGAGGCCGTGGTGATCGGCGACCAGCGGAAGTACCTGGTGGCGTTGATCGGCATCGAGTTCGAGACGGTCGGGCACTGGGCTCAGCAGCGCAGGATCACCTACACCACCTACCGGGACCTGTCGGAGAAACCCGAGGTCCTGGAACTGGTGCAGCAGATCGTGACCGAGGCGAACGAGAAGTTCGCGACGGTCGAGCAGATCAAGAAGTTCCGCATGTTCCCCAAGGAGCTCGACCACGAGGACGGCGAGCTGACCGCGACGCAGAAGGTCAAGAGATCCGCGCTGGGCAAGATGTTCGACGACCTCGTGGAGAGCATGTATGGATGAGTTTCTCCAGTCGCTGATCCGGGGTCTCGGCACCGGGTCGATCTATTCGTTGCTGGCGCTCGGCTTCGTGATCATCTACAAGTCGACGCAGGTGATCAGCTTCGCGCAGCCGGCGTTCATGCTGGCCGGTGCGGTGCTGGTCTCGTACCTCTCGCCCGCGGTGTCGTTCGTCGGGGCGGTTCTCGTCGCCGCCGTGGTGATCGCGGTGCTGGCGCTGGGAGTCGAACGCACGGTGCTGCGGCCGATGGTCGGCAAACCGGTGTTCGTGGTCGCGATCATCACCATCGGCGTGGACGTCGTGGTGAGAGTCGTGACGAACGCGTTCATCGGCCTCGACGTCCGGCAGGTCGGTGACCCGTGGGGCCTGAACACGGTGAACTTCCTGGGCGCCGAGGTGCAGCAGCGGTATCTGGTGATGATCGCGACGACCGCGGTCGTGACGGTCGCGCTGTTCGCGTTCTTCCGCTACTCGCGGATCGGGCTCGCGATGCGGGCCGTCGCCTACGACCAGGAGGTCGCGCTGGCGCAGGGGATCTCGGTCGGGTCGGTGTTCGCGCTGTCGTGGGCACTGGCGGGCGGGCTCGCCGCGCTGGCCGGCGTGTTCGTCGCGACGGGCGCGGGCGTCGACCAGCAGCTCTGGATCGTGGCGCTGAAAGCGTTGCCCGCGATCATCCTCGGCGGCCTGGAGTCGCTGGGCGGGGCGGTGGTCGGCGGGCTCGCGGTCGGTGTCGTCGAGTCGCTCTTCGGCACCTACCAGGGTGATTTCGCGCCGTGGCTGGGCTCGAACTTCGGGCTGGTCGCGCCGTACGCGTTGATGCTGCTCGTCTTGCTCGTCAGACCGTACGGACTGTTCGGCAAGAAGGAGGTGGAACGGCTGTGAAGGGACCCAGAACCATCAAGGGCAGGCCAGAGCTGTACACCTCTTATCGGCAGGACATGGGTTTCCTGAACACGCGTCCCAAGCGCGCGTGGACCGGTGGCCTCGTCGCCGTCGCACTGCTCCTGCCGTTCATGATCACCGACGACCTGTTGCAGCTGCTCGCCACCGGGTTCGTGGCGGCGATCGGCGCGATCGGGCTGAACATCGTCACGGGGTACGCGGGCCAGGTCTCCTTGGGCCACGCGTTCTTCCTCGCGATCGGTGCGTACACGGGCGCGGCACTGAGCGGCTCCGAGACCGGGCGGGTGATCGGCTTCGGCATCACGTCGCTGCCGATCTGGCTGCTGGCCTCGGGACTGGTGGCCGCGCTCTTCGGCGTCCTGGTGGCGCCGGTGGCGGTGCGGTTGCGCGGTCTCTACCTCGCGATCGTGACGCTGGGACTGGTCTTCCTGGGAGAGCACGTGTTCCGGGAGTGGACGTCGCTGACCGGCGGGCCCGGAGTCGGGCGGCCCGCGGCCGTGCCGGAGCTCTTCGGCGTTCGGCTGGATCAGGACAACGGGATGTTCACGGCGGCACAGCAGCTGTACCTGCTGATGTTCGTGCTGCTGGTCATCTTCGGCGTGCTGGCGCGGAACCTGGTGCGCTCGCGGGTCGGGCGGGCGTTCGCGGCGGTGCGGGACCGGGACCTGGCCGCGTCGGTGATCGGCGTCGACCTGACGAGGTACAAGGTCCTGGCGTTCGCGGTGTCCTCGTTCTACGCGGGTGTCGCGGGCGCGTTGTTGTTCGTGGTGAACGGGTTCTTCGATCCGGGCTCGTTCAACCTGCTGTTGTCAGTGCAGTACATCGCGATGGTGCTCATCGGCGGCGCGGGCACCATCTCCGGAGCGATCATGGGCGCGCTCTTCATCACTCTGCTGCCACGCATCACCAGGGAACTGCCCACGGTGCTGCCGTTCATCAGTGGTGACGCGACCGGCGTGATCACGGTCTTCCAGGTGGAGGCCGTGCTCTACGGCGTGCTCATCATCGTGTTCCTCATCGTCGAGCCACGCGGGTTGTTCGGCATCTGGGTCCGCGTCCGCAACTACTGGCGCACCTGGCCGTTCTCGTACTGAGGAGAGAGAATCCCCATGTCTGGTAAGAGACTCGCAGTCATATTCGTCGGGGCGCTGTTGCTCGCCTCGTGTCGAGGAGGGGACGGCGCCGCACCTCAGGAGGGCGCCGGCGGCATCAAGGTCGACGCCGGCGTGACCAAGGAGGCCTGCCCCAACGCCGTCGACAAGGCCAAGGGCTGCATCTACCTCGGCACCATCTCGGACCTCACCGAGGGCCCGTTCAAGACCCTGGCCGTGCCGATCACGGACTCGCAGAAGGCGTTCTGGAAGCGCGTGAACGACAAGGGTGGCATCGGCGGCTACGAGATCGACGTCACCAAGTACGTCAAGGACAACAAGTACAACCCGCAGATCCACAACCAGGTCTACCAGGAGATCAAGGGCAACGTCCTGGCGCTGACCCAGACGCTGGGGTCGCCCACGACCGTCGCGATCCTCCCGGACCTCGAGAAGACCCCCATGGTCTCGGTGCCGGCGTCGTGGACCTCGTTGTGGGGCCACGAGGAGGTCGTGCTGGAGTCCGGCGCGAACTACTGCGTCGAGTCGATGAACGCCGTCGACTACGCCACCGAGAAGATGGGCGTGAAGTCCGTCATGGCGGTGCACAACGCCGGTGACTACGGCGACGACGCGGCGGCCGGGACGAAGATCGCGGCCGAGAAGCGCGGGCTGACGTTCGAGAACGTGACCACCACGGCCGGCCAGGACAACCAGGGCGGTGCGATCGACGCGGTGGTGTCGAAGAAGCCGGACCTGGTGATCCTGACGACCGGACCGACCGACGCGGCCGTGATCATCGGACAGGCCGCGGCCCGTGGCTTCAAGGGCAAGTTCATCGGCACCTCGCCGACGTGGAATCCCGGTCTGCTCAAGTCGCCGGCCGCTCCCGCGATCAAGGCGCTGTACATGCAGTCGGCACCGTGGAAGGCGTGGAACACGGAGTCCGTGGGCCACACCGCGATGCGTGCCGCGCTGCCGGGCGTGACGCCGAACGACGGCTACACCGCCGGTTGGGTGTGGGCGTACCCGCTGAAGGCCGCGCTGGAAAAGGCTGCCTCCAACAAGGATCTGACGCGTGCCGGCGTGCTCGCCGCTGTGCGCCAGCTCACCTCTGTGGACTACGAGGGCATGCTTCCTTCGGGTGCAGGTAATTTCTCCGCTTCGCCCCAGGACGCACTGTTCCGTCAGTCGACCCTCTACAAGCCCGACGACGCCGCTCCGACCGGAGTGACGCTGGTAGAGGACTTCTTCACCGGTTCCACGGCAAAAGATTTCAAGTTCGAGAAGCCCTGCTACCAATGAACCGAACGGGTGACACCCGACGCTGAAAACGGACATCGCTGACTAGGCTCGCTGGTGAGCTTGTTGTAGGAGGTTGGTTAGCGGTGTTGTCGTGCGTCGAGGTTCGCCGATCCGCTGGAGGACTCCGGTTATTCGTCCGTCCCCTGGCCGCGTCGCGTTGGAGCGCGCGGCTGGGGTACGAACGGGTGTCGGAGTTGCTGGCCGCGATTCGTCAGGCGGAGTCGTGCACCGTGCCGGACGTGGAACTGCGGTACGTGCCCGACCAGCGCACCGGTGAGGCGGTGCTGGCGTGCGAGACGGGGTCCGTGCTGCTGGACGCCGACGAAGTGTGCGCGTTGCACGACACGCTGCGCGCGCACATGCCGGACCGGATGAGGCCGCTGCCCGCCTAACCGAGTTCGCGCGCGAGCCACTCGGTGCGGGTTCGCCTGGCCGCGCTGGAAAGCCGCGCGTCCGGGTAGAGCGCGTCGAAGCCGTGGAACCCGCCTGCCCAGGTGTGCAGTTCGGCGTCTCCGCCCGCCGCCCAGATGCGGGTGGCGTAGTCGACGTCCTCGTCCCGGAACACCTCCGCGGTGCCGGTGTCGACGTACGTGGACGGCAACCCGGACAGGTCGTCGGCCAAAGCCGGTGACACGTAACGGGGAACGTCCGTCAGATCACCGAGCACCGACCGCCAGCCGAACTCGTTCATCTCGCGCGTCCACACCCCGGGCTCGCCGGAGTACTGCCTGCTGGACGTGGTGTTGTTGCGGTGGTCGAGCATCGGGCAGATCAGCACCTGGGCCGCGATCTCCGGTCCGTCCAGGTCGCGGGCCATCAACGTGACTCCGGCGGCCAGACCGCCGCCGGCGCTGATGCCCGCCACGACGATCCTGTCGATGCCCAGCGACTCCGCATTCTCGGCCGTCCACAACAGACCTCGGTAGCAGTCCTCGACCAGCGTCGTGCCGGTCGCCTCCGGGGCCAGGCGGTGCTCCACGGTGACCACGACGACGCCGAGTTCTTCCAGCCACTCCAGGGGAATGTCGATCTGCGAGAACCGGTCGCCCATCACCATGCCGCCGCCGTGGATCCAGTAGACGCACGGCGCGGGCTCGGCGAGTCCTTTGGGGCGGAAGACGGTCAGCGTGATCTCGTCGAGCGTCACGTCGTGTCGTTCGGCGTCGGTCTTGAACGGCGGCGACGGCATCTGGCGGATCTGCTGGACCAGCTCGTAGGTGAGCTCGGTTCCCAGCGGCATCTCGGCGAGGAGCTTGCGCAGTTCGGGGTCGAGAGCCGGGCGGGACATCAGAACGCCGCCTTGCCGCCGACGGGCAGCTCGTCGGAGTACGTGGACTCGCCTTCGAGCAGCGTCCCGAGCTTCGCGACGAGAGCCTGGGCCGCCTCGGTGGCGAAGAACGCGCTGTGCGCCTCGGCCGTCGTCCAGCCCTCCGTCACGTAGACGACGTCCGGGTTCGTCGTGGAGCGGCCGACCAGGAAGACCACGCAGTCGTCGTTGGTCAGCGACGGCGCGTCGAGCAGGAACTCGATCACTTCGTCGCGCTTGCCGGGCTGGGCGGTCAGGGTGGCGTGGAAGCCGTGCTCGACGCTCATCTGTTCCTACCTTCTGTTCGTTGCGCTGTTCTGGCGATGGACTCATCAGATCAGCTTGAACAGGGGTGACAGAAGATCGATGCTGCCGGGCTCTTGCCCAATCCTGGCGATCTAGCTGATGGGCGCCGGTGAGCTGGCTTCCGGGACGAGGACCGCGGGCGTTCCGGTGCCATCAGCTGGAACAGCCCACACGTCGTTCAGGCCGTCGTCGCGCTGGATGCCGTACGCGACCGTCCGGTCGTCGACCCAGGCCGGTTGGTCGTCGACGCTGCGGGTCTCGGCGAGTTCGGTGATCCTGCGGGTCGCGAGGTCGAGCACGGACACGCGCCAGCCCTTCTGCGGGTCGCCGTCGACGGCCTTCTTGTAGGCGATGCGGGTGCCGTCCGGGGACAGCGAGGGGCACTCGACGTCGTCCGCGTCGGTCAGCGGGCGGACCTTGCGCGCCGCGAAGTCGCCTTCGAGCAGGTATCGGTGGTCGCCGGTGGACATGGTGGCGTAGAAGCGGTTGTCGTCGGCGGTGAACGTGACGCCCCAGTAGTTCGTGTCGACCGGCCGCTGCGGCATGCCCTCGACGGCGAACTCCTCCAGCGACGTGACCAGCGCGCCGGTCTTCGTGTCGAGGATGCCCGTGCTGGTGGAGAACCCGTTGGCGGCGTAGGAATGCCCGTCGACGAACAGCGTCCACGCCACCATCCGGCCGCTGGCCGAGACCCTCGTGCGGTTCGGGAAACCGGTCAGCGGAACCGTTTTGAGTTCTTTGAGGTCGTTGTCGAGCACGGCGAGTTCGCTGGCCTTCAGCGCGCCGGCCGGACGCAGGCAGGAGATCGTGCCCGCGGCCGAGTACACGCGGTCGCAGCGCTGCTCGGTGACCTCCCGCGAGCCGGCCGGGTCGGTGCGGGACACCGTGGAGAGCTTGCCGTTGCTCAGGACCATCAACCGCGGCCCGGCACCAGCCGGAACGGACTGCGCGGCGCCGTCGGGGGTGGCACCGGACAGCGCGGTGTAGCCGACGGCGACACCGCCGAGCAGGACGGCGGCGGTCAGCGTGATCAGCAGGCGGTTGTTCATGTGCGGCGTCCCAGCAGTGCGGCGGTGGCGATCAGGGCGCAGAGGACCGCGACGGCGGCGATCCTGGTGGCGGCCTCGGGGCTCCAGAACTGCCAGGCGAGGCCGAACAGCACGGACGAGCCGAGGTAGGCGAGCGCCTGTCCACTTTGGATCAGCGCGATGCCGGTGGTGCGCAGGCGTTCCGGCAGGACCGGGCCCGCGAGCGCCATCAGCACGCCGTCCGTGCAGGCGTAGAAGGTGCCGTACAGCAACACGACCAGCACGAGCAGCGGCCAGCCGCCCAGAGGTCCGTGCAGCAACAGGTAGACGACGGTCAGCGCGCCGTACCCGGCCAGCATGACCTTGAGCCTGCCGACGCGGTCGGCGAGCGCGCCCAGCGGTGCGGCGAGCAGCAGGTAGACCAGGCTCGTGCCGACGGCCAGCAGCGGGAACCAGCCGAACGCCAGCCCTTCGCGCTTCTGCAGCAACAGGTACACGAACCCGTCGCCGATGGTGACCAGGCCGAGCAGCGACGCGGCCAGCACGATCTTCCGGACGGCCGGGTCCTTGAGCAGGGCGAGCTTGAGGGGTTCCTTGCGCTGCACGGGTTCCGGCCGGTCCCGCACGTAGAGCACGAGGACCAGCACACCGAACGCGGCGATGCAGGAGCTGGTGACGAACACCGCGTCGAACGACTGGGCGGAGGCCGCGAGCACGGCCATCGCGACCAGCGGCCCGGCGAACGCGCCGATGCCGTCCATCGCCCGGTGCACGCCGAACGCCCGCCCGAGATCGCCGCTGGGGGTCGAGAGCGTGATCAACGCGTCGCGCGGGGCGGTCCGCAGACCTTTGCCCGCGCGGTCGGCGGTGATCACGAACCCCAGTGCGGTCAGGGAGTTGCCGGCCGCGAGGAGTCCGAGCTTGGCCACGGCGGAGAGCCCGTAACCGAAGCCCGCGACGGCCTTGCGCTTGTTGGTCCGGTCGGCGAGATACCCGCCGACGAGTCTGAGCAGGGTGGTGGCGCCGGTGTAGACGCCGTCGATCAGCCCGTACGCGGCCGGACTGAGCTGGAGGCCGACGACCAGGTACAGCGGCAGGATCGCGGCCACCATCTCCGACGAGACGTCGGTGATCAGGCTGACCGTGCCGAGCGCGAAGACGTTGGCGCTCAGCCCTTTCCAGTTCGCTGACTTCGGTTTGTCGATCGTGGAAAGATACATCGCCGGCCTCCAGCGGTCCGTCAGTGACAGTTGGTCGTGCCGCTGTCGGTGTAGGTCTTGCCCGCCACGGGGACGAACTGCCAGTCGAAGCTGTTGCTGTGCAGCGTCAGCTTCAGCACGCCCTGGGTGCCGGTGTTGCGGGCCTCGCTGTTCGGCTGGATCGTGCCGAAGCCGTAGGCACCCGCGCCGCCCATGCCCGCGACGAACGACCGGATGCCACGCGAGTTGTCCAGCGCGCCGCTGGGGTTCTGCGGGGCGAACCGCTCGTACTGGTGGTTGTGGCCGGTGACCACGACGTCCGCGTTGAAGTCGTACAGCGCCTGGAACAACGGCCTGGTGGCCGTCGAGGGCGCGTGGTTGGCACCGCTGGTGAACAGCGGGTGGTGCCAGTACGCCGCGGTGCACGGCTTCGTGCTCGCCGCCAGGTCCTGCCGCAGCCACTGCTCCTGCGCGCTGCCCGCCGACATGCTGACGTTGGAGTTCAGCGACACGACGTGCCAGTTGCCGATGTCGTAGGAGTAGTAGCCCCGGCCCGACGGCCCGGCCAGCGCGCCGAAGTAGTTGTAGTAACCGGTGGCGCCACTGGTGTTGTAGTCGTGGTTGCCGGGCGATGGCTTGGTGCGCGCCTTGTGCCGGCCCCACGTGGGCTCGTAGTAGTTGGCGAACTCCGAGGCGGTGCCGTTGGTGTAGACGTTGTCGCCCGTGGTCCAGACCGTGCCCTGGATGTTGTCCAGCAACGCGGCCGTGGCGGTGTCACCGGAACCGGAGTCGGCGATGTCGCCCGCGCCGACCCAGACCGGGTCGCCGGGAGGCGGCGTCGTGCCGTCGGTGACGACGAGCTGCGGGGCGGTCGACCCGCTCTCGCGCGAGTCGTAGTCGGCGCCGTCCGTGCTGCTGGACGTGATGCCGATGCTGTACGTGCCGTTGCCGGTGACGTAGCTGCTGACGTCGACCTCGTACCAGGCGTTGCGCACGACCGAGCCGAGGGAACCGAGCGTGGCGCCGTCGATCGCGGGCTGGTTGGCCCAGGTGACGGCGGTCTCGGTCCAGCTGACGGTGGACATCGCCCGGAACGTGCCGCCGTTCGGGCTTTCCGCGCCCGAGACGTCGTCGGTGTGGATGCGCAGCTTGGCGTTGCTGACGCCGCCGGTGATCCCGGAGACCGTGAACTTGAGGAACGTCCGCTTGACCGGCGAGTTGTCGATGCCGAGCTGGCCGGACGTGCCGTAGTTCGTGCCGGTCGACCCGTTGTCGACGTAGGTGTCGGCGGTAGGGGTGAACGTGGTCGTGGCAGCGTGAGCTGCGGTGGAGGCGGTGAGTGTGGCCGCCGTGACGATGACGGTGGAGAGCACGGCTAGGGGAGCCCTGCGACGTGACATGCCTGTCCTTGTGGTGGTGGGCGGACATGGGCCGTCGCGAAGGGTAGGGCTCAAATGAGCCGCACGCGGTGATCGTTTGGCGGCCACTTGGTGAACTGCCGGAAAATCCCCCTCAGGGGTGGCTGTCGTGCGGAGGTATTTCCGCTGCGGGGAAACGCTCAGTACAGGTATGGGAGTCGAGGTCCACGACCCTCGCTGGCTCGCCGCCGTGCCGGGAGCCGAGCTCGTGGTCGCGTTGGACGAGGTGGCAGAGCACGCCGCCGACGGGCACCGGGTGACGGTGTTGATCGATCTAGTGCCGGACAACGTGTTCATGTTGCGTGGCCTGGCCGCCGAAGCCGTGGGGGAGGGCGCTCGCAAGGTGCGCGTGCGGCCGTACGGCGTCGATCGGGTCGACCTCGTCTACGCGGCCGTGGAGCTGAACCGGGTCGCCGAGGACGACGCCGTCGAGGTCCAGTTCGACGTCACGTCCGCCGCTCTGCTGCGAGCGGACCCCGCGGCGTTCGTGCGGGTCGATCCGCTCGTGGTCACGGCCGACGGGACGGTCGTGCCGATCTGCGCGGGCCTGGAGCGGTACGCGCTCGGGTCGCTGGGGTCGCTCGACGACCTGGTGGCCGCGTGGGATCCCGAACCGGTCCGCGACCTGTGCCGGGTGGCGCTGACCCGCGCGCTGGCCGACACCGGGCCGCTCGTGTCCTGGTACGAGCACCTCACCCGGACAGCAGACGGGATGCGGGCCGGGTGTTGATCACGGTGTCCGGGTCGACACCGCACTCCTCGGCCCGCGCGCAGCCGTAGTTCAGCCAGTCCAGCTGGCCGGGCGCGTGCGCGTCGCTGTCGATGGAGAACGTGCACCCGGCGTCGACGGCCAGGCTGAGCAGCCTGCGCGGGGGATCGAGCCGTTCGGGCCGTGCGTTGATCTCGACCGCGGTGCCGTGCTCGGCGCAGGCCTCGAAGACCCTCTCCGCGTCGAACTGGGACTCCGGGCGGCCCTTGCCGACGACCAGCCGGCCCGTGCAGTGGCCGAGGATGTCGACGTGCGGGTTCCTGACCGCGTTGACCATCCTGCGGGTCATCTCGGCGCGGGGCATCTTCAGTTTCGAGTGGACGCTCGCGACCACGACGTCGAGCCGTGCCAGCAGGTCCTCGTCCTGGTCGAGCGAGCCGTCGTCGAGGATGTCGACCTCGATGCCGGTGAGGATCACGAACGGCGCCAGGCCGGCGTTCAGCTCGGCGACGACGTCGAGCTGCTTCTCGAGCCGTTCCCTGCTCAGTCCATTCGCGACGGTCAGCCGCGGCGAGTGGTCCGTCAGGACCATGAACTCGTGGCCGAGATCGCGCGCGGCCTCGGCCATGTCCCTGATCGGGCTGCCGCCGTCGGACCAGTCGGAGTGGACGTGGCAGTCGCCCTTCAGCTTCGCCCGCAGCTCCTCGCCGCCGGTGATGTCGACGTGCCGCAGCTTCGCCAGATAGGCCGGCTCGCGGTTCGCCAGCGCGTCCGCGACGACACCGGCCGTCGACTTGCCGACGCCCTTGAGATCGGTGAGCGTGCCGAGCTTCGCCCGTTTCTCGACGTCGGCGGGGTCCAGCTCGGCGAGGACGGCGGCGGCGTTGCGGAACGCCTGGACGCGGTAGGTCGGCTCGCTGGCTCGTTCCAGGTGGAAGGCCACCTGCTTCAACGCCTTGACCGGATCCATACCTCTTCCTACCTCATCCGGAACCATCACGCGGTTTTTGTTGTTGGAGACCGGCGGATCAACCATGATGTCCGCCATGTCCCCACGTCCGGCCGGTGCGCCACCGGCGACCGGAGCCGGTTCCCGGCGAAAGCGGAGCAAGGGCGACCTGACCTCGCAGGCCATTCTCGACACCGCGGAGCACCTGCTGCAGACGCGGTCGCTCGACGACATCGCCGTCGACGAACTGACGTCCGGCGCGGGAATCTCCCGTTCCACCTTCTACTTCCACTACGAGTCGCGCGAGGCCGTGCTGTACGCGCTGTCGGAACGGGTCGCGGAAGGCCTCTACGACTCGGCGGCGCTGTGGCTGCGGCGCGGCAGCGAACCACCGGAGGACTCGATCCGGCGCGCGATCGCGGGCACCGTCGCGTTGTGGCGGGCGCACGGCCCGGTGCTGCGCGCGGCGGTGCGGGCGCGGGACACGAGCGAGCTGGTGCGCGGGTTCTGGTCCGGGGTGGCGCGGCGGTTCGTGGACTCGACGGCGCAGCAGATAGAGATCGAGCGGGCGGCCGGGATCGCGGTGCCGGGGCCGCCGTCCGCGCGTGCCCTCGCCACCGTGCTGGTCACGATGAACGAGTCCATGTGTTACAGCCTGTCGCTCTCGCGGAGGTCGGCGGCGCGTGACCGCGAGGTGGTCGAGACGCTGACCGCGGTGTGGCTGCGTTCGGTGTACGGGGTTTCGCAGTAGATAAGCCGCGGTCGTTGTTTCTCGACACCGTGTCGAATAATTTCGCGGCCATGGAACTCGTGCCCCTGGGCGTCATGACCGCGCAGCTGCGAAAGCCTTTGAGAATCCCGAAAACGCCGGCCGGTGACCGTTTCATCTACGAGGTCGAGTCGGGAACGTTCGCCGGCGACCGGCTGTCCGGCGTCCTGCACGGGTCGTCGAGCGCCGACTGGCTGACCATCGGCCCGGACGGCACCGCGACCCTCGACGTGCGCTCCGTGCTGCGCACCCACGACGACGCGCTCGTGTATTTGCACTACTCAGGGCGGGTTGACGTCTCGAATGGCTTCGGTGCGCCGCTGTACGCGGCCCCGTTGTTCGAGACCGGCGACGACCGCTACCGCTGGTTGAACCGCGTGCAGGCCGTCGCGAAGGGCACTCTGGACGGTCTCGTGCTGACCTACGAGGTGTGCGAGGTGCGGTGAATTTCACCCGACCTTCGGGGGTGTCGATCGGGTCGGCGACTGCGGAAGCGTTCTGTCGCTGGCCGACGATCGTGAGGGGTACGCGGTGAGGAAGCGTTGGGGTGCGGCGGCTTTGGTCGCTCCGCTGTTCATGTCACTGGTAGGAACGGCTCAGGCGGCGCCGGGTCCGTTGGACGAGTACTACAGCCAGACGATCGCCTGGGCCGAGTGCCCGGCCGGATGGGTCACGCCCTCGACGGGGGTCGAGTGCGCCACCGCCGTCGTGCCGATGGACTACAAGAACCCGGGCAACGGCAACCTGGAAATCGCCCTCTCCCGCAAGAAGGCCACCGATCCAGCGCGCCGCAGAGGCGTGCTGATGACGAACCCCGGCGGCCCCGGCGGTTCCGGCTTGGGCGCCGTGCACTGGTTCAACGCCCAGACCGACGTGCTGAAGATCTACGACGTCATCGGCATGGACCCGCGCGGTGTCGGCCGGTCGACGCAGATCCGGTGCATCTCGACGCCGTCCGACGACGAGTTCCCTTCGCGCCCAACGGATGCGCAGCTCGCGAACTGGTCGGACTACGCCCGCGCCGTCGAGGAGAACTGCCAGCGCGGCGGCGGTGAGATGCGCCGGTTCATCTCGACCATGAACACCGCCCGCGACATGGACGTCATCCGCGGAGCCATGGGGGAGAAGAAGATCTCCTACGTCGGCTACTCCTACGGCACGCAACTCGGCGCCGTCTACGGCTCGATGTTCCCGAAGTTCCTCGACCGCAGCGTGCTCGACTCCGCGCTGGACCCGCTGAAGACGTGGCACGAGCAGGACGTCGACGTCGTGGACGCGATCACCGACAACCTTCGCAAGTGGACGGAGTGGACCGCGGCCCGCAACGGCACCTACGGCCTCGGCACCACGCCCGCCGCGGTGCGCGCGGAGCTCGACAAGATCGCGGAGAAGCTGAAGACGGCCCCGTACGGCGGCTACTCCGACGTGACCTCCTTCGACTACGCCGTCGGCTCCACCCGCTACCGCCGCTCCTGGGCCGCGTTCTCCCGCCACATCGCCTCGATCAAGGCGGGCGTGGCCGACCCGGCGGAGGCCTCGGCGATCGTCGCGGCGCTGAAGAAGGGCGACATCGAACCGACCTCGGCCGGCACCTTCCAGGCCGTGGTGTGCGAGTGGGACTGGTTCTCCGACGTCAACACCTACTACAACGACATGAAGCGCTGGCGCGACACCAACCCGTACGGCGGCACCGTCGACTACATGGCGCCGACCAACTGCACGTTCCGCGCCTTCCAGCGCCCGGAGAAGATCCCGGCCATCACCCGCAAGTACCCGGCGGGCCTCGTGGTCAACTCGGACGGCGACACCCAGACCCCGCTGGCCAACGGCCGCGTCATGGCGGAGCACCTCAGCCAGCCGCTGATCAGCGTCTCCAACGACGGCCAGCACGGCCACTACGCGTTGCGCCGCAACACCTGCGTCGACACGCTGGTCAACAAGTACCTGGTGTCCGGCATCCTGCCGGCCTCGCGGGTGACGTGCGCCGGCACGGACATCGCGGAGACCGTGCCTCCGGGCGCGGCGGCGTCGCTGGGCGCGCAGTCGGCCCGTCCGTTGAGCGACATCCTGGGCGAGATCGCGGCGGAGACCAAGCCGTTCTGACCAAGCCGTTCTGACCGAGCCGTTCTGACCGCCTGAACGATCTTGTCAGACCTGCTGAGTACGTTATGACGCAGGGGTTCCCAGCAAGGGGGGACCCCTGCGTCAGCGTTGCTGCATCGCGTCCAGCACGCGGGCGAGCTCCAGCCGCGACGAGACGTGCAGCTTCGCGTAGATCCGCGACAGGTACACCTCGATCGTGCGCGGGCTGTAGTGCAGCGCCGCCGCGATGTCCCGGTTGCGCATGCCCTGCTGCACCAGCCGGGCCACGTTCTCCTCGGCCTCGGTGAGCAGCCCTGGGGCCTTCGACCGCGCGCGAGGCACCTTGGCGCCGAGCGCCCGCAACCGGGTGCCCGCCTGCCGCCGCAAGCCGTGCGCGCCCAGCCGTTGGAACGTCGTGTAGGCCTCGACCAGCACCGGCACCTCGTCGTCGGAGACCTCGCCCAACGCGAGCTGCGCGCGTGCCTTCTCGAACTCCAGCCCGCCCAAAGAAGCCTCGGACACCGCCTCCCGCAACGACTCCGCGTCCCGGCGGACGACCCCGGTGACACGGCGCAGCGTGGTGCGCGACCACGGCGACACCCGCGTGGCGGACACGTCGGCCAGCCGGGCCAGCGCCTTCTCCGCCGCTTCCGGGTGCCCGCGTTCCAGGTCGAGCTCGATCATCCGCGCCACCAGCACGCACGAGTAGGCGGCCTCCAGACCGGAGCCGACGTTGTCGTCCAGCAACGCGTACGCCTCATCGGCCTCGCCCCGCGCGATCAGGTACTCGGCCAGCGACACCGCGTGCAGGCGCGAGATGTTCACCGACTGCGGCGCGGGCAACGAGGCCAGCCGCGCGGCGACATCCAGCTCGCCGCGCCAGGTCCTGATCGACAACTCGATCGCCTGCAGCACCCCGAGTGCCTGGTCGGCCTGCGCGGCCTCGACGTCGGGCAGCCAGCGGCCGATGCCGTCGAGGGCCGCGTCCCAGCGGCCGCCGAGCCAGTCCAGCGCCACCCGCGAGGCGGCCCGTTCGGCGCGGAAGCCGTGCGAGCCGACCTGGTCGAGGAGGTCCTCAGCCCGGCGGACGCGCCAGGACGCGTCGTGCACCAGACCGGCCAGCGCGGTGATCGAGGCGCAGACGGAGAGCGCCTGCAGTTCGAGCATCGGCTGTCCGTCGCTGTACGCCAGCGCGCGGTTCGCGTACTCGACGGTGCGATCGTGCTGGAACAGCAGGGACGTGAGCATCGCGAGGTGCTCGAAGACGATCACGCCCTCGGCCGGGGAGCTGATCGGCAACGCCTCGACGCGGGCCACTTCGGAGACGGCGTCGTCGTGGCGGTTGTTGTAGACGAGGAGCACGGCGCGTTGGGCTTCCAACGACGCCGGTGCGTCTCCGCGCGCGACCTCCACGTCTGCCAGTGCCATGGCTTCGGCCGTGCGACCGACCGAGAAGAGCGACGAGATCACCGCCGTGGCGACGCGCGTGCGTTCGGAGCCTGGTTGGAGGGACTCCAAGGCAGAAAGCCCGGGGTCGATCGCCAGAGCCGGGCGGGAGGCGCGCGCCAGGACACGGCATTGCAGCGCCAGCAGCTCGGCACGTTCAGGAGCGTTGCGCGGCAACAACTGAAGAGCCCTGAAGCACAGGGCGGCAGCGGTTTCGGGCGCGGACGCACGGGCGTGAGCCGCAGCCTCGGCGAGCACGCGCACGGCGACCCGGTCGCCGGGAGCGGCGGACTCGGCGAGGTGCCAGGCGAGTTGGAGGAGGTCCACGGGCAGGCCCTGCGCGCGGTCGTCCAGCAGCCGCGCCGAGATCAGCGAGTGCAGGTGACGGCGCTGCGCGGGGCCGACCTCGTGGTAGAGCGCCTCCCCGACGAGGGCGTGCGAGAAGCGGTAGCCGTTGTCGTCGTGCACCACGATGTGCACGCGCAGCAGCTCGTCGAAAGCCGCGACGACCGTCTCTTCCGGGAGCGACGCCACCCGTGCCAGCAACGAGATTTGGTCGAGCCGCACGCGCCGGAACACCGACACGGCCCGTGCGACGAGCCGCGTGTCGTTCTCCAGCGGCGCGACACGACGCAGCAACGCCTCACGCCGCGTGAGCCGGATCGCGTCCGGCGACACCGCGAGCCTGGCCCGGTTGCCGTCCACCGTCAGCAGGTCGAGCTCTCGCAACGAACGCGCGATCTCCGTGACGAAGAACGGGTTGCCGTCGGAGCGTTGCTGGACCTCGCGGGCGAGACCCTCGTCCACGGAGGTCTGCAGGACGGCCTCGACGATGCGCGCGACGTCCGCGCCCGACAGCGGCGCCAGGTCGAGTCGCACGACCTCGGCGTACGGCTCGACGCGGTCCAGCAGCACCGCGTCGGCGGACCGGCTCGCCGTGACCAGCACGAGCGGCGCGGAGGACAGCCGCCGCAGCACCAGCGTCAGCAGGGCGAGGGAGTCGTCGTCGACGTGGTCGAGGTCGTCGATCAGCAACGCCGCCGGACGCGTCGCGGTGAGCTCGGTGAGCAGCCGCACCACCCGGTCGCACGCGCGCCCGAACCACGCTCCGGAGTCCTCGGTGCCCGAGATCTCCAACGCCGCCAGGGCGTCCGCGCGGGTCCGGTCCGGCGGCAACGACCGGATCAACGCCGCCACCGCTCCGTACGGGATGCGCTTGCCCAGCACGTCGGACGCCGACGACAGCACCCCGCACTGCTGTTCCCGCAACCTCCGCGCGATCTCCGCGAGCAACGACGTCTTGCCGATCCCCGGCTCACCGCTGACCTGGACCACGACGAGCCCGGTCGCGGGCGCCTGGCCGACCCGGTCGAGCACGGCGCGCAGTTCCGGTTCGCGGCCCACGAGCGGCGTGGTGCGCGGTGGAGTGTCGGCGATGACGGCCTCCCGGACTTCGGCTGCTCCGAAGTCTTCCACGCCGCGTTCCGCACCGGATCAGTCACTCCACGTGCGCGCCACCAGGCTGAACGCGTTAGCCGATGAGGGTTCCCTACTGACCGGTGGTTCCGCCGGGTGATGCCCTTGAGGTCACCGCCGCCCGCCTAGGAGGGTCAATGTCGATCCAGGGAACCTGCGCCCCGCAGTTCGCAGAGGTGCGGACCGAGTTCGAACGCAACTTCGCCGAGCGCGGCGAGGTCGGGGCCTCCGTGCACGTGACGCTCGACGGCGAGCCCGTCGTGGACCTCTGGGGCGGTGTCGCCGATCCCACCACCGGCCGCCTCTGGTCCGAGGAGACCATCGTCCACGTGTGGTCGTGCACCAAGGCCGCAACGTCGCTGTGCGCGCACATCCTGGCCTCGCGCGGTGAGCTGGACCTGAACGCACCGGTCGTGAAGTACTGGCCGGAGTACGGCGCGAACGGCAAGGACGCGACGCTCGTCCGGCACGTGCTCTCGCACCAGGCAGGCCTGCCCGCCGTCACCACACCGCTGCCCGCCGGCGCCTTCTACGACTGGGACCTGATCACCTCGACGCTCGCCGCGCAGCGGCCGCTGTGGGAACCGGGCACGCGGCACGGCTACCACGGACTGACGTTCGGCTTCCTCGTCGGCGAGATCGTCCGCCGCGTCACGGGCCTGTCGCTCGGCCGGTTCTTCGAGAAGGAGGTCTCGGGCCCGCTCGGCCTCGACTTCTGGATGGGTCTGCCGGAGGACCTCGAACCGCACGTCGCCCCCACCATCCCGGTCGACCCCACCCAGCCGGGGATCCCGCTGCCGTCGCTGTTCGTCACCGCGATCACCCAGCCCGAGTCGGTGCCGGGCCTGATGCTGCTCAACAGCGGCGGCTACATGGCCCCCGGCGAGTCCGACTCCCGCCAGGCCCACACCGCCGAGATGGGCGCGATCGGCGGCATCTCGAACGCCCGCGGCCTGGCGGGCATGTACCGGCCGCTCGCTCTCCGAGGCGCCTACAACGGCGTGCGCCTGGTCGAGGAGCACCAGCTCCCGCAGATGTCGAACGTGGCCGTCGCCGGACTGGACGAGGTCGTCCTGGTGCCGTCCCGGTTCGCGCTCGGGTTCCAGAAGGCCACCGACAACACCCACCTGCGGCCGAACGACCGCGAGGGCCTGCTGATCTCCGAGGAAGCCCTCGGGCACAACGGGATGGGCGGCTCGCTCGGGTTCGCCGACCCTGGAGCGCGGCTCTCGTTCGGCTACGCGATGAACCGGCAGGGCCCGGGCCTGGGCGTGAACGAGCGCGGTCAGTCCCTCGTGGACGCCGTCTACCGCGCGCTCGGGTACCGGCGGACCGGCGGCGGCACCTGGTTCCGCTAACCCGGCGGCACGACGCGGCCGAGCCGTTTGCGCACGCCGTCCTGCTGGTAGCGCGCAACGGTGTCGGCCAGCTGCTCGCAGGCACGTTCGATGGACCTGCGGGCCTCGTTGCGCTCGCTGGTGATGGCGCTCAGGATCAGCCCGGTCAGCGCCACCGACCCGTTGAACGCCTGGAGCACGATCATCGTGGTCAGCAGCCCGGCGGTGGAGAACTGCCCGGAGGCCGCGGACATCACCGCGGCCACCGAGATGATCGCGGCGCACGGTGCGGCGATCGCGTGCTGGAACCGCAGCGCCGCCCAGATCAGCATCGGGAACACCAGGAACAGCAGCCGCAGCTCGGACGTCGTCACGTAGGCCGCGAGGACCGCCGTGACGACGAGCAGCGCCCCGGCCTCCGCGAGCCGGCGGCGGGAGACGGTCCCGCGGCCGGGCAGGGTGATCAGCAACGGCGTGAAGATCAGCACGCCCATGGCGTCGCCGGTCCACCACACCGCCAGCACGGCGGGCACCTCGCTCCACGGGACCACGCCGTCGATCTTCAACGCCGCCGCGCCGACCAGCGCGCTGACGAGCATCGCCCCGAGCGCGCCCGCGAACACCAGCAGCATCGCGTCCTTCAGACGGCTCAGCGCCGGCCGGAACCCGAACCGCGTCAGCAGGTACCAGGCCGTCAGCGGTGCGAGAGTGTTGCCCACGGTGATCATCGCGATCGCGAGCGGACCCGCGCCGAGTGCGAGGTTGGCGGACAGCGCGCCGAGCGCGATGCCGGGCCAGACCTTGCGGCCGGTCATCAGCAACGCGGCCACGGAGATGCCGGTCGGCAGCCACAACGGCGTGACCTGCCCCTTGACCAGCGCCAGGACCAGGCCCACCTTCGCCGTCGCGTAGTAAGCGACCGCCACCAGGGCGATCGTGACCGCGGTGCGGAGAGTGGCGTTCACCGCCACATGCTGCACCGGCGCACACCCGATCGCCATACCTCGCGGCAGGGCGTACCCACCTGGACCCACGGCGCGGATTCTTAGCTGTTGTGGAAGCCGCACTACAGCCCGTCACCACGACGTCGTGAGATGGAGGGCATGCGCACAGCCGAGGCGGCCGACGAGGTCCGCGTGGAGGACGGCGGACGTCGCGTGGTGGTCGTCGCCGGCCGCCTGCGCCTGCCGGTCTCCGCGGGCGTCACCGACGCCCAGGCACTGACGCTGGCCAGAGCGGGCACGACGGCGTGGCACCTTCTCCGCACGTGCGCGCACCTCAGGCCGGACGAGTCGATCGTGGTGCACGACGCCGCGAGCGAGATCGGCGCGATCGCGGTGCAACTCGCCCGCAGTTTCGCGGCCGGCCGGGTCATCGCGACGGAGACGAGTCAAGCCCGGCGCAGACGGGCGGTGAAGCTCGGTGCGGACGTCGCCGTCGACTCCAGTCGAGACGGTCTGGCACAGCGCGTGATCGGGGCGAACGAGGGCAAACAGGTCGACGTCGTGCTCGATCCCGGAGGTGCCCTGGAGGCCTCACTGGACGCGCTGGCGCCGTTCGGCAGGATCGTCTGCTATGGCGCTGACCAGGACGAATCCATCAAACTGACGGGGCTGCTCGGCGGCTCACGCGCGGTCATCGGGTTCCGATTCGAGCACACCCTCGACCGGCCGGACATGATCGCGAGGGCTGTCAGTGAGCTGTTCGGGTTGACCTCGGCTGGGCGATTGCGTCCGATGGCAGACAGCTAGTACTCGTTGGTAACAAGCCGCTTAAGGGGACCCATGAGGACCGTGTTCACGACCTGCCCGCTCTGCGAAGCGACGTGCGGGCTGGAGCTGACGGTCGAGGGAGACCGCATCACGAAGGTCCGCGGCGACCGCGAGGACGAGTTCAGCCGCGGCTTCCTCTGCCCCAAGGGCGCCTCGCTCGGCACGCTCGACGCCGACCCCGACCGGCTCGCCACCCCGCTGATCAAGCGCGACGGCGAGTTCCAGGAAGCGACCTGGGAGGAGGCCTTCGCCTACGTCGACGAACGCCTGAAGGACTTCCCCGACCGCAACTCCGTCGCCATGTACCTCGGCAACCCGGTCGTCCACTCGCTCGCCGGCGGCCTCTACGCCGGACCGCTGCGCAAGGCCCTGGGCAGCCGCAACGTCTTCACCGCCAGCACCGTCGACCAGATGCCCAAGCACGTCCAGTGCGGCCACATGTACGGCAGCATCTTCTCGATCCCGGTGCCCGACATCGACCGCACCGACTTCATGCTGGTGCTGGGCGCGGACCCGTTCTCGTCCAACGGCAGCCTGTGGACGGTCCCTGACGTGCCGGGCAGGTTCAAGGACCTGCAGAAACGCGGCGGCGCCTTCGTCGTCGTCGACCCGCGCCGCAGCCGCACCGCCCAGGCCGCCGACCAGCACGTCGTCATCCGGCCGGGCACCGACGTGTTCCTGCTGCTGGCGTTGATCCACGAGCTGTTCGCGCAGGACCTGGTCGACCTCAAGGACCTCGCCGGGCACGTCACCGACCACACGGCGATCCGCGCGCACGTCGAGGCGTTCGGCCCGGACGCCGTCGCCGAACGCACCGGCATCGACGCCGGCACGATCCGCGCGCTCGCACGGCAGTTGGCTGAGGCGGAACGCGCCGCGGTCTACGGCCGGATCGGCACGACGACCGTCGAGTTCGGCACGGTCGCGTCCTGGGCGGTCGACACGCTCAACGTCCTCACCGGCAACCTCGACCGGCCCGGTGGCGTGATGTGGCCGCTGCCCGCGCACAGCAGGCGCGGAACGGGCAGCGGCAAGGGTTTCGGCATCGGCCGCTGGCACAGCCGGGTCAAGGGGCACCCCGAGGTGATGGGGGAGTACCCGGCCGTCACGATGGTCGACGAGATCGAGACGCCCGGCGAGGGCCAGGTGCGGGCGCTGTTCACGATCGGCGGCAACCCCGCGCTGTCGCTGCCGAACTCGGCCCGCGTGAACGACGCGCTGTCCTCGTTGGACTTCATGGTCAGCGTCGACCCGTACCTCAACGAGACGACGAGGCACGCGGACGTCATCCTGCCGACGCCGCCACCGTCCCGTCGCGACCACTACGACATCGCGTTCCTCAACAACTCGGTGCGCAACGTCGCCAAGTACTCGCGTGCCGCGATCCCGCTGGAGGAGGGCAGGGTCGACGAGACGGACATCTTCTTCCGGCTCGCCACGATCCTCAGCGGACTGGGCCCGGCGGCGGATCTCGACGCCATCGCCGCGTTCCAGCTGGCCGACCTCAGGAAGAAGTCCGGTGTGGACTTCGAACCCGAGGGCGAGACGCGCGAGGAACGCCTGCTGGACCTGAAACTCCGCACCGGCGCGTATGGAGTGTCGCTCCAGCAGTTGCTCGACCACCCGCACGGCATCGACCTCGGCCCGCTCACCTCGCGCCTGCCGGAGATCCTGCGCACGCCGTCCGGGAAGGTCGAACTGACCCCGCAGCCGATCCTGGACGACCTGCCGCGCGTCCGGGACGCCCTGAGCGCCCGCGAGACCGACCTGGTGCTCGTCGGCCGCAGGCACCTGCGGACCAACAACTCCTGGATGCACAACGTGCCCGCGCTGGTGAAGGGCAAGCCGTTGTGCACGCTGCTGGTGAATCCCGGCGACGCCACCCGCATCGGCCTGACCGACGGCGCGACCGCCCAGGTCACCTCGCGCGTCGGCAAGATCGAGGTGCTGGTCGAGGTCACCGCCGACATCGCGCCCGGCGTCGTCTCGATGCCGCACGGCTGGGGCCACGACCAGCCCGGCACGCGGCTCACCGTCGCCCGCGAGCACGCCGGCGTGAACGTCAACCTCCTCACCGACGACCTCCGCATCGACCCGCTCTCGGGCACCGCCGTGCTGAACGGCACCCGCGTGCAGGTCGTGCCCGCCTGAAGCCCCTCAAGAGCGTCTAGGAGCCGCCATGACCGCAGGTGTCACCATCCCGAACGCGGTGCAGACCATCCGCCGGATAGCCGACCTGCCGTTCCTCGCGGAGCAGGCGTACGGCGACGCGGTGGCGTGGCGGTTCAAGCAGGACGGACAGTGGCGCGAGCAGACCTACGCCGAGATCTCGGAACTGGTGCTGGACCTCGCGTCCGGGTTCGTCCACGCCGGACTGAAGGCGGGCGACCGGGTCTGCGTGCTCGCGAACACGCGTCCTGAGTGGACGGCGGTCGAACTGGCCGTGCTCGCGGCGGGCGGCATCATCGTGCCGATCTACCCGTCGAGCACCGCCGAGGAGATCGCCTGGGTGGTCGGCGACTCCGGCGCGGCGATCGTGGTGGCCGAGAACGAGGAGCAGTGCGTCAAGGTCGAGGTCGTCAGCTCCGAGCTGCCCGAACTGCGCTCGGTGTTCTCGATCGACCCCGCCGGCGACCGGCCGAGGATCGCGGAGCTGCAGGACACCGGCCGCACCTCGCCGCTGGCCGACGTGCTGGACGTCCGCCGCGCGGCGATCAGGCCGGAGGACCCGAGCCTGATCATCTACACCTCGGGCACCACCGGCCCGCCCAAGGGCTGCGTTCTCACCAATGCGAACTGGGTCGCACTTTGCCGCGTCGCGGAAGAAGCGCGCATCGACGCGATGACCGGCACCGTTTACCTGTTCCTGCCGCTCGCGCACGTCTTCGCGCAGATCATCATGTTCGGAACGATGTACCGGGGCGGCGCGCTGGCCTACTTCGGTGGCGACATGAAGGCGATCGTGCCGGAGCTGTCCGAGGTCCGGCCGACGTTCCTGCCGTCGGTCCCGCGCATTTTCGAAAAGATCTACACGTTCGTCACGTCGAACGTGCCCGCGGAGCAGCTCGCGCAGGCCGTGACGCTCGGTCTGGAAGTGCGGCGCCGGCGTTCGGCAGGTGAATCCGTGCCGCCGGAAATGGCGGCGGCGTTCGAACAGGTCGACGCGCTGTTCGCGAACGTGCGCGCGGTGTTCGGCGGTCGGCTCGTGCAGGCGCTGTCCGGCGCCGCGCCCATCTCCCGTGAGGTGCTGCAGTTCTTCCACGCAGCCGGCGTGCCGGTGCTGGAGGGTTACGGCATGACCGAGTCCACGGCGGTGGGCACCATCAACACGCTCGGCCGCTTCAAGCTCGGCTCGGTCGGCGCGTCGGGCGTGGCGGGCCTCGAGATGACCGTGGACGAGGACGGCGAGCTGCTGATGCGCGGCCCGCACGTCTTCGCGGGCTACTGGCGCAACGACGAGGCCACCGCCGAGACGCTGCGGGACGGCTGGCTGCACACCGGTGACCTGGGCGAGATCGACGCGGACGGCTTCGTCACGATCACCGGGCGCAAGAAGGACATCATCATCACCGCGGGCGGCAAGAACATCGCGCCGGCGAACGTGGAGAACGTGCTGCGCCAGTCCCGCTGGGTCTCCCACGCCGTGCTGTTCGGCGACCGCAAGCCGTACTGCGTGGCCCTGATCACACTGGACGCGGACGAGATCGTGCCGTGGGCGACGGCGCGTGGATTGCCGTCCGACGTCGAATCATTGGTGGGTCACCCGGACGTGCGAACGCTCGTGCAGGAAGTTGTCGACGAAGCGAACTCGCACTTCGCCAGTGTTTCCCAGGTGAAGAAGTTCGTGCTGCTCACCAGGGACCTGTCCCAGGAGGAAGGGGAGCTCACCCCAACGTTGAAGGTCAAACGCAACGTTGTACATCGCCTTCACTCTGGGTTGTACGAAGGGCTCTACGAGTAACCCGTACGTACGAGAAATCCAAAAACAGGTACATCCACCCTGGCGGAATTCTTCCGCTCAGGGCAGAGTGGGACACCAAGCGGCGCTAGGCCCCCTCCCCCCTCGGGCCCAGCCGCTTCGCGGCCCCGGCTCAAGGCGTACTCCCCCCAGACGCCCAGCCGGGGCCGCCTTGCATTGTTTGGTGCCGTGGCCCGAATCGGGCCACGGCACTTCTCACTTGCGAGGCGGAGTCGTCGTTCCCCGAACGATCAACTGGGTCTCGGCCACGATCTGCGGCACCTCGGTGTTGTCCGAGTCCAGCCAGTCGAGCAACAGGTTCACGGCGGTGCGGCCGGCCTGCGCCACCGGCATTGCCACCGTTGTCAGCGCGGGCGAGCACAGCGCGGCGTACGTGAGATCGTCGAACCCGGTCACCGACACGTCACCGGGCACCGAGATCCCGCGATCCCGCAGCCGTGCCAGCACGCCCAGCGCCATGATGTCGTTGTAGGCCACGATCGCCGTCGTGTCGGCCGCCACGGCCAGATCGGCCGCCTGCAGGCCGCCCTCGTACCGCGGCGCGAACGGCCCGAGGTCGACCAGGTCCACCTCGTGCTGGGCGACCGCCTTCATCAGCCCGCGGCGACGCTCCTGGTTGGACCACGAGGTGCGAGGCCCGTTGAGGTAAGCGATCCGGTGGTGTCCCAATGCGACGAGGTGGTCGATGATGGCGTGCATCCCGCCCGCCGAGTCCATCAACGCGGCGGGCACGCCGGGCAGGCGCCGGTTCAGCAGCACCAGCGACGTCGCCCCGGCCACCTCGTAGACCTGCGAGTCCTCCAGGCCCGGTGCGCACAGCACGACGCCGTCGACCTGCTTCGCCATCGCGTGCACGAGCTTCGCCTCGGCGACCGGGTCCTCGTCGCTGTCCGCCACGAACACCGCGTAGTCCGCCTGCATCGCCCGCGCCTGCACGGCCTTGAGCACGCCCGTGAAGAACGGGTTGTCGAGGTCGGGCACGACGATGCCGATGTTGCCCGTCTTGCCCGTGATGAGCCCGCGGGCCGCCCGGTTGGGCTGGTAGCCGAGCTCGGTCGCGGCAGCCAGCACGCGTGATCTGGTCTCCGGGCGCACGAGCTCAGGAGACGTCAGCGCACGCGAAACGGTGGCTACCGATACGTGCGCCCTGCGAGCCACGTCGCGGATGGTGACTGCCACTGATACCTCACCCTCAACAGCCGGTTGAAACAATCATGACGGGTGACGTGTTAAGCGGGGTCTTTGAGTCGGGTCACGAGCTGGGTCGGGTTCACAAACCTAAGCGCGATCACCAGCAGGACCAACATCGACCCCGTGTAGATCACGGCCATCGAGTCGACCATCTGCTGTGGCCGGATGCCCGCCGACGACATCGCCTCGTACAGCGACACCACCAGGGTCTGGCTGGCCGGACCCGCCGTGAGGAACGTCAGCTCGAACATGCCCACCGTCCTCACCAGCACCAGGATCGACGCCGCGAGGACGCCCGGCACGAGCAACGGCGCCAGCACGCGGGTGAAGATCGCGAACGTTGAGGCGCCGCACATCCGCGCCGCCGACTCGATCTTCGTGTCGATCTGCTCGATGAAGGGCGTCATCGTCAGCACGACGAACGGCACGGCAGGCACGAGGTTCGCCGCGATCACCCCGGCCATGCTGCCCGCCAGGTGGAACTTGTACAGCACCGTCGCGAGCGGGATGCCGTACGTCATCGGCGGCATCAGGATCGGCAGCAGGAACAGCACGTTGAGCAGCTTCTTGCCGGGGAAGTCGCGTCGTGCCAGCGCGTAGGCCGTGGGAACTCCGATGAGGACGGAGACGACCACGACCGAGATCGCGACCTGGAACGTCACGACCAGCACGTCCAGCAGCCGGTAGTCGCGCCACGCCTCGCCGTACCACTTGCCGGTGTACCCGTCGGGCAGCCAGGAGCCGAACCACGTCTCGGCGAACGAGTTCGTGACGACCGCGCCGACGATGCCGGCGAGGTTGAGCATGAAAAACGCCAGAGCACCCCATGTCAGCCACACCACAGGGCGAGCGGTGAGCCTCATCCCTTGCCTCCCGTCGCGCCGCGGAACAGGGTCGTGCGCCAGATCAGCACCAGGCCGATCACGATCAGCATCACCAGCGCCATCAGCATCGCGATCGCCGATCCCAGCGCGAAGTCGTTGTCCCGCAACGCCGTCTCGTACGCGGCGATCGACATCACGTGCGTCTCGCCGACCGGGTCGCCGACCATCACCGCACTGGGGAACACGCTGAACGCCAGCACGAAGCTCAGGCAGAACGTGACGGCGAGCCCCGGTGCCAGCAGCGGCATGGTGATCGTCCGGAACCGCTGCCGGCGCGAGGCGCCCAGCGTCGCCGCGGCCTGTTCCAGCGTCGGGTCGATGCCGGAGAGGTACGACAGCGTCAGCAGGAACGCGAACGGGAACCCGGTGATGACCAGGCTGAACAGCACACCCCAGTAGTTGTGGGTGAGCTTCGCCGGTTCGTCCGCTCCCAATGCCGTCCAGACGCGGTTGAACCACCCCGCCGGTCCGAAGAACGCGAGCAGCCCCTCCGCCGTCAGCACAGTGCCGAGGGTGATCGGGACTACCAGGATCGTCGTGAGTGCCCGCTTGCCCCGGAACCGGCCGCGCATCCGGAACGCGATCGGGATGGCCGCCAGCACGTTGAACAACGCCGCGGGCAGCCCGAGCCGCAACGTGATCCAGACGGTCTCCGCCAGGTAGGGGTCGGAGAAGAAGGTGATGTAGTTCTGGAACGGGCTGCCGCCGCCCTTGGGCTGGAACGACAGCTGCAACCCGTACAGGAACGGGTAGACGAACAGCAGCACCACGAAGACCGCGCCCGGCACCAGCAGCCACAGCACGCGGTCGACGCCCTTCTCGGCGAGCCGGTGCTTGAGTGACGCCCGCTCGAGTGTCGCCGTCACGAGAACACCAGCACGCGTTCGACCGGCACCGTCAGCATGATCGTGTCGCCGGGCGCCAGCCGCGAGTTCGTGCGGACGTGCAACGGCGAACCGTCGCGCAGCCGAGCCTCGACCGCCTGCTCGCGCCCGTGGTACTCGACGATCTCGACCACCGCTTCGAGCGCGTTCTCCCCGGACTCCCCGACGGTGAAGTCCTCTGGCCGCACCGCCACCACGGCTTGCGGCCCGAGCTCCTCCCGCTTGACTCCGACGAGCTTCACCCCGTCTCCGGTGTGGACGGTCGTGCGCTCGCCGTCCTGCGAGGCGACGGTCACCGGGATCATGTTGCGGTAGCCCATGAACCCGGCCACGTACCGGTTCACCGGATGCGCGTAGACCTCCTCCGGTGAGCCGACCTGCTGCACCTCGCCGAGTCGCAGCACCACGAGCCGGTCGGCGAGGGCCAGCGCCTCCTCCTGGTCGTGCGTGACGTACACGGTGGTGAGTCCGAGCGACTGGTGCAGCCGCCGGATCTCCGTGCGCATCTCCAGCCGCAGTGCCGCGTCCAGATTGGACAGCGGTTCGTCCATCAGCACCAGCGGCGGTTCGAGCACGATCGCGCGGGCGATCGCCACCCGTTGCTGCTGGCCACCGCTGAGCTGGGCCGGGAACTTGTGCTGGTGCTCCTCCAGTTGCACGAGGCGCACGGCCTCGTCCACGCGGCGGTTCAGCTCGGCCTTGGGCGTTCTGCGCATGGACAGCCCGAACGCGACGTTGCGCCGCACCGACATGTGCGGGAACAGCGCGTAGTTCTGGAACACCATGCCGAACCCGCGCTTCTCCGGCGGCAGGTCGTCGATCCGCTTGCCGTCCACCGTGATCCGCCCGCCGGTGAGCGGCAGCAGACCGGCGAGGCAGTTCAGCGCCGTCGACTTCCCGCACCCGGACGGGCCGAGCAGGGCGACGAACTCGCCGCCCTTGATCGTGAGGTCCATGCCCCGCAGGGCAACGGTGTCACCGAAGGCCCGCCGCACGTGATCGAGGTGCAGCTCCGCGAACCTCACTTCTTGCCGATCTCTCGGTCCCACCGCTGGAACGCCTTCACCTGCGCGGTGGCCGGCAGCGACTGCTCCTTCGGGTTCTCCTCGATCAGCCGGTCGTACTCGGCGCGGCCGAACTTGGCGATGGCCTCCTGCGACTCCTTCGGCGCCATGTCCAGCGTGACGCCCTTGACCGCGGGGCCGGGGTAGAAGTAGCCCTTGTCGTAGGCCTTGGCCTGCTGCCGCGGCTCCAGCATGAACTTGATCAGCGCGAGGTTCGCCGACAGCACGTCCGCGGAGACGCCCTTGGGGATCACGGCGTAGTGCGCGTCGGTGACCCAGTGGAAGCCCTTGAAGGTCGCGATCTTCATGCCCTCCGGCACCGAGCCGAGCACGCGCGGGTTGATGTCCCAGCCGGTGGTCGAGGCGACCATCCACGACGTGCCGTTCGCGAGGTTCTTCATGACGTCGGTCGTGCCGCCGGGGTAGTTGTCGACGTACTGGCCGAGCTCCTTCAGGTACGCCCAGGTCTTGTCCCAGCCGTTCTCCGGGTCCTTGGGATCCTTGTCCCCCAGCAGGTACGGCAGTCCCATGAGGAACGTCCTGCCGGGACCGGAGTTCGCGGGCCGCGCGTACTGGAACTTGCCGGGGTGCGCCTTCGCCCACTCCAGCAGTTCGGCGGGAGACGACGGTGCGGCGGGCACCTTCGCCGGGTCGTACTCGAGCAGCGGGCCCGCCGGGTAGTAGGTGATCGCGACGCCCTGGTTCTGCGCGAGCTTCTGCATCTCGTTGGCGGCGGGAAGGTACACGTCCTCGAGCTTCGGGAGTCTCGCCGAATATTCGGGGAGCACGGTGTGGACGAGTTTCTGCTCGATGACGCTCGCCAGGCCGTCGGTTCCGGTGAGCACCAGATGGGTCTGCGAGGTGCCCGAGTTCTGCTCGGCCTTGAGCTTGCCCGGCATGTCCGGCGCCGTCGCCTTGGTGGCGTTCACCTTCGACACGAAATCGGGGTGTGCCTTCACGAAATCGTCGATCATGCCCTGCGTGAGCTGCAGGTTGCCGGCCACGTCGAGCACGTTCAGCTCGACCGGTTTCGACGGCTTGTCGGGGACGGACGAGGGCGTGTCCTGTGTTTGTGGAACCTCCGGCGCACCACACGCCGTGACGAGTAAGAGGGCGGGGATGACGAGCCGCAACTTCATTGTCCAGCGCATCTCATGGCTCCCTAACTGACTCTGGACCTGGCGCGCGAAAACGTTTACGGTTTTTCTGTAACACTCGTACACCCGCCGCCGGGTCGAACGCAATGCCGCCGCCGCACCACCTGTTCCCAACGAAAGCAGGAGGCACCTGTGGCACCCCGTTCACGGCGGTTGCCGGCGAGAACCGGCATCCTGGCCACCGCGCTCGCAGTGGCGGTGAGCTCGCTCGTCTCCGCCGCGCCCCCAGCCGCCGCCGCGGATGTCCTGCTGTCCCAAGGAAAACCGGCGACCGAGTCGGCTTCCGGCGGCGCGAACTACGCACCTCGCAACGCCGTCGACGGCGACTCGGCGACGCGCTGGGCCAGCAAGTCGAACACCGATCCGGCCTGGATCCGCGTCGACCTCGGCACGTCCGCGACCATCAGCCGCGTCCGGCTGCAGTGGGACCTCTCGTGTGCCAAGGCGTACCGCGTCGAGACCTCGGACAACGACTCCACGTGGACGTCGATCCACACGACCGCCGACGGCAAGGGCGGCGTCGAGGACCTGACGGTCACCGGCCGCGGCCGCTACGTCCGCGTGTACGGCACCACGCGCTGCCGCACCGGAACGTCGTACGGCTACTCCTTGCAGGAGTTCCAGGTCTTCGGCAACACGGGGCCGGTCGACGCCGAACCGCCGAGCGCGCCCGCGAACCTCGTCGCCTCGGACGTGAAGCCGGACTCGGCGAAGCTGACGTGGGAGCCGTCGACGGACAACGTCGCGGTGACGTCGTACGAGATCTACAACCTGGGCCAGTTCGTGAAGTCCGTGCCCGGCACGTCCACCACGATGACCGACCTGAAGCCGAACACCACGTACGGCTTCTACGTCAACGCCAAGGACGCCGCCGGCAACATCTCGCAGGCCTCCACCACGGCGGAGTTCAAGACCCCGCCCGCGCAGGAGGACCCGATCCCGCCGACCGCGCCGAAGAACCTGCGTTCCCCGGCGCAGACCGCGAACTCGGTGTCGCTGGCGTGGGACGCGTCGACCGACAACATCGGCGTGACGCGCTACGAGGTCTACAGCGCCGGTGCGAAGGTCGGTGACTCGACCTCGACGTCGGCCACGATCGGCGGCCTCAAGGCGAACACCGACTACAAGTTCACGGTCAAGGCCTTCGACGCGGTCGGCAACGCCTCACCCGCGTCGAACGAACTGACCGCGCGCACCAAGTCCGGCGGCGACCAGGTCGGTGCCGTCACGCAGATCGCGACCGACAACGACGTGCCGTGGGGCCTCGCGTTCCTGCCCAACGGTGACGGCGTCTACTCGCGCCGCGACGCGCAGGACATCGTGCGCATCACGCCTTCCGGAGCCAAGACGACCCTGGGCAAGGTCCCCGGCGTCTCCGGCACCAACGGCGAAGGCGGCCTGCTCGGCATCGAACTGTCACCGACGTTCGCCGCGGACGGCCTGATCTACGTCTACCACACGGCTTCCGGCGACAACCGGATCGTGCGCGCCAAGATCGAGAACAACTCGCTCACCGGCTGGACGACGTTGCTGACCGGTATCCCGCGCAACAAGTTCCACAACGGCGGCCGCCTGCGCTTCGGCGCCGACGGCAAGCTCTACGCGGGCACCGGCGACGGCCAGAACGGCGCGAACGCCCAGAACAAGCAGAACCTGGGCGGCAAGGTCCTGCGCCTGAACCCGGACGGCTCCGCGCCGTCCGACAACCCGTTCTTCAGCGAGGGCGGCAACGCCCGCTACGTCTGGACCTACGGCCACCGCAACGTCCAGGGCCTCGCCACGGACTCGCAGGGCCGCATGTGGCAGGCGGAACTCGGCAACTCGAACATGGACGAGGTCAACCTGCTGCAGAAGGGCGGCAACTACGGCTGGCCGTCCTGCGAGGGAACCTCCGGCTCGTGCGGCGGTTACGTGGCACCGAAGAAGACCTTCTCGGTCGGTTCCGCGTCGCCGTCCGGTCTCGCGATCGTGAACGACGTGCTGTTCCTCGCGGCGCTGCGAGGCGAACGCCTGTACCGCATGCAGATCAGCGGCTCGTCGGTCGGCACGACGACGTCGCACTTCCAGGGCACCTACGGCCGGCTCCGCACCCCGGAGCCCGCGCCGGACGGGTCGCTGTGGGTCACGACGTCCAACGGTGACAAGGACTCCACGGCGGGCAACAGCTCCACGAAGTTGCTGAAGGTGGCGCTGAACTAGCGGTTCAACGCCTTGAGGGGCACTCCGCGTGGAGTGCCCCTCAACGTCAGGCGGACCGGGTCCGCCGCCGGCGCACGAAGATCGTCGTGACCACGTACGCCAGGAACACCAGCTGCGCGCAGACCACGGCCCCCGTCGCCCACGCCGGCGTTCCGTCGGGAAGTGCTCCCAGCGCCAGTGTCGGCCCGGCCGTGCCACCGATGGTGGCGACGGTCAGCGACATCGAGTCGGTCAGCTCGTGCAACCGGCCCGACGGTCCTCTCACGTCCACGGCTTTGTCGTCGAACTCGATGCGCAGCTGTGCCGTGTCGCCAGGCTCGTCGTTCGGCTCCGGCTCGCCCAGGTCCGGAGTCACAACACCTGTGTTCACAAGTGTTCTCCTTGCAACCCGGCACCAACCGTTGCGCCCGCTGTGAGCGCGGCGTCCGGGGGACCGTGTCCCGCAGTCGCGTGCGGTGAGCCAGGAACGTCCCCCGCTCTGGCTCGCATCACGCGTCTTGTGCACGGTCCGTCATCAGGATAGCGCTGCCCCTCCCGCTTTGCGCAACCGATTCGCCACATTTTCTGTGTCAAAAAGCTGCCGGACATGTGCGACCATGGGTGCATGGGAACCGAGCAGGGCAAGCCGGCTGTCGTCGAGCGCGTCAACGTCGCGTTGATCGCGGACTCGGCTGCCGCGCTGGGCAGGCTCCAGGCGCGCACCGGCATGAAGAAGGTCGACATCGTCAACCGGGCCGTGCAGCTCTACGAGTTCCTGGAGGCGCAGATGCGCGAGGGCAGGGAGCTCGTGGTGCGCGACGAGAACGGCATCGACCGCATCGTCAAGATCTTCTGACCGTCAGTCCGTTCAGCAGCAACGAGATCAGCCGCCGCGGGTCGTAGCGCGGATCGTCGTCGCGCCCGATGCACAGGTTCCCGATCCCGCGCATCAGTTCGAACGGCCGCACGTCGTCCCGGATCTCCCCGGCCTTCGCCGCCGCCGCGAGCAACGACTCGCACACCGGCCCCAGCCGGTCGAGGAAGTACTCGTGCAACGACTGGAACCCGCTGCTGTCCGACTGCATCGCGCCGGCGAGCCCGTGCTTGGTCACCAGGAAGTCCACGAACAGGTCGACCCACGCCCGCAGAGCCGCGAAGGCCGAGTCCGAAGTGGACAGCAGGACCGGACCGGCTTCCGCGCACGCCTCGACCTGGTGCCGGTAGACGGCCACGACGAGGTCCGCGCGGGTGGGGAAGTGGCGGTAGATCGTGCCCATGCCGACGCCGGCCTCGGCCGCGATCTCGCGGATCGGCGCGTCGACGCCGGACCTGACGAACACCTCGGCCGCGGCCGTGAGCAGGGTCTGCTCGTTGCGCACGGCGTCGGCTCGCTTGCGTGGTGGCACGCGCGCTCCCTTCGCGGACGGTTGACAAAGCGGAACAGTGCTCCGTATCGTTTCGGAACGTCGCTCCGCTTTAGTGGACTGTACTCGAAGGGAACCTGATGACCGTCTTCACGGTGAGTCCTATCGTGCTCGAGATCCCCGGCAGGCCCGTTGAACTGCAGGTGAAGGTCTCCGCGCCCACCGAGGGCGTCGGCCTGCCGATCCTGCTGCTCTCGCACGGGCAGGGCTACTCGAACCACCTGTCCTCGCTGAACGGCTACGCGCCGCTCGCGAACCACTGGGCCGAGCAGGGCTTCGTCGTCCTGCAGCCGACCCACCTGAGCTCTCGAAGCTTGAACCTGCCCGCCACCACGCCCGGCGCGCCGATGTTCTGGCGGGAACGCGCCGAGGACATGTCGCACCTCATCGACCGGCTCGACGAGATCGAGAAGGCCGTGCCGCAGCTGCAGAACCGCTGGGACCGCACCAGGATCGCCGTCGTCGGCCACTCGATGGGTGGTCACACCGCGAGCCTGTTGCTGGGCATGAGGACCGAGGGCGTGAGCCTGAAGGACGACCGGATCAGGGCGGGCGTGCTGCTCGGCTCGACCGGCCGGGGTGACGCGGTCACCGACGTGGTGAAGGAGAACTACTCCTTCATGCAGGACACGGACTTCAGCGAGATGACCGCGCCCGCGCTCGTGGTCGCCGGCGACGCGGACGCCTCCGAGCACCTCACCACCATGGGGCCTGCCTGGCACGCCGACCCGTACCACCTCTCGCCCGGCCCGAAGGACCTGCTCACGCTGTTCGGCGCGGAGCACGGGTTCGGCGGCGTCTCCGGGTACGACGTCGCCGAGACCACGGACGAGAGCCCCGAACGGGTCGCGGCCGTGCAGCAGCTCACCACGGCCTACCTGCGCGGTCAGCTGCTCGGCACGACCGACTGGCAGGACGTGGTCACCGAACAGGGCCGCGTCGAGTCCAAGAGCTAGTGGGCGTTGGGCTCCGGGTTCGTCCCCGCCCTTGACAGGAACTCGAAGTCGCAGCCCTCGTTGGCCTGCGTGATGTGCTCGTAGTACAAAGCGCCGTACCCGCGTTCGAACTTCGGCGGCGGCGGTGTCCACGCGTCCCGGCGACGCGCCATCTCCTCGTCGGAGATCTCCACGCGCAGCACCCGCGCCTCGACGTCCAGCGTCACGAGGTCGCCGTCCCGCACCAGCGCCAGCGGCCCGCCGACGTGCGCCTCCGGTGCCACGTGCAGAACGCATGCGCCATAAGAAGTTCCGCTCATCCGCGCGTCCGACACGCGCACCATGTCCCGGACACCCTCGCGCAGCAGCTTGTCCGGGATGGGCAACATCCCGTATTCCGGCATGCCGGGCCCGCCCTTGGGGCCCCCACCGGCCAGCACGATCACCGAATCCTTCGTGACCGCCAGCGAAGCGTCATTGATCCGTGCCTGTAGATCCTTGTAGCCGTGGAAGACCACGGCGGGCCCGGTGTGCCGCCACAACGCGGGATCAGCCGCCACGTACTTGATCACCGCGCCGTCAGGAGCCAGATTGCCCCGCAGCACAGCCAGTCCACCCTCGGCCGAGATCGGGTCGTCCGAAGACCGGATCACCGACGAGTCGTACACCTCCGCGCCGTCGAGGTCCTCGCCGAACGTCCGCCCGGTCACCGTGATCCGCTTGAGGTGCAACGACTCCCGCAACCTCGACAGCAGCCCGCGCAGCCCGCCCGCGTAGTAGAAGTCCTCCATCAGGTGCTCACCGGCGGGCTGAACGGAAGCCAGCACCGGCACCTCGCGTGACAACCGGTCGAAGTCGTCCAGTGACAACGAGATCCCGGACCGCCCGGCCATCGCGATCAGGTGGATGTACGAGTTCGTGGACCCGCCCAGCGCCAGCACGGTCCGAATCGCGTCCTCGTAGGCCTCCGCCGACACCACGTCGGCGATCGTCAGTCCCTCGCGCACCATCTCCACCACGCGCATGCCCGACGCGGCCGCCATCCGGTGGTGCGCCGAGTCGACGGCCGGAATCGACGACGCGCCAGGCAAAGTGAGTCCCAACGCCTCCGCGGCGGCCGTCATGGTCGAGGCCGTGCCCATCGTCATGCACGTGCCGGGGGAGCGGGCCAGCCCTGACTGGATCTCGGCCCAGTCCGACGACGAGATCGTGCCCGCCCGCTTCTCGTCCCAGAACCGCCACATGTCCGTGCCGGACGCGAGCTTCTCGCCCCGCCAGTGCCCGCGCAGCATCGGCCCGGCGGGCACGAAAACTGTTGGCAGCCCAGCGGAAGCCGCGCCCATCAGCAACGCCGGAGTCGTCTTGTCGCAACCGCCCATCAGCACGCAGCCGTCGACGGGATAGGACCGGAGGATCTCCTCGGTCTCCATCGACAGCATGTTCCGGTACATCATCGGAGTCGGCTTCTGGTACGTCTCCGACAACGTGGAAACCGGGAACTCCAACGGATGGCCGCCCGCCTCCCACACCCCGCGCTCGACCTGCTGAGCCCGTTCGCGCAGATGCATGTGACACGGGTTGATGCCGCTCCACGTGTTCAGGATCGCGATGACCGGCTTCCCGAGGTGCTCGGAAGGATTCATGCCGAGCTGCCGCATGCGGGCGTTGTGCGAGAACGCCCGCATCCCCTCGCCCTCGAACCACTCCGCACTCCGAAGCTTCTTCTGGGCGAAGGTCACAGCAGACTCCACGAGTTGAGCAGCACGCCCACGGCAGAACGATCAGCCTCACTCAAAACGCTGGCAGGCGGACGCACGTCCCGACGGCACAAGCCGAGCTGCGCCAACGCCTCCTTCACCACGGACACGTTGTTCGCCGACTCGGAAGCGGCCCGCAGCTCCTCGAACTTCCGGATGAACTCCCAGAACTCCATCGCCGCACCGAACTCACCGGCCCGCAGGCAGCGGAACATCTGCACCGACAACTGCGGCGCCACGTTCGCCAGTCCCGACGTGAACCCGGAGGCGCCGACCGCGAAGTACCCCGGCGCCGACAGCTCGGCCAGCCCCGCGACCCACGTCAGCCGCTCCAGCCCGGCGTCCCGCGCGACCGACGCGAACCGCACCGGGTCCGGCACCGCGTACTTCACGCCGACGACGTTCGGGCACGCGTCCGCCAGCGCGGCGATCTGCGCGCCGCCGATCCGCGGGTTCCGCACGTAGAGGATCACGCTCAGCTCGGGCACCGCCGAGGCGATCTCCCGGTGGTAGTCGACCCACCCGTCCAACGAGACGTACGGGTGCACCGGCTGGTGGATCATGATCCCCCGCGCGCCGGCCCGATCCGCGAACCGGGCGGCGGCGACCGCGGACGACAGGTCGTGTCCGACCCCGGCGACGATCGCGGCCCGGTCCCCGACCGCGTCCACGGTGATCCGCAGCGCGCGCTCCGTCTCGTCGGAGGACAACGTGTAGAACTCGCTCGTGTTGCCGTTCGGTGTCACGACCGAGACACCGCCCTCGACCATCCGGTCCACGATCGCGGCGTAGTTCTTCTCGTCGATCGCCCCGTCCGCGTCGAACGGGGTCACGGTGATCGCCACGACGGACGCCAGCTGGTCGGACAGGTCATCGAACGACATCGGGAAGCTCCTCGACTACTCGGTCGGCGAAGGTCTGGATGTGGCGGCGGAGCAGGTCGGCCGCGGCGTCGCCGAACCCCTCCTCCGCGGCGACGAGGATCGCCCGGTGCTCGGCGTCCTCGGCGTCCCAGGTCGGGCTGATGCCCCAGCCCGCGACGGTGATCAACGCGGCCTGGTCGCGCAGCCCGTCGAGGATCTCGACCATCAACGGGTTGCCGCACCCCGCGTAGAGCGCGCGGTGGAAGCGGCGGTTCGCCAGACTGCGTCGTGCCAGGTCAGAGGTGTCGTCCAACGCCGACCGGGCCTCGGCGAAGTCGGCCCCCGCCAGGACGGAGCGGCGCAGCGCCTCGGGCTCCATCAGCATCCGCACGTCGTAGACGGAGGACGCCATCTCGGCGTCGACCGTGCGGACCGTGGCCCCCTTGTACGGGCTCATCACGACGAGCCCCGACCCGGCGAGCGTCTTGAGCGCCTCGCGCACGGGCGTCTTCGAGACGTTGAGCGTTGCGGCGAGATCGGTTTCGACGAGTGCCTGCCCGGGCTTCAGCTTTCCATAAAGAATCGCTTCTTTGATCGATTCCAGAACGAAGTCCGTCCGGGACGCCGGAAGTGCTCCAGCCCGGTCATACATCATATATGAGAGCGTAGGAGCTGCTGGAGGCCCAGGTCAACCGTCTTGTGTGGGCTGCGCAACGTCCTTGTATCTGGGTTGAACCAACTTCCTCTTCGGCTCGTTTTGAAGGTGTTGGTCACCGCTGCACGCGGGACTGGAGAAGGAGAAATTTGAGTGCATCGTTCCGCGTAACCGTGTCCATTGCCGCGTCCGCCAGCGCATGGCACCGAACGTCCTGGGCACCAACGAGTTGAACGAGAACGACATGCTGATGGAAGAACTGCCACCGGAGGCCATGCTTGACGGACCTCCACCGAACGCGGACCACCTGCTTCAGCGCACGCTGGGCACGGTCCGCGATGAGAGACATAGGGCCGTGCGTCGCCGTGGGCGTATCACGGCCCTGTCATCGACCCTCGTGGTCGCCGGAGTGCTCGCTGGGGGCGTCTGGATGGGCCAGGGCTCGGGGGTGGGTGGCACCGCCGACGCGCTCTTGCAGGGGACCTCGTCGACGGGCGCGCACATGGCCGTGCAGGTCACCGACACCGAGGGCGGCCTGAAGCTGGTCGCGACGGTCGACGGGATGCAGGACGGGGAAGCCTGCTGGCTGGTCGTGCACACGAAGGACGGACGAACCTTCACCGCCGGTTCATGGAGGGCGCACGACGGTGAGGTGACCTTGGCCGGGTCCGCGATGGTGCGGGCAGGGGACGTGGCCGGGGTCAGCGTGGTGAACCACGACCGCCTGCCGCTGGTGACCGCGCAGTAGAAACAGACGCGGTAGCAGGAGCAGGACTCAGGTCGCGAAGACCTGCGAGTCGTCGGCGAACGCCTTCACCTCGATGGCGTTCCCCGACGGGTCGCGGAAGAACATGGTCCACTGCTCGCCGGGCAGTCCGGCGAACCGGCGGTAGGGCGCGATCGCGAACTCCGTGCCCGCCGCCTGCAGCTTGTCCGCGAGCAGCAGGAACGCCTCGACGCCGAGCAGCACCCCGAAGTGCGGCACGGGCACGTCGTGGCCGTCGACGGCGTTGTGCGCCGCCACGGGTCTGGGGTCCTTGACCAGGTGCGTCACGAACTGATGGCCGAAGAGGTTCCAGTCGATCCAGCTGTCGCTCGACCGGCCTTCCGGGCAGCCCAGCACACCTCCGTAGAACGCGCGGGCCTGCCCCAGGTCGGTGACGGGCACCGCGAGGTGGAAACGAGGGATGGTCTGGGTCACGTGATGACTTCCTTCCACACTCGACCCAGGAATTTGACCCTCCTGTTTCCGCGATGTCAACATTCGGACATGCCCCTCCCCGCTGTTCGGCCGGTCCTGCGCAAAGGTGTCGCGGGGGAGGCCGCGGACCGGATCAGAGACGCGATCCTGAGCGGCGAACTGGCCGCCGGCAGTGCGCTCAAGGAGGTCGAGCTCGCGAGCCAGCTCGGGGTCAGCCGCGGTTCGGTGCGAGAGGGCCTTGTACTGCTGGAAGGCGAGGGTCTCGTCGTCTCCGAGTGGCACCGCGGCACGTGGGTGCGCCCGCTGGACCCGGAGGACGTCGAGGAGCTCTACACGCTGCGGACGGCGCTGGACGTCCTCGCGATGCGGACGGCGGCGGTCAAGGCCCGGAATTTCGACGCTCTGGACGCGGTTGTCGGGGCAATGGAACTTGCCAGGACCGACGCCGAACGGGTCGCGCTCGACATCGAGTTCCACGACGCCGTGTACGCGGCGACGGGGCATCGGCGGCTGACGGAGGCGTGGCAGGCGATCCGCAGCCAGGTCCACCTGTTCCTGCTCGCGCGGATCGTCGGCGACCCCTCCTACCAGGGCAACGTCGTGCCGGAGCACGCCGGTCTGATCGCGGTTCTGCGCTCCGGTGACGCCGCCAAGGCAGCGCACGCGGCAGAGGAACACCTGCGCGGTTCGTACGCGAAGCTCGTGGAGCAGCGGTGACCGGTCCAATTGAGACAGACCACTTTGGTTTGCCCGAACGGGTTGGCAGGCTGTGATCGTGGCCCGGAACAAACCGGCGACCTTCGCGGTCGCGGTGGTCGCGGTCCTCGTCGTCGCGGGCTCCGCGGTCCTGCTCAACGGCACGTCCAACGGCGCGCCGTCCGCTGACCAGTACGTCAGCGAGCTCGACCAGGTGCTCACCGAACCGAAGACGCCGAACGTCGTCATCCGGTGCGGTGCGAACGAGGAACGTCACCTCAACGCGGACAACCCCGTTGTCTCGCCAGGCATCCCGTTCGGCGCGCACCACACGCACGAGTACGTCGGCAACAGGTCGGCCGACGCCAAGTCGACCGACGACTCTCTCGCGGCCGCGTCCACGACGTGCGAGAAGGACGACCTCTCGACCTACTACTGGCCCGTGCTGCGCCTGACCGACGGCACCGGCCACGACGCGCACGCGGACGGTGGCGGCCTGCACGGCAACACCGGTGAGGTGCTCAAGCCGAAGAGCGTGGAGATCCGGTACGACGGCAGCCCGGTGAGCCCCGTGCTGCCGATGCCGCGGTTCCTGCGCCTGATCACCGGCGATCCGTCGGCGTTCACCAACGACTACGGCCCGAACACGCGAGCCCGGTGGGGTTGTTCGGACCAGCCGGGCCGCTACACGACGAAATACCCGTTGTGCGGCAACGCGACCACGTTGCGGAACTATGATTTCGGCAGCTGCTGGGACGGCAACAACACCGACAGCGCCTCACACCGCACCCACGTGGTGTTCCCGCTGGCCGGCGGGATGTGCCCGGCCAAGACGTTCCCCATCCCGCGGCTGCACGTCACCGTGGGCTACGACGTCCCGCCAGGTCATCCGTTCGCGATCGACAGCTTCAAGGAGGAGTTGCGCGACCCGGCGACCGACCACGGGATGTACATCAACGTCATGCCGGACGCGCAGATGGCGGAGCTGGTCGGGACGCTCAACCGGTCCCGCTAACATCCGGCATTCCAATTTTTAGTTGAAACCCGTTGAACCGAAGTTCCCGGCTGCTCGTGTGACGGCTGAGGTCTTGAACAGGACGCCCGCAAGAGGTGTTCGCGGGCGGGGAGGAGTGGGTGGATGGCGGCTTTGTTCTCCCGCAAACGGGAGACCGCGGCCGACGAGGCACTGATCCGATCGCTCTACGAGGAGCACGGTCGGGCGCTGCTGGCGTACGCGACGCGGTTGACCGGCGATCGGGCGGCTGCCGAGGACGTGGTCCAGGAGACCCTGGTCCGAGCGTGGCGCCATCCCGACGCCCTCGTGAACGGCAAGGGATCGGTGCGCGGCTGGTTGCTGACGGTGGCGCGCAACATCGTCACCGACAGGGTGCGTGCGAAGGCGGCGCGCCCTCAGGAGGTGGCGGAGTCCCCGACGACGCCACCGATCGAACGCGACCACGCTGACCAGGTCGTCGACTCGGTGGTGGTGCTCGAAGCGCTCGACAGGCTGTCCTCCGACCACCGCGACGTGCTGATGGAGATCTACTTCCGCGGCCGGAGCGTGACGGAGGCGGCGGAAGCGCTCGGGGTGCCACCGGGAACGGTGAAATCAAGATCGTATTACGCGTTGCGAGCCTTGAGGGAGACCTTCGGAGGTCAGAAGGTCGCACTGAAGGGGGTGGCCGGATGACCACGCAGCACGACCCGCAACTGCTCGGTGCTTACGTTCTTGGAGCACTGGACGAGCAGGAGGTGCGTGAGATGGACGAGCACCTGGCGTCCTGCCCTGAATGCGCGCGTGAACTCGGAGAGCTCCGCGACATGGAGGCCTTCCTCGGCGAGGTGCCGCCGGAGGCCATGCTGGACGGGCCGCCCGAGGGCGGCGATCTGTTGTTGCAGCGCACCCTGCGCCAGGTGCGTTCGGAACGAGGTGGCGTCGCACGGCGTCGTCAGTTCACGCTTGGTGCCGCGGCGGCCGTTGTGGCCGCACTGGTGCTGGGCGCCGGAGTCTTCGTCGGTAAGGCCACTTCACCCGAAGTGAATCAGGCCCTTCCCACACCGACGGTGGCACCGGACCCGGCGGGCACCAAGCTCGCCACGTTCACGGACCCGGTGACGAAGGCGTCGATGACGGTGAAGGTCGTCCCCGCCGCCGGATGGGTTCGCACGAACATGGCGATCAACGGCATTCCCGAGGGCGAGAAGTGCCGGATCTTCGTCGTGTCGAAGGACGGCAGCCGCCAGGAGGCAGGTTCCTGGGTGGTGTCCAAGAAGGGCGCCGCCGAGGGCACGAACCTGGACGGTTCCGCGTTGGTCGATCCCAAGGACGTGCAGTCCGTGGTGGTCGAGAACTTCGCGGGCAAGAAGTTCGTCGAGGTGCCGGTTCAGGCGTGACCGAGGGGACGAGGGGCCGCTTCCGTGCTGCGGAGGCGGCCCCTTTTCTCACGGCTTGAGCACGACTTTTCCCGCCGTGGCGCGGGATTCCAGCGCTTCGTGCGCCTTCGGGGCGTCCTTGAGCGCGAACGGCGGGTGGACCGCGGGCACGAACCGGCCGCTCGCCAGCCCCGCCAGCGACTCCTCCTCCAGCGCCCGCAGGCCGCGCCGCATCAGGCCGGGCCCGAGCGCGACGGTCGCGGTGAGGCTGTTCGGGAACAACGCCTCCGTGCTGATCGGGGTCATGGCCCCGGACGCCCAGCCGTAGATGACGTGCCGCCCGCTCACGCCGAGCGTCTTCAACGCCAGCGCGCCCGCCTCGCCGCCGACGCCGTCCAGCACCACGGTCATGTCCTTGAGCCCGTCCGCCCAGCCGGGTTGGGTGTAGTCGATGGCCGCGTCCGCGCCGTTGTCCATGACGAGGTCGAGCTTCTCGGTGCTCGCGAGGCCGATGACCTGCGCGCCGACGTTGCGCGCCTCCTGCACGAACAACGCGCCCATGCCGCCCGCCGCCGACGTCACCAGCACGACGTCGTCCTTCGTGAGCTTCGCCGAGTCGAGCACCGCGACCACCGTGCGGCCCGTGCCGATCATGGCGACCGCCGCCTCGAACGACACGTCGTCGGACAGCGCGTGCAGGGCGCCCACGCCGGCGACCGCGAGTTCGGCGTAGCCGCCGTTCGCCTGGCCGAGGTGCGCGACGACCCGGCGGCCGAGCCAGTCGCTCGAGACGTCGTCGCCGAGGGCGGTGACGACGCCCGCGACCTCACGTCCCGGCGTCATCGGGAAGGCGACGGGCCCGAAGCCGCCCTTGCGGATGGTGGTGTCGACGAGGTGGACGCCGGCGGCGGCCACGGTGACGCGTACCTGGCCCGCGGCGGGTTCCGGGTCGGGGACCTCCTCGAACCGGAGGTTCTCCGCCGGGCCGAACTCGTACTGCCGAATCGCGAACATGCCCGTGACGCTACGAACTCCACTTAACTGGAGGTCAACAGCAGTCAGCGGCGGCGGCTGGTAACACCTTCGGGTGTTGATCTTCGGCAGGTGACCGCAAGCGCGGAATGATCATGGTCGTGACGCTGGGACCGGAGTCGGTGACGTGGCGGCTCGGCTGGTACACCCGGTTCGAGCTGGTGGTGCTGGGCCGTGCCGTGCTGATGCAGGTCGCGCACCCGGTGATCGCGGCCGCGGTGCGCGACGGCTACCGCGCCGATCCGTTCGCGCGGCTGACCAGGACCATCACCTCGTCCCAGCTGCGGTTGTTCGGCGGTGAACTGGCCGCGCAGGAAGCGGAACGGCTGGTGCGGTCGCACGCGTTGATCCCCGGCGCGGACGAGGAACTGTTCCGCTGGGTGCACGCGACCAGCTTCGACTCGCTGCTCACGGCGTACCGGTTGCTGCGGCCCAGGATGCCCGCGATCCACGAGGAGCGGCTGTACCGGGAGTGGCGGGAGACCGGGGAGACGCTCGGCATCAGGACGATGCCGGCCGATCTCACCGCGTTGCGCGACTACCTCGACGACGTGGTCGCCACCCGGCTGGCGTGCACCGACGGGGTGCAGAGCCTGCTGGAGGCGTTCGAACTGCGGTCGGGCAAGGCGCCAGGAACCGAGCATCTGCCGAGCGCCCTCTGGCCGTTGGTGCGGCCCGTCGCGGCGCGGGTGCTGCCGGACTTCGCGGTCGGCACGCTGCCGGAGGCGTTGCGGGACAGACTCGGTCTGGAGTGGACGGACCGGGACGAACGCAGGCTGCGCCGGTGGATCCGGATGATCCGGCTCGTGTCCGCGTTCGTCCCGGCCAGCCTGCTGCACTACCCGATGCCGTACCAGGCGATGCTCAGTGCGCGATCATCACGTGCTTGACGCGCGTGTAGTCCTCCAGGCCGTGCATCGACAGGTCCTTGCCGTAGCCCGAGGCGCCGAAACCGCCGTGCGGCATCTCGGACGCGACGAGGCCGTGCGTGTTGACCCAGACGATGCCGAAGTCGAGCCGGGACGTCAGTGACGCCACCCGGCCGGTGTCGCGGGTCCAGATCGAGGACGCGAGCCCTTGCGGAACCCCGTTGGCCAAGGAGACCGCCTCGTCGTCGTTCGCGAACGCCTGCACGGTGATCAACGGGGCGAACGCCTCTTCCTGAACGAGTTCGTCGTCCTGCGCGAGGCCCGAGACCACGGTGGGTTCCAGGAAGAACCCGGACGACCCGTGCCGCTTGCCTCCACAGTGGACGGTGGCGGTGGACCGGGACAGCAGGCCGAGCACGCGGTCCAGCTGGGCCTGGCTGTTCAACGGCCCGAAGTCGGTACCGGGAGCCTGGGCCGACGCCGCCTTCACCAGTGCCGCGACGAACTCGTCGTGCACGGCCGAGTGCACCAGCACGCGTGACGCGGCCGTGCAGTCCTGGCCCGCGTTGTAGAACGCGGCGCCGACGATGCCCTCAGCCGCGGCGGCCACGTCCACGTCGTCGAACACCAGGACCGGCGCGTTGCCACCGAGTTCGAGGTGCGTGCGCTTCACCGTCGCGGCGGCGCTGCGGGCCACCTCGACGCCCGCGCGGGTGGAGCCGGTCAGCGACACCATGGCGGGCACGGGGTGTTCGACCAGCAACCGGCCGGTGTCGCGGTCGCCGAGCACGACGTTGAACACGCCCGCCGGCAGCACCTCCGCGGCCAGCGACGCGAGCAGCACGGTGGACGACGGCGTGGTGTCGGCGGGCTTGAGCACCACCGTGTTGCCCGCGGCCAGCGCCGGCGCGATCTTCCAGACGGCCATCATCAGCGGGTAGTTCCACGGCGTGATCTGCGCGATCACCCCGACCGCCTCCCGCCGCTGGTACGAGGTGTGGCCGGGGACGTACTCACCCGCGGCGGCGGTGCCCAGCGCGCGGGCGGCACCGGCGAAGAACCGGATCTGGTCCGCGCACTGCGGGATCTCCTCGTCCAGCAGCACCGAGCGGACCTTGCCGGTCTCCCGGACCTCGGCGTCGGCGATCGCCGACGCGTTGGCCTCGAGGAGGTCGGCGAGCTTGAGGAGCGCGTGCTGACGTTCGCCGGGCGTGGTGCGCGACCACGAGGGGAAGGCGTCGGCGGCGGCCTGGACGGCGGCGTCGACCTCGGCCCCACGCGACACGACCGCGCGGCCGAACTCCTCGCCGGTGGCCGGATCGATGAGCGGTGAGGTGCCGGCGGCGGCGACCGAGGTGCCGTTGACGAAGTTCGCGACGATCACAGGTGCTCCAGATGCGTGGGGGCGAACATGCGCAACACCGCGGGAAGCACGACCACGTGCGGGCCGTCCCCGGCGAACGCCTTGGCGAGATCCTCGCGCAGCGACTCGGGCGTGCTGCGGGTGGCGGGCACCCCGAACGCCTCGGCGAGCGCGACGAAGTCCGGGCGGCTCAGTTCGGTGGCGGTGGCCTGCCCGAACGCGTCGGTCATGTACTCGCGCAGGATCCCGTAGCCGCCGTCGTCGACGATCAGCCACACGACCCGTGATCCGTGCTGCGCGGCCGTGGCGAGCTCGGAGATCCCGTACATCGCGCCGCCGTCACCGGACACCGCGAGCACCGGCCCGTCGACCGCCGCCGCCACTCCGAGAGCAGCGGGGAAGCCGTAGCCGAGCCCGCCGGCGCCCTGGGCGGAGAACTGCGCGCCACCGCGCGGATCCCAGGCCGACCAGGCCCAGTACGCGAGGATCGTCATGTCCCAGCAGGTCGGCGTGCCGTCCGGAACCGCGGCCCGCAGCGCCGCGAGAACCTGCCACTCCAGGTCGAGCTCCTGCCCCGCGAACCGTTCCCGCACACTCGCGAGCAGCGCCATCACCTGTCCCTCTGCGACGTCGTCGGCAGCACGGGCCGTGACGCCGGAAGTCAAGGCGCGCAGGGCGTGGCGGGCGTCGGCGTGGATGCCGAGCGCGGGGTAGTTCGACTCCAGCTTGCCGAGGTCGGCCTCGATCTGGATCACCGCGCCGCGCGGGGCGAACGTCCGGTAGTTGCTGGACAGCTCACCCAGCCCCGACCCCACGACGAGCAGCACGTCCGCGTCGGCCAGGAACTCCGTGGTGTACCGGTCCTCCAGCCACGACCGCGCGGAAAGCGGGTGCTCCCAGGGGAAGTTGCCCTTGCCGCCGAACGTGGTCACGACCGGCACGCGCAGCTTCTCCGCCAGCTCCAGCAACTCGTCGCGCGCGTGCAGAGCGCCACCACCGGCGAGGATCACCGGCCGGGCAGCGCCGTCCAGCAACCGCACGGCCTCCTCGACCAGCTCCGCGCGTGGATGCAGCTCGCGCGGCGACCAGGACACCGACGTCACCGGCGGCACGGAAGCGGGCCCGAGCAGCACGTCCTGCGGGATCTCCACCCACACCGGCCCGAACGGCGCGGTCAGCGCGATCTCCCACGCCTCGGCGAGCGCCGACGGGATCTGCGAGGCGTGCCGGACGACGCGAGCGTGCTTGACCACGTCCCGGAACGACGCCAGCTGGTCGGTCAGCTCGTGCAGATACCCGCCGCGCACACCACCGAGGCCGGCGGAGGGGATCTGCGACGAGATGCCCAGCACCGGAGCCGACCCCGCGGCCGACTCCTGAAGCCCGGCAAGGGTTTGCAGCGCGCCGGGCCCGGTCGACACCAGCAGCGGCGTCACCGAGCCGGTGATCCGCGCGTGCCCGTCGGCGGCGAACGCGGCGTTGACCTCGGTCCGCGAACCGACGTACCGCAGCTCCGATCGCCGCAGCGCGTCGAAGAGCCCCAAAGCGTGCTGCCCGGGGATGCCGAACACGGTGTGCGCGCCGAGCGCCTCCAGGGTCTCGACGACGACATCGCCACCGTTGCGCGTCACACGCCCTCCTTCAACGCCAACAAGCTGACCAGGTCGTAGGCCACGTGCGAGGCTGCCACAGACGTGATGTCCGCGTGGTCGTAGGCAGGCGCCACCTCGACCACGTCCGCACCCACGAGGTTCAGCCCCCGCAGCCCGCGCACGATCTCCAGCAGTTCGCGCGAGGTCATCCCGCCGGCCTCGGGCGTCCCGGTGCCGGGAGCGTGCGCCGGATCCAGCACGTCGATGTCGATCGACACGTACAACGGGCGTGAACCGATCCGCTGCCGCAACGCGTCCACGGTCTCGTCCACGCCCCGCCGCATCACGTCCGACGACGTCACGATGCCGAACCCGAGCCGCCGGTCGTCCTCCAGGTCCTTCTTGCCGTACAACGGTCCCCGCGTGCCGACGTGCGAGATCGCCTCGGTGTCGAGGACGCCGTCCTCGACCGCGCGCCGGAACGGCGTCCCGTGCGTGTACGGCTCACCGAAGTAGGTGTCCCACGTGTCGAGGTGCGCGTCGAAGTGCAGCAACGCCACCGGCCCGTGGATCCGCGACACGGCCCGCAGCAACGGAAGCGCGATCGTGTGGTCACCGCCGATGGTCACCAGCTTCGTGCCCTCGGCCTGCAGATCGGTGGCGGCGCCCTCGATGGTCTCGATGGCCTCGCCGATGTGGAACGGGTTGACCGCGATGTCCCCGCCGTCCACGACCTGCACGCGTTCGAACGGCGACACGTCCAGGCCGGGGTTGTACGGCCGCAACAGCCGGGACGCCTCCCGCACGGCCGTGGGCGCGAACCGGGCGCCCGGCCGGTACGAGACGCCGGTGTCGAACGGGACTCCCACCACCGCGACGTCCGCGTGCGCCACCTGGTCGAGGCGCGGCAGCCGGGCGAAGGTCGCCGGGCCCGCGTAGCGCGGGACCTTCGAGGAGTCGACGGGGCCGATCATGCGTTCACCAGTTCCTCTTCGGTTGCGTCACCGGCCACCCGGCGGTCCCAGTTCGCGAGCACCTCGGGTGAGGTGGCCGGGGTGGCCAGGCTGACCACGACGTACGTCACGAACGACGCGCCGAGGCTGTAGTAGATGGCTTCGTTGGCGTAGACGTCCACGAACACCATGAACCCGATCGCCGTCAGCGACCCGACCGCCATCGACACCATCGCGCCGAGCCGGGTGCCGCGCTTCCACACCAGACCGCCGATGATCGCGACCAGCAGCCCGCCGACGAGGATGTTGTAGGCGACCGTCAACGCGGCCACGACGTCGTTCAAAGCCACGGCGATGCCGATCGCGACGACACCGATCACGAGCGTGAACATCCGGTTGTTGTGGACGTCCGAGTCGGTCTTCCTCCGCCAGATGTCGTTGGACGCCACGGTGGCGCAGGCGATGAGGGCGCCGGACGAGGTGGACATCATCGCGGCCAGCGCGGCGGCGAGCACGAGCCCGCGCACCCCGGTCGGCAGCAGGTTCTCCACGATCGTCGCGAACGCCTCGTCCTTGTTCGCGATGTCCGGGTACAGCGCCTTGCCCGCGAGGCCGATCAACGCGCCCGCGACCGCGTAGACGAGGCAGTAGAGGCCGGAGGTGATGCCGCCCCAGGTCGCGACCTTCGGCGACTTGGCGGTGAACACGCGCTGCCAGATGTCCTGCCCGATCAGCAGGCCGAACACGTAGATCAGCAGGTAGGTGACGATCGTGCTGACACCGATGTTGCCGACCTCGAACATCGCCGGGTCGTTCAGCCGCGCCTGGATGCCGTCGAAACCGCCCGCGGTGGCGAGGCTGATCGGCAGCAGCAGGAACAGGATGCCGACCGTCTTCACGACGAACTGCACGATGTCGGTCAGCGTGATCGACCACATGCCGCCGAGAACGCTGTACAGCACCACGATGCCGCCACCGATGATCACGCCGACGGACTTGGGCAGTCCGAAGAGGACGTTGAAGATGGTGGAGTAGGCGATCGTCGACGTGACGGTGAGCATCAGCGTGTAGGCCGCCATCACCAGACCGGAGATCAGGCTGGAGTTGCCGCCGTACCGGAGATCGAGCATCTGCGACACGGTGTAGACCTTCAACCTGACGATCCTGCGCGCGAAAAGCGCGCTGAGCAGCAGGATGCCGAGCCCGATCGCGAACACCATCCAGGCGCCGGAGACGCCGAACTTGTAGCCGAGCCCGACACCGCCGATGGTCGACGCGCCGCCGAGCACGACGGCCGACATGGTGCCGGAGTACATCGTGAAGCCGAGCCTGCGTCCGGCGACCAGGTACTCGCTCTTGCTGGTGGCACGGCGCATGCCCCACCAGCCCATGCCGATCATGCCGAGCACGTAGGCGGCGATCACCGCGTAGTCGAGAGCCACTGTCGGACCTCCTTGGGTTGCAGGTCACAGTAGGAACGCGCACTGGCGCTGGTAAGTGGTCGTTGTGCACAATCGGCGGACCATGGTTGTGCAAACCGTCCCACTGAAGGATCTCGTCGCGCGAGTCGATCTCGGGCTGACCGTCCTGTGTGGAGCCGACGCGCTGGACCGGCCGATCCGCTGGGCGCACGTGTCCGAACTCGAGGACCCGACGCCCTACCTGGTCGGCGAGGAGCTGCTGCTCACGGCCGGCGTGCGGTTCCCGTCCGACGTCCCCGCGTACGTCGCCGGGCTCCTGTCCCAAGGCGTCTCGGCGATCGGGTTCGGCGTAGAGCCGGAGTTCCCGACCGTGCCGTCGTCGCTGGTGGAAGCCTGTGCGGCGCAGGGGATGCCGCTGCTGGAGGTGCCGCCGTCGACGCCGTTCCTGGCGGTCTCGCAGGCACTCGGCGCGTTGCTCGCGGAGATCGCCGTGCGGGAACAGCGGATGCTCGCGGACAGCCAGCGCGCCCTGACCCGTGCCGCGACCCGCGTCCGTCCGGTCGAGTCGGTGCTGACCACACTGGCCGTGGTGCTGCACTGCCGGGCCGATCTCGTGGATCCCAGGGCCGCGCCGCAGGACGTCGCCTCGCTCGCCGTGCGGGTCGCGTCGGGACGGGGACCCCGTTCGGCCTCGACCCAGGTGGGTGAAGACCACGTCACGCTCGATCCCGTCGAGTCCGCCGTGCTCGTGGTGCGCCGATCGGCCCCGCTGTCGCCCGCCGAACGGGCCGTCGTCGCGGTCGCGCTGGCGTTGCTCGGACTGCTGCGCCGCGACCTGGAGAGCGAACGCGGCCAGATCGCGCGGCTCGCCGCCTCCGCGTTGCTGCGGCCGGAGGTGTCCGGTGTGGAGCAGGTGCTCGGACCCGGCCCTCACCGGGTGGTGGCGGGGGAGTCGAAGGCGGACTACGACGTGCTGGCGCAGCGGTACGGGCCGCTGGTGTCCAAGGAGGGCGGCGGGTTCCTGGCCCTGGTGCCCGCCGGCTTCGAGGCGTCCGGGCCGGTCGGGGTGTCGTCCCCGGTGGACGGGTCCGGAATCGACGCCGCGGCGGCCGAGGCCTCGTCGTTGCTGGCGCGCGCCAAAGCCACCGGCGAGCCCGCTTTCCCGGCGTCCGATCTGTCCTCTCTGGTGGACCCGGTGGCGGCGCGGGAGTACGCCCGCCGCGAGCTCGCGGGACTGCTCGGCCGTCCAGAACTGATCGACACGCTGAGGGTCTGGCTCGGTCAGCACGGCAGCTGGGACCGCGCCGCGGGGGTGCTCGGCGTGCACCGCAACAGCGTTCGGCACCGAATCTCACACGTCGAACGGCTGCTCGGTCGTGATCTTGGAACGGCCGACGCGCGGTCTTCGCTGTGGCTCGCCCTGACGTGGCTCGATTAATTGCTTTGCGGTGGGTGCGCGTTCTCGGTCATCATTGTTCCATGATCCGAGCAGATGAATGGGCCGGAGCGCCCTCCAAGCTGTGACCTGCTAGTTCACTTTCTTCTAATTCTGCGAGCATTTTTGTGTCAATGCTCGTTCCTGGCGTGTTCGTCTAGTGGTCAGGACGTCGGATTCTCAATCCGGAAACACGGGTTCGATCCCCGTACGCGCTACGTGGCCCGGTCTCAGTGGGGTGGACCGGGCCCTCCCGCAGAGGTGTCCATGTCAGACGGACCCAAAGAATCTTCGAAAACTTCGCCCGAATGGTCTAGGCGCCAGTTACGCTCTGCGAATGGCTGCGGTCCCCGCCTTCGCACGCTACGAGGTCGACGTACGTCGGCCGAACGCCGCACGGATCCATGACTTCTATCTCGGTGGCGCGCACAACTACGCCGCCGACCGTGCGTTCGCCAAGCAGGCAGTCCGGATCGACCCGGAGTTGCCGCTCGTGACCCGAGCGCAGCGGTCGTTCCTGCGCCATGCCGTCCGCCACTGCTGGGCGGCGGGCGTGCGCCAGTTCCTCGACCTCGGCTCGGGCATACCGACGTGCGGTGCCACGCACCAGACGCTGCCCGACGCACGTGTCGTCTACGTGGACTCCGATCCGGTCACGGTCGCGTTCTCACGTGGACTGTTGCGCGGCGAACCGCGGGCGTGCGCTGTGGAAGCGGACCTGCGCCGTCCCGATCAGGTGCTCCGGCATCCGGGCGTGCTGTCCCATCTCGACCTGCGCGAGCCGTACGCGGTGCTGATGGTCGACGTCCTGCGGTACGTCGACGACGTCACCGGCCCCGGCCGCGTCGTGCGCCGCTATCGGCACGCGCTCCCGGCCGGCGGGTTCCTCGTCGTCTCGCATCCGACGCCGGTCGAGCAGCTCATGGAAGGGCTGGCGATCGAGGCGCCGGCCGTGGTGCCGGGCGCGTACGCGGGGATCGGGCGCAAGGGCCACCACTGACGCCCGGCGTTTGGTCTCTGTGAAGGTGGGGTAGTCCGCCGGTCGACAAGACACGGAGCCTGGAGGGCGAAATGACCCACCGCATCAAGGTCGCCGGTCTGCAGCCGGTGCAGCTGCTGGCCGGACTGGCCGGCATCGCGTTCATCGTGTTCGGCATCGTGGGCTTCACCCGTACCGGGGTCGGTGACTGGGCCGCCAGCTCGTTCGTGCTCGGGTTCTCGGTGAACCCGTTGCACAACACGGTGTTCGTGGCCGTCGGTGTACTGGGCCTGCTGATGGCTCTCGGTTCGGGCCTCTCGCGGCTCTACGGCTGGCTGCTGTTCGCCGGCTTCGCCGCGCTCTTCGTGTGGGACCTGATGATCACCGGGATCCTCGCCCAGAACCCGGCCGAGCAGTACGGCAACCCGTTGGCGGTCAACGCGAACGACAACTGGCTGCACCTCGGCCTCGCCGTGTTCGGCCTGCTGCTCGCGGTGATGCCCGCGCGCCGCAAGCTGGTCGAGGACGAGGAACCGGTCGTGCCGGAGCCGCGTTCGGAGGCGTTCCGCGACGAACGGGACGACTCGCCGCGCATCGAGCAGACGGACCCCCATGTGAGCACCGGACCGACCGCACCGATCACCGAGCCGCTCCCGACCGGCTCGGCTCGCAGGGAACCGATCACCCAGGAGCAGGCGGTGGTCGACCCGAAGACCGAGCGGGTGAGCAAGGACAAGATCAAGCACTAGTTCATCGAGCACTGACATCCGGACGAACCACCTGTCCGGCACAGACGCGTCGTGCGAGCCCACATACGGCTCACACGGCGCGTCTGTTTCGATGTCGCGATGCCTTCCGAGTTGCTGACCGACGAAGTGCTGATCACGTGGGGGACCGCGCTGGCCGCGTTCCTGGCCGTCGCCGTGCACGGGCTCTGGCGGCTGACCCGCAACGTCATCACCATCGCGCACGAGGGCGGGCACGCGTTGCTGGCCGTGCTGACCGGGCGGCGGCTGAGCGGGATCAAGCTGCACTCCGACACGTCCGGGCTCACCGTGTCGCGCGGCAAACCCCGTGGGCTCGGGATGGTGCTCACGGCGCTGGCCGGGTACATCGCGCCTTCGTTGCTCGGCTTCGGCGCGGCAGTGCTGATCACCAACGAGCAGATCCAGCTGATGCTGTGGATCAGCATCGGGTTCCTGGCCGCCATGCTGATCATGATCCGCAACGTGTTCGGCGTGCTGTCGATCATCGTCACCGGCGGGGTGTTCTTCTTCGTGTCCTTCTACGCCTCGGCTGAGGTGCGGGACGCGGCCGCGTACGTGTTCGCCTGGTTCCTGTTGCTGGGCGGGGTCCGGCCGGTGTGGGAGCTGCAGGTCAAGCGGTGGCGGCGGCAGGCCCCCCGCTCGGACGCCGACCAGCTGGCCTGGCTGACCGGGGTGCCCGCGCTGGGATGGGTGACGGTGTTCGGGGTGGTCAGCGCGGCCGCCCTCGTGGGTGGCGGGGCGTTGTTGCTCGGGCGGTGGTGACGCGGCCTTCGGCGGGCGCTGTCACAACTGGTTTGGCGCGGGTGAAATACTTGTGCGAACAAGCCGGTGGTGGAGAGGTGGGCTCAGTGCTGCGTGGGGATGTCGGGCTCGAACTGGGCCAGCGGGTCGCGCGGGCGTTGCGCGTCGCCCTGGACGTGGACATCACCGCCGGGGAAGCGCTGATCCGACCGTCCAACCGGGACGGTGCCGACTACCAGTGCAACGTCGCGATGAGCCTGGCCAAGAAGATCGGCAAGAACCCGCGCGAGGTCGCCGCGCTGATCGTCGAGCACCTGGACGCGCAGGACGCGATCGAGACGCCCGAGATCGCCGGGCCTGGCTTCATCAACCTGAAGCTGCGGCGGGAGTGGCTCGAGGCGCAGGCCGCGAACCTGGTGGCCGACGAGCGGCTCGGCGTGCCGAAGACCGACGAGCCCCGGCGGATCGCCATCGACTACAGCAGTCCCAACGTGGCCAAGGAGATGCACGTCGGGCACCTGCGGTCGACGATCATCGGGGACGCGTTCTGCCGGCTGCTGACGTTCGCCGGGCACGAGGTCATCCCGCACAACCACCTCGGTGACTGGGGCACCCCGTTCGGCATGCTCATCGAGCACCTGACGGACGAGGGCCAGGGCGCCGAGCACGAGATCAGCGACCTCAACGCGTTCTACCAGCAGGCCCGGCAGAAGTTCGACAGCGATCCCGGCTTCGCGGACCGGGCCCGGCGCCGGGTGGTGCTGCTGCAGGGCGGCGACGAGGCGACGCTCAAGCTGTGGCACGAGCTGGTCGGGGAGTCGCAGCGGCACTTCAACCAGATCTACGAACTGCTCGGCATCGGGCTGTCGGCCGGGGACAACTACGGCGAGAGCTTCTACAACCCGTACCTCGCGGACACGATCACCGAGCTGCAGCAGAAGGGTCTCATCGAGACCAGCGACGGCGCGCTCTGCGTGTTCCCGCCCGGCTTCAGCAACCGCGAGGGCGCCCGGCTGCCGCTCATCGTGCGCAAGAGCGACGGCGGCTACGGCTACGCCACCACCGACTTCGCGACGGTGCGGTACTGGGTGCGGGACCGGAAGGTCGACGAGCTCATCTACGTCGTCGGCACACCGCAGTCGCAGCACTTCCAGATGATCTTCGCGACGTCGAAGCAGGCCGGGTGGCTCGACGACGCGCACACCGCCGTGCACACCGGGTTCGGCACGATCCTCGGCTCGGACGGCAAGACGATCCGGACGCGGGCCGGCGGCACGATCAAGCTGATCGACCTGCTCACCGAGGCCGTGGAGAACTCGTACAAGGTGATGCCCCCGACGTCCGAAGTGGAGGGTGAGGAGAAGGACGCGCTCGCCCGCACGATCGGGCTGGGTGCGGTCAAGTACGCGGACCTCTCCAACGACCGGGAGAAGGACTACGTCTTCACCTGGGAGAAGATGCTCGCCACCACCGGCGACACCTCGGTGTACATCCAGTACGCGAACGCCAGGATCCTGTCGATCGGACGCAAGGTCGGGCGCGTGCCCGCCGCGAACGCGCCGCTGGTGTTGCAGGAGCAGGCTGAGCGGGATCTGGCGTTGAAGCTGCTCCAGCTGCCCACGGCGATCCAGGCGTCCATCGACGAACTGGCGCCGCACAAGCTGACGAACTACCTGTTCGAGACGGCGACGGCGTTCTCCGCCTTCTACAACGACTGCCCCGTCGCCACGGCGGAGACGCAGGAGTTGCAGGACTCGCGGCTGCAACTGCTCGCGCTGACGTCGCGGGTGCTCACGCTCGGACTGTCACTTCTCGGTATCGGGGCACCCGAACGGCTGTAGCAGGTTTATCCCTGGTCAGACCACGGGTACGCAGTGATCGCAACTCATTCCCCAGCCCACCGGGAGTTCGCGATGACCTGCACCACCCGTTTGCCCAAGCCGGTCACCGAGGTGTGGGACTGGCAGATGGACGGTCTGTGCCGCGGGCAGAACAGCGCCGTCTTCTTCCACCCCGACAACGAACGCGGCTACGCGCGGGCGGCTCGGGAGGAGAAGGCCAAGGCGATCTGCGAGACCTGCCCCGTGCTGGCACAATGCCGCTCCCACGCGCTGGAGGCTCAAGAGCCGTACGGCGTGTGGGGCGGCATGGGAGAGGACGAACGGCGCCAGATCGTCGTCGCGGCCCGGCGCCGTGTCCGTGCCTACTCCTCCAGCACGTCCCTGAGCTGACGCAACGTCTTCGCGAGCAGACGCGAGACGTGCATCTGGGAGATGCCGACCTTCTGCGCGATCTGGGTCTGGGTCATGTTGCCGAAGAAGCGCATGACCACGATCTTGCGTTCGCGCTCGGGCAGCTTCTCCAGCAACGGGTGCAGCGCCTCGCGTTGTTCGATCATCGCGATCTCGGGATCTTCCTCGCCGATCGTGCTGCCCAGCGAGATCGACGAGTCCTCCGACATCAGCATGTCGTCCAAGGACGCGCTCTGGTAAGCGTTCCCGGCCGCGAGTCCTTCGTGGATCTCCTCGCGCGACAGTCCCAGGTGCTCGGCGAGCTCCGACGGCGTGGGCGCGCGGCCCAGCGACTGCGCCAGTCTCGACGTGCCCGCGTTGATCGCCAGGTGCAGCTCCTTGAGCCGCCTCGGCATCCGCACCGACCAGCTGGAGTCGCGGAAGTACTTCCGGACCTCACCCATGATCGTCGGCACCGCGAACGACAGGAAGTCGCTGCCGCGGTCGGGATCGAACCGGTCGACCGCGTTGATCAGGCCCACCGTCGCGACCTGCACCAGGTCCTCGTGCGGCTCGCCGCGGTGACCGAATCTGCGTGCGATGTGCTGGGCCACCGGGAGGTGTTCGGTGACGAGCCTGTCCCGCAACGTCTCGCGCTTCGGCCCGGCGGGGGTGACCGCGAGCTCGGCGAACAACGGGGCCAGGTGGTCGTAGTCACCGGAGCGGGAGGACTTGCCCTCCGGCTTGGTCTCCTCAGGCTTGGTCTCCTCCGGCGCGGTCTCCGCCGTCTTGGTGGCCTCTTCCGCCCCGGTCACGCATCCACCGCCCCTGCCGTGGACTTCACGAGGTCGATGTGAACCACGAACCCTTCGGTCTCCTCGACCGCGGTCTGCACCGAGTCGACGAGCGCGGTGAGCACCCGCCAGCCGAAGCTGGCCTCGTCCGGGCCGGCCGCGGACTTCGCGGACACCTTCGCGGAGACGTGCACGGCACCCTTGTCGTCCACCGCGAAGTGGCAGCTGAGCACCGCGTCCTGGGCCGCCAGGGTGATCAGCGTCGAGCACGTCTCGTCCACGGCGAGCTTCAGGTCCTCGATCGAGTCGAGGTCGAAGTCCTGGCGCATCGCGATGTCCGCCGCGACCGCACGCACGATGGACAGCTGCGTGGGATCCGCGGCCATCCGAAGCTCGACGCCTGACAATTGAGTCACAGCCACCTCGTAGTCCGTTCTGCTGAAGGCGGGCACGTCAACGCCGTACCCGAATCGATCTCATTTCACACGTGTAGTAGTGCCGTGGCCTGGGAAATCACCTGGCAGAAGCAACCAACACGAGGGAGCGCTGTGCTTGTGCACGAGGACTTCCTTGCCCTCAGATTCCCGGCAGACCCGCACGAGGTGGCGCCTGTGCGGCACCAGCTTCGCCAATGGCTGCAGGGCAGCGGCTTCGGCGAGGACGAGGCAGGCGACCTCGTTCTCGCGGTCAGTGAAGCGGTCAACAACTCCGTGGAACACGCCTACCCCGGCCTGGCGGGCGGCACCATCGAGGTGCGTGCCCGCGTCGACGCGGACGGCTCGGCGCGCGTCGACATCGCCGACCACGGCCAGTGGCGCGTACCGCCTCCCGCGCTGACCACGCGGGGCCGGGGACTTCTGCTCATGCGGGAGAGCGTGGACGAGGTCGAGATCGACCGCAGAGCGAGCGGCACGACCGTGCGCCTGCGTCGAGCCCGTTCGCCCGCACTGCCCGTGGCCCGGGCCGCGCCTGAATGCGACGTCCAGGTCCACGAGACCTCCTCCGGCGTAGTAGCGGTGGTGCGCGGAAACGTGCCGGCCGAGGCAGGCCCGTCGTTGCGCCGCACGCTGACCACGGCGGCACGAGGTGGAACCGTGCCGCTGACCGTCGACCTCAGCGGGCTCGGCGTCGAGAAGAGCGGAGTGGAACAGGCTCTCCGCGACGTCGCCGAGGCACTCACGGCCGCGGGCAACCGTCTCACCGTGAAGATGCGTTAGCCGAGGGCGGAGTCGACGGAGTCGTGCAGGCTGAAGACCTCGCCCAGCCCGGTCGCCTCCAACGGGCGCGTCACCGCCCGTGCGGTCGCCACCACCTTGAGAGCGGCGTTCTCCCGCTGGGCCAGCCGGGCGGCCTCCACGAGCACCGCCAGACCGGCGGAGCCGAGGAACGTCACGCCCGTCATGTCCACCACGAAGGTGCCGCCGTCGGCGATGCCGTTGACCAGGGCGTCGCGCAGCGTGGGCGCGGACACCATGTCGACCTCGCCGGACACGGCGAGGACCGTGGCACCGGGCGCCGGCTGCCTCACCGACAGCGCGATGGTCTGCTCCGCACGCGGGTCCTGCACAGTCACCGATGTACTCCCTCTCGCGATACACAGATACAAGGGAGCCGCCATTGCAGCGGCTCCTGTGCGGCTGCTGGCTCAACCGCTGCGGGCACCACCGTACGGGAGTGACCGCTCGACAGGACAGATCGAGATGTCCATACCCAGACAATGGTCGGTTCAAACACGCAGCGCCTCCCAGAGTCTTCGCGCCACCTCGAGCGCGGCGGCCGGCGGCTCGACGACCTCCTCCGCGCTGTCCTCCAGCGTCCCGCCCACGACCAGCACCAACGCGGTGGCCACGTCCCGCAGCTTCACGTTGGCGTGCTGGCTCGCCCGCACCAGCAGTTCGAACGCCTCACCGGGCGGGCTCGGCCGCGCTCCCATCACCAGGCCCTTCGCCTGCTCGATGTAGCGGCGGTGCTGGACCATCCGGACCATCTGGTCGGCGCGCATCACCTCGCCCGCGCAGAACTCCACCACCGCCGCCGCGGTCGCGATGAGCGGTTCGATCTCCTCGATGGCCTTCAGATCCGCGACCTGGGGCGCGTGCGAGAGGTACACGGTGAGCACCACCGGCCCGCTGTCCCCCCAGCTGCCCGGCACCGCGACCACGTCCACGCCGCCGACCTTCCCGGACACCTGCCGCTCGTCGCGCGAGGCCTCGACGAGCGGTCCCGCGCCGCTGGTCAGCTGCTCGGCGTCGAGCTCGACGGCCACCCCGAGCGCCCTCAGCAGTTTGCCGTCCGGCCACACGCTCAGGCCCACGCCTTCGCAGCCGTCGAGCTGCGAGCACAGGTGGTCCATCACCCGCGAAATGAGTTCCGCACCGAATTTCACCTGGTTCACGCGCTGAGATTAGGCCCGGCCGATGAACTGGACGAGCCGTGCGGTCATCGTCGTACGACGAACGGTTGCGCAGGCAAGGACCCGCTCTTCCGCTGCGCTTCGGGCCCGAACAGCTCGGCGCGCGGTTCGATCCAGTTAACGCTTAGGACCCAAACAGGACACGTGTTCTGAACCACAGTCCGACAGAATTCGTTTCCAGGGATAACGCCGGAGCCCCGGTGCGCGACATCCCTGATGTCACGGAGGGACTGAAATGAGAACCGCCATGGAAACCCAGCCGATGCAGGACGCAGACTGCGATTCCGCGCTGCCGACCACGCCTTGCAGCGTGGTGTGGAGCCGGGGTCACGCCTACGTGCTCGAGGGTTTCCGCGCTCGCTGGGTGGGCCGCGACGACCGGGGCCGCCCGCACGCCATCACCGGGGCCGAGATGCAGCGCCGAGGATGGACGTTCACCCGGACAGCCTGAGATTTACCCGCACGAAACGAACACAGTGAGATCGAACATCGGGCACCACCCGCAACCAGTCGCACCGCGTGCCGTGACGCCATCCGGCAGCCCTTGCGCAGTCACTCGTTTAGAGTGCGGGTGTGCGTGATCCGGCTGATCGCCTGCTGACGATTCCGAACCTGCTCAGCGTGTTGCGGCTGGCCGGTGTTCCGCTCTTCCTCTACCTGTTGCTGGGACCCCGCGAAGACGGCTGGGCGATCCTCGTCCTCGTCTTCGCGGGCTTCTCCGACTGGCTGGACGGCAAGCTCGCGCGCTGGCTCAACCAGATGAGCAACCTCGGCGCGCTGCTCGATCCCGCCGCCGACCGCCTCTACGTGTTCTGCACGCTGCTGGCGTTCGTCATCAGGGACATCGTTCCGCTCTGGGTCGCCCTCGTGCTCGTGGGGCGAGAGATCGTCGTCGGCATCTGCCTGCTGATCCTGCGGCAACGGGGCTGGGGCCCGTTCGAGGTGACTTACCTGGGCAAGGCCGCGACCTTCAACCTGCTGTACGCCTTCCCCCTGCTGCTGCTCGCGCAGGGCGACTCGGCGTGGGCGCAGGCCGCCCAGCCGGTCGCCTACGCGTTCACGGTGTGGGGCGGGGCGCTCTACCTGTGGTCGGCGCTGCTGTACGTCTACCAGTTCTTCCTGGCCCTGCGGGGCACACCTCGCACGGTCGCGTGAAAAGATCACCCCATACAGGTTCAGCACGAGGAGCGCAGTCAGTTGATTCCCGAGGAGCTTCGTTACACCGAGGAGCACGAGTGGATCGCCGCCAGCGGCGAGAACACAGTGCGCGTCGGCATCACCGACTACGCCCAGGAACAGCTCGGTGACGTCGTCTTCGTCCAGCTGCCCGAGGTCGGCCACACCGTGGCGGCCGGCGACACGTTCGGCGAGGTCGAGTCCACCAAGAGCGTGTCCGACCTCTACTCGCCGCTCGACGGCGAGGTCGTCGCCATCAACGACGCGTTGGTCCAGACGCCGGACTCCGTCAACACCGATCCGTACGGCGAGGGCTGGATGGTCGAGATCAGGCTGAACGACCCCGAGGCGCTGGAAGGCCTGCTGGACGCGGAGGCGTACAAGGCCTTGGTGGAGAAGGAGTGACGTCGATCTTTCGCCGGATCTTCGGCCGGAAGGGGAGCCGCGCTGAAGGCGGTGACCCCAACGCGATAGGTTTTACCGGAAGTGACGGATCCAGCAGCAGGAGGAGAGCTCAGGTGAGCACGAACGACGGCCCAGGCGTTCCGCCGGAGCAGTCCCCGGAGCGGACCTCCGTCTTCCGGGCGGACTTCCTCCAGGAGATGGAAGGCACCCCCGCCCCGGAGCCGGCTGTTGCCGGTGTTGACGCCCTTCCCGCCGGTTCCGCGCTGCTCGTGGTGAAGCGCGGCCCGAACGCCGGTTCCCGGTTCTTGCTGGACCGTGACACGACGAGTGCGGGGCGCCACCCCGACAGCGACATCTTCCTGGACGACGTGACGGTCTCGCGCCGGCACGCCGAGTTCCGCCGGGAAAGCGGTGAGTTCGTCGTCATCGACGTGGGCAGCCTCAACGGCACCTACGTCAACCGTGAGCCGGTCGACCAGGCCGTCCTCGCGAACGGCGACGAGGTTCAGATCGGCAAGTTCCGTCTCGTCTTCCTGACGGGTCCTGGCTCCGCGGGAGCCTGACGCGTGACGGCCGGGCGGCCACAACGCGGGGTCTTGAGCATCGGAGCTGTGCTCGCACAGCTTCGACCCGAGTTCCCCGACGTCACCATCTCCAAGATCCGCTTCCTGGAAGCGGAGGGGCTGGTCCGCCCGGCACGCACCGCCTCCGGCTACCGCCAGTTCGCCGTGGCGGACGTCGAGAGGTTGCGGTTCGTGCTGTCCGCACAACGGGACAGGTACCTGCCGCTCAAAGTGATCCGCGAGCAGCTCGACTCCGTCCCCGAGGACGCCACGTCGCTGTCGCGGATCGATCTGCTGTCCCAGACCGGTTTCACCGCCGAGCAACTGTCCCAGCTGGAACGCGACGGTCTGCTGCGCCCCGGCCCCGGCGGCCGGTTCACCACCGAGGACATCACCGCGCTCCGCACGATCCGGACGATGACCGGGCTCGGCGTCGAGCGCGAACACCTGCGCGCGGTTCGCGCGGCAGCGGACCACGAGGTGGTCGTGCTGAAGTCTTTCTCAGATCCCGAGACGGTTCGGGAATTGGCTGACCTGTTCACCTCGTTGCACACGTTGTTGGTGAGAGCGGGCTTGCGGCAATCATCTTGATCACTTTCTGCCCGCAACAATTGAGCACACGGCCCGCTTGGCGGGTAGCGTCGAACGCATACGCCGGGGGATGCTCGGAGCGAACCGGGTACTCCCCAACGAGTCAGAGGGAGGCGAGACCCGATGAGTGAGATGCGCGTCGTGGGCGTCCGGGTGGAGCTGCCCCAGAACCAGCCGATCCTCCTGCTCCGTGAAACCGAGGGTGAGCGGTACCTGCCGATCTGGATCGGCTCTGTGGAGGCCACGGCGATCGCACTCGAACAACAGGGTGTCCGTCCTGCCCGTCCGCTCACGCACGACCTCCTCAAGGACGTCATCGGGGCACTGGGACGCAACCTCGAACAGGTGCGGATCACCGACCTGCAGGAGGGCACCTTCTTCGCCGAGCTCGTGTTCGACGGCGACGTGCGGGTGTCCGCGCGGCCGTCCGACTCGGTGGCGCTGGCGTTGCGCGTCGGCGTGCCCATCCACGCCGAGGAGTCCGTCCTGGCCGAGGCGGGCCTCATCATCCCGGACGAGCAGGAGGACGAGGTGGAGAAGTTCCGCGAGTTCCTCGACTCCGTCTCCCCGGAGGACTTCAGGGGCGCGGACACCTGAGTTTTCCGGGTGTCGCACTCCGTCTTGTATGGACCGTGAGTCAGTTCGTTTGGATGTCCCTCGATCGGACTACTTACGGTCGTTTTAATCGCTAAACGATCACTAAACGTCACCTGAACGTCCCGTTTCGGGTGACGGCATGACTCTCCACTTGAGGTTGAGGGTCGCCTCTCCCCGCGCGTCGCGTTGACCTGCCCTCGGACCGGTCCTACCGTCGAACTCGAGTGGACGTCGCTGGTTCGCGCGAGCTGACGTAGCGGCTTGACGGTCATGAGTTTCGTGGCCGTTCCGAGGGGAGGCAGGCGTGGTCGAGGAAGCGCCCTTGAGGGCCGAATCCGGGCTGCAGGGTGAACTGTTCCCGGACTCCTCGCTGCCGGACGAGCTCGTCGGTTACCGAGGACCCGCGGCGTGTCAGATCGCGGGGATCACGTACCGGCAGCTCGACTACTGGGCAAGGACCGGGCTGGTCGCGCCGACGATAAGGATGGCGCACGGCTCCGGGAGCCAGAGGCTGTACTCCTTCAAGGACATCCTGGTGCTCAAGGTCGTGAAGCGGCTGCTGGACACCGGTGTCTCCTTGCAGAACATCAGGGTCGCGGTCGACCACCTGCGCCGCCGCGGCGTGCAGGACCTGGCGCGCATCACGCTGTTCTCCGACGGCACCACCGTCTACGAGTGCACCTCGCCGGAAGAGGTCGTCGATCTGCTGCAGGGCGGTCAGGGCGTGTTCGGCATCGCGGTCAGCGGTGCGATGCGCGAGATCTCCGGCACGATCCACGAGTTCCCGGCCGAACGTGCGGACGGCGTCGAGATCGCCCCGATGACCGAGGACGAGCTGACCCGCCGGCGTCGCGAGCGCGCCACCGGCTGACCGGTTTCGGAAACGTGGCCGACTGGCGCCGTGGGATGGCCGGTCGGCGGCAGCGACCAGACCCCATCGGTCCCTAGCGTTCCCCGCATGACGATCACCCCCTCCTACCAGGTCGTGAAGGTGCTGGAAGCGGCGGCGCAGCGCGCGCTTCGGCTGGAGTTCGGCTTCCTCGGCACCGAGAACCTGCTGATCTCGCTGATCGACACCATCGGACCCGGCCGCAAGCTCGGCGTGAAGTCGCTGCGCGCCCAGGCGATGGCGCGAGGGGCAGAGCACTGGGCCGACGACGACGGTGGCGTCGTTCCCGAGGCTCATCCGGACGTCACGGCGTTGCTGAACGTCGCCTGCGACCGCCTGGTCATCGAGACCGTGCCGCCCGTCAGCCGTGCGCTGGAGGAGTGTCTGCTCGCGGCGGCCGCCCAGGCCGGCGACGGCGTGCTGACCACGACCCACCTCTCCCTCGCGTTGCTGGAGCAGGGTTCCGGACGTGCCGCCGACCTGTTCGTGCTGCGCGGAGCGGACGTCGACGCGATGGCCGCCGCTGTGCGAGCGGATGCCGCGCGGACCCACGCGGAGGTCGAGGAAGCGCCCGCCGTGCGGTTGCTGCGCAAGGCGGGAGCGTTGGAAGGGGAGTCCGGCGGCGGGTACGTGCGCTGGCTGGTGCGCTGGGTCGCGCGCGGCCAGGGGCTGGGAGGGCCGGTGCTGACCGTCGTGCGCAACGAGGCCGGACGGCTGGCCGTGGCCGCGAGGCGTGAAGTGTCGTCTCGAGACCTGGTGGAGGCGGTGCTGACGGTCGACCGCCAGTTGACGGTGGCGGGCAGGAAGCTGAAGCCGGAGTTCGAGTCGGGCGGGGCGGCGGCGTTGCGCGAGGCAGGAGTGGATCCGGCCGCGTTGCCCGGCGGCGGTCCGGTCGTGCGTGCGATGGAACGGGCGAAGCTCGTCGCGGCCCGGCGCGGAGACGCGGTCGTGGGCACCCGGCACCTCCTCGTGGCGGTGCGCGACGACCCGGCGGACCCCGTCGCGGGAGCGCTCGCCGGTCTTGGCACTGAGATGTAGGTCGCGTCCCTAGCGACTAGGTGGACTGCCTGCGGGTATTCTTCTCGGGTAGTCGCTGAACTCAGGCGGGAGAGACCGGGATCGAAGAGCCCGGCGCCGAAGGAGCAAGTCCCTCCCCGGGAACCTCTCAGGCATCCAGGACCGCCGAGTGAGACGCCTCTGGAAAGTGGATCTCTAGGGATCCCGCCGACGGTGAAAGCCCATCCTTACCGGTGGGTGAACCTCTCAGGCGCCCTTCGGGGTACGGACAGAGCGGGGAGGGCACCAGGACACGTGTGCCCGCAGCCCCCCGGAGGCGTTTGATGACGCAGGACCGCATTCCGCTCGCAGCTCTCGAGCACGGCACCCCGTTCGCCGACCGCCACGTCGGTCCGCGCCCCGCCGAACTCGCGCGCATCCTCGACGTCATCGGCGTCGGGTCGCTCGAGGAGCTGGCGCAGCACGCGGTGCCTTCGTCGATCCACGAGCGCGATCTCGTGCTGGACCTGCCCGCCCCGGCCACCGAGACCGAGGCGCTGGCCGAACTGCGTGAGCTCGCCTCGCAGAACCGCCCGATGACGCAGATGATCGGCCTCGGCTACTACGACACCGTGACGCCGGGCGTGATCCTGCGCAACGTGCTCGAGTCGCCCGCCTGGTACACCGCGTACACGCCGTACCAGCCGGAGATCTCGCAGGGCCGTCTCGAGGCGCTGCTGAACTTCCAGACCATGGTCGGCGACCTGACCGGCCTGCCGACCGCGAACGCGTCCATGCTGGACGAGTCGACCGCCGCCGCCGAGGCGATGACGCTGGTGCGCCGCGCGGGCAAGTCCAAGTCGAACAAGTTCGTCATCGACGCCGACACGCTGCCGCAGACGCTGGCCGTCATCGAGACGCGCGCCGAGCCGCTGGGCATCGAGATCGTCGTCGCCGACCTGTCGCAGGGCATCGAGGGCCTGGGCCTGGGCGGCGACTTCTACGGCGTGCTGCTGTCCTACCCCGGCGCCTCAGGTGTCGTGCGCGACCAGGCCGCGTTGATCGAGGAGATCCACGCCGCCGGTGCGCAGGCCGTCGTCGTCGCCGACCTGCTGGCGCTGACGCTGCTGCGCGCGCCGGGCGAGATCGGCGCGGACGTCGTCGTCGGCACCACGCAGCGCTTCGGCGTGCCGATCGGCTTCGGTGGCCCGCACGCCGGCTACATGGCCGTCCGGTCCGGCCTGGAGCGTCAGCTGCCCGGCCGCCTGGTCGGTGTCTCCGTCGACTCCGACGGCTCGCTGGCCTACCGCCTCGCGCTGCAGACGCGTGAGCAGCACATCCGCCGTGAGAAGGCCACGTCGAACATCTGCACCGCGCAGGTTCTTCTGGCCGTGATCGCGTCCATGTACGCCGTCTACCACGGTCCCGAGGGCCTGCGGTCGATCGCGACCCGCGTGCACCGCCTGGCCACCGTGCTCGCCACGGGCCTGTGCGAGGCCGGGCTCGACGTCGTGCACGGCGAGTTCTTCGACACCGTCCAGGTCCGCGTCGAGGGCCAGGCCGCCGCTGTCGTCGAGAAGGCGCGTGAGGCCGGCATCAACCTCCGCGAGGTCGACGACGACGTCGTGGCAATCGCTTGCGACGAGAAGACCACGCGTGCGCACATCGTCGCCGTGTGGAACGCCTTCGGTGTCACCGGGTCCGATGTGGACGCGATCGACGCCGACACCGCCGACGGCATCCCGGGCGACCTGCGCCGCACCTCGGACTACCTGACGCACCCGGTCTTCCACGCGCACCGCTCCGAGACCGCGCTGCTGCGCTACCTGCGCGCGCTGTCCGACAAGGACGTCGCGCTGGACCGCAGCATGATCCCGCTGGGCTCGTGCACGATGAAGCTGAACGCCACCGCGGAGATGGAGTCCATCACGTGGCCGGAGTTCTCGACGCTGCACCCGTTCGCGCCCGCCGAGGACGCCGCCGGTCTGCTGAAGATCGTGTCCGACCTGGAGGAGTGGCTCGCCGAGGTCACCGGCTACGACGCGGTGTCGTTGCAGCCCAACGCCGGTTCGCAGGGTGAGTTCGCCGGTCTGCTGGCGATCCGCGCCTACCACCGCGCCAACGGCAACGCCGACCGCGACGTCTGCCTGATCCCGTCGTCCGCGCACGGCACCAACGCCGCGTCCGCCGTCATGGCCGGCATGCGCGTCGTCGTCGTGAAGTGCGACGACAAGGGCAACATCGACATGGGCCACCTGCGTCAGACGGTCGCCGAGCACGCCGGCGACCTCGCCGCGATCATGATCACCTACCCGTCGACGCACGGCGTGTACGAGGACACCGTTCGCGAGGTCTGCGGCCTGGTCCACGACGCGGGCGGCCAGGTGTACGTCGACGGCGCGAACCTCAACGCGTTGATCGGCCTGGCCCGCTACGGCAAGTTCGGTTCGGACGTCTCGCACCTGAACCTGCACAAGACGTTCTGCATCCCGCACGGCGGCGGTGGCCCCGGCGTCGGCCCGATCGGCGTGAAGTCCCACCTCGCCCCGTTCCTGCCGAACCACCCGCTGCAGCCGACCGCGGGACCGGCCACCGGTGTCGGCCCGATCTCCGGCGCCCCGTGGGGTTCCGCGTCGATCCTGCCGATCTCGTGGGCGTACGTGCGCATGATGGGCGGCGACGGCCTGCGCCGCGCCACCCTGACCGCCGTGGCGGCCGCCAACTACGTCGCACGGCGCCTGGACGAGCACTACCCGGTCCTCTACACCGGCGAGGGCGGCTTCGTGGCCCACGAGTGCATCCTCGACCTGCGCCCGATCACCAAGGCCACCGGCGTGACGGTGGACGACGTGGCCAAGCGTCTCGCCGACTACGGCCTGCACGCCCCGACCATGTCGTTCCCGGTCGCCGGCACCCTGATGGTCGAGCCGACCGAGTCCGAGGACCTGGCCGAGATCGACAGGTTCATCGACGCCATGATCGCCATCAAGCACGAGATCGACCGCGTCGGCGCCGGCGACTGGCCCGTCGAGGACAACCCGCTGCGCAACGCCCCGCACACCGCGGCCTGCGTGACCGTCGGCGAGTGGAACCACCCGTACACCCGCGAGGAGGCCGTGTACCCGGCCGGTACCGGTGCTCCGAAGATCTGGCCGCCCGTCCGCCGCATCGACGGCGCGAAGGGCGACCGCAACCTGGTCTGCTCCTGCCCGCCGCTCGAGGCTTACAGCAGCTGATCTGGGGCTGGTGAAACGGGCGCACTCGGGGGTGCGCCCGTTTTTCTACGCTCCGACCGGGCAGGCCTCGTCGCCGCAGTTCTCGTCGGCGCTGATGCCGGGCTTGTTCACGTCGTGCTCGAACGCGAAGTGGAAGCAGTCGGGATGCATCCGCTCGAACAGCTCGAAGTCTTCCCGTTCCAGCTCGACCGTCTCACCACACCGCTGACACGTCTGTTCTTCTGACACGCGCAAATGGTCTCACCCACGCCGTGCGAACAGGACCGCGCCGTCGTCGCCGAGCAACCACTGCGCCTCCACGGTGAACCCGGCTTCCCGCAGCCATTCCGCCACCCGCTCGGGCCTGCGCAGATGAACGTGCACGCGCATCGGATGCCCGCCGTAGCCCTGCGTCTTGAGCCGCGTCTCGTCGCCGACGTGGAAACCCAGCTGCAGCAACCCGTCCGGCCGCAACGCTTGGTGGAAGTGCCCGAGGACGACGGGGACGAGCTCGTCCGGCACGTGGATCAGCGACCACCAGGCGATGATCCCGCCGACCGGCTCGCCGAGCGGCTCGGTCATCGACCCCACCTCGAACCGCAGCCCGGGGTGGTTGCGCCGGGCCAGCGAGATCATCTCGGGGGAGAGGTCGATCCCGAACGCCTCCACGCCGAGGCCGTGCAGGAGCGCCGTGATGATGCCGGGCCCGCAGCCGACGTCCGCGACCGGTCCGCGCACCTCCTCCGCGAACAACCGCAGCGCCGCCCGCAGGTGCGGGAGGCCGTCCAGGAGATCGCGCGTCTGCTCGGCATAGCTGACCGAGACCGTGTCGTAGGAGTCGCGGGTGTCCGCCAGCCAGTCGCTCACGCCGGGGGAAGTTACTCCTCGAACGGCTCCGGCCGGTGCCGTCCGAACAACGCCAGCGCGGCGATCCACACGTCCGGATCGCCGTCCCAGTCCAGAGCTTTGATCTGGTCGGCCGACCGCCGCCCGCCGATGGCCCGCATCAGCTCGAACGACGTGGTCCGCAACGTCCCGGCCGGCTCGCCGTGCCCGAGCACGCGGTCCCCGTGCTCCAGCGTGATCCGCAACGCCGGCACGTCGTTCTCCCGCATCCGCTGGTCGAGCTGCTGCAACGGCCGCACCAGCGCCGACCGCACCTCCACGCCGTCCCGATCGCCCGGAACCCCCAGCGCCGCACGGAGATCGTGCTCGTGCGCGATCACCTCGGACACGAGGATCGGCCCCATCGGCGTGTCGAACAACGGCTGCGCCAGCGCGAGGTTCGCGTCCCACTCGGCGAAGGCGTCCTCCAGCGAGTTGTCCTGGCGGTCGCGGACCTGCCGTTCACCCCACTCGCCCGACTCGACACCGTCGAACCGGCGGTCCACGAAGTCGCGCAGACCGCCGGCGAGGTGCGCCACCACGTCCTTGACCGACCAGCCGGGCGTCGCCGCCACGGGCGTCTGCGGATCACGTCCCTCGACCAGTGAGGTGATCCGGGCCTTGGCCGCGTCGTAGATGGGGGCGTTGGTCATGCTCAGACCTCGTACTCCAGGGTGTAGGTGCCGCTGCCATCCTCCGCCCAGTCCACCGTCACCGCACCTCGCGCGTTCAGGTACTTCCCGGTGCCGTCGACGATCTCGATGACGGCCTCCACAGAGGACCGGTACGCGCCGACGTGTCGCAGCACGAGCGTCCCCTCGTCCGCCACGATCTCCTCCAGCGCGGTCGTCCACGCCACGTCGTCGCCGTAGTACATGAGGTACCGGCAGCTGCCGACGCCGCTGACGTCGCCCGCGTAGCCGAACTGGACGTGCGCCTCGGTCAGCTTGCGTCCCTCGACCTCCTTGTAGGACCGGCCGTCCCAGGTCTTCTCGTCCCAGCTCTTCACTTCGATGGTTCCGGTTGCCTTCATGGGGACCACTCTGCTGGCTATTCCTGACAGATCGTGTCAGGTTTGAGGAATGAAATCCGGCAGGCTCCTCCAGGTCCTCCTGCTCCTGCAGTCCAGGGGCCGGATGACGGCCGACGAGCTGGCGTCCGAACTGGAGGTCTCGCCGCGCACGATCTACCGCGACGTCGAGGCGCTGTCGGCCGCCGGCATCCCGGTCTACGCCGACCGCGGCCCGGCCGGCGGCTACCAGCTGGTCGACGGCTACCGCACCCGGCTGACCGGCCTGACCACCGACGAGGCGCAGTCGCTGTTCCTCGCCGGGCTCCCCGGACCCGCCGAAGCGCTGGGGCTGAAGGAGTTCGCGGCCGCCGCCCAGCTCAAGCTCCTCGCCGCGCTGCCGACCGAGCTGCGCGACAAGGCGGACCAGATCCGTCAGCGGTTCCACCTCGACACCCCGACGTGGTTCCGCGGCGACGAACCCACCGAGCACCTCGCCACGATCGCCGACGCCGTGTGGGAGCAACGCCGCGTGCGGATGACCTACCTGCGTTGGGGCAACCAGACCGTCGAACGCGAGGTCGACCCGTACGGGCTCGTGCTGAAGGCGGGCACCTGGTACTTCGTCGGCAGCGGCCGCACCTACCGCGTCTCGCGCGTGCTGTCCCTTCAGGCCACACCCGAGGAGTTCGAACGTCCCAAGGACTTCGACCTCGCGCGGTACTGGGCGGAGTGGTCGCTGGAGTTCGAGGCACGCATGTACGGCGAGCGCGTCACGGTCCGCATGACGCGGTCCGGCCTCGACAAGTCCCAGTACCTGCTCAGCGGCTACCAGGCCCGCGTCATTCGAGACGCGGCACCGCGACCGGGGGAGGAGTTCGGCTTCCCCACGGAGTCGCACCGGCACGTCGTCGCTGACCTGCTCAAATTCGGTGCGGACGTGGAAGTCTTGGCACCAAACGAAGTAAGACGCGAACTGGTGGCCGCAATCAAGGCGATGCACGACGTCTACAACGATGCGAAGCTACCCGCATGGTTCCGCTGATCTCGTTGAACAACGGAGTACGGATCCCTCAACTCGGCTTCGGCGTCTACCAGGTGCCGGAGCAGCAGGTGGCCGGCGCGGTCACGACCGCCATCGAGGCCGGCTACCGCAGCATCGACACCGCTGCCGCCTACGGAAACGAGTCCGGTGTCGGCGACGCCATCGCCGGCGTCCCCGACCTGTTCATCACGACCAAGCTGTGGAACGCCGACCAGGGCCACGATTCCACGCTGCGCGCCTTCGACGAGAGCATGCGCCGCCTGCGCCGCGACGTGCTCGACCTCTACCTGATCCACTGGCCGACGCCCAAGCGCGACCTGTACGCCGACACGTGGCGTGCGTTGGAACGGCTCTACGCCGACGGCCGCGTGCGCGCGATCGGCGTGTCGAACTTCCACACCGCACACCTGCAGCGGTTGTTCGACGAGTTCCCGACCACCCCGGCGGTGAACCAGATCGAGCTGCATCCGTTGCTGCAACAGGAAGAGATGCGCAAGGTGCACGTGACGCACCGCATCGTCACCGAGGCGTGGTCGCCGCTCGGGCAGGGCGCGTTGCTGCGCGAGCCCGACATCGTCGGCCTGGCCGAGAAGTACGGCAAGACGCCGGCCCAGATCGTGCTGCGCTGGCACGTCCAGCTCGGCATCGTCGTGATCCCGAAGTCCGTCACGCCGTACCGGATCAAGGAGAACATCGACATCTTCGACTTCGAGCTGGCCCAGGACGACATGCTCGTGATCACCGAGCTCGACAACGGCACCCGCACCGGCCCGGACCCCGACCGCTTCAACGCCGCCTAGGGCCTGTATCGAAGTCTGATCCGCGACAGCCGGGCCCGAGGGGCCCCTGGCGGCACGGCCGGACGATCCACGTACAACACCGGTACGCGGGCCATCCGGCCGCACCACCAGGAACCACCTCAAGCGCAGCTCTCATCGAACCAGACTTTCGATACAGGCCCTGGAGCCGCGCGCCTCGGTCAGGCCTTCGTCGACAGCACCTGACCGAGCGCCGCCTCCACGCCGTCCACGTTCTCCACCACCGACACCGACCCGCCGGTCGTCTGCGCGATGTCCGTCAGCGCCGCCTTGTCGACGTCGCCGCCGATCGCGATGAAGCTGACCGGCAGGTCCGTCCCGTGCAGCTGCGACTTCAGCGCCGCCAGGTCGATCCCGCCGTCCGAGGTGCCGTCGGTGATCACCACGACCCGGTTGACCCGCCCGGCCACGAACCCGTCGTGCGCGGTCTCGTAGCAGGCCGCGAGCGCGCTGTAGAGCTGCGAACCCTCTGCGGTCTTGAGCGCGTCGATCGACCTGCGCAACGCGTCGCGCTTGTCCGCCACGGGCCCGGTCGCGACCAGTTGCTTGTGCGGCTTCGACCCGTCGAGGTCGCGGGCGAACTCCCACAGCCCGAACGAGCCCGACACCGATCGGTCGACCTGGCCGCGCAGGGCCGCCTTCACCTTGTCCAGCCGGGGTTTCATCGACGTGGACACGTCCGTCAGCACCGTGACGACCTGTCCTCCGCGGTCCGCCGACGCCCAGGCCGAGGAGATCTGCTGGGTGGTCGTCGCGTCGGCGGCGACGAGGTTCTCCGTGACAGGGGACCAGGACACGCCCGGCGAGGGCGACGGGCGGTCCTGAGTGGACTCGACCCGCAAGCCACCGGCGGCCAGGATGGCCTGCTGCTTCGGTTCGGTCATGAAGTCGCGGAACGCCTGCGCCGCACGCACTTCCGCCTCACCGACCTCGGTTCCGCCCAGCGCCACGTACGGGAAGTCCGCCACCGGTGCCGGTCCGGCCGGCAGCACGCCGACCAGAGGCTTCGACGGGGCCTCCTTGCCCGTGTTGTGCTTGAACAGGTCCACTTCGGACACCGGCGTGGCCGAGAAGCCCGCCGCGTTGACCGTCGCGCTGTCGCCCAGCCGCCGCAACGCGTCGCGCGTCGTCGGCGGCACCTCCGGCGGCACCGTGGCCGCGAGCTTCGTCAGCGCGGACTTCGAGGCGTCCGACCCGAGCGACTCCGGCGTGACGGGACCCACGCCACCGGCCAGTGCCGACTGGATCGCGAGCGCGGACGCCGTGTTCGCGGCCGGATCGGGCATCGCGACGCTGAACCGGCCCCAGGACTGGCCGTACTTGCTCCAGTCCGTCACCTGAGGCATGTCCGACCAGCGGAAGTCCTTCAACACCGGTGCGGCGGCCTCGGGAGCCGCGAGCAGCACCGGTGACGTGCCGACGGACTTCGGCGCCGCGCCGACCAGCTTCGCGTTCAGCGCGGACAGCCGGTTCGCCCAGAGCGTCGAGTCGGGCAGCCACGCGTGGGGCCGCTTGCCGAGCTTCGACTCGTCCCAGGTCGTCGTCAGGCCTTCCAGCACCGCGGAGGAGTCCGCGGAAGTCACTTCGATAGCGATGCAGTGGTCGTACACAACGGGCCGTGTCGCGCTGTACGCGCGCGCAACGTCCCGCACGGCCTCCGCGATGCTCGGCGTCACGGCGACGCGCAGCACCGAGTCGCCCTCGCTGCAGTTCTGGGCAATGGCCTGCGAGCGCTTGTCGAGCACGTCACCGGCCCACGACAGTGCGAGCCAGCTGAGGCCAAGCAACACCACGAGCACGACGATGAGCACGGGCCACTTGGCGATTCCGCGCTTCACCTTCGCCCGCAGAGTGCGGTGTCGAGACATCGATCCCTCACAACTACTCAGCGGCCCCCGACGACCGCCAATCACGCTAACAGGTGAACTTCGTCAGCGAAGTGAAGTCACTCCATGTATCGACTGGCAAACGAAGATGAGCCGTTCTCGCAACGGTCGTGCCTGCTCAGCGAACTCCGCCTGCCTGCGCGCGTACTCCGCACGCCCCTCCGGCGTCTCGATCCGCACCGGCCCGTACCCGAGTCCCGCCAGATCGTAAGGTGAAGCTTGCATGTCCAGTTCGCGCACGTCAGCGGCCAGTTCGAAGCAGTCGGCGACCAGCTCCGACGGTGTCGCGGGCTCCAGTTTGTAGGCCCACTTGAACAGGTCCATGGTCGCGTGCAGGCACCCTGGTTGTTCGTTCAGCAACTGATCGTCGCGAGTGGGCTGCAGAGCGTTACGCGGCCGAGCGGGTGGCGTGAAGAAGCGGAACGCGTCGAAGTGCCCGCACTGGATCCGGCTCGTCTCGACCACCTGGTCCGTGCCGTCACTGCCCAGGCGCAACGGCCACGCGTTGTGTCGGACCTCCTCGGGCTGCTGCCGGTAGACCATCGCCCACTCGTGCAGCCCGAAGCAGCCCAGCCGCGCAGGCCTCGAGAGCGTCGCCGTGAGCAGTGCCTGGACGAACTCCAGCGTCTTGGCCCGCTGCCCGACAAAGCTCCCGACGTCGAGCGCGACGCCGTCTTCGGTGGCCTTGTAGTGCGGAAACTCCAGATACTCCGCGGCGTCCTCCAGGACGACCCCAGGCCCCGGATGCCACCGTTCGAGCCGCACGGGCCGATGGCTGTAGTAGGTGAAGAGGAAGTCCATCACCGGGTGCTTCTCTTTGCGAAGCTTCCGCTCCTGATGCGGCCCCGTGAACCGGCGTATGCGTGCGATGTGCGAATCGCGCAGTTCGTGCCATTGGGCTCGGGACAGGACCTCCACGAGCGATTACCGTACGCGCATGGTGAAGAGCCAGGCCTCCACGGTCGCCCAGTACCTCGCCGAACTGCCTGATGAGCAGCGTGCCGAGATCGAGGCCGTGCGCGACGTCATCCTCGCCAACCTCCCCGACGGCTACGTCGAGGCCATGGACTGGGGACTGATCACCTACGGCGTGCCGCTGGAGGTGAGCGGCCCGACCTACAACAAGAAGCCGCTCCTCTACGTCGCCCTGGGCGCCCAGAAGCGCTACCACTCCGTCTACCTCACCACGGTGATGGAGGAGTTCGAGGAGTCGTTCCGCGCCAGGTGGGCGGAGACCGGCAAGAAGCTCGACATGGGCAAGGCCTGCGTCCGCTACAAGCGAGCGTCAGACCTGGCCCTCGACGTCGTCGGCGACGAGGTGGCCCGCCTCTCGGTCCAGGAGTTCCTCGACTGGCACGCCGAGAACAGGGCTAAAGCGGCGGCACGAGCCCGGTGAACGTCCGCGCGCCGGCGCAGTGCGGGCACTCCCGCCCGTTGTCCACGGTCCGCGGCGCGCCACCGATGATCGCGAGCGTCGGCGCCGCGATGTAACTCGCACCCCCGCACAGGTGGCAGACCGTGCGCGGCTCAGGCGTGACGGCGAAGAGGTCGTCCGGGTCTTCCTCGTCCTCGAAGTCGTCGTCCTCGGCGAACTCGTCCTCGTCGTCCTCACTCATACCGCCCAACTTAGTGGGTCGGCCTCGACGCCCGCGCGCGCTCCACCCATCGCGGGTCCAGCGTTTCGAGCAGTTCGTCCTGACGCCGGAACGCGGTGAACCGCTGCTCCTCACCCTCCACCGGATTCTGCACCGCCCACGCGTACGCCATGCTTCGAGTGACCTCGAACAGGGCCCAGTAGAGGATCTCGTCGAGCTTGCGGGTCTCTCTCGCGTACAGCCGCTGCCCGCGCTCGTAGGCCAAGAGCCGGTACACCGGCCCCTCGGACACCTCGATGAACGGGTGACCGCCGTCGAAGTTCTCGAACCCGATCATCCAGGTGGCGCCGACCTGCACCCTCAGTGCTTCCAGTCGCGCCGCGAGGTCGGTCACGCCGCCGACTCCGGTGCACGGGTGAGCGACTCCACCGTCGCCTCCTCGCCGCACGCCGCGCAGACGACGCGTGGCTCCAGCACCGCGCCGCACGAGTGCTCCCACACGAGGGGGAGAGGGCCCTCCGTCACGTAGGTGTCGCCCCACTCCTTGAGCACGAGCATCACGTTGTGCAGTGCGCGGCCCGTGTCCGTGAGCAGGTATTCGTGCCGTGGCGGGTGCTCGGAGTACTGGTGCTTCTCCAGCACGCCGGCCGCTACCAGCTTCTTCAGCCGCACGGTCAGCACGTCGCGGGAGGCGCCGGTGTTCGCGGCGATCTGGTCGAAGCGGGTGCTGCCGAGGAAGACCTCGCGCAACGCCAGCAGTGACCAGCGCTCACCTACTACCTCCAGTGCGTTCGCGATGGAACAGCTTCGAGGGGACATGTGACCATCCTAGCAGTGAGTTGGCAAATCCAACTTACCCGGCTAACGTGAGTTTGGAAATCCAACTCAGGAGGTAGTGATGGACTTCGACGGTGCAGTGGTGCTGGTGACCGGCGCCAACCGCGGGCTCGGCAGGGCGTTCGCGCAGGAGTTCGTGAAGCGCGGCGCGAAGGTCTACGGCGGCGCGCGCAACCCGGCGTCCGTTGTGGACGAAGGTGTGACCGGGATCCGGCTGGACGTGACCGACGACGCTTCCGTGGAGGCTGCGGCGAAGGAGCTCGGGGACGTCACGATCGTCATCAACAACGCCGGGGTCACCGGTTCCGGCGAGGCGGTTGACAGCATCAAGGCAGAATTCGAGGTCAACTTCTACGGACTCGTCCGCACGACGGACGCGTTCGCGCCCATTCTGAAAGCCAATGGCGGCGGCACTCTCGTCAACGTGCTGAGCATCCTGTCGTGGGTCGGCTACCCGGCGGCCCGTGGTTACGCGGCGTCCAAGGCGGCGGCGTGGTCGTTCACGAAGTCCACGCGGGATGTGTTGCGGGAGCAGGGAACCAAGGTGGTCGGCGTGCACGTCGGCTACATCGACACCGACATGGCGGCGCACATCGAGGCGCCCAAGGTCGCGCCGGAGGATGTCGTTTCGCAAGTGCTGCAAGCGATTCAGAACGGTGATGACGAGGTGCTCGCGGACGAGGGCACCCGTGCGGTGAAGGCCTCACTGGCCTCTTGAGACGGTCGGCCTGCACACGTGAGCCCGTCTCGGAACTAGGTGTTACCCCTGAGCGCCCGGCGTAGGTTTCCGCCGCATCCAACCGCTGCGGGAGCGTTCTCCTGATCGCATCCGCCTGGGGCGCTTAGGGGAACAGTGATGCTCAACAGACGAGGTGTGCTCGCCGCGGGCGGAATCGCGGCGGGTGTGTTCGGGGTGCCGAAGCTGCTCGCGCCGGCCGAGGGGCACGAGGACACGACGCACGCCGCGCACGAGCCGGTGGCGTTCCACGAGTCGAAGACGTTTTCGGGCACCAGACCGGAAATAGTTCCGTGGACACGCCCGATGCCCGTGCCACCCGTGCTCAAACCGCTGGTGTCCACCTCGAAGCAGGAGGTCTACCAGCTCTCGATCGAACGCACGACCGCCGAGATCCTGCCCGGCCTGCAGTCGCCGGTCATGGGCTTCGGCGGTCAGTTCGTCGGCCCGACGATCAAGGCCAGGACGGGCCGCAAGACCCTGATCCTGTTCCAGAACAAGATGGACGAGGCCGCGAACGTCCACCTGCACGGCGGCCACGTGCCGGCCGAGCACGACGGCCACCCGAGGGACCTCATCGAGCCCGGCCGCAGCCGCCTCTACCTCTACCCGAACACCCAGCAGGGCACGACCCTCTGGTACCACGACCACAGCCACGGCACCGAAGCCGCGCACGTCTACTTGGGACTGCACGGCGCCTACGTGATCGAGGACGACTCCGAAAAGGGCCTGAACCTCCCGTCCGGCGCCTACGACGTCCCGATCATGCTGCGCGACATCCAGTTCGACGACAGCGGCAACATCGTGGTCTTCGACGACCCGAGCAAGCGCACCACGGTCCTCGCCAACGGCGTGCCCCAGCCCTACTTCGAGGTCGCCGCCCGCAAGTACCGCTTCCGCCTGATCAACACCGCGAACCAGCGCGTCTTCCACCTCAGACTGACCGGCGACAGGTTCACCCGCATCGGATCCGACGGCGGCCTCTACGCCAGTTCCGTCGAGACCGAGGAGATCCTGCTCTCCTCAGCAGAACGCGCCGACGTCGTCATCGACTTCTCGAAGTACCCGGTGGGCTCGAAGGTGACGCTGACCGACTCCGTGGGCGGCGAGATCCTCCGCTTCGACGTCGTCCGCCGCGCCTCGGACTCGAGCCGCGTCCCCGCCGTCCTGCGCCCGCTGCCCGCGCTGCCGCTGTCCACAGTGGACCGCGAGGTCGACCTGTTCTACGTCTTCAAGCCCAACGACCGCCCCGACGGCGTGATCAACGGCAAGATCTTCGACATGGACCGCGTCGACTTCACCGTCAAACGCGGCACCACCGAGACCTGGCTCATCAAGAGCTCCGACCCGACCGGCGTCAAGCACAACTTCCACCTGCACCTGGTCCAGTTCCGCGTGCTGGAACGCGGCGGCGGCCCGCCCCACCCGAGCGACGCGGGCCTCAAGGACACCATCCCGATCACGGCGGGCGAGACCGTGAAGGTGCAGGCGACGTTCACCGGCTACACCGGCCGCTACGTCTACCACTGCCACTTCCTCGAACACTCGTGGATCGGCATGATGGCGCAGCTCGAAATCGTGCCCTAGCCGCGTTCCTCACCGGCGCAGCTCCCACACCACGTCCACCCCGACCCGGTTGCCGATCGCGGGTTCGCGCGGCGGTGTGCGGCGGTCGATCTCGGTGAACCCGAGCCGCCGCGGCACACCGCTGCTCGCGACGTTGGCCTCGTCGTGCCAGATCTGGATCCTGCGCACGCCGTCCAGCGCGAACGCGAACTCGACCAGCTCCGCGGTCGCCGCCGTGGCGTGGCCCTGCCCGGTGTGCGCGGGATGAAGCCAGTAGCCGATCTCCACGAGATCGTCCCCGCGGTTCCGGTTCGCGGTCACCAGACCGACGATCGCGTCGTCGACGGTGATGGCGTGGGGGAACACCGTGCCGCTGTCCCAGCCCGCCGCGGCTCCGGCGAGGAATTCCGTCAGCATCGCGGCGTCGTAGCCGTTGGCCGCCCAGGGCATCCACAGCCTCAGATGCGGGAGCGACTCCGTGATGGCCTGGAACAGCTCCGTCGCGTCGGCGTCACTCAGTCTCCGGAGCTTCATACTTCACTTTGTAGCGCAGGTGCGTGACGGAGGCGCTCTCAATTACCGAGACCGGGCCCTCCAGCTCATAACCCTTGCCGGGCGCGAAGAACGGCGTGCCTCCGCCGAGGATCACCGGCACCAGGTCCAGGAAGATCTCGTCCACCAGGCCCGCGTCGATCCCCTGCCGTGCGATCTCGCCGGAGTTCAGGCCGACGACTTTCCCGCCCGCGTGCTTCTGTGCCACCGCAACGGCTTCCTCGATGCCGCTGGTGACGAACGTGAAGTGCTCGTTGTCCTCCAACGGCCGATGGGTGAGCACGACGGTGTGCACGCCCATCGGGTGCTGACCGCCCCAGCCGTTGGTGAAGTCGTAAAGCTTGCGCCCCACGACCAACGCGCCGGTCTCCTGGATCAGCCCGCCGAAGTACGCGGCGCTGGCCGGCGTGAGGTTGACCGTCATGGCGCCGGTCGGGACGGTGAACGCCACGTCGCCCGCCTCGTACCAGGCGAACAGCTTGTCGAAGCCGGAGAAGTCCGGACCCGAGACGTAACCGTCGATCGAGGTGCTGGCTCCCGTGTAGACCTTGCCCATGACCGTGCCTCCCTGTCGTGGTTCCTTCACGGGGGCGTCGAACGCGGTCCCGCCGGAATCGACACGCGTCCGCGGGCGCATACCGGGCTCAGCCGATGGGGTCGGGCAGCCTCGTCACCTCGTAGTCGCAGTCGAGGACGTCATCGGTCGCCGGATCACGCAGCTCGACGCGCCACTTCGACGCGAACTGGTCCACGCCGTGATGCATCGGGATCGTGCCTGACAGCAGCACGGTGCCGGGCTTGAGCAGGCCCAGTTCGCGCAACCGCTCCACCCAGTACTGCGGGGTCAGCAGTTCGGCGAGCGTGCCGCGCTGGATCTCCACGCCGTCCGCCCACGCGGTGAGCTCGATCGCGTCGATCCGGTCCGCCACCTCGGACAACCGCCACGCCTTGCGGCCCAGCACGTCCGGGCCGGCGTTCTTGCTCCACGCGACGCCGTGCACTTCCAGCGCGCGGTCCGTGTGGTCGCATGCGACCGTCAGAAGCACATCTGAATCAGTGACGATCAACGCCCATTCGGCCTCGCCGGACGTCTTGCCGTGCTGCGCGGGAACCGTCGAGGTCTGCTGCGCGAGGTACGGCGACACGGGGTAGAGGCTCGGCGTCACGGACGGCGCCGGCACGCCCAGCTCGGCGAGTTCGCGCACGTGAGCGGCCACGTCGTCCTGGCTGCGACCTGCGTATCCGCCGTTCAGCAAGGTCGTCACGGCGACCTCGGCGACCTCGCCGCCGGGAAGGTCGAAGACCAGCGTGGCGAGCTGTGTACGAGCAGTAGACATGCGGTACTCCTTGCGCATACGAGTTGTATACAGGCAGTATTACCGCATGCCGCCCCACACAGCAACGACACCGACGCCACAGGACGTACCTCGTTCCGCCTTGGTGCGGGCGTTCGTGGCCTCGCTCTCCGGTACCGCCCTGGAGTGGTACGACTTCGCGATCTACAACGTCGCCGCGGCCGTTGTGCTCGGCCCGTTGTTCTTCCCGAGCTCCGAACCGCTGACCGCGACGCTGCTCGCGTTCTCGACGTACGCCGTCGGCTACCTGTCCCGGCCGCTGGGCGGGTTCCTGTTCGGCCGCCTCGGCGACAAGATCGGCCGCAAACGCGTGCTCGTCACGACGTTGCTGATCACCGGTATCGCGACGCTGCTCATCGGTCTGCTGCCGACGCACGCCGCGATCGGTCCCGCGGCCGGTGTGCTGCTCGTGCTGCTGCGGTTCGCGCAGGGCGTCGGCCTCGGCGGCGAGTGGGGCGGCGCGGTGCTGCTGTCCAGCGAGTACGGCAATCCGGAGCAACGCGGCTTCTGGGCGTCGGCCGCCCAGATCGGCCCGCCCGCCGGCAACCTGATGGCGAACGGCGTGCTCGCGCTCCTCGGCGTCGCGCTGTCGGACGAGGCCTTCATGTCGTGGGGCTGGCGGGTGGCGTTCCTGCTGTCCGCGGTGCTCGTGATCTTCGGCCTGTGGATCCGGGTGAAGCTGGAGGAGACCCCGGTCTTCAAGGCGATCGAGGCCCGCGGCGACCGTCCGACCGCGCCGATCAGCGAGGTGTTCCGCACGCAGACCCGGCCGCTGATCGCCGCCGTGCTGTGCCGTGTCGGCCCGGACGTGCTGTACGCGCTGCACACCGTGTTCGTGCTGACCTACCTCACGACCCAGCTGAAGCTGCCGCGCAACGTCGGCCTGGTCGCCGTGCTGATCGCCTCGGGCTTCCAGCTGTTCCTGATGCCGTTCGCCGGCTGGCTGTCCGACCGGGTCAACCGGCGCGGCCTCTACGCGGCGGCCGCGGTGTGCGGCGCGATCTGGCCGTTCGTGCTGTTCCCGCTGATCGACACGAAGTCGTGGCCGCTGATCGTGCTCGGCGTCGTGGTGGGGCTGGGCTTCCACGCGTTCATGTACGGGCCGCAGGCCGCGTTCATCTCCGAGCAGTTCACCGAACGCCTGCGCTACACCGGAAGCTCGCTCGCCTACACGCTGGCCGGCGTGATCGGCGGCGCCATCGCCCCGTTGCTGTTCACCGCGCTGCTGGCCGGGTTCGGCACGTGGGTGGTCGTCGGCCTCTACGTCACGGTGGCGTGCGTGGTCACGCTGGTCGGCCTCAAGCTGGGCCGCAATCCCCAGGACGACGCCGAGGATCAGCCCCAAGATCAGCCGTTGAGCAGCACCTTCAACGTGGTGTCCAAGTGAGCGGTGATCGCCGCGGTGGCCGCGCCGACGTCCCCGGACTCGAGCGCGGCCACGATCTCGTCGTGCTCGTCGATCACGGCCTGCTGCCTGCCGTGCGCCCGGTACAACGCGACCACACCCGCGCGCACCTGCCGTGCGCGCAACCCCTCGTAGGTCTTCGTCAGCAGCTCGTTGCCCGTCGCCGCCACCAGCAGCGCGTGGAACTGCCTGTCGACGTCGATGAACTGCCGCGCGTCCTCGACCAGGAACCGCTGCTGCTCGATGAGCTCCTGCATCTGCCGCAACGGGACGGTGCCCTCGGAGATCGTGCGCTCGGCGGCGTACCGCTCGACGATGCCGCGCAGTTCCATCAACTCGCTGATCTGCCGCGAGGACAACGGCGCGACGTACGCACCCTTCTTCGGCACGAGCTGGACGAGGTCTTCGGCGGCGAGCAGCAGCAGGGCCTCGCGGATCGGCGTGCGGGAGACGCCGATCTGGTTGGCGACGTCCTGCTCGCTGATGAACCGCCCCTGCATCTCAGGGTCCGCGAGGATCGTGTCCTTGAGGAACTCGTAGGCCTTTTCTCTGCCAGACAAGCTGTCGCTCTCTTTGGCCGCACCCTGCATACAACATGTATACCAGAGGAGGATCATGCGCTTCGCGCTCTGCCAGATCAGCTCCACCGCTGATCCGCAGGAAAACCTTGCCACCGTCCGCGCCGAGGTAGCCGCTGCTGCTGCGAACGGCGCACGCGTCGTGCAGTTCCCGGAAGCCACTCAGTGCCGTTTCGGCGTGCCACTGACGCCGATCGCCGAACCCCTCGACGGCCCGTGGGCGACGGCGGTCCGCGGCATCGCCGACGAGCACAACGTCGTCGTGATCGCCGGGATGTTCACGCCCGGCGAGGGAGACCGGGTCGCCAACACCACCCTCGTCACCGGCGCGGGCCTGCACCTGGGCTACGACAAGATCCACCTGTTCGACGCGTTCGGCTTCCGCGAGTCCGACACCGTCACCCCGGGCGAGAAGCCGGTGACGTTCGAGGTCGACGGCACCACGATCGGCCTCGCCACCTGCTACGACGTCAGGTTCCCCGAACTCTTCCGCGCCCTCGCCGCCACCGCGCCCGTCATCCTGCTCGGCGCCTCCTGGGGAGCGGGCCCCGGCAAGGCCGACCAGTGGGACCTGCTGGTCCAAGCCCGTGCCCTGGACGCGACGTCCTGGGTCCTCGCGTGTGGTCAGGCAGACCCCGACGCCGACTACGGTTCCGCCCCCACGGGAATCGGCCGCAGCGCCGCGATCGACCCGCTCGGCTCCGTGCGCGAGCGACTGGACGGAACCCCCGGCACGATTCTGTCCGATGTGGACGTTCAGCTGGTCGGCGAGGTCCGCGCGAAGCTGCCCGTGCTGGCGAACCGGAGGCTGTGATGCGCGAGGAACACGAGTTCTTCCCGGTCGAGGCGATCGACTGGCGCCCGGCCGACGAAGGCATCGCCGAACGCGTGCTGAGCCGCGACCCGGACACCTCGACCCTCACGAGGATCGCGCGCTGGGAACCGGGACTGGAGACCCAAGACGTGATCCGCCACGACTACCACGAAGAGGTCTACCTGCTGGAAGGCGACCTCACCGACCTCACGCTGGGCAGAACGTTCCGGGCTGGCGACTTCGCGAGCCGCCGCCCCGGAATGCCCCACGGTCCCTATCGGACGGACGAGGGCTGCACGATGCTGGAAATCCGCACAGCCCCCAGCGCCTAGACCCAGCGCACGTGGGTGCCGTCGCGCACGGTGCCCACGTACTCCTCCACCAGGTCCTCCAACGCCACGACACCGATCACCGTGCCATCAGCGGCCACCGCGCGCGCGAGGTGGGACTGCGCCCGGCGCAACGCGGCCAGCGCCTCGTCCAGACGGGCGTCGACGGGCACCTCCGGCAACCCGCGCACTCGGTCACGTGGCACCGACGTCTCCGCGCCCTCCAGGTCCAGCACGTCCTTGACGTGCAGGTACCCGATCAGGCCGGCCTCGGCGAGCACCGGGAAGCGCGAGAACCCGGTCGTCGCGACCACGTTCTCGATCTCGCCCACGGTGGGCGTGGCCGACACCGTCGTCAGCTTCTCCAACGGCACCAGGACATCGGCGACCGTGCGCGCGGCGGACGACAGCGTCTGCGCCAGCCGCCGGTGCTCCGAGTCCTCCAGCAGCCCTTCGGACCGGGACTGGCCGATCAGCAACGCGAGCTCGTCCGGCGTGTAGGCCGACTCCAGCTCGTCGACCGGCTCCACGTCGAAGCGGCGCAGCACCCACCGGCCCACGGCGTTGAACAGGGCCAGCACCGGCGCGATCATCCGCGAGAACCCGTAGTGCACCGGAACCAGCCACACCGCGGCCCGTTCGGGACCGGCGATCGCGAGGTTCTTCGGCACCATCTCGCCGAGGATCGTGTGCAGCGCGACGACGATGACCAACGCCACCGCGAACGCCACACCGTGCACCACGGCCAACGGCAACCCAACGGCGCCGAGGGGCCCCTCCAGAACGGAAGCCAGCGCGGGCTCGGCGATCGCACCCAGCCCCAGCGAGCACAACGTGATGCCCAGCTGCGCGCCCGCGATCAGCAACGGCAGCTGCTGCGACGCCTTGATCGCGGTGCGGGCCCGCGAGGAACCCTTGTCCGCCAACGCTTCCAGCCGGTCCCGGCGCGCGGTGATCACCGCGAACTCGGCACCGACGAAGAAGGCGTTCCCTGCCAGCAGCAAAGCGATGACGAGGAAGTTCATGAGGACGACACCACCCGCAGCTCGGCCACGCGGTGCTTGTCCATCCTCATGACGGTCACCCTCCACCCGTCGACGCGAATCTCGTCGCCGACGTCCGGAATCCGCCCGAGCCGCGCCAGCACGAGGCCGGCCAGCGTCTCGTAGTCGCCCTCGGGCATCGCGAACCCGGTCGCCTCGGCCACCTCGTCGTCGCGCAGCAGCCCGGACACGATCCAGCTGTCCTTGCCCAGCGAGCGCACCGGCGCCGCCTCGCCGCGGTCGTGCTCGTCGCGCACGTCGCCGACGATCTCCTCGACCACGTCCTCCAGCGTCACCAGCCCGGCCGTGCCGCCGTACTCGTCGACGACCAGCGCGGTCTGCAGCCCGGACGCCCGCAGGCGGTCCAGCAACGCGTCGCCTTCGAGCGTTTCCGGCACCGAGTACACGGGCCGGGTCAACGCCGACAGGGGAGTGGACACGCGCAAAGCGGAAGGCACGGCGAACGCCTGCTTCACGTGCACGATGCCGCTCACCTCGTCCAGCGAGCCGTTGTGCACCGGGAACCGCGAGAAGCCGGTCTCCCGCGCCTTCAGCACGAGATCCGCGACCGACGCGTCGGCGCGCAACGCCTCGACCCGCACGCGCGGCGTCATCAGCTCGCCGGCCGTGCGGTCACCGAAGCGCAGCGACCGGTCCAGCAGCACCGCGGTGCCCTGGTCCAGCGTGCCGTGCTCGGCCGAACTGCGCACCAGCGCGCCGAGCTCCTCGGGTGACCGCGCGGACGCCAGCTCCTCGACCGGCTCTACGCCCAGGCGCCGGACCAGCCAGTTCGCCGAGTTGTTCATCCAGTTGATCAACCAGCGGAAGACCGTGGAGAACCCCGCCTGGATGCTGACCACGCCGCGCGCGGTCTCCAGGGGCTTCGCGATCGCCAGGTTCTTGGGCACGAGCTCGCCGAACACCATCGACAACGCCGTGGCGATCGCCAGCGCGAGGGCCAGCGACAACCAGTCGGCCACGGGTTCGGACACGCCCACCGCGGTGAGCCCGGGCTCGATCAGGTTCGCGATCGCGGGCTCCGCGATGTAACCGGTGATCAGCGTGGTCAGCGTGATGGCGAGCTGTGCGCCGGAGAGCTGGAACGAGAGAGTGCGATGCGCACGGTCGATGGTTCGCGCCTTCGCGTCACCGACCTCGGCGACATGGCGTTCGACGGTGCTTCGTTCCAGCGCGGTCAGCGAGAACTCCGCCGCCACCGCGATGAAGGTGCCCGCGGTCAGCGCCACGACGGCGACCAGACCGAGCACGCTCAGAAGTATTCCGGTCACCTACGCGCTCCAAGCGAGCGGATGACCGGGTTGGTATGCCAGCCAGGGCCAGACCCCATGGGGACGGCTCAACTCCTCATGACTAAGTACGTGAATAGCCAGACGAGTCTAATTGTGGGCAGTAGACGCCCTGAGCACCACCTCACCCGCCACCCGGACGGTGCGGGCCTCGTCACCCCCGGCGTCCAGCACGAGACCTGCGGCGATCTCGCCCATCTCCTCCAGCGGCAGTCGCACGGTGGACAGCGCCGGAACCGTGTCGCGCAGCGTCGGGATGTCGTCGAACCCGGCGATCGAGATGTCCTCCGGGATGCGCACACCCCGTTCGCGCAGCGCCGCCATCGCGCCCATCGCCATCACGTCGGTCACGGCGAACACGCAGGTAGAGCGCGACTTCGAGCCCAGCAGCTCCATCGCGGCGGCGTATCCGCCATCACGGGTGAAGGCTCCGTTGATCACCGTCGGCGGCGCGATCCCGGCGTCCGCGAGTCCCGCCTTGAACCCGGCGAGCCGGTCGCGGGCCACCACGAGCTCGGTTGGTCCACCCAATACGGCGAACTTCTTGTGACCGAGCTCGGCCAGCGCACGGGCGAGCGCGCGACCACCCGCGCGGTTCCCGGGAACGACCGTGTCGGTGCCGAGCTTCGCCTGCGACACGCACGCGACACGCCCACCCTGCTCGGTGAACGCGTCGATCTCGGCCGCGAGCCGCGACTGCGCCGCACGGTCCGTGGTGCGGGAACCGGCGAGCACCACCGCACGGGCCCGATGCGCACGCAGAGTAGAGAGCAGCTCGGCCTCACGTTCGGGACGGCGCCCGGTCGTGCCGAGGACGACGGAGAGCCCGGCGGCCTCGGCCACCCTCGTCACCCCCGCCGCGATGCACGAGAAGTACGGGTCGGTGATGTCGTGGACCACCAGCCCGACCAGCGAGCTCGAGTTGCGGGCCAGCGCCTGCGCGGACGCGTTCGGCACGTAGCCGAGCTCCTCCGCGGTGCGCAGGACCCGCTCGCTCAGGTCCTCGCTCACCTGCCGCGTGCTGCCGTTGAGCACGCGAGAAGCGGTCGCCAGCGACACACCCGCCTGCTTCGCCACCTCGGCGAGCGTCACCTGTCGGGCGGACACGACCACCTCCGTCAACGTGCATGTGAGCGCTGAGACTAACTCGCGAGGAGGTTGACGGCCGTGAAGGACCGCGATTAGCGTGGCGGGAAAGCGCTTTCCAGCGCTGCTACCAGGGAGGTGCGATGGCGGTCAGGACCATTGGCGTGGCGGTCAACGGCGTCACGGGGCGGATGGGATACCGCCAGCATCTGGTCCGTTCACTGCTGCCGTTGCGCGACGAGGGCGTGCGGTTGCAGGACGGGACCGTGCTGAAGGTGGAACCGGTGCTCGTGGGCCGCAACGCCGACAAGCTCAAGGAGATCGCCGAGCGGCACGACCTCGCCCACTGGACGACGGACCTCGACGCGGCGCTCGCGGACCCGTCCGTGGAGATCTACTTCGACTCGCAGGTCACGTCGAGGCACGTCGAGTCGATCACGAAGGCGCTGCGGGCCGGCAAGCACGTCTACACCGAGAAGCCGGTCTCCGACACCGTCGAGCAGGCGCTGGAGCTCGGGCGCCTGGCGGACTCACTGAACCTCCGGCACGGCGTGGTGGCGGACAAGCTGTACCTGCCGGGCATCCGCAAGCTCAAGCGGCTCATCGACGGCGGCTTCTTCGGCCGGATCCTCAGCGTGCGCGGCGAGTTCGGCTACTGGGTCTTCGAGGGCGACTGGCAGCCCGCGCAGCGCCCGAGCTGGAACTACCGGGCGCAGGACGGCGGCGGCATCGTCTCGGACATGTTCTGCCACTGGAGCTATCTGCTGCACGACCTGTTCGGCCGGGTCGAGGCCGTCACGGCGAAGGCCGTCACGCACATTCCAACCCGCTGGGACGAGCAGAACAACGCCTACGAGGCGACCGCGGACGACGCCGCGTACGGGATCTTCGAGATCGCGAACGGCGTCATCGCCCAGATCAACTCGTCCTGGTGCGTGCGCGTGCGCCGCGACGAGCTCGTCGAGTTCCAAGTGGACGGCACCGAGGGGAGTGCGGTCGCGGGTCTGCGCGAGTGCTTCGTGCAGACCCGCGCCGTCACGCCGAAGCCCGTCTGGAACCCGGATCTGCCGGTCACGCACCCGTTCCGCGAGCAGTGGCAGCAGGTGCCGGACAACGAGGAGTTCGACAACGGCTTCAAGGTGCAGTGGGCGGAGTTCCTGCGGCACGTCTACGACGGCACGCCGTTCCCGCACGACTTCCGCGCCGGGGCACGGGGTGTCGCGCTGGCGGCGGCCGGTCTGCAGTCCTCTTCGGAGGGTCGCCGAGTGGAGATCGCCGATGTCTAGCCGAATCGATTCGACGCGCGTCGTGTTCGCCGCGGCCCACGTCGTGGCCGAGGACGAACACAGCGTCGACTGGGACGCGACCCTCGCGTTCCGGCACCACCTGTGGTCGCACGGCTTCGGTGTCGCGGAAGCCATGGACACCGCCCAACGCGGCATGGGCCTGGACTGGCCGACGGCCGCCGAACTCATCCGCCGCAGCGCCGCCGAGAAGTCGGGTCGGATCTGCGCGGGCGTCGCGACCGATCACCTCACCGGTGAGCCCGGCCTCGACGACGTGCTGAACGCCTACCTGGAGCAGCTCGACGTCGTCCAGGAGGCCGGCGCACAGCCCGTGCTGATGTGTTCGCGCCAGCTCGCGGCGGCCGCACGTGGTCCCGAGGACTACGAGAAGGTCTACGGCACGTTGCTCGACCGCGTCAGCGAACCGGTGATCCTGCACTGGCTCGGCACCGCGTTCGACCCGAAGCTGGAGGGGTACTGGGGCGCGGGCGACATCCCGCAGGCCACCCGGAACTTCCTGGAGATCATCCACTCGCGACCGGACAAGATCGACGGCGTGAAGGTCTCGCTGCTCGACGCAGACCACGAGATCGGGCTGCGGCGCGCGCTGCCGGACGGCGTCCGCTGCTACACCGGCGACGACTTCAACTACCCGGACCTGATCGCGGGCGACGAGCAGGGCCACAGCCACGCGCTGCTAGGCATCTTCGACCCGATCGCCCCGGTGGCCGCTCGTGCGCTGGCCAAGCTGGCGGACGGCGACACCGACGAGTTCCACCGGATCATGGCGCCGACGGTTCCGTTGTCCCGCCATCTGTTCAGCGCGCCGACTTACTACTACAAAACAGGTGTCGTGTTCCTGGCGTGGCTGGCCGGACATCAGGAACGATTCCAACTCCTCGGTGGTCTGGAATCCGCGCGCACCGTTGAGCATCTCGCCGAGGCGAAACGTCTCGCGGAGATCGCCGGCGTGATCGAACCGGAGTTCGCGGAACGGCGGTGGCGCCAATGGCTCGCCTCTCGCTGAACCAGGCCACGATCAAACGCGCGACGGTCGCGGAGGCCGTCGAAGGCTGTGCGCGGCACGGCATCGAATCGATCGGACTGTGGCGCGAACCCGTCGCCGACCACGGTCTGGAGCGCACCGCGAAACTCGTCGCGGACGCCGGACTGCGCGTGTCGTCGTTGTGCCGCGGAGGGTTCCTCACGGCCGTGGACAACCGAAGCGCGATGGACGACAACCGCCGCGCGATCGACGAGGCGGCGGCGTTGCGCACCGACACGCTGGTCATGGTCGTCGGGGGAGTGCAGGCCGACAAGGACCTCATCGGCGCACGTCAGCGCGTTGCGGACGCCATCGCGGAACTGTCGGTGCACGCGGCGCAGGCGGGCGTGGTCCTGGCGCTGGAACCGATGCATCCGGTGTTCTGCGCGGATCGCGGCGTGCTGTCGACGTTGGCGCAGGCGCTGGACATCGCCGAACGGCACGAGTCGGTCGGCGTCGTCGTGGACGCGCTGCACGTGTGGTGGGACCCCGATCTGGACGCGCAGATCGTGCGCGCGGGACCGCGCATCGCGTCGTATCAGGTGTGCGACTGGCTCACGCCCGTGCCCGCCGATGTGTTGCTCGGGCGCGGTTATCCCGGTGACGGTGACATCGACCTGGACCGTCTGACGCGACACGTCGCGGCGACCGGATATTCGGGGGATGTCGAAGTGGAGATCTTCAACGCGGCCATCTGGGCGGCGGACTTCGACGAGGTGATCGAACAGGTGAAGCGCAGGTACCACGACATTGTGGAACCGGCGCTCTGACCAACGCGGGGAAGCCGGTCGTCGACGGCGGCGACGACCGACCCCGGCGTTGGTATCTATATATCTGAAAATCAGTGCTCTTTGGTCCAGATTTCAGATAAATCTCAGGAATCAGCCGCCGTTGACGAACCTGTAAACCTTTGCACGGTGTTTCGGCTTCGTGGTCGTGATCTTGATGACGGCGTCGAACATGGACCGTCCGAGCTCCGCGCGGGCCGCGACGGCCGGGTGCGTGGTGCTGAAGTCCTCGTCGTTCACGGCCTTGTCGCCGGCGAAGGCGCCCGACGCGAACATCGAGTAGATCAGGATCGCCCGGTTGTCCGCGCTGAACATGATTCCGGCCTCGTTGCGGCCGTCCTCGAACCAACCGGCCTTCGTGGCGACGCGCAGACGCTCGTTCGTCGTGAGGTTGAGCCGCACGCCGTCGGTGAAGCTCGCCGTGGCGCGCAGGATGTTCAGCAGGTAGGCGGTCGACTCGGCGGACAGCAGCTGACCGTCGACCAGCTTCTGCAGCAACGTGTGCGTCTCACGCGCCGTCGTGGTGCCGAGGAAGAACCGGTTCGGGTTCGCGACCGGGACGACCTGGGTGTGCACGAAGCCCTTGGACCGCAGGATCTCGTTGAGCTCCAACGCCGGCACGACCAGGCCGCACAGGCGGACCGCGGTGTTGTCCGAGACCGTCAGCAGGTTCGCCAGCGCGTGGCCGACGGTGACCTCGCTCGGGTACGCGCCGTCGAGCGCGAAGATGCCGTCGGTGTCCTGGATGACGATGGCGGCCGACACGGTGACCGTCTGGTCGAGCCTGATCAGCCCGCGGTCCACCTTGTCCAGCACGGCGACCGCGACCGCGATCTTGTTGACGCTGTAGGCCTCGACCACCTTGTCGGCGTCCTCGTCGACGGCGGGCTTCGTCGTCCCGTCGAGATCGGCGACCGTGATCAGCGACGACCAGCTGCCCTTCGCCTTGCGGGCCTGCCGCTTGTAGATCTGGGCCACGCGCTTGCGCGACCGGTCGGCCGTCGCCGGGGAGCGTTCGATCTCTACCTCCGCGTCTTCCTGGGCTTGTGCTGCACCGTTGGAGCCGAGCACGGCCGTCGCGGCCGCGACGGTTCCCAGCCCGAACACGGACCTGCGGTTCAAAGTCATGAGCGGTATCAAAACAGGCGGCACTGACGTTTCCCTGACTAGGGTTCCGGATCATGGAAAACGTCTTCGTGGTGACCGGCGCTTCCCGCGGAATCGGGGCGGCGACCGCCGTTCTCGCAGCTCAGGCGGGGTATCGCGTGGTCAGGGCCTCGCGCGGCGCCGAAGAATCTGTCGGAGATCGCGGCTGGGACGCCCGATGCGACGTCTCTTCCTGGGATTCCGTGCAGGATCTCATGTCCCGAGTGGAGTCCCGCTGGGGCCGGATCGACGTTGTATTCGCGAACGCTGGAGTTTCCGTCGACACGTCGTTCGTCTCCGACGCCGGCGCGAAGCCGTCGGAGTGGACCGGCATGGTCGTCACGAACGTCTGCGGACCCGCCTTCACCGCCCGTGCCGCGATGCCGGCGCTGATCCGCTCCGGCGGCCACTTCGTGATGACGGGGTCCGCCGCCGGTCGTGGCGTGCGTCCGGGCAACCTGTACTCGGCGACGAAGTGGGCGATCACCGGTCTGGCGCAGGCGATCCGCGCCGAAGCGGTGGCCACCGGGGTTAGGGTGACGGTGGTGCAGCCGGGCCTGGTCGACACCGACGCCATTCCGGCGTCGCGTGTGGATGACCCGAAGCTGGCACCGGAAGACGTTGGCAGGGCGGTGCTCTACGCCGTGTCCCAACCGTCCACTGTGGACGTGAACGAGATCCTGCTGCGGCCGACCGGACAGGCCGCGCATCGCTGACGGGGGTACTTCGTTGATCGTGCTCTTCGCTGTCGGAGGCGGTGGTGACCCGGAACGGCACCGCCCGCTCCTGGACCACTTCGCCGCTCAGGGCCACCAGGTCATCGCGCCGTCCTTTCCGCGCCTGCATCCGCAGCAGGCGACCTGGGACGACTACCTGGCGCGGCCGTTGGGCCTGGTCGAGGCCCTGCGCGACGTCGGCCCGGACGCCGAGGTGGTCGTGGTCGGCCACTCGATCGGCGCCTGGGCGGGGTTGTGCCTCGCGGGCGCGACGCCGTGGAGCAAGGAACGCGAGCCCCTTGACGTGCCAAGGGATTCGCGCGTCAGCCGCCTGGTGCTCTACACCCCGCCCGCCGGCTGGTTCGCGGCTCCCGGCGCGCTGGACGCGGTGAAGGTGCCGATCCTCGCCTACGTCGGCGAGCTGGACGCGTTCGTCCCGGCCTCCGAAGTGGAGGTCCTGAAGACCGCGCCGGCCGAGGTGGACCTGCGGGTCGTGCCGAAGGCGGGCCACTTCAGCTTCGTGCACGTGCCGCCGCCGGGCATGGACGAGGACCCGGAGTTCGACCGCGACCGGTTCCTCGCGCGGATGGTCGACGAGACCTACGAGTTCGTCAGCTCCCGCTGAGCACGTCGGAACATCGCTGCAGGAGCGCGCGCAACTGCGCGCGTTCCTCGGTGCTGAACGCGTCCGCCAGCTTCTGCTCCACCGCCACCGCGGCCCTGTCCGCCTCGCGGAACCTCGCCTGACCCGTCTCGGTCAGCCGGTTCTCCAGGACGTTGCTCTGCCACTGGTTCGGTGTGCGCTCGACGAGACCCAGCGCGACCAGGTTCTGCAGGATCGTCGTCATCGTCTGAGGCGTCGTCAGGCACAACCGCGCGAGTGTCGCCGCGGGCGCGCCGGGGTTCTCGCTCAGGGCCAGCAACGCCGAGTACTGCGGCACGGTCAGCCCCGCGGGCTTCACCGCCGCCGACTTCGCGGCCACCAGGTCCTGCTCGGCGCGCTTGATGTCTCCGCCGATCCGATCACCGCTGCGCATCCCTCCATCGTAAGAGTGTGATAAGAGTATGGATGGGTATCAGAGTTCTGATATCCGTCAGTGCTCGTACTGGAGGGAAGTCATGCGCGTCCTGCTCACCGTCTTGACGGTGCTGGTGCTGTTCACGGGCACGGCCCAGGCCACGCCGAGGCACGTCGAGGCCCGCTCACCGTCGCTGCACCCCGAGGGCGTGGCCTGGGACTCGAGCCGCGGCCAGTTCCTCGTCAGCTCGCTGCGCCACGGCACGGTGTCGCTCGTCGGCACGAACGGCCGGGTCCGCCCGCTCGTCACCGGAACCCACATGGTGTCCACGTTCGGCCTCCAGGTGGACGGCGGCCGCCTGCTCGTCACCTACGGCGACATCGGCCTCGGCGAACGATCGGTGCCGGGCCAGTCCGGCCTCGGGATCTTCGACCTGCGCACCGGCCGCGCGCTGAAGTTCGTCGACGTCCCCGGCGGCGCCAACGACGTCGCGCTCGACCCACTCGGCAACGCCTACGTCACCGGCACGATGGGCGACACGATCTGGAAGGTCGGCCGCGACGGCACCGCGACGCCGTTCGCCCGCGACCCCCGGCTGGGCGGTACGTCGTTCGGCAACAACGGAATCGTCTGGGACCCCAGGGGATTCCTCGTCACCGGCCACTACACGAACGGCACGTTGTTCAAGGTCACGCAGAACCGCGTCGAGGAACTGCCCGCACCGAGGCTGCCGGGCGCGGACGGCCTCACGCTCACCCCGCAGGGCCTGGTCGTCGTGACGAACAGCCTGGCCGCACCGGGCAAGAACGCGGTGACGGTCCTCGACACCCGCACGTGGCAGGTGAAGTCCCAGCGTGACTGGAGGACCGCGCCGACCACGGCCGCCCGCACACCGCACGGCACCTACGTGCTCAGCGGCCGCGTCGACCTGCTCGTGAAGGGGGAGACGACGGACGAGTTCAGCCTCGACCGCTAGCCGGGGTCACGCGCCGTCGCGGTCGATGTCGGTGACGACGTCGACCGCGTCGCCGGCTCGGGCGAGGTCACGCGCCGGCGAGGAACTCGACCAGCAGCCGGTTCACTTCGTCCGGCCGCTCCAGGTACCCGACGTGCCCGGCGTCCGCGACCTCGGCGTACCGGGCGCCGGGAATCGCGTCCGCCACCTCGCGCGACAGCCGCGGCGGCAGCACGACGTCGTCGGCGAACCCGATCACCAGCGACCGCACCGCGATCGCGCGGTAGGCCTCCAGGCGCGTGTCGTACTCGGCCAGGCCGAGCTGGATCCGTTCGCCCGCACCGAGTGACGACCCGGCGAACTCGTACATCTGCAGCCAGTCGCGCGCCACCACGGGGTCGGCCAGCGTCGTCTGCGACAGGTTCCGGACCACCGACGCCACCGAGTAGAACGCCAGCGGGATCTCGACACCCTTGTCGTGCAGGTCGCACAGCGCCTGCGACCACGCCTGCTGCACCGGTTCGGGACGGCCGGCGGTCGCCATCATCACCGCGCTGCGCACGAGTGACGGATGCGCCAGCGCCAGTTCCTGGGTGATGCGCCCGCCCAGCGACGTGCCGATCACGTGCGCCGGACCGCCCAGGTGCTCGATCAGCGCGGCGGTGTCGGCGACCATGTCGTCGAGCGTGAAACCCCCGGCGCACTCCGACGACGGCCTGATGCCGCGGTTGTCGAAGTACGCGACCCGGTAACCGGCCTTGACCAGCGCGGGCACCTGGTAGGAGCGCCAGACCCTGCCGGGACTGCCGGTGCCCATGACGAGCACGACGAGGTCACCGGAACCCTCGGTCTGGACGTTGAGCTCGATGCCGTTGAGCGGGACAAGCGCCATTCCGAAGATCCTAGATAGCTAGAACCTGCACAGGGGCCGAATCACAGCAGCGTGTGAGGGATAACGCGCACACAGCTCGTCCGCGTGCCCGAAGGACACGATGTCATCGGTGTACGGCGGCACCACGACCGTGCCGACCAACGACCAGTCACCGGCCGGAGTGCTGCCCTGCCACACGCCCGCGGGCACCACGACCTGCGGGTTCGACGCGCTCAGCACCGGCTCGGTCACCGTGCCGTCCGGGTGCAGCAGCAGCATCCGCAACGGCGACCCGGCGTGGAAGTGGTAGATCTCCAGGTGCTTCAGCACGTGCATGCCGGAGAAGTCCGGGCTGCGCAACAGGTACGCGATCGCGGACACCTCGTCGGACCGGTGCGTCTGCGCGAAGTACCCGCCCTCGACGGGCAGTTCCTGCATGTCCAGCGAGGCGATCAACTGCTCTGGGGTCACGTCATCTCCGGAAGCGGGGAACCGTGCACGACGACCATGCCCTTGCCGAGCCGCTTCGCCGTGTACATCGCGGCGTCCGCGGCCCCGAGCACGTCGTCGGCGGTGATCTTGGGATCGTACGAGAACCGTTGCGCCACACCGATGCTGGCGTGCACCCGGTGCACCCGGCCGTGCACCTCGTGCGGATGCCCCAGCGCGTCCAGCAGCCGTGCGCCGATCTCGTCCGCGTCGCCACCGTCGATCAGCACGCCGAACTCGTCACCGCCCAGCCGCGCCACGGTGTCCTCGGGCCGGACGTTGTTCTCCAGCCGTGCGGCGACATTGCGCAGAACGATGTCGCCCTCGGCGTGCCCGTTGTTGTCGTTGACCGCCTTGAAGCCGTCCACGTCGATGAACAGCAGGATCAACGGCTTCGCGCGGTCACGAACCGCGAGCGCGCGCTCCAGCCGTTCGCGGAAGAGCGAGCGGTTCGCGACGCCGGTCAACGGGTCGTGCGTCGCCTCGTGCCGTAGCTCCTCGCGAGAGACGCGGAGCTGGTCCATCAGCCGTACGTTGTCCATCATCGTGAGCAGCTGACGCACGATCACGAGACACACGACCATAAGCCCGACGTAGATCTCGACCGGGTTGAGGCGGCCGCCCGTCGCGGTGTTCCAGCTGACGAACAGGCCGGTGATCGCGAGCGGCAGGTACGGCACGAGCAGGTGCAGGAGGTCGGCCGTGCGCATGCGACCGGGCGTGGGGTCGAGGTTGCGGACCGGGGCCAGCGCGCTCAGCAGGAAGAACGCCGGGCACAGCATGAAACCGATGTCCGCGGCCGCCGGAATCGCCGTGTTGCCCTTGGCGATGAAGAAAGCGAACACCCAGCCCGACGACGACTGCGCGATACCGGCCAGTGCGACGAAAAGCATCGGCCACTGACGCACGGCCTGATGCGTCCACGACATCACCACGATCGCCACGAGCAGCACGAGGTACGCGGCAGGATGCGCGATGACGGTGGCGAACCCAGGACCTTCGGTCGCCCACGCCCTGGTCAGCGACTCCAGTGCCGACACCCACGTCAGCACGAACAGCGACCCGATCACGATCAGCCCGTCGAGCACCAGGACCGTGCGGCTGCGGTAGTTCGGCAACAGGTCGTCGGAACGGCGTTTCTGCGCCTTCGCGATCACGGCGGCCAGGCAGAGCACCGGAACCATCGTGAACCCGATCGGCGCGATCGTCGACGACGGCAGCTGCACGCCCATGATCTGCTGGCCCCAGATCCACGCGGACAACCCGACGCTGAGGCTGATCATCGCCGCCGTCATCCACCGGTCACGTGCTCGCGCGTAGACGACCAACGCCGCGATGGCGAACACCAGCTGCACGAGCTTGTCGATTGCGATACCGATATCGCGCGGCGCGGCGAGGGCGGTGAGGATGGCGATCGCGATGAAAGTGCCGACGCACCCCGCGATGATCCAGAACCTCTTCACCGTGACTCCCGATGATCGAAACCCGACCACCGTAGTAACGGCGGTGTGGACTTGTCGAACCGCGTCAGCCCGTGTCGGTGCAAGTCCCCTATCGGTGCACCGGATATGGTTCGAACTGTTGTTCGTTCAGCGATCCGGGGAGCTGTTGTGCGGGTGTTCGGGGTCGACCCCGGTCTGACCAGGTGCGGCTTCGGCGTCGTCGACGGCGGACCAGGCCGAGTCGTGCGCGCCGTGGCCGTCGATGTCCTGCGCACGCCCGTTGACGCTCCGCTGTCCGTGCGCCTTCATGAGCTGTACGACGGCGTCTGCGTGTGGCTGGACCGTTACGAACCTCAGGTCGTCGCCATCGAACGCGTCTTCGCGCAACACAACGTCCGCACCGCGATGGGGGTCGCGCAGGCGTCGGGCGTCGTCGCTTTGGCTGCCGCGCAACGGAACCTGCCGGTCGAGTTCCACACGCCGTCCGAGGTGAAGGCCGCCGTCACGGGCTCTGGCCGCGCGGACAAGGCGCAGGTGACCGCCATGGTGACCAAGCTGCTCGGCCTGAAGGTCGCGCCGAAGCCGGCCGACGCGGCGGACGCGCTGGCCCTCGCGATCTGCCACCACTGGCGCGCGCCGATGCGCAACAGGCTGGAAGAGGCGCAGGCCCGCGCCGCGGAACTCGCCCGCGTGCACAGGGCGAAGCTGGCCGAAGCGGCCAAGCGAACTAACTAAGGTCCAGCAAGTGAAGTCCGGAGGAACCAGGTGATCTCGTCACTGCGCGGCCAGGTGCAGCACGTCGGCCTCGACCACGCCGTCGTCGAGGTGGGCGGCGTCGGGTTCGCCGTCCAGATGACGCCGACCACGCTCGCCACCCTGCGCCGCGGCGAGGAGGCGAGCCTCGCCACCACCCTGATCGTCCGCGAGGACAGCCTCACCCTGTTCGGGTTCGCCGACGCCGAGGCCCGCGAGCTGTTCAGCCTGCTCCAGACGGTCAGCGGCATCGGCCCGCGGATCGCACTGGCCACCCTCGCGGTCCTGGAGCCGGACAAGCTCCGCCACGCGCTCGCCGAGGGCAACATCACCGTGCTCACGCAGGTCCCGGGCATCGGCAAGAAGGGCGCGGAACGCCTCATCATCGAGCTGCGCGACAAGGTCGGCCAGCTCTCCGCACCCACGACGCCCGCGCACAGCCAGACGCGCGACCACGTCGTGGAGGCGCTCCTCGGCCTCGGCTTCCCGGCAAAGTCGGCCGAAACCACGGTCGACAACGTCCTCGCCGCGAACCCCGACCAGTCCACGTCGGCCGTCCTGCGCCGTGCGCTCGCGACCCTGGGGCGCAAGTGACCGAGGACGAGCTCAGCCCGTACGTCGCCCCCGCCGAACGCGACCTCGAGACCAGCCTCCGCCCGGCCGACCTGCACGAGTTCGTCGGCCAGCAGCGCGTCCGCGAGCAGCTCGAACTGGTCCTGCACGGCGCGATGCGACGGGGCACGGCCCCGGACCACGTCCTGCTCAGCGGCCCTCCCGGCCTGGGCAAGACCTCGCTGGCCATGATCATCGCCAAGGAGCTCGGCGCCGCCATCCGCATCACCAGCGGCCCCGCCCTGGAACGCGCCGGCGACCTGGCCTCGATGCTGTCGAACCTCGTCGAGGGCGACGTCCTCTTCATCGACGAGATCCACCGCATGGCGAGGCCCGCGGAGGAGATGCTGTACCTCGCGATGGAGGACTTCCGCGTCGACGTGATGGTCGGCAAGGGCCCGGGAGCGACCAGCATCCCGCTCGACATCGCGCCGTTCACGCTGGTGGGAGCCACCACCAGGTCCGGTGCGCTCACGGGACCGTTGCGCGACCGCTTCGGCTTCACCGGGCACATGGAGTTCTACACGCCGGAAGAGCTCGACCTCATCGTGAAGCGCAGCGCGAAGATCCTCGGCGTCGACCTCGCCGAGGACGCCGCCATCGAGATCGCCGGTCGCTCCCGCGGCACCCCCCGCATCGCGAACCGCCTGCTGCGCCGTGTGCGCGACTTCGCGGAGGTCAGGGCCGACGGAAAGGTGACGGAGGACATCGCCAAGCAGGCCCTGGTGGTCTACGACGTCGACGAACTGGGCCTCGACCGGCTCGACCGCGCGGTGCTGAACGCCCTGGTCAAGAGCTTCAACGGCGGCCCTGTCGGCGTCGCCACCCTCGCGGTCGCGGTCGGTGAGGAACCGACCACCGTGGAAGAGGTGTGCGAACCGTATTTGGTGCGGGCTGGCATGCTGGCCCGGACACCGCGGGGCCGAGTGGCGACGCCCGCCGCGTGGTACCACCTGGGGCTCGAACCGCCCGCCGGTGATCAACTGTGGTGACCTGGCACAATCGGTGAAAGCACCTGGACATATCGGACGTGCGTCGAGGCATGTCCACCTGATCGGAGAATGATGGGCAACCTTTCGTCTTTGATGTTCCCGTTGCTTCTGGTTCTGCTGGCGGTGCCGCTGTTCCTCAGCGCGCGCAAGCAGAAGCGGGCGATGGCCGAGCAGAAGAACCTGCAGGACTCGCTCGCCCCCGGCGACAAGGTGATGACGACGTCCGGCCTGTACGGCACCGTTGCCGACGCGAGCCACGACACCACCATCGACATCGAGATCTCCGAGGGTGTCGTCACGCGCTGGCTGCGTGCCGCCATTCGCGAGAAGGTCGCCGAGACCGACGAGGTCGTGGCCGAGGACCAGACCGACGACGTCGAGGAAGAGGTGCCCGCGACCACCGCACAGGTCGCCGAGCCCCTGGACCACGGCGCCAAGAAGTAACCAACAAGCTCGTGACACCTGGAGTTGGCAACTGTGAACACCGCCAACTCCAGGTAGTGACGCGCAGCTCACGCGGCGCGCGTTACGCTGCGCGCTCGGAAACCATAGCTACTAGGAGACGGACGGATCGTGGCACCTCCGGCCGGGCAAATTCGCCCTGCGAAGTATCTGGCGAGTTTTGTCCTCATCGTGGTCGCGCTCTACGCCCTGGTGTTTCTCACCGGGAACGGTTCGGCCAAACCCAAGCTCGGAATCGACCTCCAGGGCGGCACCCTCGTCACCCTGACAGCTCGGCAGGAAGACGGCGCACAGCCGAGCGAGGAAGCGCTCAACCGGGCACGTGACCTCATCGAGGTCCGCGTGAACGGTCTCGGCGTCTCCGGTGCCGAGGTCGTGCGAGACGGCAACAACCTGGTGATCACGGTCCCGGGCGCGGACAGCGAAGGCGCGAAGGGCCTCGGCCAGACCGCTCGCCTCGCGTTCCGCAAGGTCATCGGCCAGCCGGTGCCCGCGGGCGCCGTGCCGCAGACCCAGACGAGCACGCCGCCGTCCGGCAGCGCGAGCACGCCTCCGTCGACGCCGCCGAGCCAGAGCGCCGGCAGCCCGCCGCCGTCGAGCGGTGCTCCGCAGGGCCGCCCCGCGCCGAACCTGGCCGCGCAGCCGTCCAGCACTCCTCCGTCGAGCAGCACCGCGCCGTCCAGCACCGCGCCGTCCAGCAGCGCGCCTTCGAGCACTCCGTCCGCTCCCTCCAACGTCGACCCGAAGGTCGCGAAGGAGATCCAGGACGCGAAGGCCCTCCGCCAGGCGACCGACCCGCAGATCCTGCAGCAGGCCGCGCTCATGCTCGACTGCTCGCAGCCCGACCCGCTGCGCGGCAACGACGACCTGGACAAGCCCCTCGTCACCTGTGACGAGAAGGGCGAGTTCAAGTACACGCTGGCCCCGGTCAACCCTCCCAAGGAGGACACCGAGACCAAGGCGGACGACTACACGAACTACTCCCGCCTGACCGGTGAGGACATCAGCAACGCCGCGGCGAACAACAACCCGAACGGCACCGGCTACGTCGTCAACCTGGACTTCAAGTCCGAGGGCGGCACCAAGTGGGGCGCGTTCACCTCGGCCAACGTCCAGCAGGCCGTCGCGGTCGTGCTCGACGGCGAGGTCATGTCCGCGCCGACCATCCAGTCGGCCATCGCGGGCGGCTCGACCGAGATCAGCGGCAAGTTCACGCTGAAGGAAGCCCAGAACCTCGCGAACACGCTGAAGTACGGCGCGCTGCCGCTGTCCTTCGACTCGTCCGAGGCGCAGACGATCTCCCCGACGCTCGGCCTGCAGTCGCTCAAGGCGGGTCTCATCGCCGGCGGCATCGGCCTCGCGCTGGTCTTCGTCTACTGCCTGTTCTACTACCGCCTGCTCGGCATCCTGACGATCCTGTCGCTGGTCCTGTCCGCGGTCGTCATCTACGCGGTGCTGGTCCTGCTGGGCCGCCTGATCGGCTTCACGCTCGACCTGGCCGGTATCGCCGGATTCATCGTCGCCATCGGTATCACGGCGGACTCGTTCATCGTCTTCTTCGAACGACTCAAAGACGAGGTGCGTGAGGGCCGCACGTTCCGTTCGGCCGTGCCACGCGCATGGGTCCGTTCGCGCCGCACGATCCTCTCCGCCGACGCGGTCAGCTTCATCGCCGCCGCCGTGCTGTACATCATCGCGGTCGGCCAGGTGAAGGGCTTCGCGTTCACCCTGGGCATGTCGACGGTCCTCGACCTCGTGGTCGTGTTCCTCGTGACGCACCCGCTGGTCGCGATCGCGTCGAAGTCCAAGCTTCTCTCCAACTCGAGCCTGTCGGGCCTGGGAGGTGCGGCCCGCGAGGGCGCCTCGCACCGCGCCACCTCGACCGGCAAGACGACCGCCGTGAAGGAGGCCTGACATGAGCAGCGTGTTCTCACGCCTCTACGTGGGCAACGGCGCCTTCGACATCGTCGGCAAGCGCGTCCGCTGGTACATCACCTCCGCCATCATCCTGCTGATCTGCATCGGCTCGATGGTGTTCAACGGCTTCAACCTCGGCATCGACTTCGAGGGTGGCACGAAGATCTCGATGCCGTCGGTGTCGGCCAGCGGCCAGACCATCACGACGGGCACCGTCGAGGACGTCTACTCGAAGGCCCTGCCCGGCAAGAAGCCGAACGCCGTGCAGGCCGTCGGCTCCGGCGCCAGCGCGACGATCCAGCTCAAGTCGCCCGCGCTGAACATCGCGGAGGTCGCGACCCTCAAGACGGCTCTCGCGAAGGACACCAACCCGCAGGGCGGCCAGACGGCGATCTCCGACAGCGCCGTCTCCGCGTCCTGGGGCGGTGAGATCAGCGGCAAGGCCCTGTGGGCCCTGTTCTGGTTCTTCATCGCCGTGACGGTCTTCCTGGTGTTCTACTTCGAGTGGCAGATGGCCGTCGGCGCGCTCGTCGCCGTGTTCCACGACGTCATCATCACCGCCGGCGTGTACTCGATCATCGGCTTCGAGGTGACGCCGGCGACGGTGATCGGTCTGCTCACCATCCTCGGCTTCTCCCTGTACGACACGGTCGTCGTGTTCGACAAGGTCAAGGAGAACACCCGAGGCCTGCTGGGCCTGACCCGCCGCACGTACGCCGAGGCGTCGAACCTGGCGCTGAACCAGACCCTGATGCGCTCGATCAACACCTCGCTGATCGCGCTGCTCCCGGTCATCGGCCTGCTGGTCGTCGGCGTCGGCATCCTGGGCGTCGGCACCCTGCAGGACCTCGCGCTCGTGCAGCTCGTCGGCATGTTCATCGGTGCCCTGTCCTCGATCTTCCTCGCCACCCCGGTGCTGGTGGACCTGAAGATGCGCGACCCGAAGTTCATCGCGCAGGCCAAGCGCGTGGCCACCCGCCGCGCCAAGGCCACGGGCCCGCAGGTCGCCGAGGGCATCGAGTCGGTCGACGACGACGCCCTCAACGCCGACCTGCGCAAGGAAGAGGCGTACGCCGCCGCTGCCTCGGTGCCTCACCGCACCGCCAAGGCAGGCGACGCCCGCCGCCGTCCGACCGGAAAGCGTCAGCGTTGAAATTGGATCGTGCTCTGGGACTGATGCGTGAAGTCCCGGACTTCCCCAAGCCAGGGGTCGTCTTCCGGGACTTCACGCCGGTTCTCACCGACCCGGACGCCCTGCGCGCCGTGGTCGACGCCCTCCAGGACAAGATCGACGACAGCACCCAGGTGATCGCCGCCATCGAGTCGCGCGGCTTCCTCCTGGGTGCTGCTCTGGGTTACGGCTGGCGCTACGGCGTCGTGCCGCTGCGCAAGCCGGGCAAGCTCCCGGTCGTCGCCGACTCGGAGTCGTACGAGTTGGAGTACGGCACGGCGTCTCTGGAGCTGCCTGCGGACGCGATCCTGCCTGGGCAGCGTGTTGTGGTGGTGGACGACGTTCTGGCCACCGGTGGGACCGCTGAGGCCGCGTGTGCGTTGGTCGAGCGGGCCGGCGGCATCGTGACCGGCGTGTCCGTGGTTCTGGAGATCACCGCTCTGGGCGGACGTTCCCGGCTCGCGGGCCGCGAGGTCAGCGCTCTGATGGCTGTGTAAGAGGACTTTTTCTGCAGGGGACCGGTGACGTTGTCGCCGGTCCCTTTTGCGTGTCAGCCCGTGGCCGGCTCTGCGATGAACCGATAGGCGACGACCACGGTGATCGCCCACAGGAAGTAGAAGATCGGCAGGCCCAGCAGGATCAGGCGCCAGGCCTTCATGTCGCCGTGCCCGATCCGCATCAGGGCGGCCGAAGCGCCCAGCCACGGGACGACCCCGAGTGTCGCCGTGCGCAGTGCCTCGCCGGCGCCGTTGGTGACCAGGTTGAGCAGGACGATCGCGGCGTACCAGATGCCCGCGAACGCCAGGCAGTGCCAGATCGGGCGGTGCTCATGCATGCGCTCAGTTTTTCAGCCTGACGATGTCAGGCGATCGGCGGTGGGGCCACGAAGGCGGCGCCGATGCTGACGAAGACCAGCGTGACGAGCGATGCCGGTGCTGTTACTACCGCGATCTCCCACAGCTTCGGGGTTTTTGCGCGGCGCAGGACCAGCCAGCTCAGTGCTGTTGCCACTGCCCAGCCGACCGTTGAGCCGATGATCGATCGCTGGTCGATGTAGCTGGGGTCGTCGAGGGCCAGGTACGCCATCGTGCCCAGCCACACGAACGTCATCGCGGCGCACCAGATCAGAGTCCTCACCGTGCCGAGTGTTCCAGGAGGGCACGGCTGCGCCGAACCGGCACATGCCCTCCTTCGTCGGGCGTGTGCCGGACTGCATTTCGGTGGTCTGTTTTCGTTGGTGGTTGCGGGGCGTGGTCGTTGTGCGTATTTCGCGTTTCTGTGCGCGCGTGGTTGCTAGTGGTTGCGTTGCGTCTAGAGAGATGTGCACTAACGGAACCTATGGCCGTTTGGAAAGGTCGTTCACCCGAACGTGTGGCTGCTGACGTGCTTTTATGTCGTGATCTTGCGGTAGTGTCGAACGCATGAGCGAACGAGACTTCCGCCTCCTGTCCACCGACGAGCTGCTTGCCGCAGTCGTCGGAGACGTGGTGGAAATTCGCGTTCTTGAGAATGTGATGATGCAGAAGATCGCCGAGTTGGAGCAGCGTGGCGCGGCATCCGAGCTGGGGTACAGGAATGTGGCGCACGTGTTGCGTCATGCCGTTCGGTGGGACCTGAAGACCGCGCGTCAATGGGTCGCCCGCGCCGAGCTGCTGACCCGTCAGCTCACGCCGACCGGCTCGCTGCTGGAGCCGGAGTTGCCGGTCACCGCCGCTGCGGTGGTGGAGGGCGCGCTCTCTGGTGAACACATCTCGGCTGTGGCCGAGGTGATGAAGGACCTGCCGCCCGAGGCCGAGCAGCCCGTGGTCGAGTTCGCCCAAGCCCACGAACCCAGTGCTGTGCGTTCGTTCGGCAGGGAGCTGGCCTACCGGCTCTACCAGCAGGACGCCGAGCCGAGTGAGGCTGCTCCGGCGCCGCCGGTCAACCGGCTGCGGATGGAGTGGAAGGGCGACCAGCTGGAGGTGTCGGCGAAGCTGGACAAGATCGCCGGCGCCAAGTTCGAAGCGATGATCGACCCGCTGGCCAAGCCCCGCCCGACCACTCCGGAGGAAGGCCCGGACCCCCGCACGCGCGCCGAACGCGAGGGTGATGCCTTCGCCGACCTGATCGACCTCATGTTGCGTGCCGACCGCCTCCCCGAACACGGCGGCGAGCCGGTCACGCTGACCCTGACGATGGCCTACCGCGACCTGGCCGAGCAGACCGGCTTCGCCACCCTGGACACCCGCGAGCGCATGCAGGCCAAGCTGGTCCGCCGCCTGGCCTGCAACGCCGGCGTCATCCCGGTGGTGCTGGGCGGCCGGTCTGAGCACGTTGACATCGGCCGCAAGACCCGCACGTTCCCCGCCTCGATCCGCCGCCTCCTGGTCGCCAGAGACCAGGGCTGTTCCTTCCCGGGCTGCGACCGCCCGCCCAAGCACTGCGACGCCCACCACATCAGATTCTGGTCAGAGGGCGGCGGCACCTCGGTCGAGAACGCGGCCCTGCTGTGCCGTCACCACCACACCCTGATCCACCAAAGCGAATGGGAGGTAAGGCTCCTCAATGGCACCCCGACGTTCACCCCGCCGGCCTGGCTCGACCCCACCCGCACCCCCAGAACAAACACCCACCCAGACCGCCGCCAAGTCGCCTAGCGGCACCAGCGCGCGAGCAACCGTTTTCACCCGAATGAGCAGGTTCGTGGAGGAGGGTCAATGCCTACCGTCGGACGAATGACCGCGATCACCTCCACCGCCTACAGCCGCGACCTGGGCGACGAACTGCGCCGCCTGCGCGAGAAGCACACCAGGCTGACGGGCTTCGGCTTCGCCGAACAGCTCGGCTGGGACCCGAGCAAGGTCTCCAACATCGAAAACGGCAAAGCCCGAGCGAGCGAGATCGACCTCGTCCAGTACCTGATGACGTGCGGCCGGGACAGCAACTACTTCGAGGCCTTCCGAGCCCGCTACCGCTACGCCTTCGACCCGTACGTGGTCCTGGTGTCGGACAACCTGCGCACCGTGGCCCTCGCGGAAGCGACAGCCAAGAAGATCACCAGCTTTGACGGTCTGACCATGCCTGGCCTCATTCAGACTCCGGAGTATGCGCGGGCGTTGTTCACAGAGGGCGGGAACGTCGCCCCGGAGGACATCGAGAAGTACGTTCAGCTGCGGACTGACCGCCAGGCGATCATGAACCGGCCTGCCCGCCCGGAGTGTCTCTTCTACGTGCACGAACTCGCGCTGCGAATCCGTGTGGGCGACGACGCGGTCATGGAGGAGCAGTACCTGAGGCTGCTTTTCCACACGCACATCCTTCGCATCATTCCCATGTCAGCGGGTGCTGCCATCGCCACTCGATCCGCCCGCACGTTGTTCAGCTTCGAGAAGCACACGCCGTTGGCGTACAGCGAGACCGATGTGGCACAAGTGTTTGCGCACGACGGCAAAGCCATTGCGAACAGCCGGGAGTTCTTCAAGTGGCTGGAAGCGCTCGCTTTGGATGAGGGACAATCGAGGAGCCTGCTGGCGAACTACGTCAGCGGACTGCGAGAGGACTCTCATGACCGCCGAGCGGACCTGGCGTAAGAGCACCTACAGCGGGGACACGGCGAGCGGCTCGTGCGTTGAGGTGTCGCTCGACCGGTCCTGGCAGAAGAGCTCTTACAGCGGCAGCACGGACAGCGGTACTTGTATCGAGGTGTTGCTGGACCAAGCCGCTCTCGTCCGTGACTCCAAGGGGTCAGGCGGCGCCGTTCTCGCCTTCTCGCTTTCCGCCTGGCGGGCGTTCGTGGCGCAGGCGCGGGTCTAGGCCGCTGTGCAACTGAGTGGTGAAGTGCGGTCGCGGGTAGCGCTCGTCACGGGTGGCGGTTCGGGGATCGGGCAGGGGATCGCCCTCGCGCTGGCCGCCCAGGGGCATCGGGTCGGCGTGCTGGACCGGGTCGAGGAGGCCGCCCAGGCGGTGGCCGGCGAGATTCGGGACAAAGGTGGTCAGGCTGTCGCGGTCTGGGCGGACGTCAGCGATCCCGTGCAGGTCGAGCGGGCCGTCGGTGAGGTCGGTGAGGCGTTCGGGGCCGTGGAGATCCTGGTCAACAACGCCGGGTTCGCCAAGGACAACCTGGTGCTCGACATGCCGCTCGAGGACTGGGACGCGGTCGTCGACACGCACTTGCGGGGTGCGTTCCTGTTCCTCAAGGCCACGGCGCCGGCCATGCGAGCGGCGGGGTGGGGGCGCGTGGTCAACATTTCGAGCATCTCGGCGATCGTCGACGACGAGCGGGTCAACTACGTCGCGGCCAAGGCCGGGCTGGAAGGGCTGACCAGGGCGGCGGCGCTCGATCTCGCGCCCGTCGGGATCACGGTCAACGCGGTGGGGCCCGGGGTCGTCGTCACGCGGATGACCGAGGTCAGCGCGGCGCGGGCCGGGCGGACGCTCGAGGAGCACGTCAGGCACCAGGCGAAGGGAATTCCGCGGGGGCGTACCGGGACGCCGCACGACATCGCGCGGGCCGTCCTGTTCTTCACCGCCGAGGACGCCGACTACGTCACCGGGCAGGTGCTCTACGTGAGCGGCGGGCCTCACGGCTGAGGCCACCCAGGGGTGTGTCGCAGGGCGTGTCGGGGGCGTGTCGCCTGATCGGCCCAGCAAAAGTTCGGGGTGCGTTCACCGTGTGAGCTGTGCCGCTCAACGAGTCATCGGAAGTTTCCGCATCGTAAACGCGTTATCCTCGGTACTCGCGAGACCCGAGGAGCGTGGGGTTGAGTCAAGACACCGAACCCGCTGCGACGGTTGTTCAACCGTCGGCGACCCGGCGTGTGCGCGCCCGCCTTGCGCGGCGCATCACCGCCCAACGTGCGGCCCCGGTGAAGCAGGTCCTCGAACCTCTCGCCGCCGCGCACTACGACCTCCATCCCAAGGCCGATCTGGCGCTTCTGCAGCACGCATATGACGTTGCCGAGGAGAAGCACCGCCCGCAGCGCCGCAAGTCCGGCGACCCGTACATCACCCACCCGCTCGCCGTGGCGACGATCCTCGCCGAGCTGGGCATGGACACCACGACGCTGGTGGCCGCGCTGCTGCACGACACCGTGGAAGACACCGACTACTCGCTCAACCAGCTCAAGGAGGACTTCGGCGAGGAAGTCGCCCGGCTGGTCGACGGCGTCACGAAGCTCGACAAGGTCAAGCTGGGGGCAGCGGCCGAGGCCGAGACCATCCGCAAGATGGTCATCGCGATGGCGAAGGACCCCCGTGTCCTGGTCATCAAGCTCGCCGACCGGCTGCACAACATGCGCACCATGCGGTTCCTGCCGCCGGAGAAGCAGGCTCGCAAGGCCCGCGAAACGCTCGAAGTGCTCGCGCCGCTCGCTCACCGCCTGGGCATGGCGACGGTCAAGTGGGAGCTGGAGGACCTCGCGTTCGCGATCCTGCAGCCCAAGAAGTACGACGAGATCGTCCGCCTGGTCGCGAAGCGCGCGCCGAGTCGCGACACGTACCTGCGCACCGTCGTCCAGGAGCTGAACTCGCAGCTCGAGACCGCGCGGATCGTCGCCAAGGTCGAGGGCAGGCCGAAGCACTACTACTCGATCAACCAGAAGATGATCGTCCGCGGCCGGGACTTCGACGACATCCACGACCTCGTGGGCGTCCGGATCCTGGTGGACGAGGTGCGGGACTGCTACGCCGCCATGGGTGTCGTCCACGCCGCCTGGCAGCCCATGCCGGGCCGGTTCAAGGACTACATCGCGCAGCCGCGGTTCGGCGTCTACCAGTCGCTGCACACGACCGTGATCGGTCCTGACGGCAAGCCGCTCGAGGTGCAGATCCGCACCTCCGAGATGCACCAGCGCGCCGAGTACGGCATCGCGGCGCACTGGCGCTACAAGGAGACCAAGGGCACGCACAACGGCAAGTCCGTCGAGATCGACGAGATGGCGTGGATGCGTCAGCTCCTCGACTGGCAGCGGGAAGCCGCGGACCCCGGTGAGTTCCTGGAGGGCCTGCGCTGGGACCTCGCCGCGCGCGAGATCTTCGTGTTCACCCCCAAGGGTGACGTGGAGACGCTGCCGACGGGGTCCACGCCCGTCGACTTCGCCTACTCCGTGCACACCGAGGTGGGTCACCGCTGCATCGGCGCCCGCGTGAACGGTCGCCTGGTCGCTCTGGAGCGCAAGCTCGAGAACGGTGAGGTCGTCGAGATCTTCACCTCCAAGGCGGAGGGTGCGGGTCCGTCCCGCGACTGGCTGAGCTTCGTCGCGTCCCCGCGCGCCAAGGCGAAGATCAAGCAGTGGTTCGCCAAGGAGCGCAAGGAAGAGGCGATCGAGCAGGGCAAGGACGCGATCACCAAGGAGGTCCGGCGCGTCGGGCTGCCGATCCAGCGTCTGGTCAGCGTCGACTCGATGCAGGCCCTCGCCAAGGAACTGCACCACTCGGACATGAGCGCGCTGTACGCGGCGGTCGGCGAGGGGCACACCTCGGCCCGCCATGTCGTGCAACGGCTCGTCGCGCAGCTCGGCGGTGTCGATCACGCCGAGGAGGAACTGGCCGACCGCGCCACCCCGTCCACGGTCACCCGGCGCCGCCCCACCGGCGACGCGGGCGTGATCGTCAAGGACGCGGGCGACGTGTGGGTCAAGCTCGCCCGCTGCTGCACCCCGGTGCCGGGCGACGACATCCTCGGCTTCGTGACGCGGGGCGGTGGCGTGTCCGTGCACCGCACCGACTGCACGAACGCGGACGAACTGCTGAAGTCGCCGGAACGGCTCCTCGACGTCGAGTGGGCGCCGTCGGCCTCCAGCGTCTTCCTGGTCGCCATCCAGGTGGAGGCGCTCGACCGGCACCGGCTGCTCTCGGACGTCACGAAGGTGCTGGCCGACGAGCGCGTCAACATCCTGTCGGCGTCGGTGACGACGTCACGCGACAGGGTGGCCGTCAGCCGGTTCTCGTTCGAGATGGGCGACCCGAAGCACCTCGGCCACGTTCTGAAGGCTGTGCGGAGCGTTGAGGGCGTCTACGACGTGTACCGCGTGACGTCGGCGTCGTAAAACTGGGGCAGGATGCGAAACGGGCCCGGAGCGAAAGCTCCGGGCCCGTTTCTGCGTGAGATCTAGCTCGCGACCAGTGCCGACTTGATGTCGACCGGGGTCTTGGGCTTGCCGTCGCCCTGGCCGGGCTGCTGCGAGATCGTGCCGGTCTTCGCGACCTCGTCGATCTTCTTCAGCGATTCCTCGTCGACCGTGCCGAAGATCGTGTACTTCGCCTGCAGGTTCGCGCCGTCGCCGTAGACGATGAAGAACTGCGAGCCGTTGGTGTCCGGGCCCGAGTTCGCCATGGCGAGCACGCCGCGGCCGTAGGTGAGCTCCGGGTAGACCTCGTCCTTGAACGAGTAGCCCGGGCCGCCCATGCCGTTGCCGCCGGGGTCGCCGCACTGCAGGACCTGGATGCCGGTGACGACGAGGCGGTGGCACGTGGTGCCGTCGAAGTACTTCTGCTTGGCGAGGTTCACGAAGTTGTTCACCGTGCACGGCGCGAGCGCGCGGTCCAGGTTGAACTTCAGGTCACCGATCGAGGTGCCGAGCGTGACGCCGACCGTGCCGGTGGCGGGCTGCTCGCCGTTCGCGGGCGGCGTGTTCTCCTTGGCCGCCGGCTCCTGGCCCTTCGTGTATTCACAGTTCACCTTTTCCGGAAGCGCGGCCGGGCGCTTCGGGATCTGGTGCAGCGCGGTGGGAATGTTCTCCGCCTTGTCCACCGACTCCTGGGTGGGAGTCTCCGACGCGGCGGCGTCACCATTACCGAAGACGTCGTTAGTCGCGAGGAACCACACGCCACCTCCGACGAGAGCAACAACGACGACCGTCGAGACGACGGCGATGATGCGACGCTTCTTGGCCCGCTCCTGGCGGTAGACCATCTGACGCTCAAGCTTGCGCTTGGCTGCCGCGCGTCGCTGCTCGTTGGTGGGCACGTGCTCCCTCCCCAGGGACTCATGCGAATAGGGCGGTCGGCTCGGCAGTCTAGGGCCTGGGCATATGAGCTTTGTGTGGTGGTTAGGCTGTCGTTGAACAGGGAGGTCATTTTCGTGCTCGTGATCGGGTTCCCCACTGGTGCCCTCCAGGCGAACTGCTTCGTCCTGGCGGCCGGTGAGGGCGAGCCCTGCGTGATCATCGACCCCGGTCAGGACGCGGTCGAACCGATCGAACAGGCCCTGCGCCAGCACCGTCTCGCGCCTGTCGCCGTGCTGCTCACGCACGGGCACTTCGACCACACCTTCTCCGTCGCGCCCGTCTGCGACGGCAACGACATCCCCGCGTACATCCACCCGGATGACGTAGCGATGCTCGCCGACCCGTTGAAGGGCATCAGCGCCGAGACGGCCGCGTTCTTCGGCGGCAAGCTGGAGATGCGCGAGCCCTCGGAGGTGCGCGAGCTCACCGACGGCGCCGCGCTCGACCTCGCCGGGCTGCAGATCACCGTCGACCACACGCCGGGCCATACCGGCGGGTCGGTGATGTTCCGCTCCGGCACGCAGGAAGGCGGTCGCCTGGTGATCTCGGGTGACACGCTCTTCGCCGGTTCCATCGGACGCACCGACCTGCCTGGCGGTGACCACTCACGCATGTTGTCGTCTCTGCAGAGCAAGGTCATGACCTTGCCCGATGACACAGTGGTGCTGCCCGGCCACGGCCCGACGACGACCATAGGCCGCGAGCGTGCGACGAACCCCTACCTGCTCCAGCTGCAGGACGCTCCGGCCGCCCCGCACCGAGGACTCTGAGACACGTGTTTTCCGCACCCAAAGGCGTTCCCGACTACATCCCGCCGACGTCCGCCGCGTTCGCGCACGTCCGGTCGACGCTGACCCGTGCCGCCGAGCTCGCGGGCTACGGCTACATCGAGCTGCCGGTCTTCGAGGACACGGCGTTGTTCTCGCGCGGTGTCGGCGAGTCGACCGACGTCGTGACGAAGGAGATGTACACCTTCCTCGACCGCGGTGAGCGCTCCATCACGCTGCGCCCCGAGGGCACCGCGGGCGTGATGCGGGCCGTGATCGAGCACAGCCTCGACCGCGGCTCGTTGCCGGCGAAGCTCTACTACGCGGGCCAGTTCTTCCGCGCCGAGGCGCCGCAGGCCGGCCGGTACCGGCAGTTCCACCAGGTCGGCATCGAGGCCATCGGCATCGATGACCCGGCGCTCGACGCCGAGGTCATCGCCGTCGGTGACGCCGGGTTCCGCGCGATCGGCCTCACCGGTTACCGCCTGGAGCTCACGTCGCTGGGCGACGCGAACTGCCGCCCGGCCTACCGCGAGCTGCTGCAGGCGTTCCTGGCGAAGCTGCCGCTGGACGAGGCGACGAGGCAGCGTGCCGAGCTGAACCCGTTGCGCGTGCTGGACGACAAGCGCCCCGAGGTGCGCGCGCTGGTCGCCGAGGCGCCGCTGATGGTGGATCACCTGTGCGACGGCTGCCGCGAGCACTACGAGCTCGTCAAGGGGTACTTGACCGAGCTGGGCGTGAAGTTCGTCGAGAATCCGCGCATGGTCCGCGGCCTCGACTACTACACGAAGACGACGTTCGAGTTCGTCCACGACGGTCTCGGCGCCCAGTCGGGCATCGGCGGCGGCGGTCGCTACGACGGCCTGATGGAACAGCTCGGCGGTCAGTCCCTGTCCGGCGTCGGCTTCGGTCTCGGCGTCGACCGCGCGCTGCTCGCGGCCCAGGCCGAGGGCGTGCTGCCGGAGTTCAGCCGCGTCGACGTGATCGGCGTGCCGCTGGGCGAGGCCGCGCGGGCCCGTCTGGTCGCGATCGCCGGCGAGCTGCGTGCCGCCGGTGTGCGGACCGACCTGGTCTACGGCGGCCGGTCGATGAAGGCGGGCTTCAAGGCCGCCGACAAGTCGGGCGCGAAGCTGGCGCTCGTGCTCGGCGACCGCGGCCTGGAGGCCGGCAACATCGGCGTGAAGACCCTCGCGACCGGTGAGCAGGTCGACGTGGCGCTGACGGACGTGATCGAGGCGGTGCAGGCCGCGCTCAAGCCGTCCGCGCTCGTGGCCGCTGTGCCGGGTGGTGCCGAAGGACTGGCTTCGGACGCGGGAGCCGTGGCGGCCGAGGCGGTGCGAGAGACACCGTGAGCGACGACAAGCTCGTTCTCGACCTGCTCGACAAGGCGACGGTCCGCAAGCGTGCGCGCATGGTGGCGATCGGCGGCCTCATGGTCGCCCTCGCCTTCGGCGCGATCGTGGGCTTCATCGGTGGCCGCTGGTCCGGTGTCATCGCCGGGCTGATCGTGTCGGTGCCGGTGATCCTGCTGGCGATGTCCGAGGCGCGCCGCACGGTGTGGCTGGAGGGCACGACGGTCTACGTGCGGGCGTTCGGCACCCGCAAGGTCGACCTGGCCGTCGCGGACGGGCTCGACCTGCTGGTCACCGACCTGCGTGGCGCGCGGACCGTCGGCCTGTTCGTGCGCGGCAACAAGAAGGCGATCAACATCGCCCTGTCGATGTACGCGGGCACCGGCGGCCGCGAGCTGGGCGTCTACCAGCTCCGCCGCCTGGCCGACGCGCTGGCCGCGCGGGGTGACACGCCCGGTCTGGTGTTCTCGGAGCTGCTCGTGGCCCAGTTGCGGGCCGAGGCGCGCGGGATGGCGGCGGCGGAACGGCCGCTGTACCGGCTGGGCTCGCTGGCCCCGGCGGGCCGGATGGCGCAGAAGCTCCATCCCGACGCCGTGTCGAAGTTCGTCACGTCACTGGACTGAAGTCCCCGACGGCGCCGCCCTTTCAGGTGCCCCAGAGGCCCGAGGGCGGTGCGGGGGACAGGATCGCGGTCGCGTCGGTCGTGACGGGCGCGCCGCCGATGAACTTCGTCAGCCCCGTGCCGTGTTCGACGCGGCCGGGGAACGGGTCTCCGGCGGTCGCGCGGGTCAGTTGCTGCATCGGCAGGCCGTTGTGCGAGGCCATGATCACGAAGTTGCCGAAGCGCCTGCCCCGGAACACGCCCGGTTCGGCGAGCACGCAGACGTGTTCGAACACCGAGCGCACGGTCGCGCACTGGGACCGTGCGAACTGCAGGCCGTTGCCGTCGCCGATGTTCGCCGTGTAGATCCCGTCGTCGGCCAGTGCCGTGGAGGCCTGCTTCACGAACTCGACCGACGTCAGGTGCGCGGGGGTGCGGGCTCCCGCGAAGCAGTCGCTCACGATCAGGTCGAACGAGCCGGGGCGTGCCTTGACCAGCACGGCGCGGGCGTCACCTGTGGTGATCTTCACTCGTGGGGGCGGCGGGAGCTCGCGGCGGATGAACGCGATCAGGCCCGCGTCGATCTCGGCCACCTGCTGAGACGCCCGAGGCAGTAGGTCGGCCACGTAGCGCGCTAGCGTGAGAGCGCCACCACCGAGGTGGAGCACACGCGAAGGCGCGGTGAGATCGACGATGTGACCCAGCCGGCGGACGTACTCGAACTCCAGATAGGTCGGGTCGTCCAGGTCCACATGCGACTGTGGGGTTCCGTTGACCCGCAAGGTCCAGGAGCGTCGTCCACCGATGTCGGGGACCAGTTCGGCGACGCCGGAGTCGATCGACTCGGTGATCGCCTCGGTGTCGGGCCGCTGTCTTCCCACTGCTCTATTGTCTCACCGGGTGTGTCAGTCCAGAGGAGGACCCAAGTGCAGGTTGTCGCGAACGTTCTGATCACCCTCGTGGCGGTGATCCATCTCTACATCGTGGTGCTGGAGATGTTCCTCTGGACGACGCCGCGCGGCCAGAAGGCGTTCGGTCTCACGCCCGAGTACGCGCAGTCGACCAAGGCCCTCGCGGCGAACCAGGGTCTTTACAACGGCTTCCTCGCGGCCGGCCTGATCTACGCGCTGATCCGCCAGGACTTCGGCGCGTCCGTGCTGTTCACGGTGTTCGTGATCGTCGCGGGCATCTACGGCACGTTCACGGCGAGCCGGAAGATCTTCTTCGTGCAGGTGGTGCCTGGCGTGCTGGCGCTGCTCTTCGTGCTCTTGGCTCACTAGGACGTTCCCACGGCCCTTTGTCGGGGTCGTAGCCGGTGAAGAGGTCGCCCTCGATCCGCGCGGGCCGTGGTTTCACGGGCTTCGCGGCGCGTTTCACGGTCTTCGGTTCGGGCTTGGGCTCAGGCTCAGGTTCGGAGACCGCGATCGGGGCGACCTCTTGGCGTACCGCGACCAGGGCGGCCAGCGCCGTCGTCACCGGGATCGCGGCCACCAGGCCGATGCTGCCGACCAGGGTCCGCACGATCTCCTGCGCGATCTGCTGTGAGGTCAGGATCTCGCCCATGGACCGCCCGGCCAGCGAGATCGCCAGCAGCAACGGCAGTGCCGCGCCCGCGTAGGCCATCACCAGCGTGTTCACGACGGACGACATGTGGTCGCGCCCGATCCGCGAGCCCGCCGCGAACAGCTCGCGCCACGTCAGCTTGTCGTTGGCCCGCCGAAGCTCCCACACCGCACTGGTCTGCGTGACCGTCACGTCGTCGAGCACGCCCAGCGCGCCGATCAGGGTTCCGGCGAGCAGCAGCCCGCGGGTGTCGATGCTGGTGCCGAGCAGCGTGACCAGGTTCGTCGTGTCCTCGTCCAGGCCGGTCAGCTTCGACAGGGCCGAGAACAACGCGCCCAGCACCCCGATCAGCGCGAGGCTGACGAGCGTTCCGAGCACCGCGGTCGACGTGCGCGCCGATATGCCGTGCGTCAGGTACAGCACCACGAACATGATCAGCCCGGCGCCGACCACCGCGACCATCAGCGGGTTCTTGCCCGCGAGGATCGACGGCATGACGAACAGCACCAGCACCACGAAGCTCAGCAGCAACGCGCCGAGTGCCGCGAGTCCCTGCCATCGTCCGAGCAGCAGCACGGCGGCCGCGAACAGCAGCGCCAGCACGGCGAGCGACCAGCCGCGCTGGAAGTCGACGATCTGGTACGACTCGGCGGCCTGCGGCTGGCTGCCCGCGTAGGACAGCACCACCTCGTCGCCGAGTTGGAAGCTCGGCGCTCCAGGGCCCTTCACGCTCGGGATCGTGATGCTCTGCCCGCTCGCGGCGCCGTCGGTCATCTTCACGGTCACCGCGACGCACTTCTCGCCGCAGTTCTCGGCCACGCCGGTGACGACGGCCTCGACCGGCACCTGGTGCAGGCCGATCTCCGCGCCGGTCTTCTGCTCGACCCCGAACGGGTAGAGCAGCGCGGCGCCGACGATCGTGGCCAGTGCCAACGGCACCAACAGCCACATCAGCAACGTGCGCACGCGCTGCGACGCCGGTTCCTCGCTCAGCGCATGGCTATGCCCGTGACCGTGACCCACGCGCGACATCCTGCCCCATGAGATGTTCGACGGCCGTCACGGCCGCTGCGAACCTGTCCTCGGTGAGCTTCAGCCACGGCACACCGCGCCGCGTGAGTTCGCGTTCGAACAGGCCTGTCATCCACTCGCGGAGGTGCTCGCCGTCGCGCCAGCCGTCCTGTTCGAACGGAACGCCGACGTGGTCGGTCAGCAGGTACAGGTCCGGTTCGCTGCCCAGGAAGAGGTCCGGCCGGAAGCCGAGGTAGCGCTCGCCCCAGACGGTCGCGGCGAACGCGTCGTTGTCCGCGACGACCAGTGGTGCGGTCTCGGCCTGGATGCGGCGTTCCTGTTCGTGGGCAACATCTTCGAAGTCGCCCAGCGTCCACACCAGACTGTCCACGGTGGCGTGCGGATCGAACGATCGTGCGGCGGCGAGCTTGTGTTCGGTGTGCTCGCGGCCGTACTCGGGGATCCAGGGTGCTCCGAAATGCGCGGCGAGCTGTGTGGACAGTGTCGTCGTGCCGGTGCTCTCTGCGCCGACGACCACGACCTTCCAGCCCAGGCCGCGCTGGGTCGCGGGCGCGAGGTGGTGCCAGTTCGCGACGGGATCGGTGCGCATCGCCGTGCCGGAGACCGGGTGCGTGAGGCGGTCGAGGTCGACGAGCACGTGCCGCGCACCGAGCCGTTCGGCCAGTTCGTCGCCGTACTTCTCGCTGGAGAACACGACGTCGACCGGGGCTTTCGACGGATCTCCGTCCGCGATCGCCCGTCTGGCGAGCACCGCGCGCGTCAGCGCGACGTGCAGGTTCCAGATCTCGTCGGAGTCGAAGTCCATCGGGTGGTCGTCGAGGTCGCCGATGATGCGAACGCCTGGAGTCGTGGCGTGCGTCTCGGTCAGCCAGCGCACGCGGTGTTCGAGCGGGATGGTCTCGTTCGAGGCCGCCAGCACCGTGACGGTCGTGCGAACGCTGCGGGAGGCCGCCGTCCCGATGAGGTGGTGGTGCCCGTTGTGAGGTGGGTAGAACTTGCCGAGCACGAGGGCGTGTTCGAACTCCTTCACACGCGCACCTCGTCCTTCATCCAGTTGCGCAGGCCGATCACGCACAGCACCATGAACCCCACGTACAACACTGCCGTCAAATACAGCTCCTTGTACGCGTAGAGCGGCACGTAGATCACGTCCGCGGCGATCCACAGCCACCAGCACTCGATCTTCTTGCGGGCCTGGCCCCAGGTCGCGAGCAGCGACAACACCGTCGTGACGGCGTCCCAGAAGGGCACGGTCGACTCGGTGAAGGTGGTCAGGACCCAGTGCAGCAGGCCGGTGCCGAGCACGCCGGCGACCGCGAGCCAGATCCACTGAACGTTCGTCGTGCGGCTGACGTGCAGCGTGCTGTGCTGGTCGCCGCCGCGCAGCCACGCCCACCAGCCGTAGACCGCGAGCACGACGTAGACGACCTGCAGTCCGGAGTCGGCGTACAGGCCGCTGCCCCAGAACAGCACGAAGAACGCGATGTTGTTGGCGATGCCGATCGGCCAGTTCCAGGAGTTCTGCCTGGCCACGAGCCACACGCAGAGTGCTCCGGTGATGAAGCCCGCGATCTCGACAACCTTTTCGGGTGACACGTGCGCTCCTTGACCGCTGTTCGAACATGTGTTCGAATCGAGGTGTGCGATGGGACGGACAGAAACTCGAGGCAGAGCCGCAGCAGGCGCTACCGGGGCTACCGGGACTGGTGCGCAGCGTACGAACTCCTGAGTTCGCGGACGTGGTGTTCCACGAGGTCCGCGCCAAATCCGTGCTCAACGGAGTGCCGGGTTCGTCGCTGCCCTTCTCGTGGACGGTCAACCCGTATCGCGGCTGCTCACACGCCTGCACCTACTGCCTGGCCGGTGACACGCCGATCCTCATGGGCAACGGCCGCACCAAGCCGTTGTCCGAGATCCGGGAGGGCGATGAGATCTACGGCACCGAACTGGTCGGCAACTACCGGCGCTACAAGCTCACGACCGTGCTGGCGCACTGGGAGACGCGCAAGACCGCGTACCGGCTGACGCTGGAGGACGGCACCTCCGTGGTCGCCTCGGGTGACCACCGCTTCCTGACCGACCGCGGCTGGAAGCACGTGACGGGCGAAACGGCGGGCACTGGCCGTCGTCCGCACCTCACGACCGGCAACAAGCTGATGGGCACGGGGGCTTTCGTCGAGCAGCCCGCCGTGACCGACGACTACCGCCGCGGCTACCTGCGCGGCATGGTGGACGACGAGCACGAGATCCGCATCCCCGCGGCCGACATCGAGGCCATGGACCGCACCCGGGAGTATCTCGACTACTTCGGTGTGCGAGAAGGGAGGGGATTTCTGCCCCAAGTGCGCGAGCTCGCGCACTGGCAGATAGCCCCGAACCCCGACTGGCTCAAGGGATTCCTGGCCGGCGCGTTCGACTACCTCGGGACCTGCTCGCGCAGCATCCTGCGGATGTCGACGCGCAACGCCACCGTTCTGGAAGCGATCTGCTTGGCTCTCAAGCACTTCGACTTCGACTTCGCGATCGAGGAACTGCGCCGCCGTCGTGGCGTGCGGGTCGTGCGGTTGCGCGGCGGACTGCGGGAGAACCTGCGTTTCTTCCACACCGTCGACCCGGCGATCACGCGCAAGCGCGACATCGACGGCGTGGCGATCAAGTCGCAGCAGCCGCTCGGCGTCGTGTCCGTGGAACCGTTGGGGGAGATGACGCTCTACGACATCTCGACCGGCACCGCGGACTTCATCGCCAACGGAGTGGTGTCCCACAACTGCTTCGCGCGCAAGACGCACTCCTATCTGGACCTCGACACCGGCAAGGACTTCGACAACCAGCTCATCGTCAAGGTCAACGCGGGGGAGGTGCTGTCGCGCCAGCTGCGCTCCTCGAAGTGGAAGCAGGAGCACGTGGCGCTCGGCACGAACACCGATCCGTACCAGCGGGCGGAGGGGCGGTACGCCTTGATGCCAGGGATCATCGAGGCGCTGACCGCCTCCCGCACGCCCTTCTCGATCCTGACGAAGGGCACGCTGCTGGCACGGGACCTGCCGCTGCTCTCGGCCGCCGCGCAGGTGGTGCCGGTCGGGATCGCGGTGTCGCTGGCGTTGATGGACCGGGACCTGCACAAGTCGCTGGAGCCTGGCACGCCGACGCCCGCCGCCCGGCTGGATCTGGTGCGGAAGGTGCGCGAGGCCGGCTTACCGTGCGGGGTGTTCGTGGCCCCGGTGCTGCCCGAGCTGACGGATTCCATCGAACAGCTCGACTTCCTGCTGGAGCAGATCGCGGCGGCCGGTGCCACCGGTGTCACCGTGCTGCCGTTGCACCTGCGTCCGGGAGCCAAGGAGTGGTTCGCTGCCTGGCTTCGCCGCGAGCACCCGGATCTCGTCGAGACGTACCGGTACCTCTACGGGCGCGGGTCCTATGTGGACAAGCGGTATCGCGCCCGGCTCGCGGCTCGGGTCGTGCCGTTGATCGAGAAGCACGGACTGACGCCGCGTGGGCGGCCCACCGAGGCCGTCACCGGGGTGCCCGGTGACGACGACGGCGTGTGGCCCGACGGCAGCCTGCCGGTGGGTGTACCGGCGCCGCGCGTGGATCAGGAACAACTCACCCTGCTGTGATCGTCCCTGCTGTGACCTTCGGAGCGTGGAGCACCCTCTTCCCCAGGGTGTCCTTCGCGGTTATTCGGCCCAACCGCCCTGGGCCATCGTCTGGAACTTCCACTCGCCGCCGACCTTCGTGAGCAGGTCGCCGTAGCGGACCGTCATCCCGTTGATCGTGCCGTCCGTGATGACGAAGACCAGGTTGTCGTTGATGAAGTGCGGCGTCCTGGTGGACTCCATCTGCACCTCGCCGCCCAGCTGGGCCCCCATCTCCTTCAGGAACGTCTCGCGGTCCCACGACGTGGCTGAACCGTCGGTGACCGTGTTGATCGGGAACAGGGCCATGTCGGCCATCGCCTCGACGTCGCCCTCGACCGCGAGCTCGTCCCACTTCGCAAACCACTGCATGACCTCGTCGTACGCCATACCGTACATTGTACGGAAGTTAGGCGCTGCCGACCACTGCCGTGGTGTCCTCGCTGGTCACGAGCTTGGCGTCGAGTCCTGCGGCGGTGAAGGCCTGGAGTGCGGCGGGTGCCTGGCGCTCGCTGGTCTCGCTCAGCAGGTGCCCGCCGGGACGGAGCCAGGTCGCTGCCTGCGCTGCCACGCGGCGCATCACCTCGAGGCCGTCCTCGCCGCCGTCGAGCGCCACCCGTGCCTCGTGGTCGCGGGCTTCGGCGGGCATGAACCGGATGTCGTCGGTCGGCACGTACGGCACGTTGGCGACCACGACGTCGATGTGGCCCTTGAGATGCGCGGGGAGGGCGTCGAACAGGTCTCCCTCGAACACGTTCGTGAGGTTCTGGCGCGCGCACGCCACGGCCACGGGGTCGATGTCGGCGGCGTAGACGGTGGCGGTGGGCAGCCGGTGGTGCAGCACCGCGCCGACCGCGCCTGATCCGCAGCACAGGTCGACGATCAGGGCGGGCTTCAGGTCGGTGGCGAGGTCGACCAGCAGTTCGGTGCGGTGGCGCGGGACGAAGACGCCCTTGGTCACCACGATCCGTTGCCCGCAGAACATCGCCCAGCCCACGGCGTGCTCCAGCGGCAGCCCGTCGACCCGTTGCCTGACCAGCTCTTCCAGGTGCTGGTCGTCGCGGGCGGCTTCTTGCAGCAGTGCGGCCTCTTCTTCGGCGAAAACGCAGCCGGCGGCCCGCAGTCGTTCCACGATGCTCATCGCTGCCGGACGCTAGCAGCGGTATTTACAAGCAGGCTTGACTGTTTGTTTGTTCGGCGGAACACTCGGGAGCGTGGAGACGAGGCAGCGCCAGGCCGACCGCAGCCGCGAGACCAAGCGGAAGCTGATGGAGGCGACCGTCGAGTGTCTGGTGGAACGAGGCTGGTCCGGCACGACGACGACCGAGGTGGCCGAACGCGCGGGGGTGTCGCGCGGTGCGCAGCTGCACCACTTCCGCACGCGCGGTGAGCTGGTGGCGGCGGCCGTGGAGCACGTGGGCGCGGAGAGCGTCGAGGTGCTCAAGCGGCGCGCGGAGATCGCTGAGAAGACCACGCACGCCGTGGTGGAGCTGATCGCGGACTTCCACGCCAGCGACCTGTTCACCGCGGCCCTGGAGCTGTGGGTGGCCGCGCGGACCGACCCGGAGCTGCGCGAGCAGGTGCTGGAGCTGCAGGCGCGGCTGGGCCGCGAGGTGTACGGGCTGGCGCTGGAACTGCTCGACGTGGACGACACCGAACCGGGTGTGAAGGACGCGGTGCAGGCAACCCTGGATCTCGTGCGCGGGCTGGCGCTCGCCAACCAGCTCGCCGACGACGCCAAGCGCCGGGCGCACGTGGTGCGCTACTGGGCGCGGATGCTGGAGGAACAGCTGTGATCACCGAACTGCTGGCCGATCTCGACGCCGAGTCCCGTTCGCTCGACGAGATCGTGTCGGCGGCGGACGACTGGACGGTGCCGACTCCGGCTGAGGGCTGGACGGTCGCGCACCAGATCGGTCATCTCATGTGGACGGACAGGGCGTCGGTCCTCGCCATCACCGATCCCGAGGCGTTCCAGGCGCAGCCGCTGACCGCCGACATCGTCGACCGCACGGCGGCGGAGGGCGCGGCGCTGCCGGACCTGCTGGAACTGTGGCGGGACAGCCGGAAGTCGTTGCTGGAGCACCTCGCGCAGGCGTCCGGGAAGATCCTGTGGTTCGGGCCGCCGATGAGCCCCGCCTCGATGGCGACCGCGCGGATCATGGAGACCTGGGCGCACGGGCAGGACGTCGCCGACGCGCTCGGGGTGGTGCGGGAGCCGACCGCGCGGATCAGGCACGTGTGTCACATCGGGGTGCGGACCATGGGGTTCGCGTTCCTGCTCAACGGGTTGGCGGCGCCCGCCGCCGAGGTGCGGGTCGAACTGACCGGGCCGGGCGGACAGTCGTGGACCTGGGGTCCGGAGGACGCCGAGAACCGGGTGTCCGGGCCGGCACTGGACTTCGCGTGGCTGGTGACGCAACGGCGCAACCGCAAGGAGCTCGCGATCGAGGCTTCGGGCCCGGTCGCGGAGGAGTGGGTGCCGATCGCGCAGGCCTTCGCGGGCCCGCCCGGAGGTGGCCGGTGATCAGGATCGGCAACGCGTCCGGCTTCTACGGGGATCGGCTCTCCGCCATGCGCGAGCAGCTGGAGGGCGGTCACCTCGACGTTCTGACCGGCGACTACCTGGCTGAGCTGACCATGCTCATTCTCGGCCGTGACCGCATGAAGGACTCGTCGCTGGGCTACGCGAAGACGTTCCTGCGGCAGATGGAGGACTGCCTGGCACTGGCGCTCGACCAGGGCGTCAAGATCGTCGTCAACGCCGGCGGGCTGAACCCCGAGGGGCTCGCGCGCAAGCTGGACGCCAAGGTCGGGTACGTCACGGGTGACGATCTCAAGGCGCGGTTCCCGGAAGCCTTGACCGCCAACGCCTATCTGGGCGCGTGGGAGATCGCGGAGTGCCTCGACCAGGGTGCGCAGGTCGTGGTCACCGGGCGCGTCACGGACGCGAGTCTGGTGGTCGGGCCTGCTGCCGCGCACTTCGGGTGGGCGCGCGACGACTGGGATCGGCTCGCGGGAGCCACGGTCGCCGGGCACGTGCTGGAGTGCGGGACGCAGGCCACCGGCGGGAACTACTCGTTCTTCACCGAGATCGACGTGACCCGGCCCGGGTTTCCGATCGCGGAGATCGACGAGGACGGGTCGTGCCTGATCACCAAGCACGACGGCACCGGGGGCGCGGTCACCACGGACACCGTCACGGCGCAGTTGTTGTACGAGATCGGGGCGCCGGAGTACCTGGGGCCGGACGTCACGACGCACTTCGACACGATTCGGCTCGACGAGCACGAGCGCGGGGTCAGGATCAGTGGTGTCAAGGGGAGTCCGCCGCCGGACACGCTGAAGGTCTGCCTGAACACGTTGGGCGGGTTCAGGAACTCCACGACGTTCGTCCTCACCGGACTCGATGTTCAGGAGAAGGCCGACCTGGTGCGGCGGCAGTTGCACGACGCCATCGGAACCGAGGGACTGACCTGGACGCTGGCCCGGACCGATCAGCAGGACGCGGCCACCGAAGAGCAGGCCAGCGCGTTGCTGCACGTCACGATCAAGACGCCGGATCTGAAGCGGGCCAAGGGTTTCAGCCGGGCGGCGATCGAGCTGGCGCTGGCGAGCTATCCCGGGTTCCACGTGACGGCACCGCCCGGTGACGGGACGCCGTTCGGGGTCTACAAGGCCGCGTACGTGCGCCGCGACGAGGTCAGTGCCAAGGCGGTGTTGCTGTGAAGAAGCCTCTGGGAACGATCGTCGGCGCGCGCAGCGGCGACAAGGGCGGCGACGCGAACCTCGGCGTGTGGGTGCGCAGTGAAGAGGCTTTCGAGTGGCTCAACGGGTTTCTCACCACCGAGAAGCTGAAGGAACTGCTGCCGGAGGCGACCGAGGTAAGCAGGTACGAGTTGCCGAACCTCAAGGCGCTCAACTTCGTGCTGCACGGCCTGCTCGGCGACGGGGTCGCGAGCAGCACGAGGTTCGATCCGCAGGCCAAGGCGCTGGGTGAGTGGTTGCGCGGCAGGGAAGTAGAGATCCCCGAGGAGCTCCTGTGATCACGAAGGACCTGTACGAGCGGAAAGAGCTCAGGGCGCTCGTCCGCGACTTCACCCGCAGGGAGATCGCGCCGCACCTCGGCCAGTGGGAACGCGACGGCGAGGTTCCGCGGGAGCTGCACAAGAAGGCGGCCGAGCTCGACCTGCTCGGCATCGGGTTCGAGCACGGCGACCTGCTCGACTCGGTGGCGCTGACCGAGGAGATCATCCAGAACGGCGGGTCGTCGGGTGTGATGGCCGCGTTGTTCACGCTCGGCATCGCGATTCCGCACATCTGGCAGTCGCGCAACGAGGACCTCATCGAGCGGTTCGCGAAGCCCGCGATCCGGGGCGAGAAGATCGGCAGCCTCGCGGTCACCGAGCCCGGTGCCGGGTCCGACGTCGCGGCGATCAGGACCAAGGCGGTCAGGGACGGCGACCACTACGTCGTCACCGGCGAGAAGACGTTCATCACCTCGGGGTGCCGGGCGGACTTCGTGACGACCGCGGTGCGGACCGGCGGCGAGGGCTACCAGGGCATCTCGCTGCTGGTGATCGAGGACGGGTTCACCCGCCGCAAGCTCGACAAGATGGGCTGGCACTGCAGCGACACCGCAGAACTGCACTTCGACGACGTGCGGGTGCCGGTGGCGAACCTGGTCGGCGAGGAGAACCAGGGGTTCGCGCTGATCATGCAGCAGTTCCAGGTCGAACGCGTGACGATGGCGGTCGAGGCCTACGCGACGGCGCAACGGGCGCTGGACCTGACCGTCGAGTGGACGCGCAACCGCGAGACGTTCGGCAAGCCGCTGATCAAGAACCAGGTGGTGCGGCACAAGCTCGCCGCGATGGCGCAGAAGATCGACCTGGCGCGGACGTACACGCGCGAGGTCGCGGCGCGGATCGACCGCAGTGAGGACTGCGTGACCGAGGTCTGCTTCGCGAAGAACGCCGCCGTGGACGCCTGCTCCGAGGTGGTCGACGAAGCGGTGCAGTTGCACGGAGGCATGGGATACATGCGGGAGTCCGAAGTGGAGCGTCACTACCGGGACGCCCGCATCCTCGGCATCGGGGGCGGGGCGAGTGAAGTGATGACCGAGCTCGCGGCACGACGATTGGGGTTCGCCTGATGGGCAACAGGGAGGCGCTGCTCGCGAAGATCGCGGGACTGGACGCCGAGCACGCCAAAGCGCTCGCGGGAGGTGGGCCGAAGTACGTCGAACGGCACCACAAGCGCGGCAAGCTCCTGGCCCGTGAACGGGTCGAACTGCTCATCGACGAGGACAGCCCGTTCCTGGAGCTGTCGCCGCTCGCCGCGTGGGGCACCGACTTCCCGGTCGGCGCTTCGGTTGTCACCGGCATCGGGCGGATCGAAGGCGTCGAGTGCGTGATCGTCGCGAACGACCCGACGGTGCGCGGCGGCTCGTCCAACCCGTACACGCTGCGCAAGTCGTTGCGGGCCAACGACATCGCGTTGCAGAACCGGTTGCCGCTGGTCAGTCTGGTCGAGTCGGGCGGCGCGGACCTGCCGACGCAGAGCGAGATCTTCATCCCCGGCGGGCGGGCGTTCCGCGACCTGACGAGGCTTTCCGCAGCGGGCATTCCGACGATCACGGCGGTGTTCGGCAACGCGACGGCCGGCGGCGCGTACGTGCCGGGCATGTCCGACTACGTGATCATGATCAAGGACCGCTCGAAGGTGTTCCTGGGCGGTCCGCCGCTGGTCAAGATGGCGACCGGGGAGGACTCCGACGACGAGTCGCTGGGCGGCGCGACCATGCACGGCGCCACGTCCGGGCTCGCGGACTTCGTGGCCGAGGACGAGACCGACGCGATCAGGCTCGCCCGCCGGGTCGTCGCGCGGCTGAACTGGCGCAAGCTCGGGCCGCAACCGGCCGCGATCGAGGAGCCGAAGTTCGACGCCGACAGCATCCTGGACGTCGTCTCCGAGGACCAGCGCGTGCCGTTCGACCCGCGGGACGTCATCGCGCGGCTGGTCGACGGGTCGCAGTTCGACGAGTTCAAGCCGTTTTACGGCAACAGCCTCGTCACCGGGTGGGCCCGCGTCCACGGCTACCCGGTCGGCATCCTCGCCAACGCGCGCGGCGTGTTGTTCAGCGAGGAGTCGCAGAAGGCCACGCAGTTCATCCAGCTCGCCAACCAGAGCGACACGCCTCTGGTCTTCCTGCAGAACACCACCGGCTACATGGTCGGCGCCCAGTACGAGCAGGGCGGCATCGTCAAGCACGGCTCGATGATGATCAACGCCGTGTCCAACAGCCGGGTCCCGCACCTGACGATCACGATGGGCGCCTCGTACGGTGCCGGCAACTACGGCATGTGCGGCCGGGCGTACGACCCTCGCTTCCTGTTCACCTGGCCCAACGCCAAGTCGGCCGTGATGGGGCCAGCGCAGCTCGCCGGCGTGCTGTCGATCGTCGGGCGGCAGGCCGCGATGGCGAAGGGGCAGGAGTACAACGAGGAGCACGACGCCGCCATGCGCAAGATGGTGGAGGCGCAGATCGAGGAGCAGTCGCTCGCGCCGTTCCTGTCCGGGAAGCTCTACGACGACGGCGTGATCGACCCGCGCGACACCAGGACCGTGCTCGCCCTCTGCCTCTCCGCTGTCCACAGCGGACCGATCAAGGGCGCCGACGGCTTCGGCGTCTTCCGGATGTGAGCCCCGTGATCAAGACTCTGCTGATCGCCAACCGCGGTGAGATCGCCCGCCGGATCATCCGCACCTGTCAGGACAACGGGATCCGCACGGTCGCGGTGTTCTCCGACCCGGACGTCGATTCGCCGCACGTGCGGGAGGCCGACTTCGCGGTGCGGTTGCCGGGAGCGTCGCCGACCGAGACCTACCTGCGTGCCGATCTGCTCGTCGAGGCGGCGACCAGGGCCGGTGCGGACGCCGTTCACCCCGGCTATGGATTCTTGAGTGAGAACGCCGACTTCGCGCGCAAGGTCCAGGCCGCGGGACTGACCTGGGTCGGGCCGGAACCGGACTCGATCGAGGCGATGGGCTCCAAGGTCGCCGCGAAGAAGCGGATGGCCGCCGCGGGCGTGCCGACGTTGCCGGAGCTCGACCCGGAGACCGTCAGCGAATTTCCGGTGCTCATCAAGGCGTCGGCCGGCGGTGGTGGCCGGGGCATGCGGATCGTGCGGGAGAAGGCCGAGTTCGCGGACGCCCTGGCGAGTGCGCGGCGCGAGGCCGAGTCGGCGTTCGGCGACCCGACGGTGTTCTGCGAGCCGTTGCTGGAGCACGCGCGGCACGTCGAGGTGCAGATCCTGGCCGACACGCACGGCACGGTCTGGGCGCTCGGGGAACGCGAGTGCTCGATCCAGCGCCGGCACCAGAAGATCGTCGAGGAGTCGCCCAGTCCGGCGGTCAGCGACGATGTCCGCAAGCGTTTGTTCGCCGCTGCGACGGCGGCGGCCGAGTCGATCGGGTACGTCGGCGCGGGCACCGTCGAGTTCATGCTGAAGGGCGAGGACTTCCACTTCCTGGAGGTCAACACCCGCCTGCAGGTCGAGCACCCGGTCACCGAACTCGTGCACGGCGTGGACCTGGTCGAGTGGCAGCTCCGGATCGCCGAGGGTGCTCGGCTGCCGCTGGAGGTGCCAGAACCGCGCGGGCATGCGATCGAGGTCCGGCTCTACGCCGAGGATCCGGCGAACGACTGGCGCCCGGCGAGCGGCACGCTGCACCGGTTCCACGTGCACGGTGACGTGCGGCTCGACAGCGGTGTCGAGGACGGCTCCGTGGTCTCCGTGCACTACGACCCGATGCTGGCCAAGGTGATCGCCTACGCGCCGACGCGCAGGGCCGCCGCGCGCAAGCTCGCGACGGCGTTGGAAAGCGCGCAGATCCACGGCCTGGTCACGAACCGCGCACTGCTCGTGGACATCCTCGGGCACGAGGCTTTCCTCAACGGTGACACGCACACCGGGTTCCTGACCGAGCACGACTTCACTCGAACCGTTGACCCGCAACCGTTTGCGCGCGCGGCGGCACTGGCGCTCGCGGCGAGTCGCCGGATCGGGCACCTGCCGCTGGGCTGGCGCAACGTGCGGTCGCAGCAGCCGAAGGCGAGGTTCCTGTTCGGCGAGGAGCTCGTCGAGGTCGAGTACGACCCCGCGCAGGCGACTCCCGGCGTGGTCGCGCTGGAGCTGGACGGCGTGCGGACCCCGTTCCAGGTCGCCCGGTACGGGGATCTGGTCGAGGTGGACTCGCCGCGCGGGTCGCTGTCGTTGAAGGTCGTCCCGCGGTTCCCCGAACCGGAGACGAGGCTCGTCCCTGGCGCGACCGTCGCGCCGATGCCGGGAACCGTGGTCAGGGTCAGCGTGCGGCAGGGCGATGTGGTCGAAGCCGGTGCCGAACTCCTGGTGCTGGAGGCCATGAAGATGGAACACCGCGTGCTCGCGAACAACGCGGGCACCGTCACCGAACTCCTTGTCGAGCAGGCACAACAGGTCAACGCAGGCGACGTTTTGGCCGTAGTGGAGGAATCGTGAGTTTCGTCGAGTCCGAAGAGCGGATCGCGCTGCGCAAGGCCGTCTCCGAGTTCGGTGCGAAGTACGGCCATGACTACTTCATCGCCAAGTCGAGGGCGGGGGAGAAGACCACCGAGCTGTGGGAAGAGGCGGGCAAGCTCGGCTACCTCGGGGTGGCGGTGCCCGAGGAGTACGGCGGCGGTGGCGGTGGCATTGGTGACCTCGCGGCGGTGTGCGAGGAGCTGGCGGCGGCGGGATGTCCGTTGCTGCTCATGGTGGTGTCGCCGGCGATCTGCGCGACGGTGATCGCCCGGTTCGGCACGGACGAGCAGAAGTCGAAGTGGCTGCCCGGTTTCGCGGACGGCACGCTGAAGATGGCGTTCGCGATCACCGAGCCGGACGCGGGGTCCAACTCGCACAAGCTGAAGACGCACGTCCGGCGCGACGGTGACGACTGGATCCTCAAGGGCACCAAGACCTACATCTCCGGCATCGACGAGGTCGACGCCGTGCTCGTGGTCGCGATCCAGGCGACCGGGCCGGTGCTCGTGGTCGTGCCGACGAACTCCGAGGGCTTCACCCACCACCAGATCGAGATGGACCTGGTGGCGCCGGAGAAGCAGTTCACGCTGTTCTTCGACGACGTCAGGCTGCCGTCCGACGCCGTGGTGGGTTCGCCGGACCAGGGGCTCCTGCAGGTCTTCGCCGGTCTCAACCCCGAACGGATCATGGGCGCGAGCATGGCGACCGGGTCGGCACGGCTCGCGATCAGCAAGGCCGTGGCGTACGCCCGGCAACGCCAGGTCTGGGACCGCCCGATCGGCGCGCACCAGGGCCTCTCGCACCCCCTGGCGAAGATCCACATCGAGATCGAGCTGGCCAGGCTGATGACGCAGAAAGCCGCCGCGCTCTACGACTCCGGGCGTGACAAGGAGGCAGGCGAGGCCGCGAACATGGCCAAGTACGCGGCGGGCGAGGCGATCGCGGCGGCCGTCGACCAGGCCATTCAGACGCACGGCGGCAACGGGCTGAGCTCCGAGTTCGGGCTGGCGTCGATGCTCGGCATGTCCCGGTTGTCCCGCATCGCGCCGGTGTCGCGCGAGATGGTGCTCAACTTCGTCGCGCAAAACTCGCTCAAGCTTCCGCGTTCCTACTGACACACTGCGGGACATGGGGACTTTCACAACTTCAGACGGTGTCGGCCTCGCCTACCACGGCGAGGCCGACGACCCGTTGGTCGTGCTGCCCGGCGGTCCGATGCAGGCGTCGTCGTACCTGGCCGGTCTGCCGCTGGACGACGTGATCCGGCTGGACCTGCGCGGCACCGGCGACTCCGAACCGGCTCAGGCCTACCGCGTCGATCACCAGGTCGACGACGTCGAGGCGTTGCGACAGCACCTCGGCCTCGACCAGATCCGGCTGCTCGGCCACTCCGCCGGCGGCACTCTCGCGATCCTGTACGCGACGCGGTTTCCGCGGCACGTCAAGGAACTCGTGCTCGTCGCGCCCAGTCCGCGCGTGGTCGGCATCGAGGTGACCGACGACGACCGCCGCGAGGTCGCGCTCCAGCGCAGCGGTGAGCCCTGGTACGCCGAGGCGATCAAGGGGTTCGAGGAGATCTGGGCGGGCAACTTCACGCCGGAGGCGTTCGCGAAGATCAGCCCGTTCTGGCACGGCCGCTGGGACGACGCGGCGCGGGCGCTGGACGACCACCCCCGCAACCCCGAGGCCGCCCAGGAGTACTACGCCGAGGGCGCGTTCGATCCGGGGCAGGTCTGCGAGCGGCTCGGGAACCTCGACGTGCCAACACTTCTGGTCGCGGGCGAGTTCGACGTGGCGTTGCCGCCGAACCGCGCGCAGGAGTACGCGAAGCTGTTCCCGCGCGCGACGCTGGCCGTGCAGTCCGGCGCCGGTCACTTCCCCTGGGTGGACGACCCCGAGGCGTTCGCGGCGGCGGTCCAGCGCATTCCGTAAAGGCCAGGGCCGAAGTCGAGCGCGGCGGCGTGCGCGTAGCCCCCTTCGTCCACGGGGGCCGGGCGGACGCCGCCGGACATTTCCGCACCGGCCGGGCCGGACGAGAATTGTTCGCAGGACGCGGGCGGGGACTCCGCCGGGAATTTGATCTCCAGGACGTAGTCGTGCACGCGTTCGCCGAACCGCCGGAAATGCGTGTGCTCGACGGTTGGATGTGGATAGATCAATTCGTACTCGATCGCGATCGACTCTCCGGCGGAGATCGGTTCGTCGAACAACAGCTCCGCGACGAGCACGCCGTTCGTGCGTTCCCGCGCGATCCGGCCGACCCGGCAGGAACGGACGGCGGTGAGCGCGGGCTGCGCGGAACCCGTTTCCTGGCACAGGATCCAGCGGTCCACATTGGCGGAACTGGCCTGCAGGACCTGCCGTGAGCGGATGCCGCGCACGCCACCGCAGGGCGCGACGTCGACCCGGTCGTGCTGGGCGGTCAGCAGCAGGCCGGAACCGTCCCACGGCGCCCGTGACGACAGCTCCCGCCTGCGGGAACGGCCCCGCGGCCGAGGTGGGCCCAGCAGGCGGCTCAGGGCGGTGTCCTGCAGCCCGAGCACGTTCTCCAGGTGCGCGAGCGCCGTTAGCGACTCCGGCCGCTCGGGTCTGCGCCGGCCCGACTGCCAGTAGCTCAGCGCCGTCACGCTGATCGGCGCGCCCCGCACTTTCAGGCGGTGCTGCAACCGTTCCAGGCTGAGGCCCCGCACCTGGATCGCGACCCGCAACGCGTCCGCGAAGGGACCCGTCACGAGAAGGTCGGCGAGCTCCTCGCGCGGTGGGTAAATCGTGAGCATCGCTCCTCCGGTTTCACGGAGTCAAGGTCGGAAGGCTATCGGCAGCAAAGAGAACGCGGTACAGCCGATCGGCGGTTTTGTCCGGGTTCGAAACTCGGCAGGTTCAGATCTCGGGACTATTACGCCGCCAATAGCCCTCGTTCGGTTCCGGAGCATCCCTGCGACGAACAGGACTACACAATGCGCAAGACCGCAACTCTGCTGGGCTCGGCGGTCATGATCGCCGCGTTCGCGGCACCCGCTACCGCCGCGGTGGGCGAGATCCGGGTGTCACCAGGTGAGAACATCGCGGGCAGCTTCATCGTCAAGTTGAAGGACAACGGGGTCACCGCGAGCGCGCAGACTCTCGGTTCCCGGTTCGGCGGCCAGATCGGGTACGTCTACGACACCGTCTTCCAGGGCTTCTCGGTCAAGATGAGCGACGCGCAGGCGCGCAGACTCGCCGCTGACCCCTCGGTCGAGTACGTGGAACGCGACCAGGTCGTCAGCACCCAGGCCACGCAGGTCAACCCGCCGTCGTGGGGTCTCGACCGGATCGACCAGCGCAACCTGCCGCTCGACCAGCGCTACACCTACAACAGCACCGGCGCCGGCGTGAACGCCTACATCATCGACACCGGTGTCCGCATCACGCACCGCGACTTCGGCGGCCGGGCGCGCAACGGCTACGACTTCGTGGACAACGACGCCGTCGCGCAGGACGGCAACGGCCACGGCACGCACGTCGCCGGCACCGTCGCGGGCACGCTGCACGGTGTCGCGAAGCAGGCGAACATCATCGGCGTCCGCGTGCTGAACAACTCGGGCTCCGGCACCATCGCCGGTGTCGTCGCGGGCGTCAACTGGGTGGCGTCCAACCACGTCAAGCCCGCTGTCGCCAACATGTCGCTCGGCGGCGGCGCCAACACCTCCCTCGACAACGCCGTGTCGGGTGCGATCACGCGCGGCGTGACGTTCGCCGTCGCGGCGGGCAACTCCAACACGAACGCGGCGAACACCTCGCCCGCGCGTGTGGCGGCGGCGCTGACCGTGGGCTCCACCGAGCGCACGGACGCCCGCTCCTCGTTCTCCAACTACGGTCCCGTGGTGGACGTCTTCGCACCCGGTGGTGGCATCACGTCCGCGTGGAACACCAGTGACACGGCCACGAACACCATCTCCGGCACCTCGATGGCGTCGCCGCACGTCGCCGGCGTGGTGGCCCGGTACCTGCAGGGCAACGCGACCGTGACGCCCGCCCAGGTGGCGACCGCGATCACCTCCAACGCCACCAACGGCAAGGTGACCAACCCCGGAGCGAACACGACCACGAGGCTCCTGTACTGGGCCCCGACCAGCTGAGCGCGACCCTGAGATGTGCGGCCCCGGCTCCCTGCGAGCCGGGGCCGTTTTCCCTGCAAATGAAAGGAAGTCTGCCTGTGAGAGCCCTGCTGGCAGTCGTCGCCCTCGCGGCAACGGTCGTGGTCGCCCCGGCGTCCGCGGCCACGTCGTCGTACATCGTGGTGCTGAAGGACGGCGCCGTGTCGTCGTTCAGCGGTGCCGTCGAGCACCGGTACACCAGTGTGCTGAACGGTTTCAGCGCCCGGCTGACATCGGCGCAGCTTCGCGCGTTGAAGGCAGACCCGAACGTGTCCTCAGTGGAGCGTGACGGGATCGTGCACGCCAACAGCGTCCAGCTCGACCCGCCCTGGGGGCTGGACCGGATCGACCAGCGCGCGTTGCCGCTCGACCAGCGTTACGAGTACACGACCACCGGTCGTGGCGTGAACATCTACGTGATCGACACCGGTCTTCGTGTGACGCACACGGACTTCGGTGGCCGGGCGCGCAACGGCTGGGACACCGTCGACAACGACGCGATCGCCCAGGACGACAACGGTCACGGCACGCACGTGGCCGGCATCGCGGCGGGCACCAAGTACGGCGTCGCGAAGCACGCGACGGTGTGGGGCGTGCGGGTGCTGAACGGATCCGGTTCCGGCACGATCTCCGGTGTCATCGCGGGCGTCGACTGGGTGACGACCAACGCCGTGAAGCCCGCCGTGGCCAACATGTCGTTGGGCGGCAGCGCTTCCGCGGCGCTGGACACGGCGGTGAAGAAGTCGATCGACTCCGGCGTCTCGTACACGGTCGCGGCCGGCGGCAGCAACACCGACCCGGGGAACTCGTCGCCGCAACGGGTTTCGCAGGCGATCTGCGTGGGTGCGTTGACGCAGAACGACACCAAGTCCTCGTCGTCGAACTACGGGCCCCTGGTGGACATCTGGGCGGCCGGCGTGAGCATTCCCTCTGCCTGGAACACCTCCGACACCGCGACCAACGTGCTGAGCGGTTCGTCCATGGCCGCACCGCACGCGGCCGGTGTCGCGGCCAGGTTCCTGGAACGCAACCGTGCCGCCACGCCCGCGCAGGTCGAGCGCGCGCTGGTTACCACGGGCACTCCGGGGACGCCACCCGTCACTCGTATCCTTTACTGGCCGCCATCCCTGTGAAAGGTGAATTGTCCGGCAATGCAAGGCCGTCTTAAACCTTAAGACACCCTTGGCAGGAACCGGATCTCTCCATAACGTCGAAAGCGCTTCGTTCCCCTGCAAAGAACGGAAAGCGAATCATGACGCGAAAGATCCGGTTCCTGGCCGGCGCCGGCGTGGCCACTCTCGCCATGTCGGTTCTGATGGTTCCCAACGCCTCCGCCGCGGAGGGCGAGGTGCTGTCCCTCAACGCACCCGAGAAGATCGCCGGCAGCTTCATCGTGAAGCTGAAGGAAGGCAAGGCGAACGGGCACGCCCTCGCTTCCCGTTTCGGCGGCACGGTCGAGCGCGAGTACAAGACCTTCGGCGGCTTCAACGTGAAGCTCACGGAGAAGCAGGCCAAGCGCCTCGCGGCCGACCCGTCGGTCGAGTTCGTGGAGGCCGACCAGGTCGTCCACACGCAGGCCACGCAGACGAACCCGCCGTCCTGGGGTCTCGACCGCATCGACCAGCGCAACCTGCCGCTGGACGCCAAGTACAGCTACACCTCGACCGGTTCCGGCGTGACGGCGTACGTCATCGACACCGGTGTCCGCATCAGCCACTCGACGTTCGGGGGCCGCGCCTCGAACGGCCGTGACTTCGTGGACAACGACAACGTCGCGCAGGACGGCAACGGCCACGGCACGCACGTCGCCGGCACCATCGCGGGCTCGCAGTACGGCGTCGCGAAGGCCGCGAAGATCGTCGCCGTCCGCGTGCTCGACAACGCGGGCTCCGGCACCCTCGCGGGCGTCGCGGCCGGCATCGACTGGGTGGGCGCCAACGCCGTCAAGCCGGCTGTCGCCAACCTGTCGCTGGGCGGTGGCGCCAACGCCACGCTCGACACGGCCGTGCGCAACGCCATCGCCAAGGGCGTCACGTTCGCCGTGGCGGCGGGCAACTCCAACGCCAACGCCAACACGTTCTCCCCGGCCCGTGTGGCCGAGGCGATCACCGTGGGCGCCACCGAGCGCACCGACGCCCGCGCGTCGTACTCGAACTACGGCGCGGTGCTGGACATCTTCGCGCCGGGCTCGGCCATCACGTCGGCGTGGAACACCTCCGACAGCGCCACCAACTCCATCTCCGGTACGTCGATGGCCACCCCGCACGTCGCGGGTGCGGCCGCTCGCTACCTCTCGACGAACCGCGCGGCGACGCCGGCCCAGGTCGCCTCGTACCTGGTCGCGCAGTCGACGCCGTCGAAGGTGACTAACCCGGGCTCCGGTTCGCCGAACCGCCTGCTGTACCTCGCGCCGACCGCGTGAGCTGAGCGTTGAGAGAAGGGCCGCGACCCCGGTCGCGGCCCTTTTCCTATTGTTGGGTCCATGGTGGAGGGTCTGAAGGGCATCGACTGGTACCGGTTGCGCAGTCACGACGGGTACGCCGACGACCTTCCCAGGTTGCTCAGGCAGGCCAGGACCTCCGTCGAGCCGCACGAGGAACTGGTGCGGCACCTGACCGGGGACGAGTCCGAGGTCAGCGAGGCGACGGCGGCGGCGTGGCCGTTCCTGCTGGAGTTGGTCGCGCACGACAACACACCCAGCCGCGAGTGGCTGCTGGAGAACCTGTGCGGGGCGATCGCGGTCGCCGGGGGCAGCGGCTCCGACGGAGTGCACCCGAGTTGGCCGGCCGCCTGGGAGGCCTCGAAACCGGCGTTGCTGGCTCTGCTCGACCACGGCTCGGCGGGCGTGCGCCGGGGCGTGTTGTTCGTGCTGGGGAAAGGGCGCGGGGACAGCGCGCTCGTGCTGCCCGCCTTGTCCCAGCGGTGGGAGGAGGAGCTCGATCCGGCCACGCGGCTGTGCCTGGTGATCGTCGCCACGGAGTTCGCCGGGCGCGGCGACGAGGCGGCGGCGCGGTGGTTGCGGGACCTGACGGTCTCCGGTGACGAACCGCTGGCGCGGCTGCTCGTGTCGGCGGCGACCAGGCCGGACGCCGACGTGATCCTGCGCGGGCTGACCGGGGACCTGGAGCTGTTCCTCGCGACCGGGTCGTTCGAGATGGGCTACGACGAGGTGCTGGAGCACGTGCTCTGGCTGGTGGGTCCCAAGGACTTCGACGGCATCGACCTCGTGCTGGCGCTGGTGGACGTGCTGCCGTGGCGGACCGAAGCGCTCGACTACCTGCGCCGGCTGTTCGAACGCGACACCACCGACGTGGGTCTGGTCGTGCCGTTCGTGCCGGTGTGGATCGCCGATCCGGACGTGCGGCTCCGGGCGTTCGCGGTGTGGCTGACCGGCGTCGCGGGGGCTCGGGAGTACCGGGACCTCGTCGCGGAGAGGGTGCACGACCACGGTGTGACGTCGCTGGGGCAGAAGGTCTCGACGCTGGCCACGTCGGTGCTGCTGGAGCTGGGATGACGCTGGAGGGACTGGACGACGTCGCGTGGCACTCGGTCGACCACGCCTACGGTCCCGCGCTGGACACGCCTGGTCATGTGCGGGCGTTGCTGTCCGACGATCCCGAGGTGGTCGCGCGGGCCATCACGGATCTCGACCGGACCGTCCACGAGGAAGGCGGGTTCGTGTGCGGGGCCGCCACGGCGGTGCTGCCGTTCCTCGTCGAAGTGTTGCCGTCGCTCGCGCCGGAACCGAGAGCGCGGCTGCTCGACCTGATCCACCGGATCGCGGAGTGGGGGGACGCCGAGCAGGTCGACGCCGGGTGGCACGCGGCGTGGGCGAAGGCGAAACCGGTGCTGGAGAGATCATCTCCGCAGCGAGAAAGCCCTGCGTGAAAATCTGTCGGTGGCTCCGGCTAGCCTTGACGGCAAAGCTGACTTCGTCTACAAGGAGCCACCACCGTGTTGCGCACGCACGAGGCCGGATCACTCCGGGCCGAGCACGCCGGGCAGTCCGTCACCCTCACCGGGTGGGTCGCTCGCCGGCGGGATCACGGCGGTGTCATCTTCATCGACCTTCGCGACGCCTCCGGGGTGGCCCAGGTCGTGTTCCGCGAGGGCGAGATGGCCGAGCGCGCGCACCGGCTGCGCAGCGAGTACGTCATCAAGGTCACCGGCGACGTGAGCAAGCGTCCCGAGGGCAGCGAGAACCCCGACCTCTCCACCGGCGCCATCGAGGTCTACGTGACCGACCTCGAGGTCCTCAACGAGGCCGCGCCGCTGCCGTTCCAGGTCGAGAGCGACGTGGAGCCCGGCGAGGAGGCCCGCCTCAAGCACCGCTACCTCGACCTGCGCCGCTCCGGCCCGGCCAAGGCCATCCGGCTGCGCAGCGAGGTCAGCCGCATCGCCCGCGAGGTGCTGCACGGCGAGAAGTTCTCCGAGATCGAGACGCCGACGCTGACCCGTTCCACCCCCGAGGGCGCGCGTGACTTCCTGGTGCCGGCGCGACTGCGTCCGGGTTCCTGGTACGCGCTGCCGCAGTCGCCGCAGCTGTTCAAGCAGCTGCTCATGGTCGGTGGCCTGGAGCGCTACTACCAGATCGCGCGCTGCTACCGGGACGAGGACTTCCGCGCCGACCGCCAGCCGGAGTTCACCCAGCTCGACATCGAGATGAGCTTCGTCGAGCAGGACGACGTCATCGCGCTGACCGAGAAGCTGCTCGCCGCGATCTGGAAGGAGACCAAGGACGTCGAGCTGCCGCTGCCGTTCCGCCGGATCTCCTACGCCGACGCGATGGCGAAGTACGGCTCGGACAAGCCGGACCTGCGCTTCGAGCTCGAGCTCACCGACCTGACCGAGTACTTCAAGGACACGACGTTCCGCGTGTTCCAGGCGCCGTACGTCGGTGCCGTCGTCATGCCGGGTGGTGCCTCGCAGCCGCGCCGCACGCTCGACGCGTGGCAGGAGTTCGCCAAGCAGCGCGGCCACAAGGGCCTCGCGTACGTGCTGGTCCAGGAGGACGGCACGCTGGGCGGCCCGGTCGCGAAGAACCTCACCGACACCGAGCGCGAGGGTCTCGCGAAGGCCGTCGGCGCCAACGCGGGCGACTGCATCTTCTTCGGCGCGGGCGACCCGCGGGACGCCCGCGCCCTGCTGGGTGCCGCTCGCGTCGAGATCGCGCACCGCGTCGGCCTGATCGACGAGAACGCCTGGGCGTTCGCGTGGGTCGTCGACTTCCCGATGTTCGAGTCGGTCGACAAGCTCGACGCGGGCGACGTCGCGGTCGGTGGCGGCAACTGGACGGCGCTGCACCACGCGTTCACCTCGCCGACCCCGGAGTGGATCGACAACTTCGAGTCCGACCCGGGCAACGCGCTGGCCTACGCCTACGACGTGATCCTCAACGGCAACGAGCTCGGCGGTGGCTCGATTCGTATCCACCGCGCGGACGTGCAGCAGCGCGCGTTCAACGTCATGGGCATCGGTGCCGAGGAGGCGCAGGAGAAGTTCGGCTTCCTGCTCGACGCGTTCAAGTTCGGCGCGCCGCCCCACGGCGGCATCGCCCTGGGCTGGGACCGCCTCTGCATGCTGCTCGCCGGTGCCGACTCGATCCGCGAGGTCATCGCGTTCCCGAAGTCGGGTGGCGGCTACGACCCGCTGACGGCCGCTCCGGCTCCCATCACGGCGCTGCAGCGCAAGGAGGCCGGCGTCGACGCGAAGCCGCAGGAGAAGGCGGCCGAGAAGACCGCCGAGAAGGCCGAGCAGAAGGCTTAACGATCTTTTCGCGCGCGGAGGCAACCTGCTGGGTGCCTCCGCGCGTCCCAGAACATGAGACCCGTTCGCCCGATCGGGCAGCTACTTGATCGGTATTGACCCAAGGGCGGCGATCGTTCGGGTTGATCGGCACGTAGTGGGCAACGGAAGGTGTTTCCACACGTCCACACGTCGGAGGGGATCCGGAAACAGCGCGAGCCGTTATCAACGAGTAGTGGTGGTCGCAGTCTGGCCGGATTAGCGTCGGTCCGGCTCACGGACTTGGGGAGTAGGGTCGGAGGGGATGAGCGTGGAGATCACCGCGGGCCCTCCCGACACGACTTCACCTGAGATCGCAGACGCTGTCGGGGCGGCTGAACGCGTACTGACCAGAAGACTGGGCGCACAGGTGCGCCTCGCGGACCCCGAGACTCTCGGGGGTACCGGTCGTTCCGTCGTCATTCGCGTGAGAGTCGCCTCCTCGCCGTTCTCCATGCCGCGCACGCTGGTCGTGAAGCGCTATCCCGCGGGGACCGGCGATCGCGACCCGTGGGCGCACGAGGCCGTCAGCCACCAGCTGCTCACCGCTCTTCCGGCCGAAGAGCGCGCCACCCCGGAACTCTTCGCCCACGACGCGGCGACGCGTCTGGTCGTGCTGGAAGACCTGGGCCGTGCGCCGCGGCTGTCCGAGAAGCTGCACGCGCCAGACGCGCGCGCCGCAGAACGTGGCCTGCTCTCGTGGGCACACGCCATGGGCCGCCTGCACGCCACGACGGCGGGCCGTGACGCGGACTTCGACGCGTTGATGCGCAGGGCCGGCGCGCAGTGCTGCCAGGACCCGATCGCGGTCGACGTGCACGCGGCGATCGCGGGCTTACCGGCGTTGCTCGAGTCCACCCTGGGCGTCGGCACGTCCCCGCAGGCCATCGAGTTCGCCGCCGAGTCCGCGCGGGCGTTCAGCACCTCGCGGCGCCGTGCCTTCAGCCCGTCCACTTCCTGTCCGGACAACCACCTGGTCACCTCGCGTGGTGTCCGGTTCGTCGACTTCGAGGGCGGCTGCGTCCGCGACATCGTGTTCGACGCCGCCGCGTTGCGCGTGCCGTTCCCGTCCTGCTGGTGCGGCTGGGGTCTGCCGCCGGGGATGTCCGAGGCCATGGTCGCCGCCTGGCGCGCCGAGGTCGGGTCGGTGTGGCCCGAGATGGACGACGACGCGGTGTTCTTACCGCGGCTGCTGGAAGCCCAGCTGCTGTGGGTGTGGCTCGCGACGTGGCGAGCGCTCTCCAAGCCCATGCCCAACGTGGTCAACGCGCCGCCGCGCAGCGTCGTGCTGACCGGCCGGTGGATCCGGCTGAGGTCCGACGCGTTGCTGCTGGGCGAGAAGACGGTCGCGTCGCACGCCGACGCGGTGATCGGGGCACTGGCCGACCGCTACGGCCCTGAGGTGCTCGAACTCCCGCTTTACCCAGCATTTCGCTGAACCGTTCCCGCACGGTCATTCCCGGATCACCGGGCCAGCTGATCCTGAACCGCGTGCTGGTGTTACTAGGTGACTCGACAGCGGTCGGGATCGGCGACCTCGTGCCCGGCGGATGGCGTGGCTTCGGCCCGATCCTCTCGTCCGCCTACTCGGACAACGGCTATCGCAACCACGCGGCCTCCGGTGCCAGGCTGGCCGACGTCAGACGCACCCAGCTGCCGCAGGCGTTGCGCGACAAGCCCAGCGCGGCCGTCGTCATCGCCGGGGTGAACGACACGCTGCGGTCCGACTTCTCCGTGCGGCGCATGCACGAGGACCTCGACCACGTCTGCCGCGAGCTGACCGCGGCCGGGGTCGCCGTCGTCACCGTGCGGTTCCACGACCAGGGCCGGGTGTTCAAGCTGCCGGGCCGGTTGCGGCGGGTGCTCAAGGACCGCATCGACGAGTACAACCGCGTGGTCGACGTCGTGGTCGCACGGCACGGTGTGCGGTGCGTCGACCTGCACACGATGCCCGGCGCCTACGAGCTGGACACGTGGGCCGTCGACCGGCTGCACCCGTCGGAGCGGGGGCATCGCATGCTGGCGCGGGCGTTCGCGGCCGAACTGCGCGCGGCCGGGCTCCAGTTCGGCGAGGTCAGTCTGGAGTGTTCCGGCGGACGCGAGTTGACGGTGTGGCACCACATGGCGTGGCTGATGCTCAAGGGGATTCCGTGGCTGTGGAAGCGCGGCGCCGACCTGCTTCCGCTGCTGTGGGCCGACGAGGCGGCCGAGACGATCGGGCCGATGCCGGGGGAAGTGCTCCCCGCCGACACCGGCCGTCTCTGACGATCAGCCCGTGGTCAGGTCGTAGAGGGTCTGGCCGCCCGCCGTCGTGGACTGGAAGGTCGCCGCGACCCACTCGGCGATCGCGCTGTCGCCACCACGTCCGCCGCCGCCACCTTCGACGTAGTACCGGACCTTGCCTTCCGCGACGAGCGCCTTGAACTCGTCGAGCGTGGGCGCGGGATCGCTGCCGTTCCAGCCGCCGATCGCGATCACCGACCGGCCGGACGCCAGTTGCAGTGCCGCCGCGCTCTGGGCGCCGGTCGTCGCGGCCGCCCACTCGGTGTCCGTGGCCTTCAGCAGCTGCACGACCTCCGTCGACGAGCCGCCTTCCCGCATGCCCATGCCGCCGCCCTGCTGCGAACGCGGGCCGGACAACGGGATCGACCCGCTGTGCGTCGTCGCGGCCGTCGCGAACGCGTAGCCGGACGTGCCGAGCAACGCCGCGACCACCAGTGCGGCCGCGCTCCAGCGGCGTCCGTTCAGGCCGAACACCAGCGCGAACACGACGAGCGCGGTGACGGCGAGCAGGACCCAGCGCAGCCACGGTGTCCAGTCCGGCGTGCGGTCGAGCAGGATGAAGCCCCACACGCCGGTCGCCGCGACCATCGCCGTCAACGCCATCCGCACCGGGAAGTGGCCACGGCCGCGCCAGAGTTCACGTCCGGCGATGCCGACCACGGCGGCGATCGCGGGCGCCAGTGCGACCGTGTAGTACGGGTGCGTGATGCCGCTCATGAAGCTGAACACCGCGCCGCTCACGAGCACCCAGCCACCCCACACCACCAGCGCCGCACGCGTGCGGTCGGTGCGCGGCGCACGGCGCAGGAACCACAGCCCGGCGCCCAGTCCGATCAACGCGGCGGGCAGCAGCCAGGAGATCTCCGGGCCCATGCTGGCGCCGAACAACCGCCCGATGCCCGTTTCGCCGCCGAAGCCGATGTTCCCGTTGCCGCCCATTCCGCCGCCACCGGGACCGCCTGAACTGCCGAAGATGCGGCCGAGGCCGTTGTAACCGATGGCCAGTTCCCACAACGAGTTGTTGGTCGACCCGCCGATGTACGGGCGGCTGTCCGCCGGCCACAGCTCGACCAGCGCGATGAACCACCCGGCCGACACGACGATCGCGACACCGGCGCCCAGCAGGTGCAGCAGCCGCTTGAGCGGTGAGGTGGGAGCCGCGATCAGGTAGGCCAGCGCGAGTGCGGGCAGCACCAGGAACGCCTGCAGCATCTTGGTGAGGAACGCGAACCCGATCGCCGAGCCCGCGAGTGCCAGCCACAGTGGGCTCGCCTTCTCCAGCGCCCGCACCGTGCAGTACGCGGCGGCGATCATCAGCAGCACCAGCAACGCGTCCGGCAGGTTGAACCGGAACATCAGCGTGGCCACCGGCGTGAGCGCGAAGGCCGCGCCGGCGAACAACGCCGCGGTCGGGCCGGACGTGCGCTTGACCGTCGCGTACAACAATCCCACCGCCGCAACGCCTTCCAGCGCCTGCGGGGCGAGCACGGTCCAACTGGAGAAGCCGAACGCCTTCGCGAACAGCCCGCTCACCCACAGGAACGCGGGCGGCTTGTCGACGGTGATCGTGTTGCCGGGATCGAGCGAGCCGAACAGCAACGCCTTCCAGCTCTGCGACGCCGCCTGGGTTGCCGCCGCGTAGAACTCGTTGCCGTAACCGGACGCGGTGAGGTTCCACAGGTACAGCACGGCGGCACCGGCGAGCAGCCCGAGAAAGGCGATGCGGTGCGCCAGTTTCGGGTCCCGGCGTTGCTGCGGCTGCGGTGGTGCGACGGGCGCGGGGGCGAGTGTGGCGGTCATGCCGTGACCCTTTCCGGTGCGGTGACCGGCAGGGCCGGCGTGGAGCGGCGCAACCGCGCGATGCCGCGCAGGTCGGCCAGTGCGGTGGCGAGGATGTCGACGCTGGAGTCCGGGTCCTCCACCCAGTCGACGGGGACCTCGTGGACGCGCAGTCCGGCGCGTTGCGCGAGCACGAGCAGTTCGGTGTCGAAGAACCAGCCGGTGTCCTCGACGTGGGGGAGCAGCCGGTGCGCGGCGCGGGCGTGGATCGCCTTGAACCCGCACTGCGCGTCGGTGATGTGCGTGCCGAGGCTGGCGCGCAGCAACACGTTGTAACAGCGGGAGATCACCTCGCGCTTGGCGCTGCGGACGACCCGTGCGCCGTGGGCGAGCCTGCTGCCGATCGCGAGGTCGGAGTGCCCGGACAGCAGCGGTGCGACCAGCGGCGCCAGCGCGCGCAGGTCGGTCGAGAGGTCGACGTCCATGTACGCCAGCACTTCCGCGTCCGAGACCGACCAGACCTCTTTGAGCGCGCCGCCGCGGCCCTTGCGCGGGAGGTGGACGCTGCGCACCTGGTCGTGGGCGCGCGTCAGGTTCTCGGCGATTTGGAGCGTGTGGTCGGTGCTCGCGTTGTCGGCGATGGTGATGCGGAAGTCGTGCGGGAAGAGCTTCGGCAGTTCGGTGAGCAGCCGGTCGACGCACCTCGGCAGGTCGCGTTCCTCGTTGTAGACCGGGATCACCACGTCGAGAGTCGTCATGACGCGTCCAGTTGGTAGAGGGTGGCACCGGCGACGGTGGTCGCGGTGTAGTTCTCGGCGACCCACGCGGCGATGTCGTGGGCGGCGTCGCTGCCGCTCTCGCCCTGCATCATCCGGCCGGCCGCGACGTAGTAGTGGATCTGTCCACTTCGGACCATCTCCTGGAACTGCTCCAGGGTCGGCGCGGGATCGGTGCCGTTGAAGCCGCCGAGCGCCATGACCGGCTGCCCGCTCGCGAGCTGGAGTCCGGCCGCGTTGTTGGAGCCGATGGTCGCGGCGGCCCACTTGTAGCTGCCGGCGTTGTCCTGCAACAGGGTCACGACCTCGGCGTCCGGCGTCGTGGCGTCGAGCAGGCCGCCACCCATGCCGCCCATCCGGCCGTTCGACGGGCCCGCGACGGGCAGCGCGCCGGTGTGCGGGGTGGTGACGGTGGCGAAGGAGTACGTGGTGGGGCCGAGCAGCGCGGCGATGAGCGCGACCGGGATGGCCCAGCGCATCGACAGCACCAGGCCGACCGCCGCGATCAGTCCCGTCATCAGCACCAGCACCGCGACGGGTGTGGAGAACTCGTTGATCAGCACGTAGCACTGGAGCGCGCTCAGCGCGACGGAGCCCGAAAGCACCGCTGCCGCAACGGGTTCGCTCCGGCGATCCCAGAGCTCGGTGGCCGCGATGCCGACGACGGCGGCGATCGCGGGCGCCAGGGCCACGGTGTAGTAGGAGTGGATGATCCCGTTCATGAAGCTGAACACCCCGGCGGTGACGACCAGCCAGCCACCCCACAACGCCAGTGCGGTGCGGGCACGGCCCTTCGTCAGCCACAGCCCGGCGACCAGCAGCACCACCGCGGCCGGCAGCAGCCACGCGATCTGGCTGCCCATCTCCGCGCCCAGCAGGCGGCTCCACCCCGCGGATCCCCAGCCGCGGCCGCCGCCGACGCTGCCGACCTCGTCACCGGTCAGGCGGCCGAAACCGTTGTAGCCCAGCGTCAGTTCGAGCACGCTGTTCGTCTGCGACCCGCCGATGTAGGGCCGGTCCGGCGTCAGCTCGACGGCGACGATCCACCAGCCGCCCGCGACGATCATGGCGCCGAGAGCGCCTGCCAGGTGCAGGATCTTCCTGCCGGTCGAAACGGGTGCGGCGAGCAGGTAGACCAGCGCGAACGCGGGTAGCACCAGGAACGCCTGGAGCATCTTGGTGAGGAAGCCGAACCCGACCGCCACCCCGGCGAGCGCGAGCCAGAACGGACTGGCGTTCTCGACCGCGCGGGTCACGCAGTAGGCGCCCGCGACCATCAGCAGGACCAGCAACGCGTCCGGGTTGTTGAAGCGGAACATCAGCACCGCGACCGGGGTCAGCGCGAGCACCGCGCCCGAGATCAGCGCGGCCGCGGGGGAGAACCAGCGCCGCACCGTCGCGTACAGCAGCCAGACGCTGCCCACGCCCATCAACGCCTGCGGTACCAGGATGCTCCACGCGTTGACGCCGAACAGCCGCGCGGACAGGCCCATCACCCACAGCGAGGCGGGCGTCTTGTCGACGGTGATCGCGTTGGAGGCGTCCGACGAGCCGAAGAACCACGCCTTCCAGCTCGTCGCACCGGCCTGCGCGGCGGCCGAGTAGTAGGCGTTGGCCCAGCCCGAGTCCCCCAGCCGCCACAGGTACAGCGCGCCGGTCGCGATCAGCAGGACCGCCAGCGCCAGGCGTTCTCGTCTCATGGGGACGAGAGTCGCGGCCTAGCCTGGGTCGGTCGTGTGCTTCCGCTGTGAACGACCTGTGTCCAGAAATGTTTTCAGCGAGACGGTGAACGTGGTGTGGCCGGGCTCGCTGGTCACGGACACGTCGCCGTCGTGCGCGCCGACCACGGCCGACACGATCGACAGCCCCAGTCCGGTGCTGCCCGCCGCCCGCGAGCGCGAGGAGTCGCCGCGCGCGAACCGTTCGAAGACCTCCAGGCCCTCGGGGATGCCGGGGCCGTCGTCGGTGACTGTCAGGTCCACCTGTCCGTTGTGGACGGACAGGCCGGTCGTGACGGTGGTGCCCGGCGGGGTGTGCGCGCGGGCGTTGGACAGCAGGTTGCCGATGACCTGGTGCAGTCGTTGCACGTCACCGGGAACCGTGACGGGCTCGTCCGGCAGCGCGAGTCTCCAGCTGTGCTCGGGGCCCGCGATCCTGGCGTCGCCGACCACGTCCAGCACCAGCCTGGAGAGGTCGACGTCCTTGCTCTCCAACGGCCTTCCGGCGTCCAGGCGCGCGAGCAGCAGCAGGTCCTCGACCAGCGACGTCATCCGCACCGCCTCGGACTCGACCCGGCCCATCGCGTGGGTGACCTCGGGCGGCAGGTCGGCGTCGGTGCGGAGGGTCAGTTCGGCGTAACCCCTGATGGCGGCCAGCGGCGTTCGCAGCTCGTGCGAGGCGTCGGCGACGAACTGCCGGACCCTGGTCTCGCTGTCGTGCCTGGCTTTCAGCGCCTCGCCGACGTGGCCGAGCAGCTTGTTCAGCGCGAGGCCGACCTTGCCGACCTCGGTGGCAGGGTCGGTGTCCTCCTCCGGCACGCGTTCGGCGAGCGCGACCTCGCCCTCGTGCAACGGGAGTTCGGAGACGCGGGTCGCGGTGTCGGCGACCCGGTCGAGCGGCACGAGGGCGCGCCGCACGATCACCCGGCCCGCCAAGGCGACCGCCGCCGCTCCCGCGACGATGAGCCCGGCGAGGATCCAGACCATCTGCCACACGATGTCCGTGACGTTCTCCAGGGACATCCCCCGGATTCCGCGCTGGTCGGTGACCACGCGGAACTCGCCGGCCTCACCGAGGTCGACCGTGTGCAGGCCCGACGGGGCGGTCGCCAGAACCTGGATCTCGTCGTCGGTGAGCATGCGCGCTGACTGCCAGCCCGGCAGCTCGATCGTGCCGAGGATCTTGCCGTCCCCTCTGATGATCGCGTTGATACCGGGAGGGCTGTACGGCGAACCGGGCGGCGGCGGCCGCATGGTCGTGACCTCGTGGTCGAGGTTGCTCATCAGGAACGCGTGCAGCGCGAGCACCGAGACGCCGCCGATCACCAGGCACAGCGCGGTGAGCAGGACGATCTGGCCGGAGACGAGCTGGGCTCGCAGCGTTCTAGGACGCAGGCTTGAGGACATAACCGGCGCCTCGCATCGTGTGGATCATCGGGGTGCGCCCGGCGTCGATCTTCTTGCGCAGGTAGGAGATGTAGAGCTCGACGATGTTCGCCTGGCCGCCGAAGTCGTAGCTCCACACGCGATCCAGGATCTGGGCCTTGCTCAGCACGCGTTTCGGGTTTCGCATCAGATAACGCAACAGCTCGAACTCCGTCGCCGTCAGGTCGATCGAGGCGCCGGCGCGTTCGACCTCGCGCGTCTCCTCGTTCAGCGACAGGTCGCCGACGATCAGCCGGGTGCCCGCGTCCGCGTCGGTCACGCCGGTGCGCCGCAGCAGTGCGCGCAGCCGCAGCACGACCTCCTCCAACGAGAACGGCTTGGTGACGTAGTCGTCGCCGCCCGCGGTGAGCCCGGCGATGCGGTCCTCCACGGCGTCCTTCGCGGTCAGGAACAACACCGGCAGGATCGGCGCCTCGGCGCGCATCCGGCGCAGCACCTCGAAGCCGTCGAAGTCCGGCAGCATCACGTCGAGCACCACCACGTCCGGGCGGAACTCGCGGGCGGTCCGCACCGCCGAAGTCCCGTCGAGCGCCGTGCGCACGTCCCACTTCTCCATGCGCAGCGCCATCGACATCAGCTCGGCCAGAGTGGACTCGTCGTCGACCACGAGCACCCGGACGGGCTGTCCGTCCGGCCTGCGGAGTTCGGTCTTCATCGCGCGCATGGCTCCCATCGTGAATGCCGATCCTGTGTACCAGCTGTGAGCGATGCGCACAGGTCGTGCCTACGTCAGGCACAGGTTCGGCACAGCCGGGACCACCACGGTGGCTGTCATGACCGAACAACAGCCCCCGGAGTGGGGCGCACCCCAGCAGTCCGCCGAACCTGCGGCGCGCCCGGCGTGGACCGCGAAGAAGACGGTGGCGGCCGTGGCCATCGCCGTCGCGATCGCCGGTGCCGGTGGCGTCGCGATCTACGCCGCCAGCGGCACGAACCAGCAGACCGGAGCCGGCGGCATGGGCCCCGGCGGCATGGGCGGAGCGCCGCCGGACGGTGGCGGCGGCATGCGCGGCGGTCTCGGGTTCGGCACGGCGACGCACGGCGAGTTCCAGTCCGGCGAGGTCACCGCGCTCAGCGACTCGTCCATCGAGGTGAAGTCCACCGACGGCTACACGAAGACGTACGTGATCGACGCCGAGACCGTGGCCGAAGGTGTCGAGAAGGGGGACACGGTGACCGTGATCGCCACCACAGAGGACGGCAAGTCCGTCGCGTCCAGCGTGGTCGAACCTGGTCAGCGCGGTCAGCGGGACGGGCAGGCCCCTCCCACGAGGTGATTTGGGGTCAAGTGTGAGCGGTTATGGTCGGGTGATCAGCCCGACCACAACCGGAGGTGAGCGGCGTGCGCACGTTCACACTGACTGTGATGGGGTCGACAGACCTGCACGGCAATCTCTTCAACTGGGACTACTACCTCAACCGCGAGTTCGACGACTTCGCGCACAACGACGTCGGGCTCGCGAAGATCTCGACACTCGTGAACGACGTGCGTGCCGCCGTGGGACGCCAACGGACGTTGCTGCTCGACGCCGGTGACACCATCCAGGGCACACCGCTCGCGTACTACTACGCGAAGGTCGAGCCGATCACGCGCGGTGCGCACGTCCATCCGATGGCCGCCGCGATGAACGCCATCGGCTACACGGCCGCCGCGCTGGGCAACCACGAGTTCAACTACGGGCTGCCGGTGCTGCGGACCTTCGAGCGCCAGCTGGAGTTCCCGCTGCTGGCGGCCAACGCGCTGGACGTGGCCACGGGCCTGCCCGCGTTCCAGCCGTACGTGGTGAAGACGGTGTGGCTGACGGGCGGGGCGCCGCTGCGGGTCGGGATCCTCGGGCTGACGAACCCCGGGATCGCGGTGTGGGACCGCGCCCACGTCGACGGCGTGCTGACGTTCCCCGGTCTGGTGGAGCAGGCGCTGCACTGGGTGCCGGAGGTCCGGCACAAGTCCGACCTGATGATCGTGGTGGCGCACTCCGGTGCCGACCTGTCGTCGTCGCTGGGCGACCAGGTGCCGTTCCCGGAGAACTGTTCCGAGCTGCTGGCGGAGACGGTGCCGGGGATCGACGCGGTGCTGGTCGGGCACGCGCACGTGGAGATCCCGTCGCGGTTCGTGACGAACAAGGTGACGGGGCGGCCGGTGCTGCTGACCGAGCCGTTGTACTCGGGCAAGCGGTTGTCGGTGATGGAGTTCGACCTGCGCTACGACGGGCGCTGGGAGCTGGCGGACTCGCGGTCGTCCGTGCTGTCCTCGGCCACGGTGGCGGAGGACCCGCGGATCGTGCGGCTGCTGCGGCACGACCACGAGCGGGTCGTGTCGTACGTCAACGGGCGGGTCGGCACCTGTGCGTCGGCGATGTCGGCCGCGCGGTCGCGGTTCGAGGACACGCCCGCGTTGCGGTTCATCAACCACGTGCAGGCGCTGGAGGTCGCGAAGTCCACCTCGCTGCCGGTGGTGTCGTTGTGCGCGCCGTTCAACCGGGCCGCCGCGATTCCGGCGGGGGAGGTGTCGCTGCGGGACGTCGCCGGGCTCTACATCTTCGACAACACGCTGGTGGGCGTGCGGATGACCGGTGGGCAGCTGCGCGACTTCCTGGAGGAGTCGGCGCGGTACTTCCTGCAGGTGTCCGGTCCCGGCCCGTTCTCGGCGGCCGAGCTGTCCGCCGACGTGCCGGACTACAACTTCGACATCGCCTACGGGCTGACCGCGCCGCTGACCTACGACGTCGACATCTCGCAGCCGGTCGGGTCGCGGATCGTGGATCTTCGGTTCGGTGGTGAGCCGGTCTCGGACTCGTTCGAGTTCGCCGTGGCCGTGAACAACTACCGGCAGGCGGGCGGCGGCGACTTCCCGCACATCGCCTCGGCGCCCGTGCTGCACAACCAGCAGCAGGAGATCCGGCAGCTGCTGATCGACTGGGTGAAGGCCGCGGGCGTGCTCGATCCCGCCGGCTTCGCGGGCTCCGACTGGCGTCTGGTGGCGGGCGGCGAGCCTGTCGTGGTCTCCACGAACGAGTGAATTCGGGCGCGGTGTCCTGGGTGTTCCGGTCCAGGTGGTGGCACCCGGTCGGCCGAATGAGATAGGCCAGCCCCGTGCAGTTGCCGCTCCGCGTCTTCGTCGGCGCTCTGGTCGTGCCGGCGTTGCTCGCCGCGGTGGGCCTCGCCGCGCACCCCGCTCCACGCGTGTCCCCTGGCCACCTGGTGCTCGCGGTGCGGTCGTCGGAGATCGTGCTGGCGGGCACCGCCGCGTCCGCACAGGAACGTCAGGAGGTCGTGGACGCCGTGCGCGCGCTGACCACGTTCCGGGTCACCGACGTGATCACCCCGGACGCCGGCGAACGCCTGCCCGTCTCCGCGGCGCAGGCCGCCGCGCTGCTGGGCGCCGTGCTGGACCGGGACGTCACCGACTTCACCGGCGTCGTGCGCGCCGGACACCTGACCGCGTCGGCACGCGTCGCGACCCCGGAGCACGCGGGCGCGCTGAGCGACGCCCTGCGCTCGGCCGCTCCCGGACTGCGCGTCGACGAGGACTTCACGACTACGGGCTAGGAGCTGTTCGGTGTTCGGGTTCTTCTTCCAGATGTTCCTGCTGTGCGCGGGCGCCTTCCTCGCCGGCGTTCTGCTGACCTGGCTCACCATGCGCGCCCGCGACTCCTCCGCGGTGGTGGAGGCCGCACCTCTGTCGATCATGGAGGAGCCCGCCGCCGTCGCGCCCGCGATCAAGGCGAACTCGCGCACGATGATGTTCCACACCCCCGAATCGCCCTACTACAAGCGCATGAAGGGCGACGCGTTCTTCCACTCGCCGGAGGACGCCCGCCGCGCCGGCTACACGATGTGGACGCCCCGCCCGCGCGTGCCGGCCGTCAGCGCTTAGTTCGCGCGCAGCCAGGCGTCGAGTTCGAGGTAGTCGGCGTCGGTCAGGCCGTGCCGCGGGTTCACCTTGTGCAGCAGTGCTTTGCCGTGGTGCTGGGCGACCCAGGCGCGGTCCTTCTCGCCGATCTCGTCGTCCACCCAGACGAACGGCCTGGTGCCCGCCAGCGCGACCAGGCCGCGGGTCTTCCAGTGCAGGCCCTGGCGCGCGTCGGTGGCTTCGGCGGCCGGGTCGTCCGGCCAGGTCGCGACCGGCAGCGTCGGCAGGCCGAGCAGGGGCGCGATGTGCGCGTTGGCGTCGTCCATCCAGGTCGTGGCCCACATCAGGTCGCACGGCAGGGCGGCGAGCCACGGGCCGTGTGCGGCGTCGAGCCGTGCGAGGCCTGGAGTGCCCGGGACGCCGTCGCCGAAGGGGAGCAGCGGGCCGTCGACGTCGAGGAACAGGATCGGGAGCGCGGCCATGGCGGGCAGGGTAGGCGGCACCTCGTAAGCTCGCCACGTGATTGCCGACGTGATCAAGCCCGGGCTCGACGTGCTCTTCTGCGGCATCAACCCCGGCCTCGTGTCGGAGGCGACCGGGCACCACTTCGCGCGGCCGGGAAACCGGTTCTGGCCCGCCCTTCATTTGTCCGGTTTCACGCCGTCTCAGTTCGCGCCCGGCGAGCAGGAGAAGCTGCTCGACCTCGGGTTGGGCATCACGAACGTCGTCGCGCGGCCCAGTGCCAAAGCCGACGAATTAACAATTGACGAAATGCGTCAAGGTGGGATCGCGCTCGCTGAAAAGGTCGAGCAGTATTCACCGAAGGTTCTCGCGGTACTCGGTGTGACCGTCTATCGTGCCGCCTTCGACCGCAAGAAGGCGCAGGTCGGGGCGCAGCAGGACACCGTGGGCGGTGCTCGGGTGTGGGTGCTGCCGAATCCGAGCGGGCTGAACGCGCACTGGCAGTTGCCGGCGTTGGCGGAAGAGTTCGGGCGACTCAAAGCCAGTCTCTAGAAACAGAACAAAAGTTCACATTCATGCCCACTGAAAGTGGGCTGGACGTAGTGTGCTCTGGTCTGGTTGCATCCAGATCTGCGTCCGTTCGAGTGCATTCACTCTGAAGTGGAACCCCCGCGCATCGGAATGCGTCAAAATTTGGCAATGCCGTGCAGAACTTGGTGAATGTTCAACACTGGTGGGGGCGCAGTGGAGGTCAGGATTCTCGGGCCGGTCGAGCCGTCTGTGCCGCCGAAGCCCGCGCAGATCTTAGCCGTCCTGGCGGTCGAGTGCGGCAGGATCGTGCCCGTCGAACGGCTCATCGATCTCATCTGGGGCGAGGAGCCGCCGCCGCAGGCGCGCAAGTCGCTGCAGGTGCACATCTCCAGCCTGCGCCGCTCCGGGCTGCCGGTCGAGCACCGGGCGGCGGGCTACGTGCTCAACGCCGATCCCGAGAGCGTTGACCTGCACGCGTTCCGCAGGCTCGTGGCCAGGGCGGGCGACGAGGCCGACCTCAAGGTCAAGGCCGAGGTCCTCAACGAGGCTCTGCAGCTCTGGCGCGGCACGCCGGTGGTGTTCGCGCAGACGCTCGACGTGCAACGGCTCGCGGCCGCCGAGGCGTGGGTCGACGCCGAACTGGCGCTGGGACGGCACGCCGAGCTGATCGACCGGCTCGGCGCGTTCGTCGCCGAGTACCCGCTGGCCGAACGGCTGCGCGGGCAGCTCATGACGGCACTCGCGCGGGCCGGGCGGCGCGCGGACGCCATGCGGGTGTTCCGCGAGACGCGCAAGGTGCTCGTCGACGAGCTCGGGGTCGAGCCCGGCGAGCAGCTCCAGCAGCTCTACCGGGACGTGCTGGAGGGCTCGCGGGACAGCCGCCGCAACTACCTGCCGCGCGACGCGGGCGACTTCACCGGGCGCGACCGGGAGCTGAGCAGGCTCCTCGACAGCGACGGCGGTGTGTGGTGGATCGAGGGACCGGCCGGCGTCGGCAAGTCGGCGCTCGCGGTGCACGCGGCGCATCGGCTCGCCGACCGGTATCCGGACGGGCAGCTGTTCGTGGACCTGCACTCGCCGTCCGGGGCGCTGGACGCGTTGCTGCGCGCGATGGACGTGCCGAGCGAACGGATTCCGGAGTCCGCCGAGGAACGCGCGGCGCTGTGGCGGGCCACGGTCGGCGGGCGGCGCGTGGTGATCGTGCTGGACGGCGTCACGAGCGTCTCGCAGGTCCGGCCGCTGTTACCGGGCAGCCCCGGCTGCCTGACGCTGATCACCAGCCGCAGCAGGCTGTGCGGGCTCGAAGGCGTGCGGCGCATCCCGTTGGACGTGCTGAGCAGCGACGAGGCCGTCACCCTGCTCCAGCGCATCCTCGGTGACGACCGGGTCTCCGCCGAACCCGACCAGGCCCAGGAGGTCGCGCGGCTGTGCGGGTACCTGCCGCTCGCGGTGCGGATCACCGGCGCGCGGCTGGCCGGTCGCGGGCACTGGCCGGTGTCGAAGCTGGTCAGGAGGCTCTCCGACGAACGCAGCAGGCTCGACGAGCTCGTCGCGGACGACCTCGCGGTGCGGTCGAGCCTGGAGCTGACCTACCGGGCGCTCGACGAGAACGTCCGCCGCGCGTACCGGATCTTCGGGTTCCTCGGGCTGCCCGAGGTGCCGAGCTTCCTGTGGGTGCACCTGCTGGACGAGGACGTGCTCGACCAGCTCGTGGACGCGCGGCTGCTCGACGTCATCGGCAGCGCGCGGTACCGGATGCACGAGCTGGTGCGGCTGCACGCCCGCGAGCTCGCCGAGGCGGAAGACCGTCAGCAGGAACGAGAAGACGTCGTCAGAAGGGCCGTGGTCGCCGCTCTGTCCACCGTGGATGGACTGACCGAGCAGCTCTTCCTCGCCGTGCCGCGCATGCAGGACTCGCTGGGCATCGTCGCGACGGCGGTCCGCCCGACCGACAAGGACGCCTGGTTCGCGCGCGAGGAGTCGTTGCTGACCAAGCTCGTGGAACGCGCGGCGGAACTCGGTCTCGCGGAGATCGCGTCCCAGCTGGCCGAGGTGCTGGTGTTCGCCTGGTTCGGGCTCAGAAACCGGTACGAGGCCTGGGAACGAACACACACGGCGGCGCTGGAGGCCGTGTGGAGGACGGGAGATCTGCGCCTGGAGGCGGTGCTGCGGTGCAGCCTCGGGCAGATGCACTACAAGCGCGACAACCTGGTCGAGGCGCGGTCGTGGTTCGACACCGCGCAGACGTTGTTCGTGGACATGGGCGACCGGCGCGGCGAGGCCGTGGCGATGAACGGCATCGGCATGGTGTGCCGCGATCTCGGCCAGTACCCGTGCGCACTGGAGGCGCTCGGCCGGGCACGTGAACTGATGGAGTCCCAGGACCTCGAGGGCGAAGCGCACGCGCTGTACGGAATCGGCTCCATCAAACGGGAACTCGGCGACGACGACGGTTCGTTCGAGACTCTCCGCCTCGCCGAGTCCATCTACCAGAAGGCGCGCAGCCGCAGGGGTGAGGCGCTGGCGGCCCGCGGGATCGGGCTCGTCCACCGCGCCCGCGGCGAACTGGACCTCGCGGAGGACCACATCCGGCGCGCCCACGAGATGGTCGCGGGCACCGGCGACGAACTGCTCGGCTGCTACACCGCCCAGGCGTGGGGAAAGGTGTTGCTGCGCAGGGGTTTGCTCGATCCCGCCGAAGAACTGCTGCGGCAGGCGCTGGACGGCTGCCGTGACGTCGGCGACCGGTTCGGCGAGGCACTCGTCCGCCGCACGGTGGGGGAGTGGCGGCTCGCGGCGGGCGACCACGCCGGCGCGCGGGTGGCGCTGACCGACCTGCTGCCGGTGTGGAACGACCTGAGCCTGCCGCTGTGGCGGGCTCGGACGCTCCGGGACCTGGGAGCGGTCCACGCCTGTCTGGGGGACGTCGAAGGCGCGGACCGCTCCTGGGCCGAGGCCGCAGAGCTCTTCACGCGACTGGGCACCAGAGAGATGGGGGAGGTGCACCAGTGGCCTGCTCAATGGGCCCCGCGTGCACTCAGCCGGTGATCTTGTTGTACTTCCAGGGCAGGTAGCCACCGCTCTTGAGCGACGAGATCGTGACGGTCTCGTGGTCCATGTCGGTGGCGGTGCTGCCCTCTTCGTAGATCCACGCTGACGTCTTCGCGGAGCTCGTCCACTTCTCGAACAGCTTCACGTGGCCGTTGCGCAGGATCATGTCGCCCGGCTTGAGGTTCGCCCAGGAGATCTTCGTGGCGACCTCGTCCAAAGTGGACGTGTTGCGGCTGGTCGTCAGCTTCCACGCCATGGAGACGAAGCCGGAGCAGTCGGTGCGGTACTGCTTGCCGTGGTTGACGTCCCACGCGTAGGCGGTCTGGCTGTACGGAACCTTGCGGTCCCACCAGTTCTTGGCCCGGCTGATGACCTCGGTGCGGGTGATCGAGCCGCCGTACCCGGCCGCCGCCTGCACCTGCGAGAGGGACGTCTCCTGCTCGGCAGGACCCTCCGGTGCGGCCTGGGCGATGCCGCTCATGCCGCCCAGCAGTCCCAGCGAGATCGCGGTCGCCGCGAGGGCGTGGCGAATGCGCATGGTTGTAGCTCCGATCGACTTGCTGTTGGTGATGACCGGAACTGTCCACCGTGGCGCCAAAGAACGGCCTAAAGCCGATTTAGGCGTTCCTTTACCGCTGCTTCCTAGCTTTCGCGGCACCTTGGGCATAAGGAGAGAGCACATGTTCGTTCGCACGATCGCAGCCGTGATCGCGATGTTCGCCGCTCTGATCATGGGCGCGTCCGTCGCGTCGGCGGCCCCGGCCAAGTACACCCACTCGCAGGCGACCGCGCAGCTCAGCGCCGCCGGCATCAGCTGGACGTCCAGTGGTGGTTGCAGCAACCGCAACCAGTCGAACTGCACCTCGTTCGAGCAGATCAACCAGACGACCATCGCGGGTGCCAAGACGTTCAAGAGCGCGTCGGGCTGTGCGCTGACCATCACCGGCGGCACGGAGACCGGCCACGCGTCGGGCACGTACTCGCACTGGAACGGCTACAAGGTGGACTACCGGCTGACCACCTGCGTCACGAACTACATCAAGGGCAGCTTCTCGTCCATCGGTGGCAACAAGTGGAAGTCGAACGCGGGCAACATCTACTACCTCGAGTCGAACCACTGGGACGTCACGTACCACAACTGCGGTTGCTGATTTAGCGCCGAGGCCGGTAGTAGGTTGGTCGGGTGACCACACTCGGCGCCGTCTACCGGCCTCAGCTTCCGCCCGAGAACCTGCGATCCGTCGTCCTGGCCGCGGAGGAGTCCGGTGTGGACTCGTTGTGGCTGTGGGAGGACTGCTTCCTGGAGAGCGGCATCGCCTGCGCTTCCGCCGCCCTGGCCTGGACTTCCCGGCTGAAGGTCGGCGTCGGGCTGCTGCCGGTGCCGTTGCGCAACGTCGCGATCGCCGCGATGGAGGCCGCGACGCTGGACCGGTTGTTCCCGGGCCGCGTCACGATCGGCGTCGGGCACGGCGTGCAGGACTGGATGGGCCAGGTCGGCGCACGGGTCTCGTCGCCGTTGACGTTGCTGCGCGAGTACACGGACGCGTTGAAGGCGCTGCTGGCAGGCGAACGGGTCACCGTGGAGGGCCGGTACGTCAAGCTGACCGGCGTCGCGCTGGACTGGCCGCCGGCCGCGCCGATGCCGATCTACGTGGGCGGGCTCGGCCTGAAGACGCTGGACCTGGCGGGCGAGGTCGGCGACGGCACGATCCTCGACGCGTCGGCCGATCTCGACCGGGTCCGGGCCATCAGGGCGACCCGCGAGCACCCGTTGGTCGTCTACGTCGAGACGGACTCACGTGACCGCGCGTTCGTCACGGACCTGGTCGCGCAGGTGGCCGAAGCGGGCGCTACCAGCGTGATCTTGCAGCAGTCCGCCACGAGCGAGGACCCCGAAGGGTTCGTTCGTTTCGTGGGATCACTCGATGGTGTGAGCGCATAGCGTCGTAGATAACGGCGGATACCTCCGTGCGATGGAACGGTCATGGGCCTTTCGTCGCTGTTCGGGGAGGTAAGCATGCTCGGGCGCAAGAACCGCCGGATCGCAGAGCTGCAGCGGGCCGTGGAGAGCCTGCAGGAACTCCTCGCCCGAATCGGTGACGCCCGGTCAGCGCAGACCGACGTGCTGGACGAGGTCGACAGAGCCGGTGCCGAACTAGTAGCGCTGCGGCACCGGATCAAGAACGCGCGCGCCGAACTCCAGCCGCTGAAGGAAGAACTGACCTTCCAGCGGGCAGGTGTGTTCCGCGCCGACGCCGCCGCGGACCACCAGGCGCAGCTCGACCTCATCCACGACGAGATGAAGACCCTGATCAAGACCGGCGCGGCGATCGAAGGTGGCGGGCAGGTCACCTACAACGGATCGGACGCGACCGGCCGCAGGCTCGTCGAGGACTGGTCAGCGCTGATGCTCCGCTCGTACAACTGCGAGGCCGAGAACTGCCTGCGCATGCTGCGAGCCGGTGGCCTGGACGCGGCGAGAAGGCGGCTCGATCGCTCGGCGTCGGCGATCGAACGCCTCAGCGGGACGTTCGCGCTCCGCGTCTCGCCGCGTTACCAGGCCTTGCGCACGTACGAGCTCGAACTCACCGCCGACCACCTGCAGCGCAAGGCGGAAAGCCGCCGCACCCGCCGAATCGCTTCCTGACCAGCTGAAACCACACTTCAGCACCCTTTCACTAGGTAACTAGTGAAAGGGTGCTACGGTGGTGTGCATGGGACAGAGGGAGCACCCGCCGGTCCTGGCGGAGGAGCTGGGGAAGAAGTACTCGCGGGGCTGGGCGTTGCGCGACTGCACGCTCGAGATCCCGGCTGGTCGGATCGTCGCGCTCGTCGGGCCGAACGGGGCCGGCAAGAGCACGCTGATGGGCATGATCACCGGACTGCTGCGGCCGACTACGGGCCGGATCTCGGTGTTCGGGGACGCGCCGAACGGGCGTGGGATGCATCCGGCGGTGGCGTTCCTGACGCAGGCCAAGCCGTTGTACCCGCAGTTCACGGTCACCGAGACGCTCCACTACGGCCGCAACGCCAATCCCGGGTGGGATCAGGCGTACGCCGAGGAGCTGGTCGAGAAGGCGCAGGTGCCGTTCGCGGCCAAGGTGGGCACGCTCTCGGGTGGGCAGCGGACGCGGGTCGCGCTCGCGCTGGCGCTCGGGAAGCGGCCGAAACTCCTGATGCTGGACGAGCCGCTCGCCGACCTCGACCCGCTGGCGCGCGAGAACGTCCTGCAGACGCTGGTGGAGGAGTGCCGGACGCAAAAGATCACGGTGCTGTTGTCGTCGCACGTGCTGGCGGAGCTGGAAGACGTGTGCGATCACCTCGTGCTGCTGGCCGACGGGCGCGTGCGGCTCGCGGGTGACGTCAGCGAACTGCTGGCGGCGCACGCGGAGCACCGGACGCTCAGCCAGCTCGCGCTCGCCTACATGCGGATGGAGGTCGCGGCATGACGTGGATCGTGTGGCGTCAGCAGCGGCCCGTGGTCATCACGCTCGTCGCGGGGCTGGTCGTGGCGGTGGCGGCCATCCTGTTGCTGCGGGCCGGAATGGTCGCCGATCTCACCGCGCGCGACCTCCTCGACTGCGTGGGCAAAGGGGTGGAGGCGTGCCGGGGTTCGGCGGCCAACGAGTTCCAGACCACGTGGTTCGACAGGCTGCACCTCGCTGAGGTCACGGTGCTCGCGGCGCCCGTGCTGATCGGCGTTTTCGTCGGGGCGCCGTTGTTCGCGCGGGAGTTCGAGCAGGGCACGCACGCGCTGGCGTTCACGCAGTCGGTCAGCAGGACGCGGTGGATGGTGACCAAGTTCGTCGTCGCCGCGCTGCCCGCGCTCGTGGTGGTGGTCGCCTACCAGCTGGTCGTGCACAGCTGGCTGGACGCGGCCGGGAAGCTCGGGCCGCTGAGCATGGGGCCGTTCTACTTCACGACCTTCGACGCCCACGGTGTCTCGCCGGTCGCGTACACGCTCTTCGCCTACACGCTCGGCATGGTCGCGGGCGCGGTGTTCAAGCGGACGCTGGTGGCGATGACGCTGACGCTCGGGTTGTTCATCGCGGTGCGCGCGGTGCTCATCGGGGTGCGCGAGTCCCTGGTCACCCCGACCAGGATGCTCTCCGACGACCTGGACACCACCGAGGTCGTGCGCGGTCCGCTGGTGGTGGAGTCCGGCTTCCTGGACGCCCAGGGCGCGGTGGTCGTCAATCCGGGGCCGATGATGAACTGCGCCGCCAAGGGGAACGTGCAGGGGGTCGTCGACTTCGAGGTCTGCTACCGGGAGAACGGGCTCGCGAAGCGGTTCTGGGACGTCATCCCCGTCGACCAGGCGACCACGCTGCACCTGGTCGAAGCGTCGATCTTCACGGGGCTCGCGGTGCTGTTCGTGCTCGGCTCGGTGTGGGCCGTGCGCAGGCAGGTGTGACGGACGGCGGTCGCGGGACGGGTGGACACCTATGCTGGGCGGCGTGATCGAGTTCCGCATCGATCGGCACTCCGGGGTGTCCACCTATCTCCAGATCGCCGCGCAGGTCAAGCAGGCCATGAGGATGGGGCTGCTCGGCCCCGGCGACAAGCTGCCGACGGCACGCGAGGTGGTCGAGTCCACCAGGGTCAACCCCAACACCGTGCTCAAGGCGTACCGCGAGCTCGAACACGAGGGGCTCGTCGAAGGCCGCCGGGGCATGGGCACGTTCGTCACCGCCTCGCTCGCCACCGACGCGGCGAAGGCGGACGCGCCGCTGCGGCAGGACCTGGAGCAGTGGATGGACCGCGCCGTGGACGACGGGCTGTCGGCCGACGAGGTCGACGCGATCTACACCGACGTGCGGGGCACGCACTACTGATGTCCACTGTGGACTTGGGAGCACGATGAACGCCAGTCCTGTGCAGGCGGAGAACGTCGCGAAGCACTTCGGGCGCACCAGAGCGCTCGACGGGTGCTCGTTCGCACTGCCGGAAGGCAGCGTGACCGGGCTGGTGGGACCGAACGGCGCGGGCAAGAGCACGTTGCTGTCGCTGATCGCCGGGCTCGCGAAGCCCACCAGCGGTGAGATCTCCGTGCACGGCACCGCGGTGCACGGCCGGATGCACCCCGACGTGTCGCTGCTGACCCAGAAAAGGCCGCTCTACGACCAGTTCACCGTCAGCGAGATGATGCGGGCGGGCGCGGCGATGAACGAACGCTGGTCGTCCGCCAGGGCGGCCGAGGTGCTGGATCTCCTTGCGGGCGTGGACAAGGACGCGAAGGTGCGCACGTTGTCCGCCGGTGCGCGCACACAGGTCGCGATCGCACTGGCGGTCGGCCGGCTGCCGAAGGTGCTGTTGCTGGACGAACCGCTGTCCGACCTCGACCCGTTGGCGCGCGACGAGACGTTGCGGATCGTCATGACCGAGGTCGCGGAACGGGGCACGACGGTCCTGCTGTCGTCGCACCTGCTCACCGACATCGGCGACGTCTGCGACCACCTGCTGTTGCTGGACGAGGGCCGCGTGCAGGTGACGGGTGACATCGACGGGATCCTGGACGAGCACCGGGTCGTCGTCGGGCCCGCCGGGCTCGACCTGGAGACGGACGGCGTCGTGGTCGACACCTCGCACACGCCCCGCCAGACGACGGCGCTGGTGCGTGGCGGTGTTGTGCCCGAGGGCTTCGAGACCACGCACCCCGACCTGGAAGCGCTGGTCATGGGCTATCTGCGGGCATCGCGCACCCGCAAACTCGCCCGCACTCGGTAGAAGGCTCAGTAGAGGGCTTTGTTCACGCCCTGGATCAGCGTTTTGTAGAGACCGCCCGCCGCACCCCACCGGGCCAGTGCCGCCCGTGCCGCGTTCGCCCCCGCCGCGCCGTGCACGCCTCCGCCCGGCCACGCCGACGAACCCGCCAGGTAGAGCCGGTCGAACGGGGTGTCCGCGCGGCCGAGTCCCGGCACCGGCCGGAAGACCAGTTGCTGGTGGATGCCCCCGGTGCCGCCGTTGACCGAGCCGATCTCGGCCGGTCCGAGCACCGAGCGCCCGAGGACGCGGGACCGGAAGCCGGGCGCGCGTTCCTCGATCATCAGTTCCAGGCGGTCGGCCCGGCGCTTCAGCCGTTCCGGCGTCCAGTTCCCGCCCAGCGGCACGTGCGTGTACGCCCAGGCGGCCTCGGTGCCCGCGGGGGAGCGGGTCGGGTCGGTCGTCGTCATCTGGCCGATGAGCATGAACGGGTTGCGCGGCACCTTGCCGCAGGCCAGTTCGTGGGCCACGGTGGCCATGCCGTTGACGTCGCCGCCGAGGTGGATCGTGCCCGCCCGCGCCGCCTCCGGGTTGGTCCACGGGATCGGGCCGGACAGCGCCCAGTCGACCTTGATCGTGTCGGTGTCCCACTGGAACCGCTTCAGGTCGTCGGCGAGCTTCGACGGCAACGCGTCGGCGCCGATCAGGTCCAGGTACAGCGACGGCGCGGGCACGTCCGCCAGCACCGCGCGGCGTGCGCGCACGACCGAGCCATCGGCCAGACGCACCCCAACGGCGACACCGCGCGCGTGCAGCACCCCCGTCACCTGGGCGTTCGTTTCGATGCGGCCGCCGAACCGGCGCACCAGCGAGGCCGTCAGCTCACCCGCCCCGCCGCGGGGGACCGGGTTGCCGACCTCCTGCGCGAGCATCGCCAGCAACCAGCCGAATCCCGCGCCGCCGGCCTGGTCCGGGCCGAGGTCCGTGTGCATCGTGTTGCCCGCCAGCAACACACGGGCGCCCTCGCCCTCGAAGAGCTCCTCGCCCAGCCGGCGCACCGGCAACGTCAACAGACGCGCCAGCCGCAGGGCGTCGCCGACTCCCGCCGAAAGCAGCAGGGAAAGACCACCGCGCACGGGTGGAAACGGTTGCAACAGAGAGTGAAGTACCGCGTCGCGCACCTGGAGCCATCGCGCGTACTCCGTTTGCCAGCGTTCCGCGTCCGAGTGGGCAAAAGTACCGACGGATTTGGCCGTTTCCGCGACATCTCGCGAGAGCAGAGCCACTCGGTCATCCGGCAGAACGTGCGCTAGTACGGCCGGGGCGTGCTGCCACTGGACGTCGAGGCCCAACGCGCCGAGCACCGGCGAGCCCAGGCCGAGCGGGTAGAAGGCGCTGAAGACGTCGTTGGTGAAGCCCGGCGCGGTGAGCTCTGCCGACGTCACGGCCCCGCCGGGCTTGTCGCGCTGCTCCAGCACGAGGACGTCCCAGCCCGCGTCCGCGAGCAACGTCGCGGCCACCAGCCCGTTCGGCCCGGACCCGATGACGACCGCGTCGACCTCGTTCACGCACGCCTCCCCAAAACGATGTCCGGGCCACGATTCCAGATCTTCACGCGTTCGGATGCGTCCGTACGGAGGTGTGAAATTCGGCCGGGAACGCCGTATCTCATTTCGTTCGGCACCGAAGAGCTAGCACACTCCGTAGTCGAGCGGTAGTCACATGAACCTTACGTATCTGTGTTCCGTACCACATAGAGAGGCATTATGTGACGACGAAATCAATACTGAGCTACCGCTTAGTATGCCGAGATCATTTGGACAAGGACTGCTGCATGCCCCTCCGCCGTGTACTGCCCACCGCCGCCTTGGCGCTCGCCGTCCTCGTGGCCGGTTGTGGCGCCAAGACAGACGAGAAGGTCCAGGTGAAGACCGGGCCGGGCGTTACCGACGACACGATCTCGCTCGGCATCCTCACGGACATGACAGGCCCGTTCAAAGCCTCCGCGTTGACCCGCATGAAGGGCTACGACCTGTACGTCAAGCAGGTCAACGACCGCGGCGGCATCTGCGGGCGCAAGATCGAGCTCAAGCAGAAGGACCACGCGTACGACGTGCAGAAGGCGCTCGACGCGTACTTCGACCTGGAGCCGCAGGTGCTCGGTCTGCTGGAGCTCGCGGGCACGCCGATGACCGCCGCGATCGAGCCCGACATCATGCAGACCCGCACGCTGACCGCCCCCGCGTCGTGGGCCGCGTCCCTGCTCGGCAACCCGCACATGATGATCGTGGGCACGACGTACGACCTCGACGTCATCAACGGACTTGATCACTACAAGCGTCGTGGTGTCATCAAGGACGGCGACACCATCGGCCACGTCTACGTCCAGGGCAGTTACGGCGACAACGCCGTCGAGGGCAGCCGGTTCGTCGGGACGCAGTGGAACATGAAGGTCGCCGAGCAGCCGATCGGCGAGACCACGGCCGACCTCGCGCAGCAGATCGGCGCGCTGAAGGCCGCGGGCGCGAAGGCCGTCGTGCTGAGCACCACCCCCGCCCAGACCGCCGCCGCCGTCGGGGTGGCCGCGGCGCTGAAGTGGGAGGTGCCGTTCATGGTCAACGTGGTCGGCTTCGACACCGCCATCCTCGACTCGCCGGTCGGCCCCGCCGTGGAGAAGCAGGTGTCCGTGGTGACGTCGGTGGCGCCGTTCACCGGCACCCAGGCGGGCCCGCGCGAGGTCGCGGCGGCGTTCAACAAGTACTACCCGAACGACAAGCCGGCGATCTACGTCGACCACGGCTACACCGTCGCCAAGGTGTTCCTCTCGGTCATCGAGAAGGCGTGCCAGAACGGCGACCTCTCGCGCGACGGCGTGCTGGACGCGTTCCACAGCACCAACGGCCTGGACACCCAGGGCCTGACCAGCGCGCTGCACTACTCGCTCGTCGGGCGGCCGTCGGCCACGCAGTCCTACATCACCAAGGTCGACTCGAAGGTGCCCGGCGGTCTCACGACCGTGGAGGAGCTGTTCGAGTCCGAGCTCGTGAAGATGAAGGGCACCCGCGCCAAGTAGCCACCAAATGAGAAAGGGCCCCTCCCGGCGTGGGAGGGGCCCTTTCTCGTCGTCCTACTTGCCGAATCCGGCCTTGCGGAGCGCGTCCGCCATCGAGCCGCTCACGGGAGCCTGCGAGGTGCGCTGCTGGCCGCCCCGCTGGGGCTGTCCGCCACGCTGCTGCGGACGACGGTCACGGCCACCGCCGCCACCGCCCTGCTGCTTCGGAGCGGGCTTGCCCGGCTCGTCGGTCAGGCGCAGGGTCAGGCCGATGCGCTTGCGGGCCTCGTCGACCTCCAGCACCTTCACCCGCACCACGTCACCGGACTTCACGACGTCGCGCGGGTCCTTCACGTAGGTGTTGGACAGGGCCGAGATGTGCACCAGGCCGTCCTGGTGCACGCCGATGTCCACGAACGCGCCGAACGCGGCCACGTTCGTCACGACGCCCTCCAGCACCATGCCGGGCTTGAGGTCGGCGATCTTCTCAACGCCGTCCGCGAAGGTCGCCGTCTTGAACGCCGGACGCGGGTCGCGGCCCGGCTTCTCGAGCTCCTTCAGGATGTCCGTGACCGTCGGCAGACCGAACTGCTCGTCCACGAACTGCTCGGGCCGCACCTTCGTCAGCACCGCCGTGTTGCCGATCAGCTCGGCACCGGCGGCCTCCTGGATCCGCCGCACGACCGGGTACGCCTCGGGGTGCACCGAGGAGGCGTCCAGCGGCTCGTCGCCACCGCGGATCTTGAGGAAGCCCGCGCACTGCTCGAACGCCTTCGGGCCGAGCCGCGCCACGTCCTTCAACGCCTTGCGGGACTTGAACGGACCGTTGGCGTCGCGGTGCAGCACGATGTTCTCCGCGAGACCGGCGGTGATGCCGGAGACGCGGCTCAGCAGCGGCACGGACGCCGTGTTGAGGTCGACGCCGACCGCGTTCACGCAGTCCTCGACCACCGCGTCCAGCGAGCGCGACAGTTTCGACTCCGCGAGGTCGTGCTGGTACTGGCCGACGCCGATCGACTTCGGGTCGATCTTCACCAGCTCGGCCAGCGGGTCCTGCAGGCGCCGCGCGATCGACACCGCGCCGCGGATCGACACGTCGAGGCCCGGCAGTTCGGAGGACGCGTAGGCCGACGCCGAGTACACCGACGCGCCCGCCTCGGACACCACGATCTTGGTGAGGCCCAGGTCGGGGTGGCGCTTGATCAGGTCGGCGGCCAGCTTGTCGGTCTCACGGGAGGCCGTGCCGTTGCCGATCGCGATCAGGTCGACGTTGTACTGCTTGGACCAGGCCGCGAGCTTCGCGATCGACTCGTCCCAGCGGTTCGCGGGCACGTGCGGCTGGATGACGCCGTGCGCGACGACCTTGCCGGTGGCGTCGACGATCGCGACCTTCACGCCCGTGCGGTAGCCGGGGTCGAGGCCCATCGTGGCGCGCGTGCCGGCCGGGGCGGCCAGCAGCAGGTCGCGCAGGTTCGAGGCGAACACCTTCACGGCCTCGTCCTCGGCGAACGAGCGCAGGCGGCCGCGCAGGTCGATGCCCAGGTGCACGAGGATCCGCGTCCGCCACGCCCAGCGGACGGTGTCGGTGAGCCACTTGTCACCGGGACGGCCGCGGTCGTCGATGCCGAAGCGCGAGGCGATGCGCACCTCGAACGTCGACGGACCCTCCTCACGCGGCTCCTCCGGCTCCAGGACGAGGTCGAGGACCTCCTCCTTCTCGCCGCGGAACAGCGCCAGGATGCGGTGCGACGGCAGCTTGGCGAACGGCTCGTCGAACTCGAAGTAGTCGGAGAACTTGGCGCCGTCGGTCTCCTTGCCCTCGCGGACCTTGGAGACGACCCGGCCGCGCGTCCACATCTGCTCGCGCAGGTCGCCGATCAGGTCGCCGTCCTCGCCGAACCGCTCGACCAGGATGGCCCGCGCGCCCTGCAGTGCGGCCGCGGTGTCCGCGACCTCCTTCGCCGGGTCGACGAACTTCGCGGCTTCTTCCTGCGGGTTCAGGCCAGGATCACCCAGAAGTGCGTCGGCCAGCGGTTCGAGACCGGCCTCCTTCGCGATCTGGGCCTTCGTGCGGCGCTTCTGCTTGTACGGCAGGTAGAGGTCCTCCAGCCGCGCCTTGGACTCGGCGGCGAGGATCTGCGCTTCCAGGGCCTCGTTCAGCTTGCCCTGTTCGCGGATGGAGTTGAGGACGGCCGCCCGGCGCTCCTCCAGTTCGCGCAGGTAGCCGAGCCGTTCCTCGAGCGTGCGCAACTGGGTGTCGTCGAGACCGCCGGTCGCCTCCTTGCGGTAGCGGGCGACGAACGGGACGGTCGCGCCACCGTCGAGCAGTTCGACAGCAGAGCCGACCTGGCCTGCGGCCACTCCGAGCTCGTCAGCGATCTTCTGGTGGATGAGCGTTGTCACAGCGCGCCATTCTGCCCGCTGCCCGATTCGACGTGGCACGGTGTCCTTCATGACCATCGCCGAGGTCGCCCCCTCACTGCTGTCGGGCCTGGACGTACCGGGTGCCGACAACACGCTCGGCCTTCCCACGGCCCGGCGTGTCGTCCTGCTGCTCGTCGACGGTCTGGGCCACGAACTGCTGCGCGCCCACGCCTCCCACGCCCCGTTCCTGACGTCGTTGCCCGACCGGAGGATCTCCGCGGGCTTCCCGTCCTCGACGGCCACCAGCCTCGCCTCCATCGGCACCGGGCTGCACTCCGGTGAGCACGGCATCGTCGGCTACACGTTCGAGGTCGGGGACGAGGTGCTCAACGCGCTGACCTGGAGTCGGGCCAGCGAGCACTCCCACGACCTGCGCAAGACGCTCGTGCCCGAGGTCGTGCAGCCGCATCCGACCGTGTTCGAACGGGCCTCGGCGGCCGGGGTCGCGGTCAGCACCGTCGCGCCGATGCTGCAGCGGTCCTCCGGGCTCACCCGAGCGGCGTTGCGCGGCTCGTGGTTCCGGGGCGCGGCCGGGTTCGGCGACCTGGCGCTCGGCGCGGTGGCGGCGGTCGAGGAGGAGCGGTCGTTCTGCTACGCCTACCACGCCGATCTCGACACGATCGGGCACATCTACGGGCCCGGTTCCGAGGAGTGGTTGCTGCAACTGGAGTTCGTCGACTCGCTGGCCGCACGGATCGCCGCGCGCCTGCCTGATGACTCGATGCTGGTGGTCACGGCGGACCACGGCATGGTGACCGCGGGCGAGCGGATCGACTTCGACACGGAACCGTTGCTGTGGCAGGGAGTTCGTGTGATCGCGGGCGAGCCGCGGGTGCGGTACCTGCACACCGCGAGCGACGAGGTGTTCTCCGTGTGGCGGGAGTTCCTCGGGGATCGCGCGGACGTGGTGACGCGTGAGGAAGCCGTGGAGGCCGGCTGGTTCGGGCCGGTGAGCCCGCTGGCGATCGACCGCATCGGGGACGTCGTGGTCGCGATGCGGGACGCGCACGTCGTGGTGCGCAGCCAGGCCGAGCCGGTGCTGAGCGGCCTGACCGGGTTCCACGGGTCGCGCACGGCCGCCGAGCTGGGGATTCCGTTGCTCGTCCACTCAGTGACTTCAGCGTAGACCGAAGTCAGCCCTTCTCGTTGGCTCGCCTTAGGATCACCGGACGTGACGATCGAACTGCCAGGACCAGTCGGGTTCGTGCTCGGAGGAGGCGGAAGCCTCGGTGCCGCGCAGGTCGGCATGCTGCGCGCGTTGCGGGAGCACGGCGTCCGGCCGGACCTCGTCGTCGGCACCTCGGTGGGCTCGGTCAACGGCTCGCTGCTCGCCCTCGACCCGGACAAGGCCGCCGAACGGCTGGCCGTGCTGTGGGAGGGCATGACGCGGCAGCGGGTGTTCCCCGGCGGGCCGATCGCGCAGCTGAGGTCGTTGCGCACCAACAAGACCTACCTCTTCCCGAACACCGGTCTCGCGCACGTGCTGACCGAGGGGCTCGGTGGGTGCGCGTCGTTCTCGGAGCTGGCGCTGCCGTTCGGCGCGGTGTCCGTGGACGGCGTGACCGGCGAGGCCGTGAACATCGTCGAGGGCGAGCTGATCCCCGCGATCCTCGCCAGCGCGGCGATTCCGGGCGTCTACCCGCCGGTGCGCATCGGCGACCAGGTGCTCTACGACGGTGGCGTGCTCGCGAACGTGCCGATCCGGCAGGCACTCGCGATGGGCGCGAAGTCGTTGGTGGTGCTGGACTGCGCGTTCCCCGGCCACCTGCCGACCGTGCCGGAGACGCTCGCCGAGACGCTGCTGTTCTGGGCGACGCTGGGCATGCGCAACCAGGCCGTGCTGGAGGTCGAGCTCGCCTCCCAGACCGCGCCGGTGCTGTACCTGCCGGGTCCGCCCGTGCAGGCCGTGACGCCGCTGGACTTCTCGCACACCGCGGAACTGGTCGAGGCCTCCTACCTGGCCTCGACCACGTTCCTCACGTCGCTGGAGTTCGCCGGTGTGGGGCTCTACGGGCACCCGTCACACGGGTAGCGCGCTGAACTGGCTGGCGGGGCGCGGCAGGCCGTAGTGCTCCCGCAGCGTGTGGCCGGTGTACTCGGTGCGGAACAAGCCGCGCTGCCGCAGGATCGGCAGCACCTCGTCCGCGAACCGCTCCAGCCCGGACGGCAGCACGGCGGGCATGATGTTGAACCCGTCCGCGGCGCCTGCCTCGTGCCACTGCTGGAGCTGGTCGGCGACCTGGAGCGCGGTGCCGGTGAACGTCTTGTGGCCGCGGCCTCCGCCGAGCCTGCCGATGAGCTGACGGACGGTCAGGCGTTCACGCCGGCCCAGTTCCACGATCAGCGTGTACCTGGACTTGGCGCCCTCGATCGCGGCCTCGTCGGGGAGGTCGGCGGGGAGTTCCTCGTCCAGTTCCAGGTGGTCGACCCTGAGCAGACCGGCGAGTTGCCGGGCGGCGTGTTCCGGCACGATCAGCCGCTCCAGTTCGGCGTCCAGCGCGTGCGCCTCCTCCTCCGTCGAGCCGATCACCGGGACCAGGCCGGGCAGGATCTTGACCTCGTTCGGGTCGCGGCCGAACTCGATCGCCCTGCGCTTCACGTCCCGGTAGAACGCGACCGCGTCCTCCAGCGTCTGGTGCGCGGTGAAGACGGCCTCGGCGTGCCTGGCGGCGAAGTCCCTGCCGTCCTCCGAGCTGCCCGCCTGGACCAGCAGCGGGTAGCCCTGCGGTGAGCGCGGCACGTTGAGCGGGCCGCGGACCTTGAAGTGCGGGCCGACGTGGTCGATGGTGTGCACGCGGTCGTCCCTGGCGTGCACGCCGGTGGCCTTGTCGGCGATGATCGCGTCGTCGTCCCAGGAGTCCCAGAGCTTCTTCGACACCTCCACGAACTCCGCGGCCCGGTCGTAGCGGGTGAGGTGGGCGGGCTGGGCGTCGAGGCCGAAGTTCCGGGCCGCGTCGTCGCCGGCGGTCGTGACGATGTTCCAGCCGGCGCGGCCACCGCTGACGTGGTCGAGCGAGCTGAACCGGCGGGCGAGGTTGAACGGCTCGTTGTAGGTGGTGGACGCGGTCGCGATCAGGCCGATTCTCGTTGTGACAGCGGCGATCGCGGTGAGCAGGACGGTCGGTTCGATCTTGCCGGACGGGCGGCGGCTCGGGTTTCCCCACAGCACCGGGGAGTCGGCGAGGAACACCGAGTCGAACTTGGCCTCCTCGGCGATGCGCGCGATCCGCTGGTGGTAGGCGATGTCGATGTGCGCCAACGGTTCCGACTCCGGCAGCCGCCAGGACGCCTCGTGGTGGCCGGTGTCGTGCAGGAAGAGGTTGAGGTGCAGTGTCATGCGGCGACTCCGATGCCGAGTGCGGACAACAGGTGCGTGCGGTCGGCGTCGTGCGCCGGGAGGTCGAGGCCGATGCGGCCCTCCTGCAGGACGAGGACGCGGTCGGCCAGTTCGATGGCCTCGTCGACGTCGTGCGTGACCAGCAGGACGGCGGGCCGGTGCTTCGCGCAGAGTTCGCGCAGCAGGGCGTGCATCTTGATGCGGGTCAGGGCGTCCAGCGCGCCGAAAGGTTCGTCGGCCAGCAGCAGCCGGGGTTCGCGGACGAGGCACCGGGCGAGCGCGACTCGTTGTTGCTCGCCGCCGGAGAGTTCCGCGGGCCACGCGCGTTCGCGGCCCTTGAGCCCGACCTCTTCCAGCGCGGCCCTGCCCCTGCCCGGTTTCACGCCGAGTTCGACGTTGTCCAACACCCGCAGCCACGGCAGCAGTCGTGAGTCCTGGAACGCGACGGCGACTTCGTGGGGGACTTCGAGGGTGCCCTCGCCGGTCACGTCGTGGTCGAGTCCGGCGATGGCCTTGAGCAGCGTCGACTTGCCGGATCCGCTGCGGCCCAGCAGCGCCACGAACTCGCCGGGCGCGATCGTGAGGTCGAGGTCGTCGAGCACCTTGCGTTGCTGGAACTGCCTCGTGAGGCTCTTCACCCGGACAGCGTGCGTCGCCATGCCAGCGCCCTCCGTTCGATGACGCGCAGCAGCGCGTCCGACACGAACCCGAACAGGCCGTAGACGACGAGCCCGACGACGATGACGTCGGTCTGGCCGTAGTTCTGCGCCTGGAACATCAGGTAGCCGATGCCGCTGGTCGCGTTGATCTGCTCCAGCACCACCAGCGACAGCCACGACGCCGTGACCGCGAGCCGCAGGCCGAGGAAGAAGCCGGGCAGCGCGCCGGGGAAGACGACCTTGCGCACGTACTGGGTGCGAGTGAGGCCGACGGCTTCCGCCAGTTCGACGTACCGGCTGTCGATGCCGGTCAGTGCCGCGTACGTCTGCAGGTACATGATCGTCGCGATGGTCACGGCGATCACCACGATCTTGAACTCCTCGCCGATGCCGAGCCACAGGATCAGCAACGGGATCAGGCCCAGCGACGGGATCGCGCGCTTGACCTGGACCGTGCCGTCGATCAGCGCCTCGCCGACGCGGCTGAGTCCGGAGAGGACCGCGAGCACCGTGCCGGCGGTGGCACCGAAGAAGAAACCGAGGGCCGCCCGCTGGAGCGAGGTGAGGATGCTCTCCGGCAGCTTGCCGTTCTCGGTGAGCTCGATTCCCGTCTGGACGATCGTCCACGGCTCGGACAGGATCCGCGGGTCGAGCGCGCCGGTCGCGGAGGCGATGCTCCATACGGCGATGACCAGTGCCGGGCCGAGGACTCTGCCGTACGGGATGGGTCTGCCGAGCCCCAAGCGCTTGCGCTTCGGTGCTGTGGTGGGTGCCGAGACGGCGGCGGGGCGGTCGAGCACGTGGGTCATGTCCGGCTCCGGTACTTGGCGTCGACGGCCTCGGCGGCGACCTTCTCGAACCGCCGGTCGAACAGCTCGGTCACGTCGAACCTCGGCACGAAACCGCCCTCTGCCAGCAGGTCCGCGGTCTCCTGCTCCCACTGGACCGCGCGGTCCCAGTTCGTGGGGAACGTCAGCGGCGGCTGGGACTGCACGATCCGGTCGCCGTCGGCCTTGGAGACGTTCTGGTCCTGCACGTAGTAGTGGTCGACCCACTGGTCCGGGTTCTCGTAGCTCCACACGGTTCCGCGGGCCCAGAACGGGATGAACGCCTTGATCGCGGCGAGCTTCGCCGGGTCGTTGAGCACCTCGACCGGCGCCCACAGGACGGTGAGCAGGTCGACGGACTTCATCTCGATCGCTTTGGCGTCCGGGTACTGGCCGAGGTACTTGGTGAGCTGCGGTTCGGCCAGCACCGCGACGTCGACCTGACCCGCCTGCACCGCGGTGAGGAACTGGTTGCTGGTCAACGGGATCAGCTCGACGTCGGTGATCTTGAGCCCGAGTTCCTTGAGCGTGCGCAGCACGACCACGCCCTGCGCCTGGCCCTGGCTGAACGCGATCTTCTTGCCTTTGAAGTCCTGGAGAGTTCTGATCGGCGAACCTGGTTTGGTGGCATAGGTGTAGAGGGGTTTGTCGCGCTCGCCGACCGCCACGATCTTCGTGGCGAGTCTGGTCGCCTGGGCCTGGATGGGCGGGATGCCCGCGTTGGCGCCGAGGTCGACGGACTTCGCGCGGAACGCCTGGATCACGTCCGGACCGGCCTGGATGTTGGGCCAGTCGGTGACCTGGAAGGGGAGTTTGCCCAGCTCACCCGATGCTTCGAGCTGCTTGAGCGTGGTGCGGATGGAGATCGTGAGCTTCGTGTCCGGCGGCGGGGCCGTCGTGGGCAGGTCGCCGAGGACCTGCTGCGTGGTGGTGCTGCCCGCGGAGCACCCCGCGGCACCGAGAGCCGCGAGGCCGAGCAACAGGGAACGCCGGGTCAGCATCAGTCCACCACCACGGCGTGGTCGGCGGTGAACGGGCGGCCGGCGAGCAGCGTGGACTCGCGCCCGTCCGGGCCCACCGGGGTGTCGCCGATGAGCGTGACGCGGTGCAGGGTGCGCTGGACGTCGAGGTGCTCCAGGTCGCGCGGGGCGAGGTGGGCGGTGGCTCGGTTGTCCCAGAACGCGACGCTGCCCGGCTCCCAGCGGAACCGCACGGTGTACTCGGGCCTGGTCAGTTCGGCGTACAGCAGGTCCAGGACCGCCTTGCTCTCGGCGGGGGAGACGCCGACGACGTGGCTGGTGAAGCCCGGGTTGACGAACAGGCCCTTCTCGCCGGTGACGGGATGCACGCGGACGACCGGGTGTTCGGCGACCAGCAGGTTGTCGTTGACGCGCTTGGCGTACGCGCCGTCCGCGACCTTCACCGAGCCGCCGTAGCGGTGCTCGGCCCGCAGCCCGTCCACAAAGGACTTGATCGGGGCGGAGAGTCCGTTGTACGCGGCGACTAGGTTCGTCCACGTCGTGTCGCCGCCGACCTCCGGCACCACCTCGGCGCGCAGGATCGACGCGGCCGGCGGGTTCACCGCGGCGGTGACGTCGGTGTGCCAGCCGGAGAAGTAGCTGTACTGGCGCTTCTGGGTCTGCTGCTTGAAGTCCTTGCCGTAGCGCTCCTCGTACCGGCGCGGGTCGATCGTGAAGATCTCCGGGAAGCCGGTCGGCGGGGCGTCGTCGTGCGGGTGGGCGTAGGTGAGCTCGCCGAACTGGCGGCCGAACGCGATCTGGCTCGCGTGGTCCAGGTCCTGGTCCCGGAAGAAAATCACCCTGTGGGCGTGGAGTGCCTTGTGCACCGTTTCCAGTTCGACTGCCCGGAGTGGCCGGGAAATGTCGATGCCCGAGATTTCCGCCCCGATGTGCCCGGCGATCGGCTTGACCGTGAGGGTCTTTTCCTGAACTGAGGTCATGGGACAAGCGTGCAGTTCAGGGGCTGGCGATGTCTATTTTCTGCTCACGGAAAATAAGTCGGGCCGCCGTAGATCTCGCTGAGCACGACACTTCCGGCGGCGACGCTGAGAACGTCGCTGCCAAAACTCGTCTGAATGACGTCGCCTTTACGTTCGCCGATTTCCGATGTCAATTCCTCCCAGCATCCGGGAATGAGGATCGCGCCGGCCTCGACGACCACGAGCACGTCCGGGTTGATCACGTCGAGCAGCAGCCGCGCGGCCTGCCCGACGAGCCTCGACCGCCGCCGGAACAACTCGATCGCGCGCAGGTCACCTCGTCGGCCGGCCTCGATCAGCAGGTCCAGCGACGGTTCCGCGGTGATCCCGGCCCGCGCGGCCCGTTCGGCGAGCGTCCGGTTCGACGTAGCGGCCTGCAGGCACCCGCGCCGCCCGCAGGGGCACGGCGTGTCGTCGTGGCGCAGCCGGAGGTGCGCGATCTCGCCCGCCGCACCGCCCGGCCCGCTGTGCACGGCGCCGCCGGTGACGATGGCCGCGTCGACCACGTTGCCCACGAACAGATGCACCAAGCTGGTGCGGGCTCTGGGGTCGGCCCCGAAGAGCTGCTCGGCCCGCGCGAGTGCCCTCGAGTGCGACTCGACCTGTACCGCCATGTCGAGCGCAGTGGTCAGAAACTCCTTGGCGCGCACGTCCTTCCAGCCGAGCTGGCTGTGCTCGACGATCGTGCCGTCGTCCACGCGCCCGCCGGTCGCGACCCCGACGCCGATCGGCACGCGGTCGTGCCTGCGCAGGAACGCGGGCACCCGCTCGGCGATCCGCCGCAACGCCCGCTCCGCCGCCGGCCGGTCGTGCGGCTCGCGTTCCTCGGCGAGCACCCGCCCGCGCAGGTCGACGAGCGCCAAAGTCGTGTGCCCGTAAGCGATGTGGACGCCGCACACCACGTGCCGGTCCACGTCGATGTCCACCGGCACGTGCGGCCGCCCGATCGTCACGCGCGGAACGCGGGTGTCGACCTCGCGCACCAGCCCGCGTTCGGCCAGTTCGGCGTACTGCTTGGTGACGGTGGCGGCGCTCAGTCCGGTGAGGCGCGCGATGGTGCTGCGCGCGACGGGTCCGTGGTCCAGCACGGACCTGAGCACGGTGGCGGCGGTGCGGCTCATGCGGTCCCTCCCCTTCTCGCAGGGGTTCGTCTGATCTCCGGTCAGGCGAGGGCGGGCGCCGCACAGATCGCGCTCGCCTGCCGACGGAGGTCGACGTGGCGGCGCGTGCTGAGCACGGATGCCTGGGACATGTCACCGATGCTGACATCCGCCCGTCGTCGCGGCCAAGGCCGCCCACGTGGTGAGACATGCGGAAAGGTCGGCTCATTTGGAGCCTTTATCGATCCTTTCGCGATGTAACACGCTCAGACCTCCGATGACCTCTTGAAGCACGTCACCAGGTGGCGTAAACCTTTGCGAGGAACACCGAGCACGTCTTCCTACCGCCGCGGGGAGCGTCCACCAGGAGGCTGGCTCGTGGGTAAGAGGTTGCGTCGTCTCGGCGTGTTGATGACCGCCGTTCTGCTCGTCGCGGGTGTGAGCACGCCGGCTCGCGCCGAGGTGCTGCATCCGCGGCAGGACTGGCTGCGGGCGTCCACGTCCGGCCTGTTCCTGCACTGGGGGATGCGGACGAGTCCCGGCTACACCAGTTGCAGCGCTTGGGAAGCCGCCGTCACGGGTGGCGGGTGGAGTGCGCGGTACTGGGTCGACGAGGCGAAGAAGCTGCACGCGCAGTACCTGGTGCTGGCGTCGTTCCACTCGCGGCTGGGCTACGCGCGGGCGTGGCCGTCGGCGATTCCGGGCAGTTGCTCGACCAAGCGCGACTTCCTCGGTGAGCTCATCGACGCCGCTTCGGCGGAGGGGCTCAAGGTCATCAACTACATGACCGACGACCCGCAGTGGCACGACGAGGGCGGGCACGAGTGGCTCGACTCGGCGGCGTACTCGAAGTACAAGGGCAAGACGGTGAAGCTGCAGGAACGGCCCGGGTTCGGGCAGTTCAGCTACGACAACTTCGTCGAGGTCATGGCACGTTACCCGAAGCTCGCCGGGTTCTGGATCGACAACGACAACGCCTACTGGGAGCAGAACGGCCTGTACGAACGAATCCGGCGCGATCGGCCGGACATGGTCCTCAGCAACAACAACGAGGACACCGCGATCATGGACACGATCAGCAACGAGCAGAAGACCGGCATGACGCCGAACTACGACTACCCGCAGGCGGTCTACACGGCGGCACCACGGCTGATCGAGGCGTGCTTCAAGCTGCCGAGCGGTGGGGCGTGGTGGTACTCGGGCTCCAACTCGTCCGTCGACTACAAGCTGACGCTAGGACGCCTGATCACCAACGCGGGCAGTGACGTCAAGGCGTTGATGGCCGAGACCGCGATGGTCAACGGCAAGTTCCCCTCGAACCAGGCCGCCTTCAACAACTTCACGAACACCTACCTCGGCGACGTCTGGGAGTCGATCGGCGGCACGTACGGCGGCGGGTATCTGAACGGCGGCCTCAAACCGGGCTTCTGGAACGACGGCGCGCATGGCGTCACGACCGTCTCCAAGGCCAACCCGCAGAACCATTACGTGCACGTGCTCACCAAGCCGTCCGGCAGCACGTTGAAGGTGCGCGACAACGGGTACGAGGTCAGCCGCGTCACCAACCTGCGCACCGGTGCGGCGGTGACCTGGGCGCAGGCCGGCGGCACGATCACGCTCAGCGGCGTCTCGAACTGGGACCAGTACGACACGGTGTTCAAGGTCGAGACCGCCGGGCGTGAAGGGATCATCCCGGCCTCGTCGTACACGATGAGCGCGTCGGCCGCCGGTTCCGGCCACCCGGCCTCGCACGCGGCCGACGGCAACTACCAGACCTATTGGGACGCAACGGGTGCGGGGACGGTGTCGTTGCGCTTCGACCTGGGCTCGGCGAAGGCGGTCTCGTACGTCGCGCTCAACCAGCGCGAGGACTCGACGACCTACCCGTCGTCGAACTCCGCGCGTGTCAAGAACTACAACGTCTACACGTCCAGCGACGGTGCCAAGTGGACGAACGTCAAGTCCGGTTCGCTCGCCAACCACCGCGGGGTGCAGTTCATCGACCTGCCCGCGAACACGACCGCGCGGCACATCCGGGTGGAGAAGACGTCCACGCAGGGCAAGGCGCAGCTGCGGATCGACGAGGCCTGGCTCGGCTCGGCCTACCCCGGCGTCTAGCAGACCAGCGCGCGTTCGACGTTGTGCTCGGCGATCTCCCGCATCGCGTCCCGGTGCGGGAAGTCGCCGTCCAGCAGGCGAAGCGGGCCCTCCACGAGGGACAGGTGCTGCGCCAGCCGGTAGAACGACATCCGTGCCGGGTCGAGGCCGGGCGCGGGACGGTAGTGCGGGCCGAACCGCAGCTCCAGGAACACGTGCTCCCACTCGACGTCGAAGAACATCACGCCCTCGAAGTCGATCAGCACCGGTCGGCCGTCGGTGACGAGCACGTGGTCGGGACCCAGCTCGCCGTGGATCAGCGCGTACGCGGTGCGCGGCTCGATCACCGAATGCCGTTGCCGCAGCTGGGTTTCCAGGCGATCACGCTCGGCCGCGATGCGCGGCACCCGTTCGCAGCAGGCCTCCAGGTGCCCGAGCGCCCGGTGCAGCACCACGTCCGGCACCGGCGGCGCGTCCAACGGTTGCAGCGCGCTCGGACGGCCGTACTGCGGACTGGTGCGCAGGTGCATGGCCGCGAGGTCGTCCCAGAAGCGTTCGAGTGCCTCGGCGTCGTGGTCGAGCAGCTTCTCCAGGAACTCGGCGCCGAGGTCCTCGACCACGATCACGTCGCGGTCGACCAGCACCAGTCTCGGCACGCTCGCCCCGGCCTCCGACAGCGCGGTGTGGGCGGTCAGGAACAGGTCGCGCCCGCTCGCGTTGCCGAACAACGGATCGTGCTCGTGCGTGGGCCAGTAGTCCTCGGTCGCACGCCACACGTAGGCGACGCCCGTCGTGCCGTCGTCGAGCGTCAGGCGGTAGACGCCCTTCTTGCTGCCGCCGTGCAGCCGGGTCACGTCGCTCAGCTCACGGCCGTACGCCGCCTGCGCGATGTCCGCGAGGTCGGCCACCCCCAGATGTGCCACGCCGCACAACGTTAGTGGCGGGCGCGTGAAACTGGTGCCAACACTTCTGTCGCGAGCGGACACGAACAGACATGACGACCGAAGACGACCGAGCGTTGTGGTCGCAGGCCGCCGGGGGTAGCGCACACGCCTTCGGAGTGCTGTTCGACCGGCACGCGAAGGCGGTCTACAACCACTGCTTCCGGCTGACCGCGTCCTGGGCCGAGGCCGAGGACCAGCTGCAGGCCACGTTCCTGCTGGCCTGGCGCAAGCGCGACGACGTGCGGCTGGAGCGCGAGTCGGCGCTGCCATGGCTGCTCACGGTCGCGACGAACGTGGTGCGCAACGAGCAGCGCTCGCTCCTGAGACGCCTGAAGAACCTGCGGCGCGTCGGCGAGGAACGCCCCGTGCCCGACCACGCGGACCGGGTCGCGGAGCGCCTCGACGACCAGCGGCAGATGAAGGACCTGCTCGACGCCGTGGCGGGGCTGCCGCGCAACGAACGTGAGGCGCTCGCGCTGTGCGTGTGGTCTGGGGTGTCGTACGCGGACGCGGCGGCGGTGCTCGGCATCACCGAGGGCAGCGTGCGGGCGCGGGTCAGCAAGGCGAAGTCGAAGCTCCAGCAGCACCGGGAGCTCGTGCACACCGGGGAGGACCGATGACCAGCATGCTTCCGCCCACCCGCGACCTGCCACCCGGTCGCCAGGCGAAGATCCGTGCCGAGATCGAGCGCGCTGCCACCCGGCGCGCGTCCCGGCGGCTGGCCGTACCGATCCTCGCCGCCGCGGCCGCGGTCGCCGTCGTCACCGCCGGGATCGTGGTGCTCAGGCCCACCCCGAGCTTGCCAGTGCCGGCAGTCCAGATCACCACGTCACCGGCGACACCGTCCGCCGACTCCGGGGTGCCGCAGGAGGCGGTCGAGGCGATCGAGACGGGCTGCACGAAGGCCGCGGGCATGCAGGGCAGGGCGAAGCTGCACCAGCTGCTGGACGAGCAGACGCGATGGGCCTTGCTCTACACCGACAAGGAGGTGTTGATCTGTTCGATCGGCTCCGGCGGCCAGGACTACCGCACGGGCTTCGGGAAGCGTGCCGTCGCGCTGCTGCCGGGGCACTTCTCCGTCGAAGGTGGCGGCGCGACCGTCGGAGGCATGCACCTCGGCCCGGCGTACGCGGGGACACCCGGCTACCGCGAGGCGGCCGGCCGGATCGACTCGAAGGTCGCCCGCGTGACGGTCACCGCCGACGGCAACACGGTCGACGCCAAGATCGCCAACGGCACGTACGCCCTCCGCATGTACTACTCGCAGTCCTGGACCATCCCCCAGGGCGTCCCCGACCCCGTCGTGCGTGCCTACGACGCCGGGGGCACCCTGCTCGGTACCAGTTCCGACCTGCTGAAGGAGTGCTACTTCGACCCCGCCACCGGTGAGGTCGTCTACGGCGACGAGCGCAAGACCCGGGACCAGTGCCGGCCCGCGTCGCCGTGGAAGTGACCCAGGCGGCTACCGATCAGTACGGTCAAGCGACATACTGGTTGGTATGACGACTGTGGCGAACTTCGGCGGCACCAGCCACCACGCGGACCTCGGCGGGCCCGTGCACTGGGTCGACTTCGGCGGGCCGGCGGACGGGCCGCGCATCGTCCTCGTGCACGGCCTCGGCGGCTCCCACCTCAACTGGGTGCTGCTGGCGCCGTTGCTCGCGAAGAAAGCCCGCGTCACGGCCGTCGACCTCGCCGGGCACGGCCTGACCAACCCGGAGGGCCGGCAGACCACGGTTCAGGCCAACACGAGGTTGCTGGGCCGGTTCCTGCGCGAGGTCGTGGGGGAGCCGGCGATCCTGGTCGGCAACTCGATGGGCGGGCTGATCTCGCTCTTCCAGACCGCCTACGACCCCGAGCTGGTCAGGGGCCTGGTGCTGGTCGACCCCGCGCTGCCGATGGTGCTCGGGACGCGGCCGGATCCGACGATGCTCGGCACGTTCTTCCTGTATTCGGTGCCGGGGCTGGGTGAACGGTTCCTGGCCAGGTCGAGGACCGCCCCCGCCCGTCGTCAGGTCGAACGCCTGCTGGAGATGGTCTGCGCGGACCCGTCGGTCATCCCCGAGGAGCTCAAGCAGGCCAGCGAGCACCTGATCGGCGAGCGCGCCAAGGTGGAGGGACTGGACAAGGCGTTCCTCGACGCCGCGCGCAGTGTCGTGTTCACGACCTCGAAGCGCGGCGCCTACTACGCGGCGATGGCCAAGGTCCGCGTGCCGGTGTTCCTGATGAGCGGCGACCGGGACCGGCTCGTCAACGTCGCCAACGCCCGGTACGTGGCTCGCAAGTACCCGCACTGGCGCTACGACGAGTACGCGAACGTCGGTCACGTGCCCCAGATGGAGATCCCCGAGGTCGTGTCCGAGCGGGTCCTGGACTGGATGGACGCCAACCGCCTGAGCACGTCCGCGAGCTGACCCAGGGTGAGCCGCTCCCGCAGCACGGGGGCGGCTCCGGTCAGCACGAAGTGGTCGTCGAGCTGCTCGATCCCCGTCAGCTGGATGCCGCGCGGCAGCTCCGGCACCGCGAACACGCGTGCGGGCAGCCACTTGTGCAGTCGTACGTGCAGCTCCGTGCCGACCAACTGGACGGTCAACGGGAACCAACTGACCGGTTGTAACTCCGGGATGTCCGCGAAGCCCACTTCGACCCGGAACTCGACAGGCGAGGACACGAGGACCGCGGGCGGGTTGACGTGCACGTCCCGGCACACGACGGTCGCGCGGCGAGCACGCCAGCGCGACCATCGCACGTTCTCCAGCTCGATGCGGACGTCGTCGACCTGACCGAGCGCCAGTCCGAGGGCGCCCAGCCGTGCGTCGAGTCCTACTACGGTCAGGTGCAGGTCGTGCGCGCCCGCTTGAACCGTCAGATCGTGTCTCAGGCCGTCGTCTCCGGCTTCACACCGTTCGTGGCCGCCTTGCTCGTCGCACGCGGGGCACGAGGCTTGGGAGCGGGCTTCTTCGCCACGGGCTTCGGGGCAGGCTTGGCAGCGGGCTTCGGGGCGGGCTTGGGGGCCGGCGCGGCGTCGACGACCTTCTCGGCGGTCTCCGTCTTCTCCGCCGCCTCGGCGGCCAGCGCGACCATCTCGTCGAAACCGGCGCGGATGCCGTCCGCGAGCAGCTGGACGTCCGGCACGCCGTCGAAGTCGGCGTTGATGCCGAAGGTGAACCGGTCGAGGTACGAGAAGATGCCGACGGTGATCCGGATCGTGGAGGCGACCGGCACGTACGGGAACATCTCCACCAGCGGGCGGCCGAGCATGTAGAGCGGGATGCGCGGGCCGGGCACGTTGGTGGTGACGGTCTGCAGGATCTGCTGCGGGAACCGCATCGCGGTCCGCGACCCCAGCGCCATCAGCGTCGGCGCGGCGAAGTTCGACAGGTTCGTGATGACGTCGGCGCCCGCTGCCTGGCGTGAGCTCTTCAGGTCGTCCATCTGCGCGCGGATCGACGCGAGGCGCTTCACCGGGTCCGCCTCGCCCACGGGCAGGTTCACCAGCACGGCGCTGACGCGGTTGTTCAGCTCGTTGTGCTGGTCGGCCTTGCGCATCGACACGGGAACCATGGTCCGCACGACCATGCCCTCGGTCAGTTCGCCGCGCTTCTCCAGCAGGTCCCGGAAACCACGCGTGATCGCCGTCAGGATGACGTCGTTGACGGTGCCACCCGCGGCGGTGCGAATCTGTTTGATCTCAGCCAGGTTCGCGCGCGCCCACACCCAGCGGCGGTGCGGTCCAATCGGACCGTTCAAAGAGGTCGCCGCGCGCGTGACCAAACGCTTGGCCGTACCGGGAAGAGAACCGAGAACGGTCTTGCCGAAGTCCATGATCTCGCTGAGCGAGCGCACGTTCCGCGCCACGGCGGGCAAAGCGGACAGGTGCTGCACCGGTGTCACCACGGCGTCACGGACACCGTCGATGACCAGATCGAGCGTGGACGGCTGCGGCTGCGGCTTCCACTCCTTCGGCTCCGGAAGGACGCTCTCCTTCTTGAAGTCGAGGATGAGCTGCAGCATGTCCGAACCGGACACTCCGTCGATCATGCAGTGGTGGACCTTGGAGATGATCGCCCAGCGACCGCCCTCCAGGCCCTCGACCAGCCAGGCCTCCCACAACGGCTTCTTGTCGTCGAGCTTCTGCGCGAAGATCCGGCCCGCGAGGTTGCGCAGCTGGTCCTCCCCGCCCGGCGACGGCACCGCGGTGTGGCGCACGTGGTAGAGGATGTTGAAGTGGTCGTCGTCGACCCAGACCGGACGACCGACGTGGAACGGCAGCGCCTTCACCTTCTGCCGGTAGCGAGGCACCTGGTCCATGCGCGCCAGGAAAAGACGGATCACGTCGCCGTAGGACGGGGCCGGCCCGTCGAAAACCAGGACGGAACCGACGTGCATGGGCACGTTCTCGTCCTCGATGAAGTAGAAGCTGGCGTCCAGAGAGCTCATCCGATCCACTTGAAAAAGAGTAGAGGACCGGAGCGTCTCAATCGACGTCCATGCAGGTGAGAGGCAGTGCACACGTGTGAGGTTGCCAACGTGTTACCTGCACGTGGCGAATCGAGACTCGAAAGTACTGGCAAAAAGATCGTTCACGAAACATCATGGACTCACTGGGCAACGACGTCCAGGGCGCCGGCTCGGGGTTGTCGACGTGTGGGGAGGCTCCTATGTCTGCCGTACCTTCGGACGAAGTCTTCGAAGTGCCTGCTGTTTCGCCCCTCCACCTCGTCAGAGGCAGCGCGCCCGGCCTGTTCTGGTACCTCACCGAGCCCACCCGCTGCGCGCTCGACGTCAGCGAGTTCGTGGCGACCCGCTCGATGCTGCGCGGCGCGCCCTCCGGTGACGGCCACCCGGTTCTCGTCTTTCCCGGCCTCGGTGCCGCGGACTCGTCGACGGTGATGCTGCGCCGCTTCCTGTCCGGGTTGGGCTATCAGGTGAATCCGTGGGGCCTGGGCCGCAACATCGGGCCGACGCGCAAGGCCGTGGACGGCATGCACGCCTTGGTGAAGAAGGTTTCGGACGCCCACGGCGGGCCGGTCTCCATCGTCGGCTGGTCGCTGGGCGGGATCTTCGCGCGCGAGATGGCGCGCGACCACCCGCACCGCGTCCGTCAGGTGATCACCATGGGGTCGCCGTACAACATGAGCGATCCCGTGCAGTCACGGGCGATGCCGGCGTTCGCGTTGTTCTCCCGGCTGCACATCCCGAAGGACGAGTTCCCGCCGCTGGAGTCGACGCGGCCGCCGATCCCGGTGCCCGCCACGTCGATCTACTCCAAGACGGACGGCATCGTCTCGTGGGAGTCGTGCGTCGAGGAACCGGGACCGCGCAAGGAGAACGTCCAGGTGTCGTCCTCACACCTGGGATATGGCTTCAACTCCAGCGTTCTGTGGGTCGTCGCCGACCGGCTGGCACAGGCGGAGGGCACGTGGGCGCCCTTCGCCGCGCCGCCCGGGATGGCGCGGCTGTACCCGCGCGCCGCCTAGCAGGGCCGTTCGTCCGAGTAGACGACCAGCGTGTGGTCGGGCTGTTCGGCGAGGTGGAACGCCGTGTACGCGTAGTCGAGCGGCCCTCGTCCGGGGTGCCGCAAGCGTTTCCGGCCGCCGTGCCGGGGTTGCACGTCGTAGTGGGGCCACCAGGAGCGCACCTCCTGGCTGGCCTCGTGCAGGTCGTCGATCAGCCGGGTGAACCGCTCGTCGGAGGGGTGCTGGGCGGCCAGCGCGCGGAGTTTGGCGAGCAGGCCGCGGGCCTCCAGTTCCCAGTCGATCAGGACGTGCCGCGCCTGCGGGTCGGTGAACACCCAGCGCGCGAAGCTCGGTTTCTCCTTGCGCAGAACGGGAAAGAGCTCGGCCGCCGCCTCGTTGTGGCTGAGCACGTCGTAGGTGGCGCCGATGATGAACGCCGGATGAGGGTCCAGAAACCCCGGTACCGCAGCGACTTCCGCGGCCAGTTCGGCTTCGAGGCTGTGCGGGCGCGTGTGGCCCGCGAGCCGGAGCAGATGGTCCTTTTCGGACGGAGTGAGGCCGAGCGCGGCGGCGAGCGCGCCCAGCACCTGGTCGGACGCGCGCACGTCGCGGCCCTGTTCCAGGTACGTGTACCAGGTGGCGCTGATGCCCGCGAGCACCGCGAGCTCCTCGCGGCGCAGGCCCGGGGTACGCCGCCGGCCCGTGCGCGGCAGGCCCGCCTCGGCCGGGGTGAGCCGCTCCCGCCGGCTGCGCAGGAACGCGCCCAGTTCGTGCCGCTGATCGGCGGTTCTCCGCATGCTGGCACCTCCAGTACCAGAATAAGGGGGCTCTGGATACCAGGCTGAGCCTAACGCAGGCTGGGGTCATGGCAATCAAGGACAAGGTCGTGGCGATCACCGGCGCCAGCAGCGGGATCGGGGAGGCGACCGCTCTTCTGCTCGCGGAGCGGGGCGCGCGCCTCGTGCTCGGGGCACGCCGGTCGGAGCGTCTCGCGGACCTCGTGGCCAGGATCGAGAAGGCAGGTGGCACGGCCGTGCACACGCGCACCGACGTGACTCGCCGCGAAGACCTGCACGCGCTGGTGGCGTTGGCTCGGGAGCGCTTCGGGCGGCTCGACGTGCTCGTGAGCAACGCGGGGGTCGGCCCGATCTCGCCACTGGACGACCTGCGGGTCGACGAGTGGGACGAGATGGTCGACGTCAACATCAAGGGCGTGCTGCACGGCATCGCGGCGGCGCTGCCGGTGTTCCGCGAGCAGCAGGCAGGGCACTTCGTGACCACGGCCTCCACGGCCGCGTTCACCGTCGTGCCGTCCATGGCGGTCTACGCGGGCACCAAGGTCGCGGTCAGGTCGATCTGCGAGGGCCTGCGCCAGGAGGCGGGTCCTTCGGTGCGGGTGACCACGGTGTATCCGGGTTTCGTGCACACCGATTTCGCGGAGGCGTCGAGCAACACCGCTGTGCGGGAACGGATCGCGGGCATGCGGGACGAGATCGCGATCCCGCCGGACGCGATCGCCCGCGCCATCGCGTTCGCGATCGAGCAGCCGGCCGACGTCGACGTGAACGAGATCGCCGTGCGGCCGACTGCCCAGGCCTAGCTATTTGGTCATCGGCTTTCCGTTGCCGGTGACGTTGGTGAACTTCAGGCCGTCGACGTTCTTGACGGTGTTGGTGGTGCTGCCGAGGCCGTTGAACTTCGAGTCGCGCAGGTCGAGGCCCTTGACGTGCTCCTGCGAGAGGCCGGACACGTCGAGGACCTTGGAAGCCTTGGTGCAGCTGGAGTTCGAGACGGAGAACGGGCCGAACTTCGGCACGTTGCTGCCCGTCTGCGAGTTGTAGGTCGTGGTGACGTAGATGAACGCGCGCCCGAAGACGCCGGACACGCCGTCCAGGTTGATGTTCTGGGAGAAGCCGCCGCGTTGGGTGTTCGACTTGACGTACAGGGCGAACTTGGTGGCGTTGACGCAGTTCAGCTGATAGCCGTAGACGTTGCGGATGCCGCCGGTCTGCTCGGAGCCGCACGTGATGGCGCCCCAGTTGCCGTTCATGCGGCAGTTGACGACGACGATGTTCTGGCACGGCACGTTGACCCGCCGGCCGTCCTCGTCGCGGCCCGACTTGATCGCGACGTTGTCGTCGTGCGCGCCGAGGTTGCTGTTGGAGATCACGACGTGGTCGCACGACTCGGGGTCTACCGCGTCGGTGTTGTTGGCGGACGTGGACGGGTCGGTGTGCACGTCGTCGACCGTGACGTTCTTGCAGAGCGTGGGATGGATCTGCCAGAACTTGGGGTTCTTCAGCGTGAGGCCCTGGATCAGCACGGTGTCGCAGTCGTAGGGCTCGATGAACGTGGAGCGCATGTTCTTGCCGGAGCCGGGAACCACACGCTTCTCGGGCGGGGTTCCCTTGGCCACCAAAGACTCCAGGTACGAGCGGTCGCTGCCCTTGTTCCAGCCGCCGGTGGCGCCCGCGTCGAGCGTGCCCCTGCCGGTGATGGCGATGTTGGTCTGCTTGTGCGCGTAGATCATGGGGGAGCGGTTCACGCACTCGATGCCCTCGTAGCGCGTGAGCACCGTCGGGAACTTCGAGGCGTCACCGGAGAACTTGAGCAGCACGCCGTCTTCGAGGTGGAAGTCGACGTTGCTGAGCAGGTGGATCGCGCCGGTGACGTAGGTGCCCTTCGGGACGATCACGTGCCCGCCGCCCGCGGCGTTGCAGGCGGCGATGGCCTTCTTGAACGCGTCGGTGTTGTCGGTCTTGTTGTCGCCCTTGGCGCCGTAGGCCGTTGCGTCGAAAATCCGGTCGGGGAACGACGGGAGTTTCGTGTTCCGCACGATGTCGTTGGCGGCCGGCCAGGGCAAGGTGGGGACGGCGACCGCGAGCGCGGTCGCCGCCAGGGCCGGTGTTGCTACCGCGGCCACGATGGTGGACTTCATCAGCAGCCTGCGGTTGATCCTGCCGTCCATGCTTCCTCTTCCGGTGGGAGGCGTGACGGCGGCGGTGTGTTACAGAAAAGACTGTAAACGTTTGCGGTGGCTCAGCGGAAGGCGTTGCGCGTGTAGGTGAGGCTGAAGGTTCCCTTGTTGGCGAAGTACTTGTCGATCACCAGCGCCGGATCGGTGGCCAGGTAGCCGCGGTAGATCGCGCCGTCGTTCTGGTCGTCCCAGCCCCACGGCGCGTTGGCGGCGTTGTCCTTGCCGTTGTCACCGCGGAAGGTGCCGAACGACGAGTAGGTCTCCGAGTTGGTGCGGCGCGCCCACATCCCGTTGGCGTCCAAGGAGTTCACCAGGCGGTAGCCGACGCTGCGGTCGTTGCCGCCCGACGGCACCTCGCCGGTCGCGGCGGGCTGGTAGATCACGCCGTCACCGCCGGGGAAGTCAGCGCCGTTCCAGCGGTACAGCCCGTGGCCCTTGGCTTCCTGGAAGGTGGCGGGACGGCCGCCGACCAGCAGCAACGTGCCGTCGATGGTCTCCGACCCGTTCTGGTAGGGCGACCCGGCGGGCACGTAGGAGTAGAAGTCGCTGTGCGCCACCGTGACCGCGGCTTCGAGGGTGCCGAACCCGGCGTCCTTGCGGACGACGAACAGGGTGCCCTCCAGGTCGTTCTCGTGGGTCCTGGTGCCGAACGGGTCGGGCTGGTCGTCCCAGTCGCGCGGGTGGAAGAAGCTGTAGACGAGGAACCAGTGCGTGGACGTCTCGACCACCGAGTAGTACGCGGCGCCGGTGAGTTTGGCGAGCTGGGTCTGGTTCTCCCAGTTGTTCAGCGTGTTCCAGTCGCCGTCGAAGTCCACAGTGGACAGGTAGTCGGCGTCCGCGTCCGACGAGTCGGTGTCCTGGTGGTGCACGGGCGCCCAGTGCAGCGCCAGGTCGTAGTCCGAGACCGCGGCCTGGGCGGGCGCGGTGAGGGCCGTGGTGAAGAGAGCGACGGCCAGCAGGGAGGCACGGATCGTTTTCACGACCGCGCAATCTAGCTGTAGATGGTGACCGTCAGGCGGGGGTTTGAGCGAAAGTCCGTCGACTCGTAGGCGACGCGCGCGAGTGGCATCGAGCCGGCCGCCGCGGTCAGCGTCGTCTCGATCTCGTGGCGCTCGTCCTCGGTCAGGTACGCCCAGAACGAGCTGTGCCAGATCACCGTGTACGTGCCGCGTTCCTCGGGTGGCACGAGGTTCTCGCGCAACCACCGCCCGGCGGGCGAGCGCGCGACCTTCACGCCGACCTTGGCGGCCAGTTCGATGGCGTCGTCGAGGTCCCACCGCAGCGCGTCGTGCTCGGGCGGGATGAACGAGTGCAGGATCATCGCGTGCTTGGGATCGGCGGGGTCGCGCGGCTGCAGGTCGCAGCCGGCCCTGTCGACGATCTCCAGGTTCGGCGGCTGCGGCCCGACCGCGGCCAGCCGCACCGGCGAGTCCTTGTCGCCCCACTCCCAGCCGAGACCGAACCAGCGGTAGTGGTCGAGGATCAGGTTCAGCCCGGCGCACGCGCCGAGTTCGAGCAGCCGGACCTTCGGCGCCCCGATCATGGTGAGCCCGCGCAGCAGGAACCCGGCCGTCTTCGGCTGGTGCTGCTGGACGGTGCGGTCGAGCGCGGCCAGGATCTCGCCCGCGTTCTCGACGATCGCCCGCCGTGCCGCGAGCCACGCGAGCAGCGCCGTGGAATCGGACTCCCCGGCCATCGCCGCCGCGTGCGCGCTGGCGAACCGCTGACTGAGTTCCGGCGCCTTTCCCGACAGCATCAGCAACCGCACACCGGCGAGCGCCTGGATGCCGAACAGCGGGCTGTGCACGGCGCTGTGCGAGCACAGCAGGTCCGCCACCGGCCCGCCCCGGTCGAGTTCGCTGGCGAGTTCGGAGAGGATGCGCGCGGACACCGGCGCACTGGTGCGCAACCGCACCGCGAGCGTGCGCAACGTGGAAGCACCGATGGCGGCCGCGGTCACGTTTCCTCCCCTCCTCGGCAGAGGGACTTTACAAGGAGGTGAACGCATTACTACCCAACTGAGACCGCGCGAGCCGCCGGACCGCGGTAGGTATCGTGCGGCGGGTGAGCGAGTTCCTGGAGCTGTCCGCGGCCGGTCCGGTCGCCACGTTGACGATCAACCGCCCGGCCAAGCGCAACGCCATGTCGTACGAGATGTGGTCGGCCATACCAGGGCTCCTGGCACAAGTTTCCGCAGATGAGAGCATCCGCGCGCTGGTGATCCGCGGCGGTGACCACTTCTCCGCCGGTGCCGACATCGCCGAGTTCTCGACCCTGCGGCGCGGTCCGGAAGGCGCCGCCCACTACGGCGAGGCCGTTTACAACGGTGAACGCGCGATCGCCCAGCTCGACAAGCCGACGATTGCCGCGATTTCCGGTTTCTGCGTCGGCGGTGGTTGTGAGATCGCCCTCGCCTGCGACATTCGGGTGGCGTCTTCGGATGCCCGATTCGGCATCACGCCCGCGAAACTCGGCATCGTTTACAACTTCACGTCCACCAAGGCCCTCGTGGACGCGGTCGGCCCGGCCTGGGCGAAGCAGATCCTGTTCTCCGCCGACCTGATCGACTCGGCCACGGCGTTGCGGATCGGGCTCGTGAACGAGGTCGTGGAGTCCCTGGACGCCCGCGTGAAGGAACTGTCCGAACAGATCGCGGGCCGCGCCCAGGTGTCCGTGCGGGGCGCCAAGAAGATCATCAACTCGATCACGGACGGCGGGCACGAGGACGACTTCGTGCGCGCGCTGTACGCGGAGGCCGCCTCCAGCGCCGACTACGCCGAGGGCGTGACGGCGTTCCTGGAGAAGCGGCCTCCGCGGTTCTAGCGTCTAGAAGACCTCGGCGGCGATCGTGGTGTCCGCGCCGTGCCCGGTGTGCACCACGGTGTCGCCGGGCAGCGTCAGCAGCTTCTCCCGGATCGACGCCTCGATCGTCGGCCGGTCCGAGAACGACCGGCCCGTCGCGCCCGGCCCGCCCTGGAACAGCGTGTCGCCCGTGAACACCGCGCCCAGCGACGGCACGTAGAAGCACACGGCGCCAGGCGAGTGGCCCGGCGTGTGCAGCACGTGGATCTCCTCGCCGGCCACCGTGAGCACCTGGCCGTCCTCCAGTGCCTGGTGCGGGATCACGCCGGTGTGCGTCAGCGACCACACGATGTGGTCGTCCTGGTGCAACGCCATCGGCGCGTTGGTCGCGTGAGCCAGATCCGGCGCGACGCGGACATGGTCGTCGTGCGCGTGGGTCAGCAGGATCGCGACGACCTTGCGGCCGTCGACCACCTTGAGGATCGCGTCCACGTCGTGCGGCGCGTCGATGACGACGCACTCCGACGAGTCCCCGATGACCCAGACGTTGTTGTCGACGTCGAAGGTCTCGCCGTCCAGCGAGAAGGTGCCGGAGGTGATGGTGTGATCAACGCGGAGCGGCATCAGAACACCACGACCGATCGCAGGACCTCGCCGCGGTGCATCTTCTCGAACGCGCCCTCGACGCCGTCCAGCGGGATCTCCTCGCTGACGAACGCGTCCAGGTCGAAGCGGCCCTGCTGGTACAGGTCCACCAGCATCGGGAAGTCGCGCGTGGGCAGGCAGTCGCCGTACCACGAGGACTTCAGCGCGCCGCCGCGGGAGAAGAAGTCGATCAGCGGCATCTCGAGCCGCATGTCCGGCGTCGGAACGCCCACCAGGACAACGGTTCCGGCGAGGTCGCGGGCGTAGAACGCCTGCTTCCACGTCTCGGGACGGCCGACCGCGTCGATCACGACGTCCGCGCCGAACGAGTCCGTGAGGTCCTGGATCGCGGTGACGACGTCGTCGACCTCGCGTGCGTTGATGGTGTGCGTGGCGCCGAAACCCTTGGCCCACTCGAGCTTCTGTGGGTCCGTGTCCACGGCGATGATCTTCGCGGCACCGCCGATGCGGGCGCCCGCGATGGCGCCGTCACCGACACCGCCGCAGCCGATCACGGCCACCGAGTCGCCGCGGCCGACGCCACCGGTGTTGAGAGCCGCGCCGACGCCGGCCATCACACCGCAGCCCAGCAGGCCGACAGCGGCGGCGCGGGCGGACGGGTCGACCTTCGTGCACTGTCCGGAGTGGACCAACGTCTTCTCGACGAACGCACCGATGCCCAGCGCCGGCGAGAGCTTGGTGCCGTCTGCCAACGTCATCGGCTGCGACGCGTTGAACGTCGAGAAGCAGTACCAGGGCTTGCCGCGACGACAAGCGCGGCACGTGCCGCAGACCGCGCGCCAGTTCAGCACGACGAAGTCGCCGGGCGCCAGGTCCGAAACGCCTTCACCGACCGACTCCACGACGCCCGCGGCCTCGTGGCCCAGCAGGAACGGGAAGTCGTCGTTGATGCCGCCCTCGCGGTAGTGCAAGTCGGTGTGGCAGACGCCGCACGCCTGGATCTTCACCACTGCCTCGCCGGGACCGGGATCGGGCACCAGCACCGAGGTCAGTTCCACCGGTTGTCCCTTGCCCCGGGCGACGATGCCCTTGACCTCTTGCGCCACTGCGACTCCGTCCTCAGTTGATCAGTGTCGTGCCTTCGAACTCGCCGAGTTCTTCCCGGTAGAACTCAATCCCTACACCGTTGGGGTCGCGGATGTACAGGCTGTCCTCGACGCCCCGGTCGGGGCCCAGGTATTCGATCCCCGCCTCGTCCAGCTTGGACTTGATCTCGGCGAACCGCTCGGGGGAGGTCGACAGGGCCAGGTGCTGAACGGCGCCGATCGTCTCGGAGAACGGCGGGTGGTCGTGGCCGGGGAAGTCGAAGAACCCCAGCAGGTTCTTGGCCCCGAGGTCGAAGAAGAAGTGGCTGGAGCCGTTGTAGTCGCGGTTCTCCACGAGCTCGACCAGCGGGAAGCCGAGGAACTCCTGGTAGAACCGGATGGTCTCCTCGACGTCCTTGCAGATCAACGCGATGTGGTGAACGCCCTGCGTGGGCGAGCCGCCGCGCTCGGCGAGCGGCTTCACGTACTTCGCGCGCAGCTCGTCGCGCTTGGCCCGGATAGCGGCGAGGTCATCACCTTCTGGCTGTGGCATGCGCGCCAGAGTAGTTGAGGATTCAAACGTCCGCAGGGCTAGCCGGCGACGCCCTCGAACTCCACCGCGTCGTCCTGGGAGAGCAGGGTGGCCTGCAGGAACGCCACCGAGGTCCGGGGAGTCAGGCGGGCGGTGACCTGCGAAAGATCACCCGGTTGCCGGGCGTAGATCTTCAACGACGACACGTCGTGCAGCCCGAACCCGTCGCCGACACCCCACTGGGCGAGGTTCGCCGCGCTCATCAGCTCCTCGGCGTCGTCGAGCGACGGGGCCGAGAAGTACAGCCGCCCGTGCGCGTAGACGCCGCGCGCGCCACTGGGGGAGATGATCGTGACCGGCGTGCCCGTCCGGCAGGCCAGGAAGTGGAACGCTATGCCGCCGCCGAGCGAACCGACGACCGTGGCCGCGGTCAGGCCGCTCCACGTCACGGGCCGCCGCGCGAACGCCTCCGCCTGGCCGAGCAGGAACTCCCGGTAGGTCCGCGGGGTGAGGTCCTGCAGGTAGTTCCACATCCGGAAGACGTGGTGGTAGCCGAGCCTGCCGGCCAGCTCCAGCGCCGCGCGGAACGCCAGCCGTCCGGCGTAGGTGTGCTCGTCGCACGGCGGGATCCGTCCGGCGCAGAACAGGTACTCGCCGTCGTGCGCGTAGGCGATCGCCTTGTGCTCACCGGATTCCACGCCGTGCGCGCTCGTCCAGACCTCCGCGAAGCCACTGCCCTCGTCGGCGAGGTGGACCGTCAGTTCCGGATACCCGGCCTTCACCACGGGGTTGAAGGACGTGCCGGCGAACCTGACGACGCCCAGCCGTGCACGGGCCGGGTCGTCCGGAACGGCGGTGAGCGGCTCGAACGTCGAAAACAGCGCGCGAGCCCGCACCTGACGAGTCATCACTGGCCCTTTCCCAGGGGAACTCGGCCAGATTAAGACGCCACCGGATCGTCCGCACCTATGCGTCTTGATTGGACGGACAAGTGCTCAATCTTCTTCGTCGCCGGGCCATTCACCGGTCAGCTTCTGAAAACCCTTGGCGCCGCCGCGGTCGATGGCGGCCTTGACCAGGCCGAAGATGGCGCCCTGCAACGCCGCGGCCATCAGCACCTCGCTCCAGGCGCGGTTGCGCATGGTGGCGCTGGGCGCTTCTTTGTCGCCCGCCACCAGTTTCCAGATCTGACCGAAGATCGCGGTCGCCAGGAAGCCTCCCAGCGCGCCGACCAGCATTCCCAGCGGGCGGTAAAGGAGTTTCATCCGTTCCTCCTGGAAATCGCCCAGATCGCCAGGACGAGCGCGATCAGCGCCGCCGCGACGGCCCCGGGATGCCGGCGTGCCTTCTCGACCTGCACCGCCACGGGCTCGGGCAGCGAGTCGACCGCCTGGTTGGTGGCGAGGGCCAGCCGCAACCGGGTCTCCTGCGCCTGCTCCTTCACCCGCCCGGGCACGTCCACCTTGTGCGCCAGCGCTTCCACCGTCTCGCCCAGCTCACGCCGGGTCCGTTCGACGTCGCGCTGCAGCTCTTCCCTGGGGTCGCTCATCGGTGCGCACTCTCCTTGATCGTCGCGATGTCCTGCTGGACGTTGTCCATCGCCTGCCTCGGCGCGGGAGGAACGGCCTGCTTGACCTGTCCCTTGCCCACGAGCGCGAAGATGCCCGCGAACAGCAGAAGGGCGGCCGCGACGATCAACGCGGCCGCCCACGGCGGTACTACGAGAGCGAGCAGCAGGATCAGGCCCGCGACGACGCTGAGCCCACCCCACCACGCGAACACGCCGGCCGCGCCGAACATCCCGGCGCCGACACCGGCGTGCTTGCCCTTGTCCTTCAGCTCCGCGACAGCGAGACGGATCTCATCGCGCGCGAGCCTGCTCACCTGCTCGGACAGCTGGTGGACCAGCTGCGCGGTCGACGTGTCGGTGTTCATGCACCTCGACTACCCCGAGCGGCGTAAAGTCAATCAGCCCTGCTGGGCCTGGGCCTCCGCGACCTTCGCGTGGACCTCTTCCATGTTCACCTCGCGCGCCTGCTGGATCAGGTCGTTCAGCGCGGGGGCGGGCAGAGCGCCCGGCTGCGAGAACAGCACGACGCCTTCGCGCACGATCATCAACGTGGGGATCGACCGGATGCCGAACGTGGCCGCGAGCTCCTGCTGCGCCTCGGTGTCGACCTTGCCGAACACGATGTCCTCGTTCTTGTCCGACGCGGCCTCGTACGTGGGCCCGAACGCGCGGCACGGACCGCACCACTCGGCCCAGAAGTCGACCAGGACGATGCCGGAGCCGTCGGAGTCACCGACCACCTCGTCGAAGTTCTCCTTGGTCAGCTCGACCGTCGCCATGTTGGTCCTCCTCGTTTGCTGGGGGCACCCGATCCAACGGAGCAGACGCCGATGGAATTCCCCGAGTGCGCCCGGTCACGCCTGGTTTCAACTTTTTGTGGACGTCTTCAACTGGACGTTGTACGGTCCCCGCCATGAAGCCGCGCCTGCTCGTGACCTCGCTGCTCGTACTGGGGCTCGCCGCCTGCGGGTCCACGTCTGACCCCGCTCAGACGTCCACGCCTCCGTCGTCCGACCTGGGCTCGGTCAAGAAGGACGACGCGCTCGCCGCGCTGCTGCCGCCCGAGATCGCCTCGGCCGGCACGTTGAAGGTGGGGTCGAACATCCAGAACCCGCCGAACAACTTCTACGACCAGGACGGCAAGACGCCGCTGGGGTCGGAGGTCGACCTGATCAAGGCGATCTCCGCGAAGCTCGGGCTCAAGGCCGAGCACAGCGACATGGCGTTCAGCTCGCTGATCACCAGCCTGGAGACCGGCCGCGTCGACGTGACGATGGCCGCGATGAACGACACCGCCGAACGCCAGCAGAAGATCGACTTCGTCGACTACTTCACCTCCGGCATCACGATCATGGTGCAGAAGGGCAACCCGCAGGGCGTCAAGGGACCCGACGACCTGTGCGGCAAGGGCATCGCGGTGAACCTGGGCAGCTCGCAGGAGCAGTTCGGCAAGGAGCAGAGCCAGAAGTGCGTGGCCGCGGGCAAGCCCGAGGTCCAGCTCAGCGTCACCGACAGCGACACCGGCAACCAGAACCAGCTGCGCACCGGCCGGGTCGCCGCGATCCTCAACGACCTGCCGACCGCCGTCTACGTCGCGAAGACCGCCGGTGACGGCCAGTACTTCGAGGTCGTGCCGCTCGCGCCGATCAACGGCGGCCCGTACGGCATCGGGGTCGCGAAGAAGAACGCCAAGCTGTCCGAGGCGATCAAGGGCGCGCTGCAGTCCCTGATCGACGACGGCACCTACGAGAAGATCGTCACCACCTGGGACATCAAGCAGGGTGCGATCACGAAGGCCGCGATCAATGGCAAGTGATCTCCAGACCAGTGGGCTCCAGCAGGGGGAGCTCACCGTCGTGCCGCTGCGCCACCCCTGGCGGTGGTTCAGCGGCGCGGTGATCCTCCTGGTCATCGCCGGGCTCGGCTGGGCGATGGCCGAGGCGCAGATCCAGTGGGAGGACGTGCCGGGGTTCTTCACGCACCCCGTGATGCTCGAAGGCCTGCTGAACACCATCGTGCTGGCCTTGGCCGCACAGGGTGGCGCGATCATCCTCGGTGTCGTCGTCGCGTTGATGCGGCTGTCGGCGAACCCCGTCGCGCGGTGGTTCGCGGTCGGCTACATCTGGCTGTTCCGCGGCCTGCCGGTGCTGCTGCAGATCCTGATCTGGTTCAACCTCGCGCTGGTGTTCCAGAACATCAGCATCCCGGGGCTGTTCTCCGTGCCCACGAACGTGGTCATGACCGCGTTCGTGGCCGCGTTGCTGGGGCTCGGTCTGAACGAGAGCGCCTACATGGCCGAAATCGTCCGCGCGGGCTTGAGCAGCGTCGACGAGGGCCAGACCGAGGCGGCCAAGTCGATCGGCATGACGCCGCTGACGACGTTGCGCCGAGTCGTTCTGCCGCAGGCGATGCGCGTGATCATCCCACCGACCGGCAACAACTTCATCAACATGATCAAGGGCACCTCGATGGCGTCGGTGATCGCCTTCACCGAGCTCATCCACGCCGCGAACAACATCTCCTCGCGCAACCTGGAGATCATGGAAACCCTGTTCGCCGCCGCGGCCTGGTACCTCGTGATGGTGTCCGTCGCGTCGATCGGGCAGCACTACCTGGAGCGTGCGTATGGCCCTCGTTGAGTCGATCGGGGTCCGCAAGTCGTTCGGTCACACCGAGGTCCTGAAGGGCATCGACCTGGAGGTCGAGCGCGGCGAGGTCGTCTGCCTGCTCGGGCCGTCCGGTGCGGGCAAGTCGACGTTCCTGCGCTGCGTGAACCACCTGGAGACCATCGACGCCGGCCGGATCTGGGTCGACGGCGTGCCCGTCGGGTTCCGGGCGGCCGGCGGCAAGCTCTACGAACTGCGCGAACGCGACGCGGCCCACCAGCGGCGCGACGTCGGGATGGTGTTCCAGCGGTTCAACCTGTTCCCGCACCGCACGGCGCTGGAGAACGTCATGGAGGGCCCGGTCCAGGTGCTGGGGCGCGGCAGGGCCGAGGTGCGCGCGGAGGCGTTGGCGCTGCTGGAGAGGGTGGGACTGTCCGAGAAGGCCTCCGCCTATCCCGGTTCGTTGTCCGGTGGTCAGCAGCAACGTGTTGCGATCGCGCGTGCCCTGGCGATGAAGCCCAAGCTGATGCTGTTCGACGAGCCCACGTCCGCGTTGGACCCGGAGCTGGTCGGCGAGGTGCTCGACGTCATGACCTCGCTCGCCCGCGACGGCATGACGATGATCGTGGTCACTCACGAGATCGGCTTCGCCCGCTCGGTCGCCGACCGCGTGGTGTTCCTCGTCGACGGCGCCGTGGTGGAGAGCGGCACACCGGCCGACGTGCTGGACAATCCGCAGCAGCCGCGCACGCAACAGTTCCTCGCAAAGGTGCTCTGAGTTGATCGACGCCCCGTACCTCGCCCAGTTCCGCGAACCGGAGGGGTATCTCGACTTCGCCCGCTTCGGCCCACCCTCTTTGGCGGTGGTGACGGCCACCTCGCGTCTGATGGAACAGGCATCTCTCGCCGGGCCGTCCACTGTGGACACGCTGATGCGCGAGGAACAACGGGTGAAGGCCGCTGTCGCGCGGTTGTGCCGCACCGACACCGACCACGTGGCTTTGGTGCCGAACACGTCGATCGGCCTGTTCCAGGCGGCGTTCGGCCTGTCGGGCACGGTCATGTACTCGGCGGCGGAGTTCCCGTCCAACACCTATCCGTGGGTGCGGGCGGGACTTCCGTCAATCGTGTTGGACGGTCCGGTGCGTCCCGCGGCCGTGGCAACCCACCTGAACGGTGACGTTTCCGCTCTGTCGGTGTCCGCTGTGGACTTCCGCACCGGCTACCGCGCGGACCTGGCGACGTTGCGCGAGGTCGTGGGCGACCGTCTCCTGATCGTGGACGGCATCCAGGGTTTCGGCGTCGTCGACGAGCCGTGGGAACTGGCCGACGTGCTGGTGGTCGGCGGCCAGAAGTGGTTGCGCGCCGGGTGGAGCACAGGTTTCGTGGTGCTGTCGGACCGCGCGCTGGAGCGGTTGACGCCGGTGCTGTCGGGCTGGACCGGCGCGGTGGACGCGGGCCTGTTCGACGACGCGGTGCACGACGCCGCCCCGGACGCCGCCTCCTGGAACATCACGAACCTCTCCCCGGTCGTGTCCGGCGCCTTCGCGGAAGCTCTGGAACTCGTCGAGCTGGCAGGCGTTTCCGCGCTGGACTCGGCCGTGGGCGAGATCGTCGCCGAGGTCGAGGAGATCGTGCTGTCGAGCGGCGGCAAGATCGTGTCCGCCCGCGAACGCCGTGCCGGAATCCTGGCCTTCACCATGCCCGAGGCCGCCTCGGTGGTCGGGGAGGCGTTGAACGCCTTCGGAATCACCGCCACGATCCGCCCCGAGCACGTCCGCCTGTCACCGCACGCCACCACGTCGCGGGCAACGTTGGAACGCCTGCGGGCTGCCTTGAAGTCGTTGTCCGCCTCGGCTTCCTCGCCGATCCCGGCCGCGCTGTCGGCGTTGGTGCCGACCATCGACAGCCTCGCCTCGGCCCTGGGGCCGGACACCGAGGTCGTGGTGCACGACCTGTCGCGGCTGCCGAACTCGATCATCGCGATCGCCGGCTCGCTCACCGGCCGCCAGGTGGGCGGGCCGATGACCGACCTGTTGCTGGGCCTGGTCCGCCGCGGCACGACCACCGACATGCCCGGCTACGAGACCTATGCCCCGGACGGCCGCGCGATCTGGTCGTCGACGACCTTCGTGCGCGACGCGGCCGGTGTCGCCGTGGGCTGCCTGTGCGTCAACAAACTCGCGGCACACGAGGCTTCCGGACCCGTGGAGTCGTTTCCACAGGACGTGGACACGCTTCAGCGCGTGCTGGTCGAGAAGGCGATCGCCGATGTGGGCGTGCCCGTCGAGCTGATGAAGAAGGTGCACAAGTCGCAGGTCGTCCGGGTGCTGGACGAGGCGGGCTTCTTCCTCATCCGCGACTCGGTCGACCACCTGGCCGGCGTTCTCGAGGTCACCCGCTACACGATCTACAACTACCTCAACGAGAACCGGGGGACCTGACCGGGTTCCGGTGGTACGTCTGCTTGTTCGGGCGTAAACGGTCCCGGTCGCCATTCGCGTTCCGGTGGAGTCTGGGACCTTTCCGTAACTTACGTCTTCCCTCACCGTCATCGCGGCTTTACCGTTCCAGGTGTGAGAGCGCTCTCAAAGGTGAGATGGCGGCGCGGACTGGCCGCCGTAGCGATTGCCCTGTCGTCATTGGCGACGGTCGAGGCTGCATACGCGGCCGACGACTACACGCAGAACGTGACCGCGATCGACGCGACTCAAGCCCGGATCAACTTCACGCCGACGACCCCTGCTGTCTACGTCGACGTGCACTACCTGATCTCCGGCCAAGGTCAGCAGAACTTCCGGATGACCAACAACGCCGGGACCTGGCAGAAGACCGTCGGGTCGCTGTCGTCCGGCACGGTGATCGACTACTGGTTCACCTACGAGAAGTCCGGGCCGCAGTACGACACACCGCACTTCAGCTACACCCACAACGGCGCGTCGCAGCCGGTCGCGACGCCCACGTTCAGCCCGCCCGGCGGCACGTACTCGACCGCCCAGACGGTGACGATCTCGACCGCCACGTCCGGCGCGACGATCCGCTACACGATCGACGGCTCGACGCCGACCAGCGGTTCGACCCTGTACAGCGGCCCGATCTCGGTGCCCAGCAACAGGACCATCAACGCGATTGGTATCAAGTCGGGTCAGGCGAACTCGTCGGTCGGCAGCGCGTCGTACGTGATCGGCACGCCGGTCGCGACGCCGACGTTCAGTCCGCCGGGCGGCGCCTACGCGTCCGCGCAGACCGTGACGATCTCCACCGCGACCTCGGGCTCGACGATCCGGTACACAGTGGACGGATCGACGCCGACCTCGTCGTCGACCCTGTACAGCGGGCCGATCTCGGTGCCCAGCAACAGGACCATCAACGCGATCGGGATCAAGTCGGGCCTCGCGAACTCCGCTGTGGCCAGCGCGACCTACACGATCGGCACGCAGCAGGGTTGCACGCAGTCCGACAACCCGAACTTCGGGCCGAACACGCGCATCTTCGACCCAAGCATGTCGGCGACGAGCATCCAGACGCAGCTCGACATCGACTTCAACAACCAGAAGGACACGCTGACCGCGCAGATGGCGCCCCGCCGGGTCGCGCACCTGTTCAAGCCCGGCACCTACAGCGGCATCCACGACGACGTCGGCTACTACACGTCGGTCTCGGGTCTCGGCCGCAACCCCGGTGACGTGCTGATCAACGGTGACATCACCGTGGACGCGTTCAACGAGTCCGACAAGGGCGTGGCGCTGCAGAACTTCTGGCGCTCCGCCGAGAACATGGCCGTCAACCCGGCCAGCGGCACCAACCGGTGGGCCGTCGCGCAGGCCGCGCCGTTCCGTCGCATGGACGTCCGCGGCAACCTGGCGCTGTACCCGGCTTCGTACGGGTTCGCGTCCGGTGGCTACACGGCCGACACGCGCGTGTCCGGTCAGACGGCGTCGGTCTCGCAGCAGCAGTGGTACACGCGGGACACGAACTACGGCAGCTGGAACGGCGGCGTGTGGAACATGGTGTTCTCCGGTACGCCGGGCGCACCCGCGACCACGTTCCCGAACCCGCCGTCGACGAACCTCGCGACGACGCCGATCTCGCGCGACGTGCCGTACCTGTACCTCGACGGCAGCCAGTACCGGGTGTTCCTGCCTTCCCTGCGCACCAACGCTTCCGGTGCGTCGTGGATCAACGGCGGCACGCCGGGCACCTCGTTGCCGATGAGCCAGTTCTACGTCGTGAAGTCCGGCGACACCGCCGCGACGATCAACGCGGCACTGGGTCAGGGCTGCAACCTGTTCTTCACGCCCGGCATCTACAACGTCAACCAGACGATCAACATCACGCGGCCCAACACCGTCGTGCTGGGCATCGGCTACGCGACGATCGTGCCGCAGAACGGCGTCACCGCGATGCAGGTCGCGGACGTCGACGGCGTGCGGATCAAGGGCATCCTGTTCGACGCCGGCACGACGCTCTCGAACTCGCTGCTGACCGTCGGCCCCGCGGGCTCCTCGGCCTCGCACGCGTCCAACCCGACCACGCTGCAGGACGTGTTCTTCCGCGTCGGCGGTGCGGTCGCGGGCAAGGCGACGAACAGCCTCGTCGTCAACAGCAACAACACGATCATCGACCACAGCTGGATCTGGCGCGCCGACCACGGCAACGCCGGCACCTGGGGCTGGAACGAGGCCATCGGTGACACCGGCCTGGTCGTGAACGGCAACGACGTGCTGGCCACCGGCCTGTTCGTCGAGCACTACCAGAAGTACCAGGTCATCTGGAACGGCAACGGCGGACGGACCATCTTCTACCAGAACGAGATGCCGTACGACGTGCCGAACCAGGCGGCCTGGAACGCGCCCAACGGAGTGACGGGCTACGCGGCCTACAAGGTCGGGGACAACGTCACCACGCACGAGGCGTGGGGGCTCGGCAGCTACTGCTTCTTCAACGTCAACCCGTCGGTGAGAGCGGAGCACGCGTTCGAGGTGCCCAACCGATCCGGCGTGCGGATGCACAACCTGCTGACCGTGTCGCTCAACTACCAGGGAACGATCACGCACGTGATCAACGACGTGGGGGCGGTGACACCTCCGGGCACCGTGCCGGTGAACGTCATCAACTACCCGTAGTGCTGCCCTGAAATACGGCCCGTCACCTCCTCCTGGTGACGGGCCGTATCGCTGCCGCCACATATGATGCGGCCATGTCGATCGAGCGGGGCGCCGAGTTCGCCGAGTTCTGGGCTGAACGGCACCTGTGCACGTTGTCCACCGTCCGTCCCGACGGGACTGTGCACGTCGTCCCGGTCGGGGTCACGCTCGACGCCGAGGCCGGTGTCGCGCGGGTCATCACGTCCGGTGCGTCGTGGAAGGTCAAGCACGTGCGCAACGCCGGGTACGCCGCTGTGTGCCAGGTGGACGGTCGGCGCTGGTCCACCTTGGAGGGTCCGGCGGTCGTGCGCGACGACGTGGAATCCGTCGACGAGGCCGTGCGGCGGTATGCGCTGCGCTACAAGCAGCCGCGGGTGAATCCCCAGCGCGTGGTGATCGAGATCCAGGTGCGGCGTGTCACCGGCACCGTCTGACGTCGTTGTCGTCGGCATCGGCGCCGACGGGTGGGACGGGCTGTCACCCTCCGCTCAGCAGGCTGTTTCCCGCTCGCGTGTGCTGATGGGGTCGCGGCGGCAGCTCGATCTGGTGCCGGGGGAGTTCGAACGGGTCGCGTGGCCGTCGCCGCTGGTACCGGCGTTGCCCGAGCTGTTCGAGAAGTACCGGGACGTGTGCGTGCTGGCGTCCGGCGACCCCATGTTCCACGGCATCGGCACGACCCTGGTCCGGTTGCTCGGCGATCGCGTGACAGTGATCCCGCATCCGTCGTCGGTGTCGCTGGCCTGTGCGCGGCTCGGGTGGGCGTTGAACGAGGTCGAGGTCGTGTCCCTGGTTGCGCGTTCGATCGATTTGCTACGGCCCGTGTTGACTCCGGGACGGCGTGTGCTCGTGCTCGGTGGTGACCCGGCAGCTGTGGCCGAAGTCGTCGGAGTGGCTGGGCAGATCGTTGTGCTCGAACAGCTAGGTGGGCCCGCCGAGCGGGTTTACCCTTGGTCCGGGCAGGACTCGGACCCGCTGTCCGTGATCGCGGTCGAGTACCGCGGGAGCGCTCTCTCGCGGGTTCCCGGACTGCCTGATGACGCTTACGAATCCGATGGCCAGCTGACGAAGCGAGAGGTGCGGGCTATTTCGCTGTCGAGATTGGCGCCTCTGCCGGGGCAGTTGCTGTGGGACGTCGGGGCCGGATCGGGTTCCATCGCGATCGAGTGGGCGCGGACGCATCCGACGTGCCGGGTGATCGCCATCGAGCAGTCGGCCGAACGCGCAGAGCGAATCGCCGGTAACGCTGCGTCTCTGGGCGTGCCGGGGGTGGAGGTCCACATCGGACGGGCGCCGGACGCGTTGGAGGGCCTGGAGAAGCCCGACGCGATCTTCATCGGCGGTGGCGTGACCGTGCCCGGCGTGATGCAGGCCTGCTGGGACGCTTTGGCTTCCGGCGGTCGTCTGGTGGTGAACGCCGTGACGCTGGAGTCCGAGGCCGTGGTGGCGCAGTGGTACGCGCGGCTCGGCGGCGACCTGGTCCGGATCGCGGTGAACCGCGGCTCGTCGGTCGGCAAGTTCACCGGCTGGCGGCCGCACATGCCCGTGACGACGTGGAGCGTTACCAAGTGACTGTGCACTTCATCGGGGCCGGGCCCGGAGCGGCCGACCTGATCACGGTGCGGGGGCGTGCGCTGATCGAGTCGTCACCCGTGTGTCTGTACGCGGGCGCGTTGGTGCCCGTGGAGTTGCTGGACTTCTGTCCCGCCGGGGCGCGCAAGGTCGACACGGCGTCGCTCACGTTGGACGAGATCGTCGCCGAACTGGTCGCGGCCTCGGAGCAGGGGCTGGACGTGGCCCGGTTGCACTCCGGGGACCCGTCGGTGTTCAGCGCGATGGCCGAGCAGATGCGCCGGCTGGACGCGCTGGAGATCGCTTACGACGTGACGCCCGGGGTGCCGGCGTTCGCGGCCGCGGCGGCGTCGTTGCAGCGCGAGCTGACCGTGCCGGGCGTCGGGCAGACGGTGATCCTCACGCGGACCTCGCAGCGGGCCACGCCGATGCCGGACGGTGAGGACCTGGACACGTTGGGTCGCAGTCACGCGACTCTCGTGCTGCACCTGGCCGTGCAGCGGATTTCGGACGTGGTCGCGGAACTGGTGCCGAACTACGGCCTGGACTGCCCGGTCGCGGTCGTCGCCTACGCGTCCCGTGAGGACGAGGTCGTGCTGCGCGGGACGTTGGACGACATCGCGGCGCAGGTCGAGGCCGCCGGGATCAAGCGGACCGCGGTGATCATCGTGGGGAACGTGCTGGGAGCGACGCAGTTCCCGGACAGTCACCTGTACTCGGCCACGCGCGTTCGATGATCCTGATCCTCGGCGGGACGGGGGAGGCTCGGGAACTCGCGCGGCGGGTGGTGGGCTCGTCGGTGGCGGATGGGGTGGCGGCCTCGCGTCCCCAGGTCGTCTCCTCCCTGGCCGGCCGCGTCAGCAACCCCGCTCTTCCTGTCGGCGAGGTTCGGATCGGCGGATTCGGGGGCGTCGACGGGCTCGCGCAGTGGTTGCGCGACAACGATGTCAGCGCTGTCGTCGATGCCACGCACCCGTTCGCCCGGCAGATCACGTCGAACGCTTTCGAGGCTTGTGCGCGGGTCGGCGTGCCTTTCCTGATCCTGCGGCGGCCTGGGTTCGCTCCTGGGGACGGGTGGCACTGGGTCGACAGCGTTGCCGACGCCGCACGGGACCTGCCTGGGGCGCGGGTGTTCCTGACGACCGGCCGGCAGGACCTCGCCGAGTTCGCCGCGTGCCCGCAGTGGTTCCTGGCGCGGATGGTCGAGCCGCCGGAACCGCCGATGCCGCACCGGATCGAGGTGCTGCTGTCGCGCGGTCCGTTCACAGTGGACGGTGAGCTGGAGCTGATGCGGTCCCGGGAGATCGACGTGCTGGTGACCAAGGACAGCGGCGGGGAGATGACGTCGGCCAAGCTCGAAGCCGCTCGTCAGCTCGGTGTGCCGGTCGTGATCGTGCGTCGGCCACCGCTCCCGCCTGCGGAAACGGTGGCCGACGTCGACGCTGCGGTCAGCTGGTTGGGTACCGTCGGGGCGTGAAGACGACGCCCTGAGGCGTCACGATCGTCTGCGACGAGCCGATGATCAGCAGGCAGCGCATGTCGATGGTGGCCGGGTCGAGGGTGCCGAGCGTGAGCACGCGGATCTCCTCCTCCGGGCCGCCGACGTCGCGGCCGACGACGATCGGCGTCTCCGGGGCGCGGTGCTGGAGCAGCAGGTCGCGCATGTCCGTCACCTGGTGGGTGCGGGCCTTGGACGCCGGGTTGTAGATCGCGATGACCAGGTCGGCCTTGGCGGTGGCTTCGAGGCGTTCGGCGATGACGTCCCACGGCTTGAGCCGGTCGCTCAACGAGATCACCGCGTAGTCGTGCCCGAGCGGCGCGCCCGCCTTGGCCGCCACGGCGTTCGCGGCCGTCACACCGGGGATGACGCGCACCGGCACGTCCGGGGTCTCCGCGGCGACTTCCAGCACCGCGGTGGCCATGGCGAAGACGCCGGGGTCGCCCGACGACACGACGGCGACCCGCGCGCCCTTGCGGGCGAGGTCCAGGGCGAAGGCCGCGCGTTCGGACTCGACCTGGTTGTGCGAGGAGTGGCGCTTCTGGCCCGGGCGCTCGGGAACCCGGTTGAGGTAGGTGCTGTAGCCGACCAGTTCGTCGGCGGCCTCCAGCTCCTGGCGGGCCTCCGGGGTGAGCCAGTCGCGGGAGCCGGGGCCGAGGCCGATGACCACGACCTCGCCCTTCGGCTTGGCGGGCTTGGACTGGCTCGGCAGCAGGGCGAGCGAGAAGTACGGGACGCTCTCGGGATCGACGTCGGCCAGCGGCGACATCTTCTGGCGGCCGGTGGTGGCGCGTTCCACGTACCACGCGCCGTCGAGCCTGCCGGACGCTTCGAGGGCCGCGCGGACGTTGCCGAAAGTGCGGCCCAGCTTGAGGATCGCGGCGCTGTCGGTGTCGGCGAGGCGGGTCGCGAGCTCGGCGGGTGGCAGCGTGCCGGGAAGGATCGTGAGCACCTCATCGCGTTCCACGAGCGGAGTGCCGAGCACTGCTGAAGCACCGCTCACGGACGTGACGCCGGGGACCACCTCCCACTCGTACCGGTCGGCCAGGCGCTTGTGCATGTGCATGTAGGAGCCGTAGAAGAACGGGTCCCCGGCGGCCAGCACGACGACGTCGCGGCCGGCGTCGAGGTGCGCGGCCAGCTTGGCGGCGGCCTCCTCGTAGAACGCGTCGATCTCGCCCTGGTAGTCGTCCGTGTCCTCGGTGGTGACCGGGTAGACGAGCTGTTCCATGATTTGGCCGTCACGGAAGTACGGCGCAGCAATGGTCTTGGCGACCGACTTGCCGTGCCGGGCGCTGTGGAACGCCACCACGTCGGCTTCGCTGATGAGTCGCGCGGCCTTGACCGTCAGGAGTTCCGGGTCGCCGGGACCCAGGCCGACGCCGTAGAGCTTGCCCGTCATTCTTCCTCGCTCGCGATCGCGTTGATGGCCGCCGCCGTGATGGCACTGCCGCCGCGCCGGCCGCGCACCACGAGGTGCTCCAGATCCGTTGCGGCCAAAGCTTCTTTGGACTCCGCCGCCCCGATGAACCCGACCGGGATGCCCAGCACCGCGGCGGGCCTCGGGGCTCCGGCCGCGATCAGGTCGAGGAGGTGGAACAACGCCGTGGGGGCGTTGCCGATCGCGATCACCGCGCCGTCGAACCGGTCCGCGAGCAGTTCGAGCGCGGCGGCGCTGCGCGTGTTGCCGATCTCCTGGGCTCGCGCGGGTGTGCGCGGATCTCCCAGGTAGCAAAGGACTTCGTTGTCCTCGGGTAGGCGGCGGCGGGTCACACCGGACGCGACCATGTTGGCGTCGCACAGGATCGGCGCGCCCGCCCGCAGTGCCGCACGGGCGTCGCGCACGACGTTCGAGGAGAAGGCGACGTCGGCCGGCAGGTCGGTCATGCCGCACGCGTGGATCATGCGGACGACGACTTTCGCGACGTCGCCGGGGAACCTGGTGAGGTCCGACTCCGCGCGAATGGTGGCGAAGGACTGGCGGTAGATCTCCGCCCCGTCCTTGATGTACTGCGTCAACGGATCTCCTCGTAGCCGTCGCCGGTCGCGACGAACTCGGTCACATCGCCTGCGGGACGACCGCAGCGGCGGGCACAGCCTGACCAGTGAACGGGGCGGTCGTGCGGGGTTCCGAGCCAGGCGCGCGCGTCCGCTCGCACGTCGGAGAGCGACTTCGCGCAGCCAGGGTGGCCGGTGCAGGCGCTGACGCCGTGCCACGGGGAGGCCGGATCGGTGATCAGGCCGGTGGTGTCGGTGCCTTCGGGGACGACCAGACTGCGCCACGGGGTCAGGCGGAGGGCGACGCCGGGGAGTTGGTGAGCGTCGAGCCGGCCGAGCGGGACGCCCGGCGTCAAAGGTGAAGGTGCGACAGGCGTCACAGCCGGGGTGATGCGCGGGGCGTCGGTGACGCCGAAGTGAGCGGTGATCTTTCGCACACCGTCGTCCACTTCGGACAGGCGCCAGGCCTGGCCGCGGAGCTGCTGGAAGAGGCGGGCGGCGGTGAGGACTGCGTCGACGGGGTCGGTGACGCGGACGCCGGTGTCGCGACCGGCGAGGAGGAGGACCCACGTGGAGGGGGTGGTGCCGGACGCGTCGCCGCCTGCCTGGCCCACGTCCCCGCTGACCAGCCCGAAGTCGCCACCCAGGCCGCTCACCGAGGCCCCCACCGTGACCAGGAACCTGCCCGGCAGATCCGCCAGCGCCGGGTCCGCGCACAAGGCCGTGTCGATCGCGTCGACCAGCTCCTGGTTGTCCTCCAGCGGCGCCGCGATGATGTTGCGGATCCGCTCGTGCGACGCGGAGGGCAGCAGCCCGGCCGCGGCCAGTCGAGCGCCCAGTTCCACGCCGTCCGCCAGGCCCCTGATCTGGAGGTTCGCCCGCGAGGTCAGCTCGATCGAGCCGGCACCCAGTTCGAGCGAGGCGAGGCGCACGACATCCCACTGAGCAGCGGAAAGAGTGCCGCCGGGTACCCGGATGCGCGCCAGCCCGCCGTCAGCCGCGGCGTGCAGCTCGACGGCGCCGGGGCAGGCGTCCGGGTGACTACGCATAGGTCGGACTGTAACCCGCCGGTTAGGGTGAGCCCGAACGACGAAGCGCAGGAGGAAGCCGGTGTGAATCCGGCGCGGTCCCGCCACTGTGACCAGCGAACACCGCTGGGAGTCAGGAACTCCGCTTCGCCAGTCACCCGCATTTTGGGGCGAGGACCCCACGAGGGATGGAGCCTGCGTGATCCTGCTGCTGTCGACCTCCGACACCGACCTGCTGTCGGCGCGTGCGAGCGGTGCCGAGTACCGGCTCGGCAACCCCGCGCGACTCACCGTCGACGACCTGCCCGCGCTCGTCGACGGCGTGGACCTGGTCCTCGTGCGCATCCTCGGCGGCCGTCGGATGTGGGAGGAAGGTCTCGACTGGCTGCTGGCCGGTGGGCTGCCCGTGGTGGTGCTCGGCGGTGAGATGCAGCCCGACGCGGCGCTGATGGAGCTGTCGACGGTGCCCGGTGGCGTGTGCGCCGAGGCGCACCTCTACCTCGCGCACGGCGGTCCGGCGAACCTCACCGAGCTGCACAAGTTCCTGTCGGACACCGTGCTGCTGACCGGCCACGGCTTCGAGGCCCCCGCCGCCACTCCCACCTGGGGTGTGCTGGAGCGCGAGGGAACGCCAGAGGGTCCGACGGTCGCGGTGCTCTACTACCGCGCGCACCACGTGGCCGGGAACACGGCCTTCGTGCACGCCCTGTGCGACGCCATCGAGGCCAAGGGCGGCAAGCCCCTGCCGGTCTTCTGCTCCTCGCTGCGCACCGCCGAACCCGAGCTGCTCGACACGCTGCGCCAGGCCGACGCGCTCGTCGTGACGGTGCTCGCGGCGGGTGGCACGAACCCCGCGAAGGCATCGGCGGGTGGCGACGACGACGCGTGGGACGTCGGCGCGCTGGCCGCGCTCGACGTGCCGATCCTGCAGGGGTTGTGCCTCACGTCGAGCCGCGACTCGTGGGACGAGAACGACGACGGACTGTCTCCTTTGGACACCGCGACCCAGGTCGCGATCCCCGAGTTCGACGGCCGGATCATCACGGTTCCGTTCTCCTTCAAGGAGATCGACGAGGACGGGCTGACCGTCTACGTGGCCGACCCGGAACGGGCGCTGCGCGTCGCGGGCATCGCGGTCCGGCACGGCCGCCTCCGGCACATCCCGGTGGCCGAGCGCAGGATCGCGGTGATGCTGTCGGCGTACCCGACCAAGCACTCCCGCATCGGCAACGCGGTCGGCCTGGACACGCCGGCGTCGACCGTGCGGCTGCTGAAGGCCATGCAGGAGCACGGTTACGACATCGGCGACGCGCTGCCGGGCGTGCAGGAGCTGGACGGCGACGCGTTGATCCACGCGTTGATCGCGGCCGGTGGCCAGGACGCGGACTGGCTGACGCAGGAGCAGTTCGAGAGCAACCCGGTGCGCATCGCCGCGGCGGACTACCGGGAGTTCTACGAGACGCTGCCCGAGGACTTCCGCGAGTCGATGCAGGAGCACTGGGGCGAGGCCCCGGGCACGCTCTTCGTCGACCACAGCAAGTCCAAGGACGGCGAGATCGTGCTGGCCGCGTTGCGGTCCAACAACGTCGTCGTGATCGTGCAGCCGCCGCGCGGGTTCGGCGAGAACCCCATCGCGATCTACCACGACCCGGATCTGCCGCCGTCGCACCACTACCTCGCGGCGTACCGGTGGATCGAGTCGAACTTCGGCGCGGACGCGGTCGTGCACGTCGGCAAGCACGGCAACCTGGAGTGGTTGCCCGGCAAGACCGTCGGCATGTCGGCGTCCTGCGGCACGGACGCGGCCCTCGGCGACCTGCCGCTGGTGTACCCGTTCCTCGTCAACGACCCCGGCGAGGGCACGCAGGCCAAGCGGCGCGCGCACGCCACGCTGGTCGACCACCTCGTCCCGCCGATGGCCCGCGCCGACAGCTACGGCGACATCGCGCGGCTGGAGCAGTTGCTCGACGAGTACGGCAACATCTCCGCGATGGACCCGGCGAAGGTGCCGGCGATCCGCGCGCAGATCTGGACGCTGATCCAGGCCGCCAAGCTCGACCACGACCTCGGCCTGGAGGACCGGCCGCACGACGCGGAGTTCGACGAGTTCATCCTGCACGTCGACGGCTGGCTGTGCGAGGTCAAGGACGTCCAGATCCGCGACGGCCTGCACGTCCTCGGCGAGGCGCCGACCGGCAGCGTTCGCGTCAACCTCGTGCTCGCCATGTTGCAGGCACGGCAGATGTGGGGCGGTCAGGTCGCCGCGCTGCCCGGCCTGCGCGAGGCGCTCGGCCTCACGACCACGGGTCGCGAAGACGTCGACGCGATCGAGGAGATCGCGCGCGGACTCGTTCAGGCGATGGAGGACGCGGGCTGGGACCGGGAAGTGGCCAAGACCCTGCACGAGTCCGAGGACGTGCGGAAGATCCTGGAGTTCGCGGCGGTCGAGGTCGTGCCTCGTCTGGCGCGCACCACGGACGAGATGACGAACGTCCTGCACGCGCTGGACGGCGGCTACGTCCCGGCCGGCCCGTCGGGTTCTCCGTTGCGCGGCCTGGTGAACGTGCTGCCGACCGGCCGCAACTTCTACTCGGTCGACCCGAAGGCCATCCCGTCGCGACTCGCGTGGGAGACCGGCCAGGCGATGGCCGACTCGCTGCTCGCCCGCTACCGCGAGGAGAACGACGGCGAGTGGCCGCCCTCGGTCGGCCTGTCGGTCTGGGGCACCTCCGCGATGCGCACCGCCGGTGACGACATCGCCGAGGTGTTCTCGCTGCTGGGCGTGCGGCCGGTGTGGGACGACCAGTCGCGTCGCGTCACCGGTCTCGAGGTCATCTCGCTGGAGGAACTGGAGAGGCCGCGCGTCGACGTCACGATCCGCATCTCCGGCTTCTTCCGGGACGCCTTCCCGCACGTCGTGTCCATGTTGGACGATGCAGTGCAGCTGGTGGCCGCGCTGGACGAGCCCGCGGAGCAGAACTTCGTGCGGGCGCACATGCTCAAGGACCTGGAAGAGCACGGCGACCAGCGCAGGGCCACGTTGCGCGTCTTCGGTTCCAAGCCGGGCGCGTACGGCGCGGGCGTGCTGCCGTTGATCGACAGCCGCAACTGGCGCGACTCGTCCGACATCGCCGAGGTCTACGCGGTCTGGGGTGGTTACGCGTACGGGCGTGGTGTGGACGGCGTGGCGGCGCGCGCGGACATGGAGTCGGCGTACCGGCGGATCGCGGTGGCGGCCAAGAACATCGACACCCGCGAGCACGACATCGCCGACTCGGACGACTACTTCCAGTACCACGGCGGCATGGTCACGATGGTGAAGGCGTTGACGGGCAAGGCACCCGCCGCGTACGTCGGGGACAGCACGCGCCCGGAGGCGGTCCGCACGCGCACGTTGACGGAGGAGACCTCACGGATCTTCCGCGCCCGCGTGGTGAACCCGCGCTGGATCGGGGCGATGCGCAACCACGGCTACAAGGGCGCGTTCGAGCTGCAGGCGACGGTCGAGTACCTGTTCGGCTACGACGCCACGACCGGTGTCGTAGCGGACTGGATGTACGAGAAGCTCACCGAGTCGTACGTGCTCGACCCTGAGACCCGGAAGTTCCTGCAGACCAGCAACCCCTGGGCGTTGCACGGCATCGCCGAGCGGCTGCTGGAGGCGGCCGAGCGCAAGATGTGGGAGCACCCGGAGGAGTCCACTTTGGACGCGCTGCGGGCGGCCTACCTCGAGACCGAGGGCGACCTGGAAGACGGCGTCTGAACGACCCGTACGCAGCAGTGACCTGGTGACGGATCGAGGCGGGCGGACACGCCGTTCGCCTTGATCCCGTCCAGCAGGCCGTTGATCAGGCACAGGGTCATGCCGCACACCAGTTGCGCGTGCCGCTGCGCCAGGCTGTGGAACGGGCAGTTGCCCAGCAGGATCTCCTCGCCCTCGGAGCGGGGCTCGAAACCGAAGTCTCCCAACGCTCTCGGCAGATCGCCCGAGGCGGTGGAGGCCAGGTTCGCGCCCCACTCGTAGGCGCGGCGGTTCAGGATCTCGCGCGGTGGCTCGCCGGTGCTCTCCGCCTCCATCAACGCGTCCGTCACCAGGTGGCTCGCGGCCTCGTAGCGGCGGTCGGGCAGTGACACCTCGATCTGCTGCTCGGAGCGCTGGTAGAGCTTCGCCGGACGGCCCGCGCCAGGTCCGCTGCGGCCGGTTCGGCGCTGGTGCACCACTGTGAGCAAGCCCATCTCGACCAGCTTGTCGAGGTGGAACGCGGCCGTCGTGCGAGGGAGTTCGACGGCCTGCGCGGCCTCGTCCTTGCTGATGGGCGCGGTGTGGTGCACGACGAAGTCGTAGAGCCTGCGGCGGTTCGGCTCGTCGAGGGCCGCGACGGCGGCGACGGGGTCGGCCATCTCTAAAACCTACTCTTGTTGACTAAATTCGGCGAACGGATCTACCGTGGCGAACATGGACGTCGAGGCGGCGCAGCGAGCGGTCACGGACCTGCTCAAGGCACTGGGCAAGGACCCGTACTCGGTGCACCTGGCCGACACCCCGCGCCGCGTGGCCGAGGCCTACGAGGAGATGCTGACCCCGCGCGCCTTCACCATGACGACGTTCCCGAACGACGAGGGCTACGACGAACTCGTGCTGGCGCGCAGCATCCCCGTGCAGTCGTTGTGCGAGCACCACATGCTGCCGTTCCACGGCGTCGCGCACGTCGGATACCTGCCGGGGGAACGGATCCTGGGCCTGTCGAAGCTCGCGCGGGTGGTGGAGATGTTCGCCCGCGACCTGCAGGTGCAGGAACGGCTCACCAAGCAGGTCGCCGACTGGCTGCAGGAACACCTGCAGCCCAAGGGGGTCGGCGTCGTGATCGAAGCAGAGCACATGTGCATGTCGCTGCGAGGCGTGCGGGTCAGCGGATCCCGCACGGTCACCTCGGCGTTGCAGGGCGTGCTGCGCGAGAACGCCGCGTCACGCCAGGAGTTCTTCTCCCTCGTTCAGGCTGCCTGAACAGGTCCGAACACGTAGGAGCCGGCGGCGTCCGCGTTGTCGCCCGCCCAGAACTCAGCCCACAGCGTGGCGAACTCGGCCCGCGAGAGCCTGCCGTCACCGTCGAGGTCCAGGACGGAGAAGTCGGTCGTGCCCTCGTGTCCGAGCCAGGCCTCGATCATCACCCGGTACTCGTCCTCGGACACGTAGTCGTCGCCGTCCGCGTCCACCGCACCGAACATCGCGTCCGCGGTGCCGAGCACCGGTTCGATGTTCGTGGGCAGCACGTCCACGACGTTCAGCACGTCGTCCAGCGTCACCCTGGCCGCGCCGCCCGCTGCCGACTGCAGGGTCGTCCACCAGCCGAGCATCACCTGGGACAGCAGTTTCTCGTCGCTGCCGCGCAGCCCGGCCCAGCGCGCGGCGAGAAGCCGGAAGTCCTCCTCGGTCAGATAGCCGTCACCGGTGACGTCCATCGCGCCGAACACCAGGTGCACCTTGCTGCGCTGAAATTCGCTCGCCATGCGCAGGACCATAGGCCGAATGCCGCAACGGGAACCATCGGCCGAACGGGTCCGAACTAGTCCACGAACAGAGCATCGGCCAGCTGCAAACGGCCGGACACCCCGAGCTTCCGGTAGATCCCCGAGAGCACGCCCTCGACGCCGCCGACGGGCATGAGCAGCGTGGACGCGATCTCGTCATCCGAACGGCCGCGTGCCGCCAGTTCCGCCACCTGGTGCTCCGTCGGGGTGAGCGCGGTCGGCCCGGTCTGCCGCATCCGCCGAGGTCCGGCGCTCGTCGCCACCAGTTCGGAGTAGGCACGCGCGGCCATCGCCGAGGATCCGCACTTCTGCGCCAGGTCCATCGCGTCACGCAGGCAGGTGCGCGCGAACGCCGTGTCGCCCTGACGGCGCACCACGACGCCGAGGTCGACCAACGCGCGCGCCAGCTCCAGGCGGGCGGGGGAGCCGCGCAGCACCCGTACGGCCTCTTCCAGCAACGTCCGCCCGGCCGCGCCCGCCGTCACCCGGCCGGCCGCGCGCAACGCCATGCCCAACGCCCTGGGCGCGCCCCAGTCGCGGGCCAGCGTGACCTCTTCCACGGCCAGTTCGCGGGCTCGTTCGCCGTCGCCCATCGCCGCTGACGCCAACGCCGCACCGGAACGCCACGCCAGCGCCGCCGGGTTGCGGTACGGCCACGCCGCGCAGTGCCGTCCGGCGGCCAGAAACGCTTCCAGGGCCTCGTGATCGTCGCCTCGCGCGGTCAGCATCCGTCCGCGCACGGTCAGCACACCGCCGTACGACCACACGCGCCGCGCCTCGTCCGTCGAGGCCTCGGCGATGACCACGGCGGCCTCGTCCAGGCGGCCCTCCTCGAGCAGGATGTCGGCGAGCAACGCGGCGTGCCACGTGGACACCGCGTGCCAGCGCCGGTCCTGGCGCAGGTGGTCGGCCGCGACCTCCAGGTCCGCGCGGGCCGAGACGAGATCTCCCTTGCGGCGCTGGACGTTCGCGCGCATCACGTTCGTCAGCGCCCGCAACGCGGGAGCCTGCGCGCGGTCGACCTCGTCCAGCACGGCCAGCGCCTCGTCCAGCGAGTCGGCCAGGTTCAGCGTCATCGCGGACGCCAGCGACGACAGCACGCCCGAGGCGGACACGAGCGGAACCGCTTCCGCGGCACTGATGTCCCCGACCATCACGTGGTGCAGCACACCTGCGGGCGTGTCGAGCGGCACCGACGACGGCACGGCCTCCTGCCACACCAGCCCGTGCACGGCCAGATGCGCCTGTGCCAGTGGAGAACCGGCCAGAACCGCGGCGATCTCGGCCGGGTTGCTCTCGGCGTGCAGCGCGTACGACAGGGCCACCGCGGACTCGACATCGTCCACATCGGACTGAAATGCCTCGCGCAGCCGCGCCGTCGCGCCGGGCAGGTCGCCGACCAGCTCGGCGATTCCCAGCAGCCGCAACGCCCGTGACGGGTTCGCCACCGGTTCGCGCAACGCCCGCCACAGCAACCGCGCGGCACCGGACGTGTCGCCCTGGTTCACCGCCTCCTGTGCGGCCCGGTCGAGCACCTCGCCCGCCCACGGCTCCAGGCCGGGCGAGGTCTCCAGCAGATGGTCGGCGACGGCCCGGTCCGAAGCGCCATGGGTGCGCAACGACCGTGCGGCCCGAAGGTGCAACGCGGCCCGCGCACCGGCCGGCATGTCGTCGAGGACCGCGGGCCCGGCCACGCCGAGCAACTCGACCGTCCGGACCGCCTCGGCAAGCTCGACGGGACTGAGCCGGGTCAGCTCGGCCAGCACGCCGGGATGCGGTGAGGAACCCAGGGCCGCAAGGCAATGAGCCGTGGCCACCACGGCGGCCGGACGGCGGCGCAACCGGGCGGTCATGATCTCGCCGGCCACCTCCGCGCCGCGGTGGGAGACCCGCCACGCGGCTTCGGCGGTCGGTGGCACCCGGTCCTCGGCCAACGCCCTGAGCAGACGCGTCACCGTCAACGGGTTCCCGCCGGTCGCCGCCACGCAGGCGGTCACGAACTCGGGCGCCGCCTCACCCAACGCCGACGTGACCAGCACACCGATCTCGGCCGGCGTCAGGTTGTCCAGCGTGACCCGTTGGCACGCAGCCATGATCTCGCCGTAAGAAGGATCGTCACACCGCTCGCCCATGCCCACAGCCAGCACGAGCGCGATGGGCAGCCGTTGCACCCTCAACGCCAGATACGCCAGCCAGCGCAGAGAAGCGGTATCGGCCCAGTGCGCGTCGTCCACGACGATGAGCAGGTCACCGCGACAAGCCAGTGCGGCGGCCAGTCGGTAGACACCGTGCAACAGAGGGAAATCGACGGTCACGGCTGTGAGCTGCAACGCACTCATCGCCTCTGCGGGCACGAGATCCGGGTCGACCAGGTCGAAGAGCTGTGCCACGACCCCGAACGGCAGGTCGCCTTCCAGCGCACTGCCCCGCGCTCGCACGACCTGCCCCGGCCAGCGCGCGGCGAGGTCGTCCAGCGCCGCCGTCTTGCCCGTGCCGGGTGCGCCTTCCACCACCGTGGTCGTCCCCGGCGCCACCTGATCGCTGATTCCGGCGCACCACACTTTCAGCCGGTTTTCCAAGATCTCTCCACAATCCGCCGCTGAAAGTATCAGCGGAATTGATGTTAGGAGAAAGCGCTCCACTTGCCCAGGTAAAGGTTCCTGCGCCAAGGGCGTCTCAACAGGAGGGCTGCACGTATGATCCCGCGGGCAACTACTCGAATGGGTAGCGGCAGCGTGGCGGCGGCCTCACCCGCTGATCCCAACGGCCTAGGAGAGGCGCTTCGGGGCTGGTCGTGGTGCGGGTCGTTGTGGTATTGCAGCGAGTGTTCTCCGCCGCCGCGGAGCGAAAGGAAAAATGGGTGTCGGGGAATCGGGACGGGGTGTTTCGCGGCCGTGAGGGAGAACGGGAGCTCCTGAGCGGTGTGCTGAACGCGGGCACCGGTGTGGTGCTGATCGAGGGGGAGGCGGGCACCGGGAAGACGCGGTTGCTGGCCGAGATCGCCGCCGTCGCCGCCGGCCGCGGGTTCGAGGTGGCCACCGCCCAGGACGAGCTCGATCAGCCGTTCCTGCTGGCCCGCCTGGCCGACCGCCGCCCGGACGGGCCTGCCGTCGTCGTGCTGGACGATCTCCACCTGGCCGAGCCGGGAACCCTGGCCGCTCTGCGCGCACTGTTACCCGCCTCCACGCACGAGAAGGTGGTCTGGCTGCTCGCCCGGCGCCGCGGCGAGGGCGCGGACCGCCTGTTCGCCGCCGCGGCACAACGCGGAGCGACCCGGATCACGCTGAGTCCGTTGGCGGACAACGTGGTCGAGGAACTCGTGACCGACCTGACCGGCGGCATCCCCGACCACGACCTGAAAGCGCTTGCCTCGCTCGCCCAGGGCAATCCCGCCGCACTGGCCGGGCTCTTCGAGGCTCTCCGGCAGGACGACCAGGTCGTGGTCACCGCCGAGCACGCCTCGATCAGGACCGATCGTTCGCCGCACGCCACCGAGGCGTTGCTGCGCGACCGCGTGAGTGCGTTGAGCGGCAAGGCGAGGCACCTCCTGCAGGTCGCGTCGGTGCTCGGGCCGCGCTTCGAACCCGGTGACGTCGCGGAGATGCTGGCGTCGAGCACCGCGATCCTGTTGCCCGCGCTGGACGAGGTCATCGGCGCGGGCGTCGTGACGTCGCTGGACGAGCGGCTGGCGTTCCGCCACGAGCTGCTCTGGCGGCTGGTCGCCGACTCCGTGCCCCTGCCCGTGCGGCGCGCGCTGCACCGCGAGGCCGGCGAGATGCTGCTGGCGCGCGGGGATTCCGCCGTCCTCGCCGCGCGGCACCTGCTGCACGGCGCCCAGCGCGGCGACGCCCGGTCGATCGACGGACTCGTCGCGGCGGCGAAAGCCGTGCTGTGGAACGCTCCCGAGGCCGCCGCCGAACTCGCGGTGCGCGCTTTGGAACTGACCGACCAAGCGTCTGCTTCGCTGGTCCACCGCACGGTCATGGCGGTGCGGGCGCTCACCGCGGCCGGCAAGCTCACCGCCGCGCAGGCACTCGCGCGGGAAGCCCTGTCCCGGCACGTGTCCCCGGAACCGGCAGCCAAACTCCGGCACTGCGTGGCCACGACGTCGTTGCTGGGCGCCCGGCACGCCGAGTCGCTGGAGATCTCCGAGGCGTTGCTGCGCGAACCCGACCTGGCCCCGGAACTCGTGCCGTGGGTGGAGATCACCCGGCTGATGGCGTTGCTCGGCCACGACCGGCGCCGCGCGGAGGAACTCGCCGAGGAAGTCGTGCGCGGCCACCAGGGCGCGCCGGACGACGTGCTGGCTACGGCCCTGGCCGTGCTCGCGGCCATCGCGCGCGACACCGGACGACCCGGCGCCGCGCTCGAACTCGCCCGCGAGGCCGCGCGGTCGAGCACCTCCCACGACCTCAGCGCCTACCCGCAACTGCTGCTCGCGACGTTGCTCGCGGGGCTGCGGGAGTTCGCCGACGCCGAGAACGTGGTGCGGCGGGTGCGCAGCGGGCCGTCCGCGGTGGTGACCAGGGAGGTCATGACCGCGGTCGTGCAGGCGCGGATCCTGTTGCAGGCGGGGCGGATCGAGGAGGCCTCCGTCGAGGCGCGCGCCGCGCTGACGGTGGCCGAGGAGACCGGGCACGAGTCGGTGGTGGCGCCCGCGCTGGCGGTGCTGGCGATGGTCGCGATCCACACCGGCGACCTGCCCGCGGCGATCGAGCACGTCGAGCGCTACCGCGAGCAGGTTCCCGCCGACGAGATCCTCTTCTCCCGCGCCTACTACCAGTGGGCGGACGTGCTCGTCACCCACGTCGGTTCCGGGCTCGAGAAGGCGCTGGCACTGCTCACCGACGAGTACCCGGGCCTGGTGTCGTCGGGACTCTTCGCGGAGGAACCCCGCGCCGCCGGGTGGTTCGTGCGCCGGGCACTGGAGGCGGGGGACGAACGGCTGGCGAAGGCCGTCGTGGACCGCGCGGAACGGCTGGCCGAGGAACACCCCGCGTTCGGCGCCGTCACCGCGGCCGCGGTGCACGCGCGCGGCCTGTTCGACGCCGACGCGAAGTTGCTGGAACTCGCCGTGCAGCAGCACCGCGACCTGTGGGCGCGGGCCAACGCGGCCGAGGACCTCGGCGTGCTGCTGACCGGCACGCCGGACCGGGCGGACTCGGTGAAGTCGCTGGAGACCGCGCTCGGCCTGTACCGGGAGATCGGCGCGTCACGGGACAGCGCGCGGGTCCTGGGCCGGTTGCGCAAGCTCGGCAGGCGCCGCAGGGCCGCTCCGGCACGCCCTGCCTCCGGATGGTCCAGTCTGGACGACACCGAACGGGCCATCGCCAACCTGGTGGCCAAGGGTCAGACGAACCGGCAGATCTCCACGCAGCTGTTCATGTCGCCGCACACGGTGAACTTCCACCTGCGCAAGATCTTCCGCAAGCTGGAGATCAGCTCTCGCGTCGAGCTGGTGATGAGGTCGCGGGACGACCAGTAGGCGCGGCGGTCCGCTTGGCCTGCCGGCGCAGCTGCAGGATGCGGGCCGCACCGACCACGGCGACCAGCAGCGCGCCGCCGATCGCGCCGAACAGCAGGGCCACGCCGAGGGGGAGGCTGAACTCGCCCCACAGGAAGTGGATCGTGGCGTTGCCGCCGTTCTGCAGGATGAAGATCAGCAGGAAGATCAGCACGACGATCGCCACCAGCACGGCGACCCAGGTACCGCTGATCCGGGTGGGCCGCATCTTCTTCGGTGCGACCGAGGCCGGTGCGGCCGATGTCGGTGCGGCCGGCGTCGGGGCGACCGGCGCCGGAGCGGCCGGGATGGGTTCGGTGATCGGCGTCTTCTGGGACTCGTCGCTCGGGTTCGCCACGATCCACATTATCGGCGCCCGAGCGTGGTCCCGCGCGTTGGCGAACGGCCTACAACTTGCGCAACCCCGACAGCACGCGTTCGAGCAACGCGACGTTCGGCTGGGCGGCCGGTTCGTGCACCGCGACCAGGTTGAGGGTGATCAGGTCGCTCAGCAGCACCCGCGTGACGCCGAGCGGGATCTTCATGAGCGCCGAGATCTCGGCGACCGACCGCGGCTGCAGGCACAGGCGCATCATCGCGGCCTGGTCGTTGGTGGCGCGGTAGAGCCGGTCCTCGTCGGTGGAGAGCAGCGTCTCCAGACGCAGGTCGTGGCGGGCCGTCGTGCGGCCGCCGGTGCGGGCGTAGGGACGGATGAGCGAGCTGTCCCTAGCGGGGGCGTGGGTCGGTTCTTGCTCTTGCACAGGCCACTCCGGTGGCGGTTCCGGTGGGCGTTGGCGCAACGGTTGCTGACGGGGCAGTTGTTGCGTCTCCGCGCCAGTGAAGTCTTCGCTTCCGTCGGCGCGTAGCCGTCTACGGGTCGCGGGCGACCCGAAACGCGCCCCCGTGTAACCGATTGCCGTCGCTTCCTCGTCGTGCACGTGCTCAAGCTATAACGAAGTGGCCCAAATGTATGTGGATCACGTTGCCTTTTTGTCACCCAGATCGAATCTGACTTGGATTGCAGTGCCCGACGACGTCGTTTGGGTGCGCACGAGGTCCGCCAAACGGTTGACGAGCAACAGACCGCGACCGCCTGGTTCGTTTGCGTGAACAGGCGTTCGGCCAGCCAGAACATCGGTGATGTGACCGTTGTCGTTGACTTGGCAAACAATACTTTTCGGTTCGGCCCAGACGCGGACCGTGCTCTCGCCCCCGCCGTGCCGCACGCTGTTCGTCGCGAGCTCGGTGACCGCGAGCGCGAAGTCGTCGACACGATCATGGGACAGGCCGAGCTTGACGGCCTGCTCACGGGCGAACGCCCGCACCGCCGCCATCGCCCCGGCGCCGACGGACGTGCTCACCGCGTCGGACGGGATCGGCAACGGCATCGAGTGGGCGGCGACGACCACCCGCGCGGGGTGGAAGTGGTCGCTGGGACGGTGGCCGCTCGCGTCGATCACGACCGGGTGGGTCTTCTCGGCGTCGGCCAGGATGTCGTGGTTGAGGGTGGTGATGCTGTAGGGGCACAGGATGCTCAGGTCGCGGCCGCTGAACGCGTAGTTGATCAGCGCCTCGTGCAGCGCGCACGCCGGGTACTCGACGTCGGTGCGCAGGTCCCACACCGGCTCGCTGATGATGCGGACGGCACCGCGGTGCCGATCGGCGAACGCGCGGAGCTCGGGGATGATCCGGCCGGGGTTGCGGCCGGTGTCCGCCATGTCGATGAACGTCACGAGGTGGGCGAACCCGCTCAGCGCCTCTTTGAGCAGCTCCAGGTTCGTGCTGGGCACCGCCACGGCGACCGGTTCGGCGCTCGCGAGGCCTTCCATGACGAACGGGACGGTCCCGTCGATGTAGGAGTCCTCATCGGAGTAGAACAGCGCCGGATGTGCGAACGTCATGTGCCACCTCTCGTCAACGTCCCAGGATGTCCACCCGGCGCGTTGCTCAAACCCATCATTTCTTGACCCTCACACCGTGTCAGCCCCTACACAGGAGCAGTCATGTTCACCATCGGAGACTTCGCCCATCTGGGGCGTGTGTCGGTGCGGATGCTGCGCCATTACGACGCGGTCGGCCTGCTCCTGCCGGCCCGCGTCGACCCGGCCACCGGCTACCGCTTCTACACCGCCGCCCAGCTGCAACGACTCAACCGCCTGGTCGCGTTGAAGGACCTCGGTCTGACGCTCGACCAGGTGCGCGTGGTGCTCGACGAAAAGCTTTCCGTCGAGCAGTTGCACGGCATGCTTTCGTTGCGGCGCGCCGAGCTGCGGCAGCAGATCCTCGCGGACGAGTCGCGGCTGCGGCGGGTCGAGGCACGTCTCCGTGCCATTGAAAGGGAAGGCACCATGCCGACCGACGAGATCGTTGTGAAGCCCGTTCCCGCCGTCCGGGTCGCCCGGCTGACCGCGACCGCCGCCTCGTACGGGCCGGAGGACATCGGGCCGGTCATCCAGCCGCTGTACCCGCAGCTGATGGAACGCCTGGGACGGGCGGGGGTCGCGCCGTCCGGCTACGGGATCGCCACCTACGAGCCCGCCGAGGGCGACCAGGTCGTCGTGCACGCCGGCGTGACCGTGGCCGTCGAGGCGTCGCCCGCCTACGAGTTCGAGGTCGTCGACCTGCCCGCGCTGGCCGAGGCGGCGACCGTCGTGCACCGCGGCACCATGGACGACGTCGACTCGACGTACCAGGCCGTGGCGGCGTGGATCGAGGCCAACGGGTACAAGCAGAACGGGTTCGCCCGCGAGGTGTACCTGAACTACGGCGAGGGCGACCCGGCCGACTGGGTGACCGAGCTCCAGCTGGAGATCAGCAAGCCGTAGGAGGGGCGATCGCGGCTCAGTGGTCGTCCTGGTGGATGCGTCGATGGAGCGACTCCATCCGGTCGTCCAGCTGCGCCGCGATCATCGCCGTCGACATCAGCTCGCCCACGAAGTCCGCGGGCGGGCTGTCGTCGTACTTGTAGAACAGCTTGTGCTCCAGCGTGGCCCAGAAGTCCATCGCGATGGTCCGCAGCTGCACCTCGACCTTCACGTGCTCGACCCGGTCCGACAGGAACACCGGGATCCGCACGATCAGGTGCAGGCTGCGGTAGCCGTTCGGCTTCGGCGTGGCGATGTAGTCCTTGGTGCGCAGGATCTCCACGTCGTGCTGGCGCGCGAGCATCGCCTTGACCCGGTAGACGTCCGAGACGAACGGGCAGACCACCCGCACGCCCGCGATGTCGTCGAGCCAGTCGCCGATCGCGTCGAGGTCGAGCGGGAAGCCCTTGCGCCGCAGCTTCTCCAGGATGCCTTCGGGCTTCTTCACGCGGTTGGTGATGTGCTCGATCGGGTCGTGCTGGTGGACCGAGTCGAACTCCTCGCTGAGGATGCGGAGCTTGGTCATGAGCTCCTCGATCGCGAACTTGTAGACGAGCAAACGTCGTTCGAGGTCGCGCAGCAGGCTCAGGTCGTCGGCCAGGTCGGTCACCACACCAGAGTACTGATCACTCCCGATCAGAACTGGGCCACGGCCTCCGGCGCGTACCCGTAGAAGCCGGGAAGACCACCCGTGTGGAGGAACACGACCGGGACGTCGCTGTGCGGGGCGATCTCGCGGAACTTCACCGCGGCCTTGCCGGTGTAGACCGGGTCGAGGATCACGCCCTCCGTCTGCGCGAACAGCTTCAGCACGCTCCACATCTCCGGCGTCGGCACGCCGTAACCAGGCCCGATGGTGTCGTCGGTGACAGTGACGTGGGTGAGCTTCGGGGCGGGCTGCCCGAGGAGGGCGGCGGCGTCGGTGGCGAGGTTCCGCAGGTCCCTCTCGGCATCGGCCGCGGTGTGCGAGACGCTCGCGGCGTGGACGGTGCCGGGCCAGCCGAGCAGTTCGGTGCCGAGCGCGATCCCCGCCGCCGTGGCACCGCTGCCGTCCGGGACGACGATGGTGGCGTTGTCGATGCCGCGCTCGTTCAGCTGTCCCACGAGTTCGACGGCGGCCGCGACGTAGCCGAGCGCGCCCAGCCCGTTCGACCCGCCCACGGGCAGCGTGACGGCCTTGTCGTGGTTGATCTTCTCGTACGCGCTGACGGTCTCGTCGGCGTCCGCGCAGACGTGCACGTTCGCGCCGAACATGTGGTCCAGGACGACGTTGCCGGACCGCTCGTACGCGTCGCCCTTCATCGGCACCTTGGCCGTGAGCACGAGTTCGCACTTCAGGCCGAGCTTCGCGCACGCCGCCGCCGTCTGCCGGCCGTGGTTGGTCTGCAGCGCGCCGAACGTGATGATCGTGTCCGCGCCCTCCTCGATCGCCTGGCCCAGCAGGAACTCGAGTTTGCGCAGCTTGTTGCCGCCCGCGCCGAGGCCGTTGACGTCGTCGCGCTTGATCAGGACCGGCGGGCCGCCGAGCTCGGTCGCGAGCCTCGGGGCGTCCTCCAGCGGGGTCGGCCAGGTGCCCAGGGAGACTCGGGGGAACGCGCTCAGGTCCATGGTTCGAGCTTAACGGCCTCGGTTCTGGAGGGCTTCTGGCCGATTCCGTGCAGGACGTGGGCGAGGACCTCGATGCCGCGCACCACGCGCGGGCCCGGCCGGTTGAAGTACGACGGTCCATCCAGGACCCACGTCTGCGGCAGCGGCTGGTCCGGGAGTTCCCGGAGCGTCCGTTCGATCGGGAAGCCGCAGGGCATCAGGAGAGCGATGTCCGGCTTGGCGTCGTGGACGGTCTGCCAGGTGATCGGCCTGGTGTGCTCGCCCTTCTCCGCGATGAGCGGGATTCCGCCCGCTGCCGCGATCTGCTCGGGAACCCAGTGGCCGGCGGGCCAGACCGGGTCGAGCCACTCGATGGCGGCCACTCGCGGGTGGGGGAGATTCCTGGTCTGTCGCTCGACGTTCTCGATGCGGCTTCTGAGCGCGGCGATCCTGTCCGTGCTGTCGACGCCGAGGACGTCGCCCACGGTCCTCAGGCAGCCCAGCACCTCGTCCAAAGTGGAGGGTTCGAGGCTCAGGACTTTCGGGCCCACGTCCATCATCCGTACCGTGTCGGTGACCTTGCGGTACGAGATCGCGCAGACGTCGCAGAGGTCCTGGGTGAGGATCACGTCCGGTTCGAGGTCGTTCAGCAGGTCCGCGTCGAGCCCGTACAGCGACGACCCCTGGTGGACGGTCGAGTTGATCTCCCTGCTGCTCAGGGCGTTCTGGTCGATCCCGGTGCTCGTGACGACGGGGACGCCCTCGACCTCGGCCGGCCAGTCGCACTCGTGGGTCCGTCCCACCAGGTGCTCGACGAGCCCCAGTTCGGCGACGACGTCGGTGGCCGCGGGCAGCAGCGAGACGATCCGCATCAGACCTCCCGGCCGAACTCGGCGTACCGCGTGGAACCGCTCTCCAGGGCGGCTAGAGCGAGGGTGAGCCGCCGGTGCAGCGACGGGTAGACGCGGTCCCGCGCCTCGTCCAGCGTCAGGTACAGCACGCCTTCCAGCTCGGGGTCGCACGCCACCGCGTCGTCCACCACACCACCGTCGAACACGAACTGGTGGCAGTCGCGCCAGACCCCGTTGCGCGGTGTCCAGTCGACCACCAGCAACGTCCCGAGCGTCAGCGTCAGCCCGAGCTCTTCACGGATCTCCCGCAGCGCCGCCGCCTTCGGGGACTCGTCGTCCTCGGTCATTCCGCCGGGGATGTCCAGCACCGCCTTGTACGTCGGCACGACGAACAGCACGCGTCCGGTGGAATCACGGATCAGCGCGCCGCCCGCGCACGTCTTGGTGGGGCGCCGTGACGCCACTCCCGGCACGTACTCCAGTTCGGCCGGACCCTCGTCCAGAACATCGGCGGCGAATGAGGCGGGATCTCCCGCGTGCAGTGCGGACACCGGTTGATGATCACACCACCGGGTGAATCGCGCACCCGTTGTGCAGCGGTTTCGCACCTGCCGGCCGATGTCCGGAAAATGACGGTCTGCAACCAAACGACCGAGGAGTACGCTTGGGCCTGTAACTCCGTGCGATCAATCGCCGATGTCCACGGCAACATCGGTGGAGGTGACGCCAATGGGGGCAACCGGTGCCGCCAAGCGCAGACGCGAGAGCAGTTCGGCCCCGTGGTCGGTGGTCGGACTGACCGTGGTGTTCGTCGTGGTGGCTCAGGTCCAGTTCGCCATCGCGGTCGCGGAGAAGGTCCTGTGGCCTGCCGCGCTCGGGGTGTTGTTGCTGGTCGCGGCGGTCGTGTTCGTGAAGACGGCGCGCAGGCTGCGGTGGGAGGACGAGGACCTGTACGAGGCACCGCCCGAGGTGGCCCAGCCGCTTCCGGCCGCGCACTACGAGAGTCACGTCGACGCCGACGGAAGCCTGGCACGCGCGGTCGGCGAAGTCGTCCACGCGTCCCGGCGCTGGAGGGCCTGACGGCCTCATGACGCGGAGACCGGGCCACAGGTGGTCCGGTCATTTCGCCGTGTCGTCGAGAATGGCGCCATGCCGACGTCTGCCGAGTGGCTCGAGGTACGTGCTCACCTGCTCGAACACCGCCACGCGCTGGCCCTGAAGGCGGTCTCGGAGTATCCGGACGTGCCCAGGGTCGCCGGGACGCCGCTGCTCACGTCGCCGGGCTGGACGCCGGCCGCGCCGATCCCGCTGGCCGATCTCTCACTGGAACTGGGGACCTCGCCGGCGTTGCCCGTGCTGCCCAGGTCGGCGGTCCCGGACGGGTTCGGGAGCTACGCGGAGGCGATGGCCGCGCTCGCTTCGCCGACGGTGTTCCAGAACCGCGAGACCTACCGGCTGCTCGGCTTCACCGGACGGCATCTGACGTTCGGGATCGGCACCTACTTCGACGGCATCGACGTCGGCGAGGCCTGCGCGCACGAGTACGCGGGCCAGGTCGGCGGGCTGCCGTTGCGTGCGGCGGTCGGTGATCCGTGCGATCCCCGGCGTCGTCCGGTCAACGTCGCCATCAGCACGCTGACCCTGCGCCACGACGAGGCGTCCGGGGAGGCGACGTTCTTCCTGCACTGGCGCGACCCGAAGCGCGTCGGGCACGCCGGCGGCATGTTCCAGGTGCTGCCGGTCGGCGTGTTCCAGGGCTCGTCCGAGGACGACTTCTCGTTGTGGCACTGCATGATCCGCGAGTTCGCCGAGGAGATGCTGGGGGCTGAGGAGATCCACGCGGTCGACTACGCGGCCTGGCCGTTCGCGCGGCGGCTGACGGAGGCCGCTCGGGTGTTCTACCTGGGCATGGGCGTGGATCCGCTGACGTTCGCCACCGACATGCTGACGGTCGCGGTGATCGAGGCGGGGGAGTTCGACGGGTTGTTCGGCGATCTGGTGTCGCACAACGAGGAGGGCGAGGTTCTGTGCGGGTTGCCGTTCACCGCCGAGAACGTCGAGCGCTTCGTGCACCACGAACCCACGCAGGCGGCCGGTGCCGCGCTGTTGTCACTGGCGTGGCAGCACCGTTCGGCGTTGCTCAGCGCTTGAACGGGTTGGGCAGGTAGGCCCAGGCCGTCGTCTTCGGGTCGAGTCGCATCAGCGTGAGCGGCTTGGCCGGTAGCGGGTCGTTCAGCAACGCGTGCCGGTCCGGGGTGTCCGGGAGTGACTTCGCCACCACGTCCCACAGGTCGGCGTCCGGTGCGTCGAGCGTGCCGATCAACCCGGTCAGCGCGGTCGCGAAGAACGTCGCGAACGTCTTGGCGCGCAAGGCTTCCGGGCTCGCGTGCAGGCGTGTCGGCAGGCCGGGGCGCTGGCTGACGCGGATGTCGGCCAGGTCGCGGTAGAGCACCCGGCTCGGTCGGCCGTTCACCAGGCCCACCACCAGGTTCTGCTCGTGCGCCTCCAATGCCACGCCACGGGCGAGCAACGTCATCAACGGCGGCACGGTCAGTTCGGCGAACTCCGCGAGCCACTCGATCGGGTCGGGGATGCGCCAGGTGCTCAGCGCGGCCAGGGGCAGCAGGGTTTCGCCCTCGTGTGGAACGGGTTTGTCGCGCAGGATCACGCCCAGCCGGCGGTCCGGTTCGCCGTCGGTCAGCACCGCCGCCGACGCCCGGTTGTGCTGCAGTTCGATGCCCTCGACGGTCTCGCTCAGGAAGTCGGAGACCGTCGTGGCGGTCGCGATCGAGCCGCCGGAGATGTCTCGCACGGCCGAGGTGATCTGGGCGCTCAGCGTCGTCTTGACGTGCCAGGAACCGGTCGAGAGGGTGCGCAGCGCCATCAGCGGGCTCGCGTCCAGGGTGCCGTCGGTGGGCACGTTCAGCCGGTCCGCCTGCCACGGGTGCACGGGGAGGAGGATCCGCTCGCCGTCGCGAAGTTCGTCGGGCCAGTCGCCGAACACCACGTGACTCGGCGCCGAGTGCAGCCGGAGCCGGACGACCGGGCGGTGCTCCGGGCCGTACGCGAGGTGGTCCCTGGCGGTGAACCCGGTGCGGTTGCGGCAGCACGGGTGCAGCGGATGGCCGTCGACGACGCTCTGCTCGTGCTCCTCCAGCGACCTGCTCAGGAACGGGGTCGTGAGCGGGCTCGTCGTCCGGGACAGGGCCAGTCCGGCGACGCTGTGGGCGACCTCCGTGATCAGGCTCTCAGCGCCGGGCCAGCGCAGTGCGGTGAGGAGGTCGACCGGGTGGAGGTAGTCGGCGGGATCCACGCTGACCTGCGGCAACGGCTCGATCGCGAACGCTCGGCGCAGGCGCGCGAGGATGGCCGCACGGGCTCCCGGCAGCGCCGCGGCGAACCTTTCGGCGCGTCTTTCGTCCAGCGCTGCGGCGAACTCGGACTCGACCGGTGTCTGCGTCAGAATGATCTGATCCTGACACATCGCGACAGGGAAGCGGACACCGGTGGACGCCAGCACTGACCCCGACGCCGTCACCACGACGGCCCTGCTGAACTGCCTGCGCCGCGAGGTGGGGGAGTGGGCGAACGGCACGATCCGCCTGCCCCGCACCGACGTTCTGCTCCGGGTGCGGGAGGGGCGCTGGCTCTCGGATCCCGAGGTGTTCACCGGATCGTGGCAGCCGTTGTCGTGGCACGAACTCGCCGTGCTCATCACCAAGGAGCTCGGCGACCCGCCGGTCGGCTTCCTGGACGAGATCGCGGGCTCGCGGTCGGCCATCGCCGCCGTCCTCGACGCCCGCGCCGCGCCGCCCGCCGACCTCTACCAGCGGTCCGAGCAGGCGTTGATCGCCGGCCACCGCTACCACCCCGCGCCGAAGGGCCGCGGTGGCCTGCCCGCGTCGGAGTGGCTGCCGTACTCGCCCGAGGTGCACGCGAGCTTTTCGCTGGCGCACCTGGAAGGCGAGTTCGTCGACGACGGCGAGGTGCCGCTGCCCGCCGGTGTGCTGCCCGCGCATCCGTGGCAACTCTCCTTGCTGGGCCTCACGGGTGCCGTGGCGGAGCACGAGGTGTGGCCGACGTCGTCGGTGCGCACGGTCTACGACCCGGCCGCCGACCTGTTCTACAAGTTCAGCCTCGACGTGCAGATCACCAACGACGTGCGCCGGTTGTGGGAGCACGACCTGCGCTGGATCCCGCCGCTCGCACGGTTGCTGAGACCGGTGTTCGCGGACATCGCCGCGGACTTCCCCGGCGCGGCCTTCCTGATCGACCGCGGCTACCGGACCTCGCCGGACTCCTTCGAGGGACTGGCGGTCGTCGTGCGCGACGGTGTCCGGCAGCACGTTCTTCCCGGCGTGACCCCGTTGCTGGCGGCCGGGATCAGCGAGGGCTTCGACGGCAACCCGTTGGACGGACTGGATTCCGAGAGTGCGTTGCGCTGGTTCCGCCAGTACGTCTCGGTCGTCGTTCCCCCGGTGCTGCACGCGTTCTTCGCGCACGGCATCGTGATGGAGTGCCATCTGCAGAACGTCTTGGTGGGCGTGGACGCCACGGGCACACCGGTGCAGGCGATCTACCGCGACCCCGAGGGCATGCGGCTGCTGCCCCGGCACGCCGATCTGCTGTCCTCAATGGACGGACTGGACGGGGCGCGGGGAGTCTCCGAGGCCAAGGGCTGGGAGCGGCTGCGGTACTGCCTGATCGTCAACCACCTGATCGAGATCGCCGGCGCGGTGCTGGTCCGGCATCCCGGTCTGGACGTGTGGGCCGAGGCACGGTCTGTTTTCGTTGCGTATGCAAGAGATCACGGATGTGAACAGGTCATGTCGTTGCTGGAGAACCGGTTCGTGCCCGCGAAGGCGAACCTGCTGCTGCGCTGGACGCGCGCGGAGGGTGCGGCGAGCCGGTACGTCGACTGCCCGAACCCGTTGTACCGGAACTAGCTCCTTTCGTTGACACCGTTTTCATCGCGCCCATACGTTCAGGGACATGACACGTCTGCCGGCGCTGCTCCTGCCGCTGCTTCTGCTCTCGGCGATGTTCGTCGGCACGCCGGCGGCTTCGGCTTACGTGCCACCGGTGACACGCGCGCAGGTGAGCCTCGACGCGGGCTGGCGGTTCCTGCGCGCCGACGCCGCGGGGGCCGAGGCGACCGGTTTCAACGACTCGTCGTGGTCGCAGGTCAGCGTCCCGCACACGTGGAACGCTGCCGACGGTCAGGACGGCGGGTCGAACTACTACCGGGGAATCGGCTGGTACCGCAAGCACTTCACGCCGTCGACGACGCTGGCCGGCCGCCGGTTGTGGCTGCGGTTCGACGGCGTGAACCAGGTCGCGGACGTGTGGGTCAACGGCGTCAAGCTGGGGCAGCACCGCGGCGGCTTCGCCGGGTTCCGGTTCGACGCGACCGCCGCGCTGAAACTGGGGCAGGACAACGTGATCGCGGTCAAGGCGGACAACGCCGCGAAGGCCGACATCGCCCCGATCTCCGCGGACTTCACGTTCTTCGGCGGCATCTACCGCGGTGTCTCGCTGACCGCGCTGGACCTGCTCGCCGCGCGCATGGGCGACTCCGGCGGCCCCGGTGTCTATCTGCGGCAACGCTCTCTGAGTGACGCGTCCGCGAGCGTCGAGGTGACCACGAAGGCCTGGAACAACCGCACTTCCGCGGCACGGGTCAAGATCCGCACGGTCGTCGCCGACCACGCCGGTGTCATCGCCGGCGAGACGACGTCCGCGACCCGTTCGGTCAACGCCGCCACCGGGTTCGACACCGTGCAGACGGTCGCTATCGCTCGCCCGCACCGGTGGAACGGCAAGGCGGACCCGTACCTCTACCGCGCGAGCGTGGAGATCATCGACGCCGACACGAACGTGGTGAAGGACGTCGTCACCGAACCGCTCGGTCTGCGCACCACGGCCGTCGACGCCAACACCGGGTTCTCGTTGAACGGCAAGGCTTTGCGCCTCAACGGTGTGAACGCCCACCAGGACCGGCTGAACGCGGGCTGGGCCGTGACGGCAGAGAACCACCGCCAGGACTTCGACCTGATGGACGAGATGGGCGTCAACGCGTTGCGCACCGCCCACTACCAGCAGGCTGAGCAGGTCTACGACCTCGCCGACGAGCGCGGTTACGTGGTGTGGACGGAGATCCCGCTGGTCAACGAGATCACCGACAGCGCGGCGTTCCGCGCGAACGCCCAGCAGCAGCTGCTGGAGATGATCCGGCAGAACTTCAACCACCCGTCTATCGCGTTCTGGGGCATCGGCAACGAGCAGAAGACCAGCAACACCGCCACCAACAACCTGCTGCGCGACCTGGCCGCCGCCGTCCAGGCCGAGGACTCCGGCAGGCACTCCACCTACGCGTCGCACATCGGCGACCTCGACCCGGTGTCGGGACACGCGGAACTGGCCGCCTACAACAAGTACTTCGGCTGGTACGACACCAGCAGCACCGGCCCCGGTGGCTGGGCCGACCGCCTGCACGCCCGCGACCCGGCCCGCAAGATCGCGCTGAGCGAGTACGGCGCCGGCGGCAGCGTCGCGCAGCACGAGGAGAACCCGCGCCCGCCCGTGACGACCTCGCGCTGGCACCCGGAGGAGTACCAGACCCTCGTGCACGAGAACCACTGGGCGGACATCAAGACGCGCTCCTACCTGTGGGGCACGTTCGTCTGGAACATGTTCGACTTCGCCGTCGACAGCCGCTCCGAGGGCGACACGCTGGGTCGCAACGACAAGGGCCTGGTCACCTACGACCGCGCCACCCGAAAAGACTCGTTCTACCTGTACAAGGCGAACTGGACGAACACCCCGTTCGTGCACCTGAACAGCGCCCGCTGGACCCAGCGCACGGCTGCCGCCACCACCGTTCGCGCCTACGGCACGACGGACAACGTGCAGCTCACGGTGAACGGCGTGGCCGTCGGCGCCCCGAAGCCGCCCGCCGCCGACCACACCTACACCTGGCCGATCACCCTGCGGCCGGGCGCCAACACGGTGACGATCACCGGCACGCGCGACGGACGGACTTACACCGACACGGCAACCTGGACGCTCGCCGGCGCGTGAACACTCCGGGGGTGACGCCGGGTGTTGCGTCTTCTGGGAGAAGTGAGCGCGGGAGCGGTGGACCTGGGTCCGCCCCGGCAGCGGTGCGTCCTGGCGGCGCTCGCGGTCGACGCGGGCAAGGTCGTGCCGGTCGACCGGCTGGTCGAACGGGTCTGGGGTGCCGACGCGGCACCACGGGCGCGGACGACGTTGCACAGCTACGTGTCGCGGCTGCGGCGGGCGGTGGCCGGGATCGGCGGGCTGGCGATCGAGCACCGGTCCGGCGGGTACGTCCTGACCGGTGACGCCGTCGACCTGCTGCAGTTCCAGGACCTGTGGGCCCGTGCGCGGGAGGGTGACGCGATCGGGCTGCTGACCGAGGCGCTGGCGTTGTGGCGGGCGGAGGCGCTGACCGGCCTCGACGGCGAGTGGGTGCGCGAGGAACGCGACCGGCTGGAGCAGGAGCGGCTGGCGGCCTCGCACGAACTCGTGGACGCGCGGCTGGCTGCCGGCGAGGGCGGGGAGCTGGTGGCCGAGCTGTCCGCACGGGTCGCGCGGCACCCGTTGAACGAGCGGGTGGCCGGCCAGTACCTGGTGGCACTGCACCGGTCCGGGCACAGCATCGACGCGTTGGAGCACTACCGGCAGGTGCGCGAGCGGTTGCTGGCCGAGCTGGGTGCCGAGCCGTCCGCCGCGTTGCGCGAACTGCACCAGCGGATCCTCGTCGCCGATCCCCGGCTGGCCGCGACCAGGCCGATCCTGGTCGTGCCGCGGCAGCTGCCGTCGGAGCCCGCGACGTTCGTCGGGCGCCGCGACGAGCTGGACCGTCTCGACGCCGCCCGCACCGCGGTCGTCTCGGCGATCGCGGGCACCGGAGGGATCGGCAAGACCAGCCTCGCGCTGCGGTGGGCGCACCGGCACGCCGGCCGGTTCCCCGACGGGCAGCTGTTCGTCGACCTGCGCGGCTTCTCCCCGACCGAGGAACCGATGACCGCGGGGGAGGCGCTGGGTGGCCTGCTGCACGCGCTGGCCGTCGAACCCGGCCGCATCCCCGCCTGCACCCAGGAACGCGCTGCGCTGTTCCGGTCGCTCGTCGCGGGCAGGCGGATGGTGCTGGTGCTCGACAACGCCGCGTGCACCGACCAGGTCGTGCCGCTGCTGCCGGGCAACGACCTGTGCGCCGTGATCATCACGAGCCGCAACCGGTTGCCCGGCCTGATCACCCGGCACGCGACCCAGCACCTGCTGCTCAGCGAGCTCACCGGCGCCGAGGCCCGCGTGCTGCTCACCGACCGGCTCGGCGCGGCCCGGCCGGCGGCCGAACCGCTCGCCACCGACCGGCTGATCGCGGTGTGCGGTGGGTTCCCGCTGGCGCTGAGCATCGTCGCCGCCCATGCCCAGATGAGGCCCGGTCTCCCGCTGGCGACCCTCGCCGCCGAGCTGGACGACGCCGTCATCGACGTGCTCGACAACGAGGAACCGTCCGCCAGCCTGCCCGCCGTGCTGTCGTGGTCGTTGCGCGCTCTCTGTCCCCGGCAGCGCGACGCGTTCGCGCTGCTGGGCATCGCGCCCGGCCCCGACATCGGCCTGGCTGCGGCCGCCAACCTGCTCGGCGCCGCACCGGCACAGGCCAGGCAGGTGCTGCGGGCGCTGGAAGAGGCTTCCCTGCTGCACCAGGACGTTCCTGGCCGATGGCGGATGCACGACCTGGTCCGCGCCTATGCCACGACGGTCGCCAGGGACCTGCCGAAACCGGTGCGGGAGGACGCGTCGCGGCGGGTGTTCGACCACTACGTGCAGGCCGCGCGGGTGGCAGGGGAGGTCATGGACCAGATCTGCTTCCCGTCACCGCTCGACCACGTCACGCGCGACGTCCACCTCGACCCGGTGCCGGACGACGCGACGGCGCAGGCGTGGTTCGAGGCCGAGTTCGCGTGCCTGATCGCCGCCCAGCAGAGCGCACTCGACCAGCGGCGGTACGCCATCACGTGGCTGCTGGCGTGGCACCTGCACACGTTCATGGTCCGCCGTGGGCTCACGCACGCGAGGCTCACGACGTGGGGGCTGGCCGCCGAGGCCGCCGGGCACCTGAACGATCCGGCCGTTCTCGCGAACACCGAACGCATGACGGGGGTCGCCCACATCTCCCTGGGGCAGAACGAGATCGCCGTCGAGCACCTGCGCCGGGCGCTGGCCCTGGCCGAGCACTGCGACGACACCGTCCACCTGGCCGGCGTGCACTACTCGCTCGGGGTTGCCTGGGGTCAGCAGGACCCCCGTCAGGCGCTGCGGCACGCCCGCCAGGCGCTCGTGCTCTACCGGGCCGTCGGGGAACCGAGGTGGGAGGCACGTGCGCTCGCGCAGATGGGCTGGCACGCGGCCGCCCTGGGACGGCTCGACGCGGCGCGCGGCTACAGCCGCCTCGCACTGGCCCGGCACCGCAGGGACGGCTTCCGCACCGGCGAGGCGGCCGTGCTGACCTGCCTCGGTCTCATCGCCCACCGGCGTGGCCACTACGAGGAATCCGCCCGGCACTACGAGGAATCCATCGCCGTGGTGCGGGAACTGGGACATCTCCTCGGACTCGCGGACGGCCTCGAACGGCTGGGCCACACCCTCGTCGCCCTGGGCCGGCACTCGTGCGCCGAGGCCGTGTGGCGGGAAGCGCTCGGCATCTACCTCCATCGTGGGATGAAGGCGGAAACCGAGCGCGTTCACCACTTCCTCACCCGTTGAAGGCGGAGAAGATCTTGGCGAACTCGTAGGGCTGCTGCGGGATGTTGTTGCAGCGGTACAGCGCGCCGTTGCAGGCGTTGGCATCCCGGCCCTGCTCCCAGAACGAGAGCATGCCCAGGTGCACGGAGGACGCGAAGGTCACCAGCGCACGGGCGTCCTTCTGGTAGAAGATCTCGTTCTGCGAGTCGTTCACGCCCAGCATCGGCGTGACGCCGACCTTCTTCCACGCGGCCGCGTCCGACAGCCCGTAGATGGACTTGACCTGGGCCTGCGTCGCCTTGGCTGCGGCGATCGCCCTGGCGCCCTGGTCGGCGGGGCCCATGTAGTAGTCCATCGCCATGACGTTGACCAGATCGAGGTTCACCCCGGCGTTCTTGGCCGACCGCACCACGTTCAGGCCGTCCGCCGTGAGCCCGCTCGGCAGCACCGGCAGCGTCAGCGAGATCTTCAGGCCGGGATTGCGGTCCTGCAGGATCTTCAACGCCTGCGAGCGCCGCTGGATCGTCGCGGGTTCGGCGACCGCCGCGCCCTCGATGTCGAAGTCGACGTACTTCAGCGCGTAGGCCTTGACGACGGCGTCGTACTCGTCGGCCAGAGTCGTCGGCGTGGTGCAGAAGTAGGCCAGCTCGATGCCCGAGGCCCCGCCGAACGAGATCTTCACGTCCCCTCCGGCGGCGCGCAGCTTCCCGATCTCCTCCTTCTGCCACCCCGCTCGCGGGTCGTAGGCACCGAACCAGCTCGCCTTGCAGCCGTACGAGGTGACGAACCCGAGCGTGAAGCTCTTCACGCCCCCTTTGCTCGCCATGGAGGACAGCACGGGCGTGGGCCACGCCCCCATGTCGACGTACGGCGCGACCGACGACAGCGTCGCCGCCTGAGCCGCACCGGTGGGCAGCACCACCGCCGCCAGCACGGCGGCCAGACCCAGCTTGACCAGTCTGTTCAGCATGACGAACTCCTCTGGGCAAAGGTTCGCGGCGGCTGAATATTGGTATAGACCAAGACCGGTGCGTTGACCAGGCCGCGCGGCTTTCCCGGTCGCCCCAAGGCAAAGCTCGTGTCAGATACAGGGGCAAACCGGGACAAAACTCGCCGCGCGGGGAGTTACAGCAGCCTCTTGATCTCTCCCCTCGCGCGGTAGAACCCGCCGCTCGCCGAGGTGTGGATCTCGGTCACCAGGTAACGCGCGCCGGGGACGCGGATGTCCTTCGGGAACTGCACGGCGCGAGAACGGTCGTACCCGTCGGAGATCACGTGCACGCGCAGACGGCCGCCGTCCTGCACGCACTCCACGACGACGCCACCGTCGGCCGGCACCGCGCTGGCCACCACGGTCTCCACCGCGGCCGTGGCCTCGACGCGCTGCCAGTGGTCGGCCTTGATGTCGCTGCGCTGCGGCAGTTCTCCTTGCTCGGCGGCGTGAATCGCTGCCGGGCTCGCGTCGATGCACGCCAGCGAGCCGTCCGTCGTGACGATGTACAGGCGCTCGTCGCGGTACTGCATGGAGTACGCGGAGCCGCAGCCCGTGCCGAGCTTCCACAACCGCGTGCCGTCGGCCGCGAAGCAGTACACCGACGAGTGGTTGTCGCCCGCGAACACGTAGTCGCCGCCCGGCGAGGTGGCGCACGAGAAAACCGCCGCGTCGCAACGGTAACGCGCCTTCTCGGCACCGGTGGAACGCGCTAACCGGTGCACGTACCCGCGGCTGGTGCCCGCGAACACCTCGGCCGGTTCCTGCCAGCCGAACAGCACAGCGCCCACCGTCTCGGCGTGCCACACGGGATCGCCACTGCGCGCCGCGTAGTGCGTGACGCCGCGGGAGTGCCCGTGGAACACGCCTTCCGGCGCGCACCGCACCATCCACGCGCTGTCGCCCGTGCTGCGGCGCGACCACTGGAACTCGTCCTCGTGGTCGACGATCGTGATGCCGCCCTGCCGGTCCGACACGCCGAGCACGCCGTCGTCGATGTCGAGCCAGTAGATGTCGACGTCGTTGGCGATCTCGTACGCGACGCGCGGAACCTTGCCGCCCAGGTCGTACACGCGGCCGTCGTCGCAGCCCGCGTAGATCCAGAAGTCGTCGGCGACGATGCACTTCACGCCGTCCGGCAGCCCGTACCGCCCCGTCACCCGGCCGTCGTGCGCGAGCGTGAAGACGTCACCGCGCTCGTTGCCGACCCACGCCTCGTCCTCGCCGATGAAGATGCCGAACGCCGGCGCGCCGGAGTGGAAGCGCCACAACACGGGCGCCTGCCGGGCACTCGACTGCACGCTCGTGATCTCGCGCCGGGTGATCGCCCGCCGCGCCCGCTGCCCCTTGACCGCGGGCGCGTACCCCTTGCGCACCTTCTCGCCGATCTTCTTCTCCGCGGCGACCACCGCCTTGGCCGCATCGGCGAACGTCGACTCGCGAGTGGACCCGCGTTCACCGATGCGGCCGAACGTGATGGTGACCGTCGTGCCGTCGACGACCACCTCGTAGAACTTGTGCGCACTTCCGCCGGACTCCGACAGCTCCAGGTACGTGGTGGCAGCGGCCACGGTCTTTCCCCCTCGCGTTGATCAGCTGAAACGACCGTAGCAAGGGGGTCCGACAATTCCGGCGACCGCGGTGATCAGCCGACGCGGCAGGAGACGCTCGGCCAGTTCCAGTTGCCGCCGTGCTGGACGGTGAAGCCGAACGTGTTGCCGTTGCCGTTGGGGCGTGCGGTCATCACGTTGGCCGAGTCCCACGTGGCGCTGGTGTTCCAGGTGGCGATGATCTTCTGGGGCGAGCTCACGGTGACCGTGACGATCCAGTTGTTCGTGCCGGTGACCGTGACGTTGCCGTTGAAGCGGTCACTCCACTTCTCACCCTCGGAGTACGTCGCCGTGCAGCCCCCGCCGCCGGGGTTGGACGACGTGGTGGTGGTTGTGGTGGTGCTCGTCGGCCCGGGATCCGTGCCGTTGTTCAGGACGTTGAGGACCGAGGTGTAGGCGGCCTTCTTGTTGCCACTGCCGTCGAACAGCAACGGAGTGCCGGAAGCGCGCCACGAGTCGGAGTCGCGGATGCCCCACACGGTGATGCCGGTGCAGCGCGAGACGGCGAGGCAGGCCTGCGTGACGCCCTGGTACTGCTGGGCCTGCGAACTGCCGGAGCCCTCGATGTCCAGTTCGGTGATCTGGACGTCCACGCCGAGAGCGGCGAAGTTCTGCAGGGTCGTGTGGTAGTTGGACGGCACCGGGTTGCCGCTGTTGAAGTGCGCCTGGAAACCGACGCAGTCGATCGGGACGCCGCGGGACTTGAAGTCCTGCACCATCCGGTAGACGCCCTGGGTTTTGGCGTGCGACCAGTTGTCGGTGTTGTAGTCGTTGTAGCAGAGCTTCGCGTTCGGGTCCGCCGAACGGGCCGCGCGGAAGGCGGCCTCGATCCAGTCGTTGCCGGTGCGCTGCAGGTTGGAATCACGGCGTCCGCCGCCGCTGCCGTCGGCGAAGGCCTCGTTCACGACGTCCCAGGCGTAGATCTTGCCGCGGTAGTAGGTCGCGACCTGCGTGACGTGGTTCAGCATCGCGTTGCGCAGCGACGTGCCGGACATGTTCTGCATCCAGCCGGGCTGCTGCGAGTGCCACGCCAGTGCATGGCCGCGGACTCGCTTGCCCTGGTTGCGGGCCTGGTTCACGATCCGGTCGCCGTTGCCGTAGCTGAACTGGTTCTGGTTCGGCTCGGTCGCGTCCATCTTCATCTCGTTCTCGGCCGTGACCATGTCGAACTCGCGGTTCAGGATCCCGGTGTAGGTCGAATCACCCAGTTTGCCCGCGGCCACCGCGGTGCCGAAGTAGCGGCCGCTCTGCTGGGCCGCCGCGCCCAGGGTGGAGGCGGCGCCACTGGCGGGCGACGCTCCGATGATCGCGGCTCCCGCGACGGCGGTGAGAAGGGCTGACACGAGTGAGACCCGTGCGACTGACTTCGCTGTCAGCGTCATTTTCGGCGCTCTCTGAGAAGCACCCGCGAGAGGCGGGTGGAATTGGACCGGTCAACGCAGTTCGGTGCGAGCGGCAGGGATTGCGCCAAATCCCGATGCCGCCCGAACTGGAACTTCCCGCAGTGTTGACCGGACCGGTTCGACGGATCAAGAGCTGTCGAACAGGGTGAATCACGTGTCGAATTCCGTCGAATCTCCAGGTGAATGCCCCGCCCGGCGCCGTGTGGAAGGGCGGAAAACGGCGAAGTTTCGAAAACTGTTCGACTTCAGGGCGTGGGACAGGGCGAGAACAACCTGCGGGTGCCGGGCCCGGTGTAGGCGGCGCGATCGGAGAACCGGCAGCCGAACGCGGGCGCGGCGACCGCGTCACGATCGCCGATCGCGTCACCGGCGGGCCTGCGGCCGCGGTCGGTCCACGTCACGAGGTCGTCCCACGCCGCACCTGCCTCCGCCGGCGAGAACTCGCAGTGGTCCACCGTGCGGATCGCCCGCTGCACCAACAACTTCGACTGACCGTTGCGGGCGACGTCGGCCCGGTAGTCCTGTTCCATCGAGAACGGCACGAAGAGATCGCCCAGCCCGTGCAACGAGAGCACCGGAACCCGTGGCCTGCCGGCGATCGCCGGCACCTCGGTGAGCGCGGGGGAGAGGCGGGTGCGCCAGTCGCGCGGCGCCACCCGCCGCACCTCGCGGTTGAGGTCGACCGGCGTGTTCGGCTGGTAGCGGGTGCCGAGGTTGGTCGCCAGCCTGCCGGGGTCGAGCGAGAGCGGCGCGCTGTCGTTGGCCGGCGAGGCGAGGCTGAACAGGAAGTCCTTCCAGTACGCGAAAGCAGGCGTCGAGCCAGGACGCGGGCCGCCGCTGTGCTCGACGACGGTCGCGCGGAACTGGGCGCCCCGGTCCGTCACGGTGTCCGGGCCGCCGGGCACGAGTCCGGTCAGCCCCAGCTTCTCCTGAATGCGCGGCACCACGGCCGTGGAGTAGTCGGCCGGGATCGGGTAGGCGCGAATTCCGCTGAGCGCCTGCGAAGTCAGCTGGTAGTCGAGGAAGAAGTCGAACAGCTCGTGATCGCCGAGCACGCCGCACATCGGCAGCGCGCCGTCGTAGAAGCCGGGATACTGCTCCAGCGAACGGCCGATGACGTGCCCGCCCATCGACACCCCCGCGACGAACACCTGTTTCGGCCTGGCGACCAGCGTGCCGAAGTGCTGGGCCAGGTCGTGCGTGGCCGAGACGCCGGCACGGACGTCGTATCCGTTGCTGTAATAGGAGGACGCGGCCCAGGCGTAGCCCTGGCCGAGCATCCGGGTGCGCAGGCCGTACGCCGGCGGATCCACGGTCAGCACCGTGCCGGTGCCGCGGTAGCCGTGCGCCCACATGGCCAACCGGCCGTTCCACTTCGCGGGCACCTCGACGACGTACGCGGAGTGCTTGTGAACTCCCTGCAGCACTCTCGTCGGCTGCCCGTCGATCACCTCGGGCGCCAATGGAGGGTTGACGATGGTGTAACCGGGCAACGGCTGGTCACCGGGCACGTGCAGTGGCTCGGCCACTGCGGGCGCACCACCCGCGACCAGTACGAGCCCCAGCAACGACACCACGAGCCGTGTTCGCATGGCACACCTCCGTTGGCGACTCCGCCGGATCATTGCACCCCGGCGGAGCCGCCCCGGTCACCACTCAACGGCCCAATGCGGCCCCGACAGGAGCTTCCTGCGGCCGGCGGCCGAGTTCCGCCGTCGGACGCTTGAACGTCTCACGTCCCGTCGCGATCGCCGTCGCACTGAGCGCGCACACCGCCGCCGTGAAGATCGCGACCCCGAGCCAGTCGTCGCGCCCGGAGCCGATCGCCGCCACCACGCTCGGCGCGAAGCCCGCGATGGCGAACCCGATCTGCGTGCCGATCGCCATGCCGGACAGCCTGACCTCGGTGCTGAACATCTCGCCGTACAGGGACGGCCAGATGCCGTTGATCGCGGAGTAGCACACGCCGAACAGCAGGATGCCGAGCGCGAACACCAGTCCGTACGCGCCGATGGAGATCGACCACAGGTACGGGAAGATCAGGATCGCGCACGCGCCGCAGCCCGCGAGGAACACGGGTTTGCGGCCGATCCGGTCGGAAAGGCCTGCCAGCAACGGGATCGCGGCCAGCGCCACGACGTTGGCCAGCACGCCGACCCACAGCATGGGCGTGCGCGCCAGGCCGATCGTGTTCACCGCGTAGCTCAGGGCGTAGACGGTGAAGATCGTGCTGACCGAGGCGATGGTGGCCGCGAGGACTACCCGCAGGACGTCCTTCCAATGCGTCCGGAACAACACCGCGGCCGGCAGCTTGGCCGTCTTGGTGCGCTTGAACTCCGCGGTCTCGTCGATCTTGCGGCGGATGACGAAGCCGACCACCACGACGATCGCGCTGCACCAGAACGGCACGCGCCAGCCCCAGGTCAGCAGGTCCTCCTGGGGAAGTGCCGCCACGGGCAGGAAGATCGCCGTGGCGAGGATCTGCCCCGCCTGCGTGCCGCTCAGCGTGAAGCTGGTGAAGTACGCCCGCCGGTGGTCCGGGGCGTGCTCCAGCGACATCGAGTTCGCGCCCGCCTGCTCGCCCGAGGCGGAAAGTCCCTGCAACAGGCGGAGGAAGACGAGCAGGATCGGTGCGAGGACGCCCGCCGTGTCATAGGTGGGCAGGCATCCGACGGCGAACGTGGCCACGCCCATCAGCAGCAGCGTGAAGACCAGGACCTTCTTGCGGCCGAAGCGATCGCCGACGTGGCCGAGGATGAACGCGCCGAGCGGCCTGGCCAGGTAGCCCACGCCGAACGTGCCGAGCGCGAGCAGGGTTCCCGTCGCCGGATCGGCGGCGGGGAAGAAGACCTTGTTGAAGACCAGTGCGGCGGCGGTGCCGTAGATGAAGAAGTCGTAGTACTCGAGGGCGCTGCCGATCCAGGCTGCCAGCGCAGTCTTGCGGGCCATCGATGTGGTCACGGCGTACTCCCATGTACGACCTAGTTAGTTAATACAAGGTCGGATATGTGACCCCCGTGTGTCAAGAGCGAGATTTCAGCTGGTCAGGTAGTCGATCAGCATGTCACCGAGCATGCGTCGGTAGTGCTCGCGGCGGCCGGGGTCGAGCATGTCCCTGCCGAAGATCGCCGCGAACGTGTGCCGGTTCGCGAGCCGGAAGACGCAGAACGAGCTGATCACCATGTGCACGTCGAGCGGGTCGGCGTCGGCGCGGAACCGGCCGGCCGCGCGGCCCCGTTCGAGGATCTGGGTCAGGCCGTCGAGCGCCGGGTTCGCGAGTCCCGCGAGGACCTCCGAGCGCGCGATGTGCTCGGCGCGGTGGATGTTCTCGATGCTGACCAGCCGGATGAAGTCGGGGTGCGCCTCGTGGTGGTCGAAGGTCAGCTCCGCGAGCCGGCGGATCGCGTCCTCCGGTTCGAGGTGCTCGACGTCGAGCTCGGCCTCGAGAGCGCGGATCGCCAGGTAGGCCTGCTCCAGAACGGCGATGTAGAGCTGTTCCTTGCCGCCGAAGTAGTAGTAGATCATCCGCTTGGTCGTGCTGGTGCGCTCGGCGATCTCGTCGACCCGCGCCCCCGTGTAGCCCTTGTCGGCGAACTCCCGCGTGGCTACGTCCAGGATGTCGGCGCGGGTGCGGTCCTTGTCCCGCTGGCGCTCATCGGATGACGGCGGTGCGGCCACCGAGCCCCCTTCGATCTGCGGATGACCAGCCAACTCTAGTCCAGCACTTCCTGCGGGCGACTCGGCGCGCTACAGTGAACTCACTAGTTCGTACATTAAATGGAGGCCGGGTGACCACCTACCTGATCGGGCTCATCGGCTCCGGCATCGGACCGTCCCTGAGTCCGGCGCTGCACGAACGCGAGGCCGCCGAGCTCGGGCTGCCCTACCGCTACCGGTTGCTCGACCTCGACGTCCTCGGGCTGCCGGTGGGCGAGGTGCTGGCGCAGGCCAGGGTCGAGGGGTACGACGGCCTCAACATCACCCATCCGGCGAAGCAGGCGGTCCTGCCGCACCTGGACGAACTCGTCCCGCAGGCCGCCGCGCTCGGCGCCGTCAACACCGTGGTCTTCGACAACGGCAGGGCGATCGGCCACAACACCGACGCGACCGGGTTCGCCCGCAGCCTGAGCCGGGGCCTGCCGGACGCCGCGATGCAGAACGTCGTCCTGCTCGGCGCCGGCGGGGCGGGCGCCGCCGTGGCCCACGCCCTGCTCTCGCTCGGCACCGGACACCTCGGCGTCCACGACGTCGACCAGGATCGAGCCGCGAAGCTGGTGGCGGCGCTGGAAAGCAGTTTCGGCGCCGGCCGGGCCAGCGCCTGCACCCCGGAGGCCGTGCGCACGGCGGACGGTCTCGTCCACGCGACCCCCACGGGCATGGCGGCGCATCCCGGCCTGCCGCTCGATGAATCGTTGCTGCGGGGCGATCTCTGGGTCGCCGACATCGTCTACCGGCCGCTGGAGACGGCGCTCCTCGCCGCCGCGCGAGCGCGGGGCTGCCGGGTGCTGCACGGCGGCGGGATGGTCGTGCTCCAGGCCGCGGAGTCGTTGCGGCTGTTCACCGGCGTCGAACCGGACGCGGACCGGATGCTCGCGCACTTCGAGGAGCTGGAAGGGGAGCCCGCGCATGCGTCCTGACCTGCGCACCGCCATCGCCACCGTGTGCCTGTCCGGCACCTTGGACGACAAGCTGACCGCGGCCGCCGAGGCGGGCTTCGACGGCGTCGAGATCTTCGAGAACGACCTGCTCGCCGACCGCCGCGGCCCGGCGGAGATCCGGCAGCGCTGCGCCGACCTGGGCCTGAGCATCGACCTGTACCAACCTTTCCGCGACTTCGAGGCCGTGCCGCCGGACGTGCTCGCCGCCAATCTCCGCCGCGCCGAGCAGAAGTTCGACGTCATGGCCGAACTGGGCGTGGACACCGTGCTGGTGTGTTCTTCCGTGTCACCAGAGGCCATCGACGACGACGATCTGGCCGCCGAGCAACTGCACCTGCTCGCGACGCGCGCGGGCGAACGCGGCCTGCGCATCGCCTACGAGGCGCTCGCCTGGGGCCGATACGTCAACGGCTACGAGCACGCGTGGCGGATCGTGCGCCGCGCCGGGCATCCGGCACTCGGCGTCTGCCTCGACAGCTTCCACATCCTGTCCAAAGGGGACGATCCCAGGGCGATCCGCGCGATCCCCGGCGAGAAGATCTTCTTCCTGCAGCTCGCGGACGCGCCGACGTTGCCGATGGACGTCCTGCCGTGGAGCCGCCACCACCGGCTTTTCCCTGGACAGGGCGACTTCGACCTGACCACGTTCACCCGCGACGTCCTCGACGCCGGATACCGCGGGCCGCTCTCCCTCGAGGTGTTCAACGACGTCTTCCGCCAGTCCGACCCGCACCGCGCCGCCGTCGACGCCATGCGGTCGCTCGTCGGTCTGCAGGACTCCTTGCGGCTGCTGGACGTTCCCGCCGCACCCGTCCCGACCGGCTACGCCTTCGCTGAGGTCGTGGGGGAGTCGGACCTCGCCGTGCTGGGCTTCACGCGGACGGGCGTGCATCGCTCGAAGCCGGTGGAGCTGTGGACGCAGGGCGAAGCACGCGTGCTGGTCAACGCGGCAGGCGAACCCGGTGCGATCGGCGCGCTCGGCGTCTCCGTGCCGGATCCGGCCGCGGCGGCCCGGCGGGCGGAGGTCCTGCTCGCGCCTCCGCTGACCCGCGAGGCCGGTCCTGGCGAGGCGCCGCTGACGGCGATCGCCGCACCCGACGGCACCGAGATCTTCCTGTGCGCGGACGACGACTGGCTCGGTGACTTCGTGCCGACCGGTGAGTCGGCGCCGGAGGCGGGCATCACCGGCATCGACCACGTCGCGCTGACCCAGCCGTTCGACAACTTCGACGAGGCCGGCCTGTTCTACCGTTCGGTGCTGGGCCTGGAACCTGGCGTGACGGCGGAGTTCGCGGCGCCGTTCGGCCTGGTGCGCGGCCGTGGCGTGAGTGGCGGCGGCGTCCGGCTCACCCTGGACTGCGCGCTGGTCCGGCGTGGGGGCTGGGCACCGGCGGTGGAAGAGCCGCAGCACATCGCGTTCACCTGTGCCGACGCGGTCGCGTGCGCCGAGGCGTTGCGGGAGTTGGGCGCACGGCTGCTGGACATCCCCGGCAACTACTACGACGACCTGATGGCGCGCACGAACCTGACGGCTGACCGGGTCGACGCGCTCCGGCGGAACTCCGTGCTCTACGACCGCGACGAGTTCGGTGAGTACCTGCACTTCTACACCGAACTGGCGGGCGCGAGGGTGTTCTTCGAGGTGGTCGAACGGATCGGCGGCTACCGCGGGTTCGGGGTGGTCAACGCGCCCGTGCGGATGGCCGCCCACCACGAGGCGCGGCGGTTCGCCCGGACCTGATCACCGGCCGGTGCTCGCCGAAGATGAGCCCCCACTCCAGTTCCTGCTCGGGAGCGGGGCGTGGTTCGGGGATGTGGCCGTGCGTCGGGACGATCGAGCCGTTGAGGAACTGCCACACCTCGTCGCCCGCGCGTTGCTGCGCGGCGGCCTTCCTCGGCAGCGGGACGCCGGTCGGAATCGTTGCCACGAAACGGATTCCGCGGAACCCCTCGGCGTCGGTGGCCTCCAGCGTGCCGTGGTGCCTGGCGGCGATGCGCCGGGCGATCGCGAGCCCGAGCCCGGCGCCGCCCGCGGCACGGGTGCGGGCCTCGTCGAGCCGGGTGAACCGGTCGAAGACGCGTTCCCGGTCCGCCTCGGGGATCCCGGGCCCGTCGTCGATGACCTCCAGCGTCGCGGAAGGCCCGCCGCGCAGGCGCACGACCACCTCGGTGCCCGCGTGGCGTTCGGCGTTGTCGAGCAGGTTGCCGAGCAGCCGGGACAGCTGCGCCCGCCGTCCGGGAACGAGGACGTGGTCGTCGGCGTCCAGGATCACCGTGCCCCGGCGGGAGACCTCCCGCCGCACCACGGCGGTGAGGTCGACGGTGTCCTGGTTGTCCAGCGCGTCGGCGTCCAGCCTGGCCAGCAGCAACAGATCCGTGGTCAGCTCCTGCAGCCGTTCGGCGTCCTCCAGCGCGGCCTTCACGACGGTGGTCCAGTCCGCCAGGTGCGGATGCGACAGCGCGATCTCCAGCTCGGCCCGCAGCGCGGCCAGCGGGCTGCGCAGCTCGTGCGAGGCGTCCGCGACGAACCTGCGGGTGTCCTCGACGGCGCTGTGCATCCGGTCCAGCGTCTCGTTCAGCGTCTTGCCCAGCCGGGCGATCTCGTTGTCGGAGGACGGCACCGGGACGCGCCGGGTGAGGTTGTGCTCGTTGATCTCCGCCACCTCGGCCCGCATCGTCTCCACCGGCCGCAGCACCCTGTTGGCCGTGGCCAGCACCGTGACCGACACCAGCGCCGTGATCGAGGAGAGCACGCCGAACAGGACCAGCGTCGCGCTGTTCAGCTGCCGTTGCGCCTGGTAGACGATCGTCAGCGTCAACTCCTCGTCGAGGCGTGGCCCTTCCCCGATCACCTGGTACGGGGTCTCGCCGAGTTTGGTGAACGGCCACATCGACAACTCCGGCCGCACTTCGGTGCTCGCGTACTTGACCATCACCCCCGGAGTGGCGGCGGTCGTCTGCTGACGCAGTTCGACGCAGTGCGGGCGGGAGCACATGTAGTGCACGCGTGAGCTGTCCGCCGTCTGGTCGGCGATCTGCTGGCGCTGGGCCGTCAGCATCAGCGTCCCGGCGAGCCCGATCAGCAGTGCGGTGATCACCGTGGCCAGCACGGTCACCTTGACCTGCAAGGACTTCATCGGTCCGCCAACCGGTAGCCGACGCCGCGCACGGTGGTGATGCTCCGCCGGTCGAACGGCGTGTCGATCTTGCGGCGGAGCGCGCTGATGTAGACCTCGACGAGGTTGGGGTCGGGGTCCTGCGCCGCGTCCCACACGCCGTCGATGATCTCCGACTTGGTGACGACCTCGCCCGCGTGCCGCAGCAGGAAGCTCAGCACCGAGAACTCCTTGGCCTTCAGGTCGATCCGCGCGGTACCGCGATGACACTCCCTGCTGACCGGATCGAGCACCAGGTCGCCCGCCCGCAGCAGCACCGGCTGGGCGGTGCGCGACCGCCGGGCCAGCGCTCTGAGCCGAGCCACCAGCACCACGTAGGAGAACGGCTTGGTCAGGTAGTCGTCCGCGCCGGTGTCCAGGCCCTCGGCCTCGTCGAACTCGCCGTCCTTCGCGGTGAGCATCAGGATCGGCGTCCACACGCCCGCGTCCCGCAACTCCTTGCACACCCGGTAGCCGTTGAGACCGGGCAGCATGATGTCCAGGACGATCACGTCGTACGGGTGTTCCCGCGCCCGCCACAGCCCGTCCGTGCCGGTGCGCTCCACGTCGACGGCGAACCCTTCGGCGGTCAGGCCGCGGGTGAGCAGGTCGGCGAGACGGGGATCATCCTCCACCACGAGCACGCGCATGGGAGCAGCGTGCCGCATCCCTCGTGATCGCGTCCTGAAATCCGGTTCAGGTTCCTTCAGCGTCCCTTCAGGTTCACCCTGGCAGGCTCTGCCGCGTGGATGAGGGGATCCACGACCGGGGGGAAGGTGGCGGTGCCGCTGGGGGGAGCGGCGCCACCACCTTCTGGCCGGTTCACGGGGTGAGCGGGCAGGGGATCAGGGCCCACACGGACTTCCCGACGGTGCGCTGGACCACGCCCCACTGCTTGGCGAGCTGGTTCACGATCACCAGCCCGCGGCTGCGCACCGAGTCGGGCGTGGCCGGTCGCAGCACGGGGCTCGTCGAGGAGGCGTCCTCGACGGAGATGGTGACCATGCACGGCTTGGTGGACTTCCGCAGCCGGAGACGTGCCGGGAACCGCGCGTGGTCGTAGACGTTCGACACGAGTTCCGTGACGACCAGCAGCACGTCGACGAGCTCGTCCTGGTGCACGCCGGGGAGGGCGGCCTCGGTCCAGCGGCGAATCCTGCCGAGGTCGGTGACGTCGCGGTCGAGTTCCAGGACGTGCGCGGCATCGGAAGCGGTCGTGCCGTTCATCACTTCACCCTCCTTCGCGATGTCGCGCCGTTGCGCTGGTGGAGGGATGCCCGCTCGCCGAAGCGATCAACCGTTGCGCGGCCCACCTGGGGCGAACGAGCGCTCAGCGGTCGGGTTCCAGGAGCGAGAGCCTGCGGGTCACGACGTCCCCTGCCAGCTCGTCCAGGGACCTGGCCAGCACGAAAGCGCGGCGGCGCAGCCGGGCCGGCGCCTCCGGCGTGGCTTCGGTCTCGGTCCTCATCCCGGGCGGGTGACGGTCCGCAGCAGGGTGAGGGCGACGGTGCGGAGCTTGACGTTCTCGCGCTGAGATCGCTCGACCAGCATCGAGAAGGCTTCGTCCGCCGTGCACTCGTGCGCGGCCATCAACGCGCCTTTGGCCTGTTCGATGACTGCACGCGACTCCAGTGCCTGCTCCAGGTGCTGGACGTGCTTGCGGGAGCGGTGCCACCGTTGCGCGCTGGTGATCGTGGCGGAGGCCGCGGTGGTGAAGAGGCGCATCAGGCTCTCGTCGAACGGGTCGAAGGCGGCCGCGGTGCGGCTGTAGATGTTGAGCGAGCCCACGTGCTGTGCCTCGGATCTCTCCGACGCCGGCAGCACCACGGGTGCGGACAGGTAGGCGCGGATGCCGTGCTCCGCCGCGGCCACCTCGAACTCGGGCCACTCGCCGCGGTGTTCGCCGACCACCGCGCGGACGGCCGTCAGGGTGCGGGCGGCCTTCAGGCACGGGCCGCGGTCGGCGCTGTACTGCTTCTCGTCGACCTCGACGAGACGGTCGTCGGTCGCCGCCGCCGTGCGCGTCTGGTCCAGCTTGAGCACCGAGACCGTCACCGCGCCGGCGTCCACGATCGCCCCGGCCGCCGTCTCCGCCAGCCGCCGCAGTGCCTCGTCGAGGCCCTCCTCGCCGGTGAACGCGTCGCGCAGCACCGAGAGCGCCTCGGTCGTCTCGTCGAGACGTTCGACCGGATCAGGCCGGCCGTCGTCCGCGTGTGCCGGCGGGAACGTTGCTGGATCGTCGGCCATGCCGTCGTACTCCTTCATCGCCTGGGGGAGTACACGGCGCAGGCTGCTCGATGCTCGCTAGAGCGTCGTAGGACTGTTCACCGTGTACGGGCTGGACTCGCCGCGGTGAACCCCGGGCGGGTCCGGTCTGGGACGTAGCGCGAGAACGCAGACGTCGTCGCGCCCCTGTTCGGGAGCAACCGCGCTGATCACCGCGGGTACGAGGTCGTCGAGGCGTTCTGGCAGGTGCGGCGTCGTCACGGCGGCGCACAGCCTCTCGACACCCGCGTCGATGTCCTCGTCGCGGTGTTCCACGAGCCCGTCGGTGTAGACGATCAGCACGTCGTCCGATCGGAGGGACGTCTCGAACGCGAGGTACTCGGCGTGCTGCACGGCCCCCGTGATCAGCCCGTGCCGGTGCTCCATGGGACGGGCGACGCCGTGGCGGACCAGCAGCGGGTGGGGATGACCGGCGTTGGCGTAGCGGAGCGTGCCGTCCCACGGGGTGTAGACGCCGTAGAACACCGTCGTCATCGTCATGTCGTCGCCGGAGTGGACCAGCAGGTTCAGGTCGCGCAGCACGCGGTCCGGAAGCGGGTCCAGCATCGCGAAGGCCCGGATGGCGCTGCGAACCCTGCCCATCGTGACGGCGGCTTCGACGTCGTGGCCGATCACGTCGCCGACCGCGATCGCGAGCCTGCCGTCGGACAGCGGGAACGCGTCGTAGAAGTCGCCGCCCACCCCGGCCGAGCTGTTCGCCGGCCGGTAGGCCACGGCCAGTTCGGTCGCATCGACGGCGGGGATGCTCGGCGGGAGCAGGGCCCGTTGCAGCTGCAGCACGATCTGCCGCTCGTCCCGCAGCTGCGCCGTCATCTCGTCCGCTCGCACCACGGCCGCCCGCGCGTCGGCCTCCGCGGTGCGCCGGGCGGTGCGGTCGACGCACATGCCGCGCAGTGCGACCACGGTTCCGGTGGCGTCGGCGACCGCCTCGGCGATCGAGGAGAGCACGACGACACGACCGTCCGGTGTGCGGAGCCGGTACTCGATGTCCGGTGTCGGTGAGTGCAGGGTGAGGCCGGTGAAGGACGCCCTGGCCGGTTCGACGTCGTCGGGGTGCACGAGCGCGAGCACCTCGTCGAGCGTGTTCGGGGAGTGCGTGACCCCGGCCATGCGGCAGAGGTTGGCCGACCACGCGACCCGGCCGCTGCGCAGGTCGAACTCCCAGGAGCCCGTGCCGCCCACGCGTTGCGTCCGGTCCAGCCGGTCGGTCCACTCGGCCTGCACGCGCAGGCCTTCGAGCTCGGCGACCTCGTGGGACCTGGTGAGGTCCTGCACCGCGATCACGGCGGCGATCACCTCGTCCTGGTGATCGCACAACGGGAACAGGTTGAGCAGGAGCTGCTTCCTGGTGTTGCCGACGTCGGCACGGGTCTCGACGTCGCGGTGCACGGCACCGGACCTGAGCACCTCGGCGACGTGGGGTTCCACCATGGCCTCGTAGGCGGGTGAAACGACCTCGCTCATCGTCCGCCCGGCGTAGTCACTGGCCGCCAGGCCGTGCATCGACACGAACTCCGGATTGGCGTAGAGGAACCGCATCCGCTCGTCCACCACGGCGAAGCCCACCGGCGCCCGTTCGATCACCGCCGTGATCTCCGGCAGCGACCGTCCCGACCCGGCGAGACCGCGGGCGAGGTCGATGCTGCCCGCCGGCGCGCCGTCGAGGAACTGCGCGTCTTTCCCGTCCACGAACCACATGACTGGTCGTTCCTCCTGTCTCACCACACAGGCTCGGCTCCAGGTTCCTTGGCATGGCGTTACTTCCGGCAATCTTCATACCCGACCGCGGACACGGGTAAACACGGAATCAGCCTGATGGAGGTGTGGCAGGTCCACAGAGGACGTGCGAGCCGAGGCCGAGCAGCCAGAGAACAGGCGTCCAGGGGGCGTCGGCGGCCACGAAGTAGCGGACTCGGGTGAAGTGGTTCTGCGCGGTGTTCACCAGGTCGACGCGGCCGTGCTCGAGCAGCCACCGCCGGATGGTCATCGAGTGGTCTCCCGTGCCTGCCGGCGTGCCGGTCCCGGCGATGACCACGGCCAGCGGGATCGCGGTTCCGCGCAGTTCGGTCAGCGCCTCGGTCACGCGGTCGAGCACGAGTTTCGGGTCGGGGCCGGCGAACGGGTCGACGACCAGGATCACGCCGCCGGCCAGCCCGAGGAACGTGGCGTGTTCGAAGGTCTCGCCGACGGCGCTGTGGAGGTGCACCCGGCGCCGGGAGTTCTTCTCTCCCAGGAGGATTCCGTGTGGCGGGACGGCGTCGGCGAAGGCCGCGCCACCCACGACCGCGAGGTGCACGGCGGGGACCGCCTGTGCCAGCGGGGGCAACGGGGTGTGGCAGCGGCCGCAGCTCGCGGGCAGGGAGTGCTTGCCGTTGAGCAGAAGCACCGGCAGGCGGTGGCCGCACAGGCAGGTTCGCCGGAAGACGCCCTGCGCGCCTGGGACGAGGTCGTGGTGGACCCGTCCACATCCGCACGTGTACGCGGGGCGGACTCGTTGCTCGCACGTGCCGCACTCGGTGGTGACGCCGCGCAGGGTCAGCGTGATGATCTCGAACCAGCGCAGGCAGCATGCCGCTGTGCGCACGACCAGGACGACCGTGCCCGCCAGTGCCGCGTGCAGTGCCGTGACGGCCGCGATCAGCAGCGTCACGGTCAGGAACCCCAGCGCGTACCCGCCGGCCAGGCCCGCGGGCGGGAGGATCAGTGGCCCGTCCAGGTTCCTGATCGACCACCTGCGCCACGTCCGGGCGAACATCGAGTCCGGGAACTCCTGGTCCGGCAGTGCCACGAGCCGTCGATACGTCGCGCGCACCGAGGTGCTGCTCAGCCGCCAGACGTCCTGGAACGCGGGGCCCGCCAGGTAGAGCCGGTGCGCGGGATCCTCGCCGGCCCGGTGCGCCGGTTCCGGACGGGCCGGGCTGCGGATCGCGGTCGCGAGGCCGATCGCCGTGCTCGCCGCGAACGCCACGACGAACGACACGACGGCGAACGGCGCGAGGACGACGAATCCCGCGAAAGCCAAGACGCCCACGGCTCAGGCCCTCGTCGCGCGAAACTGGGAGAGCAGCCACAGCAACGGTTCCGCCACCCTCTGTCCATCCAGTGCGGACAGCGCGAAGCAACGGTGACCAGGCGGGGCCTCGATGCCGCCCCAACGGGCAAGCCAGGCCTCGACCTCGTGGTGCACGTCGAGGCTGTCCGACTCCACGTGACCGCGGTCCTGCAGGCCGGGGCGCCGCAGCGGAGAGCCGTCGGTGAACATGTCCCGGACCAGGTCCAGCTTGGTCACCGTCATCGCCGTCGGGACGGGGTGTGCCCACGGCGTGGGGCGCGGCGGCAGGGGTTCCAGGCCGAACAACGTGCGCACGCCGGGCAGTCGTCCCGGGTCGATCACGTGCACCACTCCCGCCGCGGTGGCCATGACGTCCGGCGGGCAGTCGTCCTCCGGCAGTTCGTACAGCGCCAGCACCACCGGCTTGGCGCTCACCGACCGGATGCTCATCAGCAGCGGCTCGGCCGACGGTGTGCGCAGATCCGCGTACCGGTTGCGGGAGCTCTCGCCGAGCAGGTGCACGGACAGTCCCGCCAGCGCGGCCTCGCCGGTCTCGAACTGGCGGACGGCCGCCGAGATCCACGCGCTCTTGCCCGCCTCGCGTTCTCCCACCACGACGATCGCGCGGCCGGGTGCCTCCGCGTACTCACGGGGAACGGCGCGGCCGCATGCCGGGCAGACGCGCCGGGCCAGCGGCACGCGGCCGTGCGGGCATCGGTTGCGCCGCAAGGCCTTCACCGGGAACGGTGGCGCGGACGCGCACAGCGGACCGCAGCTCATCAGCAGTTGGTCGCCGGCGCACCGGGCGCGGCAGTACGGGCAGATCACGGCGTCACCGCACGACGAGATCACGCGGGTCGGGATGGCACACCCACATCGAGTCGTCCAGCGCGAACGCCCGCAGGTGCACCGGTCCGCGCAGCTCGGCGGGCACGGTGAACTCGGCCCGCCCAGCCCGTTGCCCGCCCGGCACCGTCGCGAGCACGACGCCGTCGCCGGGATCCAACGGCCGCCGGGCCTCCTTCCCGAGCACGACGACGTCGGGAAGATCCGCGTCGCACTCGACCTCCACCGCGAACGTGCGCGCCCGTCCGTGCAGCCGGTAGCGCAGCTGGACCGGGCACGGCGACTCGACCGTCGCAAGTGGACCGAGCCGCCCGTCGCCGACGACGCACACCCCGAACCAGTGACTGCCCGCCTCGGCCGCGTTCAGCCGCGCTCCGCGACTCAGGTAGGCGGTTCTGCTGACGCGCCAACGGTGTGCCGCCGGGTCGTCCGGTCCGGCGAGCGGGCCGCCGTGCCGCCACACCACCAGCACCTCCCGCGCCCAGGCCGGCCAGTGCCAGGAGAGCTGGACCTGCGGGCCGAGCCGAAGCGCGCGCAGGCCGGTCACCTCGACGGACGAGACGTCGACGGTCGCCGGTGTGCCGATGGTGGCCACCGGTCCGGACACGGTCACCGGTACCAGCGTGCGCCCGCCCGCGAGGTCGGCGGCGGGCACCCGGACGCGCCCGCACCGGCTCGTGGCGACGACCGGTCCCGCCAGTGCGGCCTGGTCGAGCCGGACCACGCCACCGGGCGCGGCCTCGGGGCCGGTGAGCAACCGGATCTCGACCTCGTCGCCGCGCGGAGGTGTCCAGGTGAGGTCGACGACGTCGCCCGCCGCCACGGCCCGCAGATCGGTGACGGCGTCCGGCTCGCCGAGACACACCACCCGGACGTCGATGCCGGGACTGCGGAGCGCCGCGTACTCGACCAGCACCCGGTAGGTGTACGCGGTCCCGGGTTCCACGTTCCGATCCGTGAAGCCGGTCTCGTCCGCGGGCACGTCGGAATCGGTGCGCCGGACGACCGCGCGTGACGCCCCCGGTGGCAGCGTCCACCGCCCGAAGACGACTCCCGGTTCGGTGACGAGCCGCAGGTCCGTCACCTCCGGCAGCACCGCGACCGGCTCGGCCGCCGTGGTTCCTCCCGGCACGCCATCGCGCAACGCCGTCACGGTGTAGATCAGCGGCACCCCGGCCGGAGCTTCGAGGTCGACGAACGGTGCCGTCGCCTCCTCGGCCAGCAGAGTCGCCCCGTGGCGCACCTGGTAGCCGATGTTCCCCGCCGTGGAAGGCGATGGCCGCCAGTCCACGACGACCGCGGCACCGTCCACAGTGGCCGACACGGCGGCAGGAGCGGAGGCCGGGCAACGGAGAAGACCTTCGTCCACAGCCGGGTCCGTCAGCTCACGGCCGATCGCCAGGTACCGGGCGGCGGCGTCCTCCGGGTCGGCGGCCCCGCGGGCCTGGGCCAACGAGGCGTACAGACGGTCGAGTCGGGCGCGCAGCCCGTCCCGGACGCGGGCCCACGACTCGGGCAGCGGACGTGACTCCAGCAGATCCAGCGCGGCGGGCAGCCGATGTGCGTCGACCGCGGCGAAGTAGGCCTCCGTCCACGCCGCTTCCTCGCGAGCGCACCACACGGCGTACGACACGGCTTCGGGATCGGAGGAAAGGGTTGCGGCACAACGTTGTGGTGAGGCCAGATCCCGCACGGCCTGATAGCCGCACACCGTCGCCGCGGCGAGTTCGGCCAGCAGGTCGTGCGCGAGCGCGGCGGACAGGCCTCCTGGCGCCGCCGCCCACAGCCGGACGAGCGCGAGGACGGCCCGTTCGGCGTCCGAAGCCCGGTCGCGCGAGACCCGCAAACGTTGTCGTCGCGTCTCCACCTCGGCCGAGGTGGTGTCCGCGCCCCGCAGCTCCGGCGTGCGGGACAGGTACTCCCACAACGAGTCGTGCGGAAGGTCGGCCAGGTGTTCGCGCAACGCCGCCCAGCGCTGGGGCCGGGAGACGCGGGGCAGCGGAACGGGCTCGCGCACGGTGGCGCCGACGGCGTGCAGCGCGGCCAGCACGTCGGGCGTGCTCCACCGGCCGCCGGCGACGCGCACCACGGCGGCGACGTCGTCGCGGGTCAGGGCGGGCGCTCCGTGCAGGCGGTGGCGGACGACCTCGACCAGTGCCTGGTGCTCCCGCTCGACGAACTCCCGGTGCCGGGCGCGGGCGGCGGGATCGCTGAGCACCGCGGTTGCCTTGGAGTGACAGGCGTGCAGGCGTTCGCAGGCCACGGCGTGCACGCGCAGCTCGGGCGTTCCCCACCGGGCGGGCAGGTCGGCCAGCGCCGCGTCGACCTCGGCCCGACGAGCGTGTGGCGGGAGGCGGTACACCCGGAAGTAGTTGCGGTGCGGAGACCAGCCGGTCCGCACCGGCACGAGCACGTCGTCCACATAGGACTTTTCGTGGAAGTCCATGTCAGGCGCGGATTCCCGGCAGCGGCGCACTCATCTCGGTCTCGGTCATCGCTCCTGCCACCTCCGCGTCGAGCCGCAGTGACGCGCCGTTGCCCGCGCGGGCGTGCACCCGCAGGACGCCGTCGGCCTTCAGCTCGAAGCAGATCTCCACCGGCGCGCCCTTCGGCAGTCCGGCGGGCAGTCCGGTGATCTCGCCCGCGACCAGGCCGACGTGGTCCGCCGGATCGTCCGCGAGGTCTCCGTGCACGAACCCGGTGGCCGACTCGTAGACCCGGATCGCCATGCGGCGCTGGTCGTCGCGGATCGTGCACACCTGATGCCGTTGCACCGCAGGGGTGTCCGCGCCGGGCGGGATCATCCACAGCACGCCGTGCCCGAGCGCGGGACGGGCGGCATCGCGCACCACCGCCACCCCGTACCCCTTGGCGGTGACCGTGCTGATCTCGTCGGTGGTCTCGTGTCCCAGGGCGTGCCACGCCAGCCGGGCCGCGCCCTTGGCGACGGTGTGGTCGGCGTCGTGGGCCAGCCGGGCGGACGGCAGTTCCGGCAGCTCCTCGGCGAGCCTGCGCGCCACCGCCGGGGTGCGGGACATGCCGCCGGACAGCAGCAGGTCGTCGATCCTCTCGACACCGTGCGGGCGCGCCTTCTCCAGCGCGTCGCGGGTCAGTTCGACGGTGCGGCCGAGCAGGTCGGCGGTGGCCTCCTCGTACTCGTCCCTGGTGATCGTCACGACGTGCTCCGCGCCGCCGGGAACGGTGATCAGCGCGGTGTGGCGCTCGGCGCCGGTCAGGGCGATCTTGAGCTGTTCCACCTGCCGCACCAGGCCGCCCATCAGCTTCGGGTCGCCGCGCAACGGGTCCGCGGCGGAGTTCAGCCGGCCGAGCAGGAGCTCGGTCAGCTGCCGGTCCCAGTCGGCCCCGCCGAGGCGGTGGTCGCCCTCGATGGCGACGACCTTGGCCGGGCCGTCCGGACGGACCTGGATGACGGTCACGTCGAACGTCCCGCCGCCGAGGTCGTAGACCATCGCGGTGCGCTCGCCGCCCCGGTGCAGGCCGTGGGCCACCGCCGCCGCGACGGGTTCGTTGACCAGGTCGAGCAGGTTGAGCCGTGCCAGCTGGGCCGCCTGGGCAGTGGCCTTGCGCTCGGCCGCGCCGAAGTAGGCGGGCACGGCGACCACCGCGTCGGCGACGGGCCCGGACGCGGGCATCGCCCGGCCGAGGTGCGCCAGCGCGTCCTGGACGACCTTGAGCAGGATCACCGCCGACACCTGCTGCGGGTGGTAGCGGCGCCCGCCCGCGTCCACGGTGACGTCGGCCCTGCCCATCTCCCGCTTGATCAGCGAGACGACCCGGCCCGGTTCCTGGTCGCGCCGGGCCACGGCGGCGTTGCCGACCAGCGCCGTGCCGTCGTCGGCGAAGTAGACCACCGACGGCGTGATCGACTCGCCGTCGGAGTTGGGCAGCACGACCTCGCCTCGCCGATCGATCGCGGCCACGCACGTGTAGGTGGTGCCGAGATCGATGCCCAGCACCGGCCGGGCCTGCTCATTCGGGGGCACCGGTCTCGGTCCTCTCGTTCGGCGACGGCAGGCCGGGGCTGATGTCGAACACGTCCAGGCCCTCGGTGGCGTCGAACGCCGGGATCGCGATCCGTTCCGACGGCTGCACCGGTCCGATCGGCACGGCGGAGGGCATGCCACCCGTGAGGATGATCGGCGCGTGGGTGGCGCCGGCCCTGATCCGTTCCGCCTCCATCCGCTTGACGTGATCGAGGCCCAGTCGCTCGATCAGCACGTCCAGCTGGGCGGAGAGCTTCGCCTTGTGCACCTCCAGCTGGGTGCGCTCGATGTCGTTGGCCACGTGCTGGTTGAGCAGCTTCTGCTCAAGCTGCCGGAACTGCTGTTGCAGCACCACGTACTCGCGGTACTCCTTGTTGAGCTCGTCGGAGGCGAAGCGGATCTCGCCGATCGTCGTCTCGCGCGCGTCGACCTGGACCTCGGCCAGCGCCTGGGTGATCTGGACCTTCAGCTTCCCGCGCGTGTCGGCGAGTTCGTGGAGGAACCTGTCGATCTCGCCGCCGCTGGCGCGTTCGTTGAAGTAGCCCCTGACCTTTTCGCCGAGCACCCTGCCCACGAACCGCTTCACCGCCGTGGACTTGTGGTCGCCGACGTCGCCGTCCGCGTCCTCGCCGAACCGCTTGACCAGGAAGGGCGCGGCGTGCGGGGGGATCGACAGCGTCTGGGTCAGCTCCACCTCCAGCTCGAAGCCCTGGATGGTCACCTTGAGCGGGCCCAGTTCCGAGTCGTAGCGGTCCTCGCTGCCGGACTTGGTGCCCCAGGTCAGGGTCAGCTCGCGGGTCGGGATGTGCACGACCCGTGCGAACAGCGGGTTGATCGCGTAGGTCGCGCCGCCCGGCAGGATGTCGGTCTGCGGGCCGCTGCGCCCGCCGTTCCAGAGGAACTCCCAGGGTTTCTGGAAGTTGTTGTGCCCCTCCACCACGGGTGCGGGCGCGCGCAGGTCGTCCGGCGCCGGCGCGTCGGTGACGATGACGACACCGACGTCCTCCGCGTCCACGGAGACCAGTCGCAGATCGTCGGCCTTCGCCGGGAAATCGGCGGGCAGACTGTCCACTGTGTACACGTCGAACACCTGCGGGTCGATGGCGTACGCCTCGCCGCCGCGCAGCAGTTCCGGTTGCACGCCCTGTTCGCAGTCGCCCTTGAGGAACTTCGTGACGCTCTGGAAGCGGTCGCAGTCGACGTACTTGGACAGCCTGCGGCCCGCCGGCGCGTTGGCACCGATCTTGGCCTTGACCAGCCCCACGGTGCCGGTCGGGATGCTGATGTAGTCGTACTCGTGGATGTCGTACAGCCACGACCACGGCGGGATCGTCTGCCCGCCGCGCACGATCCGCGTGCGCCGGAGCAGGAACTCCTCCCGCGACTGGTTCGGCGCGGGCAGGCCCCATCTGCGGGTGGCCACGGCATATCGGTGCAGCGGCAGGTACCGCATCCTGCGCAGGATCGGCACCGCCGCGGCGATGAACGCGGCGGCCACCACGACGAGGACAACGATGATCACGGGCATGGGAACTCGCTCCGGATTCGTCGGTAGAGCGCGGACACGGTGACGTTCCAGTTGTCGAACCACGCGCCTGAGGGCACTTCGTGGCGCAGGGTCGGGAAGAACCCGGGGCCCGCGCCCGTCACCCAGACCGGGTAGTCGGCGGGAATGCCCAGCGGGTCGCCCCAGCCGAACAGGTGGGCCAGGTCGGCGACCTCTGTTCCGGTGCCGTCCGCCATGAGCAGGCGCTGGGCCCGGAAGCCGTGCTTGCCGTCCGTGCCCTCGTGCCAGACGTGGGCGCAGTCCCGCAGAAGCCGCGTGCCGATGGACGCGACCTCGTCCAGTCCCGCCCAGCCGTGGTCCGCACAGCCCGCCGCGGCCAGCAACACCGCCGTGGTGAGCAGATCCGCCGCCACCAGGTCACCTTCCGCGAGCGCGGCGGCGATCCCGGCCACCGCCGGGGCGGGGGACGTTTCCGTTGCCGGGCTGGCGTTCCCGCCCGCCGCGATTTCACGCAGGGCTCGCAGCTGAGCGGCATCGGGCAGCGCGCCGGTGCGGGCGTCGAGGAAGACGTCCGGTTCGTGGTGGCCACCGGCGAGGACCACGAGCACGGTCACCCCGCGCTGCCTCGCCGCGAGCCGCATGTCCCGCACTGCCGCGTCCGGCCGTTCGGACACGATCACGAGCAGAACCCGGGCGTCGGCAAGGGAATCCGGTTCGGCCGACACCCGCACGGCCAGTCCGGCGTCGAGCAGCAGGGCGAGCAGGTGGGCGGTGTGGCTTCGCCCGTTCCCGCCGCACAGCACCACTTCCGCGCCCACGGTGGCCAGTTCGTCGAGGATGCTCCGCACCGACGGGCGTCGTTCGGGACGCTTGTCGAGGGTGCGCGCGACCAGTTCGCGCACGACGCCCGGAACGCCGGTGAGGTCGGGGATCGGCTGGGTGAGCGTGGTTCCTGCGCTGGAGAAGGCGGTTCGGCCGGTGGCGGCGAAGTAGAGCAGGCAGCCCCAGGAGAACACGTCGGAGGCGGGCGACGCCGGTGCCGCCCGCCGCGGGTCCACCAGTTCGGGCGCGAGGTAGGGCAGCGTCCCGACGACGTGGCCGGTGGTGGTCACGCGCACGAGGTCGGACAGGTCGGCCGCGATCCCGAAGTCGATCACGACCGCCCGTTCGCCCGCCATCATCACGTTGGAGGGCTTGAGATCGCGGTGCACGATGTCGTGCGCGTGGATGTCCAGGAGCGCCTGCGCGGTGTCCCTAGCCACGGTCAGCAGCCGATCTGGGGCGAGGCCTTCCTCCAGGCCGGCGAGACTCGTGCCGCGGACCACCTCGGTCACCACGTACGGCTCGTCACTCTCCAGTTCCGCGTCCAGCAGCCGGGGGACGTGCGGGGACCTGATCAACGTCGCGGTGCGGACCTCGCGTTCGAACCTGACGCGGTACTTCGGCACCTCCGCGTAGGACCGGTTGATCACCTTGATCGCGACCTGCCGGTCGGTGCCGGGCCAGACGGCGAGGTACACGACGCCCATGCCGCCCGCGCCGAGCCTGCCGAGCAGCCGGTACGGCCCCAGCCGCCGCGGATCACCGGGCCCGAGCGCGGTCACCTCACTCATCGGTCGTCCTCGTGCTGTCGCAACAGGGTGCCGCCTGATGGGCGAATCGTAGGATCAAACGATCCTGAACTGGGCTTTTGTCCACTTATTGGCCACTGGGTCACGGCCACCACCGGTGCACGTCGTGCAGTGCCGCCTCGAGCCGCCCGGCCGCGTCGTCTCCGGCGAGGCCTTCGATCCTGGGTAGCGCGGCGGCCAGGATCGCCGTGCAGGTGACGCGGCCACCGAGGCTCAGCGCGTGGCGGAGCAGGGCGACGAAGGCCTTGTCCTCAGCCACGTCGCCGGCCCGCAGCACCACCGCGCAGAGCAGATCCCGGTCCCCGTAAGGCGTTGCGCCGAGCGCGTCGGCGAGCTGGGCCGCCGTGGACAGGTGCGGCACCAGTTCGCTGAGCGCACGGGACCGGGTGCGGACGTCGGTGTTCGCCGTCGCTCGCGACAGGGCGCTGTCGAGGTGGGTGCCTTGCGGGACAACGGGTTCTCGTCTGCTCTTCAGACAGGCCGACATCGTCGTCAGGGTGTCCGGCCGGCTGCGGGTCGCGGTGAGGCCGGGCCAGTCCAGGCCCGCGGGCAGATCCCGGCCGCCGTCGTCGGGCGCGGTGGCGGCGGTGAGGGCTTCGGTCAGCACTTCACGTCGTTGCGCTGGGGGCAGCAGGGGCGCCAGCCGGGTCAACGCTTCGGCGCGGTCGTGCGGGTCGGCGATCGCGTAGGCCGCCTCCCGGAGCTGGTTGCGATCGGGTGGTGCCGGTGTGGCACGGGCTTCGGCCGGTTCGGCGCCGGAGAGGGCGGCGAGCGCGGTGGCCCGGTCCTCCTCGCTGCTGATCGCGCGCACGGCTGTCAGCGCGCCGGTCCGGTCGCCGAGAGCGGTCAACGCCCGCGCTCGGGCGTGCGGGGTGGTGAGGCCTTCCGCCAGCGTCCGCGCGGGGCCGAGATCGCTCAGCCAGGGAACCAGGTCCGCGATGGCCCCGGCGCGTTCGTGCTCACCGGAGATGTCCGTGATGGCCCGCAACGCCTGTGCGGCGAGACTGGGGCGGTGCGGGACCAGTTTGAGCAGCACCTCGGCGCGGGGGTACGGGGCGATGACCTGCTCAGCCTGGTCGAGCGCGAGATCCAGGACGTCCTGCGCGGCGGTGTCGGCCGCGAGCACGGCCAGAACATGCGCTCGTGCGGTGGCCGTGGGCAACCTAAGTGCGTGGGTGACCGCACGGGCCTGCGTCCACACACCAACGGTGACGAGTGCCGAGATCAGTTCGGCCGGGATCGCGTTGGTACGGCTGACGACCGAGGCCGTGACCAGGTCGTAGTACAGCTCGTCGCACAGCGTCGGTGCGGGCTGGTTGTTCGCGAGTGCCTGATCGGTCGTCCAGGCGTGGAGGTCGCGCGCGACGGCGACGTCGGACAGAAAGCCGTCGACCGTGCCGGCACGGTCGTGCGCGGTGAACCACGTGGGCCGTCCGCTCGCGTCCTCCGCGCGCAGCAGTCGGTGCAGGTCCTCGACGCGGCCCGCGCCCACGAGGTGCCGTGCCAGGTGCCTGAGCGGATAGCCGTCGTCGATGGAACCGGTCAGGTAGTGCTCGGCGATCCGGTCGTGCGCGGCGGTGGTGGCCGACCGCAGGACGTCCCACCACTTCCAGTCCTGCTCAGGACTGTCGTCGTCGGGGCGCACGCCGGCGAGGAACTCCCGCAGACTGGCGTGGTACAGCGCGAAACCACGGCCGTCCTGCCCGTCGACGGCGCCGAGGAACGGCCGCAGCGTCCGGTGGCATTGTTCCCTCACCGCGCTTTCGTCCACATCGGACAGCGCGGCCAGGGTCGGTACGCCGAGCGGTTCGCCCGCGACGCCCAGGGTCGCGAGGAGTGACAGCGCGTCTGTCCGACACCGCTCCAGCGTGTCGGCGTAGTACCGCGACAGGTCCTTCGGCAACGGGTCGGCCGTCGCACGGGTGCCTTGCCGGAACTCGTTGAGGACGTACCGCAGATACACCCACACGCCGCCGCAACGTTCGACGAGGTCGTCAGCGTCGGGCCGGACCTGGGCCACGTGCTCGGCCACGTCGGCGATGTTGCGGGGATCGGTCGCGGAGAGCCGCAGCACCGACGCGGGTGCCGTGGACCTCGGCGGCGGGTTGCCCGTCCGGTAGGTGCCCACCACGAAGACCCCTTGCGGCAGCTCCATCGGCAGCCCCCACGGCTGCGCCCCCGCCACCTGCTCGGCCTCGTCGGCACCGTCCACGACCAGGACGAGCGGAGGCGTGATCTTGGCCAGCAGCGCCGGGAACCCCTCCGGCGTGCACCAGCGTTCGGGCAGCAGGCCGCTGGGCGCGAGATCGTGCTCGCGGGCGAGTTGCCCCGCCAGGTTGCGCAGCGCGACCCGCGCCGATCCGCCAAGTGTCAGCCGCGAGAAGTGCCCGGCCCAGCCCCGTTCGCGGACGAGATGCGCGGCGAGCGCGGTCTTCCCGACGCCCGCGTCCCCCTCCACCCACAGGTAACCGCACGGCCGCTCCGCCACGAACCCGTCGATCTGCTCGAGCAGCCACCGCCGCCCGGTGAACCCGCCGGCGAGCACGTCGGCGAACAGCGACGCGAGGTCGCACACCGCCTCGTCGACCGGCACGTCCCCGGACGCGTCGAACCGCACGGTCCGCACATAACCCGCCTGCAACACCCTGTCCGCGGTGCCTTTGAAGACGTTCCGGTACTCAGCCACCGGCCACCGCCGCGTTCTCCGGAGCGGTCCGCAGCCGGACCGCCTCGACGATCGACTCCGGCGGCGGCCAGAACAGCCGCGTCTCCTCACCGTGGTCGGCCACCTGCGCGGTGATGTCGTGCAGCGCCAACGGATCCACCGCGTCGAGGTCGGCGCGGAACGGTTCGACGGCCTTGCCGCCGATCCGCCGCGCCGCCACGAGCTCGCGCACCTGCCGGTCCCGGCACCGCACGGCGTCGAAGGGCGTGGCGTGCCGCACCAGCTCCCGCTGCCAGCTGGTGCCGAGCAGCAACGCGGCGCTGTTCCCGTTGGTGGCGGCCACTTTGGCGCGAGCCCGGTGCGGCACGTGCCACGCCACCACGAACCGCCCCTGGAACCGGCCGCGCAGCCCGGCCACCACGGACAGCACGTGATGCCCGTCGTCCGGCAGTTCGTCGACGGGCATGAGCAGCAGCACGCACGCCTCGGGATCCGCCTTGACGTCCAAAGCGGACACGGGCTCAGCTCTCAGTCCGATGCGCCCCAAGGCAGAGCACAGCGCGGGGCCTCGTGCCGCGCCTGACCCGTCGACCACGACGACGTCCGGGCCGCGCCGCCGCATCAGCGGCCACCGCCGAGCAGGAACAGTTCGACCTTGGCGTCACCGGGCGCGCCGTCCGAGCCGAGGTAGGCGCGCATGTCGTTCATGGTGCGCAGCTGCGGCAGGCCCGCCGGCAGCACCAGGTCCTTGAGCTGTTGCGAGACCAGGGTTCCCTGCGTCGGCACGGACGGGTCGCGGGACTTCCCGAACACCAGGATCAGCCCGACGCGCGCGTCCGGCCCGACCTCGTCGAGAAGCCTGCGGCGGAACTCGTCCACCACGCCCGCGCCGGACCCGTCCACGGACATGATGAACGACTTGGTGGTCAGCGACAGGCCTTCCGGCGCGGCCGTGCTGCTCGTGGGCGTGGGTGCCGCGGACGAGGTGGCCGGCTGGGCCGCCGCCGGCACGTGGTCGTCCGACCCGAGGGCGACGATCATCAGCACCAGGGCCAGCTCCGCGAAGAGCCAGCCGGCGATGCCGAGGGCGTTGACCGGTTGCCTGCGCGCCATCACGCCACCTGGCTCGGGGGTGTGACCTGGTCCGGGTGCTCGGCAGGATGGCGCAGACCGTCGGACACCATCGCGAGCCAGTTCACCTCGCGGATCGTCTCGCGCAGCTTGCTCGTGGTCTCCTGCAGCGTGGACACGGTGGCCTGGAAGCGATCCGCCGCGCCCGCGACCGAGTCGGCGGCCGCCGAGAACGGCTTCTGGGCCTCCTCCAGCAGGTCGCGGTGTGCGGCGTTGCGGGTGGAGAGGTCGTGGGCCAGCGACGTCTGCACGGTCGCCGCGCGCACCACCTCGCCGGAGGCGGCCGAGGCCTCGCGGGCCAGGCCCGCCGCGACGCCGACATCGGCGACCACGGTCTCGAGAGGTGCCACCGCGGCGACGATCTGGCCGGCCTGCTCGCCGAACCGTTGCTGGACCGCGGAGAACGCGTCCACCTGGCGGGCGAGGTCGGGCAGGGCGGCCACGAGTTCCCTGGCCACCGCGCCCAGACGGTCCACCACCTCGGAGGCGGCGGCCAGCCGGGAGGAGGCCTCGCCGAGCCGGTGCGCGGCACCGGCCAGGGTGGCGGCCGCCTCGCGCGTCTGCTGTTCCGGTGACGACGTGCCCAGCAGGGCACGCAGGATCGCGAGCGGCGGGAGCAGGTCCACCTCGAGCTGGTGGGCGACGCGGTCGATCGTGTCGGCACGGCGGTGCGACTTCCAGGTGCGGCGGTGGTTCAGCATGATCCACAGCACCGTCACGACGATCACCAGCGACAGCATCACCGGGCCGAGGTACCAGGGCTGGGAGAGCCAGTCGGCGAAGAACGACGGGCGGGCACCGGGCTCGCTCGACGTGTACTGCTCGACGTAGCGCCATTCCGCGGCACCGAGCGCGGACCAGGTCAGCACGACCGGGAGCAGCACCAGCGCGCTGCTCGGGTGTGCGGGCGGGTGCTCGCAGATCGCGCGCAGGTAGCCGGGTTCGCGCAGCCGCCACAGGTCGGCGTCGCGGTCGGCGGTCGCCGGGTTCGACTCGACCTGCTTCGCCTGCTGCGCGGCGACCTCCAGCACCCCGTGCAGCTGGGCGAGGTGCGGAGGACGGTTCTTCGCGGACACCCCGGCCGTCTTGTCCATTGTGGACATGGCGGCCTTGGCCAGCACGGCCACCTGCCGGGCCGCGGACAACGGTTCGGTCATCACTACCCCAATCGACCGAGCACGGCGCTCACCAGGAGGAAGAGCACGACGACCACCGACGTCGCGACCAGTGCGGACACGGCCCACCACGAGCCCTGCCCGTCGTCGTCCCGGTCGTCCTCCGGCGGAGCCTCGGGGACGAACGCGATCGAGCGGGCCGGTTCGTCCCGCGCCTGCCAGCGGTCGTCGTGGCGCGGCACCGGTGAGGGCGTGTTCCTGGCAGGTGCGTTGGGACGCAACAGAAGCCCCGCGTCGCGCAGCACCACATGGGCGACGGGATCCTTCTCCGAGTGCACGCTCCAGTACTCCAGCGCCGAGACCAGGAACGTGGCGGGCAGCGTCCCGCTCTTCTCGAGGTGCCGGGTCCCGGCGATGACCGCCGCCTCCTTCACCCGGCTCGAGCCGGTCGTCGCCATGAGCTTGACGAGCCACGCCGCGGCCTCCGGCCCGCGGAAGGTGTTGCGCGCGAGCACGTTCTCGAGCACCTGGACCCGGCCCTCGGCGTTGTCCGGCACCGCCATCAGCACGGCCGCGCTAGCCGGAGTCACGTCCTCCATGCGCTGCACGACCAACCTGATCGAGTCGGCCGGGTCGCCCGCGGCCCGCAGGAACTGCTGGTGCGCGTCGGAGATCCGGCCGGTCTGGGCCAGGGCCGCCGCGATATCCTTGACGGGCAACGGGAAGATGGAGGGGTCGTTCGGCGAGACGCCGAGTTTCACCAGCCAGCTCCGCCAGTCCTGCACGAGATCGGCTGTGCTGAGAGGCTTTCCGGGCGCGACCACGTGCTCGCGCACGAACCGTTGGAGCTCCTCCTGCTGGTGGTAACGCGCACGGAGGAGTTCGGCGAGCCGCCCGTGCCAGCTGCCGCTGACGGCGTGCGCGGGCGGGAAGAGTGCCGGGTTCTGCCCCCGTCCGGCGTGCAGCTGCGCGTGCATCAACCCGTCGAACAGCAGCTCCTCCAGCCACTGCGGCGGTGTCCTGAGCAGTTCGCTGATCGCGGAGCCGGGCTGCTGGGACGCCCATCGCAGGACCATGTCCGGGTTGGTGCCGTTGCGCAGCCGCTGGTCGTGCGCGTGCACCAGGCCCGCGATGTCCGCCTCGGTGATGCCCAGTTCCTCGGCGATGATCAGGTCCAGCAACGCCCGCACCGACGCCGCACGGCGGTGCGCGGGGTTGCGTCTCCCGGACGCGGCGAGCTGAGCCAGCCACCTGAGCGCCTCGTCCGCGCGACGGGGCAGGGATTCCGGCAACTCGTCAGGGTCGGGCTCGAGCCAGCGCGCGACCCGCCGCGCGCTGAGGTTGTCCGACTGCTCGGCCGGCCACCGCCCGGTGACGCTGGGACGCTTGTCCAGCACCGGAGTGCTCAGCGGGAACGTCATCCAGATGTGCTCGGCCACCACCGCGCTCGGCAACGCCGTGACGAGGCACTCGATCACGGCCGCGACCTCGGCGGGGGAGCCGGCCACCGCGACGCGGGTGCGGCGTTCGGCCAGGGCCGTGAGCGGACCCAGGAGCAAGGACGGGTCCACGCTGTGCGGCGAGATCGGGCGCGGTTCGTGACCGAGCTTGCCGTCCCTGCCGACCCGTGCGACGCCGTGCGCCCACACCTCGGCGGGGTCCGCGGCGACGGGCGCGAACAGGAACTGGCAGCTGCCCGCCCGCCCGAACGCGCCGCCCCGGCCCTGCACGGTGAAGCACCAGTGCGGACCGTGGTCCTCGACGTCGACCTTCTGCAGTCCCCACACCGGGAACCGGTCGTTGTCGCGCGCGTCTTCCGGCGGCTGGGGCACGATCTCGTCCTGCAGGTCGTGCGCCGCCCTCACGAACGCGGGCGCGGGCGCCTCGCCCCGCCGCGGATCGGCGTACGGCGCGAAGCCGCCACCGGCGTGGTCACCCCACTCAACGACGACGTGTTCGGTCACGGCCGCATCCTCCGGAGCAGGCAGAGCAGCAACTGGGACAGTGCCGCTGATCTCTCGTCGACATCGGGGAAGACCGCGCTCGCGTCCTGCGGCTCGATCAGCTCGCTCGTCGCGGCGACCCGGACGGGCGCGTGCTCCAGCGGGGAGCACAGGAAGAACCGGACGTCGCGCCACTTCTGGCCGAACATCGACTCGACTTGTTGCTCGAACCCGAGCGCGAACGCGATGCCGCACCCCAGCGCGGACATCACCAGGTCCCTGGTGCGCAGCACCGCCGACTGGTGCGGGGTGAGCGCGCCCGCGATGTGCGCGTCCAGTGACGGCAACAGGATCCGGCTCGCGGGCAGCACCGACGAGTGCTCGCCCTCACGCACGTGGATCACCCCGCCGCCACCGACGTGCACCAGGTTCCACCAGGCGTCCGGGTTCGCGTGGTGGTCCACGATCGCCGTAGCGAACTGCCGCACGGTCGCCTCGAACAGGTTCGGCTCGTGCCGCGTCCGGTCGATCGGGTCGACGATCGAGTGCAGGGCCGCGTCCTCGACCATCCTCCGGTTCGGCCCGCTGAACCGGACCGCGAGCTCCGCGAGATACCGCGCGGCACCACTGACGATCGCCCCTGGCGCGCCGAGCTCGTCGAGCTTCCTGCCTCGCCGCAGACCCAGGTGGACGAGGTCCATCTTGGTGATGCACACCAGCATGTGCTGCCGCGCCCCGATGTTGGCGGCGAACACGCCCGCGTCCTGCGCGAGCGTGCGCGCGACCCGGCGCTGCACCGAGTTGCGCTGTTTCAGCACGGCACGCAGGTCGGTGTTCACGCTCTCACCGGGCCGGACGCTGGCCGCGAGCGTCTCCTCCGCGGTGTCCTCGGGGATGAACGCGGCGAACGGCTTGGCGATCGCCGGGTCGATCACCCAGGTGAGGGTGCCGTAGTTGCGCAGCAGCCGCTGGTGGTAGTCGTCCTCCAGCGCCGACCTCGCGAACTGCTCGCCCGCGAGGTCGGCGACCGCGACGAGCACCCGCCTGCCGCCGATCTGGTACCGGCACAGGATCGGCTGGCGGATCCGCCGTCCCCACGACGACCGGTCGAGGTGGCCCTCACCGCCGAGCTTCTCCTGCAACTCCAGGAGAGCGGGCACGACGTCGGGGGAGATGTTGGCGCTGAGGAAGTGGAACGGCACCGTGGTGCGCAGCACCGTCGGCCCGAGCGGGAGCCCCTTCTCCTCGGTCTCGCGGTAGTTCTGCAGCAGCACCTGCAACGGCGTGTCCTCCAGCCAGTCCACCGTGTGGCTGTTGACCTGCATCGGCCGGTCCGGCGAGGTGATGTGCGGCAGCCCGCTCACCGACAGCTGCTGGTGCAGGGTGCGCAGCACCAGGTAGCTCTTGCCGGCCGCGACGCCGCCGATCGTGGCGGCCACGTCGAAGTCGTCGACCGTCCACTCGGTACCGACGCCCTCGCCGGTCATCCTGATGTGGTCGAGGAAGACGTGGCCGTCACCGCACATGCGGTACACCCAGCCTGGCCGGGACCGGTGGTAGCCCTTCGACTGCGCCTCGACGGCGTTGTCGAACGAGCTGAGCCGCCACTCCATCGCGCCGCGCTCGGTGCCGCACACCTCCAGCAGGAGGCTCGGCCGCCGCCAGGAACCGTCCTCGGCGTGCGACGGCGGCACACCCAGGTCGTCGTCGCACGCGGGACATCGCCTGAGCTGGTTGAGGTTGTGGGACTGCGTCATTCGCGTCTTCCGTTCACAGCAGGGCCAGCAGGACGAACAGCACCAGCAACAACGCGGTGACCGGCAGCAGGACGATCCGGGCGAACGCCCTGCCGCACGTCGCTCCCGCATCGGCCGCCTGCACGAGATAGCCGTGCACGTGCGGCTCGGCCTCCCGGCGCGCGACCGTCGCGGTCGGCTCCTCCCACAGCACCCAGTCGCCGATCACGTGCCGGATCGACTCGTCGAAGTCCGGCGGCGGGCACACCCGGCGCACCGCGTCGCGCAACGCACCGGGCAGCGTCTCCTGGTAGCGCACGACATCACCTCCCCATCCACAGGCCGAACAGCAGGATCAGCGGGATCGCCATCGGCAGCAGGCCGCGCACCGCGACCTCCCGCCAGTACGCGTGCCGCGCCACGGACAGCTGATGCCGCCGCACCGCCGCGACGACCGCGGGGACGCGGGTCCTGCGCCCCTGCGGTTGTGCTCGCACCTCCGCGCGGATCTCGTCCACGTGCCGCGCGTGCCTGCCGACCGGGGGCAGCCGCTCGTCCTCCCGTGGATCGTCCTGTGTGGACGGACGGGTCCGGATGAGCGACTGCAGCTCGTCGATCCACCTGGTGGCGCTCCACTCGTCGCCGCCCAGCGCGTTCGGCTGGAAGGGTGCCGCGAGCACCTTGGCGAACGGCCGCCAGTGCTCCGGCCAGTAGGCCGCGAGCGCACCGGCCACGACGTCCGGCGAGTCGACCGTGCGCCGGCCGTCGTCGTCCTGCGTCAGCATCGGCGCGACCCGGTCCTCGCCCGCGACGGCCGTGAGCACGACCAGCGCGAAGCCGAACCGGTCGTGCTCGCGCAGGTCGATCTCCTGCCGTTCCCTGCCGGGCGCCCGCATGCGGTGCCGCTGGTAGAGCACCTCCGGTGAGGCGTAGGCGGCGCTGAACCTCAGTTCGGGCAGCTGCGCCGTGGCCCGCGCCACCGAGTCGCCGTCGATCAGCACGTACCCGCTGCGGTTGTCCGCGGTGAGGTAGCGGCAGACGTTGGCCGGCTTGATGTCGCAGTGCGCGATGTCCCGCTTGTGCATCGCGTCCAGGCCGATCGCGAGGGTGCGCAGCTCCGGCAGCTGTTCGACGCCCGGTGCGACCGTGCGCATGTCCGCCCTGGGCCAGCCGACCGGCGTCAGCAGCGGCGACACGACGAGGACGAAGCAGGCGGGCTGGGGCCGGTCGGCGACGCCGAACCACGCGGACAGCCTGTTCTCCGGGTCGGACACCACCTCGTGTTCCGGCATCGAGAGGTTCGTCGCCTGCGGTGGCCCGGTCCGGCCGGTGCGGCCGGACAGCACGTGCACCGGCGTGATCACCCACGGCGGCGCCTGCGCGGTGCCGCCGACCGAGGCGTTGACCTGCTCGATGAGCACGGCCTGGGTGCGCAGGTACCGGCGCAGCTGCGCGGCGTGCTGCGGGGTCGCGCAGCGGTACATCTTGACGTGCCAACGACTTTCGGGCCGGTCCTGCTCGGCGGCAACCGAGTAGAGCACCTGCGTCACCAGGTGCCGCATCGGCCGTTCCGCGCTGCTCGACGGTACCGGGAAGAGCCGTTCCTCCGGCTTGTTCGCGGTGGACGGCGGTTCGATCAGCAGAATTCGGCCGGTCTCGTGCACAGTGGGGTGTGGCGAGCCGTCCAGGTGGTCGGGTTCGCCCGGCACGCTGGGCTGGCCGACCAGCCAGTCCTGCAGCTCGTAGTCGAGTGTGCAGCCCAGTCCGGTGTTGACGTCGGTGAAGGTGATCCGGCCGCGGCGGCCCACGACGTGCGGGGCCTGCTCGGCGATCAGCAGGTGGTCGTCGGCGGACACCGCGATGTGCGGGCCGTGCGGGAACCGGCGCAGTTCCAGCTCCCCGTTGTGGAAGCGGAAGTCCAGCAGCCTGCCGGACGGCAGGGCGAGCATCGAGCGGGGCAGCACCACGCCCGGCCCGTAGTCGTCCCTGGCGTGCGGGCGCCCGAACGGCAACCACTTCGGGCTCGCCGACAGCACGAACTCGAACCGCAGCGCGCCCCAGCTCAGCACCAGCAGCTCGGACTGGTCGTCGTCGAACTCCGGCGGAGGCTCGGAGACCTCCTCGCGGCCCGCCTCCGCCGTGTCGCACCGCACCTCGCAACCGCGCGGCACGACCGGGTCGACGGCGAACGTGACCCTGGTGCGGATGTCGCGGTGGCCGCCGCGCACGTCGAGGAGCGACTCGCGGATCTTCGCCCTGACCGGCTCGGACAGCGGGCGCGAGGTCACGATCCGGATCTTGACCAGCCACACGCCGCTCGCCGGTGCCTTCTCGCGCACCAGGAACTCGTGGAACCTCGTGGTGGCCTCGATCCGCGCCGCCTCCTCGAAGCGGGGGTCGATGTCGGCGGTCATCCGCGCACCTCCGTGACCTTGTTGATCGCCTGTTGTGCGAGCAGGCGGACTCGATCCGCGCCGGCCTTCTCGTCGCTCGTCTCGACGGCGACGGCGAACGACACCGGTCCCTTCGGGGTCGGCATGGCGCCGACGAGCCACGCGATCTGCCGGACGAACTGCCCTGCAGGCGTCGCCGCGTCGTCCTCCACCAGCACGTGCGTGCCGGTCTTCACCCACAGCTCCCGTCCGTCCACGGTGGACAGTCCGGTCGCGGTGCCCGCGGTGGTGGTGGCGGACAACGCCAGTCGCAACTGCTCCGCCTGCGCGGGCTCCAGCACCTTGCGCGTCTCGCCGGTGACCGGGCGGCGTTCCCCGCCGTTCGGGTCGGTGACCGAGGTGACCAGCGACGGCTGGATCGTGATGCCGTCGTTGGCGACTCCGGCCATCACCGCTGCCATCTGCAGCGGCGTGCCCTCGACGGCGCCGCCGCCGAGCACCGGGTTGCCGATGTCGGACGCCGCGAGGCCGTGCGGCACAACGGAGTCGACTCCCGCCACCACCCCGGCGAGCCACGCGTTTCCCGGCTCGGACCCGGCGAGCGAGAACCCGAACGCCTTCGCCGTCTCCTCGACGCTCTGCCAGCCGATCCTGCCCGCGAGCTGGACGAACGCGGTGTTGCAGGAGACCGCGAGCGCCTGGGTCAGCGTGATCTGCCCGTCCGGCCTCGTGCCGGGGCAGGCGACCTTGCCGTAGTTGTGGATCGGCTTGCCGCCGAGCTGCACGGACAGCGGCGCCGGGATCAGGTCCTGGGCGGTCGTGCCCGGCTGGCGCAGGTACGCCGCCGCGACGACCACCTTGAACGTGGAGCCGAGGCCGTACCGGTTGCCGAGCGCCCGGTTGACCGTCGGACCCGGCAGTGCCACGCCCTCCAGTCCGTCCACATAGGCTCGCAGCGCCGCCTGCACCTCGGCCGAACGCGGGCCGGGATCCGCGCGCAGACCCCAGCGAACGCAGTCCGCGCGTTCCTCGGTGGTCGGCTGGTTCGTGCTGCACGGACGCGTCTCGTCCGGCGTGCCGTCTCCCTTGCGGTGGTAGTACCTCCGGTGCGAGGCGAGGAAGTCCTCCATCTCCCGCGTGACCGTGACGTCGGCGGTGGCGCGGGCGGTCTCGGTCGGCGCGCTGGCCGACGTGAGCACGTGCCCGGTGCGCGCGTCCAGCACGACCAGTCCACCGGCGAGCGGGCCGGCGCCGGGCGCGGGCGTCCGCAGCGCCGTCGCCATCGCGGCCTGGAGCGTGGGGTCGACGGACAGCTCGACCGACCCCGGCGTCGTGGTCGCCGCCGGGCCGACGCGTTCCGCGAACGACGTGCCGGATCCGCTCGACAACGCGTCGTTCAACGCGCTGCCGTCGACGATCCCGGCGAGATCGGCCAGCGCGACGGTGGGTTGCCCCACCGGTGTCCAGGTCGGATCGGCGCCCTTGCGCACGTACTGCGCCTTGCCTCCTACGACGAGTTCGACCGACGTGCGGGCGTGCGCGATCCGGTCCGTCGAGCACTTCTCCGCGTCGACCACGGCCGACGTCGTGGCGCAGAAGGGCCGGTTCTCCGCTAGGCCGGTGTAGGGCCAGACCGTGACGCCTCCCGCGAGCATCAGGCAGGTCACGAAAGCCAGCAGCGAGGGGGAGAGGCTCAGCACCTGCCTCGGTCTCGGCGGCGGTTCGGGTCGCGGCTCCGACCGGTAGTGCAGCGCGACGGCGATGATCACGCCGAGTCCGAGCGCGACCGTGGACTGCACGCCGTAGGACAGGAACGGCGCGGTGATGCCCGAGTGCGGCACGGCGTTGACCGTCGCGGCCAGCACGAAGAGGAACTGCACCAGCACCATGCCCGCGAACCCGCCGATGAACAGCCGTTCCGGCGAGGCCGCCTGGCCCGTGGTGCGGGACAGCTTCGCGAGCGCCGCGGCCAGCAGCGCCAGCAGCGCGCTGAGCAGCAGCACCACGACACCGCCGAGCTTGCTCCAGATCACCGCGAGCACGAGGTCCGAGCTGCCCGCGGGCAACCCGCGGGAGGTCGTGTCGGCGAGTCCGCGTCCCCACAGGCCGCCGTCGGCGATGGTGGCGAGCGACTGCGCGATCTGCGAGTTCGTGCTGGCGAAACCGCCGCCGAGCGTCTCCTGGCACGCCGCGGTTCCCGGAGGAGTCACCGGTGCCGCCGCCGTCTCCGGAGCGTCCACACAGGACTGTGCCCAGTTGTAGACCCACGGGTTGCGCTGCGTTTCCCACCGCGTCGTGATGTACGAGGTGCTCACCATGACCAGAAGACCCACCGCCGCCAGCGCGAGCAGTGGCACGACCGCCGGCTTCACGAACGTCCACGCGGTCTGCGTCGCGGCCATCGACCGCTTCGCACCTCGTTGGCCGCTCACGTACAGCGACTTCGACACCTCGGCGCGGACCACGAGCCACACCATGGTCACCGTCGCCGCGAACACCGGGATCAACGGCCCGATGTCGGACTTGAGCGTGCTGGCGACACCGACCACGCCGAACAACGCGAACGGGTACAGCAGGTGCCGCCGTGCCTTGATCGCGAGCTTCGGATCGGTCTTCGCGTTCCGCAGCGGGTCGCGCTCGATCCGGAACCCGTACGCGTGGTCCGCCAGCATCATCGCGAGCACCGCGAGATAGATGATCTTCCCGTACTCCGGCGTCGCGATCCCGCCCAGCGTGAGCTGCCCGTCACCCAGCAGCGGCGCCGCGAACAGCAGGAAGACCACGATCAGCCCGCCGGCGTGCCACCGGTCGTGCCGAGGCCGCTCGAACCGGATCCGCCCAGGCCGCAGCTTCAGCGCCAGCAACCCCAACGCCCCCGCGAGCACAGCGGCGGGGAGGATCACCTTGGTCAGCGCCGCGGCAGGGGCATCCCCTTCGAGCGCACCGAGAAACCCGACAGCCGGATCGCGCACGACCTCCAGCCGCACGGTGAGCAACAACCCGAAGAGAACGAGCACCCCCGTCGTCAGCAACACCGCCAACGCCGGTCCGGACACCACTTCTTCGCCGCGCCGCTCGTGCACCGCCCTCAGCAGATGCAACCCGAACGCCACCCCGGCCAGCACGAGCACCAGCACCGCGAGGAACCAAGGGGTGGTCCGGAACTCGGTGCCGAACCAGAACCCCAGCCACAGCAGCACGAACGGCCACCACAGGCTCGGAACGCCACCGCGCACCAGCACCGCGGGCACGGTGAAGAACCGCCCCGGCTGCGGCGAACCGAGCGCGCCGATCGCCACCGAGGGCCTGCTGGTCAGGAACCGCAGTCCGTTGCCGACGGCCAGTGCCAGGCCGAGCAGAACGAACAGCCGGCTGAAACCCGCCGTGCCGCCGAAGAACATCGCCAAGTACGCGGAGAGGCCGTTACTCATCGCCGCTGCAGCCCTCCGATTCCTGAACAGGGGTGAACGTCACTGATTGCTGAATGGGGAGACGCGGTGAGTCGCGCTCCCGTTGAACCACATTGCTGATCGGACCGGCATCGATCTGCGTTACGCGCGCCGACGAACGTTTTCAGATATTCCCGGCGACGTCGACTCGACATTCTTCCGCGTACCTGAAAAGGCTTTGAGCGCCGCTGATTCGCGATTTCTATGACACGAGTTGATGGCGGAGTCCGTTGTGCTGCAACGGATCGGCGTCGTCGCAGCCGAGTGTGCCGTTGCCAGCGGGCGAGAGTGCTTGGTTTCGTTGTCAGAAAGTGGCCAATTACCTCCGGGTCGACGTGTCCCTGCGGGCGCGGCGCCGAGTTCGGCCTCCGCATGCTGCTGGAACGCACTATCGCCCGGTCTTGTTGCAGTCGAAGTTCACCGCATTCGGGTGACGGCGCCAGAACGCGCTCCCACACCCCTCAGCACGGCGGCTGGAACGAACCCGCGCCGGCGACCACCCGGCCCTGAGCACCGTTTTAACAGTCGTCTCAGGTCCGCTCGGTATGAACTGGGCATCGCCGGGCGACGCGGTGCCGGCCCCGCACCGGACGGCGGCCGGACCGTCCACGCGACCCTGAAAGGCAGCCGTTCATGATCTCTGTGCTCGTGGTGGACCCCCAGCCGCTGCAGCGCTTCGGGTTTCGCATGCTGCTGGAGAGCACCCCCGACACCGAGATCGTCGGCGAGGCCGAGAACGGCGCCGAGGCCGTGCGGCGGACCACCGAGCTGCGACCCGACGTGGTGCTGATGGACATCCGCGTGCCGGGCGTCGACGGGATCGAGGCCACCCGGCGCATCGCCGCCGCCGGTGGGCGTTCGCGAATCCTCGTGCTGACGACGTTCGACGTGGACCGGTACGCGTTCGCCGTGCTGCGGGCCGGGGCGAGCGGGTTCCTGCTCAAGGACACCCGCCCGGAGGAACTGCTGGCCGGCATCCGGGCCGTCGCCGCCGGGGACGCGGTGATCGCGCCGGTGCTGACCCGGCGGCTGCTCGACACGTTCGCCGACCAGCTCGACGACCTCTGCGGGCCCGTGCGGAAGGATCCCCGGCTGGACTCCCTGACCGGCCGCGAGCGCGAGATCCTCGTCGCCATCGGCCACGGCCTCACCAACGGCGAGATCGCGCGCCGGTTCACGCTGTCGGAGTCGACGGTGAAGACCCACGTCGGGCGGGTCCTCGCCAAGATCGGCGCACGGAACCGGGTCCAGGCCGTCATCCTCGCCTACGACCTGAGACTCACCCGGCCGATCTAGCGCTTCGTCAGGCGAGCACCACCTGGCCCTCAACGACCTTGACCGGGATCTTGATCAGCGGTGCGGGTGCCGGCCCTCCGGTCACCTGTCCGCTCTCGTCGTAGGTGGCGCCGTGGCAAGGGCACTGGAACCCAGGGCCGACGTAGGAGACCGGGCAGCCCTGATGACTGCAGGTCGCGTTGAACGCCAGGAAGGTGTCCGGCGACGGGCGCAGGAGATGGGCGGGCGTCCCGTTCGGCATCGTGAAACTCTTCGACGAGCCGACTGCGACGTCGTCGACGGCAGCGATCACCGCGCCGTGGCTCACCGAGTCCGCGGGCGAGCCGGCAGGGCGCCGGGCGAGCGCCAGCACGCTGCCCGCGGTGACTCCGGCCGCGGTCGCCGCCCCCGCGATCAGACCGCTTCGCAGCACGGTGCGCCGCTCGACGTCGTCCTGCACCGTCCCGTTCTCGTCCGGCGCGGGGTGCGGCGGCAGGCCGAGCCCGTGCCGCACCTTCGCGCGCAGCCGGGCACTCAGCGACAACACCCCGGCGTCGCCCGCGATCAGCAACGGGGTCCAGGCGAAGGCGAACACGATGTCGGCGCCGACGTAGTACGGCCGAGTCGTCCAGCTCACCGTCAGGAAGAAGCTGAGCGAGAGGAGGACACCGCCGAGTGCGGCGAGCCGGGTGAACAGCCCGAGCAGGGTGCCGAGCCCGACCGCGATCTCCCCGAAGGCGATCGCCGGCCCGGCGACGGTCGCGTGGTCGGCGGCCAGCGAGACCAGCGGGCCGATCGGGGAGGTCGCGGCGGCGTTCACCATCTGCGCGTGGACACCGAGTGGGGAGGTGTCGTCCAGGTAGTGCGTGTCGAGGAGCTTGGACAGACCGGCGTAGGCGAAGGTGCCACCGAGAAAAGCACGCAGTGGCAGCAACACCCAGACCGGCGACCGCCTCGGGGAATCCCAGCGCAACCGTGTCATGTCAGGACTTGCGGGGGGAGACCGTCATGATGCCCGCGCACATCTCGTCGCTGGTGCCGTCGCCCCACACCACGTAGCGCGGCGGCAGCTTGCTCAGCTGTGGCAACCGTTTGCGCAACCCGGCGTCGTGCGTGCACGTCACCCGCAGCGTGTCCCCCGGACCGATCTCCACCGGCTCCGGCAGCTTCACCAGCCGCTGGTTGTCGAAGTCGAACTGCGGCACGTCCAGCACGACCTTGGCGTTCGGCCTGCCCGGGTTGAGTTCGACCTTGATGGCCCGCCCGAGCAGGTGCATGTGGCCGAAACCGGCGAACAGCGTCATCGGCGCCGGCACCTCGTGGTCGCAGGTCTGGGTGTTGCCGGGCTTCGGCGCGCTCTGGCCGCACTCCTCCAGCTGACGATCCGCGGTTTCACCGACCTCCGGTCCGAACCGCTTCGTCACGTCCGCGATCGAGGCCGCCCGGTCGCAGAGCGGACCCGACTCGTCGGCGGTGCAGGGCAGCTCGGTCGGCGCGTCGAGCGGGAACGTGTCGAGTTCCCGGGTCTGCGGCGTGCCCTCGGTCAGCCGCAGCCGCACCGCCGTGCGATCCGACCCGGCCGGCTTGCCGTCGGTCACGAGCAGGTTGTAGTGCATCTGGAGGATGAGCAGGCTGCCCGGCTCCAGCTTGAAGCCGGCGTCCTGGGTGTACAGCGTCTCCGTGGCGCCCGGCGCCCAGGTGTCCACCCACGTCGCGCCAGGGTCGGCGCTCTCGTCCTCGCTCTCCACGTCGGCGCCGACCACGCCGGTCCCGCCGAAGCACTGCCAGCCGAGGCCGGGGGTCTTCGCGTCCTGCTCGCGCACGAGGGCGGCGCCGCCCGGCGGCACCGCGTACACGATGGCGTGGTGCGCGAGGGCGACGTTCTCCGGCATGACCTGGGTCCCGGTCAGGAACTCCGCCTTGGTCAGGCCCGGATCGATCACCTGGCACCGGTACTCGTCCGTGCCGCCGCCCTCCGGCGGAGCGGGCGTGTAGGCCTCGGCCATCTTCAGGTCGGCGAACCGCTCACCGGCGCGCAGCGGCTGCGTGGGAGCCGGCGGCTGGCCCGCGTGTCCGTTGTGCGGGCCGGGCGGGACGGGCGCCGCGCCGTTGCCGGCGTTCGACCCGCAGGCGACGACGGCGAACGCCGTCGCCAGCGCCACGGTGGCCGCCCCGAACCTCCACAGTGGACTTCCAGTTCTCGTCATGGCCCCAACGCTAGGGCGAAATCCGTCCCGTTTCGTCGTACCGCGGTCGTCACTTCGGGAGGGGCGCGGTACGACGGTACTACTCCGAAGAGTCCTCTTAGGACTCATGGCGGGCCTGAGCACCGCGTTAACGGTCCTCTCAGATTCGCTCGGTAGGAAGTCGGCGGCAGACAGGCGAAGCAACACGTATGGAGGAGGCTGGTAATGGCAGTCGACACAGCGCCGTCCGGGAAAGCACCGGCCGGTCGGTTGGCAGGCCGGTGGGTGCCGTGGTTGGTGATCGGCTTGTGGTTGGTGCTGACGGTCGTCATGGGGCCGTTGAGCGGAAAGCTGAGTTCGGTCACCACCGACAAAGCCGTGGACACCCTGCCGGCCGGCGCCGAGTCCACCAAGGTCGCGGTGCTGGAGGACGGTCTTCCCGGCGGGAACGACAACACGTTCGTCTTCGTGTACCACCGCGACAGCGGCATGACCGACGCCGACCGCGCGACGGTCGAGCGCCACCACGACACCCTGGCCAAGCGGTACCCGCCCAAGGTGGCTGCCCCGCCCGGCGAGGACGAAGAGGGCCCGCGGACAAGACCCTCCAACGACGGCAAAGCGATGATGTTCACCCTCGACGTGAGCACGGCCTACGGCGCACCGGAGGCCATCGTCGGCCCGCTGCGCGACGCCGCGAAGGACCGCCCCGCCGGCCTCCAGCTCGAGGTGACCGGCCCGGCCGCGGTCGAGGGAGACATGGACGCCGTCTTCGACGGCATCGACCTGCAGGTCCTCCTCACCACCATCGTCGTCGTCACGCTCCTGCTCGTCATCACCTACCGCAGCCCGGTGTTGTGGCTCATCCCGCTGGTGGCCGTGGGCGCGGCCGCACTGACCTCGATGGCGACGGTCTACCTGCTGGTCAAGGGTTTCGGCATCGTGGTCAACGACCAGAACTCGGCGCTGCTGACGATCCTGGTGTTCGGCGTCGGCACGGACTACGCGCTGTTGCTCATCGCGCGATACCGGGAAGCGTTGCACCACCACGAGAACGTCCGGGTCGCGATGGTCCACGCGTTGCGCGGCGCGGCGCCGGCCATCGTCGCGTCCGCGGCCACCGTGGTCGCCGGTCTGCTCTGCCTGCTCGTCGCGGACCTGAACAGCACCAGCGGATTGGGCCCGATCGGCGCGGCCGGCATCCTGTGCGCGCTGGTGGCCATGCTGACGCTGTTCCCGGCGCTGCTGGTGGTGCTCGGCAGGCGGATCTTCTGGCCGGCCATCCCGCGGTTCAGCGCGGCCGTGGGGGAGAAGCCGGGCCTGTGGGTCCGGCTCGGCGCCACCATCAGCCGCCGCCGGTGGGTGGCGACGCTCGGCTCGCTCGGAGTACTGGGCGTGCTCACCATCGGGCTGACGGGCAACACCGGTGCCCTGCGGGAGCAGGACCAGTTCGTGTCCGCGCCGGAGTCGGTCACCGGCTTCACCGTTCTGCGCCAGCACTTCCCGGAGCTCGGTGGCCAGCCGATGACGATCTTCACGCGGCCGGCGCACCAGGAACGGGTGCTCGACGTCGTCAAGGGCACTCCTGGTGTGGCAGCGGCCATCCCGGGTCAGACGAGCGGAGGCTGGGCCGACATCTCCGTGTTCCCGACGGACGCGCCGGACACCGCCGCGGAGTACGACACGATCAAGCGGGTGCGCACCGCCGTGCACGCGGTGAGCGGGGCGGAGGCGATGGTCGGCGGGCCGAGCGCGGAGCACCTCGACACCGAGGTGACCACCAGCCGCGACGAGCAGCTGGTGATCCCGCTGGTGCTCGTCGTCGTCCTGCTCGTCCTCGGACTGCTGCTCCGGGCGATCGTGGCCCCGCTGGTCCTGATGGCCACCGTGATCGTCTCGTTCGCGGCGGCCTTCGGCGGCAGCGTGTTCGTCTTCGACACGATCCTCGGGTTCAAGGGCGTCGACTACTCGGTGCCGTTGCTGGCGTTCCTGTTCCTGGTGGCGCTCGGCGTCGACTACAACATCTTCCTGGCCAGCCGGGCCAGGGAGGAGACCGTGCGTCTGGGCACCAGGGAGGGCATGCTCAAAGCCCTCTCCGCCACCGGTGGCGTCATCACCTCGGCAGGCCTGGTCCTGGCGGCCACGTTCGCGGTCCTCACCACGCTTCCGCTGGTGATGCTGATCGAGGTCGGGTTCCTGGTCGCCTTCGGCGTGCTGCTCGACGCCCTGCTGGTGCGGTCGGTCCTGGTGCCCGCCCTCACCCTGCTGATCGGCCGGCGGATGTGGTGGCCGAGCCGGTTGTCCCGGCCGGTGGTGTCGCAGGACGGTCAACGGCCGCTTGCCGACGACGAAGAGCTTGTGCTGCAACGGTGAGTGCGTGGAGATCCGGGACGGGGAACGAGTCCCGTCCCGGATCCTTCACGGCCTGACGGTGGTGAGCCGTGGCAGCGGAACAGCAGGAAGGTCGACGCGAAGCAACGCGCCACCGCGTGCGGAGCGGCCCACGGTGGCCCGGCCGCCGTGGGCGTCGACGACCCGTTGCACGATCGACAGCCCCAGACCGGATCCCGGCAACGCCCGAGCGCTGTCGGCACGGTAGAACCGGTCGAACACCCGCGGTACGTCGGCGGCGTCGATGCCCGGCCCGGCGTCGTCGACCTCGAGCACCGCCGACGCGCCTTGGGCACGGAGCCGAACCTGGACCGGCTGGTCCGCGGGGGACCACTTGCCGGCGTTGTCGATGAGGTTGAGCACCGCCCGTTGGAGCGCGGCGGGACGCCCGCTCACCCACACGGAGGTCACGTCGAGCACGACCTCGACGTCGGGCGTGCGGGAACACGCCTGGGTCGCGGCGGCCGCCACCACGTCGGCGAGGTCGAGCAGTTCGGTGCTCTCGTCGCTGACGTCACCGCGCGCCAGGTCGGTCAGCTCGGCGGCAAGGGTGCTCAGCTCGGCCACCTGGGAGCCGAGATCGTTGAGCAGCCGGGTCCGGCTCTCCGAGGACAGTGCGCTGCCCAGGGTGCCGCGCCGATCGAGCCGGATCAGCAGTTCGATGTTGAGGCGCAAGCTGGTGAGCGGGGTCTTGAGCTCGTGGGCGGCGTCCTCGGCGAGCAGCCGCTGGGCCTGCCGGGAGTCCCGGAGCGCGGCGAGCATGTCGTTGATCGACCGGATCAGCTGCCGGATCTCCCCGCCGCCCTCGTCCGGGATGTCGGCGTCGAGATCCCGGGTGTGCGCGACACGGACCGCGGCGGCGGTGAGCCGGTCGATCGGTGCCAGCCCGGTCCGCGCCACGGCCCGCCCGACCAGGGCGCCGCAGACCACGCAGAGCAGCCCGATCAGCAGCATGCCCAACCCGAACTGGTTGATCGGGCTGTCGTCGGCCACGCGGGCCAACTGGACCGCGCCATCGCCCGCCCGCAGCGTGTAGACGAGGTAACCGTCCTCGTCGCTGTCGCCCGCCTCCACCAGGTCGGCCGACGCGCCCTGCACCACGCGCCTGGCCTGCTCGCTGACCGGGGGCAGCGCGGGCTGGCCGACCGGCGTCCGGACCGAGCCGTCGGGCAGGACGACCCGCACCAGCCGACCGGATCCGGGATACGGCGGTAGCTCGACCTGCGCCAGACCGGCGCGCTCCGCGCTCGCAGCCAGGACGCGGGAGTCGGCGCGCAGCTGTTCCTCCGCGGTGTCCTGCAGCTCCCGGTCCAGCAGCTCGCTGGCCACCTGGAAGGCCATGAACACGCTGGCCGCGATGGCCGTCGCCGCGATCACCGTCATCCTGGTCCGCAGGGACTGCCGACGCCACCACCGGGTCAGCCGCCGCGAGCCCCGGCCGGCGGGCCTGTTCACGGAGGAGTCTCGCGCAACGTGTACCCCAGGCCGCGCCGCGTGTAGATCAATCGCGGCTCACCCTCGGCCTCCATCTTGCGGCGCAGGTAACTCACGTACACCTGGAGGTTGTTGGACGTGACGCTCATGTCGAAGCCCCAGATCGCCCCGAACAGCTCGCCTCGGGTCAACACACGGGTCGCGTTGCGCACGAGGACTTCCAGCAGGAAGAACTCGGTCCGCGTCAGACGGAGCGGCCGCCCGCCCCGCCACGCCTCGAACCTGTCGGGATCGACCCGGAGGTCCGCGAACGTCAGGATCTGCGACTCGTCGTCACCCGTCGCGCGGCGGCGCAGCAGGGCCCGAACCCTGGCCAGCAGTTCCTCGGTGGCGAACGGCTTGGGCAGGTAGTCGTCGGCGCCCGCGTCCAGCCCGGCTACCCGGTCGGAGACCTGATCCCGTGCGGTCAGCATCAGCACCGGCAGATCCCGGCCCGCAGCCCGCAACCGCCGGCAGGTCTCCACCCCGCCGAGGCGGGGCATCATCACGTCGAGGATCAGCAGATCCGGCTCGTCGCCGTCGATCCCGTCGAGCACGGCGAGACCGTTGGCGACGGTGCTGGTGTCGTAACCCTCGACCTGGAGCACCCGCTCCAACGACTCACGGATGGCCGCCTCGTCATCCGCGATCATGATCCGCACGCAGGCCCGCCCCCTCCAGTCGATGCTTTTGCCGCTCATGGTCTCCGATGAACCTGAGGCCAGGGTTAGAGCGTCGCCGCCGACGCACCAGCTTGCCGGATCGTGAGAACGCACCTAGGGTCGGCTGCGACGTGCGAAAGTCACTGCCCGGTAGGTAGTCCGGGTGACGCGTGAGCGTTCGTGCAAGTACCTGTGATCAGGTCACCAGTGCGTCCTTTGTCGACCATCGACCAAAGGACGACCGTGTCTGATTTGAAGGTTCTCATCATCGGTGCCGGTCTCGGCGGCCTCACCCTCGCCCATGCGCTCCGCGGTCGCGGAATCGACGTCGCCGTCTTCGAACGCGACACGAGCCCGTGGGATCGGCCCCAGGGCTATCGCCTGCACCTCGACTCCGACGGGCTTGACGCCCTCCGAGAAGTGCTGACCGACGAGCTGCACGCCGTGTTCGAGGCGACGGCACAACGCACCGAACCGTTCACGACGATCCTCAAGACCGACCTCTCGGTCATCAAACGCTTGCCGGAACGCGATGAACACCGCAACGTCGACAGGGCGACGCTGCGCCAGATCCTGCTCGCCGGAATGGACGACGTGGTGCGGTTCGGCCGTGGCCTCTCACACTACGAGAGCGACGAAAGCGGTGTGACCGCCTATTTTTCCGACGGGTCGACCGCGCGAGGTGACGTGTTGGTCGGTGCGGACGGCATTCGCTCGGTCGTGCGTGATCAGCGTGCACCGCAGTGCGGCACCGTGGACGCCGGGATCACCGCGATCTACGGACGCGTGGCGGTTCCGGTCGCGGAGCCGTTGGTACCGGCCGAGACGCTCACGGACATCTTCACCATCGCTTCAGATGAACGGAAAGTCTTCCTAGGGCTCGGCTCTGTGCGGTTCCCGGTGGCTCCCCCTGAAGCAGCTCGGCGACACGCGGCCGGCATCTCCATGCGTGATAAGGAGGACTACGTCGTGTGCGTGGTCGGCGGCCGTCATGAGTACTTCGACGGCGTGCGCGACCTGGACGCGCACGCACTCCGCGAGGTGGCGGCCAAGATTCTTGGCGCCTGGCCCGGCCGTGCCGCCGAACTCGTCAGCCGCGCGGACTCCGGCTCCTTCTTCTCGGTGCAGATGTACACCAGCGTGCCGTCGGTGCTGGACACCCCCGCGAACGCCACTCTTCTCGGCGACGCGATTCACGCCATGACACCGACGCTCGGTCGCGGGGCCAACATCGCGATGCGTGACGCCGCCCTGCTCGGCCGCGCACTGCAGTCCGTTGTAGACGGACGGGTCGGCCTTTCCCGCGCGCTGGCGGACTACGAGCAGGAGGAATTGGTCGGCTACGGGTTCTCTGTTGTCAGGGAGGCCGCGCGGATCGGAGAGCAGCGCATGGGGCAGAACCCTCTGCAAAGCTGACCCGTGCGTGCGACTGCGCGAGGGCCTTTCGCCTGAAAGGCCCTCGCGCCGCGGTCAGGTCAGCAGGACAGGTTGTCGCCGGCCGGGACTCCGAGGATCCCGGTGATCTGCGTGTACTTGTCGATCCGGCTCTGCACCTGTGCCGGGTTGCCGCCGTTGCACTCGATGGAGCCGTTGATGCTGCGGATGGTCTCACCGAAACCGCGGCCGTTGACCATCGCGTCGTGCGGGGTCATCGTGCCGGGGCCGCTTTGGGTGTTCCAGTACCAGAGGCCGGTCTTCCACGCGACGGCCGCGTCCTGCTCGACGAGGTAGGGGTTGCCGAGCAGGTCGATGCCGAGGTTGTCGCCGGCGGCCTTGTAGTTGAAGTTCCAGCTCAGCTGGATCGGCCCGCGGCCGTAGTACGCGGCCTGGCCCGCGGGACAGCCGTAGGGTTGGCCGGCGTCGCAGTAGTGCGGGTAGTTCGCCTGGTTCTGCTCCACGATGTGAACGAGGCCGCCGGTCTCGTGGTTCACGTTGGCCAGGAACGCTGCGGCTTCCTGCTTCTTCACCGTGTCGTCGCCGGTGTTGGCGAAGGCGGGGTAGGCGTCGAGGGCCGCCGTCAGACCGCTGTACGTGTAGAAGCTGTTGCGGCCGGGGAAGATCTGGTCGAACTGAGCCTCGCTCACCACGAAGGACGCGTCCGATGTGGACGGTTGGGCGGACGAGGTCGTGGCGGGCAGCACCAGCGCGCCGGTGGTGGCGACGAGCGCGGCCACGGCCACTCCGGCGCGCTTCAGGAACCGGGGTGTCGACATTCGGAACTCCTCTTGTCATGTCGGTCGTGCGCGGTACGACCGATCCCGTGGGACTACGGCAATAGGTATGGACCAATCGTCGGGGCGTGAAACCGCTCTCACGCCAAGTGGCCACGACCGGCCCAGTGATCGCCCTGCTGTCTGGCGGTGAGTAGAGGGCGGGTGGGCCGAATGGATGACAAACGAGGCTGAAGGGAAGCGGCATCTCTACTCTCCGTAGAGATGCTCTGGCTGATGTGACGACCAGTCGGGTGGCCTTGTGGGCCGGTGGAGCTTGGGTCACGCCGACACGGCGCCAGGGTCAGGCCTCTGTGCCGTGGTCCGGCATCCGACAGGCAAGGCGGTGGATGCCAGGTCCCACCTCATGGGCCGTTTCGCCGGGCAGCCGCACCTCGGCGACAGTTCCGGACGGCACGTCCAACTCGAGAGCGAATCTTTCGTCGTCGAGCCGCCAGGCCACGGAAATGGTCCCGTGCCGTGTTGTGTGTGTGGTTGAGGTGGACCTGATGCCTCCACCGGGGCGAGGCTCGACGCGGAACCGCCGCCACGTCGGCTCCACCCGTCGCAGCCCTGCCACGTACCGGTGCAGGAAAGAGATGACGGCGCCCTTGGAGTAGTGGTTGAGCGACTCGTGCGGCGTTCCGTTCTCGTCGACCCCCTCCCAGCTCTCCCACACGGTGGTCGCCCCGCGGTCGATCATCGTGAGCCAGGACGGGGGACTGTTCTGGAACAGCAGTGCGTATGCGAGGTCGAGGTGTCCGTGGTCGGCCAGCGCGGGCAGCAACAGCGGCGTGGCGAGGAAGCCGGTGCCGAGGTGCTTGCCCTTGCTGGTGACGAGGGCGGCCAGGTCGTCGGCGACCCGTTGCCGGTGCTCGTCCGCCACCAGTCCGAAGGACAGCGCGCGGACGAGGTTCGCCTGAGTGTGCGGGACAACGTGTCCGTCGGCGTTGACGTACTCGGCGCGCCAGGCGGCTGAGGCTGCTTCCGCGAGCTCGTCGTACCGTGCTGCTGATGCTGTGTCGCCGAGCAATGCGGCGATCGCAGAGGCGTGGCGGGCCGACCAGGCCAGGTACGCGGTGGCCGTGTCACCCTTGTCCGCGGCGATGAAGGCGGCGAAGTCGGACACGTCCTCACCTGGCACCAGCCACTCGCCCCAGTGGAAACCGTTGTCCCACAAGTGCTTCTCGTGTGCAGCGGGTTCGGGACGCCGAACGATCCTGTCCGGGTGCCTGGCCGCGGCCGCCAGTCGCCGCGCGCGGTCGAGCCAGCGCGTGATGTGCGGCCACATCTCAACGAGGACAGCGACGTCGCCGTATTCCTGATACAGCTCCCACGGCACCAGGACGATCGCGTCACCCCAACCCGCTGAGCCGTTGAGACCTCGGAGCGGACCGGTGCGCTCGGCGACCGGCATGGGTGCCATGTTGTTCAGCGTGCCGTCCGTCCACTGAGCGGCGGCGAGGTCTCGCAGCCACTTCACCGAGAAGCCGTGCACGTCGTACAAGTACGTCGCGGTCGGTGCGAACAGCTGCCAGTCACCGGTCCACCCGGCCCGTTCCCTGGTCGGGCAGTCGGTGGGAATGTCGCAGGCGTTGCCGCGGAAGCTCCAGACCGCGGCCTCGTGCAGCCTGTTCGCCCGGTCGTCGTCACACCGGAACGTGCCGCGGGGCCTCAGGTCGGTGTGCACCACCACTCCGGTCACGTCCACAGTGGACAGCGGGCCGGGATGGCCCTCGACGCGGACGTAGCGGAAACCGTGCGTGGTGAAACGGGGTTCGAACACGTCACCGTCGACACCGGCGGACACCACGCGGTCGACCTGACCCGCGGTGAGCGGTTGCGGCAGAAAAGGGACGTCGGGAACGAGATGTTCGGTGGTGACGTCGCCGTCGCTGTCGACGGCCTCGCCGTGGGTGAGCACCAACTCGGTACCCGCTGGGCCGAGCGAGGTCAGCCGAACCCGGCCGTTGATGTTGCGCCCGAGATCGACGACGTGGGCGGAACCGACCTCGGTGACTGCCACGGGGACGATCTCCTCGATGGCTCGCACCGGCGGCGACGGCGACACGACGAGGGTCTCGGTGCCGACCGCCTGCGCGGCAACCGGTCGCCAGTCGTGAACACCGACCAATCGGCGGTCCTCGTGCTGCCCTTCGATGAGGTCCGCGACGGTGATGTGGCTGTGCGACCACTGCCACGAGTCCCCGGTGCCGGTCGTCGTCGTGGAGCCGTCCTCGTACGTGATCGTGAGCTGGGCGAGGAACGCGGTGCGGTCTCCCCACTGGTCCGCGGCGCGGGTCAGGCCGACCTGGCCGCGGTACCACCCGTCGGCGAGCAGCGCGCGCAGTTCGGAAGCACCCGGCCGCAACAGCGACGTGACGTCGTACTGCTGCACTTGCAGGTGGTGCGTGTAATCGGTGTACCCGGGAGTGAGTTCGTCCCTGGTGACGCGCATTCCGTCGATGGTCAGTTCGTAGATCCCGTGCGCGGTTGCCCACAACACGGCACTGCGCACGGGCTTGGTCACCACCAGTTCGCCACGCAAGGCGTACGCGGGCCGGGCACCGGGAGTGCCCCGCGCGTCGGTCGGCGAGATCCACGTGGCCGACCACGTCACCGGCAGCTCCGTCACGAACCGCTCTCCTGCGTTTCGGCGAGGAACTCGATGACCGTCGTGTGGAACTCGAGGCTGCCACCCGCGGTCATGTGGTCTCCGGCGACCAGCCTCAGCGAGGCACCGGGGATTGCGGCGGCCAGCACCTCCGGCCGGGTCGCGAGTGGATCGGCGTCACCCGCGATCACGAGGGTCGGCGCGGTGATGGCACCGAGGTCGACGGGTCCGGCGTGGGCGGCCAACGCCTGGGCGGCCAGCGACGGACGGTCGGAGCCGACCGCGTCCGCGAACCCCCGGAACGCCGCGAGTGCGGGAGGCAGGCTGGAGAGGTCGTCCGTGAGCAGCGCCTCCGCGAGATCGGCGGTGGGGATCACGCGGGTGTCCACGCCGCCGAGTTCGACCAGGCCCGCACCCGTGCCGCCGAGCACCAGCCGCCTGACCAACGGCTCGCGGGACGCGGTGATCGCGGAGACGACCGATCCCATGGAGTAGCCGACGAGGTCGACCGCCGGAACGTCGAGCCGGGCGATGACGGTGCGGAGGTCGGCCGCCATTCGCTCTTCGCCGTAGCGGGCCGGGTCGGGGGACTTCTGCGAGGCGCCGTGGCCCCTGGCGTCCACACCGATCACGGTGCGGCCGGCGGCGAGCAGCGCGGCGACCATCCCGCGGCCTGCCCACTCCAGCAGGGTGTTGCTGATGAAACCGTGCTGGAGCAGCACCGGCGGCAGGTCCCCGACCGGCGAGTCCCAGCGGTGGACGGCGATCTCGGTGCCGTCGTCCACGACGACCGTCGAGGTGATCGGGTTCGTCATCGGTGCTTCCTAGGAGGCTCGGCGGATCGGCAGGATGAAGAACGCGCCGAGCAGACCCGCGGCGGCGCCGAGGACGAACAACGCGGTGAAGTTCTGCGGTGCGGCGGCGGTCGCGCCGATGGCGAGGACCGCGGGCGCGATCGCGGGGATCAGGGAACTCGGCAGCGTGCTCGCGATGTTCATGATTCCCAGGTCCTTGGCGGGGTTGTCCGGGTCCGGCAGCAGCTGGGTGATCAACGCGATGTCGACGGCGAAGTAGGCGCCCTGACCGAGTCCGACGATCGCGGTGGCCACGAGGAACATGCCGAACGACGTGGCGAACGCGGCGGTCGTCAGCCCGGCGGCGAAGATGACCGCGGCGGCGATGACGAACGGCTTGCGCCGGCCGACGCGGTCGGAGAGCTTCCCGGCCGGCGGCGCGAACAGCAGTGCCGTCGCGGTCAGGACCAATGTGGACAGGAAGACCGCGTTCGCGACCTCGGCGGGCGGGTAGTGCAGCACCACGATGAGGTAGAACGGTTGGTAGGCCTGGATAGCGGCCACGCCGAGGAACACCATCAGCCTGCTCAGCCAGGCCCAGGCGAAGTCGGGCCGGCGGCGTGGGTTGACCCAGAACGTGCGCGCCAGGTCGAGCCACCCGAAGGGTTCCTTGCGCGTCCAGCGCGGGTCGGACAACCGGAAGGCGAACAGCACGCAGCCGAGTGCGGCGACGGCTGCGGGGAGCAGGATCATCGCTCCCAGGTTCGGGGCGACGAGCTGGGCGATGAACAGCCCGACGACCGCACCGACCGGCAGGCTCAGCCCGACGATGGCGGACGCCGGACCACGGCGGTCGGGGGAGAACTGGTCGGCCACGACCGCGGTGCAGGCCACGGTGGCGGAGCTGAAGCCGAGCGCGGTGGCGATGCCGGACAGGACCAGCACCGGGGTGCTCTGCCCGACCAGCATGAGCACCGCGCCCAGGACGAACAACGCGGCGCCCAGGAGCAGGAACGGCCTGCGCCTGCCCAGCCGTCCGGTGGTGCGGTCGCTGAGCCGTCCCAGCACGGGGAAGGACAGCAACGAGAAGAGGGCACTGATGCCGATCACCGTGGACAGCAGGGTGGTCGCGCCGGAGGGGTCGATGACCGTCGCCTTGAGGGAGGTCGTCAGGACGGCGGGGACGAGATTTCCCATGCCCGCGCCCACGGCGGCGAGGCCCAGGAAGAAGAGGAAACCCCCGCGGGGGTTCCGCCAGGAGACGGACTCGATCGGCTGGTCTTCGAGGAAAGCGCTCATCGTTGGGCACCTTTCGCCGCAGTTACGGGCGAGGATGGCCACCGGCCTCGGGTAAGGTCTGCGTTCGTGCCAACCAATGAAACGCCGGCGCGGAAGCGGGGGCGTCGGCCACCGCACGGGGAGCCCGTCGTGGACCGGGCGCTGGCACTGCTCGCGGCGTTCGACGCGGAGCACCGCACGCTGTCGCTGGCGGAGTTGAGCCGCCGTACGGAGATGCCGCCGAGTTCCGCACTGCGCCTCGCGAACCGACTCGTCGAGTGGGGCGCTCTTGAGCGTGACACCGGCGGACGGTTCTCGGTCGGGTTGCGCCTGCTGGAGGTCGCCACCCTGGCCCCACGCGGCCACGGGCTGCGGCACGTCGCGTTGCCGTTCATGAACGACCTCGCCGAAGTCACCCGGCAGCACGTCCAACTCGCGGTGCGCGACGGGATGCAGGCGATGCTCGTCGAACGGTTGTCCTCCCGGCACGCCGCCCCGGTCGACTACCGCATCGGAGGCAGGCTTCCGCTGCACTCGACCGGTGTCGGTCTGGTGCTGCTCGCGTTCGCGCCGCTGGAGGTGCAGGAGGAATTGCTCTCCCGGCCCGTCTACAGCGAGCCCGACAACAGGCTGATCCCGGCGGACAAGCTGCGGCGCACGCTCGCGGAGGTGCGCCGCGAACGGCTCGCGATCTTCCGGCGCGACGACGAGCACGAGTCGATCGTGTCGGTGGTGGCGCCGGTGTTCGGGCCGGACGACACCGTGCCGGGGGTGCTGGGGGTGCTGGTGCCGCAACGGGTCGCCCAGCCGCGCAGGCTCGGTCTCGCCGTGCAGACCGCGGCGCTCGGCATCTCACGAGAACTCGGCGCACGCCGCACCGTTTCCATTGAATGACACACCGATGTGGATGAACCCGCTCCCGGGCTCATGATCGGCCCATGCAGCTGTATCAGGACCCGAAGCATCCCGCCGAAGTCCGCGCCGACGACCTGATCGGCAGGATGACCCTGGCGGAGAAGGCGGGTCTGCTCTGCCACGCACCCGTGGCGGCGAGCCCGGAAGGCGACCTGGTCGAGCAGTCGCACGGACCGTTGCCGGTGGCACCCACCACGCACGCGGTCGAGGACCTGCACCTGCGGTGCCTCAGCCTGATGGCGCCGGTCTCCGCAGGCCCGCTCGCCCGGTGGCACAACCGCGTGCAGGCGCTCGCGGAGAGGAGCAGGCTGGGCATTCCCGTGCTGGTGTCGTCGGATCCGCGGCACTCGGCCAACGCGAACCCGCTGACGTCCGTGCCGTCCGGCAACTGTTCGCGCTGGCCGGAACCGCTGGGACTGGGAGCGCTGGGCGACGAGCGGCTGGTGCGCCGGTTCGCGTCGGTGGTCAGGACCGAGTACGCGGCGGTCGGCATCCGGCTCGCGTTGCATCCTATGGCGGACCTGGCGAGCGAACCGCGCTGGTGCCGGATCTCCGGGACGTTCGGTGCGGAACCCGGACTGGTCGGCCGCCTCGCGGGTGCCTACGTCGAGGGGCTGCAGGGGCCGTACGTCGGCCCGTCCTCGGTGGCGGCGATGGTCAAGCACTGGCCGGGCGCCGGTCCGCAGGCCGGTGGCGAGGACGCGCACTTCCCGTCCGGTCAGGAGCAGGTCTATCCGGCGGGCCGCTACGAACTGCACCGCGCCCAGTTCGGTCCGGCGCTGCGGGCGGGCGCCGCGGCCGTGATGCCGTACTACGGCCGTCCGGTCGGCGTTCACGGCTTGCGGGAGGTCGGGTTCGCGTTCGACGCGGAGGTGATCGCCGGGCAGTTGCGGCGCGGCGAGGGGTTCGACGGTCTCGTCTGCACCGACTTCGGGCTGCTCACCGACTCGGTGCTGCCGGACGGATCGGTGTGGCCCGCACGGGCGTGGGGACTCACCCACCTCAGCCGGGCGGAGCGGGCGCGGCAGTTGCTGGAGGCGGGCGTCGACCAGTTCGGGGGCGAGTGGTGTCCGGAGGTCGTCGTCGAGCTGGTGACGACCGGGCAGGTGACCGAGACGCGGATCGACGACTCGGTGCGCCGGGTGCTCACCCTGATGTTCCGGCTCGGGTTGTTCGAGAACCGGTACGTGAACGAGGAACGCGCCGCGCGGATCGTCGGCCGGGCGGACTTCGTGGCCGACGGTGCTGAGGTGCAACGCAGGTCGATGGTGTTGCTCGGCAACAACGGCGTGTTGCCGCTCGCCACCGGAATCCGGCTCTACGTCGAGGGAATCGACCCGCAGGTGGCCGCGCGTTACGCGTCCGTTGTGGACGATCCGGAGGACGCGGACGTCGCGCTCGTGCGCATCGCCACCCCGCACGAGCCCAGGCCGCGGCTGCCGGAGGCGTTCTTCCACCAGGGGCGGCTCGACCTGTCCGGCGACCAGCGTGAGCACCTGCTGCGACTCATGGCCGTCGTGCCCACCGTGGTCGACGTCTTCCTGGAACGCCCGGCCGTGATCCCGGAACTGGCCGAGCACGCGGCGGGACTGGTCGCGGACTTCGGCGCCGAGGACGAGGCGGTCCTGGACGTCGTGTTCGGGCACGAGCGGCCGGAGGGCAGGCTCCCGTTCGAACTGCCGAGCTCCATGGCCGCCGTCGCGGCCCACCCCGAGGACCTCCCCGGCGGCACCGAGAACCCGCTGTTTCCGCTGGGTCACGCCGTGGAGACCGGGAACTGGATTCCCCGCGTCACGCGGACCTCATGACCGAGCGGAGAAAGGCCACGGATCGGTCCACAACGGACTCCGTGTCGGCGTCGATCCACATGTGCCGTGCGCCGGGAACGATCTCCAGTTCGACCGGGGCACCCGCCGTCCGCAACGCGTCCGCCATCCTGATGCTCTGCTCGAGGGGCACCAGGTCATCGGCGTCGCCGTGCATCAACAACACCGGTGGTGCGGCAGCGTGGACGTGCGTGAGCGGGCTTGCCGCGCGGGCGAGGTCAGGCACCTCGTCTGGCGCTGAGCCGAGCAACCCGGCCTCACGGGAGTCCGGTCCGCCCGGCATGGCCAGCAGATCGGTCGGCGGAAACCACGCCACCACGCCCAGCACTCCCTTCGCGCTGCTGAGCGCCGCGAGCAGTGCCAGGTGCGCGCCGGCCGACTCACCGAGCAGGAACACCGGGCGCCGCAGGTGGTCGAGCGCGACCAGCACGTCCTCCAGCGGGGCGGGGAACGTGGCCTCGCCGCTGAGCCGGTAGTCGACCGCCGTGACCGCGAACCCTTCCGCGACAAGGCGTTCGAAGAAATCCGGTACGACCGGGTGGCGGCGGGAACCACGTCGCCACCCGCCGCCGTGCAGGTACACGACGGTCGCCACGGGATCGTCCGGAAGGTGCAGGTCGAGCTCCAACGGCCGGAATCCGAGCACCTCGCGGTAGACGACGCCGTGCTCGGACCTCACGCGGCCAGCGCTCCGGACAGCTTGTGGAACCGGCCGCCCTGCACGATCGCCAGCAGGTTGCCCGGATCCTGGAGCACCGTCACGTCCTCGGTCGGATCCCCTTGCACGACAAGCACGTCCGCGAGGTAGCCCGGGGTGAGCCAGCCGACCGGCAGGTCCAGGACCTGGCCGCCGTACTGCGTGGTGGCCCGCAACGCCTCTGCGGGGGAGTAGCCGAACAGGCGCACGAACAGGTCCAGATCCCGCGCGTTGCGGCCGATCGGGTTGTTGGGGAACCCGTAGTCGCCGCCCGGCAACACCCGGAGGCCGCGCTTGCGCAGTTCCGGGTACAGCTCCGTCATCGCCTCCAGCGACCGCACCGAACCCATCTTCTCCGCCAGCGCGGTGTCGATGCCGAACTCGGCGCCCTCGTGGACGTTGGCCCACATGATGCCGACGGCGGGGGAGAGGAAGATCGAGTTTTTGTGCTCCTCCAGGAGGTCGATCGCCTCCTGATCGGCGTACGAGCAGTGGTAGATCGAGCGGAACCCGGCCCGGACCGCCAGTTTGATCGACTCGGGTGCCTGCGCGTGGCAGTTGAGCCACACCCCGGACTCCCGGGCCTGCTCGCCCGCCGCGCCGGCCTCCTCGGCGGTGTACTGGGTCACCATCGAGCCACCGTCGACGAACACGTCGTCGTTGCTCATCAAGAGCTTCACGCTGTCGAAGCCGAGCTCCGCCTGCTCCTTGACGAACGCGCGGACCGCGTCCGGCCCCCTCTCCTGAGGTACCGGCCCGGCAGGTCCCATGCGCACGGGGTTGTTGTCGCGCTCGAACGACGCCGCGCGCATGCGTGGACCGGGCACCACGCCCGCGGCGATCCTGTCGCGCAGCCACACCTCGGTCGGCACCGGGGTGAGCGACCCGGCGGAGTAGGCGCTGGTGAACCCGTGGTCGAGCAGGATGCGGGCGTTGCGTTCGGCGATGGCCAGGTGCTCCTCCGGCGTGGGCATGTGGTGGAAGAAGCTCACGTCGAGAGGCGGGTTGAACGACGGATCGATGTGGCCGACCGCGGACGGGAACGTGAGATGGCTGTGCGACTCGACCATGCCGGGCATGACCGTGGTGCCACGGCAGTCGATCACGTGGTCGTCGGGGCCGGCCTCGGCGGTGCCGGCGGGCAGCACGGCCTCGATCCGGTCGCCGCGCACCACGACGTCTCCCGGCACGGCGGGGGAGCCGGTGCCGTCGAAGACGTTGCCACCGGAGAAGATCAGGGTTCGGTGTTCCATGCTGACCGTCCTCGTCGTCGGTTGATCATGCACCGATCATGTTGTAACCGCCATCGGCGAGCACGAACCCGCCGGTGATGTGCGCGGCGTCCTCGGTGGCGAGGAACAACGCCGCGCCCGCGAGCTCTTCTGGGCGGGGGATCCGGCCCATCGGGGTGTTGTCCCGCAACGTCTCGGCGCGTCCGGACCGCCAGTCCTGACGGCCCAGCGTCGCCTCCGTCTCGATGAACCCCGGCGCGAAGACGTTGACCCGCACGACCGGGGCGAAGGCGTGGGCGTAGGACTTCGTGAGTCCGATGATCCCGTACTTCGCCGCCGCGTACTGCGGGGCCCGCGCGCTGCCCCGCACGACGACCGTGGACCCGATGTTCACGATCGCCCCGCCGCCCTGGCCGAGCATCCGGTCGCCGAACTCGTGCGTGCAGAACAGGGTTCCCTTGATGTCGACTGCGAGCACGTGGTCGACCGACTCCTCGGTGACCTCACGCCACGACATCTGCTCGCGGGCGACGTCGCCGACGTTGTTGATCGCGACGTCGACGCGGCCGAAGTGGCTCCACGCCTCGTCGGCCATCCGCACGACCTGGTCGCGTTCGGCGATGTCGGCCTGCACCAGGAACGCCTTGCGGCCCTGCTGTTCGACGCGCTCGGCCGTGCGTTCCGCGCCGTCGCGCGACGAGCGGTAGTGCACGGCGACGTCCGCGCCCTCCTGCGCCGCGCGCACGGCGATCTCGGCACCGAACCCGGTACCGGCGCCCGTGACGAGCACGGTCTTGCCGGCGAACCGCTGGGGATGGGTCACGTCGGTCTCCGTTTCAGACGAGAGTGCGGCCGCCGTCGGCGTACAGGACATGCCCTGTCACGAACGCCGACTGGTCGGAGCACAGGAAGAGGATCGGTCCCACGAGGTCGTCGACCGTGCCCAGCCGTCCGGCGGGCACGAGCGCGGTCAGTCCGTCGCGGATGCCGGGTTTGTCGAGGTGGGCACTGGTCAGGCCGGTCTCGGTGTAGCCGGGAGCGACCGCGTTGACGGTGACACCGTGCGCCGCCCACTCCCTGGCCATCACCCGGCACAGCTGGTTGACCGCGCCCTTCGTGGCGGCGTACGGGGCGTGCTCGGCGTGGGCCAGCAGCCCCGAGACCGAGGACAGGAAGACGATCCGGCCGCGGCGCGCCCCGACCATCAGGCCGCCCGCCGCCCGTGCGGTCCAGAACGCGCTGTCCAGGTTGATCGAGACGATCCGCGCCCACACCTCGTCCGGGGTCTCCAGCACGGGACGCCGGTCGTTGACGCCGACGGCGTGCACGAACACGTCCAGCCCGCCGAGCGATGCGGCCGCTCCCTCGACCGCGGCCTTCGCCGCCGCCGGGTTCGTGAGGTCCGCGAGGCTCGTCCGCAGCTTCGTACCGGCTGCCTCCGCGGCCCGCGACACCTCGTCCAGCCTGCTGTCGTCGACGTCGGTGACCACGACGTCGGCGCCTGCCGCGGCGAGCGCGACCGCCGCCGCGGCACCGATGCCGCCGGCACCCGCGACCAGCGCGCGCCGTCCGGTGAGACCCAGCCAGTCCAACTCTGCTCCTCCGTCGGCGGAACCGAGGTCCGACGCTAGGAGCCTGCCTCCGCGAGCGGGAGCCGGTGTGCCATTGGTTGGCACATGGGGCGGGCTGTTCCGGTCGCGTTGGTGAGATGGCGGCCATGACCAGACTGCCGCACCTCACGCCCGCCGATCTGGACCCGGCGCAGCGGGCGCTCTACGAGGTCATCACCGGTGGCCCGCGCGCGAACGGACCGTTCGCGCTGACCGACGACACCGGACGCCTGAACGGTCCGTTCAACGCCATGCTCTTCGCACCCGCGGTAGGCGCGGCCCTGCAAGGACTGGGCGCTGCCGTGCGCTACGAGACCTCGTTGAGCGGCCGCATCCGTGAGCTCGCCATCCTGGCCACGGCCGCGCACTGGGACTGCGAGTTCGAACGGTTCGCGCACGAACCGGCCGCACTGGCCGCCGGCGTGACCCCGGAGCAGCTCGCAGCCGTCCGCGCGGGTGAAGTGCCGGAAAGTCTTGACACCGTTGAACTGTCGGCCGTGTCGTTCGTCCGCGTGTTGCTGCGGGAATGCGACGCGGACGACGAGACCTACGCCTCGACTGTGTCAATCATTGGCAACAAGATGGTCGTGGAACTGACCGCGCTGGTGGGCTACTACTCGACGCTCGCACTCCAGCTGCGGGTCTTCCGAGTGGGGAGCCCATGAAACTCGTGACCTTCGACGACCACCGCGTCGGCCGCATCGCCGACGACCTGGTGCTCGAACTCGACACGTCCTCCACCCGTGAGTACTTCGAGCGCGGAGGCGACGTCCCCGAGACCGGCCGCCGAGTTCCGCTGGCCGAGGTCCGGTTGCGCGCGCCGATCGTGCCGAAGAAGTTCTTCCACACCGCGGGGAACTTCCGTGAGCACCACGAGGACCTCGTGCGGGTCAACTGGTCGCACCCGGTCAACAAGGGGATCGTGTTCTTCCAGAACGTCGACGCGATCATCGGCCCGGACGACGACGTCGTGTACCCCGGTCACCTCACGCGGGAGCTGGACTACGAGTTGGAGATGGCCGTCGTCATCGGCACACCGGGGAAGTTCTTCTCCGCGGACCAGGCCGCCGAGCACATCGCGGGTTACCTCGTCTTCAACGACATCACGGCCCGCGACATCCAGCGCCGCGAGATGGAGTCCGGCGTGTTCTCGTTCTCCAAGGCGATCGACACGTTCTGCCCGATCGGCCCGTACATCGTCACGGCGGACGAGGTCGGCGACCCGCACGACCTGAACATGGAGCTGCGCGTCAACGGCCAGGTGCGGCAGAAGTCCCACACCGGCCGCATGTCCGTGTCCATCCCACAACTGGTCGCCTACCACTCGCCCCAGACCTACAGCGCCGGCGACCTCATCACCACCGGCACCGTGGCGGGCGTCGCGGCGAGCACCGACGACCCGTTCGCGAACTACCTCAAGCCCGGTGACGTGGTCGAGGCGGAGATCGAGAAGCTCGGTGTGCTGCGCAACCGCGTGGTGTCGTGGGAAGACGCCCACGGCACGCCCCCGCCCACGGCGGACGGGTGGATCTGACCGATGCGCATCGCCAATCTCGCTGGTCGCCTCGTGCTGCTCGCCGGCGGCAGAGCTCTTGACGTGGAGAAGGCCAGCGGCGGCCGCTTCGGCCCGGACCCGATGGCCGCGCTGGAGCAGTGGCAGGACTTCCACCCCTGGACGCACACAGCCGATCTCTCCGGCGCGGCCGACTTCGACCCGAGCCTGCTGGGGCCACCGGTGCCCCGGCCGAGCCAGATCTTCGCGGTGGCGCTGAACTACCCGCCGCACGCAGCCGAGGCCGGCTACGAGCCGCCGTCCGACCCGTTGGTGTTCACGAAATTCGCCGGCTGCCTCACCGGTCCACATGCGACGGTCGAACTGTCCGGCGACCGCGTCGACTGGGAGGTCGAGCTCGTCGTGGTGATCGGCAGAGGAGGCCACCGGATCCCGCTCGGCGAGGCGTGGCCGCACATCGCCGGCCTGATGGTCGGTCAGGACCTGTCCGACCGCCACGTCCAGATGCGCGGCACACCACCGCAGTTCTCGCTCGGCAAGTCGTTTCCGGGGTTCGGTCCCACCGGCCCCGCGCTCGTGACGGTCGACGAGGTCCAGGACCGGGACGACCTCGCGATCAGCGCGACCCTCAACGGAAAGGTCGTTCAGCGGGCGTCCACGAAGGACATGATCTTCTCGGTCGCAGACCTCGTGGCACGGCTGTCCGCGATCTGTCCGCTTCAGCCGGGGGACCTCGTGTTCACCGGGACGCCGGCGGGGGTCGGCAACCGGATGACGCCGCCCCGCTATCTCACCTCGGGTGATGTCCTGATCAGCACGATCGCTGGAATCGGTGAACTGCGCACCACTTTTCGCTAGGACGTCGCGCCGCGGACCGGCGAGTCGCTGGAACCTGAGCCGGCTTCACGACCAGGCGATCTCGCCCTCGCGGGAGACGAAGCGTCCGGTCCCGGCGCCGGGACCTTCCGTGGCCAGGGCGACGATCGCGTCCGTGCCCTCCGTGACGGTCTGGAAGCCGCTGTGACCGTTGAGGTCGGTCGCGGTGTAGCCGGGATCAGCGGCGTTGACCCGGATGTCCTTCAGTCCCTTGGCGTACTGCGTCGTCATCATCGTGAGCGCCGCCTTCGACGCGGTGTACAGCGGTGCGATGACGCGCGACTCGGGCCGGGCCGGGTCGTGGGTGAGTGCGAGGGAGCCCATGCCGCTGCTGACGTTGATGATCACCGGGTCGTCCGAGCGGCGCAGCAGGGGCAGGAACGCGCTCGTGGTGCGGACGACGCCGATGACGTTGGCCTCAAAGACGGCCAGGGCATCGGCGCCGGTGAGGTCTCCGAGGTCTCCCCCGGAGGGGCCGCGCACCCCGGCGTTGTTGATCAGCACGTCGATCCTGCCCTCGTGGTGGCCGACGTTCGCCGCCGCCGCCGCGACGGACGCGTCATCGGTCACGTCGATGAGAACGTGGCGCGCACCGAGCGCGGCGGCGGCCTCCTCACCTCGTGCCTGGTCGCGAGCTCCTGTCAGGACGGTGTGGCCGAGCTCGATCAGGCGGCGGGCGGTTTCGTGGCCGAGCCCCTTGTTGGCTCCGGTGATGAAGATGATCGTCATGCGTTCGATGCTGGTCCCGCACCGGCGGGTGAACCAGGAACGGTTCGACGGTAGGAAGACCAGTACCACCCTCACAGCCGGACAACCGCCCTCACAGGCAGGAGGATGGACCTCGTGACGAGGACATCCGGAAGCGAGCTCGGCGCGATGATCCGCGTGTGGCGGGATCGTCTGCCTCCGTCGGCGGCCGGGCTGCGGTCGGCGCGTGGACGGCGGGCATCGGGACTGCGGCGGGAGGAACTGGCCGACCTGGCCGGGGTGTCGGTCGACTACGTCGTGCGTCTCGAACAGGGCCGGGCGACGACACCCTCGGCGTCGGTCGTGGCGTCCCTGGCGCGCGCTCTGCAGTTGTCCACCGCGGAGCGGGACCACCTGTATCGGCTAGCGAAGCTCGTTGCACCGTCGAAAGGCGTGATCTCCGACCACCTGCCGCCCGGCGTGCAGCGGGTGCTAGCCCGCCTGGGCGACGCGGCGGTCGCTGTGTTCGCGGCGGACTGGCAACTGGTGTGGTGGAACCGCGGGTGGGCGGCTCTTCTCGGTGACCCCGCCGCGTCGTCACCCGGGCTGCGCAACTTCGCCCGTGACAGGTTTCCGCTGGACGGCGGCGCCCCTCACCTAGCGCGGTGGCCGGTGAGCGAGGCCGACCGCGACGCCACCGATGCTGCCGTCGTATCCGACCTGCGCCGCGCCACCGGTCGTTACCCGCACGACGCCCGCCTGACAGCGCTCGTCCATGATCTGAACGCTGGCAACAGCAGGTTCGCCGCCCTGTGGGCGAACGGGGAAGTCGGCGCGCACCGCGAAGACCGCAAGACGATCCACCATCCGTTGGTGGGCCCGGTCACGGTGGACTGCGACGTCCTGACCGAAGGCGACTCCGAGCTCAAGATCGTCATCATGACAGCCGCGCCCGGTAGCGAGGACGAGACCAAACTCCGGCTCACCGCCATCGCCGGCCAACCAGCCACCGCACAGAGCTGACCACCAGCTCTTCGAACGCCGCACCGATGTACCAGGTCACGCAGCCGGTCATACCAGGGCAACCCTGCCGACGAGTTCAACTTTGAAGATCAAGAAGTCGAATCGGATGGTCGTCCTGAGGTAAGCGAATTCCCGGGATCATCGACGGATCGGAGATCCGCCGACGTGTCCACAGACAGCTCAACGCGCATCGGTCTGACCAACTCGATCCTGACGCGTTTCGTTGCGACAAGCTCGATGGATGCCAGCCGTTCCCAGAGCTGGATCTCGATCTCCCGAACGCGCTTGCGCTCGTCCAGCAGCGAGAACTGAGATAGCTCAAGCGGTTGGTGCTCAACTCGGTGCAGAAGGGCGTTGCAGGCCTTGAAGCAGTCATCGAACACAGCAAGCGCCGCCGAGTAGGTCGTTGCGCGCGCTTCCCTCCAGTGCAGGTTCACCTCGTGTTGCCGCTGGGCGTGAACACGGTTCTGATCGCGCTGCCAACGAAGATCCTCATGGGCCTGATCACGAGCCCACTGTTTGTTGTCGCGTCGCGCGGCGGTCACCGGCCTCCCCACGCACCTCCCACTCCGCCAATCACAGCCATCGCGCCGAGCATGATCGTTACCCACAACAGGTCCGCTGCGCTTCCCATTTACAGACCCTGACGATGAAAGCCCCGTTGTCCCCTTGTGCAATGGGCAAACAGACTTGTCTGAGTGCGCAACGCACAACTGCCGCAGCGCGCGGAACAACAAACGTGGCCCAACGGGGCCTGACCTGTGGATCATGTTGCAGCTTCGTACTCGTTGATCAAGAGACCAAGCACTCGCCGACCATGCACGGATCCACAACCTGGCTCCACGGTCGGCTGATCAGGTCGTGGTGAAGTGGTGTCGCGCTCGGTGTGGTCGTCGGCGGCTGCAGTGGAAAACGTCGCGGTCCACATCGACTTGAGGTGAGGTCGCTCATCCAGCGGCGAACAAGGGAACCAAGCGTTTCGGCTTTGAGATCCACACGAGGGTAGGTAGGCATGTGTTCACCTCGGACAAATACTTGGCGGACGTCGAAGACCTGGAACGCGACGCTGCCGAGGCAGTGATTGGTCTGTTCCTGCCGCCCTCGGCGAGGAGGCTGGTCTGACGTGGAAAAACGCCGATCTGCTACCACTCCTGCTACCGAAGCCCTCAAACGGGGTTGTCACGGCATGCAAAAAACCTGAAAGCCTCTGACCTTTCCAGGTCGCGTCTCAGGGATCTTCTGGGATCTCGCTTGTGGCTGGCTGTTCAACCACCGGATTTACTACCGGTTTGGAGTGGGTGGCGGCAGCGATGGACGCGTCATTTGTCTGGGTGGACTGTCGCAGCAGCTCGGTGCGCCCTCTGAGGCCCCTCGTGGGGAGTACTCGGGCTGATAGTCAGCGAGCCCTTGGCGCAAGATCTGGCTTGAGTGGAACAACTGATGCGGCGAGACTGGGATACGCCCCTAGGTGTCTTGCACGAGATCGTCTTTATTGTAGGGAATATCAGCTGGAGTCGCGAACTTCACTCCGCGAAACAAAGCCCTACCTTCAATTTTTTTCTCAGCGAAGCTTGCTCGTCCCACGAATTTGCTCTCGTAGAACCAGGTCAGTCCTTCAAATTCTGCATGGTCGAACCAGGCGTCGTCGAAGTGCACGTAGATCAAGTCCGCTTTTCCGTCGAACCTGGTGCTCGCGAACGAGGCGTTCCCGACGAAGCGCGCATCACGAAAATCTGCTTCGGCGACATGGCAGTGTCTGAAGTGAAAGCTAACGAGGTTGCTCGTCAGATCGACACGCATGCCCTCCCAGAAATTGGGGCCAGGTGGGGTCGTCACGTTGCGGCCCTGTTGCTCCGAGGGTGCGGTTCGGGATCTTCATGACGACCTCCGAGGGCGACGAGTCTCGATTTGTGTGAGTCCTTCGTGTATCTCGACCTGGGTTGGACGGTCGGCGGTCGTGCGCGACGGCTTCGTCGGTCTGTGAGGCCGGTCAAGCAGACGCGGTTCGGAGTGTTCGCGTTAGCAGGGCTGCAGTGGTGCTGCGGTGCTCGCGATTCGCACACCATCGGCGATGTCTGTCCGGAAACGAACCTGCTGGTGTCCTTAATTTGGCCACTTTTTGATGCGGGAGGGCTGTTCGGTGAGCTGCGGGGTGATCTGTTTGTTCGCGCCTCTGATCTGGCGGTTTCCAATGATATTGGAATCAGTGCGACGAAGAGTCGCAGGTCGCGCAGGGGTGAGACACCGTGGTCTTGCTTTGGGTTCTGGTGGTTCGCGTATTGCGCTGCGTTTCGTTGTGATACTCCTCGTAACTGCAGGCTGGCTTGCTGTCACGCGGTCTTCTGCAGCCGCTCCTCTGGTCGGAGTGATCATCGGCCTCGGCGGAAGTGGTCGTGCCGAACTGATCCTTGCGTGTCGGAATCCGATGAGGTAAATGTGCTCTCGTGCTTGATGTCGCCCACAGTGGCGGCAGTCCTGATGCAGGAATCCTTGTGTGGGTGGTACTTGACCTCAGAGCTGGGAAACTGTCCAGTTTCGCTAAACGTGGCCGGCGCTGTGAAGCTTCATCGAAGGTACGGGGGAGACCGTTGCGAATGGTGCCGACGGAACTTGGGGCGGAGGACATCACCTCGTCTGAGCGGCGAGTGTTCGAAGCCTTCGCGGCGAGCGGGCTCGTCGGCGTCGCTCTTCATTCGCTGAACCTGCCGGATCACGGCCACAAGCTCACCGCCGAGCTCGACTTCGTGCTATTGCTCGAAGACATGGTCCTTGCGGTGGAGGTCAAGGGCGGTCAGGTCTCCTGTCGCGATGGTCGCTGGACGTACAACGACCGCTTCGGACACCACCGGACGTCGCGCGAAGGACCGTTCAAGCAGGTTCAGACCGCCATGTACGCACTTCGTGACCGTTTGAGGCAGCGGCATGGGCAGGTGATCGATGATGTCGCCTTCGGCTTCGTCGTGATCACCCCTGACGTGGACCTCGCAAGCAGCTTCGAATGGGCCGAGGAGACGTACTGCGGACGTGGGGCGTTCAGCAGGGGAGTGGCCAAAGCTGTCGATCGCGCGCGGGCCTACTGGCGCGGCAAGCAGGCTGGCAAATTGCCGATCGGCAAGGACCTCCAGGTCAAGCTGCTCCAAGATCTCCGTCCGTCGTTCGACCGCTCACCGTTGCTCGACGCGCGCGCCAGCTTGCTCGACACAGTGATGCTGCGCCTCACCGACGAGCAGTTCTCCCGCCTGGATCTGATCAGTGAGGAGCCGCGGGTTATCTGCAGTGGCGGCGCCGGTACCGGTAAGACCTTCCTGGCCGCTGAAGTCGCCCGTCGCCAGGCCTTGTTGGGCCGTCGTGTTCTCTTCGTCTGCCGGAGCGAGGTCCTGGCGTCGTACGCCGGAGGCATGCTCGCGGGGGCATCGGTGGATGTGATGCCGCTGAGCGGACTTTCGATCACCGAGCCGTACGAGGTCTTGGTCGTGGACGAGGCCCAAGACCTCATGACTTTCGAGGCGTTGGAAGTGTTGGAGAAGGCCGTCGTCGGTGGCTGGGCCGACGGTCGGTGGGTGATGTTTCTCGACCAGAACCGTCAGGCTCACCTCTACGGCGACTTCGACCCTGACGCGCTGCAGTACGTCCAGTCGTTCGGCCCTGTGAAGCCGAGACTGCGATTCAACTGTCGGAACACTCGAGAGATTGCCTTCCAGACACGTGTTTGCACCGGCGCCGACATAGGCGTGTCAACGGCCGGTACAGGTCCGGAGGTCACCTTCGCATCAGTCGGCGATCGGCAGGCTGAGACGGCTGCGCTGGAAGCGCACATCCGGATGCTGAAGGAGCACGAGGTGCTTCCCGGGCACATCAGCATCGTGTCGGTGCGCGGCGACTGGGAGACCTCAGCCGCCGCGCGTCTCAGAGACGCTCGGCGTGGTCGTATCTCGCGGCTGTCACCGGAGCTTGCGGCGACGTGGCCGACACAACGAATGAGTTGGGCCTCCGTCCTGGACATCAAGGGGTTGGAGAACCGGTTCGTGTGCGTGATCGATGTTGACTCGGTCGAGTCGGAAGCGGAAATCGATCTGCTCTACGTCGCCCTGAGTCGTCCGCGCGCAGGTCTGTGGGTGGCGACGAACCAGTCAGTCGATGATCAACTGCGCGCCCTTTTCAAAGAGAACTTGGTCGGAGCGATGGACGTCTACAAGAAGGCCAAGTCATGACCTCGGCAGCCGATTACCGGCAAGACTTCGTCGACTACGTGCGACGTCAACTCGTCGGCCCGTTCGACGGGCCGAACGAGATCATCTTCGATCCACCCAACCGTCGCTATCTGATGGGGATCCTCTTTCCTCGTCAGGTGGCGTTCGAGGGTTACGTCGAGAGTGAGGCGGAGGAACGCGACGAGACCACCGCGACCGAGGCCGGTGAGGAGAGCCAGTTCAGCGACGACCCCGTGTCCGCTGCGAACGATTTTCTGCCGGCCTCCCAGGGGCTCTCCTTCTTCACGACCGCGTCCACCGTGACGGTGCGGGTGCGCGCAGCCGAGTACGAGACGCTCGGCGGTGCCGAGGCGAAAGCTGTGCTGGAAGACGTCGAGTTCGTCGCCGGGCCGACGGAAGAACTGGATGAGGACCCGCGCAAGCGGGCGCGGGCGGCGAAGCGGATCTGGCGGCGCAACCCGCTTGAGGAAGCCTCGGTGGACATCGAGGCCGGTTCCAAGGCCAAAGAGATCTGGGACGGCAAGGCTGAGGTCCACATGCGTTGGCGGACCTATCCGCGCGGATCGCTGGTCACCGTCACGGTCGTCAACGCACGAACCGCCGACGACGAACACCCCGAGCGGCACTGGGACGAGATGCTGCTGCAGGTCGAGCTCGACATCGAGGTGCCGCGTGGCAGCGAGGTACTGGAGTATCCGAGCGTTGGGCTTGCCTCCCACGACCCGGAACAGGAAGAGCTGCGCCTTCTTCACAGATCAGCGAGGGTATTCGCGATCGGGCACGGCTGTTCGCCGGACTGGAATGAGGAGAGCGGCACCGTCACGGCCGTGCGTTCGGAGGTCATGCCCTCTTACGTCGTGCCTCGTGTCAGCGCGGAGGGCGACTCGTCGCAGGCTCGGGACATCGCTTGGCTGGCCGATGATTCCGTCTCAGCCGAAACTCTGGTGGACGAGCTGAAGTCGTTCATCGAACCGTACGAGAAATGGGTCGATGGGGTCGAGCAGGAGGCGGCCACCCTGCCTGGTCGGTACGCGGAGGCGTCCAGAACCGTCATCGAGCGACTCGCACGCGCGTACAAGCGGATGCGAGATGGCATCGAGGTCTTCGTGACGCATCCGGAGCGCGACAAACTGTTGAGTGCCTTCAAGCTCGCCAACCGGGCCATGATGATCCAGATGCGTCACAGCCGGAAGGATCTGGCTGGAAGTCGTCGTGCACGCGATGACGCTCCTGACATGCCTGCGACCTACGAGCCGGAGATCCACGGCACCGGCCCCCAGTGGCGTCCCTTCCAGCTCGGCTTCTTCCTGACGACGCTACGCGGACTGGTCGACGCTGATCACAAGGACCGAGATGTCGTCGACCTGATCTGGTTTCCCACAGGCGGTGGCAAGACCGAGGCGTATCTTCTGGTCGCCGCATTCGAGATCTTTCGGCGACGTCTTCTGCTCGGCGAGCGCGGTTATGGAACCGCGGTGCTCAGTCGGTACACGTTGTCGTTGTTGACCGCGGACCAGTTCAAGCGCACCGCCTCCACCACCGCGGCGTGTGAGTACCTGCGTCGTCGATGCCCCGATGAGCTCGGAGACGAGGCCATCTCGGTCGGGCTCTGGGTCGGTGAGGCGACGTCGCCGAATCATTTTCCTGTTGCTCGTGAACGTTTCGACGACCTGCGTGACGCCGGGGAGACTGATGAGCGCTTCCTGCTCGACCGGTGCCCTTGGTGTGGTACGGAAATCGTTCCGCGCGAGCACCACGAAGATGACACTCTCTACGGCATTACCGCGACGGACACGTCGTTCGCGTTCAACTGCCCGTCCGGAAAATGTGAGTTCAGCTCGGGCATCCCGGTGCATGTGATCGACGACGCGCTCTACGCCGCACCGCCTACTTTCCTTCTCGGCACCGTCGACAAGTTCGCGCAGCTGGCATGGGTACCGGAGTCAGGGCGACTTTTCGGACACGGCGTCAATCGCCGACCGCCGACCTTGATCATTCAGGATGAGTTGCACCTGCTCACCGGTCCGCTGGGGACGACGGTCGGTCTCTACGAAGCGGCCATCAACCTGCTGTGCGAGTCGGGCGGTCGTCCGCCGAAGGTCATCTCCAGCACCGCGACCATCCGCCGGGCGACGGCGCAGATAATGGGACTTTTCGGCCGTCCAGTCGACCTCTTCCCGCCTGCCGGGATCAACGCCGACGACTCCTACTTCGCGCGGATCGACCGGGAATTACCGGGCCGTCGCTACGTCGGCATCATGGCGCAAGGCCACACGTCCGACACCGCGGTCGTCCACTCGGGTGCCGCGCTCCTGCAAGCGCCGGTCGATCTCCGCCTGACGGGCGACGCCCAGGATGCCTACTGGACAGTCGTGGCCTACCACAGCTCGCTTCGTGAGCTCGGTCGTACCGTGACCATCGCTCGCGACGACATCCACTCCCGCCTCACCAGCCTGGTCGTCGGTCGGCCGAAACGTGACTACGACGTCGAAGAACTGTCGTCGTCGATCTCACGACCGTTGCAACCACGTCTCCTCGAGCGGCTCAACATGCCGGTGTCGAGCGGGTCCGTCATCGACTTCATCGCCACCACCAACATGATGTCGGTGGGGGTCGATGTTCCGCGGCTGGGGCTGATGCTGGTCAACGGGCAGCCCAAGGCGACAGCCGAGTACATCCAGGCCACAAGCCGTGTCGGGCGTTCGACCGCTCCAGGCCTCGTGTTCGGCTTGTTCCGGTCCACCAAGCCGCGAGACCGATCGCACTACGAGAACTTCCGGGCCTATCACTCGGCGCTCTACCGACATGTGGAGCCGACGAGCGTGACCCCGTACTCTCCGCCGTCGCGCGATCGTGCGATGCATGCGGCCTTGGTCATTCTTGTTCGCCATCGGATGGGGCTGCGCGCCGACGGCCATGCCGGCAGGATCCTTGACCGACTCGGTGAGGTGAAAGCACTGGCGAACGAATTGATCGCCGTTGTCGAACGAGTCGAGCCGCGTGAGAAGAAAGGCGCGAGCAAGTATCTCGCTGCGTTCATCGCCGACTGGGTCGAGCGCGCCAAGCGGGCCGACGAGGACAGCAAGATCCTCTACTACCGCTTCAACGGCAAGGCTCAGATCAATCTCATCAAGCATTTCAACGCACCCGGGGACGGCTGGCCGACGCTCGGATCGATGCGCAACGTTGATCTCGAGTCGTTGGTAGAGGTGGATCGCAGCAGCGGCTCGACCGGACAGGAATCGTGATGCAGCGAAAGATTCGTCAGACGCAGACCATCGTACCCTTTGGAGTAGGCGCCATCTTCGACTTCAAGGGCGAGTCGCTGGTCGCGTGTGACATCTTCCGTTGGGGCCCCAGAGGCGAGAAGATCCAAAGCGAGCGTCTGGCGGCTTCGCTCGGAGTCACCGAGTTCCGTTCGGCACCGACGGCCGGCAGCAACGCCTGGACCCCATCGACACGGGGCATCCCCTACGCCAGATTCCCGAGCTGGCTCTTCTGCCAACAGTGTCGGCGGATGACGCGGTGGAGTCGTAGCAAGGAACAGGAGGGCAAGGCTCCGACATGCGCCAATTGTCCGGGCAAGAAGCAGTTGGTCCCGATGCGTTGGATTCAGATCTGCCCTGTCGGACACATGGACGACATCGACTGGAAGCGGTGGGCACACTCCCAGAACCCCAGCCCTGAAGCCGGTCAATGTCACAAGGAGGTCCTCGTCTTCGAGACGGTCGGAGGAAAGGGCGCCGGTGGTCTGGACACCCTGCAGGTTCGCTGTCAGAGCTGCGGTAGCCGGCGGAACCTGATGGGCATCACGTCCACGGGTTCGCTCAGGACGATCAAAGTCAGCTGCAACGGACGTCAACCCTGGCAGCGTTGGAACGAGCGGGTGGACTGCGTGGAGATCCCGCTGGCGGTCCAGCGCGGTGCGAGCAACGTCTACTTCCCGCTCGTGCACTCGTCGATCGAGATTCCCAACCCGTCTCGGGCCGATGCGAACAACGAAATAGCCTTGGCTGTCAAGGCCCATGACTTCTTTCGGGCGCTCCTCGGCGTCAACGAGGGCGGCGAGATGTTCAAGATGATGGTTGAAACGCTCGTTTCCGAACATGGAGTCAAGCCGGAGTTCGTCAAAGCGTTGGTTCGGGATGAGAAGCAGCGGGCAGCGGGCCGTGGAACGGCTGTCGAGGCGACTCCTGGTGACCTTCTCAGTGAGGAGTGGGCGGCGTTTCTCACCGACACCGACAACTCCGACGACCCCTACTTTCGAACCAGACACGTCGATCTTGTGTCGACAACCCCTGACAAGGTCATGTCGTCGTTGGCGGATCGTGTGGACAAGGTCGTGGTGGCCGACCGGCTGCGCGAAGTCCGGGCGCTTGAAGGGTTTCATCGAGTGACTCCCGCTGGAAGCGACAGGCTGGTGTCCGTCGCTCTCGGCCACAAGTCCTCGGTGACCTGGTTACCTGCGATCGATGTCCGAGGAGAGGGGATCTTCCTTTCGCTCGACGAAGGTCGACTCGCCGTGTGGGAGGAGGAGGATGCTGTCCGCGACCGGGTAGCTGAGCTGGAAAAGCGACTCGACGCGTCCTTCATGTCCGCGAGGCTTCGTGAACGCACCGGGCCGGTTCTGAGTCCGCGCTACGTGCTACTCCACACCCTGGCCCACCTGTTGGTGCGGCGATTGGCGTTCGAGTCCGGTTACGCGGCCAGCAGCCTTCGCGAGCGCGTCTATGCTCGAAGCAGCACGGAATCCGGCGGAGTGTCCAAACAGGCCGGTGTGCTGATCTACACCGCTGCGGGCGACTCCGAAGGCACCCTGGGAGGCCTGGTTCGACAGGGGGAGTATCCCCGTCTGCAAGGGACGATCATCGAAACCCTGCAGGACGCGATGTGGTGCTCTTTGGATCCGCTCTGTGGTGAGAACCTGGCGTCCACCTTCGCCAGCCTCAACTTCGCCGCCTGCCACGCCTGCACTCTCCTCGCGGAGACCAGTTGCGAAAGTGGCAACTACCTGCTGGACCGGGTGCTCGTCATCGGTAGTCATGCGGTGCGGGGTTACTTCCAGGACGTGCTGGAGGCTGCGGTGGAGGCTGCCGGAGACGGAGTCAGGGGACTGAGTTGAGGCTCCCCGCGTTCGAGGACCTCTCTAAAGAACAGGACCTCATCTACAACCTCGACCTCGACGGGAACTACCTGGTCTCGGGTCCGCCCGGCACCGGCAAGTCCGTGATGGCCCTTTATCGCGCACAGGTGCAGACGGTCGATCACCGCGAGCCTGCGTTGCTCATGTACAACAGTGTGCTTCAGCAGTACACCAAGCAGGCTGCGGAGACTCTTGAGATCGCAGGGTTCATTCGTACCTTTCATAGTTGGCTCTGGAGCTTTTGGCGAGCGCACTTCAAGGACAGACCGCCGACGATGGAAGGCAGCCCTTACGATCACGACTGGACAGAGATGACGGTCCGGTTCTTCGCCAAACCGCCCGACCTCGGCGTGCTGCACGATCTCCTGGTCGACGAAGGTCAAGACCTGCCGCTCGGCTTCTACCGTCTTGCGCGGTTCTTCGCCAAGAACATCACCGTGTTCGCAGACGAGAACCAGCAACTCATGGACCAGAACACGACGCTTGAGGAGATCGCCGCCGTTATCAAGGCGACCGAGCGGGTTGAGCTTCGGCGCAACTACCGGAACACGGCCGAGATCGCGGCGGTGGCAGCGAAGTACTACTGCGGAACTCCGACCGGCATCCCCGACCCTCCGAATCGCCGCGGTGAGCTTCCCACGCTGCGGCGCTACAACAGCGATGTGGAGCTTGCCGACTTTGTCGCCCGCTATGTGAAGGGACGTACCAATCTGACCATCGGCATCGCGTGTGCCACCCGGAGGGTGCAGAAGCGCTTGCTCGCGTTGCTCGAGAAGCGGCATCTGCCGTTGCCCGTGCAGGCCTATTTCTCCGCCGACAAGAGGAGCTGCGGACGCCTCGACTTCGACGGGCCTGCCGTCACGATCGTCCACTACAAGTCTCTGAAGGGACTTGAGTTCGACACGGTCTTCGTGCCCGAGCTACAGCAGATGGCGGCTGACCCGACATCGGCGGCGGCGAGGATGATGTTCTACGTGGTGACATCCCGAGCCAGGAACGAGCTCCACCTCTCGTACAGCGGTATCGGTGGTCCGCCCGGGATCCTCAACGACGTGAAAGGTCTGGTGCGAGAACTTTGAGCGAGGACGGCCGGCTGCCCCTTGAGGGCTTGGGAACCGACGCGGGCAAGGACGTCGTTCTTGAAGGCACAGCAGCGCCGGACTCGCCTGAGAACGCTGATGCCTCTGGGGCAGGGGAAGGCGTCGAGGTACCGCCTGAGCCGCGCACCGACCGAGAGCCGGTGCCTGTCGACGATGGCACCGTCGGGTTGACTGCCGAGGTGCCCGTCGGAATCGAGGCAGCGCCCACAGGACCATCTGACGTCGCACTCGTGCCTACCGCTCTTTACTTCCTGACCAACCGGATGAACTTGAACGGTGTTCTCAGTTCGCGGCTGGTCGCACCACGAGAGTCGTTCGGAAAGTACTACTCCGACCTGCTGGATCACTGTCCGGGCTGGGTGCCGTTGCTGACCCGGCCGCCTGGACGGGAACTGGTCGACGCCGTGCTCGCCGAGCGCGGCGCGGGTGCACCGGTGATCATCGAGTTTCCGCTGAGCGTCGCCGGCAGAAGACAGCTCGACGTCCCTGCGGTTTTCGTACGAGCTGTTGCCCTGGCCGAGGCCATCGCGATCCACTTCCGTGACGAGCGAGATCTCCGCGAGCACGCGGCACGCGGCTATAGCAATGTGCATCCCCACGACCACCTCCTCAAAGTCACCCCGGCGCTGTTCGCCGACGGGTCGAGTAGCATAATCGCGGCGCCGAGTGAGGCGGCACCGATCGACTGGCGACGCATCGACCGGATTCGCGGAGCCGTCAACGCGGCCGTGTCGGCCGCCGACAGTGGCGAACAGCTGGCTGTGGCGGCCGCGTATCTCGGAGCGGTGAAGTTCCCGGCAACCCTGACCGTGCCGGACTGGATGAGCTGGCGTGAGCTCAACGATCACGGCGCACCCGATGCTCGAATGGAGTTGGATCGTTCGGTGACGGATCACGTCGGGTTCCGCGTGGTCTACGACACCATCGGCAAACATGACGCCGGCGATGCGTGGGATCCCAACGTCATCCTCGACAAGGTCGCGGCGGGTATCCAGACGGCCGGCCTTCCTGCCGATCTTCTTGAAGCCGTGATGCGGAATCTTCAGCGCGTGCGGTCGATCGTCAACGTCGAAGTCGACTTTGAGCCGTTCCGCCACAACGTACGGGCCTTGGTCAGCGCGAAGTCCTTGCTCCTGGTGCTGCTGCGGCCCGACCTCGGAGAACTCCTCGCGTGGCCACAGCAAGAGACCGGTGCCGACGAAGGCACCCGCGTCACCGCCGCGGTTCTCGCAGGTCGGCTCCGAGGACTGTCACGTGAGGCGATCGACCTGCGTTCGGTGGCTCTGGACGACCTGTCCGCAGACTGGGTGGTCCGCGTCGCCCATGGGAAGAGCACGGCGTTGGGCGGCGTGCAGTTCACGGCGAACACACGCGGAACCGTCCTCAAAGTGGATGGTCGCGAGCTCAAGGCTCATGACGCGCTCATGAAAGACGTCGTGGCGAAGTACCGCAAGATCACCGAGGTCAAACGCGAAGCCGCGCGTATCAAGGTGTGTCGTGCGATGGGGTGGCCTGTCGAGCATCACATCGCGGTACCGGAGGGGGCCGCCGTGACGTCGACCGAGTCGGGGATCACGGTCTCGACTTCAATGGAGGTCTCGGTGGTCGCGTCTGTAGCGGAGGAGCCTTTCGTGCAGCGGTTGGCCGCGCTGTCAGGGGAGGCACGACGTCAGGCATTGAGCGCTCTCGACGTGCGCAGGGGCTCGTCCTGACACTCTTGTCTCCGGGTCTCGCGTCCAGGTAGACGAACGCTTGTCGGCGAAGGTCGCGAGGGCCGAACCGAGAGCGGAGGCAGCGGCACGGCCTCGCGCTCGTCTCAGATGCGTCCCGTCTCTCGAGGTTCTGCACCGTGCTCCGAACGACTCGAGCCGAACTCGTCGGGTACCTCGACCGCATTTCTCGGCCGCGCCGACAGGCCGATGGGGGAACGCGCGGGCAAGGGTCCGGTGCGGCGATGCGGCGAACCTCTGCTGCGGAAGCATGGCTACTACGACACGGTCTGCGCACTCGATCTTGAGCTCGGTGCCCCTGACGTCGCCTTGACCGAACTCACGAGGTGCTCGTGCGGCACCCCATCGAAAGCGTTGCGGCAGGCAGTGCCGTCGATCCCGGATCTCCCGGCGGATGCTCCGAAGTCGGGCTCGACCCCGCCGACAGCACCGCTGTGACCGCTGAACGTCGGTACCGGGCACGGCCCATCCTCCCAGTGTGGTTCATGGCGGCGCACCCGCCGGTCCACCTGCCGTTGTCTGCACGTTTCGGTGAAGCTGGTCTCAAGGGGCGAGCGGACGCGATCGGCCCTGTCTCGAGGTCGTTCTGGACCTGACCAGTGAAGGACGACCATCGAAATGCGGCTGTCCGAGCTTGCTCGATCCTGTTCGAGGCGCCACGTCGCAGTCACAGGGTGTTTACCGGCGACAACCATATTCATGCTGAAGGTTGACGCACGTCACCCTTCAGGTTTAGTCTGGCATGGCCAACCTGATGACATGCCTTCAAGGAGGCCGATTGGCGAAAGAGATCGACAAACTTCTGAAGGAACTCGAACGTCAGGGCTTCACGTACAAGCTGACCCGCAAGCAGCACTATGCGGTGTACGGCCCTGAAGGCCACCTGGTCACTGTGCTCAGCGGCACTCCGAGTGACCGTAGGTCTCTGAAGAACGGCTTGGCCCAGCTTCGCGCAGCTGGGTTCAGGCGGCAGGTGTGAGCGCTGTCCTGTAAGGAGGTCCTGGGTTGGTTGCAGCCGGCCCAGGACCTGCACCCCTGAGCATACATACTTCAAGGAGGCTGATGAACAGCTTTTCCGTTCAAGTCGACCTGGATGCACCGGAGCCGACTCTGGACCAACTTGATCTGCTTATGGACATGCCTGCGGAGTACGAGTGCTCCTGGGGCATGTTCCGCAATCGACTGCAAGCACAGCTCACCGTGCCCGCGAAGACTCTCCGCCAAGCTGTCGAGCTGGGAATCCTCGTGGCCGCGGATGCCGCTCGACATGCCGGGCTCGGGACGAGGGAGGTCGTGGCGGTTGCTGCCATGACCGAAGGCGAGTTTGAACACCGTCAGGCTGAGATACCGGACCTGCTGTCCACGGAAGAGGTGGCCGCACAGTTGAACATCAGCAGGCAGGCCGTGGTGAAACGAGCCGAGAAGCTAGGAGGGAGAAAGGTCGGTGATCGGGCTTGGGTCTTCGATGCAGGCACGATCAGGAAGCTCGTCAGTGAGTCTGGATGAGACTGTCGGAATCCGGCTGAACGTACCTGTGCAGTCCGTTTGCAGCGGACTGCACAGGGCAAGACGAATGCGGTGCCGGGATGGCGATGTGCGTGGCCAGCCTGTCGGTTGCGGTGTCGTCCGGAGGAAGCGCGGACTATGAGGCTGACGACGCGCGCCGTTGGTCGACGTAAAGGCCTGATGCTCGTGCCGTGACCTTCGCTGAGGGCGTCCTCGGCCAAGGAGACGTCGAGTACGTGACGGAAACAGCCTGAACAGCGCAAAGCTGTGCGACAACGGAAGATCTGAACACAGGCGTGTTCTGCGAACGGGGATCGACTGCTGCCTGCTCGGTCGAACGCTGCTCCAGTGACACCGCAGAGGGTTCTGAGTGTCGGCGACGCGTGAAAACAGACCCCCTGTCGACGGGTGAACGGACCCCCGTCGACAGTAGGGAGTGCTCAACGTGGAGGACTGGGCGGAGATCCGCCGTCTTCACCGAGCTGAGGGGACGCCGATCAAGGCGATCGTCCGTCAGCTCGGTATCAGCAGGAACACCGTCCGACGGGCGCTGGCCGCCGACGCACCGCCGCAGTATCAGCGGCTGGCCAAGGGCTCGATCGCGGAACAGATCGGCTGGAGCAGGTCGTTGACCGTGCTCGAGGACCGGGTGCGAGTTGCGGCCGCTGTTCACGCCGCCGGACCCGGCCAGCCGGACCGACTACCATTTGGGCGAGCTCGCGCAGTGCGACCTGTGGTTCCCGCCGGTCGACGTCCCGCTCGGGTTCGGGCAGGCGGGCGGCCGCCGGTGCTGTTCATGTGTCGGGCTATTCGCGGGTGATCACCGCGCGAATGATCCCGTCACGGCAGAGCCCGGATCTGCTGGCCGGACATTGGGCGCTGATCAACGGCTGGGTGCGGTGCCGAAGGCTTTGGCGTGGGACAACGAATCCGCGGTCGGGCAGTGGCGGGCGGGGCGGCCGCAGCTGACCGAGGCGATGAACGCCTTCCGCGGAACGCTCGGCATCAAAGTCATCTAATGCCGCCCAGCCGATCCAGAGGCGAAGGGCCTGTTCGAGCGGGCCAATGGCTATCTGGAGACCTCGATCCTGCCCGGCCGCGGCTTCACCTCGCCGGCCGACTTCAACGCCCAGCTTGCCGAGTGGCTGGTCCGCGCGAACCAGCGTCAGCACCGACGGCTTGGTTGTCCCGTGCTGGTTCGCTTCGGCGCGTTCACGGAGAACTCGCCCTCCTCGGTGTCACGGTCTCTCCTTCGACTGTGTGGGAGATCCTCAAAGCTGCCGGCGTCGACCCGGCGCCACACGGAGCGACCGTCACCTGGGCCGAGTTTCTGCGCTCCCAGGCCGAGGTGGTCCTGGCGATGGATTTCATCGAGACCGTCACGCTGACCGGGGCACGTCAGCACATCCTCGCCGTTGTTCACCATGCAGGTAGGCGCGTGCGCATTCTCGGCACAACCGCGCACCCCACACATGCCTGGGTGACAGGCCGTCCGAAATCTCCTGATGGACCTAGAGGACGCCGACAGCCTCGCGCGAGTCAGGGTTCTCATCCGTGATCGTGACAGCAAGTACCCCGCACTGATCGACGAGATCCTCGGCGGTGCTGGGATCGCGACGATCCTGACCGGCGTCCGGGTACCCCGTATGAACGCGATCATGGAACGCTGGGTCAAGACGCTACGCGGCGAGCTCCTGGACCGCACGCTGATCTGGAACGAGGCCCATCTCCGGCACGCGCTGCAAGCGTATGAGCGGCACTACAAACTGCATCGCCCCCACCGATCCCTCGCCGCCGCAGCACCCTTGCGACCCCGATTTCAACCCCTTGCGCCTGACTGGATCGAACGCCTCGCGGTACTTCGACGGGACCGTCTCGGTGGAGTCCTTCATGAGTATCAGCATGCCGCTTGACCTGTGCGGACGTAATTTTCGGCACGCACAGTGCCTGGTCGCTGACTCCGCTGTCGATGCCGCGATCCTTCGCCGCGGCGCTCACAGGAGCTCAGGTGCCGAGGAGAAGGCAGCCGAGGCGCAGCAGGTGGCCCGCAGGGAGCGTCAACGTGCCGAAGAAGCAATTGAGCGTTGGTTTGCTGAAGAGGACGTACGCGGCTGACAGTTCCGACGGCCTCAACCCGGTCGCCCTGAGCTTCGTCATCGCGGACGGGCCGGCAGGGACATGACCACACCAGGACCGAGGTCCCTCAGCAGCCAGTGCTCTGAGCGAAGGTCCTCCCACCAGTCACCGTCGTCCGCTGCCAGCAGCAGGATCCTCACCTTCGCGGCGGCAACCGCTCCGCCCGCGGGCCGTGACCGCTTTTCCACGGCTTCCACCAGATCCAGCAGCTGCCCGGACCGGTGCTCCGAGTTGTCCACCACGAGAAGGGTCGGAACGGTCAGGTGTCCGGCCACGTCCAGATCGGGTCTCGCGGTGGACTCGCGCAGGGAGCCACCGCTCCAGCCCAGGTTTCGCAACGCCACGAGGAGTTCGTTCACGAACTCGGTTCGTTCTGACGTATTGCTCGCCACAAGCAGCCGCACGGAGAACCAGCTGTCGCTGCCACACCATTCTTGCAGTCCACTCACGACCTCAACACGATCGGTCGCGGGAGGCGGTCGTGCACCGGACAACTCCGGATGTTCCAGTACAGGCTGCAGTTCCGCGGCTTCTGCCACCACTGGGCCGACGAGCTCGCGGAACCCCGGTTGAGCGAGCAGCACCGGGACCGGAGCCGCGTTCAGCCACGCCCACTCACGATCCGTTTCAACCAGCACGACGACGCCCAGGATCAGGTCGTTGCAGAGCACGGCCGCACCGATGGAGCTGTCACCGATCCGCGAACGGTACGTCCGTTCCACGGTCACGTGATAGCGCTGTCTCTTCGCGGCCGCACCGACGTTGACCACGCCGTTCAGTCCCCCTGCGACTTCAACGGAACACCCAGGCCGGTTGCTCGCCAGCTGGCCCCACCGCAACGGAGGCAGCCCCGGCGGACGATTCCAGCCGGGTTCGGTCACCCGCAGAACCACGGCGCCGGCTCTCACCGGTGCCGGGAGGCCTGTCTCAGGGGCAGGCCAGACAACCTCGCACCTGTACTCCTGAGCCGATCCGGCGAGTTGCACGCGAACAGCAGCGAGGTCACGGTCGGTGACGCCCGTCGCGGTCAGAATCAGGTCGCCGTCCAGCAGATGGCCACGCCCTACCCGCGACGGCTGGTCTCCGGAGAACGTCCAGCGCACCCGGACCGCACGAGGATCACCCCGCATGGTCGGCTACTCCGCCGGCAGTTCGTCGATTTCGTCGTCCACCTCGCCGCTCTTCGTCCACTCGTCCGACGACAGGGCGCCTTCCGCAGCGTCCTTCTTGTCGGTGTCCTTATTCCCGCTGCCCATGATCCGCCTCGGTCGTCAGATGGTCACGATGACGGCAAGTCTGCCACTCGGCGCAGCACCACGAGGTCTCGCCGGACCGCGGCCAGCCGGTCTGTCACCGCCTTCGAACGGCTGCCGGCAAGCCGGACGCACAGCTCCTCGGCTTCCTCCATCGCCTCGATCGCCTCCTGGGTGAACCCGCAGGCCGCTAAACGGCGACCGTAGTTGGCCACGGCGATCGACAGCGCCTCCACCAGAGGTCCGGCGCTGCCGGACCTGACGGAGTGGCGATGCACGGCGACCGCTTCCTCTGCACTGGCCATCGCCTCGACCGGGTCCACCGGGGCAAGCAGCCGCGTCAGACTCTGGAGTGCAAGACCGAGGCGCACCTCATAGGTGTCGTGTGAGCGCTCAGCGAGTTCCCGGTAAGCGGTAACCGCCTCACGGGCATAGCGCAGTCCGTCAAGGCCCCTGCCCACGTCGTGCAGGTAGCCCGCGTAGTTCAGGTTCGAACTCGCCAGATCGGCCGCGAAGTGCCTCGACGTCGCCATGAGAGACGAGCGGATCCGCACCGCCTCGCCGCCAGCCACAACGGCTTCGGCATACCGGCCAGCTTCGTGCAGACACAGGGCCTGTTGATGAAGCGCGGCAGCTAAGCAGGCACGGCCGGATGGACTAGAGCTGTTCATCGCACGACGCAGCCGCACAGCTTCGCCAACGGCATCAACGGCTTCGACCGTCCTGCCGGTCTCCACCAGCCGGCCCGAGTACGCCAGCAACGCTTCTACCAGGCCGTCCCGGGCGGCGCCGGGGCGCCCGGTCACGCCTCGGTGCAGCCGCACCGCTTCCGCCGCGTGACCGAGCGCCTCGTCCTGGCGTCCCACCTCGGCAAGCCGGAACGCGAGCTGCCTGCACGCTTCGGCCAGCTCGGCGACGCCACGCCCGTCCTCCGGCTCCGGGGTGTGCAGGTCGACCAGCCGGGTAGCCAGCTGAACCGCCCACTGCGCGAGTGCAACGGTGTTCCTGGGGATGGCGGCCACGAGGTCACCGAGCAGGCCCGGATCGACTGTTTTCATGGCGACCAACCGGCCCAGCGCCTCGACCAGCACCGGATGGTCACCGCGGATCGCCGCCGTGATCGCCGCGAACGCCAGCGGCCTCGGCCGGGACAGGACCTGCCGGATCACCGAGTCCGACAACGAGGGGAACAGCACCGCCGCGCGGCACAGCACGACGAGCATCAGCTCGGCGCCACTCTCGTCCACGTGGTCACCGATGTCGGCGAGCAGCCGTGGGAACTCCACACCCACCTGGCCCACGAGGTACTCACCGATCGCATCCGGAACCAACGCGTCCCAGTACCTGCCATCCGAGGTGTACAGCTCGTGCAGCCAGCTGGCCACCCCGATCTTGGTGTTCTCCGTTTCCCCGTTCAGGACGCTGAGCCGCCCGAGCAGGTCGATCGCCTCCGCGGAGGTGATCACCGGGCAGAGCGTCGCCGCAGCGACGAGCTGCTGGAGTGTCTTGCGGTGCAGGTGCCGCAGACCGTGCACCGGAGCAGTCTCGTCCCAGAACCGGGCCTCGTGGTAAAGCATGATCTTCTCGTCCGGCTCGTCCTGACCTGCCTCAACCGGGGAGAGGTGCTGCAGCAGGCCGACGAGCGCGGCCATCTGGACGGCGAGTGCCCTGCCTGAGGGCAACGGCCTGCAGGGCGGTGCGACAGCGGCGGGATCGATGCCCGCGACGGCCTCCCGATACCGCTCGATCCGCGCCAGCGCCGCCAGCAGGTCGACGACCGCGTCCTTGTAGGCGTCAAGACACCGGGCGTCACCGGGTTCGAGCTCTCGCAGGACGGTGATGCGATGCTGCGGCAGGTGCCGCAGGAGCCGGATGCTCGTCCGAAGACCTTCCCACCAGGTACCCGTGGCCCGTGCGAGCAACAGGAGCCGGACGACTGGGCTGGCGTTCGCGTACCTGCTTCCACTGTCCAGCAACCGGATCAGGTTCTTCACCTGTTCCGAACGGCCCTCGGCGTAGTCCACGACGAGAAAAAGGGGCTCGGTCACGTCGCTGAGCGAGGAAAGGCGCTCGTCCGGGCATGTCGGGTCGAGAAATCCCGCGCACCACCCGACGTCCTTCAGTCGGCCGACGAGTTCGTGTGCCAGTCTGCTCTTTCCCTCACCCGCACGACCTGTCACCAGTCGCACGGTGAAGGGGTCCGAGTCGTCGCACCAGTCGAGAACGTCCGCCACCACGTCGTCTCGGCCGTGGAAACGCACCGTCGCGGCATCGGCACGCAACAGGCCGATCGGTGTGCGCGCCGGCGAGCCAGGTCGTTCCAGCACCTCGTCCAACCCGACCGGGAAGACGTGCGCGACACCGATGTGGCGTCGAAACTCCGTGTCCGCGAGGAGCGCCCCGGACGGCACCACGACCAGGCTTCCCCCTGACTGGTCCCAGTCCTCAACCACGATCCCCACGACGAGGTCTCCGGCACACACGGCCGCGCCTGACATGCCGCACCATCTCGACGACCGCCTCCGCTTCGCTGACGGTAGGTTCACGCCCTCACGAGGGATCGGCCGGTGCAGTTGCAGGTCGTGTCGACCTGACTTCATCCGGCTGCCCGGCATGATCTCACCCCGGCAATGCGCGGTGTCGCGGTACTTCAGCCGTCCGTCATCCCAGACCTGCATGCCCGCCGGGAACCCGGTCGCCTCGACCTCGCACGCGACGCCGGAAACCATCCTGCCCCATCGCACCGGAGTCGGTCGCAGTGGCGCGGGCAGCGGATCGATCACCCGGAGCAGCGCAGCGTCGACGCCCCGGTTGGGGCCGTCGTAGCGCTGCCAGACGACCTCGCAGCGCAGCAACACGCTGCCGGAGGCGAGCCGGACATGCATCGATTGGCAGCCGCGGACGACGTGAGCCGCCGTCAAGATCAGGTCGTTGCCCACGAGGTGTCCTGTGCCAGATCCCAGCGAGCCCCGCTCGTCGTCGGCGGACCGGTAGACCTCCACCACGCGGGCGACGTTCGGCCGAGTGTCGTTCGGGTCGAGACGGCGCACGACAGGCATACTCGTCCCATCGACGGTGAACAGAACCAGAGCGGACGACGCCCGGACGCCCGAGTGGTCGAGATCTACGTGAAACGGAGTTCTGGCTACGGTACTGGAACCGGCCACCTTCTAGCCTGCGGACTTGTGCTGACCGCGGGCCACGTGCTGCGCGACCAGACTGGGCCGATCATTGCCCGCCACGCCGCCGGTTCGAAAAACTGGTCCTGCACCGTCGTCTGGCACGACGCCGACGCCGATGCGGCGTTGCTGCGCATCGACACACCTGACTGGACCGAACCGCCCGGCCTGCCACCGATCGCCTGGGGCCTGCTCGCCACCGAACGCGGTGAAGTGAGGTTCGAACTGTCCGGTTTCCCCTCCGGCATGGCGGCCCGCCGCGCGGACCAGTCGGTTCTGCTCCGCGACACGGCACATGGCGCGGGCAGCCTCGACGCCCGTGCAGACGCGGACGGTCTGCTGCGCGGCACCCTCGACCATCCGATTCCCCCTTCGCCTCAAGGGGAACTGCGCTGGAAAGGAGCGTCGGGGGCTGGAGCGACGGTGGAGGGGTGTCTGGTCGGCATTGTGGTGCGCGAAGCCGGAACCAGCGGTCGTCGCCTGCTGATCGTCCCCGTCACGACCCTGTTGGAACGCCCTGGGTTTCTCGACCACGTCGGTCCTGTCGCCTGTGCTCCCGCGGAGTTGCAGCCGATCCTGACGACCGAAGGACCACGCCAGGCGCACTCGCCGGTCTCCCTGCTGGCACCGGAGGCGGAGGCCGTGCAGTTCCACGGCCGGGACGCCGTGGTCGCCGAACTCACGTCCTGGCGCGACGAACCCAGCCGGTTCTCGGTGCGGCTCGTCACCGGGCAGGGCGGTCAGGGCAAGACGCGCCTGGCCCGCCATCTGATCGCGCTCGCCCGAGAACGCGGCTGGAGCGCCGGATCTCTAGCCGATCGCGTCGGCGGCTCAGAACTGGCGATGCTGGATGAGGTGACCACACCACTTCTGCTCGTCGTCGACTACGCCGAGGACAGGTTTTCCCAATTGGTCGAACTCGCGACGGTGCTGCGCAAAGCGTTGGCTCGCAGACCGAACTCACGGATCAGGCTGGTGTTGCTGGCCCGTGCTCAGCACGAGTGGTGGCCGCGGCTGCAGCGCGAGGTCCCGCTGCTGCGGTCGTTCTCCGTCGGAACCGTGCTACCGCTGCCGCCACTGGAGCCCACGGCCGCCGCGAGATCGACGGCGCTGCGCGCGGCGGTCGCTGACCTGAGTGCGAGAATCCACGAGGTCGTCGGCCATCCCGCCGTGGTTCAGACCGCGTTGTCCGGCCTGAACCTCCCGGACGTGTCCGGCGAGCGCTTCGCCTGCGCCTTGAACCTGCAGATCACCGGCTTGATCACGGTGCTCCAGGCGGTCGACCCGGTGGACGTGACCAAGGACGAGGACGACGAGGCGATCCTGCTTCGGCACGAACAGAAGTTCTGGAAGCGCACGGCCGCGCGGTTCGGTCTGGACGGACTGGGACTCGCGGCGCGACGACGACTGGTCGGAGCGGCGGCACTGTGCCAGGCCGACGATCGCGACGAGGCCCAGGCGGTCCTCCTCCGGATGAACGTCGCACCGGAGCTTCGCGATGGCACTGCACGGTGGCTCTCGTCCCTGTACCCCGCCTGGAACGCGTACTGGGGGCCGCTGGTTCCTGACAGGGTCGGTGAGTACCTCATCAGCGTCGTCATCTCGGACGATCCGGATCTCCTGCCGGACGTGGTTCCCCATGTCGCGAGGAGACAGGCGTTGCGAGCGCTGCGCGTCCTCGCCCGCGCGGACATCCACCGCTCAACCGCGACGGCGATCCACGACCTGATCACCGGGCATTCCGGGCAACTCGCGACGGTCGCGGTGGAGGCGGCGACCACGGTCGAGCACCCGGCACCGCTGCGCCGTGCCCTGGAAACGGTGACGCTTGATGCTGACGCTGGACTGCTCTCCCTCATGTACGACGCGACTCCTCTGCAAAGCCAAGCCCTGGAGGAATGGGCCGCAGTCCTCGCCGATCGCCTCGCCCAAGCCGCCCGCGCCGCGTTTGAATCCCGGAAGTCCGGTCAGCTGAAAGCGGATCTGGCACGCCGGCTCAACGAACATGCTGTCCGGCTTCAGGCCAGGGGGCGGCACCGCGAGGCGCTCCTGCGCACCACGGAGTCGGTGTCACTCCGTCAGACAGCCGTGGAAGATCCGGCCGATCTGCACAGGCTAGTCATCTCGCTCAACACCCACGTGAACGCGCTGACCGAGACCGGCGATCTGCTCGGCGCACGCGAAGCAGCCGACGAACTCGTCCGCCTCAGCAAGAAGAGCGCGCGGTTCGACCCGGCCGACCTGCCCATGGCCCTGTACGGCCTGTCCATCCGTGCGGGGGATCTGGGCGACCACCCCGCCGCGGTGGACGCCGCCGTCGCTGCGTTGCGGCACTACCGGCAACTCGCGCGGAACGACCCGGAGGCCTATCGCCCCGACGTCGCCCTGGCTCTGGGCCAGGTCGCGCTCAGTTCCTCTGAAGCGGGGCACCACGAGGAGGCGGTCCGAGCGGCACACGAGGCGGTCGGCATCTACCGGGAACTCGCGGTGGAACTGCCGGACGCCTACTCCGTCGAGCTGGCCAGAGTGATCGGCACCCTGGCCTCGACGCTGCGGGCGTCGGGACGGTCAACGGAAGCGGCTGTTCACGCCGAGGAGAGCACACGTCTGCACAGGCGAATCCTCAAGGAAGCGCCGGATGCCGACCCCACGTGGTTGTGCGGCGCACTTACGACCTACGCGGAAACCCTCTTCGATGCGGGCGAGGAGGCAGAGGCGTTGCGCGTTTTCCGCGAGGTTGTGTCCATCAGGCGACTTCAGTACGAGACAACGCGGGAGCTTGAGCCGACGCGGTACGCGGAGGCCTTGTACAACGAGGCGTTGGCGTTGTGTGTAATTGATGAGTTCAAGGCGGCGCTGGCCTCGGCTGAGCAGGCCGTGCAGATCCGTCGGAAGTCAGCGGACTTCCTGCCTCGTGCCCACGGGCCGTCACTGGCCGTGACCTTGAACGTGATGACCGTCTGCTTGCTGGGGCTGGATCGTGCAGATGAAGCGCTGGCGACTGCGGACGAAGCGGTGTCGACGTGCCGCAGACTGAACGAGATCGAGCCTGAGACTCACCTGGATCAACTCGTCGATGCCCTGGCGATGAGAGCAGACGCGTTGCAGGCGGCCGACGACGTGGTGACAGCGCTGACGGACCTGGACGAGGCCGTGTCGTGGCAGCGCCGACTCGTGCGCCACGACCCGTCCGCCTTACCCTCGCTGGTGAAGCTGCTGACCGACTTCGCACACCTGCTGGCCCAGAGCGGGGACCTTGCTCGCGCGGTCTCGGTCGCGGAGGAGTGCGTTCTACTAGCTCGGCGACCACAGGAGGACGTCGATGTCACCCTCGCCACAGCTCTGAACGAATACGCGATCGTGTTGTCGAACGCCGATCAGCGGGTGGCGATGCTGCCCGCGAGCGAAGAGGCGTACCTCCTCTGGCGCGCGCTCGCGAAGCACGAGCCAGAACAGCACAGTGCGGGCCTGGGCACTTCAGTGCACCTCCTGTCGGTGTGCCTGGTGGAGAACCAGCGTGCGGACGAGGCACTCCGCGTGGTGAAGAAGCACTTGAAGTTCCTCAACGAACTTGCGGCGGAAGACCCGGAGGTCTACCTGCCGATGCAGGCGCACGCTCAGGTCACCCAGGCGGCGGCGCTGATCGAGATCGGGAAGGCCCGCAAGGCGTTGACCGTTGCGGACCAGGCGCTGGCGGTGTTCGCCGGATCTGACGAGTTCGCATCCGACGCGGCGGCAGCAGAGGAGGAACGGGTGAAGGCGTTGTCCGCCTTGAAGAAGCACGACCTCGCGTTGCTCGCCGCCGACGCAGGACTGCGCGTGCTCAAGGGGCTGGCCGAGGCTGATCCGGTTCTGCACAACCCGTATCTCGCTTCAATGCTGCGCGTTCGTGCCGAGGCTCTCGCCGCCGCTGGCGCCACGTCACCGGCGATCGCCTTGGCGGACGCCGCGGTCGCGCTCTACTCACAGTTGGTCTCCGACCACCCCGGCTTCTTCGGTACTGAGCTCGAATCAGCCCGCAGGACGAGGCGCGAGGTGTCAAATGACCGTTGAGGACAAGCGCCCTCGGGTCTTCGTGTCCTATGCGCACGACTCCGATCAACACCGGCAGGACGTTCGCCGGTTCGCGCATTTCCTCCGCAGGAGCGGCGGCCTCGACGTCCGCCTCGACGAGTGGAGCACGCACGAACGGCGGGACTGGTCGGTGTGGATGATCGATCAACTGCGGAACGCCGACTTCGTGCTGGTCATCGCATCACCAGCGTACAAGCGACGCGCGGAGGGCACGGCCGCGGCAGCGGACGGTCGGGGAGTCCAGTTCGAAGCGGCCCTGCTGCGGGACTTTCTCACCATGGATCGGCCGACCTGGGTCCCCAAGGTGCTGCCGGTCCTGCTGCCAGGGCGGTCGATCGACGAGATCCCGGTCTTCCTCCAGCCCTACTCGGCGGGTCGGTACGTGGTCGAGTCACTCACGATCGAAGGCATGGACGAGCTCTACCGCGTTCTCACGGGTCAGCCCCGGTATCCCTTGCCCGACATGGGGCAGGTCCTTTCACTGCCTCCAGCGCAGAAAAGTGGTGAGCTCAGTCTGGCGGAGGAGCAGATCGGACCGGGTCGTTCCTGGGTGTTCCAGCGGTCCATCGGAATGCGTGCCACTGGCCCCGTCACTACGTACTGGCTCCACACCAGCGGATCGAACGCGGCCGTGACCCGGCGACGCGCGGTGCTGCTCGACGTTTGCCGCATGCTCAGCGCGACAGCGGCAGTTCCTGGCGTTCCTCGGCTGCTCGACCACACCTGTACGCCGACCGACATCACGCTGGTAGTCGCCAGGACGACGGCACCCAGCTTGCGCGACTTGTACTTCCCTCCGCCGCTGTCGGCGACACGCGTGCCGCAGTTCGTCGAGGCGATGCATTCGCTGTGCCGAACGTTGCAGGAGTGGCATCACCGCGGCTTCAGCCATCAAGCCCTCACTCCGGACAGCATCGTGTTCGTGGACGGCGGCCGGCTTCCGAGGTTGCTCGACATCGGCCTCGCCGGAACAGAAGCAGAGGACTCCGAAGGACCGCTGACAGATGTGATGCAACTCGGCGCGATCGCGGCAGAGGCGTTGGCGGGCACACCGTTGTCGCACAGGACAACAGCACTGCTCGCCGACGCGCAGTCGCCTGTTCCCAGGCACAGGCCACGAGACGCATCCGCGTTCGGAACGGAACTGCGACTCTCCATGACTTTCGGGAACACCTGAGCCCTGACTCAGACGGCCGGGAACAACCACTCGCAGCTCGTGTTCTCCGGCGTGAACACGGGCTCGATCTCGGTGCTGGCCGCGGTATTCCGCAGACGTGCACGCCCGCGATAGACCTTCCGAGCGGCCGTCCGCACTGGCGAACCGCGTTACCGGGACGCGCTGGCGTCGTTCCTGGCCAAGACCGATCGCTTGCCAGACGCCTTGCAGCTGTGGAACGACCCGGCTCTGCTCAGTGACCCCCGCCTACCTGCACCACCGTTTCGACGCTCAGACCCGTGCTGGCCGTGCGGATGAGGCTTTGACCCAGCTGACCGAGATGGCCGCAGAAGGCCCTCTGTGGGCCATGCGGCTCCTAGCTGAGGTAACGAGCGTGTGTGGGGTGCCAGAACTCTGCAGTCGGCGGCTGAGCTGCGGTCAACGTTCCATCGTTCTGGCGGCATGGCTGGCGGTCGTCGGGCATGATCGCGTCCCGTGCTGGTCCGCTTACCTTGCCTTCACCCACGCCTTCGCCGCGCTGCGGCTACTGCCACTGACTGACCGCGAGAAGGACGTCGAGATTCTCACTCTTCGCGACCAACTCACCGTCTTGCAACGCCAGCTCGGTGATCGATGCCCACAACTCCGACCTGAGGACAGGCGTTCCTCCCCGCGCTCCTGACGCTGCTGGCCCGCGCAACTCTGCGCCGACTCCGACTGCTGGTCAGCCCGGACACGATGTTGCGATGGCATCGTGACCTGGCGAAGCGTCGCCACACCCAGGCGAGCCGGCGTCGAAGGCCTGGACGTCCGCGCACCGTGGCATCGGTTCGTCGCCTTGTCCTGCGTCTGGCGGCCGAGAACTCCTCGTGAGGCTATCGGCGCATCCGCAGAGAACTCGCCCTCCTCGGCGTCACGATCGCTCCGTCGACCGTGTGGGAGATCCTCAAAGCGGCTGGCGTCGACTCGGCGCCACACCGAGCGACTGTGACGTGGGCCGAGTTTCTGTGCTCTCAGGCGGAGGTAGTTCTGGCGATGGATTTCGTCGAGACCGTCACGCTGACCGGCGCACGCCAGAACATCCTCGCCGCTGTCCATCACGCCGGTAGGCGCGTGTGCATTCTCGGCACCATCGCGCACACCACACATGCCTGAGTGACACAGGCCGTCCGGAATCTCCTGATGGACCTAGAGGACGCCGGCAGCCTTGCACGGGTCAGGCTTCTCATCCGTGATCGTGACGGCAAGTAGCCCAGTGCAGGCCTCAGGAACGCGCTCGACTCAGGTCGTGTTGGCCTACTCCGTACACGTTCACGGCTTTGAAATCGACGCCGCCAAGGCAGTGATTGGTCTGCTTCGGATGCCCGCGTCGACGGGGCTGATGTGACGTGCAACGAGGCGATTCTGCTACCACTTTGCTACCGAGGCTCCGAGAGTAGGGAGCGAGGAGCACCGAGAGGCCTTCGATCTGCGCAGGTCAGAGGCTTCGGGTGCAAGGATGATGCCCGAGAGCGAACCTAGTGACCTCTTCGGTAGTGGCGAATAGATCACAGGCTGGATGGGTGACAAGTCGCTGACCTGTGGATTCGCAGTCCGCAGACCTGAGGTTGGCAGGGCGGTTCCGCCCTACGCAACGCAAACGGCCTGCCGATGGAATCCATCGGCAGGCCGTTTGATCAGGTAAACACACTGTGGGCGATACTGGGATCGAACCAGTGACCTCTTCGGTGTGAACTATGGCGCTGATACCGCGCTGACCTGCGGAAATGAGACTCCTGCAGGTCGGCGCGGGTCCGTTCAGGTCCATTGAGGACCGTTCAGCCATGTTCAACGCACGAAGCTGCTCCCAATCTGCTCCCACTCCGTGCTCCCAAGGCTCGTCGACTCTGTCTCGTCTGAGGCCGGCGTGCACGCTCGGCGGCTACTTAGAGACTTGGTTCACGACCGGTGTCTGGCCAGACTCGGTCCAGGTGCCTGGCGAGGCGCTCTCTCGTTTGCGGCTGCCCGCCGGTTCGTTGGTGTGGCTCTCTCATGGCTTGCGGTCTCACCAGGCACCGCGTGAGGAGAGGCTCGAAAGGGGGTTTGTTCTGCTCGAAGTAGCGGTGCCCTCCTTGCTGTCAGCTCTTGATCCGCGGCCAGGGAGGCATCGTGAGAGTGATCATCGGGATGGATCCGCACAAGCGGTCAGCGACGATCGAGGTGATCGACCGGCAGGCTCGAGTGCTGGCCACGGGCACCTACGGCACCGACAACGACGGTTATGGCCGGATGCTGTGCGCGGGCCGTGCATTTCCCGAGCGAGTCTGGGCTGTTGAGGGCTGCAACGGCATCGGCAAACACCTTGCGCACCGACTTGTGCACGACGGGGAGACTGTCGTCGACGTACCGGCGAAGCTGTCCGCACAGGTGCGGGTGTTCGCGGTCGGCAACGGCCGCAAGACCGACCCGGTCGAGGCACACTCGGTCGCGCTCGTCGCGTTGCGCACACCCAACCTGGTGACCATCGCGATCGATCCCGACCTGCAGGTTCTGGGGATGCTGGTCGATCGCCGCGACGAACTCGGCCGCGCGAAGACCCAGACGATCAACCGGCTGCACCGGTTGCTGCTCGAACTGCTGCCCGGCGGGGCGAAACGCTTCCTCTCCGCGCTGCAGGCCCGCGCGGCGATCGCCACCATCCGGCCACGCGACATCGTGGGCAAGACCCGCCGCAGGCTCGTGGTCGAGCTGATCGGTGAGCTCGAGGGCATCGACAAGAAGATCAAATCGATCGACAAGGACCTCACTGCGCTCGTCGTCTCCCGCGGATCAACGCTGCTGGAGTTGCACGGCATCGGCCCGTCTGGGGCCGCCCGGCTGCTCGCCGACGTCGGAGACGTCACCCGATTCGCTACCCGTGACCGGTTCGCTTCCTGGAACGGCACCGCGCCGCTGGACGCCTCGTCGGGTCAGCAACTGCGCCACCGGCTCTCCCGCGCGGGCAACCGGCGCATCAACCGGACCCTGCACATCATGGCCGCCGTCCAGCTGCGCAACCCCACCGAAGGCCGCGCCTACTTCAACGCCCGCAAGGCCGCCGACAAGACCTCCATGGAGGCCATGCGCGCACTCAAACGCCGACTGTCCAATGTGGTCTACCAACGGATGCTGCGCGACCAGAAGGCCAGCGATGCGGCAGGCCCGAGAGGGCATTCGGGGACGACTCTGCAATCCAGCGTGACCGACCTGACCCCGGACATCGGCTCTTCGGACAAGCCACAACCCGGACCCACCACACCCCAGCATAAACCTCGACTCAGCTACGCCTTGACATAAAGGGGAGCCATGAGAGGACGTCAGTCGAACACGGTCAGCGTCGACCAGGAGACCGGACGTGTCACGGTCACGTTCGCCGATAGCGATTCTTTGTACGGTCTACTCGCGATTCGTACGGGTCACCGTCGGGACTCGGCTGCGTAACACCCGGAAAGCGGTGCGTGAGCCGAACCGCCATCATCCCTCGCGCGCCGGCTACGACGACAAGGTCGTCGGGGAGTGATTTGATGCGCCACAGCTGAGTCCCTGCCCAGATGTGGTGCTCCTCCTTGGTTTCCGGGAACCAGAGTCTCAGCGAAGCTGTGAAGCCACCGGAGAAGATGACGGTGCGGCCGTGATGTTCCGCCATCTCGACCGCGTTGAGTGCCATTCCATGAGCCCGCTGGAGCTGCGTCCCGGTGACGAGAGTGGATTGCCCCGTAACAGTTGACGGCTGAAACCGATGGGTCTGGTGAGCTTTGCACTGAATGCGGCATGGCTCGCAATGCGGGAGTGTCGAGCACTACCTCTGCTCTGCTCGGTTGCTGAGGCGGGACCAGAAGGAAGGGAACAGCGGTGTCCATGCCACCTGGAATTTCTCGTCCTTCGGGGCGCGCGTCTGCCAACACGTTCGTAGCTGCGGGAGTGTTGGTCGCGCTCCTGGCGTGGCCTATACCGATCTCGTCAAGTGGTGGTTCGGCCGGTCAGGGCGACGTGCCGACGTCAACATGGTCCGGCACTGCAGTGGAGGACCCGACGTCAAGTAGCGCCACCAACCCAGGAGCCTCGACCACAGCAACGGCGTTGCCTCCGGGGCCTGCACCCTCGGACAGTTCACGTGGCATCTCCACTCGTGCGGCTACACCTGTACGTTCGGCGAACTCTCATCTATGCCTGGAGATCGACGGCTTCTACAGCCAGTACAGGGTGAGGCCGAACCAGTATCGGGCTGATCGCGACATTAAGTTCACCGTGCACGTTTCCGACGACGCGGGCGGAGTAAGCACTGGCTGCTACGCCACGATCACAGCCGTCCAGAACGATGGTCTGATCAAGAAGGACGAGTCGGGTTGGTATTCCACCTTAGGTGGATCAACCTTCATGCGGGTGCCTACACCCTTCAGTTCGACGTCCCTACGAGACACGAGATCATCGCCGAGACTACTCTCCTCAGTCGGTGAAAGGAGCAGAGAGTGTCGCAACTCGTAGACATCGTCGTGATCGGGGCCGGAAGCGCAGGCCTGCTCTCCGCGATCTCTTCGCTCCAGGCAGGCGCGCGAAGCGTGGTGGTTCTCGAGTCAGCGCCGGAGTACCTAGCGGGCGGAAACAGTAGTCTCACAAAAAACCTGCGCTTCATCCACAACGGACGAGCGATGGCGGACTTCTTGTCGGGAAGACAGGACAGTGTTCCTTCGAGTGACAGATTCGATCCGTACTCTGGTTCCGATTTCCTTCGTGACTGGCTGCGCCTTTCGGATCCCAGTTTCGACCGCAGCCTCATCCGCTCAATCATCGAACGTTCCGAGAAGACCATCGTTTGGATGCACTCGATAGGGCACAGATGGAAGTACGAGCGAACGATCCTGCCCGGCGCCATCAACCTTCACTTGGACGGCGGAGGGCAGGGCCTCCAGCGGAGGAACCTCATGGCTTTTTTCTCCCTAGGTGGCCGGATCTACTTTAACGCAACAATTGAGCACTTCGCCTTCGATTCGGGTCATTGGGTAGTCACGGATTCTGTCGGCAGAACATGGAAGGCCTGGTCGCTCGTGCTCGCTGCTGGTGGATTCGAAGCGAGCACGAGACTGAGAGTGAAGCATCTTGGCGAGAAGTGGCGAAGTGTCCCGCTGCGCGGGGTGCCCTTCAATACCGGACATGTTCTCGAGACCGCCCTGGCAATGGGGGCTCGGCCGTCCGGTAGATGGGATAGTTGCCACGCCACACCACAATCCCTGGATGCGCCGGCGCATCGTCATCCCGGGCAGATGCACCAAGCGCATGCTGCGAACCGCTATGCGTACCCTCTCGGTGTGGTCGTCGACGCCAGCGGACGGCGATTCTTCAAGGAGTCCGAGGACTATGGTAACCACACATATGCCAGCCTGGGCGCAGCAATGATCGAGAAAGCGAATGGATTCGCCTATCAGGTCTTTTCGGGTGAAGTAGTTGCTAATCCACTATTTCCGAAGCACTACTTTGACAGCGATTCCTCCTATTCTGCCCGGACCTTGCGTCAACTCGCCCATGAGTTAGCCGTAAGTCCGGAGACATTTGAAGAATCTATCTTGGAGTCGGGCAAGGGCTACTCAATTCAAGAGGGTTGGTATGCCTTTCCGACGAGGTCTGGCCTCACTTTCACCTACGGCGGCCTCAAGGTGGGAATTGATGGATCGGTGATCGGTGACTCGGACGCCCCCATCAAGGGTCTATTCGCTGCAGGGGAGATTGTCGGTGGATTGTTCGGGCCTGGCTATCCGGGAGGATCGGGACTCACCGCGGGAGCGGTCCTAGGGCGTGCTTCTGGCGCGAGCGCGGCCTTGCACGCCCTGAACAGTTCCCAGTCGTAGGAGTGTCCATGCGCGATCGAACCCCAATCTTCCTCTCATGCCATTTCCCTCCCTCGCCCATTGCTGAGCTTTGCAAGAAGATCGCCGATGCTGTGGGCCTCGAGCTTATAACCGCAGATGCTCCTCGCCCGGAATTAATCGGCGACAAGGTGCGCAAACTAATTGAGCAGACGGAGGCTACGGTAGTTCTGTGGGAGGATCCTCGCGTGGACAATCCCGCCTCGTTTGACTGGTTGATTTCGGAGTCCGCAACCGCGCAAGCACTTGGTCGCCCAGTCGCGATCGTTCTGGCCGCAAGAACGCGCCCCCTCCCTAAGTCTCTGCCGAGGGAGCTCGAAGCGGTCGACGTAACCAAACCCGACGCGGACGACAACGCCATCGCGCTAATGCGGTACTTCGCCGCACTTGCGCGGGTGCTAAATAACGGTCGAGGTGACGCCCCACGTATAGCGTATCGCCGCCTCGCCGTCGACCATCTATTGAGGTTCCAGTCCTCTGGGCTGCTTCAAGTAGAGACTCAGATCGAGATTCTTGCACTTCGGGGTAATCTCGCTGACAGCACACACTCTATGTACATGAACTATAAGATTCGTGAGCCTGCTCCGCCGGACGTGAGCGGATGGCCGATAATGCTAATCGGACTCGATTCTAGACGTGAATTTCGATTGATCAGGGTGCGGGACCAGACGTCAAAGTACACCTTCGAAGTGGGAATCGACCCGCCATTAAAAGAAGGGGACACTACCAAGTATGGATGGCGCAGTCCCTGGCTTGGTTACACGCCGTTGTCTCGAAACGACATCGCGCCTCTGTCGCCCATTGAAGATTTCCTGTTCGGTGTGGACGAGGTTGAGCATCACTGGTTCGTGAATCATCCCACCGATAGGTTGAGCATTACTCTGGAGTTCGACACCGCGCTCAAGGTTGTCGACTTCCAAGCAATGAGCTTTGTTGGCAGACTTTTTCGAAAGAGTAGCACGGACAGAAGTGAGACAGCTCGAATTGCCCCATTCCTCTCAACAAATGCGTTTATGGATCGGAACACTGTCCGCCTCGACGTGGACGCGCCGCTGACCGGAAATACGTACGTGATCTACTATCCACGTCCGGAAGGGTGGAAGCCTTCCGGACCCGGTTCCCGCAAGGAGAAATAGTGCGACTGCCCTGGCTTCAGATATCCGACGCCATCAAGGACCGGCTGACGAGTGCAGGTGCTCCGGGTATATGGGCTGCCAACATCTCTGACGAAGTTATGTATGCCGAGGTTAGTGGTAGGCAAACGCATGGATTCGACATGCTTGAAGCGATGCTAACGCGAACAGAGCGTACCTGTGAAATCCCACTCGTTGAGGACAACGTCTCATCTGCTGGACTTGTCGTCGAAGCAAAAGGGCACCCTGGCCCGGTGGTTGCAGCGGCTGCCGTGGATGGAGCACGTCGCGCGGCCGACGAGCACGGCATCGGCGTCGCTGCGGCTCGCAGTGCGTCAACATTTCTTGCGGCTGGTTACCACCCTTATCAGCTTGCGCTTACCGGTCGCTACGCCACCATCGCCGTCAGCGTAGCCAAGGCACGGGTGGCGCCGATCGGTGCGCGCCGAGCTGTCCTAGGTACCAATCCGCTGGCGATCGGCGCGCCGAGTACGCACGGGCCCTTGGTCATCGACATTGCCATGACACCGCTGCCCGCGGCCGAGGTTCGGCGAAGGGCGAAGACTGGCGAGCCACTACCGCCGGGACTAGCGGTGGACAGCGAGGGCGAACCGACTACTGACGCCGCAGCGGCGACTGAGGGGGCAATTTTTCCCTTTGGAGGCTATAAGGGTAGCGGCCTCGCAGTGCTGATCGAGGCGCTGGCTGGTGGGTTGCTGGGGGTCAAGTGCGGACTTCGACATGGGGACCTTCGAGGCATGGTATTCATTGTTATTAAGGCAGATCTGTGGGCATCTGCCGACACAGTGTCGTCTGCCATTGGAGACTTGATCGAGGACATCACGAGTTCACCCCCTCTTGGTGGAGAGCCACCTGCGGCACCTGGCCTTCGGACTCACCGGGCCATCACCACCGCCCTCACTTATGGCGTCGAGTTGCAGCCATCCCGGCTCGCGAAGCTGACGGCGCTTGGCGTCGACCTTCCGAGTTCACGATGACGGGGTCAAGCCCACGCAATGGCCTGTATCCCACCTACATCGATTCGGGCCTCCTCCGCCGCTGCGAGCAACTTGATGCAACTCTGAGTATTCGTCGTGATCTTGCAAAGGCGACGACAGATAGGGCCCCCCGTTGGGTGGTGTTCTCAGGACCGACAGGCGCTGGCAAGTCGACCCTAGCTGCCGCGGTTGCTGCGTGTATCGGCATCCGCTACATCATATGCACAGACATGCTGGCCAGAGTTTGGGGTGGGGAATCGAACCCATTTCGGCAGCCGACTCACCGCGCATGGAAGCTTGTCTCGAACGTTGAAAGCGAGGACGCTCACAGACTCGGTCTTGAGATGCAGTACTCTGCCGCAGAGGCAATGCTGGAGGACTTACTCGTGCATTCTGTCGCAAACGTTCAGCACATTATCCTCGAGGGCGCGGTTTTGTACCCAGCCAATGTCGATCGTCTTCTCGATGGCAGTCCGGTGAAGTGCGCGAGGATTCAGTTAACTGCACCAATCGAGCGTGTGCTAGGAGAGTTCTTAGACGAGCGATCGCGAAGTACCTTCATGCATAAGCCTGCGACGGACTATGGAACAGATGCGCGACGGCGATACCGCTTTCTGTACAGCGAGTGGGATAGATCGGGCGCCCCATGGGACTGCATATACAATGACGGGGCGCTTGGCGACGTTGTCGAGGCTACCCTGCGAACCATTGCCGACTGCTTGGGTTCAGACGGGTGAAGTCGCCAGCGCGGCTTCAGTGCCCAAATCTGCAAAGGGTGGCGAAGCTGCCAACTTCGTTGCGCCTAGCCGGCGCTGCGGACACGTCAGTAGATGTGCGCACGAGTACCTATCTTGCGCATCACGCTCTCCCGGTTTGTAGGGCGCTGATCAGAAGTAAGGCGGTCGAAGCGCCCCTGCCGGCGGCCCTAGCGGTAGCTATCCGCCGGAGACTGACCGAGGCCGACCTGTCAAGATATGGACTTATAGGTGCCCCGCTCAATTGGCGGCAACTAAGCGACTATGTTGGGTATGAGCAGCGCAACCATTTTCGGAGAGGCAATAGTTGCCTGGGTTGTATTGCAGTCCTGAAGATCAAGGGGCTGGTGCAGCAGTTGGCTGCGGCGTCAGGCTTGCCGTCCTCGACGGTTCATGTGCTGGTGGCTGGGAGCCAGTGCTTTGCCGTCACATTGGACTTCACACTGCTTCCGGGAAATGATCCACTGCTTCCGGCTGGCCGCTACATCGTTAAGCCTGCTACCGGTCGTTGGGGGAGCGGCTGCATCGCTACAGACCTAGCACTGCCTCAGCGCGCCAGTGCTCTGACCTCAACGACTGCTCTCGATGACGCTTGGTTCGTCGTTGAGGGCCGCTTGGATCCTCGATTGACCAGGCACGCCAATTGCGCCACACCGACCTTCCGCGTTCTGACCTGGCGGCGCCATGGTGAGACATCAGTCGTCGACCTTGCCTTCCGCGAGAATCTCACGGCGGGGAGTGTCGTTGACAACTGGAGCGCCGGCGGCGTTGCTTGGCCTTGGGGCTCGACGACCGCGGCCTGGGGCGTGGGGATGCCCAAGTACGGACCGCCAACCACGGATCCCCCTCCACCCCTTCCATCAGCCGACCTGATCGAGGACGTCGTAGCGATAGCTCAGCGATGCCACGACCTCGTCCCATGCCTCGAGACTGTGGGATGGGACATCGCCGATGCCCGACAGGGCCCAACATTGCTTGAGGGCAACCACGACTGGGACGTCGTGTTACCTCAGAGACTGAGGGGTGTCGGTCTTCGACACCTGTTCCGCAGGGCCACGGCTGGGCGTTACCCTCCGTACAGTCGGTGGAAGGAGCAGCGTGGAACGTGAAATTAAGGCGCGAATAGGTGATGTTGACGCCGCCCAGGACCAGATTGAACGAAGCGGCGGGATTGGACTAGGGATTAGTAGTTATCACTACACCTACTTCTTTCAGCCACCTGGTCATGTTTTGAAGCTGACAAGTCACGAAGGTGAGGTTCACCGGACCCGCATGCGGCGAGATGGCGACACTTTTATCATTACGGAAAAGACGCTAATTGCCAATCCGGACAATGAACTCGAGTCCCTTGGATCTCGATACGGAATCAAGCGCGTCATGCATAACCGCAGAACTAGGTATCAGCTAGGAGATGCGACTGTCAGTATCAACGAGATCTCTGGACTCGGGATCTTCCTCATCGTCGCCTCAGATAGTCCCACCATAGAGCAAGTGCGGCACCTGCTGGGGACAGAGAGCCCGAACTTGGTCGTCGACTCGTTCGACGACCTGTAACGCATCACTCTTTCCGTTACGTCGACGTGTAGCGAGTGGAGGGCTCATGCTTAGCGTAATCAGGAGGGACATTTCTGAAATCGTCTCCGCTTGTCAGGCGCTTGATGTGCAGGGGGGCGTCGTGGGTACGATCGGCGTAGAGTTTGAAGAGCCGAGCACCCGAACGCGTCTCTCGACTTTGGCTGCCTGCGCGGAACTCGGATTGCATGCGGTAGAGATTGTTGAGCGGTCCCGCCTGTCGATTAGCAAAGGTGAAAACTTAGCCGACTCATATCAGGTGATGGGAGAGATCTTCGATCTCTTTGCTTGCAGAACGACAGCGGTCGGTATGCCGCACCGAATCTCTCGATGGACGTCCAAACCAGTCCTAAACCTCGGGGATGGTCCTGGTGAGCATCCGTCGCAAGCTGTTAGCGCCGCAGTTGCAGCCCTAGACCATGGCCTTGATTTCAGGGACCTGACCCTAGGCGTTTGGGGCGACATAGTGAAGGCTCGAACGATCTTCTCAACCGTTATGACGTTCCTCCTCCTCGGCGCTCGGGTTCGGCTGGTTTCTATGGTGGAGGGAGAGATACCCGATCGACTTCTCACAGCAGCTACGCAATTGGGGCTCGATCAACGACTCGTGCATCTGCCGCATAAGTCAGACCTGGTCGGCGTCGACGTTATGTATATTACTCGGCTCCAACAAGAAAGGCGAGCGCAGTTCACTGCGCCGTCGCATCTGACGCTAGATCTCGAGGACATTGAGGGTGTACGCCTGGTGCTCCACCCTCTGCCCAGGGGTGCCGAGGTCACCGAGAAATTATGGGCGGCTCTCCGGCCTGGCCTTCTCGCACACGTTCGGCGAACTAAGCGAGTTCGTAAAAGGCTTCTTCAGGGCCTCGCACATGGGCACTGGACCGCCTGGGGGGAAGGCGTTTCGTGGACACACGCTAGTCATCCTCCTGGACAATGTTCCTTTACATCCGCAGAGGAAATACCATTCTTCGCTCAGTCTGAGTCCAAACACTGCGCCGCCTGCTGGTCACGACTGTGGTGACCTCGTATCTGCTTCAGTATGGTGCGTGGAGGCACGCACGCCTACCTGCGCCGAGGCCAGCGCCTTGGGAGTGGGCCACGCCGGATACTGTCGATGCGGCACTTCGTGATGCGCTTGTCAAGCCAGAGTTTCAAGTTGCAATTGAAGGGCTCCTCGGGCGGCCTGGAGCTGTCAAGCGAGTCCTTTCTCGTGCACGCGGGAGCGATGGGCGACGTCAACTCAGGTTTCTCAGAGATACTTTCGCCAGCCTCACGCTCGGACATCACACGGGCAGAAAAGGTGGTGTGGCCAGTGTTTCGTTGGTGGATCCAACGCCTCATCAGACCTTGCGCACACCGTACATTCCTCGCTGGGCTAGGTCGTCTGCGATTGAGATTCTGCGTTATTCAACTGAAGGCGTACGCAAGGTTCATGGCAAGGATGTAGGTCCGAGGCCGTATCAGATTTGTGTTACGGACCCTGTTGAGCTGCACTCGGCCGCCGTACATTCCGCGATCGATTCTACGATGATGGTTGGCCGCATCTTAGAAGGGGTCCTAACAGCGACACGGAAGTCCACGTCACGGGCCTTGGTGTTGCCGTATGCCGTTGACTATCTCCTGCCTTCAGACGCCAGCGACCCACTGCTTCTCGAGGTCCATAGTCCATGGCGCGCGGTGGGAGCTTCGATGTTGGCCACAAGCCTGCTCCGGGGCACGCAGGCGAGCTTCTCGACGCTGCCACCCGACGGCAATCATGTGAATGTTAGCGGTTCCGAGGCGGGTGCGCGGTCGGCCGTATCAGTGCACGCCGTGCCGCACCGATTGGGGGATCCGTTTTATGAGCTCGATCTTGCCTTCGCCAGGACCTTCTTTCGTTCCCAGGGACATCGGATAGTCGCGGGGCCGGGGATAGCGGCAAGTGAAGTTGACGAGTACGTCTCATCCATCCAGTTCGGTGGAGGTACAGAAATCCAGCTAGGCGTCATGAGTCGACGCTCCTACTGGCGGAGAGTTTGGGACGAAGTATCGGCCAGTCAAGCGGGCTGGGCGCTATTGTCCCGGTCGTCACAGTGGAAGTTGGGTGACATCGTCGAGCGTCTTGGTCACTGGGTAGTAGCCAAAGAGGATGCCAATCTGCCTTGGTGGGCCCCGCAAAGTCGGAGAGTGGATTTCTTGTGTCTCGGAATCCCTGACGATATCTCACGACTGAGGCGCCGAACTGAGCGCGGAGACGTCCTGGTCGAGTCTCTGGTGCCAAACTCGGTGGACGACAACGGGAGGAGCGGCGAACTGCGAATATTCGGCGTTATTTCTGGATAGGCACCTTTAAGGAGGTTAATCCTATGGAAGAACCACTTGACGCGGGCCTCTGGAATCCACCCGTGGTCGATCCGGATCAATCGATTGACACGGCGATGCTCATTGAACAATACAAGACTTATGTGTCTCTCGCTGACAAGGTTAGCGAGCGTCGAAGCACCGCCAATTCATTCTTCCTGGCAATCCACTCAGCGGCAGTCGCTGTCCTGGCTGTTCTGTGGAAGGATCGACCAGTTGACGTTAGTCCGTGGCTACTGATTCTTCCTTGTGTAATACAAACACTTGTCTGCATTTGGTGGTGGACTCTCCTTCAGCGATACAGAAAGTTGAATAGCGTCAAGTTTGCCGTAGTTGGGGCCCTGGAACGTCAGCTTCCGGCGTCGCCTTGGTGGGCTGAGTATCAGGAGCTTAAACGTCAAGCATCCGGTAAGGGCTACCCATCGCTCGCAAGAGTCGAATCGATGATTCCAATTGCGTTTGGAGCGCTGTATATCGGAGGGTTGGTCGTTGCAGTATCTGCATGACAGACTGGGCAGACCGATTGTTCCTGCAGAGAAGAACCTGGGACTGCACCTCTGCATGTGTCGACCTATGGGATCGACGCCGTTGAACGAAGCTGGTGTGGTGTGCCGCCGATTTGTCTATTGCACCTGGGCGACGCAGCCGTGCCCAACCGTCGCCGGTAGGTCGTGACCAGCTCGCCGGGCTGGTTGTCGTCCGAGATGAACAGCAGCACATCGATCATCAGCAGCGTGACCGGCTCGGACATGTCGAGCAGCCGCCGAATCGCAGGGTGGTCGAGGATCTTCTCCGGCTCCCGGATCTCGGCCTGGATGATCGTTACGAACAGGTTGCTTGCCAGTAGTTGTGGGCGTGGGCATGGACCCACCGGCTGGTAGTCGACATACACCACGAGCGACTCCAGGTCGACTCGGGCACGTTGCCGACGGTTGGAATGACCGGCCCGAGTCGAGGAATGCCGGATGCCCTGGTTGAGACAGAACCGATCGTCAGTATCAATTACATCTTGAGCTGCTGCGGTGCCAGAATTACGAATAGCTGGCCTTGCTGACCGCGAGCGGTGCTCGGTCTCGACCACCTGGACATGCTGACCTCCCACAACAATCTTGCAGGTGCCAACGAATCGGTGGGTGATCTGTGTCGGGTCATCCCGCTGTACGAGGCTGCGCTCGCCGACTGCGAGCGGCTGCTTAGCGGCCGACATCCGAAGACGAACTCGCCGGCGCGAACTTAGCGTTGAGCGGACGCGCCTTGCGAACTGGGGCACGACATCTGCGAACTCGAGGTCACCTGCCGAAGGCAATCCCATATCTGGACGCTCGCATGCACCTACATTACGTCGAAGTGGCCGCTTGGCCGCGGCGACAGGCTGTGCTCGAGGCTGGTGCACACAGAACTACGAAGCGCTCACTACTTCAGGCTCCTCGTCACGGAGCCGTTCAATGCCGTTGACCTGCGCTTTGGTGCAGTTGAGGTCGCTTCGAGGACTCCTTCAGTGTGAACTATGGCACCAATACCGCGCTGACCTGCGGAAACAAGACTCCTGCAGGTCGGTGCGGGTTCATTCAGGTCCATTGATGACCGTTCCGGCATGTTGAGCGCGCGGAGCTGCTCCCAATCTGCTCCCACTCCGTGCTCCCAAGGCTAATGACTCTGTCTCGTCTGTGGTCGGCGTGCACGCTCGGCGACAGAAGTGGATGTTTGACCGCTGTTGAACATTTCTGGTTTGGGGTGATCGCGTGCGCACCCCACCGAGGGTGGACGAGGCGGTTGCCCCCAGCCTGGACACCTTCGAACGCATGCTGACCAGTCTGTGCTGACAGGTTGCTTGACTTGATGCTGAACCACCGTTCGAGCTTGTCCGAACTGAGCCTCGGCGCCAGGTTCCGCGAGCCTGAGATCGAGGCGGTGTCCGTCGCGGGTGCGGTAGTGGACGCGCCAGGACTGCACGCGGATCTGCTCTGTCCAGGCCATGATGGCCTCTCGGGTGTACTGGAGCAGAGGCCTCAGTTGTGCGCCCAAGCTTCATGAACGCAAGCTGACCCGACAATCGGTCTTGATGCCCTGGAACGGCAACGCCCGACTTCAACCCCTTGGGCCCCGGTGGATGACCTTCATCGGTTCAACGTCGGGCCTGTTCGCGTGTGTAGGGATCATCGGACACGTTTTTCGCCGTATCGACCGTCAATTCGACTAGATCGAATCCTTGTGGACCTCTGCCCCAACCGCCGGCGGTCCGGCGAGTAGGACAAAAATCTTGTGGAACGAGTGGGGGGACGCGCGGACCCGGCGCCTAGAACCAGATCAGGCGGGTGGAACCCCCGACGCCACCTGCTACGGGAGACGGCATGACGGAAGCGCGACGACAATCGGGACACCCCGAGGACGATGATCACGCCCAGGCCTGGGCGATGCTGTCCGACGAGGAACTCGCCGAGGTCGTTGCCGAGGCGGTGACCAGTGAGGACGTCGTCCGTGCCGAGGCTGCGCTGCTCGGTGCGGACGCGGCCGCGAGTTCCGACGCGGAGCGGTTCGAGCGGATCGAGGCCGACCGCCGAATGGTCGAGCTGCTCGCGTCGACCGGGTTCACCGGTCCGCGGTTCGACGGGGTGTTTCCCAGGCTGAGCGGCCGGATGATCGGGTACGCCTACCCGATCATCCGGCTGTGGGTTCGCGAAGGGCAGATCTTCCGCGAGTGTCTGCGGTACCGCGGCCACATCAACCCGGCCGCAGCCGCGGCGGCGAGGGCGTGGTCTGACGCCGAGCGTGAAGAAGCGGTGATGGACACCCTCCTTCGCGGCGTCGACTTCTTTCTCGACTACGGGCTCCGCAAGGGGAAGTGGGACCACCGTCGGGGAGCCACCCTGGCGACCTACTTCATCGGGTCGTGCGTGTGCTGCTTCATCAAGGTCTGCAACGACCGGTGGAAGCAGGACCAGCTGCAGGAGGCGTTCATCCGCTCCGGCTCCCGCAACGAGCAGGTCGATGGCGACGGGACCATCGACCTCGCGGAGCACCTGGTGGATCCGGGGATGGACCCCGGCGAGCGGGCGCTGCTGCGCGTCGAGGCGGCGAACGCCATGTCGGCGATCACCGACGAGAAGGTGCGCCAGGTGCTGGCGTTGCGCATGACGGGGATGACTCAGGCCGCGGCCGCCGACGAGGTTGGGCTGACCGCCAAGGCCGTCGAGCGCAGGCTCCACACGCAGCGCCGGAAGCTCCGGCCGCCGAATTCCACCAGCACAAACGAGGACGAGGGGAGGTCGTGATGACCTTCAACACCAGCAACGAGATCGACCTGTGCTTCCCGCCCACCGCCGATGAGATGGCGACCGCGTTCGAGGATGAGTTCGACCGGTTGCTCGAGCAGTCCAGCCTGGGGGCCTCTAATGCGCGCGCAATCCAGGAGTTGGCCGGAGCCGATGTCGTCGAGCAGGTGCAAAGCCGTCTCGATCGCAAGCACGGCGAAGACGGTTCGGCTGAACCCGAGGGCGATGTCGACGACTTCCTGCTCAGCCTCGTGTGCTGGGCGGCTGCGCCGGGCAAGCGGGACCAGCTTCACAACATGCACGTTCGTTTGAAGTTCTGGAAGAGTGCGCCGTTTCCGATCTCCTTCCTGGCCCCGGAGAGGGAGAGCAGGGGCACGGCCATCGCGATGGTCGCCTGGCTCGCTGAGGCGAACGTGTTCGAGCACGTGCGGCGGGACATCGCCAGGTCGGTGCTCGACCTGACCTTCCGCAGCGAGGGCATGCCCCTCGGTGTGCTGCTTCTATTGCAGCACAGCGCATTGCCGTGCAGCGGTGTAATCGACGACTTGACCTGCCGACGCCCGCGGGCCGCGCTCACGGACTGGGTGAGCTGGTGCGAGCGGCGTGGGCTTCCGATGGTCTCGCTTCCACCGGCCGCGACTTGCCCTGCTTTGGAAAGGGCGGCGACGGAGCAGGGCGATGAACAACGTGACGCCGCACGGAAAACTCCGCACGAGCTTTGGACGCGTGTTGAGAAGGGCCATCCAGACACGCGTCTGGTCCGGCCGCACGACATGCTCGACGACCTGGTCATAGCCATCGAGCAGTTCGCCGTGCGCTGGCACAGCAACTTCGCGGAGGTGTGGTCGGCGTCGATTCCCCCACCTGCCAGGGAAACGGCCGATGTCACGCCGCTCATGGGTGCCATGCTCGGGCTGATGCACGAAGGACCGCAAACTAGCAGGATTCTTGTGCCTGCGGTGCACCGACGATTCCAATTGCCGGATGTCACTCACGCGGGCGTATGCGATTCACTGGGGCGTTTGAACAAGAGTGGCCTGATCCAACCCACCAGCAGAGGCCGTGCGATCAGGCGGTACGAACTCACCAGTTTGGGGAGAGCAACGTTCCGGCAATGGCTGTTGGGCGAGCAGGGACCGGACAGGGGAGGGGTGGTGCTGGGAATGCTCAGCACCACGTCGTTCACGGAGGAACAGCAGACCAGGCTGGTCGTCCTGTCCAGGGTGCTGACGATCGACGACGACCAGGCCCGTGCCCTGAAGAAGTGGATGACCGCGAAGCAGGTCACGATCAACGACACCTGCCACCGCATTCTGGTGAACCTCATCGGCACAGGCCGGCCGTGAACGATCGCCCCGGCTCGCACGAGTCCGATGGAGGACTGCCGGACCGCCCGCAACGACCGTTGTCCCGAACAGGCACCGGTTCTGCTCGACGGCGGCCCCCCGCCCGGCACACGACACCTAAGGCGTTTCAACGGCGCAGCGACAGGAGATGAGGCAGGTTTCTGTAACACGCCCCCGAGTTTCTGACCATGACGACGTGACGTGTCCTGGCGTCAGTGATGGCGGCAGGACACGGGAGAACGACGATGGCGGGACATGACCTATACGGGTCTCCTGCGGGCGGCGTCGACCGACTCGTCACCTGTCAGCTGACTCGCAGCGTTGCGTAGTGGTCACGGATGTGGGCGTGGAAGTACTTGCCATGACTCGTGGCCTTGATGAACTGAGCGTGCACCTCGACAGGCACCGCCTGATACCTGTAGGTGCTGCCGTCTGTGAACGTCACCTCTAGGAGGGTTGACGACGCGTCGTAACCGATGGAGCGGATGTTGGATGAGGTGACCTGCTGGTGATGCATGTCTCTCCGATCTGTCAACGAGGTCCTTGACCTGCGGATTTGGCCCTCTTGAGTAAAAATGTCGGTGGTGCGCGGTACAACATCGGTAGCGGACTCGGGGAGGGCTGATGGCAGGCAGTGGGCGTCATGACGACTGGGATCTGACCACTCCGAACGGCTGCCGGTGGTGTGGTGTGGTCCAGCGCGAGCACGCGCGAAGGTGGACGCCCCCAACTGGCTGGCACCAGTGGGAGCCTCCGACCGACGAACAACGCAAACACCGGATGCTCGCGCGCCGACGTGGCGGCGCAGAGCCCCAGGACGAGGCTGAGGCGTGGCTACTGTGCGGCTAGTTCGGTGAGTTCCTGAAAGATCTCCCGCAGTTGGCGTGGCACCTCGTCGGCGCTGCGCAGGGACAGGGCCAAGCCGACCATCATGGCCGGCTTGCCCGCAGGTCCCAGTTCGCTCTCCGTCTGGAGCATTTCCTGGACGTCCCCGCTGAACTTCTTGCCTGCCCGGTGCCGGGTGAAGTCGGCTGGAGTCCACGGCTCCGGCCTCGGCCAGCGTTCGTTCGCCACCCGAGCCCAGAGTTCGTCGGGGAACAGTTCCTCCAACTCCCGGACGTTGTCCGGCTGTCCCACGAAGACGACCACGTCGTCGAACCGATCTTCGAAGATCCGCCGGAGGGACGCCTCCTTGAACAGCGACTCGCGTTGGCTGTCCGCGTCGATCATCACGAGCACGTTCCGGCCGTGTTGGACGAGATACTTCCCGAGGTGCAGGGCGCCCGCGTTGTTGTCGCAGGACCAGAGCGCGACTCCGGCGGCTTGGAGCGAGAGTCCCTGGCTGAGCCGGAAGAGGTGCGGCACCGCTTGCTGCTCGGTGTCTCCCTCGACGGCGAGGAAGTAGCGTTCGTGCAGCAGCACCGAGTTGCGCAGACCGACGCTCGCGGCAATCTTGCCGAGGAAGTTGTCGATGTTGTCGTGCGTCTCGGTGCCGAGGCGCTCGACGACGGTGTGCCCGTCCTCGATCTTCAGGTGCACCACGTCGGCGATGTCCACGCCGTCGATCAGGTTCATCGAGTGCGTCGCGACCACGACGTTGACGTGCGGGATGGCGCTCTGCTCGCGGATGAGGTCCATGACCTTCCGCTGGTGGGTGTAGTCCAGATGGGTGTCTGGTTCGTCGTAGACGACGATCGTCTGGAGAGGCGTGGCCTGCTTTTCCCCGTCGGTGACCTGCTCCTGGGCCTGGTCCGCGAGAAGTTCGCTCGTCCACTCCCAGATGGCCAGCGAAATGCGCCGCTGACTGCCCAGCCCGGACCGGGTGAGGTCGACGGGGCCGCCGGCCTTGCGGGAGATGCGGATGCGGGTGCCGCGCAACGCCTGGCTGAACGAGACGTCCGGCTCGACCACGACGTCGGTGATGTCGGGGCACCGCTGCATGATGTGGTCGCAGAGCGTCTTCGACTCGGTGCTCAACCGCATCCGGACCTCTTCCTCCAGTTCGGTGAGCTTGCCCTGGAGGCTCGGGTCCTTGATGTGCGCGGAGAAGCTGGAACTCAACGCCACCTTGATCGCGTTCTCGGCGCTCGCCTTGGTGCCGTCGAACGACAACAGCCGGGGGAGCCGGTTCTTCAAGTCCTTCGGGAGAGGGATCCAGTCTTCTCCGCTGGAGTTGTCCTGGCCGTACGCGCGCAGAGCGGCGAGACGCTGCTCCTTGAGCGAGACGGGAGGCAGTCCGAGGTCCTTCATCAAGGCCGCGAGCTCGGGGGCCTTGTACTGGGACAGGTCCCGCAGCCGCGGGTCCGTGGGAACGGCGGCCCTGAGTTCCCACGAGGCGCTGGTGCCGTCGCTGATCCTGCGGATGCGGATCAGCGACGGCCGCTGGAAGGTCTGCTGTTCCCACTCGTCGAGGGCGAACTGCCCTTCGACCGCGATCGTCGCGCGGTGCTCTCCCGGGCCGCCGGTGGCGTAGGTGAGGTCGGCCTCTTCCACGGTGTGCTCGCCCAACAGGAAGCTGAGTCCGTCGAGCAGCGCGGTCTTGCCCCCGTCGTTGTGCCCGGCGACGAGTGTCGGCGAACTGACCGGAATGCCTTCGACCCGCATGAGCGAACGGAATCCGCTCACGGAGAAGTGAGTCAGGTCCATGTTTCGGGAATGCTCCGTTCTGCAAGGCCGCTGCGCTCCCCGAACCTGCCCGCGGTCTTGCTCATGTGAACTCCAGGGCGGCTGACGGCGCGCCCGAGACTCTGATGCTAACTCCGCCGCTAACCGGTTCCTCACCGGGACACGCCAAGCGAGTCGTCATGACTGAGTGCTGATTCGTTGCCCTGGCAGGAAGTGCGGGTTTGACAGTCCGTGGGGTTCGGCGCCGCGCCGTCCGCTGCGGGGCGATGGCCAGTTTGCCCGCCAGACTTGCGTTTGGACAGTTATGGGACAAATCAAGGACATTCGAGGTGAGTGAGGCACACACGGATGATCATTGATGTGTGGATGCGACAGTCCACATGGGTCACAGCCCGAGTAGGCGTCGCTGCAGGAGGGCACCCAAAATTGTCGGGGTCGCGTCGTAACCTCAGCTGATGGGGAACTTAGGAGACCTTCGAACACCAACCTGCAGCAGGGAGTCGTCGCTGTTCACGAACTTCATGCCCGTCCGGTTCTCCGGGCAAGCCATGGCCGGCGTGGTGCCCTTTGAGTCCGCGGATCAGTTGAAGGATCTCCGGGAGCGCCTGCGGGAGTCGCACGTGGTCGTCCGTGAACGCGGCAACATCATCTGCGTTCCGGTGGCCGAGGGCGCTGCACAGGTCGGCACGCAGCGCGTGGTCACGTCCGGCCCTGAAGACCTGCTGTTGCAGACCAGACTGCTCGAGGACCGTTTGCGGCGCGTGCTGATCACCGAGTGGAAGTACGAACTGCGGCGTGAGTATCCGATGCGGTTCGTGTTCGCGGCGGACCGGCGGGGACCTGCTGGCACAGGCGTTGGGGCGCGCCATCGGTGGGCTCCACGTGCATCCGGAGCACTCGATCGAGGTCCGCCGCAGTGGACCTCGTGGGTTTCCCGGTGTGGTGATCGGGATGAAGGCCCGCTACGAGATCGACATCCCCGCTGACATCCTGCTGAAGCGCGGGGTCGCCGTGGTGGGGACCTACGTGATGGCCGAGTCGGAGCTTGCGCGGAGCTGGCCAGGTCAGGATCCGCAGGCGAAGCGCGCACTCGTCGGCCGCGTGGTGGCGGTCGAAGGCGACGAGCTGGTCGTGCAAGGACGGGAGGGCGAGGTGAAGATCTACGCCGCACAGGCGTGGATCGAGCCGAACAAGGCCAACTTCCACTCGGTGCTCCGAAAGGTGTGCGGCCGTTCTTTCGACCGCGACCTGGTCGCGTTGGAGGGCAAGATCGCCGCGTTCAACGATGCGCAGCGGCGCATCGCGGACACGGACAAGATCGCGAAGGTAGTACTCGGCCTCGGACCCCTCGACGTCGCCGCAGGCATGAAGGCGCACCTCGCCATGCCGCTGCGCTTGAAGCAGGATCAGCCTTCGTATCTGCGGACGTTGACCGAGCCGACTTTTGTGTTCGACCACTCCGGCGACAAGACGGACCGGTACCCGGACTCCGGCCTGACCAAGTTCGGTCCCTTGGACGCGGAGTCGTTCACGCCGAAAGCGCCGACCATCGCCGTCGTGGTGCCCCGACAGTTCCAGGGCAGGGTGGAGACCTTCCTCAACAGGTTCCGCGACGGTGTGCGAGGTTCCTCGGCGTTCCCAGCGGGCTTCGTGCGCAAGTTCAGGCTGACGGACTGCACGTTCGTTCTCACGGCCTTCGACGGCGACGTTCAGGACGCTGCTGCGTACAAGCGAGCTTGCCTGAACGCCTTGGAGGCAAAGGAGAAGATCAACCTCGCGTTCGTCTTCACCAGCGCTGCCCAGGAACACCTGACGGGCAACGACAGCCCCTACCTCGTGTCGAAGTCGACTTTCATGAGTCAAGGGGTCGCGGTGCAGGAGTTCCAGGTCGAGAACATCACGGACCAGCCCAGCATCGCCTACCCGCTGACCACGATGGCGCTCGCCGTGTACGCCAAGCTGGGCGGGACCCCGTTCGCGATCAAGGACAGCGGCCAGCCCATGGCGCGAGAGCTGATCTTCGGTATCGGCAGCGCGCAGGTCGTTCAGGACCGCATGGTCAAGGGTGAGCGCTACGTCGGGATCACGACGGTGTTCAACACCGACGGCACCTATCTCGTGTCGAACGTCTCCAGGGAGGCGCCTTACGAGCAGTACCAGAAGGCGTTGCTGGACACGTTGCGCACGTGTCTCACCGAGGTCAGGGACCGGGAGGGGTGGCAGCCGAAGGACTTCGTCCGGTTGATCTTCCACGTCTTCAAGCCTTTGAAGGACGAGGAGGCCACCGCGGTGAAGGAGCTGGTGGCCGGGCTCACCACGGACTTCGCGGGTGTCGAGTTCGCGTTCGTCAACGTCGTCGCCGAGTCGCCGTGGATGATTCTCGACGAGAGGGCGGAGGGCATCAAGGCTGGACGGGGCTACAAGGGGAAGTGCGTCGCGAACCGCGGATTTGCCGTGCCGATCAGCAAGAGCGAGATGCTGGTGACGGTGACGGGACCGCGGGAGTTGAAGACCGAACGGCAGGGGGCACCTCGACCGTTGCTGCTCAAACTGCACCGCGAGTCCACCTTCACCGACATCGACTACCTCGCCGGTCAGCTCTTCAGGTTCACCGCCATGTCTTGGCGGAGGCCGTATCCGACCTCGAAGCCGGTGACCATCCTGTACTCAGACCTCATCGCCGGCTTGCTGGGCAAGCTGCGCCACGTGACGAACTGGAACTCGGACGTGGTCTTCGGAAAGTTGCGCTATAGCAGGTGGTTCCTGTGACCGAGCCCGACGACGTCCCAGCGGAACGCACGTACTTCGGCGGGCAGCTCCTGGCGTTTGCGGACCGGGTCGAGAGCGAGAACGTGCTGGGCAGCCTCGACGGCTTGTTCGCGCGCCACGTGCTCGGCGAAGGCACATCGATCCGGTGGCACGTCGAACCCCAACTTGACGAGTGGCTCAAGACCAACGCCGGTCGGCTGGAGTCGCATTCTGCGCTGGCGGTGTTGGGATATCTCGTCGACCTCCGACCGGAATGGCTTCCCGAGGTCAGCAACGTGCTGGTGAGCGGACTTGAACGGCTGGTCGGGCGTGACCCGTATCCGGGGGATCGGATCACGCCGATGTACTCGGCCGGCATCGTCCTCGGTCTCCACCTCGCGGCGCGAACGGTACGTGAACGTGTACCGGGTTTCCTGGACTGGTTGAGGAAGTCGTTCGACCATCGCCTGCGGGAACCCAACGACCTGTGGATCGACCTCATGCAGAGCCACGTTCTCGCCGAGCTGACCGGCGAGCCCGCAAAGGTCTCCGATCTGGCGGCGATGACGGACAACGCGCTTGTCGCCGCGTTCTACCTGCTCGCGTCCGGCACCGGCGTCACGCGGGAAACCCTGGAGGAGCTGCACGTCGCGAAGCGGCGGGCGATGCTCGCGTTCCTGCGCGCTGATCCCGCCCATCTGGAGGTTCGGCACGCCGCGTTGTGGCTCCACTTTGCGGAAGCGGTCGCAGCGACCAGCGCCGACCAGTTGGTCGTCAGCGTGCTCCAGGTGAGTCAGGTGCTGCGGCGGTTCCCGCCAGCGATGAAGCGGTGGGTGTGGGACCCCAGCCACCACAGGGACCCCAAGCGGTGGCGCGTCGACGCGGAACGGGAGGTGCAGGCCATCCTGTGGGTCATGCTCCGGGCCACGTTCGACGACGTGGTCGACGAGGAGAACCTGCCGAAGCTCGGGCACAGCGCATACCGCGCGGACTTCGCGCTGCCCAGCCTCGGGTTGCTCGTCGAGGTCAAGTACGTACGCACCAAGCACCACTTCAAGGAAGTGGAACAGGAGGTGATCATCGACTCGATCGGTTACCTCAAGGACAGCGAGCGCTACCGCGAGATCATCGTCTTCATCTACGACGACTCGTGTTCCACCGAGCACCACGACGAAACCCGACGAGCGCTGATCAACCTGCCGGGGATCACCGACGTGATCATCGTGTCGCTCCCAGGAGCGATCCCGTCAGCGGCCGAGCGCGCTGCCGTCCCGCCCTCTGGTCCGTCCGCGCCATAGGCACCGTGCTTCATCGCGTCAGGCGGTAGGCCGTCCACGTCCTGTTGAGCGGTGTCCGCTCGAGTTCGACGTCAACACGGTCGTTGAGGCTCAGCGGGTATCGTCCGCCAGGCCCGCGATCCGGGTCCTCGAACTTGATGCGGACCTGCGGCCAGCCCCGGTGTTCTCGCCGATGCGGCCGAGCACCGCCACCAGCCGGCGTTCCAGAACCGCCACGCTGCCAGGAATCCTCACCGCGGCCGCCCGGTGGTCAACGAAGCAGGCCAAGACTTCGAGCAGGCGTTAGTGAAGCTGCGTGATCTCATGCGCGAGAACCTTGGCTTTAGTCGCTGCTAGCGCGCTTCAAAGTTCCTGAGCCGGCGGTTTCGTCAGTCCCACGATGACGTCGACGTCGACCGGTTGGCGGGTATGCCAGTGCTGCAGCAGTTGATGTACCTCTGTGGCGTGCCGCCAGAGACGGGGATCGAGTCCGTTGACCAGCTCGATGATCGACCGCTGTAGCTCCGGATCACGGAAGTCCGCGGTCAGCGTGGTGGACTGCGTCAGCAGTTCAGCTGCGCGTTCGAGCCGTGAGCGTTGATCTGATGGCGGATGCGCCTCGGCGACCGAGCGCAGCAGGACGGAGTCGAGCGTTTCGCGTTCGCCTCTGGGACGGTCGAGGCCCTGGCGTTGCCAGATCTCGTTGCTGCTGTACATCCGCAACTCGTGGACGGCCTCCTCCAACGCTGGTGGCGGGTTGTTGCGGATCTTGTCCACCCGGCTGCGGGCACTGATCGAGGCGTCGCCAGGGTGTTGCGCCCAGGCGGCGAGAGCGTCCAGTGCCGTAACCGTCGCTTTCCCGTGACTGCTGATGCGGGTGTCGATGGCGTCCAGCACCAGGCGGATCAGATCGAGATCCCGGCTGGTGATGCGATGCACCACTGACATCAGGCGGTTGACGGTGTCGCCTGGGTACGTGTCGAGCAGCCGCAAGGCGCGGGTGAGCAGGAGCTGCGTGTATCGAGGCTGCTGAGCGGCGATGTCCTCGTCGAGCATGTCGAGTGCGAGCCGAGCACCGGGCATCAACCAACCGGCCAGCGAATCGGTAGTGTCGAGCTCCTGAAGCATGAGGATCATGTCACTGCGCAGGGGTTCGTGTTCGACGAAGACCCTGCTCGCCGCGAACAGCCAGGTGTTGCGCCAGTGGGCGGACACCGCGAGGTGCTTCAGCACCTCCAACAGCTTGGCATCTCCTGCGGTGAACAGCGCCCTGCCGGCCATGAGCTCCTGCAGGCTGCGCACTTCGAATCCGATGGTGGCCCTGGGCATGCCCACCAGCAGCACCAGGCGATCGGTGGCCAGCACCAGCAACCGCCCCGCCATCCACGTGGCCTTCTCCTCGTCGTACCCCTCCTCGACGAGCCGGTCGTGGATCATGCTTCGCAGATCGCGTTCGGGCAGGTGCGCTTCTGCCTCGCCCGCGTGCTCGGCGCGGATCTGCAGGAGCAGTCCGGCGCGCTCGTGCACGCGGTCGATGTTGTTGCGCTGTTGCTCCAGCAGTCGGGAATCGGGCGTGTCCTTGCCGACCTCACGCTCGTACAGGGTCTTGTAGTAGGCCTCGAACAGGCCGTGCCGGTCCTGTGGTGCCCGGGCTCGTCGTTCCAGCAGAAGCGTCATGATCGTGACCTGCAACGGCGTGTGCATGAGCCGTGCGGTGAGCGGCTCGGCCGCTGCGGTGCGCAGTCGCTGTACGAGCAGGTCGTGCATTTCCGGGTCGTCCGTGTACTGCAGGCGCGCGAGGTGCTCGGCGTACTCCAGCGAATTGTCGGCGCGCATGGGCTGCAAGGTGAGCTGGCGGTAGTACGCCGGGCTCAGCTCGCCTCGGTATCCCTGTGGCCGGGTGGTGGCGACCACCAGCAGGTCGGCTTCCGCCTGCGCCGCGTCAACGAGGAAGTCGCGGACGGCGGAGAGCGTCGCCTCGCGGGTCTCGGGGTCAGCGACTTCGTCCAGGCCGTCGAGCACCACCAACCAGGGCCACTCCCGCAACCACGCGCGGGTCATCAGCGCGTTGATCGGACCGGTCGCGCGCGCAAGGTCGGCGATGTAGTCAAGCAGGCTGATCGAGGGACGTACCGCCAGCGCGTCTGCGAACTGGCTCAACGCGACCCGCACCGGCCATCGGTTGCATCGGGGCGTCGGGATGTTCAGCGTGCTCAGGTGGTCCTGATAACGCCGGAGCATCTCCGGCACGTCCGGCCCCAGCGTGTGGGACGGGCGCTCGGACAGCAAGGCCACTCGGTACACCTGGCACAACAGTTGTCCCAGGGTGGTCTTGCCCTGCCCCGGACCGCCGACGACCGTGAGGTGCGGTAGATCCGCGGATGCGGGTTTCCCTCGCCGGATTCGGTTGCCGTGCTGGACGATGTGGGCGACGACGCCCTCGACGGCTTCGGTGTGGCTCTCCCCGTCAGGACCGGGTTCGAGTTGGGCGGGTAGGTCGATCGCGACGTTGCTCAGTTGCAGCTTGCGATTGTTCGGCGCTCCGGCCTGGCCCAGCCGGACCCACTGCTGTGCCATCAGTTCCTTGGCCGCCTGGCCGGTCAGCAGCGTGGAGAAATCAGTAGGAGGAACTTGATCGGGCTTCAGCGATGTCAGCGCCCGGTAGGCCTCGGACAACACGTCACCCGTCAGGGTGAAGCCGGAGTAGGTGCGTCGTACTCCGTCGTGGACGTCGAGGAAGCGGCAGATCTGGTCGTGGTGCCACACCGCCCAGTCCTTGAGCTCAAGGCCTTTGGTGGTCACGTAATGGCGAATGAGTTGATCGACCTTGTCGATGCCGCCTCGGCCAGGATCAGGTGACAGCACGACGTTGGTGCTGAAGACCAGGTACTGGGGAAGCCGTCCTTTGGTGGTGCGCCTGGCACCGACCTTGACCCAGTTCTCCAGCTCCTTGCGGACCTCGCCGAGGAACCAGTCGGTGTCCGGTCCGGTCTGGCCTGCGGTGCGGCGGAACTTGGCTTGCAAGATCCCGTAGCCGTTCCACGGTCCGGACGCAGGCTCAGGCTGCGGATAGCGCATCCGCCCTTCGAAGGTGGCTTCGCGACCGCCGTCGGGTCCCGCTCCGAACACGGACACCGCACCACCCAGTACCGCGATGGTCAGCGACTGCGACATCTCCTCGAACTCCTGGGCTCCCAACCGGGTCAAGTCGTACCGCACCCAGACGTCCTTCCCCTCTTGGAAGCCGCCAACTTGCTTGGCGCATCTCCAAGAACCTTACTGGCATGCCAGACGAGTTGATCTCCGAGCGTCCCCGGCCTGAAGCGCACCGGGGACTCGCCAAAGCGGGTGCGCCGGAGAAAGTAGGCTCATCCGGTGAGCGTCAAGGCTCGTGCGGGCAAGAGAAGCATCGCCGGCGCCTCGGGCGATGCCGGTGGCGGGTTCGTCGTGCTGTCGAGGCGTACACGGTGGCGCACAGCCTGTCTTGGACTCCGTTGGCAGGGTTGGACATTCCGTCCACGAATGCTCGGTGACCTCGGTTAGTCCGGCGACGAGGACACGGTCGACGATCTTCGCGTCGAGTTGCTCAGCGATGGGATCGACGGGGACAGCTTGGCAGCGTCGGCGGAGGCGGCGCTTCTCGCGTTCCAGCTGGGCATGGAGTCCGAGTACCTCGGCCTTGTGGGCACACTGCTGAAACACGACAGATGGAGTTCTGCCTCGGTCGCACTGCGCGCTGTGGACCCGGCCATCACGCGGCTGGTCGCGGACGGGCTGGAACGAATCAGATCACCAGCACCGGATGGGACGGGCGCATGAAGATCGTCGGCATTTACCAGCTGTACCTCGGGTACGTGCTTCCTCGACTGAACGAGGGGGAGGAGGCCGGGCAGATCGGGATCGACGCGGGTGACTTCAGAGCGTGGGTTCGTCCGAAGGCGTTGGGCGACCCGCTGTTTCCCGAAGACATTGATGTCACGCTTTCGAGCATGCAGATATCGACCGCCCGTGCGGACGGATCCGAGGGAAAGCTGGATTTTGCGGTGGAATCGACCTGCCTCGACCGGGTGCAGGTCGTCCTGGAATGGGAGGTGGATCCCGACGCCTTCGACGTGGACGAAGAATTTCAACGGTCATTGGACCGAGTCACGATCATGGCCGACTACTACCTAGACCACCTCCGTTTCGTGGCGAACTCCCCGTTCGTGAAACGAATCGACCGTTCGTGGAGGACTCAGGACGACCGATTCGTCATCAACGTTCCTTACAGCTGCACGTGGTTCAACGGAGACGACAGATCGAGTCTGGGCGTTTTTGGTCCAGGGGTCAATGGTGTCGCGAAGTCCAACAGCATCAGATCGCCTGAAACCGGCGTAGCGGATCTGGCCGCTCTCGAGACCAGCCTGGGCACGGCGTTGCCGCCCCCGTTGCACCGCTCACTCATCATCGACGCCGAGGAACACCTTCACGGCACAGTGCTGCGGGAAGCCGTCCTGTCCATGGCCAGCGCTTGTGAGATCGCCGCGCATCTTCTCATCGCCAGGAATGGAGGCGAGCGAGACGGAACGATTGCCCCAGTTCTGTCCAGGCGCAACGTGCCCTTCGCGCAACGGTATTATGACGATCTTCCCAGCGCTGTGGCGGCGAGGTCGCTGCGGACGGAGGACGCCGAGAGTTTCGATCTGGTCCAGGAGATGTATGGGCAACGGAACTGGCTGATGCACAGGGGGAGCCTTCAAGGACGACTTCCTCGATCCCGGCCGGCGTGATCAGCATCGTCGGGTTCATTCGTGGCTTGCCGCGGCGCGAACAGCGGTCTCATGGATCGACACGATCTGAGCCTCCCGCGCACTCGTGTCAGCGTCACGCTGACGGCGGTCAACGAGCATGGCGCTATAAGCAGGAGAACACACCGGTGTCACTGCCCAGCGTCAGCACTCACTGCTCGCTAAGCCTGGAGGAGTGGATCTTTGTTGACTGTGTGGACTGACAGCAACACTCTTCACAATTCGTCAACTGCGTTTAGTTGCGTTGGACATCCTGCTTTTGCAGGTCAGCGGCGCGTAAACCCGTATCTGGGGGTTATGGGGTCTGCCAAGCTAGGGCAGGCGTTTACCGAGACGGTTCGCGGGCGACTTGATCAGCCCTAGGAGGAAGCTGCCGAGGCGGATGACTCTGACGCCTGGTGACCACTTAGGTGGCGGCGAAGAGGTCACGAGCAGTCCTGCGAGCCTCAATTCGCTGACCTGCGGATTGCGAATCTCGATGACAAGACTTCGCGTAGATCTGGCGAGTTGAGGGAGGACTTCTGCTCCCAATCTGCTCCCATGCAACGCAAACGGGGTATCGATGAAGATCATCGATACCCCGTTTGACCAGGTAAAACACACTGTGGGCGATACTGGGATCGAACCAGTGACCTCTTCGGTGTGAACTAAGGCACCGATACCGCGCTGACCTGCGGAAACGACACTCCTGCAGGTCGGCGCGGTTCCGTTCAGGTCCATTGAGGACAGTTCGGGCACGTTGAACGCACGGAGTTGCTCCCAATCTGCTCCCACTCCGTGCTCCCAAGGCTCATCGGCTCTGTCCGTCTGAGGTCGGCGTGCGAGCACGACTACCGCGAACTCAAAGAAGGACTCGGCCTGGACCACTCCGAAGGCCGCGCCTGGCTCGGCTGGCACCACCACGCCACCCTCGCCGCCGTCGCCCAGGCCATCTGCACCTAGCTCCGCCGCACCCCAAAAGCCCCTGCGGAGGCCTGAGCTTCTACGCGGTCCTGCGCGAACTCCAGGCCCTACTCGCGGTGTGGACAGGCGTCTGCCACACCTGCCGGCAACCCGTCCAGACCCAGACACTCACATCCGCAACGACCCAGGTCAACAAGACCTAACAAAGCACTACTAGGCGTGCTGGTCTGGACGGTTGTGGCGTCGGAGCGGCAAGGCAAGCCAAGGCAGGGCAAGGCGGCATCGTCAGCTTGAATGCCCGGTCTCGCCGAACTCGAACTGGGCCGACTTCCCAGCTGTGTAGGCGGCCTGAAGGCGCGGTGTTGCGTGGCCGAAGCTTGGGTACAGCAGGTGGTCCTCGGGTAGGTCGTCGCCGCGGTATGGGCACCACCCGATCTGGCCGTGGACCTTCAAGATGATCTGGCCGCAGAGGCTGCAATCCGTCCACCACCAGGGCGAGGTGCCGGGCTCTGCACCTTCTTGAGGGGTGATCATGTAGGCAGTGGGTCCGAAGCCAAGCTCCCATTTGGCAGGCCCGGTGGGGAAAGGTGCCCATCCGATGTCGTCGACCCAGCGGTACTCCGGCACATGGTCCACGAACTCGTTGAGGCTCATGTTGGTCAAGCTGGCTGGGGCAGGCAAGTCCATCTCGCCGAAGTAGATGCAGGTCCGGAGACCCGTTCCAGTGCTTAGCGCCTGCGCCTTGCGGACTTCGACGTCGGTCGGGAACTCGCCCTTCACCTCGAACCACATCGCCAGCTCGGTGTTCGGGTAGAGCTGGAAGTCGGGTAGATACGCTCCGGCATCACCGAGGCTGAAGCCCTCGGGCTCGTAACGCCATGGGATAGCGAGGGTGTCGAAGAAGACCGCCCACCTGGCCTCTCGGCGGGACCTGAACCGGTAGCCCGCGTAGCGAGTCTTGATCGGGGTGATTCGCCCCATGGACCGTCTCCTCGAGATAGGTAAGAGGTCGCGCAGATTGGGTGGGGCGGCCTCACCCGCTATGAGGAGCAGGCACACCTATGGTGATCACGAAGCTGAATACGATTCGTGATCACCATAGGTGTGCCTGCGCGTTGCCATCATGGCTGACTGCCACACCGTGGGACCAGTTTGGCGCGCTGATCCCACTTCGACCAGTGATCGATCCCACCCATCCGCTGGGCTGCTGCCGGCGCCGGATCTAGGATCGGATCGTGTTCGAGAAGCTCGTCCAGGTGTTGCGGTTCGCTGTTCGTACGAGGCGATAGCCGACACCACGTGCTCGGCGTTCACGATCCGCAACCGACGCGACGAATGGATCAAAGCCGGATTGTTCACCCAGTTCAAGCAGATCGCGCTGGAGGCGTACGACCGCATGGTGGGCCTGTTGCTGGAGAATATCGCGGTGGACGGGTGCATCACCAAGGCTCCAAGCGGTTCGCGCGCCGCCCACCCAACAGCGGCGGACTCCTCCACACCAGCGCACCCGCACTCCCACTCGGCGGCTACGAAATCCGTGTCACCGGAACCCATTCCGGCTCACCCATCATGCCCGTCACCGCCCCGATTCTCGTCTGGGACCCTGCAACCGCCGCTGTCTGAAGCCCCGGCACGTACCCGTACGGCGTCCGCTCATCGGCATGAGTGCGGCACACGATCAGCGGCATAGAGCGGATGCAGTCCGTGCCCGCGCCGGTCAAGGTCGTAGTGTGGACAACCGGGCAGCGACCGTCCGGTCGTCGTCCGGCTGGGCGAACCGGGATCGTGTCAAGTCCGTCGTCACAAACGTTCGGATGATGAACAGGTCGTGGTTGCCCTGCCCTAAGTCCAGGTACGCCCCTGCCGCGCCGGCCGCAGGGCGGAGATTGCTCGAGAAGCGAGCGTCGGGCTCAACGCAGCGATCACACGCGCGAAGAAGCCTGCTCCGTTGGCGCCACGCAAGTCGTTTCCCACTTCGTCCTTGTGTTCGGACTGCTTCGTCGTCCTGCGTTGTGCTCTGGACCGCTGCGGCGACGCCCTAGCGTTGCCACCACCGGCGGCGTTGTCGATCGTCTTGGGAAACAACGGGCGCGGTCGAGGGAGGTGGCGTTTTGATCAGAGTCGTTCGGATGGTCTGCCAGTCCCCGGACCTCCACCAGTCGAACAACTGCCGCGTGGAGATGACCGGGACTTTGAGAGACTGGATGAACTCGCGGCGCTGGTAGACCTCCGGCACGCGCTGGTCCGGCGGCAGCCTGCGTTCGTGGTTGACGATCAGTGCCCCGTCCGCCACGGGCGTATCGGGCCTGATCTGGGGCCACGTGTCCAGGTGGCGTTGAAGGTCGGAGACGAGGCCTTCCTTGGCGCGACCGCTTTCGGACTTCACTTCGACGAGCACGTTGACGGCGTCGAAGGTGGCCAGCAGGTCGGCGGAGCGGGTGGCGCCCAGTTCCTCATCAAGGTCGATGACGTCGAACCCGGCGTCGACGAGTACTTGGCCGACTGCCTTGGCAAGTACAGCGCCGGTGCCGTGGAACAACCCGTCGCGCACGTCGTCGGCGGCGGCTTTGGCGTCGGCTGCCTGCTGTTCGAGAGTGGCGCGCTCTTCCGCGTGGCGGACCATCATCTCGGACAGTGCCTGCCGTGTTGCCGCTTCCGCCTGCGTCTCGAGGCTCGGGTCGACTGCGGAGGAGGTGCGGTGGCGCCGTGCCGCTTCCGGGTTGTAGTAGGGGATCGCCTGGTGGGACAGCCAGTCGAGCACCGTGTTCCAGTCGAACCCGTCCGGGAGGATGTAGCAGCGCTGGGAACCGTCCGACGGAACCCACACCGCTGCCACTGGAGCGCCGAGCTGGTCGAGCAGGAGGGGACAGAGGTCGCCGTCCGGCTCGGCTTGGTGACGGAGTGCGCCGCTCGGCGAGTACGTGTGGTTTGCCTGCAGACTCAGACCCCACCATGGGGCGTTGTCCGGAGCGCTGTTGCGCAAGCGTAGGGCGAGGTCGCGATCCGGTTGACCGAGGTCGGCGGCCAAGTTCGGTTTGACACCGGTCGGAAGTCGTTCACCGCGGACGTAGGTGTCGGCATCGGACAAGCTGACCGCCGTCGACCCTGTCTGATCGAAGACGGAGAACTGATTCGCCGGCCTCTTCACGGGCCCAACGACCGTGATCACCAAGGCCGTTTCCGCCCGTTGGAGCGCACCGGACAGAAAACGCCTGACCGCGGTGTCACCTGCGGCCTCGAAGAGCTTCGGCTCGAGAGTTGCAACGCAGTCGGAGGTCTCCGAGCCGATCCAGCGAGGTTCGAGGCCGTGAACGGCCCAGTCGATTTCAACGGACCTGAGGGTGGACTGCCGGGCTGGACCATTGCCGAGAGGGCGTCGCTGCGCCGGGCGTTTCGCCGTGATCTCATCGCGCGCGGCCGGGGAGAGATGGCCGATGTGGACCGGCAGCCGAGCGTCCATTTCGCCATGTTAACGAGCCGCGCGGCCCGCAGGAGTTCCGACTGTCGGGCGGGCCGCTGCTGCGCGCTCAAGTGCAAGCAGGCCGCCGACCGCGACCGTCACATTGCGGGGGCCGTCCGTTAGTTGACGCGGGGAGCCTTGACGGTTCCGTTGTAACGCGTTCAGCGGTCTGCTCGACCAACACTCCAACGAAAGGTCCGGCACTCGATCGAGTGGTTCAACGACATGAGCTGATCCAGTCGGCGCAGGTAGGGAAGGGTTGCAGCCCTTGGTTGCAAATGCAATGCTGGGCATATACTGGGAGATACTGGGATAGGTGATACGGTTCTGTTCATGACGGAGGCACTGGAGAACCTCGAGCGGCAGATCGACGAGTTGCGCGCCCAGGTGCGCCGCGCGGCGACCTCGGGTGATCCGGTTCGGGCACGTGAGTTGCGCGCTGATCTGCGCAGGATGGAACAGGCGTGGGAGAACGCCCTCGCCGCGCTGACCGCTCCTGTCGCGGAAGTGGGCGAACCGGCGCAGACCGGGTCCATCCTCCCCGCGCGGGAACAGGTCCATCAGGCGCTCGTGCTCCTGACGGTCCCGTCAGCGCCCAAGCTGGTCGTCTCCGTGCACACTGCCGTGTTCGGCGGTGACCTCACGAGCGTCAAGCTCACCAGCCTGAAGCGGGACGAGGAGCGGTCGTTCCGGTCGTCACCCCACGCCCGGCCGTACTACCTCTGCAACGCGCTGACCTACGACAGACTCGTTCCCGCCCGTGGTCTCGTGGCCGTGTCCACTTGGCCGTTGGCACGGCGGGTGGTCGGGCCGTTGAGCGCGCGGGTCGACTTCCTCCGCGTGGGCATCGCGCTCGCGCACCAGGTCGAGCGCATGAGCGCCCCGACTGCACCGGTGCTGCGACTGCTCTGGCAGTACGCGGCGAACATCCCGGACGCCGCACCCACGTTCGACGCGATGCAGCCAGCGGTGGTCGCCGCCGCCGCAGCCGCAGAGCTGAGCGTGCACGAGGACGCCGATCTCGCGCATCGCGAGGACGCGGCCGAGCGAGCCCGGACCCAGCTCGATGAGACCCATCAGCTGTTCGGCTCCAGCTTGAAGGTCGTACGTCGTACCGCGACCGACTCCTGAACCACCCTCCTCACGGAGCACCCCGAGAAAGAAGCACGGTGACTGAACCGAATTCGCGCTTGGACGGCATTCGGGGGCCGGCCGAGCCGACGAAGCACAACGCCAGGACGATCGCAGCGCTGACCAGCAACCCCGGCTGTGCGCGCAGGCGAGTCCTCGATGCCGCCGGCGTCGACAAGAAAGCCCTTGCCGAGTTCCTGGGTGACCCCGCGCCCTTCGGCGATTCCCCGTTCGCACTCGCTCGCGGCAACGTGTTCGAGTCCATCGTCAAGGCCAACGGCGCCGCAGAACTGATCCGGCTGCTGCGGGAGATGCTCGGCCTGTCGTTGCCCGAGGTCGCTTACCACGCCCTGGACAACGTCGCCGGGCGTGAGTCGCTCGACACCCGTCACCGCCGTTCGGTCCAGCTGCTGCGCGACGCCGCGCGGTCCGCTGAGGACTCCGGCACGTTGTTCGCCCATCCCTTGCTGCGCTTGGACATTGGTGGACGGGCCGTGTACCTCGAGCCCGACCTGATCGCGTTTCAGATCGCAGGCCGCTTCCACATCGTGGAGATCAAGTCGTTCCCGGTGATCGACCGGTGCGCGGAACCCGGGAAGGTGGCAGCCGCCGCGATCCAGTCGGCGGTCTACGTCATGGCGATGCGCGACTTCGTCGCCGGCCTCGGTCACGACCCGGAGATCGTCTCGCACGACGTGGTCCTGGTGTGCCCGAAGGACTTCTCAAACACGCCGACCGCAGCCCTGATCGACGTGCGCAAGCAGCTCACCACGCTTCGGCGCCAGCTCGACCGTCTCGAGGACCTCGACTCGATCCTGGGGGTGCTCCCGCCCGGACTGACGCTGGAACTGCGGCCGGACAGCACGGGCGCACCGACGCGTCCGGTCGGCGAGTTGGACGAGGCGCTGAAGCACCTCGAACCCCGTTACGCACCCGAGTGCCTCTCGGCGTGCGAGATGTCGTTGCGGTGCCGTGAGGAGTCCCAGGGGCGGACCGAGGCGCTGGGCCGGTCCGTCCAGGAACAGCTCGGAGGGATCGAGTTCGTCTCCGAAGCGCTGTCCCTGGCCGCGGGCACGCGGCCGCCGTCCGTCCACGAGGAAGAGGCCGCGCGCGTGCTCCGCACCGCTCACCGCCTCCGCACCCGATGCCTGGGAGAGACCGCATGACCACGTTGACCGCCTTGGCGCGGGCGCACGCGGTGGAATCCGGTTGTGCACAGCCCATCACCACAGTGCGGCACGTCCACGTCGCCGACCGGCCGTTCGTGTGCGTGCAGTTGGCGCTCGCCGGTGAGGCGAACGCACCACTGGCCGCGCTGGTCGGAGACGAGCGTGAGCGCCCTCGCCTGCTCGTCGTCCACCAGCCGCGTGACCGCGACCAGCGGTTCGGGTTCGCACACCGCCTGGGGCAGCTGTTCCAGGGCTACATCGCGAGGTTCCCATCGGTCGTCCAGGAACGGGTGCACGAGTCCACCAGGCCGGTGGACGGACCACAGCTGTGGGTGCCCAACCCGAGGTCGACCGCGTTCCTGAAGCTGTTCGGCCGTTCGACCCGGTACCGCTCGGTGGACGGCCCGTACCCCGTCGAGGAAACGGTGCCGCGGCTCGGCCGGTGGCTCACGCAGTTCGTCCACGAGGCGGAGTACCCGGGCCAGTCGATGCTGCTGGAGGCGACGACTGTGCTGGCTCAGCACTGGGCCACCGGGCAGAGCGCGGTGGAGGACGCGCACCTCCCCGCCTTGATGGCGTGGCTGCGGCCGCCGGACGGTATGAACGGCCGGGCGGCCGCGCTCGCGGCCGAGGACCCGGTGACCCATCCGCCCGCGGGGCCCGCGACCGACCCGACCTTCGACCGGGAGGTGCTGGCACCGGCGATGGCGGCCTACGACGCCGCGAGCACTCCGGTCGCGCTCCGCACCGCCAGGGAACGGCTCGAGTCCGCGTTGCGAGGGCAGCTCGCACCGACGTGGGACCTCGTGTGGCAGGCGATCGACCTGATGAGGCAGCTGCCGCCGGGCGAGCGGGTGGTCAGGAGATGGGTGCGTGACGTCCGGTCGAACCAGACCTTCTACGCCCGTCTCAACGACGGCAGTCCTCCTCAGCCGAAGCGTGACGGCGCGGTGGCTGCGGCCAGGAGGCTGAGTCGGCTGGAACGGACGCAGGCCAACTACGAGGCACAGCGGGCGTTCGATGACCCACTGGTCATGGCCGAGCACCGCCTCGCCGGCAACGCCTTCGTCGGCACCGTCGTCGAGGTCGAGGTGGACCGCTTCGCGGGGAAGGCGCGGCGACCGCTGATCAAGGTGCGGACCGACGACCCCGTGTCGCTCGTCTCCGGAACGCTCCTCGACCCACGCCGGGAACGTCAGAAGGCCGAGATCCTGGAGGTGGAGCAGGACGCCGGCGCCCTGATCATCTCCTTGGAGCTCGCGGGTGGGATGGGGAACAAGACGAAGGAGCCACCTCCTCCCCGGAGTCTGCCGGCGGAGGGCGAGGAAGTCTGTTACAGCGCGTTGAGCGACGAGTTCAAGCGAGATGGGGACTTCCCGAGCCTCGAGGAGACGCCGTGGACCCATGGCGGGCCGCCGGTGCCGGTGCGGGTGACGAACGAGGACGTGCAGGAGGACTGGTCGTGACCACAGTGGACCCTTCCGCCGCGGCGGACCGAGTCGTGGCCGCCGCATTGCACGATTTCCGCGAGACCGACCACCGCGGAGTCGTGGTCGACTCACCTCCCGGCGCGGGAAAGTCGACCCTGGTCGTCCGCGCGAGTACCGAAATGGCGGCCGACGGTGAGACCGTGATGGTGGTCGCTCAGACCAACGCGCAGGTCGACGACCTGATCGACCGGATGGCCCGACACGCGCCCGGCGTGACGATCGGCCGGTTGGACGGCACCGACTACGTGCCGGACCGCCGGATCGCACATCCCAACGTTGCCCACAGCCGCAAGCTCGACGAGCTGGGACGGCCGCAGATCACCATCGCCACGGCGAAGAAGTGGTCCTACGTCAAAGATGTCAGTTGGCAGAGGGCGATCATCGACGAGGCCTACCAGATGAGGTCGGACGCCCTTCTCCAGGTCGCGAGGCTGTTCGACGAGGCTCTCTTCGTCGGCGATCCCGGGCAGCTGGACCCCTTCTCCACCATGGAGCTCGACCGCTGGGCAGGCCTGCCGTGGGATCCGATGCAGAGCGCGGTGGCGGCGATGCAGCGCAGCAACCCGGAGTTGCCCGTCCACCAGCTCCCGGTGTCCTGGAGGTTGTCGGCGGAGGCGGCGCCGGTCGTGTCGACGGCGTTCTACCCGTTCACGCCGTTCGACGCCGGAACAGGACCCGGACAACGTCAGATGGGTTTCACCACCCGCCCGCTCCGTCGCGGTGCGGTCGACGACACGCTCGAGATGGCCGCGACGACCGGCTGGGCATTGCACGAACTTCCACGCCAGCACACGATGCGCACCGACGCGGACGCCGTCGAGGCGATCGTGACCATCGCGCTGAGGCTGCTCGAACGCGGCACCGTCGTGACCTCGGCGCCCGATCAGGTCGAGCAGCCGGTGACGGCGAACCGCATCGCGATCGGCGCCGCACACCGAGACCAGGTCGCCGCGATCGAGCGCGAGCTCACCGCCCGCGGCGGCGCCGACATCACGGTCGACACGGCGAACCGCTTGCAGGGCGCCGAGTTCGACGTCGTCATCGTGCTGCACCCGCTGTCCGGGCGGAGGGACGCCACGGCGTTCCACCTCGAGTCCGGCCGGCTCTGCGTGTTGACCTCCCGGCACCGCCACGCCTGCATCGTCGTCGCCAGGGCCGGGATTCAGGAGCTCCTCGACGCACACCCCACGAGCGAGCCCATGCACATCGACGTGCCGGCGAAGTTCCCCGACGGCTGGGCCGCCAACCACTCCATGCTCGAACACCTGCGACGCCACCGGAATCCGGCGGCCTGAGAGAGACGATGAGAATCCTCCACACCTCCGACTGGCACCTCGGCCGGATCACCGACAAGGAGCCGCGGTTCGCCGACCACGTCGCGGTTCTCGCCGAGATCGTTGCCATCGCGAAGAACGAAGCACCGGACGTGATCATCCACTCCGGCGACCTGTTCGACCATCCACGACCGTCCTACAAGGACATGGTGAAGGCGAGCGAGGTGCTGCGCGAGCTCGCGCAGATCGCCCCCGTGGTGGTGATCTGCGGCAACCACGACTCGCCCGACCTGTTCCGCTTCATCGCGAGCTGGCTCGGCCCGGATAGTCGCATCCGGTTCGTTGACCGGCCGGCCCCGGCGGCCGACGGCGGCATCCTGAACTTCGCCGGCGCAGACGGGGTCGAGTTGAGGCTCGCGGTGCTGCCGTACGTGCACCCCAACAGGATCATGCACGCCTACGAGGACGCGAACGACCTCCGCAAGCGGTACGCGGAACGGGTCAGCGCGATGCAGCTGGTGCTTGCGGAAGAGTTGTTCCGCGACCTGGATCCGCAACGCCACGTCACCGCGTTCGCGGGCCACCAGTACCTCAGCGGGGCGGATCTCGCCCGCCACTCGGCGTCTCCGCACGTGCGTGACCGCTACGCGACCGAGGCAGGCGACATCCCGAAGGTCGGGTACGCGGCGTTCGGGGACATCCACAAACCCCAGAGGCTTCCCGGTGCCGGAGTGGTCGGCCGGTACGCGGGATCCCCGCTCGAGCTGGACTTCGGTGAGCTGGGCGAACAGAAGAGCGTCGTGATCGTCGACTTGGTGCCTGGGGCAGACGCGGAGATCCGGCTCGTTCCGTTGACCGCCGGACGCCGTCTGTGGCGCTTCACGGGCACGATGGACGAGCTTCGGGCAGTCGCACCGACGATCACGGACCAGTTGTGCCGCCTGGAGGTGACGACACCGAAGCCGGACCCGACGTTGTCCGAGCAGGTGTACGCGCTCCTCCCGAACGCCACGATCCTGGACATCGCCGAGAACCCGGACGACCGCCGGTTGCAGGTGGTGGAAAGGGAACGGGAACCCGGCGCCGAACCATCCCTTCAGGACCTCTTCGTCGAGTACCTAGAGGAGAACGGAACGTCCGGGACCGCCGCAGAGAACATGCCGCCGTTGTTCGCCTCGCTCCTGGACCTCGGGGAGACGGACGACATGACGATTCCCGCGGTGGCTCAGGTCGAGGAGTTGCTCGCCAAGCCGCTGACCACAGAGGTGGACGAGGAGGACGTCGCGTGAGGCCCGTCGAGCTGAAGGTGTTCGGCCTGCGCTCGTACCGCGGGGAGCAGGTGATCGACTTCACCGGCGTCGATCTGATGGCGATCATCGGGGACACTGGCGCAGGCAAGTCCTCGTTGCTGGAAGCCATCTGCTTCGCTCTCTACGGCGTGTGCACGTGGCCCGTCCAGGGCGGCGGTGGTGGCCCTCTGATCGCGTCCAGCGGTGACGGCCTGATGCGCGTCGAGTTCACGTTTCGCGTCAAGAACGAGACGTGGAAGGTCACTCGCGCAGCTGCTTCCCGCGGTGTGACGCCGCCCCACCACCTCGAGTGCCTCGACACAGGGGAGGAGGTCGACGGGTCGAGGAAGGTCACTGAGCGGATCACCGCTCTGATCGGGCTCGACTCCAAGACCTTCCTCCGGGCGGTGATGCTGCCGCAGGGAAAGTTCCAGGAACTCCTGCAGAGCAGCGATTCAGAGCGCAACGCACTGCTGAAGAGCGTGCTGGACCTCGACTCGCTCTCGGAGATGCGCAAGCGTGCCAAGGCGATGATCGAACGGCTCACACGGCCTCTGCACGAGACCGAGCTCCGGCGTCGAGAGCTTCCCGCCGACCCCGCAGCCGGCATGGCTGACGCATCACGTCGCTTCACCCAGTCCTCCAAGGTGCTCGAACGTCTGGAAGCCGTTCAGAACCGTGTCGGCGAAGCACGAGTGCAGGCAGAGGAAGCGGGGCGCCGGGAGAAGGAGCTTCGTCGCATCGGAAAGCGGTTGGGGGACAAGTCCCGCGCCGGTCTGCAGGACGAGTTCGCTGGCCTGGTCATCGCGGACACGCGCTTCGCCGAGGACGAGGTCGCGCTGCGGCAGGAGCTCGACCAGCACGAGGCCGAGGTACAACAGCTGAAGGACGAGCTGGAGGCCGCGGAGGAACACGGGATCGGTGTGGCCTCGACGGCTTCCGCCTTGACCGTTCTCGCCGCAACGGCAGAGCAGGTTCCGGCTTGGCACGAAGAACGGGGCCGCCTCGCAGCCGAAAGCGCCGCCATCGCGGAGTCGCTCGCCGAGCTGGAGTCGAGTGAGCGACGACTCCCGGTGCTCGCGGAGAAGACGGAGACGGCGCGGAAGGCAGCCGAGCTCGCGGCTGGCGAGTCGAGCACCGCGACGGCCGAAGTCACCGAGTGCCGGTTGCTGCTCGACAAGGCGCGAACCTCCGCCAAGCTCGCCGACACGGCGGACGGAGGTGTGAACACCAGGCGCGAGAAGGTCAAGCAGCTGGCAGACCGCGCACTCGTGCTTGGCGAAGCACATCAGGGAGCGACGGAGGCTCTGGAAGCCGCCCAGGACCACCTGCGTGCGGCCTACCAGGCCGACGCGGTCGCTCACGCGGCTGCTGGGGTGAGCGCCGGTGACGACTGCCCGGTGTGCGCCCGCAGCCTGCCCGAGACCTACCAGCCGCCGCTCGGTGCCGACATCTCCGCCGCTGAGAAGTCCGTGGACGACGCGAAGAAGGCGCGCGTCATCACGGACAAGGCGGTGCAGAAAGCACAAGAGTTGTTACACAAGGCGGAGGGTGAGCTCGAGCGGGAGGTCGAGGCGGCTCGACTCGCCACTGTCGCGCGTGAGGACGCTCTCGGCGAAGCAAGGGCCCGCATGGGGGCGGTTGACCTGGAGGTCGCCGACGACGTCCTGCTCGCCGCCGTCATCACTGCAGCGGGTGCCGCCTGCACGCTCGCTGAGGCCACGGCGACCGCGTTGAGCGAGGTGCGCAAGGAACACGATGATCTCCGCGCCAGCATCGACACGGCCAAGCCCTTGATCAGTCAACGGGCACAGAACGAGAGGAGCGCCGTCCGCAGTCTGGATTCGAGGTGGAAGGCGATCGAGGACAACCTCCGGAAGCTTCCGTTCTACCGCGAGGCGGAGATCACCCCGGCGGCCATCCAGGCGGCTGTCGAGAGAGCCCAGACTCAGGAGATCGCACTCGGCCACCTCCGAGACCGGCAGGAGCGAGCGGAGACCGCCGCCGGGGCATCGCGCAAGAACGCGGAGAAACTCCGCCAGCGGCGTGACGAGCAGATCGAGAAACAGAGAGCGGCCTTGGTCGAGGAGTTGAGCGTGCTAGTGGAGCGCGCCTCGGTGGTGCTGACTGCGTTGGACCGCGAGGGGATTCCCGGACGCGGCTCGGAGCCCGCTCTCGCGGACGACGCGGCGTGGGCCGCTGACACGGTGGTGGCGGTCGCGTCCGCTCTCGAAGCGTGCCTCAAGCAGGCGGACGCCTGCCAGGCCGAGGTCACGGAGCTGCGGCATCAGATCGCGTTCGCGTACGCGGGCGTCGAGGCCTCTGATGAGGATCACCTCGAGGTGCTCGTCCGCAGTACGAACGTCGAGGTCGAGACCGCCAGACGCGAGCGCAGGGAGGCGGAACGGGCTCTTCCCGTCTGCCAGGAGCTCGACGCCCGGCTCGCTGCGGCACGTCCGTTGGTGGAGGGGCTCCACGAGCTCGTGAAGCTGCTCGCGGACGGGAAGTTCGTCGACAGCGTCGTGCAGCGCCGGCAAGGAACCTTGCTCGGCACGGCAAGCCAGATCTTCGAGTCCATGACGGACGGCCGGTTCGGCTTCGCTCCGAAGTTCAAGATCGTCGACACGACCACCGGGCAGGTCCGCGACGTCAAGACGCTGTCCGGCGGCGAGACTTTTCTGGCCAGCCTGGCGCTCGCGTTGGCACTTGTGGAGGTCACGTCGCGAGGCGCAGGTCGCGTCGAAGCGCTGTTCTTGGACGAGGGGTTCGGGACTCTCGACACGAACGCGCTCCATCAGGCGCTGGGAGAGTTGCATCGCAACGCGGGCGATGGCCGCTTGGTGGCGGTGATCAGCCACATGCGAGACGTGGCGGACGACTTCGAGAACATCCTCATGGTCGAGAAGTCGCCCAGGGGCAGCAGCGCTAGGTGGTTGTCGCCGGAAGAACGCGACGAACTGATGGCGGATGACCTGGCTTCGGGACTGAGGTCCTGAGCCGCCGGGCTCGTCGTGCGCCGAGCCCTTGACATCGCGACGCCGTGGTCGGCCACAGGTGGTGAGGTTCTGGCCGACCACGACAGTCTCCGGCCGAAGCAACCGTGACCGATGTCAGTGCTGTTGGGCTCCGGTTCAGTCACCCTGGAGGTGCGGATCTGCCGGGAGCAACCCCAGCGATCTCAGGATGCGTCCGGTGTCGGCTCCGTCAATGATCATGTAGGAACGGGGGCGCCGGACGTCGTGGGCGTAGGCGTCCATCATGCCGACCACGCTGGGCTTGATCTGATGGCAGTGCTGAAGGACGAGCAGTTCTGCGGGCTCGGTGAACAGCCGGTCGATCTGGTCTCCGTTCTTGCCCAGGGCCTTGACGTCCATGGCACGAGGGTGGCCCGGACCCTTGAACAGCCACGCGGCCGACATCTGGCGCCCATGGGCGAACACCCGTGACGTGTAGAGGTCGGAGCGCTCGCCACCCCAGTCCTTCGGAACGTATGACTCGCCGATCACCCTCGCGAAGGCGTGTTTCACTGTGTCCTCCGACACCCGCAGCACCGCTTCACTTTCGGCCGCGGCGAAGGGGGACGCGAAGTCGACTCCACTGAACTGGCCGATGTCGCTGGGGTAGATCCGAGCTCCCGGTGCCCGTCCTCCCGCGGCGGGGTCGTCTTCGACGAACGACCTGACTCCGATGAAGACCGGCCTGAGCTCGACCCTCTGCGCGCCGAGACCGGTGACCGTCCCGATCAGATAGACCCGCCGGCGGCCGGCGAGGCCGCCGGGCGCGGACGCACTGGCGACTCTCGCCGCGTTGAACGTCCCGGTGACGTGCACCGGCTCGCCCGGCTCGAGCACCGCGGTGAAGCTGGCCGGCTTGAAGCCGGGAGCGTCGCGGTCGCGGTCTCGCTGGAACGTGAACTCCAGTTCAGCGCCCACGACCTGTCCCTCGCGCAGGTCCTGTTCGAGGACGCACCTCGCCAGTTCGCCGACTCCTAGCGGGGCGAGCGCCTCGCCAAGTTCTGCGGCGAGCACGTAGGGGAATGCCGCTTCGGGATCGCTCCTGCGGGCAGCCCGCGCCCGTGCTGACTCCGTCCGCTGCTCGCCGAGAAGTGACTGAACCTGGTCCTGGTGCAGGAAATACGGTTCGAGCGCGATACGCGTCATCGACGACATGATCCTTTCGGCTGATGCGGACCAGAACTTCTGGGTGTGGTGGTGTCGGAACGAAAAGGTCACGGGACGTCCCCGATCAGACGGAGGAACTCGTCCACGTCCTGTGGCCGGTCGGCCGGCCTGTGCTGGGTCGCCTCCGCCACCACGCCTGTCCACGGCCCACTGGTGGGCAGCAGTGGGAGGTTCTGCTCCGGTCGTTCTCCGGTCAGGATGGCCGCGATGAGTCGGCCGATGCTGTAGATGTCGGCGGCGGCCGTCACGTGGTGGGGGTTTCCGGAAGCCAACTCCGGCGCGGCGAATCCCTCGGAGCCGAAGCCGGTACCGGTCCTGGTGCGGCCCGGTGCGCTGGTTTCGCCCCGGGGCTGCCGCCCCAGCCCCCAGTCCGCCACGACCCACCTGCCGTTGAGCAGCAGGACGTTGGCCGGCTTGATGTCGCGATGGATCCTGTCGTCGGCGTGTGGGCGGCGCAGTCCCTCGCAGACCGCAGTGACGAGGTCCCGGAGGGCTCTTGCTTCCCGCCGTAGGCGGTCCACGTGGCCCACGGCACTGCCCTCCGCGAGCGGCATGACGAACCACCGGCCGCCTGGGTCTGAGTCCAGGACCGGCATGACGTTCGGATGCTCCCCGTAGAGGCGTCCGATGGAGATCTCACGGCGCATGCGGTGCAGGGCGTCTTCATCGCCGTAGCGGAGTCGCTTCAGTGCAACGGGGATACGGGTGTGTTTGTGCACGCCGCTGTAGACCGCACCCTGACCACCTTCGGCGAGAGGTTCTTGGTCCCTGTCGTAGTCGGACTTCGCGCCGCGCCCGAGCCACCGCACAGCGGCCCACGGCGCGGTCGCGCCCAGCTCGGTCGAGACGTCGTCGGCGAGCAGCGAGCGGGCCACCTCGATGACGTGGTCCCGGTACGGCCCATCACGGTGTCCACAGAGGATGGTCAGCAGCGGCTTGGCGGCGGGATGGTGCGTGAGCTCGCCGACCAGACGGAGCGACTCCGCGTCCTGGGTCGACCGCCGTTCGCCGCGTCGGCTCTTGTGTTCTCGCCCGGCAGCGTGCAGCTCAGAGTGAGGGGCCCAGCCCAGGGGTGGATGGCGGATCGTGCCCGCCACGTAGTCGTGCTCCAGACCGACGCACCCGGCTCGGGCCAAGGCGAGTGCCACGTGATCAGCCCGATCACCGAACTTGGTCGTGATGGTCTTCCATCGGCGCGGCGCTGTGGTGGCCCAGTTCCAGTCGGCGTCGTTGACGAGACCGTCTGGCCGTTGTGGGGGAGTGGGCGGGTGCGCGCGCAGGTACACCCGCCGGACTTTGGGGCGGCCGGCGCGGTCGCGGCCGAAGGTGCCGTCGGCGTTCGTCGGCTGAGCATAGGCACGGAGTCCTTCGGGCACGCCAGGATGGCCGGGCATCGGGAATTCCCCTGCTGGGTGAGATGGTTCGATCACGCTGTGCCCTCCTCCGGGGTGTCCTCATCGGACCCGTCGTCCGCAGGGCGGTAGGAGGTCAACCAATCACGAAGCAGCTCGACGCGGGCGCGGTTGGCCTCGTCTCCAACGATGACAGGTGCCTCGTTGTAGGCCATGCTGTCGGAACGGCGGCGGAGTTTGACGTAGAGCCCGGACGCCTCGATGGCGTAGCGCTCCATGTCGTCCTGCAGCGCGCCGATCACGGTGATGTCGCGGTCCTTGCCGATCTGTTCGAATAGCGCGACCGCCTCGCGGCGATGCTGCTTGCCGAGGTTGCGGCCGAGCTCGTCGAGGACGAGCAGCAAGGGACGGCTTCCTCCTCCGGCGAGCGCAGCGGCGCACACCAGTTTGACGGCCTTCTCGTCCATCTGAGCGGTGTTGCTGCGAAGGTTGTAGCCAGACATCCGTTGCCCTTCGGCGCGCCGCCACTTGGGCGTGACGGTCCACTGCCACGGCCGATCGGAATCCGCGGGTGGCTCGGGTTCCGGGTAGTCGAGGCCCGCCCCGTACCCGCCGTAGCGTTGGTCGAGGCGGTCGAACTCATCGCTGACCTTCTTGAGCCTCGCCTTGATTCCCAGGGCGAGCGACGCCCGGTGTGCTTGCGAGGTCTGCTCGGCCTCGCCCAAGCCCTTCCGAGCCGCCTCCAGGTCGCTGGTGCGTTGCGCACGTTGAGAGGCGATCTGCCTTTGCTCGTAGAGGTCATGCCGTTCGGTGAGCCTCAGATGGGTGCGCAGCGCGCGGATGAGGTCGGGGACCAGGGGGATTCGAACGTCCAGACCGCCGCGTTGCCAGCGTTGCTCGATGAGCAGTTCCCGGATCTCGGCGGGCATTTCGTCGTGCGGTGTGCCGTCGGGGAAGCACCTCCGCACGACCTCGTTGACCTGGTGCTGCGATTCCTCGTTCCACCAAGCGGTCGTGCGGGTGTGCAGCTCGGTGCCCAGAGCCAGCAGGAACCGGTTGGCGGACTCGGGTGAGTCTCCCCAGGCCGCCTCGCGGCCGGGCAGATCCAACGCCAGTCGCTCATCGGTGAGCTTCGTCTTGGTTTCGTCCTGATCGGTCAGCTCACGCATCAGGCGACTTTCGGTGCCGCGCAGGTTCTCGATTCGCTCCTCGCGTGCTTGCCTCGCGCCCAGTACGTCGGCGTAGGCCTTATGCGCTGTGTCCAGCACGGGCTTCAGCGCAGTGCGCTGTTGTTCCCGTCCCTGGTTGGCCGTTCGCAGTTCGAACATCTTCAACGCGGTCGCATCCACCTTCTCAGCGGCTGCGGCCGCTTCGGTACGAGTCTTGGCTCGTAACAGCGCGTGCCGTGCCGTAGCGAGGATCTTCTCGGCCTTGGTGAGGAGATCGGCTTTCTCACGATGGTCGGCGCGGGCCGCGGCGATGCGCGCGGCGCGGCCGGTGAGCGGCTCTGCGAACTCGCCCACGACGAGCACCCCAGCGGCCACGTCGATCTCCGCGGGCTGGGCGCCCGCCCGGCCGAGGATCGCGGTCAGGAACGTGGTGAGGTCGAACCTCGGGTCGGCACTCGCGGGCAGGCTGGTGCTGTGGGTGGGCGCGTGCGTTGATGGGGGGTCGGCGATGACGAGCGTCGCAGTCCCTGACCGCCCCGCGAGTTTCGCCTGGGCTTCGCCAGCGTGCCCGCGTGGAATCACGATCGCGCCGCGGTAGGGCACGAGGCGGGGTTCCCAGTCGCGTCGCTGGCCGGGGTTGAGCTGGACGACGTCCAGCAACGGGGCGGCGGGGATGTCCTCCTCACGCAGCGCCTGCAACTCCTCTGCGGCGACGTCCTCACCGGATTCCGCGGCGGCGAGCCGCTCGCGCGCTCGTTCCTCGGCTTTTTCGGCGACTCCCTTGGCGCCGAGCGCCTGTTCCACCCCCGTGAGAGCATCGGCCTCCTCGGTCTGCGCAGTCTCGACGCTGCGTCCGTCGGCACCGCGAGCTTTGTCCGAAAGCTGCCGATGTTCCTCAGCCAGTTCCTCTACACGCCGGGCGACGACCTGATGATCGGTGTCCAGCTGTTTGTCGCGTTCGTTCAGTTTCTTCCAGCGTCGTTCGGCGTCGCGAAAGGTGCGGTCGAGCTCCTCGTCATCGTTCAACTTGGCGAGGTCGTCTTCCACAGTTGACAACTCGGCCTGCAGTTCTGCGGCGCGGACGTCCAGGTTCTTGAGATCGAGCCGGATCTCGTCGGTGCGGACGATCCCGTCGAGCAACAGTCGCGCGCACCGGGCTTTCCACGATTCGGCCGCATCGCCCAGCAGGTGGCGAGCTTCGACGCGCCGGGTGATGCCGGTCTCGACCACCGCCATGTCGAGTTCCCAGCGGTCGAGATCGTCCGTCGCGTCGCGAACGTCGGTGCGGTGTTTGTGCTCGGTTGACCGGAGGGCCTGCTCCTGATCGAGTTCGCGGTCCAGCCCGGTCAGAGTGGCGATGGCGTCGAAGATCTTCCGCGGGTCCAGGTCGTTGAGAGGTTGGGCGAGCAGATTGGCCGCCGGACTGGAACGCACCGAGGTCGACAGGAACGACACGCACCGCACGTGGCCGCCGTACAGGACGGAAGCGAGCCGGTTCGCGTGGAAGTCGGTACGTCCGTTGCTGGTCGGGAGTGCGTCCCACAAGATGTCGGCTCCCGCGGCACGTTCGGACTCGGTCGCCCCGTACGGGACGTGGAGCCCGTTGTGCCAGCGCAGATGCACGTGTGATGCCTTGCGGTTGATCCGCAGCCACACGGTCAGGGCGCTGGCTGACAGTTCGGCGACCGTGTCGGCCCGAGGATCGGCGAACACACCGATCACATACCCGCGGTCGACGCTGGACCAGCGGGATTCCTGCGCCGCGAGCTCGGCCGTGAACAGCAGCTCCGCCGCTGCGGACGCGCCGCTGGCCAGCCGCCATTGCTCGTCGGCGTTCAACAGGCTCACCGCGGCGATCAGGGAGGACTTCCCGGCGCCGTTGGAGTCCTTCGGGCCCTGACCCGCGACCGTGACCAGGCCTTGGCTGATCATCGGCACCGGGTGCGTGGACAGCCGGGAGATGTCGACCACCTGGACGCCGACTAACACCCGGTTGCCGACGACGTCGAACGGGCCGGCATCACCGCCCGCAGACCAGGTTCGGGCTGTGCTCACAGTTCTCCTCGGGGATGTGCGCGGCGTGCTCGAATCGCGGCCGCCAGCGGACTCTGCGGCGCGGCGGCCAGAATGAGCTCTTGCTGCAACACTCGACGTGCCACAGGTGTCAGCCGGTGGAGCTGGGAACCGGGCAGGTAGGCGGGCCCGTCCGCAGCAGCTCGGCCACGGGTCGGCGCGAGCTGCACGAGTCCAGCCGCACGCAACCTCCGCAAAGCGGCACGAACGTCCCCTATTCCCGGCTGCGCGTAGCGGAGCAATTCATTGGCGGGAGTCGGTCGCGCGGAGATCCAGGAGTCGCCGGACAGCTTTCCCTCGCTACGGGGAATCGCGATCGAGTGGATCAACACCAGCACGAGCACGGCCCGATCGATTACGGGGAGGGCGTTCCAGCCCGCAGCGGTCAGTTCGGCCGCCACGTCGTCGCGGTAACCCGATGTCCACCGCGCGTCGCCCACCGGGACCAGCGTCCGCCCCACCTGGTGCAACAAGCGCTGGAGGTTCCGGCGCAGCGTGGCATCTCGCAACGCCGTCATCTGCACCTCGGGTACCGGCTGGGTGCTGTGTTCCACCGCCGCGAACGCGGCCAGGACTTCGTCGCGGTGTTGTTCGCTCAACTCGGCGAGGATCGGCTCGAACACCGGGTGCGCCGCGTTCGCGCTGGTCATCACGACCCTTCCACGTCGCCGCAGCCGATGTCGGCGGAAGAGGGCATCATGCGCCACAGCTCGCGCAGGGCGCTGAGGTCCGCTGATCCCCATGCCGCGACCCGCGGACCGAGCCGTACCGTCTGGCCCGGCTCGTCCCACAGCAGCCAGGCGGCGCCTGCCAGACGCCGGATCGCCCCGAGCAAGGCTGTGTTCGAGGCGGCCTCAGTCCGGTTGATGATCGCCCCGAGCACGGCTGCCACCTCGTCCTTCGACGCGGGCCTTCCTGGCCACATCGGCCCGGTCGGGTCCGCCCAGCAGCAGCGCAGGCACGCGGCAAGCACGCGCGCGGTGTCGTTGGGATGTTCCACGGCGAGCACCGGCAGTCCCAACTCCTCCGCGACGCTGGGTCTCGCGGTCTCGGGAACCGCGGCCAGCAGCCACACCGCCGTGACGTCGGGCTCGACCAACCGCAGCATTCCTGAGGGGAAGGCACTGCTTGGTGCCACGCGCTGCGGGCCTGAGGCGCGGACGCGCGCCCACCACAGTGCCGTTTCGGCCTCGGTCACCCCGCGTCTCCGTTCGCCCGGTGACCGCGCTGGAAGCGTCCGTGCGACGTCCAGGACGGACTGGCGGTGACCTCGACACGGAGGCCGTCTTCCCACACGAGTTCGTAGTCCAGATCAGGGTGGTGGTGGATGGCGGTGAGTTCGGCGAGCACGCGACGTGCTGCCAACCAGTCACCGGCGTCGTCGAGCACGTCGACAACGCTCACCGAGTCCGAGTCCGAGAGCAACCGTTCCGCGATGGCCCTGAGTTCCTCGACGTCATCGGCGACACCGGCCTCGGCCTCGGGTTCCGGCTCGACGTCGTCCGAACGGGGAGGCGGAAGCCTCGTCGTGTTGATCTGTCGTCCTGATTCCACAGCCTCGATCAGCGCGTGAGGTGAGAACCACGGCGCGGGGGCGTCGAAGACGAACCGGTCGAGCACCGCCGCGAGCACTTCCGGGCTCGACTCGCGACCGAAGGTGACCCACGCCTCCACCGGGAGAAGGCCCAACGCTCGTGTGGTGCCGGCTTGCGCGATCAGGCGGCCCGCAGCCGCGTCGATCGCGTCCGCGTAGGCAGCGAGTGCGACCCGGAGTGCCGCGCAGTCGCGATCGAGCTCGGTCCATTTGCTCAGCACCACGGCGTGGACGTCTTTCGCCTGGCTGATCAGCGACTCGTTGCCCCAGAGGAGCTGGGCGTTGTCGCCGAGTGCCTCAGCGGTGCTGCCCGCGGCGAGGATTGCCAGTTCATTGCCCAACAAGCGGAACACCTTGGTCAACCGTCGCACGGAGGCCGCGCCGTCGGCCGCCGTCGCGTTGGCGCTCTTAACGTTCAACTGCTCCAAGGTCAGGAGCTGATGCAGTTCCGACTGGCCGCCCTGCTCGGCCATGCGCCGCAAGAACAACAGCATCACGTAAGGCGCGAACGCGGCCCGGTGGAAGCGTTCGTTCGGCCGGTCGTTGATCCGGCTGATCGCGCCGTACTCGCGTAACACGTCGAACCGCCGCCTCACCACCGGACCATCCCACTGCCGGCACTCGGCGACAGCCTGCTCCGCCGTCAGTCCCTCGCTGCCAGCCTCGGCGAAGGCTTCCAAGATCGAATCGTCGACGTCGATCGTAGTGAGATCCAGGACCATCGCCCCCGCCTCGCGGGCCAGCACGGCGAAGACCTGGCGGTAGACCCGCAGCACCGCGGCCTCGCCGGCGAGATCGTCCAAGGTCAGCTCTGGCGGGTCGGTCAACGCGATCGCTCCTGTCTCCAGGTGGGTACGGACACCACTCCGCTCGTGCGCCTGACACGGACGCGGCATCCCTTCGTTCGGGCACAAGCCAGCCGTCTCGCGATCGACTGTAGGCACGTACCTGACAAACCGGTGGTGCGAACAAAGGTTCGAGTGGCTGCATGTGTCAATTCTATGGGGCCATTCGAGTTATGCATTCACCTTTCACTGCTCCAATACGGTTAGTCGATGGGCCACGCAATGAAGGAATCCAGCCCGATTCCTGCCGGTCATCGGCCGTGCCCGCCACCAACTCCATCGAACGGGTTCCGTGGTTACTCATGGCTTATGTGAGCACCCACGCCGTCAGCTCATCGGCGACGACCTGGGCGCGCTCGGCAGCCAGTGGCAGTTCAGTGCAGCCAGTCAGTTCCATTGTGCAACTCTGACGTCGGCCAGATTCGGGAAAAGTACTGGCCGACGGCAGGCCCTTAGCTGGGGTGTGGCTCCTCAGTCGAAGTTGGTCAAGCCAGGCAGTCGGTTCTGTTTATGAGGCCATTGCCGACCGCCCATACTGAGCATCTCGGCGGTATCCGCACGTGTCTGAACACGCGAGCGCAGATCCCTCCCGCCTCTGAACTCTCAAAATTCGGTGCCTCGGGGACATCACGGCGGTCGGCTAAGGCGACCTAGTCAAGCTGTCCCCGGACGAGCCCTTCGCGGAATCCATCGACGTCTGGAAACAACACACGTCGGCGTCGGTTGTATGTGTGCTTCAGCGGCCCTCTGAGCTCGTCCTTGACGTCTGCGGGGATCACGATCGCGCAAAAGGAAAGCGTCTCTGGGCTTGCCTCACTCGAGCGCAGCATCTCCAGGAGTCCCGCCGCCGGCCGTGGTCCGATGGGGTTCAGCCCTCGGATTCCGACTGCTTCGTGATGCTCGGGGACAGCTGAGCCGATGAAGAATCCTTCCTGCGCCTTCATGCGCTCGTCCGGGAGCGCGGAGAACACCCGAAACATGCGGCTGGCTGCCGCGGACTTGTCGAGCGCCAGTTCATAGGCGCCCTCAAGGGGCCGCGCCAACTGAGCGTAGGTGTTTGTCACGTACTGGAAGCTCTCGTACCACTCCGTCTCCGTAACATCGATCGCGAACACCACACCATCGCATCGACCGACCTGGCCCTTGCTGTCTGGCCTCTGCTCTTCAGCCGCGAACCACATGGCGGTCATCGGGTTCGCCGTCACGTCGACCAGCCGCGTCGGAACACCGTGGTGCTGCAGTATCGCCAGCATGTGCAGGTCGGTCGCGGACGGACCGAGGTCGCGACCCAGTCCCCATCGACGCGCCTCGACGAGAATTTCCTGCTCGCGCTCGCGAACGCGGGCTTCAGTGGCCTCCATACCTCTGGCCTCGATCTCGCGAATCAGCGACGAGCTGAGGTCCCATGACGCGTTGTTCTGTCCCCTCCATGCGTAGGTTCTGTCCGGGGAGAGCAAGGCGATGCGGCCGATGACTTCGAACAGCTCCTGCGCGGTGCGGACCCGCAAACCCCATCCATGAGCGAGCCAACCCTCGAACTTGGGAAGATCCACCGACGCCTCCTGCCGACGAAGACCCGCATCGTGGGTTCTGCGTGCCCGGAGCATCGTCGGCGACGAGATAACTGTTACGCGAGTGAGTCACGGCCGGTGGACTCCGGTCTCGTACACCTGCGCGGTTGATGTCTAGCTAGAACCAGAGCAATGTGGTGCGTGAGACGCGGCGCAAGAGCCTGATCACTTTGCTCACTTCCTTGGAGCCCTCCGGCTGACGCAGGGCGACGTCGAGGAAGCCCATCGGCACGCCGTCCGCGTACTCATCGGCCCGGTGCGCCTTGATCATGGCGGTAAGGGCGTTGCCCATGACGTTGTCGCCGTTCTCGTTGGCAGGTTTGGCCAGCGCGAGATTGAAGGCGACCGGACCGACCAGCGTCTTGAGGCGACGATCGAGCATCCAGCGTCGGATCCGTCCCAATCCTCGCGCAGCCACCAGGACCTTGGACGCCCAGATGTAGTCGCTCATCCACAAGGAAGCATCTGGTCGGCCTGGCCCGAGTCCTGCTTGGTATGCCACCGCTTCGGCCAGCATTTCGCCAGCGGCCTCCTCGACTCGGTCTTGTGCGAGCACGCGCCGCTTTGCTTTCTCCTCTCTGTCGACTCGCCACGACGCGAGGATCAATCCAGCGATCCCGCCTGCTGCAGCCGACGCGATGATCGTGTTGGGTTCGAACGGCACGAGTGCTCCTCACTCCGGTGCGATGGCGTTCATGAGCTCCAGTCATGACGAGCCTCGTGGCCGCCATCACTTTGGCCATAGGGCGCCGACCGGCGAGATGACTATCTCTCGGAGCCAGGCTGACTCACTCCGCCGAGGGCCGCCGGTCCGCAGAACGTATGTGGCTCTGCCAGTCCTTGTCTTTGGTCGCGTCGATCAGCATGTCGAGAAGGATGCGGGCGACGGCGGGTGTGAGTTCCGGCAGCTCAGCTGGAGGGATGAACGTCAGGGGGCGTCGGTCGGCTTGTCGTCTCGCACGCTGCGGCTTGGCATCGACGCCTGACGTGTCACGATGATCTGTATCCGACATACGTGCACTGTCGTCCCGTGCCGGCGGACCCGCGCGGTCACCGACCCGATCAGGTGAAGCCTATGAGAACGCTTTGTGCATCTGAGTCCTCCCGTTGCTTCACGCGCTGCTCGGTCTGCGATCGGCAGTGCGCCGAGCGGCTCGAGACCGACCATTGCTCGTTCGTCTTGTTGATCGGAGCGTGGAACCGTTAGGGGATGGCTGTGGAGATCGCCTCACTTGCTAGCTGGTCTGAATGGCTCGCGTTCGCTGATGCTGTTGCTGTTGCTGTTGCGCCTACGTGTCCCGGTGTCTACTTGGCTCGCACTGGGACCGGTCCGGTTGTGTACGTGGGGATGGCTGGAGAGCGCCGGGGTCGGGGACTACGAGGACGTCTCGCCGTTTACACGAGCGGTAAGGCTGCAGTGAGTGGCTTGGGTGAGGCTGCCTTCAATCGGGCGGTTCGTCACCCTGGTTGGATACGTGATCGGCTCGCGGATGTCGAAGCGGGCAAGCGGAGCACCGCAAGGAGTTGGGCTCGATCGGCCATCGACGCGGCTGATCTGTATGTGAGTTGGGCGTGCACAGCGGATCGCGCCTCGGCTCTGGAACTTGAGCGTCAAGCACTGGGACTGCTTGCCGCCGAACATCTGTGGAACGTTCGGCGGCCGGTAGCCGGGTGAGGGCACTGCTTGCAGTCGCTTTACGGGGAAGTGCTTGATTTCAGGCGTCTGCGTACGACGAGATCGTTGTCTTCCGCCAGCATCGCGCGTAGGCAGGCAGGAAGTTCTCCGGCACGCAGTGCGACCGCTGCCCTGACGGTAGGGGATGGGTCGGCCACGAAGGGCTTGAGTTCATGTGCTGACACCTGTGCGCTGCCTACGCCGATCGCACGGACTTCGTCGTTGCCGTGGAGCAGAAGGCTGGAGGCGCGATGTGCGAAGGTACTCGACGCTCCAGCGACTGCACGGATCGTGAGAGCGCCCAGCGGGGCGAGTTGATCGTCGAGGAGAAGCTGGGCGGCTGCGGCCGAGATTCGGTCGGCGAACTCCCGTTCGGCCTCGCTAGCGGCCGTCGTTGGGACGCGTCCGCTGGCGAACGCCTCTGCGGCAGCGGTCAGCGCACGCGGAGCCAGCTTGTCGGCACCCATGGGAAATCTCGCGCGGCTCAGCGGATTGTCCGAGTCGATCTCCACGAGATCAGACGCAGACAGTCGCGGACCTTCGTACAGCGCGAAGAGCCGAGGAGCGAGATCCGCCGCGGTCGACCGTGGAAGTCGCGGGATCAGTCGGCGAAGCGCTGTGACAACTTTGGCGCGGGAACTCGCAGCGTCGTGGTGATCTTCGGCCAGCAGGAGGAGTTTCCACGCGACCGCGACCGAGAGGTCCTGTAGCGGGCCAGTGGCGATCGAAGCGGCCTCGTCGGGTACGTCGGACGGGGGGATCGTCGGCTGGCTCGAGGGCGCGTCGTCCGAGATGGTCGACCGCGTGAAGTAGGTCCGTCCGATGAGAACCGGCTCGTGCCCCGTGCAAACGTTGGGGGAGAACTCGATCGGAGCTGGGAGGTTGAGGAGATGTACGAGCAGTTGGACTGCTTCGGCTTCTTGTGTGCCGATGACGGTAGTGGTGCGTTCGCGCCCGTGCGGCTTTCGCAGCAACACTGCGCATACGCGTCTCGCCAGGAGTTGGACGGCTGACGCTTCAGGCGACCAGGCGGCGAGGGCGCGGAGTGCGAATTGATTGCCTTCTTCGGCCATGGCGGTGATGACGGGCAGCAACGGGCCGCACGTTTCAGCCGGAAGCATCGTCACCAGGTCCCACAGGTTGTGTGGTGGTTCCGCTCTGCGGAGTAGGGGCGTGATGGCCTCGCACAGGTCGTCGCGGCGCGAAGATACGGCGTAGTAGGTGTTAACGAGCAGATCGCACAGCTCGAAAGGTTGTTTGAGATCGCCTGCGACCATCGGGCCTGCGATGTCCAGGATTCTGTCGACAGCCGATTCGGGGATCCTCGCCCCGAAGGCAGCGACGGCTTCGACGGCCTTGATTTGCGGTGTTGGGCTGGCATGCCTGGTCTTCCATGGTCCCCTGATGTTCTCAAACAAGATTTCAATCGTTGGTTCGACGTCGTCGTCGCGGATGACTCGAACCTGCGCGGTCGTCACCTGGATCGCGGCCGTCCGGTTGTGTCGCTGCGGCGACCGCAACCACATGCTGACGTCAGTCGCAGAAGGAAGTGTTCGGGCTAGCGAGACTGCCTTCTTCGCCTCTCCGGCGGCGACGTAGCACCACACAGCTTCTGCTGGTTCTTGCGCTGCCTCGAGCACATCACCGAAAAGTTTGAGCGCCAGCTGGTGCTCCTGCAGATGCCCACCCACCCGAGCGTCGAACAGGTAGTGCCGTGCCGAGCCGAACGCGTCAACGACCTTTTTGGAGTGCGCGGTTGCATAAGCGAGAAGAGCAGGATCGAGGTGCTCGCCCAGCAAGCGGGTCTGGTCAGGAAGTGCCTGCACGATTGCCAACACGTCCCAGTTTCGGGGATCGATGTCACCGCAGTCCCACGCGACGTAGCGCGCTGAACGCGCCGCTAGCCTCACATCGCCGTGGTAGCCGTGTTCGGAACTCGCCATGATGGACTGTCGCCAGAGGTTGATCGCTCTGGAGGCAAACCCTCGAACCGCATGCGCGTACGCCGCCCGAGATGTCACGAGTCCTTGAGCGTGGCGGAATCGGCCGGCCGACGCTTCATCGATCAGGTCGTTGTACGCCTCGGCGAGATCGAGTTGGTTAGCGTCCAAAGTCATCCGTGCGTCGGCGATTGCGCAGCGAAGCCGGGCCCGGAGAACGACGTCCCGGGTTTCGACTTCGGCAGCAAGATCACGCAGCTGCGCGAGCAGTTCCGAGGTGCTGTCGACAACGTCTGTGACCGACGAGCGAGGAGGCAGGAAGTCGAACAGACCGTCTGTGAGCGACTGCTCGATCACCCGACAACACAGCACGGCAGCGTGGGGATGACGCTCGTGGACGAGTGGCTCAAGCGCTGGAACAGCCGTCGCGAGGTTGGTCCCGACATCGCTCCATCCCGCAATGCTCTCGACCAGAGACAGTTTCGACCTCTGCTCAGGCGTGAGATCAGACTCCATGCTGGCGAGCTCGTAGTGCTCCGGGCGATACACGGAAGCTTCGCTGCCAAGCGCTTGTTGCACGGCTAGATCGAAGCGGACTGCGAAGGCCGCGTCCCGATCACCTCCAGCCTGCAGCGCTCGTGCTTGTCGCCGGCGCATCACCACGGCATGGCCGGGAAAGCGGTTGTCATCAAGGCTTCGCGCGATCGATCCGTAGAGGACGGCCGCGGCGGGCGGGTCCGAGCTGTGCTCCGCGAGCTCGGCATCGCGCTCTGCCGAGTCGAGGCCAAGCACCTCGACTGGATCGTCGATCAAACCGAGTGAAGCAGGAGCCGAGGTCGCTTTTGGGCCCGGCGTGAACCCACACCACGCTTCAGCCCAGTGCCCACCGAACACGGCATATACGAGGTGCGGCGCGTCTCGAAGCTTCCGACCGAGGGCTTCTGCGCCCCACACCTCGATTTCGAGGTCGGCCGCATATGCGGTTTGGACAGCCGCCACCGCGTCGACGATCTTGGTGTCGGTCTCGGTTGACGCGGAGATCACCACGACAAACCGTCGCGGATCGAACAGTCTCGGGGCTTGCGAGTGACCGGATCTGGGTGGGCCCGCGTACTTGTCGACGATCGAGAGGAGTTTGGCTGGCGTGATCCTTTTGTGCCGCTTGACTTGGTACAGGCAGTGCGTGCCGGACCGCTCCCGCTCGACAACGTCCAAGCCGTACTGCTTCTGCCCAGAACGACCGTAAAACTGAACACCGAGGTTGTCCCGCCGGCTGATGATCTCCGCCACGAGGGACTCGAAACCTTCTGGGCTGAGCTTGGATAGAGGCAGTGCCGAGGGGTTCTGCGTCGGGATGGGCGGCTCCCACTTCAGGCCGCGTACGACGACATCGGTTCGCTTGAGCCTTGCGACACCTGCATCTTCCCAGTCATTCCTCATACCGAGGCCCCTCCAGACTGCGCGCCAAGGCTCTGCTGGTGCTGCGTCAAAGCTCGAAAGTTGCTCGTTGCGGCACGTGCTTCTGAGATCAACTCAAGACCATCTCGTTGAACATCGCTGCGGTGGGGAAGTCTTCCCTGACTGCACGCAGGAGTCCCCGGCGAGCGAAGTCGTAGGCCAGCGCGTGTGCGGCCATAATCTGGGTCTTGTCGGGGTACTTTGCGCCGTGCACGAGCCGGCTGCGCATCTCGTAGATGCTGCTCAACTGCTTGGCCAGAGTGTGTCGATCGTCGGCATGTTCGGACAGATAGTGGGCGCCGTGTACGCGGAAGCGGTAGCCCAGATCGCCTCGTCGGGCATTCTCATCGTAAGGCAGTAGCAGGGCTTCCAATGCGATCGTGAAGTCGAGCACTCCATCGGCGTAGCTGTCGCGTGCCAGCCCTGTAACGAAGCGGTGTACTGCTAGATCACGCGCCGACGTGGGCTCGCTGATGTGATAACGCTCTAGCCGCTTGGCTGTTGTGACGATGGCCGAGAGATCCTCGGCGGTAAGATATGTCGCCTCGCTGGCCCCACGAGATCGCTGCGGCAGTATCAGTGGCTGGTGTGGACGACCATCGAAAACCCAAGGCGGGCTGGCGCGCTCAACGGCGAAGCGACCTCTGACTTGATGACCAAGCAACTGCAACGCGGTAGTCAAAGGCGACACCCGATCATGGCGCCACACGCCCTGTTCGTGGCGTGGTCCCGAGAGGTGCAGTTCCAAGACGGTGTAAGGGATCTCGTTGAAGTGGGTCATCATCGATGTGACACCACCACGTTCGTCGAAGATTGCGCCCTGCTCATACGGCGAGAGAGACCGCACCTTGACCTCGCCAACGCTGAGTGCATCAGCGCCGTCTACGTAGACGCCGCTGAGGGGCACACTGATGATGTACCGCAAGTCGTTGGCAGTCGCGACCTGTAGCACCTCGTCGGCGAACACAAGGGCTGACGTCTCATCGGCGTGCGCAACGCTCGGCAACATCGCTAGATGGTGATGCAATGCAGGCACAACGATGGATCGCATGACCCAGCCTGTCGGGTCATCCCCGAACGAGGGCGCGCCGCCGAGCCTAACGAGGTAGCCCTCGGACGCCGGTATGGGTGCCCAGAACGGCAGCTTGGCGTGATCAAGCTCGACGAGCTGCGCTGAGCAGTCTCGAATCGCAGTGACCTCTTCATCATTGAGCCACGGGGGTTCGGGCAATGACGGATGCCAAAACGAGAGCGCATTCGCAGCCTCGGTGAGGAGTGTTCCTCCCCACTCAGTTGGACTCGCGCGTTCGATCACTGTGCGGCGAACGTCGAAGGTGAGCGGTGCGCTGGCCCGTGCCAGACGCTGTATAACAGCCCTGGCGGTTCTAAGGTAGATCGCGACAAGGTCGGGCCGTAGCTCCTCGAGCGTAGTCGTCAGACACCTCCTTGAAACTGGACGAACATCGTTCCCGGTCGGGGATCCGTCCTCCCCAATTTCTTGGCGGCTGGCAGGATCGCTCAAGACCATTACTGATTCGGGGCGATCCACACTACTCCGGGTGCAAGCGAATCGAACCGCGACGCGCCGTCACACTGCCGCGACCTCCCCGGAGGACTTGCACATGGGATCGGTGTAGAGCAGAGCCGAAAGGTCGTCGAGTAGCAGCGAGACCGCGTAGGCGGCTTGTTGTGGCACAACGCCGTTGCCCAATGCACGGAGTTGTGCCGTGCGTGGGAGCGGGATAGAGGTGACCCAGCCTAGCGGGAGACCCATGAGATGTTCGACGAACGTCGGCGCGAGCACAGGGCTGCCGTGGTGTCCCCGTTGGGTGGGATGCGGTGCGGATCTGCCGAGCAGGTGTTCCCAGTGCCGTACAGCTGGGGCGTAGTCGCCCCAGTTCATGGTCCCGGATTGGCCTTCTGCGAGGTCCGGTTCGCGTCGTTGTGAGACAGCAACTGGATGATCGCCGAGGGCAGCATCAGGTCGCCTTTGGAACCGCGTTGTGCTGGGCAACCCTTGGTTCCATCGGTCGCTCGAGGTGTCGGCAGGAATGTCGAGTTGGTCTCCATCAGGCGGCACTGGTCGGACAGGGACGGTCCGCCGTCGTGGGTGCAGTGTGTGGAGGCCTTCGCGTCCGACGCTGTTGGCGTCGGTAGCAGCCGCACCGCGATGGACAACGGCATGCCCATCCCGTTGCCGTTGATCCTGCGTGCTCGATGCTTCTCGCGTCGGACGAGCCAGTGGCTGGGGTCCTCGGCGTCGTTCGGGTTGATCGCGGTCGGCGTGGGCAGCAGCCTCGCGGCAGCGGTCACCGCATCGTGCAAGCTGACTTGGTGTCCAAGCGCTCGCCGACGGGTTGGATCGGCGGCGCCACGGTTGTCGCCGTCGCGTGCTTGCGGCGTCGGCAACATCCGTGGCACGCGGTGTGCATGGCCAGGCGAGCAGGAACACGCGTTCGCGTCGGTGCGGGGCGCCGATGTCGGAGGCGCGGACGCTACGCCAGAGCGCGTCATACCCTGCTTCGGCCAGGTCGCCGAGTACACGGTGGAGTCCTCCGTTGCGCCAGCGAAGCGCGGCGACGTTCTCCACGATGAACAGCGCGGGTCGTAGTACGCGAAGGCCCGCCACTATGTCGGTCCACAAGCCACTGCGCTCGCCCTTCTCGATGCCGACGCGTCTGCCGGCGGCGGAGATGTCCTGGCACGGGAATCCGGCGACGAGTACGTCGACGGGCTCTACTGCGGCCCAGTTGATGGCGCGCAAGTCGCCGAGGTTCGGCACGTCGGGCATGCGCGCGGCGAGGATCTGTTGCACGTGCGGGTCGGGGTCGGCGCACCAGGCGATGCGGCCGCCGCCGAGTGCGGCCAGCACGCCGAGGTCGAGTCCGCCGTAGCCCGTGCAGAGCGATCCGAGCACGGGGCTGGTGCTCATGCCGCCCGGTTCCAGGCTTGTTCGTCGTTGCCGAGTTCGTCGCCGAGCTGGTGTGTGCGGGCGACTCCGCGGGTGAGCGCGCTGCGGAACACGAGGACGTCTTCGTGGGCGATCAGGTGTAGCGGGAGTCCGGCCTCGCGCTGTTTGCGGATGAAGTCGCGTTGGAAGAAGCTGCCGCGCGCGACGAGGTCGGTGTCGGCGGCGCGGGCGAGGAGTGCGACGTTGCGTTCGACGGGGATGAGGCCGGCGGTGCGGGCGCAGGTGAGGATCTGCGAGGGCAGGTCGATGAGTTCGGAGTGTTCGCGCCAGGGGCGGATGGTGATGGCGATGTGTCCGCCGGGGCGCAGGAAGGTGCGTAGCGCGGCGAGGATGCGGGTGAAGCCGGTGAGCAGGCGGTGGTGGCCGATGTTGGCGAGGTTTCCGCGGTCGAGGGTGTTGCCGTAGAGGTGGTGGTACTTCTGCACGCCTTTGCCGGGTGCGACCGCGACCTGACCGTGTGTCGACGGTCCGTAGGGCGGGGACGTCACCACGAGCGCGGCCTGTCCTACGTACTTGTCCGGCAGCAGCGTGATGAGCTGGCGCGCGTCGCCGTGGACGACCTCGGCTTCGGAGTGGTGGCCGTGTTCGCGGGCGAGGTTGAGGTTCGCTCGAGCGACGTCGACCCAGTGCGGTTCGTACTCGACGCCGACGGCGCGGCGGCCCAGGCGCACGGCTTCGACGAGCGTGGACCCGATGCCGCACATCGGGTCCAGCACGAGGTCGCCCGGTTGCGTGTAGTGGGCGACGGCGTGCCGCACGACCTCGGGCAGCATCTTCGCGGGATGGGCAGTCGACTCGGGGACGTAGGTGTTCTTGCGCTGGGACGCCGGTGAGGCCTGCGCGGTCGTCCACACCGACACCTCGATCGGGGGCGCGGAGTCGGTGGCGGTGACGGGTGGCGGCGTGCCGTCCGTCGGGCCGTCCACAGCTTTGTCCACACGAGTCGGGTTGGTGGCAGAGAGGCTCTTCATGGGCTTGCTCATCGGAGGTCTCCGCTCGTGTCGGTGGTGTCCAGCTGGGTGTGTTGGCGGTTGTGCGGCTGGGCGAAGACCAGGACGTCGGAATGGATGCGCAGGTGTGGTTGCGGCAGGCCGCGCACCTGCGCACGGTGTCGTCCTCGGGCCGCCTCGTCACCGGACGAACAGCCTGCGAGGTGCTCGTCGCTGAGCTGGAAGCGCCCGTCGCGCACTGGCACGTGGACGGCGACGACGTGCTGTAGGTAGAGCAGGTCGGCGTTCTGCGCGGAGGCCACGACCTGTCCTGTCGGGTCGTTCAGTTCTCCGGTTGTCCAGTCGCAGTGCGTGAGAACGACGAGGATGCCGCCGGAGCGCAGCACGTGTGCCGCGGTTAGCGCGACGAGATCGCTGGAGCCGTCGCCGATGCGGATCGGATGCACGCTTGCGATGACGAGATCAGCGCGCTCCAGCGCGTCGTGCGAGCCGACGTGCACCGCGCGGCCGAGACGTTCGAGGACGTGCTGGGCGTCGTCCAATCCAGGGTCTGGATCCGCGTCAGGTGAGTGCCGAACGACGCCGTCGTCACCGACAACACCGAGCAGCGAGCGGGTGCCACTGAGAGCGGACCACGGCAAGAGCGCGACCTTGTCTCCTGCGGAGCTGAATGACGACACGATCTTCTCGACGATCTCCGGCGGCCACGTGGCATCGAGGTCGATCGCGGTTGACCCAGAGGTCCACACGGTTGCCGGCGTCGGAGTCGAGGTGGAGCCTCGAGGCCGTGTCCGCGTGGTTCCCGCGGCGGGTTTCGCTGGACTGATGCGGCTGACATTCGGGGCGGTCGGCCACGGTCGACGATCCTCGTTGCGGCGACCGCGAGGTCCTGCTGGGCCAGGGCGGGTGCGATCGGCATGACCGCGGCGAGCGCGGTCGCCGGACGTGTCGGACTCGGTCACGGGTGTCCCCTTCACAGACTGGGTGCGCCGCGATTGCGAAGCGCTGATGACACCCCTGAACTCCGAAATAATGTCACCTCGGGGACACGTGAGCGCGGATTCTGGATTCCTCTTCGTGGATTTTCTGGTGTCTTCTTGGGTTAGGGGCATGGGTTCTTACCGAGGTGCCACCGACCTATTACCGGGCAGGTGGGCGGCCTCCTTCTGCCTGTCGTCTGCGCTGGCAGCTGGCCTGCCTCTTGACCTTCGTAGGTCGTCGGTAATTGCTTGGTAGTAGTGCGGCGCCTTTGCGGTAAGAGGTTGGTGCCACCTGTTGTGGCGTCCTGAGCGGGTCAATCTTTCGGCTCGTTCAGGAGTAATCTCATGACTACGTACCGCAGGACTGCGCGCTCTGGTTTCGGGCGCGATGGCATGCCCTTGGACGCCGCGCGATCGGCCTTCGAGTGGCTGGTCACCGGGCCGCATCCGGTATCGCTCGACGGCCGGATGTTCCCTGGCCTTCCGCCGCGACAGGTCCCTCTCGATGAGGTGCGCAAGCGACTGCTGCGCCGCGGCTGTTCGCAGAAGTTGCGCGACGAGGTGTGGGCACATCTGGTTCTGCGCGCCCGCACCGACGGCGCGACGTGGACGGTCGGTTGTGTTGGGGTGGCGCTGCCGGCGTTGATAGCCACCGCGTCGACGTTGTCCGCGAAGTTCGCCGACGACCCCAGTGACATCCACGCGGCGGTGCTGGCCGGGTTCGTCGCCGAGCTCGCCGTGGTGGATCTGCGCAAGCCCCGCATCATGCTGCGGCTGCGCTGGGCGGCGTACCGCGCCGGGCACGCCGCGGTACGCGAAGCACTCGACGCGCCGGTGCCATCAGGACACGGGTTCCGCTCGACCCTTCCGCCGCCCCCGTGGGGCCACCCCGACTTCGTTCTCGCTCGCGCTGTCGCCGAGGGCGCGATCACCGCCGTCGAGGCAGGACTGATCGGTTCGACGCGCCTGGAAGGCGTCGCTCTTGCGGATGCCGCAGTCGAACGCGGCTTGTCGTACGAGGCCACGAAGAAGGCGCGCCAACGAGCCGAGCTACGACTCGTCGCCTACCTGCGCGACGACGCCAGCACGGTTGCGGACAACGGCAGCGATCCGGATATCGCCGACTACGTCGCCGACTCGGTCGTCATCACCGACGCCGCCGAGAAGTCGGCGTCGGCGGTGAAAGTCCACAGCGGAGTGTCCCCGCGGCGGCGGATTCGCGGAGTTCAGTGCTGCGGGAGGAAAGCAGCTCCCGCGCACGCCTCGTCCGAGCTGCCTCAGTGCACTTCGGACTCAACTCCGGGAGTGTCGCGATGCGCCTGACACGAATCCCCGTTCGCTCTCGCCTCACCGAAAACGACTTCACACATCGGAGCGCTGCCGCTAGCCGCCGGCGTGTTCGCCGGTCGGTGTTGCTGGTCGCCGAGCTGGTCTTGGTGGCGTTGTTGGCCTCAGCGGCAACGGCGTACGCCGGCACATCAGTAATGGCGATCGCCGAGAGCGTCGACCAAGTCCTGAACAACATCCGTAACTGGTTGATGGGCATCCTCGCCGGCCTCGCGACGGTCGCGGCGACCATCGGCGGAGTACGCCGCGTCTTTGGTGGCGGCGATCCCAGCGAGCAGGAGAAGTCCAAAGAGGCCTTCAAAGCAGCCGGGTGGGGCTACGCCCTGGCCGCGCTCGCGCCGCTGCTCGTCGCCGTGCTCAAGGGCATCGTGGGGGCGTAGGCCATGTCCACGACGAGCCTCTTGCGCGGTCCGACGTGGCGTCGAACCGTCGTACTTCTGCTGGCCACGTTCCTCACTCTGATGGGTCGTGGCGTTGCGGCAGCCGAGCCGCCGACACCGCCTCCTCCGCCTAGTCCATCGGGTGGCGAGTGCGGCATCACCGATATCGGCGCGTGTGTGGCCGACGGCATCAACAGCTTCATCTGGGCGTTGGTGGTCGGCGCGCTCAACTCGTTGCTGAAGCTGGTGGGCGAGACGCTGCTTGCCACGCCGACGCTGGAACAGCTGCCGCGAGTGGGCGAGCTGTGGGAGTCCTCGCGCGGCATCGCCGTTGCGTCGTACGCGCTGCTGGTCATGGTGGCCGGGATCGTGCTGATGGCCTACGAGACGCTGCAGACGCGTACGACGATGCGGCAGGTTGCGCCGCGCGTCGCGGTTGGATTCCTCGCGGCGAACCTGTCGCTGTTGCTGGCGGGCAAGGCCATCGAGTTCGCCAACGCGCTGTCCACCGGCCTGCTCGGCATGGGACTCGATCCCAGCAGCACGGCGAAGACCCTCAGCGTTCTGTTGACGCAGACTGTGATGAGCTCGATCACCAGCGCCGGTCTTTTCGGGACGCTGATCTCGCTCGGTCTTGTCGTGCTGCTCATCTCGTTGGTGGGTACATACGTGATGCGGGTGGCAGTGACGGTCATCCTGTTGGCCGGTGCTCCGCTGTTCCTCATCTGCCACGGGCTTGAGCAGATCGACGGCATTGCGCGCTGGTGGTGGCGGGCGTTCTTCGGGGTGCTGGGAATCCAAGTCGGACAGTCGCTGGCCCTCATCGCGGCGTTGCGTGTGTTCTTCGCCGAAGGCGGCTTCACGATCTTCGGCCCCACCCCGAGCGGTCTCATCAACCTGATCGTCACTGGCGCACTGCTGTGGGTGCTGGTCAAGATTCCGGGCTGGGTCATGCACCACATTCAGATCGGTGGTGGCGGGCGGACGTTCCTCGGCTCGCTGATCCGCGGCTTCCTGATGTACAAGACCTTCGGTCTCCTGAAGGGCGCGACCGCAACCGCCGCGATCGCCGCCCACAGCGGACACGGCCGTCGTGGCGGCGGGCAGAGCGGTCCCACCGACCCGTACGCGAACACGCGCGTCACGGGTGACGGCCAGTACATGTTGCCCTTGGGCGGGCTGCGCAAGGCGAAGGCGAAACCCAAACACGATGCCGCCGAACCGACAACCGCGGTGCGGCCAAAGAGACAGTTGACGTTGCCGTTCGAGCACGGATGGCCGGAGAACCGGCCCGTCCTCGGACGCGACGGGCAGTACCGCCTCCCGCTGAACGTCAACCGAGCACCGCGCCCGACCGGTGCCACGGCACGTTCTACGCCAAGGACGGCACGCCGGTCCGGTCGGCAGCTCGAGCTGCCGTTCGATCCCTACAAGGGCAACCGGCCATCGCGCGACGGCCAGTACTCACTGCCCTTGGACGGCGTCGCCAAGACCGCGCCGCCCAAGCCCGCGTCACCCGCGCCTGTGCCTGAAGACCGCCTCGCGTGGCGCAGCAAGCGGCAGCTCCGGCTACCGCTGGACCTGCCGAAACCGCCCCGCCCGAAACCGGGAGGTACCCGGCCATGACCGCACCCGTTCGCATCCCGGCCAATGTCGACATGCACGACCGTGTGCTCGGCCCGCTGACCGCACGCCAGCTGGCCCTCCTCGCCGGTGCAGCAGCAGTGCTCTACCTGACCTGGGTGGGCACGAGCCCATTCCTGCCGCCGCCGCTCTTCCTCACCGTCGCGGTTCCGTTCGCCGTAGCCTCAGCGACCATCGCCTTGGGCAAGCGCGACGGCGTGCCGATGGACAAGCTGCTGCTCGCCGCGCTCCGTCAACGCCTCGCGCCACGGCATCGCGTCACCGCGCCTGACGGCGTGCTGCCTGCACCGGCCTGGCTCGGCGACGGGGATGAGGCCGTGTCTCCGTCGACGCTCCAGTTGCCCGCGGAAGGTGTCACCGAGGCCGGCGTGGTGGATCTCGGCGTTGACGGTCTCGCGGTTGTGGCGGTCGCCTCCACCGTGAACTTCGCACTGCGGACGCCGAACGAGCAGGACGCGCTGGTCGCGTCGTTCGGCCGGTACCTGCACTCGCTGACCGCGCCGGTCCAGGTGCTGGTGCGCACCGACCGCCTCGACCTCTCCGCCCAAATCGCCGAGCTACGCGACCGTGCTGGAGGTCTTCCTCATCCCGCGCTGGAAGCCGCGGCGCTCGAGCACGCCGACTACCTCGCGCAGCTCGGCACGCAAACCGAGCTGCTGCGCCGGCAGGTGTTGCTCGTGGTCCGCGAGCCGATCGCGACCGCCGCACCGCCGGATGGACTCGGTGGACCGAGTGTGTTCAGCATGCTCGCGGGCAAGCGCCGCAAACGGGCAGCGCGACGAACGACAACGGGGGAGCGACGAGCAGCCGAAGCACGCTTGGTGTGTCGCCTCGGCGAAGCGATCGAACTCCTCGCTCCCGCCGGGATCGCGGTGACACCACTGGACGCCAGCCAGGCCACCGCAGTACTCGCTTCGGCCTGCAATCCCGACAGCTTGCTGCCGCCGTCCGCAGGGCTCGCCGCAGCAGACGAAGTCATCACCACCTCGAACTCGGACGTCGACTACGGCCCGTTCGACAGCAACGCGGACAACGGCTGGGACTACGACGACGAGTTCGATGACGACGTGCGAGGGCAGTCGTGATGGGCGTCCGCGCGGTACGCCACCAGCAATCAGCTACGGCGTTCACCCCGGACGCACTGTCGGTTGCGCCGAGGCATCTCGAGGTCGGCGGGGAGTGGGTCGCCAGCTTCGCCGTGGTCGGGTTCCCGCGCGAGGTGCACGCCGGGTGGCTCACGCCGTTGCTCACCTATCCAGGCCGCCTGGACGTGTCGCTGCACGTCGAACCGATCGACGCCGCTACCGCCGCGTCCCGGTTGAAGAAACAGCTGGCGCGGTTGGAGTCCGGACGCAGGCATACCGCTGAGCACGGTCGGTTGTCCGATCCGCACGTCGAGGCCGCGACGGAAGACGCTTACGACTTGTCCTCGCGGGTGGCGCGTGGTGAGGGGAAGTTGTTCCGGGTCGGGTTGTACTTGACGATCCACGCCGCGTCGGAGAAGTCCTTGGCCGACGAGGTCGCGGCGGTGCGGTCGTTGTGCGCGAGCCTGTTGCTGGACGCGAAGCACACGACCTACCGAAGCCTGCAGGGCTGGGTCTCCACGCTGCCGATGGGCCTGGACCTGATCGGCCTGCGTCGCACATTCGACACGACGGCGCTGGCGGCGGCGTTCCCGTTCACCAGCCCGGACCTGCCTGCGCCTGATCCCTCCAGCGCGGCAGCACCGGCAGGCGTGCTCTATGGCTACAACATCGGCTCCCAAGGCCTGGTGCACTGGGACCAGTTCGGCGCGGGGATGCACAACCACAACTCGGTCGTGCTCGGCCGCAGCGGCGCCGGCAAGTCCTACCTGGTCAAGCTCGAGTTGCTGCGCAGCCTGTACCGCGGCGTCGAGATCGCCGTCATCGATCCGGAGGACGAGTACGCGCGGCTCGCTGCCGCGGTCGGCGGAACCTATGTTCACCTCGGTGCCGCCGGTGTGCGGCTGAACCCGTTCGACCTCCCCATCCAGACCCGCGCGGACGGTCGCCGCACAGCACCGAAGGACGCACTCGTCCGCCGATCGCTGTTCCTGCACACCGTCATCGCCGTGCTCCTCGGCGCCGAGCTGAAGGCCACCGAGCGCGCTGCTCTGGACCAGGCGATCGCGGCGACCTACGAGAACGCGGGCATCACGGCGGACACCCGAACATGGATCCGGCCGTCACCAACGCTCGTCTCGTTGCGCGACGAGCTCGCGCAAGCCGGTGAGACCGGGGACAAGGCCGCGGCAGAGCTTGCGGCGAGGTTGCACCCGTTCGTCGACGGTTCGTTCAAGCAGCTGTTCGACGGGCCCAGCAGTGTCGCACCTGAAGGCCATCTCACCGTGTTCAGCCTCCGGGACCTTCCTGATGAGCTGAAGGCGATCGGCACGCTGCTGGTGCTCGACGCCTTGTGGCGGCGGGTGTCCAATCCCGCGATTCGCAGGCAGCGCCTCGTTGTCGTGGATGAGGCATGGCTGCTGATGCGCGAGCGTTCCGGCGCGGAGTTCCTGCTCCGCATGGCCAAGGCCTCGCGCCGGCACTGGGCCGGGCTCAAGATCATCACTCAGGACGAGGGCGATCTGCTCAGCACCCAGCTCGGGCTTGCGGTGGTCGCTAACGCCGCGACGCAGATCCTGCTGCGGCAAGCACCGCAAGCGATCGACGAAGTCACGCGGGCCTTCAACCTGTCTGCCGGTGAACGCGCGTTTCTCCTGTCGGCGGATCGCGGCCAAGGTCTGCTATCCGCGGGTACGCAACGAGTCGCGTTCCAGAGCATCGCCTCCTCGACCGAGCACTACCTCGTCACCAGCAGCCCCGCCGAGCTGGCCGCCTACGCCGACACAGCCGAAGCGGACGACTCAACCGGGTTCGTCGATCTCGGGTTCGGTGACGAGTCATGATCAACGACTACCTGGTCGATCCCGCCGGCACGGTGCGCGCGATCTTCAACCGGATGCTCGGCCTCGCGCTGGACTGGGGGCTGCTCGGGGCCTCGCTGCTCGTTACCGCCCTCGTCGCGTTCATCGCCGGACGCAGGTGGTGGGCTCGTCGCCGTCACGAACTGCTGGTCGCCGACGCGCGCGAAATCACCGTGGTCGTACCACCGGTCGTTGATCGCGCAGGCGGAACAGCGCTGTGGTCGAATCTCGTCGGCCTGCTGCGTCCGGGCTGGCGCCGGATGTTCAGCGGACAGCCGCACCTGGCGTTCGAGTACTTGTTCTCGGAAACCGGTGTCGCGATCCGGCTGTGGGTGCCGGGCGTCATCCCGCCCGGCCTCGTGGAACGTGCGGTCGAGGCGGCGTGGCCGGGCGCACACACCCGCGTGACCGCGGCGACCCCGCCGCTTCCCGTTCCCAGCGACGGCCAGCGCCGACTGGTGGTCGGTGGTGAACTGCGGCTCGCCAGACCTGAAGCGCTGCCGATCCGCGACACCTTCGACGCCGACCCACTTCGAGCGCTCCTCGGCGCACCGGTCGGGCTCGGGCGGTACGAATACGCGTGCGTGCAGATCCTGGCCCGGCCGGTCACCGGTCGCCGGGTCCAGCGGGCTCGCCGTGCCGCTGGCCGAGTCCACGACGGAGGCTCGACCCGCCTCGTCGGTCGGCTGCTGGATTTCATTACCCCTGGCGCCACAACGAAGTCACGTCGCACGACCGGCCGCACAGCTGCGGGAGCGCTGCACAGCAACCCGCAGACATCACTTGAGTTCAGCGCCCAGAACCGCGCCATCGTCACCAAGCAGCGAGGTTCACAGTTCGAGACCGTGGTCCGGTACGCCGTGGCCACCTTGCTGCCCGCGGACACCGGCGACGCTCAGCTCCGCGAGGCGCGTGACATCGCACGTGGCCGGGCACACGCACTCGCGGCGTCATTCGCTTCCTACACCGAGCACAACCACTACACCCGTCGCCGCATCCGGCGGCCTGGACACGTGATCAACTCTCATCGCCTCGGCACGGGAGACCTGTTGTCGGTGCCGGAGCTTGCCGCGATCGGGCACTTGCCGACCGATGCGAGCATCGCCGGCATCCAGCGCGCCGGAGCTCGCGCGGTCGCGCCACCGCCCGGCGTAGCCGCGCCAGGCCCGGACGCTGTTCCTCTCGGTGTCACGGACGCGGGCCACGAACGTGCGGTCGCGCTTTGGGTCCCGGATGGCCGCCACCACGTGCACGTCATGGGCGCCACGGGCTCCGGCAAATCCACCCTGCTGGGCAACATGATCCTCGCCGACGCCGAAGCCGGTCGGGGAATCGTGCTGATCGACCCCAAGGGCGACCTCGTCACCGATGTCCTGTCCCGCCTGCCCCGCTCGGTCGCCGACCGCGTAGTGATCTTCGACGCGGACAGCAAGACCCGGCCGCCCTGCCTGAACCCGCTCGACGGCGGCGAAACCGACCTCGCCGTCGACAACCTCGTATCGGTCTTCCGCCGGGTCTACTCGGCGTTCTGGGGCCCGCGTACCGACGACGTTATACGCGCGGCCTGCCTAACGCTGCGCACCCAGGAAGGCGTCGCCACGCTGGCCGACTTGCCGAAGCTTCTCGCAGACGAAGCGTTCCGCAGCCGAGTAACGGCAGGCGTCACCGATCCCGTGCTGCGAGGTTTCTGGTCCTGGTACGAGGAACTCACCGATTCGCAGCGCAGCCAGGTGATCAGCCCGCTGATGAACAAGCTGCGTGCCTTCCTGCTGCGGCCGTTCGTCCGAGACGCCATCGCGGGCGGCCAGTCCACCGTGGACATGGGCGAGGTGCTCGACGGCGGGATCTGCCTCGTCCGCATCCCCAAGGGCTCGCTCGGTGAGGAGACCACCCGGCTGGTCGGATCCGTGGTCGTCGCGCGCACCTGGCAAGCGGCGACCGCTCGGGCCCGCATTCCTCAGCGGCTACGCCGCGACGCGAGTCTGGTGATCGACGAGTGCCACAACTTTCTCAACCTCCCGTACCCGATCGAAGACATGCTCGCCGAAGCCCGCGGCTTCCACCTCAGGAAGGTTCTCGCGCACCAGCACGGCCACCAGCTGACCCGCGAACTGCGCGAGGGCTTGTCGACCAACGCCCGCAGCAAGATCTTCTTCAGCACGTCACCAGAGGACGCGCGTGACCTGTCGCGGCACACCGCGCCGCGGCTGTCCGAGCACGACCTTGCCAACCTGGGCCCGTATCACGCGGCCGTCCGGCTCGTGGTCAACGGCGGAGAGACTCCCGCGTTCACGATGCGCACGACTCCGCTTCCGCCCGCTGTCCCTGGCCGTGCAAGGGAAAATCGCGCGATCGCGCGTCGCGCGGCTAGCACGCGTCCTGCTGGCTCAGGCGCTTCGGCCGCACGAAAGCCGCGTCCAGCGAATCGGAGGCAGCCCACAGAACGCTTTCGAAGCGCGGACCCGCGCCGAACTACCTGATCTCTGCTGGTGACGTAGTGATGTTCCATCTGTGCGGTACCGCAGCGTGATCTGCTCCCCCTGGACGAGGAGCCACCGAGGCTCGCTCTCGTACCCCTTGAGCGGCTTGGTTGAAGACGGACTGGACCTACTTGCCAGTACCAGTCGGCACTCAGTACGACCGTAGCGATGTCTACGCGTGGACGGACACTCTTGTGCGTGGTGTTGAACTTGACCTACTAGGTCGGAAACTCGTTGTCGTTGCGGGGTTTGCGGTAGCCCAGGAGCCCTTTCCTGATAGAACCTCTTGTTGCATGCGGACAGCCGCGTGCTTGTGACACGGAAGATCCTTTGGTGAGCAGATCAGATCAAGCCTGGCAGGCGTTCAGAAAGCGAGTCGGCGAGCTCGGCGGGAGCGTTCTGGAGACGGCATGGTTGGGCAGCACGACCCCACACCGCGTGCGTTGCCCGGACGGCCATGAGGCCACTCCGATACCAAGCAGGGTGATGAGCGGCAGGCGCTTGTGCCCCTCTTGCGTACTGCCGACATCGATCAAGTCGGAGGCGGAGTTCCGAGCACGAATCGTCAAGCTGGGAGCGACGATCCTGGAGACAAAGTGGCTCGGCAGCGAGGTATCTCACCGCGTGCGCTGCGTGCGCGGCCACGAGACCACCGCCATCCCGACCAAGTTTAAGGAAGGCAGACGGCTGTGTGGGGCTTGCCCTACCACGAAGGATCTGACGATGGAAGAGGAGTTCCTGGCCAGGGTTGTGGCGTTGGGCGGTGTTGTTTTGGAGACGACGTGGCTGGGGAACCGCACACCGCATCGGGTGCGCTGTGCCGAAGGCCACGAGAACACGCCAACCCCGAGCTGTGTGCGGGGCGGCGGCGGAATCTGTCGAACGTGTGCCGGACAGGACTCCGCAGTGGTGGAAGCCGCCTTCCGGAAACGGGTTGTAGAACTTGGCGGCACCGTCCTCGAACCGGTATGGCTCGGGGCCAACGCCCCTCATCGGGTGCGCTGTGCCGAAGGCCATGAGAGAACACCAACGCCGAGCAATGTGCGACAGGGCCGAGGTATCTGTGGTGTCTGCTCCGGCAACGACTCTGCCAGTGTAGAGGCGGACTTTCGGGCCAGGGTCGTGGCGTTGGGCGGTGTTGTTTTAGAGACGACGTGGCTGGGAAACGGCACACCGCACCGGGTGCGCTGTGCCGAAGGCCACGAGAACACGCCAACCCCGAGCTACGTGCGGGGCGGCGGCGGAATCTGTCGAACGTGTGCCGGACAGGACTCCGCAGTGGTGGAAGCCGCCTTCCGGAAACGGGTTGTAGAACTTGGCGGCACCGTCCTCGAACCAGTATGGCTCGGGTTCAACGCCCCTCATCGGGTGCGCTGCGCCATAGGCCACGAGGTCACTACGAGGCCAGAGAGCGTTCGGGTCGGTGGAAACATTTGCCGGACCTGTTCTGGGCGAGACTCTGTAGCAGCGTGGAACAACTTCCGTGCCAAGGTAAAGGAATTGGGGGGCACCGTCCTGGAGACGGAGTGGCTAGGTGCGAGAATTCCTCACCGGGTGCGCTGCACGGAGGGACACTTGAACACGCCATCGCCAATGAATGTGAAGCGCGGTACCGGTATTTGTCTAGCCTGTTCCGGACGGGACTCTGCTGCGGCGGAAGCAGTGTTCCGCGCCCGTGTCGGCGAACTCGGCGGCACTATCTTGGAAGCGAAGTGGCTAGGCGCCAATACTCCTCATCGCGTGCGCTGCATCCAAGGACACGAGGTAAAGCCCAGGCCCAAGGCTTTACGGGACGGGAGTGGTCTGTGTCGCGCGTGCGCTGGATGTGATCCAAAGGCTGCCGCCGCAGCGTTTCGGGTCCGAGTCGCAGAGCTTGGCGGAGAACTACTTGAACTTACGTGGCAGGGCAACCATACCCCGCACCTGGTGCGATGTTCTCAAGGGCACGAGACGAAGGTACGGCCCAGTGGAACACAGCAAGGCCAGGGTCTTTGCCGCAAGTGCAAGGGAAAGGAGTGGGACGTCTTCTATGTCGTCCATGACGCAGCAACGGTCAAATTCGGGATCACCTCGGGCTCGGCGCGACCGAGGTTGCGCAACCACGCTGCCGATGGATACACGAAAGTTACGCGGTTGCTGACGCAACTGCCTGGGAACACGGCGCCTGAGCTCGAGACCTTGGTGAAGAGCTCTTTGCGCATGGCGGGCGAGAAACCCATACGTGGGACGGAGTACTTTTCCGACTCGGTGACGGCGCTCGTACTTGACATCGTAGATAATCACCCTGTCGTAGTCGCCGCCCGCATCGGTGGCACGACGCGGTCAACGATTGATCCTGCCACTGCATGATCGGGCACTGCTGTGGGCATCTCCACACCCGTGTTCGACCGGATTGACGAATCACTCGCGCCGCTGCTGAGGTTGTCGCCGATCAACAGTAAATGCGGACCCGTCGCGACAATGCTGATCGTGGGTGGGCGCTCTCGTGCCCACCCACGGCCGCCATCAGTCCGCCTTCTCGAGAACTGCCGTCACGCGGCGAGCATGCAGGGTTTGCCGTCGACGCCAATACTCGGCTGTCTGTGATGATTAACCGGACTGTGCCCGGTAACTGAAACGACTGCTGCCTCTATCCAGGGCTTCGATTTCACCCGGCAGTTCCGGCCGCCAACGTCGAATAACGTCGAGTTATGGCGATATTTCAACTAGCAGCGGTCTCGCCTCGATACGAGCCAAATGAAGCTCGATGATGCCGCAGAAGAGACTAGCAGTCCGTTTCCCTGCATGTGTTTGCGATGAAACCGCCCTCTCCGGCCGATGTCCGCTGCCAGTTGACTGCTGTCAGTCATCTGTCCTTCGGTCTTCTTAGTGGTCACCAAAATACGGGATTGAATTTGACGACGTTGTCCGTCCAGTCACCTCCGTGTCAAACAGGGCACGGGCAAATCCGGTGCAGGTGGCGCCAGTCATAACAGCGGCAGACTGACTCGCTCTTGCGATCATTTATTCGAACCGTTTGACCATAGCAATCGGTATTCATGCCGATCTCCTCGGTTTTGCATCGGGTCTGATTTCACCTTAGGAAGGCGCAGATCATGATCACCAATCCGACCAAGCAGCGCACGCTGCGTGGACACCAGCCCACGCGGCCGAGGTCGCGTGTCTCGAACAGCGTGCAGCACCAAGCAATGCTCGCAGGACGGCTGACGCCGCGCGACAAGTGGATCGCCCGGATGCTCTGGGAACACCGGGTTCTCACCTCGCACCAGATCACCGAGATGGCATTCCCCAGCTTCCGGTCCGGCCGCATGCGCCTGCGCGAGCTCTACACGTGGGGCGTCGTCGACCGCTTCCAGCCCTTCGTAACCGTCGGTACCGCGCCCATGCACTACGTCCTCGCACCCGCGGGCGCGGCCGTGCTCGCCGCGGAGGACGGCCTGGACGTCAAGGAGATGGGCTACCGGCACGACCGGGTCTTCGGCATCGCCCACAGCCTCCGGCTCGCACACACGGTCGGCGTCAACGAATGGTTCGCCGCGCTGGTCGCCCGAGCCCGTCATCCACAGCAAGTCGAGGCGCTGACGGCGTGGTGGTCGGAAAACCGCTGCGCCAAACACTTCGGCGACCTGGTGAAACCCGACGGCTACGGCCGCTGGCGCGACGGCCACCAGCAGATCGAATGGTTCCTCGAGTTCGACTTCGGCACCGAGGTCCTCTCCAAGCTCGCCGGGAAGTTGGCCGGCTACGCCGCACTCGCACAGGCCAGCGGGATCACCACACCCCTGCTGATCTGGCTGCCCACCTCACGTCGCGAAGCCGCCGCACGCCGACTGCTGGCACAGGTGTGGCGCGAGCTCGACGATCCACACGCCGTGCCGGTCGCCACCGCTGCGGCCACGCTGCTCGATCCAGCCTCGCCACGTCCGAGCCCTGCCGACGCGGTGTGGCTCCCGCTGGACGCCAAGCTCGGCAGCAGCCGACGGCGCCTGCTCGTGGAGCTGTCCGAGGTGTGGCATCACCTGCTGCCGCCCAGCAGCAGCGATGACGACGAGGTCCGTGCACCGGAGTCTTCACGGCAGACGTCCTCGCCGCCGGCGCCGATGCCGCCGTCAGTTGGGAGTCCCGGCCCGCCAGCGGGGAGTTGAACCGGATGTACACGAAGATCGCCGCCGGCATCGCGGCGTCGTTGCTCGTCCTCGCGGTACTGGTCGGCTACAGCGCGAAGGCCGTGGTCGAGTCGCTGTTCGGAGGCTCGTCGACCGCGAACTGTGCGGCACAGATCGCGGACATTCCACCCGACTACTGCGTGCTTTACCTTGCGGCGGCGCCGAGCTGCCCTGGTCTGGACTGGTCGGTCTTGGCCGCCATCGGCAAGGTCGAGACTGATCACGGTCGCTCCAACCTGCCCGGCGTCCACCACGGCGAGAACTTCGCCGGGGCTGGCGGGCCGATGCAGTTTCTCGCCTCGACCTTCAACAACGTAGTGGCGGCCCACTCGATCCCGCCAGGTGGGGCGGACCCACCGTCGCGCTACAACCCGCACGACGCCGTCCACGCCGCTGCCTTTCTGCTGTGCGACGAAGGAGTCCGCCGCGGTGACCTGCGAGCCGCGATCTTCGCCTATAACCACGCCGACTGGTACGTAGACAAAGTCCTGGACCAAGCGGCGAAGTACGCCGAAGCCGCCGCCAGCACAGGAAGCGGCGACTGCAACAACATCGCCGCGCTGAACGTCGTTGTCCTCAAGGCGATCAACTACGCGTGCAAGCACCTCGGCTGGCCCTACGTCTGGGGCGGCAACGGCCCGGACTACAAGCACCCAGGCTTCGACTGCTCAGGTCTGACCATGACCTCATACGAGGCAGCGGGCGTGAAGCTGCTTCGCACCGCACAGGAGCAGTTCGACATGGGACCGCGCGTACCCGTCGGCCAGCCGTTGCTGCCGGGCGACCTCGTCTTCTACGGCACCCTGCGGAACATCCACCACGTCGGCCTCTACCTGGGCAACGGCAAGATGATCAACGCGCCGACCTTCGGTATCCCGGTTCAGATCGACAACTACCGGTATCACGGTGACGACTACGCGGGAGCAACCCGTCCGTGGCATAGAACGTCTGTGTAGATTCCGCGCTCACTTGCCCCTCGCATGTCGTTGAGTTCAAGCTGAACGCTTGATCAGAAGCCTTGCCCGACGGGTTCCTCGGCGGCGCTCAGCCACCAACGAGGTGGCCCCATACTTGCTCGGTCAAACTCATGCCGCGTTCTTCCACGCTGACAGCCGCACGGGGTTTCCACCGTTGCGGCATCAAGGTTTCAATACGATCGGGACATCCTTCTGCGACCGGCGTAACAGCCCAACCCGTTGGCAGTACACGACTTCGTCGGTCATCAATACGTACTCGTGCTCCAGAGCAGGAGACGGGTCCGTCGAAGACGGCCTCCTCGAACTGGATGTTGTGCACGAAGCGCGCGCTGTCGAACGTAGCCTCCCTGCCGAATCGCGCGCGATCGAACAACGCATTGCCGAACACTGCGTTCTCGAAGGTCACGTCACCCATGAAGACGGCGTCATCGAAGATCGCGGCCTCCCCGAACGAGGTGGACTCGAACCATGCGGCACCATCGAACTGACAGCCGCGGAACATCGCGCTACCGAGGCGTGCGCCCTGAAACTGGGCTGTTCCGATGAACCTGGCCCCTCGAAAATCTGCATAGCCGACACTTGTGTTACCGAGCCAGAACCTGACGAGGGTGGCACCGGTCAGGTTGAGGTCCAACTCGCCCCAGTAGTTCGGGTTCGGTTCTTGAGTGATCCCCGTGACCGGCGTGAGATGCCGATGCAGGATTAGCTGGGCGGCCATGCGGACTTGAAGTTCTTCAACATCGTCGCTCACCTGCTCGTCCTCGGATGAAGGTTCGCGCACGGCGAGTGGCATGCGCAGATAGCCACACAGCACCTCGACGATGGTCTGTCTATGCTCTGGGTTGGCTTGCGCGAGGCGTTCCATCGCGTACAAGCCGGCCAGGCGGACCACCGCCTTCTCCCCACCTAGCTGTTCTGCGGCCTTCGTGTACAGCTCTGTGATCCGCCGCTCGGTAGCATCTGCGTCAGTCGACATCTGCGCAGCAGCCTTGTGTGCGAGGTCGAGTTCTGTCGCGCGCTGCCTGCGTGCTGCGAGATACAGCGCGAACACTCCACCGCTGCCGACCCCGATGCTCAAGCCGATTCTTAGCGCGTCAAGCTGTACCGTCGCGCGGTCCTTGCTCGGCAGAACAGCAAGATCAAGCCACATCAGAACTACCGCGACCGCGACTGCTCCGACCACGGCTACGCCTGTGGCAACCAGCAGGACTGCCCACGCGGGCAGGACCTTTATCTTGTCCATCGGTGGTTCCTTCAGGCTTCTAGGCCTTCGCCCCTGGTGCTTGCTACAAAGTTCGTTGCGAGACGAGGCGCAGTTGTGGCGAGAGTGACTGGCCTCGACAGCAGCTCGGGGCTGGCAGGCAGCGTCGCGTTACGGCTCTCCGCGCGCGATGGAAGCAGCGTTTGCCATGTGAGCACGCATCGAGGATCGTCGAACCACCCGCGTAGCGCTCGAAGCCAGGGTGACAACTGCAAGGTAGATGCCGAGACCTACGTCCACGAGGGCGAACACGGGTCGCATTTCTGAAGAGCTGGCACTGAGCGAGGTTGCCAGGACCAGGACAGCAGTAATGATCACCACGGCCGCACCTCGCCAAATCTGCTTGAGATAGGCAATTCGGCGGGCGGATCGGCCGAACTGGGCAGCCGTCAGGTAAGCGACAGCTGGTCCGGTCACCAAGGAGGCCAGAGACAGCGTGACGTTGATGTCGGCGTAGCTCACGCCACCGTATCTTCCTTGGGCGCCGGTCGCGATCAGCAGTACCGCGCAAGCTAGAGACACCGCAACCATGACGCGAAAAGCCCTTGCAGGCCAAGTGAGGTAGACGCGCACCCGCGACGGACGCTCCAGAGCGACCATGTTCGACGGACGTGTCACCGAGTCGATCGACGCCGATGCGATCGCGTTGGTGTCCTCGCACTCAACATCGACGTTGTAGCCGTCGTCGTTGCCGAACCGGAATCCCTCGACAACTACCCTGCTCATCGATGCACCGCTGAAGGGCCAGAGGTCACGAGCTTCCTGTAGCCCGGCCGAGGAAAGTTGGGAGGTCCAACTCACCTCTGCTACGCCGAAGTGGGCATACGTGCGCCGGGTGCTGATGAAACGCCAGGGTTCGCGAACGGATCGCTCTACGCGGTACCAGTCGCTTGCGGGGATGCCAGGTGTTTCGGGTGCACGTCCAGCTAGATCGGCGAGCAGTCTGGTCATCTCTTGTACGTAGAGGCTCACAACTGCCCCTCCGCCCCAAGTCATGGTCTCTCCGTCCACCGTGACCTCGCGCCGCAACGCACTGCCGGCGGACCGAGGCAAGGTTCCAAGATGGACGTACGCGGTGTCGTCGACAGTCTTGGTGCCTGAGATGCTCACGGAAGCTGTCCGCTCAACCATCTGATCGGCAATTCTGATGCGGATACGATCTGTGACTTGAGCGTGCCCCCGATCGCTGATGACGAGCTCCAGCAGCTCGATGGTGCTTTGACTCAACTGCACGTCGCTCGTCAGGGTTCTGTCCCGACTGTTCCCGCCGCTTGTGAGCTGTGGTGTCTGCAACGAAGGGATGATGTTGATTACAGGTGCTGGCTTCATCTCCAGCTGAAGGGTGTCTCGAGCACGTACAGGCCGCGCCAAGTCGAAGCGCTGCGGTAGCAGTCCGTCCCTCATGAAGATAATGGATCGAACGCGCCGAGGTCGGCGGTCCAAGAACTCACCGAGATGGGCGAAGACGTCGAGCGGGCGAGTGGTGGATGTCGACTGCGGGTGATCGCGATCAGGTGCAACGAGTTGCCATCGTCGGGCCGGTTGCGCATAGGCCAGCAGAGCGGAGGCCGTCCCCGGCCCCAAATCTGCTGTGTGCAAAAGAGTTTCGACGGTCGGTGCGATCTCTTGCGCGGCGTAGGCGGCCATGCCGCTCACTGTTGCCTGTGTCAGCGGGTCGAGCCGGCGCCGTAGCATCCACCGGAGCAGCTCGTCGGGTTCTAAGACTTCCTCGCCGACCTCGGATGCGATCAGCAGGCGCGCGAGTTCGTGAGGTGCCCTGGATCGGGTCTCTTCCATGGCGTGCAAGATGATCTCGTCCAGCTCGGGACGGACGACGAACTCCGTAGAGACGGGGTCCTCGGCGAAGACGATATCGATGTACGGAGTCAACCGCTCGTCGGTGAAGTGCCCTTCGGAGTACTTGACGGCATTGCTGTACGAGAAGCGACGCAGCAGCACGAGCCGCGCCACTTCCGGGCCAAGTCGATCGAGGAGCTTGTCCGCGGGAAAGCTTGGCTTGTAAGTCATGCCGTCCTCGTTGATCCAGCTGGAGCACGCCAATCATCTTCAGAGAAGAGCAGCTTCATCAGCTCGGTGCGGATCGCGCCGGCGAGCCCTTTATCAGTGAGTGTGTGCAACAGTCTGGCGTTCTCTTCGCTCACGTGAAGTCCGAGCTGCTTGGCCCAATCCTCGATGGCAGCGACGTCCAGGCGAGGGACCTCGTAGATCCTCGGCGGGATGCCGGCAAGCGGACCCGGTGAGATGGTTGTCTTGTTGCCCACCAGCAAGATCCGCAAGGTTCCCATTCCGTCCATCCGCAGCGCTGTATCGGCGACGAAGTGGCGTAGGAACGGATCGGCCTTGTCGAAGTGGTCGACCACGATGTACACGTCTCGACGCACCGCGAGGATGTCGGAGATAAGCGTTGACACCATCGCGGTGGCGCCTTCATCCGGCCTCGCATCGACAGCGATGGAGCGACGCGGCCACCACCGCCAACCTCTGTTGATCCGCACGTCGGTGTTGTTGAAGGACGACCCGGCTATCACTGTCTTGGTGCTCGTTGACTGGAGTGTGATCCGGCTTGCACGCAGCTCGTCTTCGTTCGCGCCGACCAGAGCTCGTTGGACCAGGCGGTCCTCGCCGCGGACATCCAGTCCGTCGAGGCTGATCAGCAGTCCGGTTTCCCGGAGCAGACGCACCAGCTTCCAGTGGATTGTGGTTTTGCCAGCGAGCTCGCTGCCCGTCAACAGGACGTACGGCTCTGCGGACCAGTCGTGGTCCCGCAAGGCTTCAAGCAGGCGGACGAAGTTGTATACGTCGCTCGGTCTCATCGTACGTCGGTCGAGGAATCCGTGAAGTCGCTGTCGTCCAGTTCGACGTCGGCGCCGCGCACCTTGAACTTGGATCGCCTGCTCTTGGTGCTCCTTGCCGTGAACCGGCCCTTCTTGCGCTTCGGGCCTTCCACCGCGAGCTCTGCATTCTGCCCGTCAGACCTCAGGACCAAGCGTTGGAAGGCCTTGATCGCGAATCCGATCAACACCACACCGGCGATCACCAGAACGACTATGAGCCACGGATCCATGGCGAACCTCTTCCACCTGCACGCGACAACTGCCGGTGTGTCGACTGTCGGAGATCTCGCGTTACACGCTGATCCCTACAAGGCGTTGACCTTGGTTAATCCGCCACCGCCTCGGTCCCCGGCGCGGTATTCCAACCGAGTCGGAGATCGAGGCATCGATTGAGGTTCGCTGGTGGGTGGTCGCCATGTGAGGAGTCCAGATGGGTTGCTCAGGCGCCACTACGTCAGGGGTCCGCGGGTCTAGCTTTCCGGTTCTGCGGCGGCTTCGCGCTCCGCTCCGGAGAGTCGGAAACGCTTAGGCTTGGGGCAAGTCCGTACAACGACGCCGGACGCGGCCATCTTGTCCAACGCGTTGCTCACGGCACCGGAGGACCGGCCAAGGCTCTTGGCGATCGCACCAGGCCCGAAATCCTCGTTGGGGTGGGCGCGCAGGAAATCCTCGACCATCCCGTGCAACCCTCCAGGCGGAAGTCGCCGCGATACCGGCTCCGTCGCCGCCTCGTCGGGCTCCACGACGGGTTCCGGCGCACCTAGAGGTGCTGGGGTGTCGGTCTCGTCGGGCGCGGGCAGGTCGGAGGGCCCGGTGCCGGTCGTGTCTTCCTTGGCTGTGGCCTCGACTGGTGGAATGTCTACGGGAACCGTCCAGGTGTCGGCAGCGTGTGGTCCCGTGCCCGGAGCCCGGACGGCGCTGCCATCGGTGGCCCATTTGGCGAGGAACCGTGCTGCGGTGGACTTGCCAATTTCGGCTTTGCTGGCGAGTTCGGTCGTCGTGCTGCCGGGATTGTCACGCAGCACCGACCACAGCTTGTCCTCCGCCTTCGGCGCGACGTCCAGTGCGGCGTTGTTCGCGCTTGCGTCGTGGTTGACGGATGTCTTGTTGCGCTTGGCATTGGTGTTGCTGCTCGTGCGGACAGTCTTGCTAGGCATGGCAAATCCTCGATTCGATCTGTGGTGAGCGGGTCTATGTCTCTATGGACGCTTCGTCACCCGGAGGAAGTCAAGCTGTCACGCAACAAAGACAACTGTCTTGTTTGGACTGACGGATGGTGGGATGGGACTAGGCGGGCGGCATCCAGAGTTGTTGTTCGGCATCCCAGGTCGCCGTGGTGAAGAGGCGGGCGAGGTCGGGGAGCCCCGGACCGAACATCCAGCCGAGCCGTTCGCAGTCGAGGTGCCCTGGCGGCCAGCCAGTCCACACATCACGTCCGCAGTCGTGGTCGAGGCCGCACATCAGCCGCTGCAACCCGGTCACGAGACACTGCGCGACGTCGCACCCGCCGTCCTCGTCGTTGTAGTCGTGTTCGTCGCCGATCTCGACCGTGCAGTCCGGGCAGCGTTCCGTGAAGTAGAGGAGACGGAGGTATTGGTGCTGCGAGTGGTTGTCACTGCTCATCGTCGGCTGCCGTCCTCCTGGCGACGAGCCTTGTCGTATGGGCGCCACGCTCCCCGGTCATGAGGGACACGCGGCCGTTGGCGAAGCTGAACACCCAATCGGTGCCCTGGCTATCCGGCCACAACCACGGCCAGCCGTCGCGTGGGTGGTAGCCGTGGCCGTAGTCCTCGTCGGCCCACACGTCGAGCAGGTCGCTGACGGCGTCGACGTAGGTAAACGGGTCGGTCGCGTTCAGAAGCAGCCGTCCGCACGCGATGAGGCGGATGGCTTCCGGTGTGGCGTCGCCCTGCAGCGAGCCAAGCCAGACAGCGCGAGGTCCAACTCCGTCGTAGAAGTCCGCGGTCGTGGTCATCGCAGGGGCCTCACTGCCGCGGAGAGGTCGCGTTGTCGTCCGGCGGCCGTGCGGCCTCGCGCCGGCCTTCCTCGACGAGAGTCGTGAGTGCGTAGACGGCGTGGCCTTCGAAGTCGATGTCCAGCGGCACGCCGTCGGTGCACAGGTGGTGTCCGTCAGCGGTGACCACGCGCCAGGTGAACTGGCGGGCGCCGTCGGCGCAGTAGTAGCTGCCGACGAGCTTCCCGTCACGGGTGACGGTTCCGTACAGGACTTGCTGCGCGTCGGCTGGGTCGGCGACGACCGACGTCACCTGGCAGCCGTTGTCGGTGAATCGACGGACTACGTAGTCGACCACATCTCGTTGTGCCACAACAATCTCCTCCTTCGGCTATGTGTTGACTTCGTCAGTCGTGGTCTCGCGTGGTGAAGGTGCAGTCGTGCTGGTGTGCTGGATCGTGGCGTGCGTCGCCGATGGGCCAGACGTAGCCACCTGGGTCGAGGTAGTCGCCGAGATCGGCGAGGGTGGCGATGCGGGCGAGAGGAACCTCGGCGTGGCAACCGGGACAGCGGTCCAGCAGCAGCCACCCCTCGCCGGGAGTGGTGAGGTCGGGAATGAACGCCCACCTGTCCTGCGTGTCCGGGTCGGTGACGACGATCAGGTCTCCGGGTACCGGTCCGGCGTCGCGGGTGCGGTAGGTCCGAAACGGGTCATCGAGCACGGTTACCGCGTCCAGCGGCACCTCCAGGGCGGCCGCTGCGGTACGGGCGACGCGGGCGCGGCGGGTCCATCGGTTCCACTGTTCCGGGCTGTCGTGGCGGCGCTGGAAGCTGTGAGAGGAGCGCTGGGTGCGGGCGGCACGCACCGCGCGCTCGGCGAGTCCCGGTTGGGTTGCGACGGGCTGGTTCATGGTGAACGTCTCCAGGTTTGTGTGTGGATCTAGCGGGTGCGGCGCAGTGCGGCAGTGGCTGCTTGACCGATGGCGCGGGCGGTGGTGGCGGGGTCGGCCAGCACGTGGAACGTGGCTCCGGCGAGCGGGATGTTGGAGTCGTGGGCGGCGAGCCACAGGACCGCACAACCGCTGGCGCGCAGTCGATCAAGCTTCTTCTGCCCTTCGCGGAGTGGTTCCTGACGGAACTTTCCGTCCGAGATGATCACAACTAGCCGCGCGGCACCGGGACGGGACAATCCGAGAGCACCGTCCAGGGCGTCGAGTGCGGCAGGGATGTCCTCCCAGTTGTCGTTGGCGACGAACTCCGTGACCTGTGCCGGGGGCCTACCGGGGCGGGTCAGTGCGCGAACCTGGTGTCCGAAGATCACCGTGGCGGTTTCGGTCGGCACCGTGGTGTGCCGCGCGGCGCTGGCCAAGATCCATGCCGCAGAGGCAACGGGTTCGCTGGCCCAACGCATCGAACCGGACACGTCGCACGCGATGCCGACGCGCAACGGAGGAACCGCCACCGGTGTGCGGGAGATGCGGACGAACGGTTCGGCGGTCACGATCGCCCCTGCGGCCAGCTGCGCCTCCGCCGCACGCACGCCCCGCATGCGCACTCGCCCCGGCGGAACTTCGGACGTCGAACGCACGGCAACGCGTTCCCGGATGCCAGCGGTGTCCAACGCACGTGCCAGCACTCGCGCGGCGGTGCGTTCCTGCGCCGTGGCCGAGCGCGTGCCCGCCGTTTCGGTGATCCCCGTGCGGGGACCACCGACGTTGAACACCAGGTGCGCCGCTTCCTCTGCGGCTTTGCCTGCGGCGGCTTCGCGCCCGTTCGCGGCAGCGGCGATGGCAGCAGGGTCTTCAGGAGCCTTCTCACGCGACACCCGCTCCGCGACACCGTTGAGCACGGCGGCGATCGCACCCGCCAACGGCGACGGTGCGGGGGCCGTGCCGGACGGGTCGGCGGTCCCGGACGGGTCCGGTGCGCCACCGGGGTCCGGGTCGGCGGGGTCGGTACCGAGGACCTCGCACCACTGCCGCCCGAGGTCGAGCATAGTCTCGCCGTCGTCATCGGCGGTGCGCAATGCCTTGCGCCACAACGCCCGCAGCTTGTTCAACGTGTCCGCGCCGAGCACGTCTTCGATGACCCGCGCCACGGGGGCGACCTCGGCGCGGGTGAGCACGCCCGCGTCCGCACGTCCCAACAGCAGCGCAGCCGTGTGTGCGGCGTGCGCGGGAGTCATTTGCGGTGCGGTCGCGGGATCGGCGTACAGGTGCAGGTCGGCGGCGACGATGTCCTTCACGCACGCGCGGAGCCAGTGCCTGTCATCGGGACGGCGCCGAATCTGCGCACCTTCCATGCGGCACTCCTCCAGCAACATGGCGGCGGCGACCACACCCGGTGGCGCGTCGTCCGGGGGCTCCCACGCGGTGTGTTTCGCGTGTCCGCACTCGTGGGTCAGCGCACCCCAGGAAGGGGCGTAGCGGGGGCGGTCGGACAGGTTCGCGGGGTCCACGGTGGCGGGGTCCACACCGAGGTGACTGCCATCGACTTCGATCAGCGCACGGGCGGGGTAGAAACACGCTGGCGCACCACCGCCCGCACCGGGCGCGACCCGAACAATGAGGTCGTCCCGGTCAGCGATCACGGGGACCTCATCGGCGAACGCGGCAGATAGGGCCAGCCACTCGGGACGGACGGGAAAGATGGCGGTGGTGTTCGGGCTAGTCCGATGTGGTCATTTCGGCACCATAGTCAATCCTGGGGAACGACATTTCGTCGGGGAAGCTCACCACGCCAGTCGCTGAACTCAGGCCAGGGGCAATCACACGATCGTGTCGATCCCGCCACTTCGTTCGTTCTTGCAGCTCAAGCCAGGTGGATGTGAGTTTGCTGCTAGATCCGTGTGAGATTGGTGAGCTGGTGTGTGGCGGGACCGATCGGGTTGGCTAGGGCTCCGCCGGATCGGGCGGGTTGCCAGTCGCTGCAAGGAAACGAGATGCCGAAACGATTCTCCACGGCCAAGGGACGCGAGTTCGGCGCCAGCCTCCGTGAGGCCATCAAGAACACGGGCTACACCTCGCGTGAGCTCGCCGAAGTTCTTGATTGGGACGAGTCCAAGCTGTCGAACGTGGCGAACGGCAAAGGGGGAGTCGCTGAGGTCGATTTCGCGGTGCTGCTCGGCATCTGCAGGCTCGACGCAGTTGAACGAAGGCACCTGCAGCGTCTCTATCTGGCCACGGGTGAGAGGAACTGGCTGCAGCAGCACGGGGCCTGCCCACCCGCTTACCCCCGAACCCTGGCGGAGAGCCTCGCTATGGCCGACACGGCCATCACGTGGCATCCGCACGGTTTTCCTGCCCTGCTTCAAGTTTCGGGCCACGTGCGTGCGGAGATCGCTTCCTCGTCCACCATCCCTCGTCAGGAACTGGACGATCGGATCGCCGCCCGCTTGAAGCTGCAAGAGCAGTGGCTCCAACGGTACAACTTGACCTGCATGTTCTATCTGCACGAGCTTGCTCTTGCTCTTCCTGTCGGTGGGGACGACGTTCACGCCGAGCAGTTGCACCACCTGTTGCAGTTGGCGGTGCGGCCCAGGATCAGCATCCGAATCATCCCGACAGCCTTCGGTGCTCACGCGGGTATGAGAGGGCCATTCACCCGCTTGACGTTCAACGACCACGAGCCCCTGGTGTGCGTAGAGAACGAGAACTCCACGCTGTTCCTGGAGGACAAGGCCGCGGTTGAAGGCTACGGAAAGGTCGTCCAAGCACTCGGCAGGTCCAGTTTGGACTGCGAGGAGTCGAAGGCAATGATCGTCAAGCTCGGCGAACGACTGTCCGCCAGGTCCATGTCGGCCGATGGCTGAGTGACTGCACATGCCGAAGGATTTCCGGGCCACGACGCTCGAACGCGCCATCGGGCGGCAGCTGGCCGGGTGGCGCGACGAGCGCGAGCTGAGCCTCACGGAGGCCGGTCAGCGCGTGGGTTTCAGCAGTGCCAAGCTGTCCATGATGGAGAACGCGGTGCAGCCGTCGGCGCCGGTGGATGTCATGGCGCTCGGGTACGTCTACAAGGTGCCTACTCCGGAATGGCAGGCCGTGGTGTTGCGCGCGCAGTACGCGGAACGGGTCCGGGCGCGTTCCGGTGGCGACGGGCTGAACTTCGATCCGGCGGCGGACTTCGCGAATCTGGTGTTCGAGGCGACGTTGTTGCGCGTGTTCACGACGGATCTGGTTCCGGCGCCCTTTCAGCTTCCCGATTACACGTACGCGGCTATGCAGACCGACGATCCGGTGCGCACGGCACGGCTGGCGATGGTGCGGGAGGCGTGGGCGACGCGGCTGGGCGATCGGGATCCGCTGGCGGTGCGGGCGGTGTTCCCGGAGGCGGTGCTGCGGCAGGTGATCGGCGGGCCGCGGGTGATGAAGGCGCAGTTGCTGCACCTGATGGAGGTCAGCGAGCAGGAGACGGTGAGCGTGCGGGTGGTGCCGCGCGGCGTGGGGGCGTATCCGGCGATGGGGTCGCCGTTCACGTTGCTTGGGTTCGCGCATCGGCAGCACAACGACGTGGCGTACCTGGAGACGTTCCTGAAGGGGGAGTACGTGGAGGAGCCGGGGCTGACGGAGTTGTGCGGGCAGCGGTTCGCGCGGCTGGAGGAGATGGCGCTGGAGGCCGGAGAGTCGCTGGAGCTCATCGCCGAGGCCGCTGCCCGAGATCATCAACTCTAGGGTGGTGAAGGCACATCGGCTAGGACACCGCGTCAGTTCGGACGGTGTTGCCGCCTGAGGCCGACCGACCCGGTGGTTGGTTGAGTCGTGCTCGTATGTGAGCTGCCGCGCCCCTGGGTGAAGGTCGCCCCGCCGTCGTGCTGGCAGGACAGCGGCAACAGCCGAGCACTGTTATCCGCCGGACCCGAGGTGCGTTGAGAACGTCCACAACGGACAGCCGCGTGCCGCGGTTTCAGCGTCGCCCGCCAGATCTCCTGAACAGCCGGTGTTTCCGGGTGACCCCGCTCGGGCGGTGTTGCCTCCACGGACGCTGATTGTTCAGTCGAAAGGGCAGGTGTGACACTTGGCTGTGTCTCCGCTGCTTAACGAAATGCCGCTCGAACGAGCCAACCGAGTCCTTCAGCACCCCTTGCACCAGGAAGGAATCGGAACCTTGGAGCAGTTGATAGCTGCTCTGCGACAGTGCGGGAGTTCCGAGGACTACTACCATTTCCAGCAAGATCTGCTCGCCAAGGTACTCGCGGTCCAGACGCACAGGGCAGGATGTCGCAGGGTCGTGAAGTTGCTGGGGCAGGGCAAGAGGCTGCCGCTTGATGCTCCCGAGCTCAGGTCCGGAGAGGAAGCGACGGACCCTGAGACCTGGGAGCTTGAGGTTGACGTCTGCGAGCGGGTGGACCGTCAGCTGCGTTCCATCGCTGATGCACTTGCCTGGCGCGTCTTCAACTTCGACCGACGACTCATCATCGCATTGTCTCGAAATCAGCACCCAGGTCCGATGGTGGGCAAGCCGGGCCTGATTGCTGAACGTGCCTTTGTCACTGGCTCGTGGCGGAGCGACCGCCGGTTCGTGTTGCTCCATGACCTGACCACGTGCTTGAGCATCGGTGATGCCACCTCCTTCCGAGAGGTCGGGAACGAGTACGAGGCGTACCTGCACGAGATCAAGTCGGACCCGAACCGCAGGGAGTCCAAGCAGCTCCGCCGGCTGAAGGCCGCCGAGGAGGCGATCCGCTCAGGCGGCCCGCTGCCCGGTGACCTCGATGGACACATCGTGCCGCTGGACCTGCCGTACAAGACTCACGTCAAGGTGCTCGCTGATGCACTCGACCTGGCACACGACCGGGGTGTCCAAGGCATCAAGGTTCCCGGAGGTAGGGCGATCGTCGCCAGCGACCTCATCCGCGGCTACGAGCGGTGGTCAGAACAAGAGTTCATCGACCAGACCGCTGAGGAGCACCACCGGGCCCTCAGACGCGCTCAAATCCTGGGAGTCGGCCACCTCGTCTACGCGCGAAGCGACGATCTAGTGGCACGCTCGCCCACCATGCCTCCGTGGGCGATCTATCCGCTGTCGCCGACCTGGTGCGCAAGGCTGATTGCTGACTACGCGATGTACTTCGTGACGATGTCGAGCGAATCAGTGCAGGCAGCGCTCGGCAATGTCGGCCTCTCGACCGAGTGGATGCTCGACCGCGACCAGACGACTGTTCAGCCAACTCAGGTCGTGCTGCACGTAGACAACGGAGCCCGGCGCGTCGGGCTGCAGTGGGCTGAGGTGCAGCGGGGGCTCCTGCTTGAGATGGCTGATATGCCAACGTGGGCGGCGGGCGTGGCGCAGTTGCTGGAACGCGGTGACCCGGGATATCGCCCTTGGCCTTCGTTTGCCGAGGAATGGAAGGTCTGGAAGTAGCGACTTCCCGGCTCTTCCAGATCACGCGACGTCAGCATCGTCCATCGCAGCATGCGCTTCGACCGGAACGTCTGGGCTTGACATCAGGCTCGTCGAGGCCTCGCTGACCACGATGCACCGACCACGGAGGACGGACGATGCGCGCGAGGAACGGAGACGACAAGGGCTGCTGCGACGCCTGCTGAGGCGCACAATCGACAGCGCGGACACTGGGCCGATGCACGAGGAACTGGAGCGAGCGCGAACAACGTTCCACGAGTTGCTCGCGCAGGCCACGGCGCCCGAGCTGCGGCGCAGATCCGCCGGCACTCGCTGGGAACAACCGGCAGCTGCTCTTCCACATGCTGCTCGGATTCTTGATCATGCGGGCGCTGCTCGCCCTGGCGCGAGGCTTGAGCCGGCTGCCGCGCGGGGCGAGCCGTAGCTTCGCCCGGCTGCTCAACGCGGGAACCAGGCCGTTCGACGTGGCGAACTACCTGTGGTCATGGCTGGGCGGCACGTTCCTGCCCCGCCGAGGAATGGACGTGCTCTGCGACCACACGATCGCCGCGCTGCACTGGCGCCTTGACCGCGAGTGCGGCCTGGAGCGCGGCATGCACTATCCGACGCGCTGGGACCCGTTCCTCCAGGACTTCATGACGCTGGCCGACCTGTATCGCTTCCCGGTGCAGCATTTCGCCTTTCGCCGCTTCTAGCTCACCGTCGGCACTTAGTGCAACGCGGGCACGAACCGCCCGCTGCGCGACGTCGCTCCGACAAGCCGCACTTGCATCCGGCACCCAGGTACAGGCTTACCGTCGAGTCATGACAGCAGAGACGGATCCGTGGGCGTCGGCCGCTTGCACGTTGCCCATCGCGGAACGGCCGCTACGCGTGGCCGAGTTCGACGACCTCTTCAGCACCTCCGTCGGGGCCGTGCACCGTCATCACGCGACCGCGTTGCGGCTCGACCTGGAACCGTCAGCGGACGTGGCAGCACAAGCGGCCAACCTGACGGTGCGTGAGACGGGTTGCTGCTCGTTCTTCACCTTCAGCCTGGTTGCCACCGGTGGCGAACTTCGCCTGGACATCTGTGTCCCGGAAGAACACACCGAAGTACTCGAAGCGCTCGCGTCCCGCGCATCCCGGTTGGCGTCGTGACCGGCCTCCGCACCGGCGAGGTCGCCGAAAGCGCCGGGGTGAACCGGGAAACGCTGCGCTACTACGAGCGTGTCGGCCTGCTGGCAAGTCCTGACCGGACGCTGGGCGGGCACCGCCTGTACCCGCCGGAGACGGTCACGATCATCCGGGTGATCAAGGCCGCACAACACCTCGGCTTCACTCTCGATGAAGTCGCCGACCTGCTCGACCTCGGTAAACACCGGCACGACAGCAGCCCATCTGGTCTGCAGGCCCGCGCGACCACCAAACTGGCGGAGATCGAGGCGAAGATCGCCGACCTCGGGATCATCCGCGACGCTCTGCGCGCCGCGCTCGCCGCGGGCTGCGATGACCTCGTTGCCTGCTCGCACATCCCGTCCTGCCCGCTGCCGTTCGCCGACCTCGTCGAAGGGAACAACGCCGATGTCGGCTCCTGCTGCTGACCGGACCCGCAGGTTCGCCTGGCTCGCCGGCCTCGCTTGCCTGGCCTGCTGTCTCGTACCGGTGCTCGGCGTGGCCGGCCTGGCGGGTGCGCTTGCGGCGATCAGCTTGGAGCACGTTCTCCTCGGTCTCGTGGTTGCCGCTGTGCTGACGTGGGTGATGGTGCGCCGTCGTCGTCCTCGATGTGCCGGGGGCGGGTGCGCCTGCGGCTCGATACCGTCTGGATCGTGACGATCGTTCGTTCCGTCGTGTTGTTCGTACTGGCTGCGTTGGCGGAGACCGGTGGCGCCTGGCTTGTGTGGCAAGGAGTGCGCGAACACCGCGGTCTGTTGTGGATCGCCGGAGGTGTGCTGGCCCTCGGTGCCTATGGGTTCGTTGCGACGTTCCAGCCGGACGCGAACTTCGGTCGGATTCTCGCCGCTTACGCGTCGGCCAGGGTGGCGGGGGTGAGCGCGAGGCCGTAGAGCATCACGCGGCTGGTGAGCAGGTCGCCGACACCGTAGGTGGCGATCTTGGTGAGGTGCATGGTGAGCGCGCTGGCGGTCTCGGTGCCGATGTAGGCGGCGCGGGTCAGGCCCGCGGCGAGGAAGAACGGCGCGGTCAGCGGCCCGACCGAGCCCAGCAGCGCCGACCCGAGACCGGACGCGGCGCCTACCGCGGCGAAGACCGGCTCGGCAGCACTTCCACAGGCGCACCCATCACGGGCCGGAGGGCGGCGGGGTGCGGTTCAAACCGGTGATCCGAGCCAGGGCGGCAAAGCCGTCGTCGGTGCCCGGCCAGTGCTTGCGGACCGCGTCGATCCCCGCGCGGCGCACCACCGAGCGCAGCACCGCGGTGACGATGATCGCGTCGTCTGCGTACCCGAGCACAGGGATGAAGTCCGGCACGAGATCGAGGGGAAACGCCAGGTACACCAGCAGCAAGCCCAGCCGCACCCTTACCCCGCGGGGCAGTGCGCGGTCCGCGGCCAGCCTGCGCACCAGACGCAACACGTCCGGCAACAACCGCATCGCCTCACGCAACAGGCCCCCGCGCGGCCGGACGATCGCCAGCACGATGATCAATGCCAACCACGTCACCAGCAACGCCGCGACGAGGCCGATCAGCGCGTCCAGCCACCAGTAGCCGGTCACGACTCCACCGCCCGCAGCCGGCCAACGGCCTTGGTGGCGGCCGGTTCGGCGCCCTCGGCGCGCATGGCCGCGTCCTCGAACGCGGCCAGTTCGGCCGCGGCCTGCTCGACCGCGGCGCGGGCTTCGGACCCGCCAGGGGCGGCGAAGTAGTCCCGACCGGCGATCTTGCCCAGCCAGGACCGGAATCGCTCCAGGTCTGCCTCGGACTCCTCCACCTCTGCGTAGGTCAGCCGTCCCTGCTCGCGTTCGGCGGCCAGCTCCTCCCGCAGCTCGGGCAGCCTCTCCAGCACCTCGGCGTACTCGGCGTCGCGAGCGGCATTGAGCTCGGCGATCACCGACCGCTCCTCGTCGGGGTCGGTGAAGGTCATGGTCAGCACGCGGGCCTGCCCGCCCTGGTGACGCACCTTGTCGGCCAGCCGCCGCACCTGCCGGGTCACCTCGGGCTCGGCGGGCAGCAGACATACCGACTGCTGCAGGTACAGCGCCCCCAGTGAACGCAGTTTGCGCCACACCTGCACTCGCAGCGTCCCCGCTGCTCCGGCGGTCGACACACTGACCACCAACCAGTCCCACTGTTCGGCATCACTCGTCACACCGCCATGTTACGTCCGTAACAGCAGCATGGCGGATCAGGATCTCGGAGCTTCGTCACCAGCGCTTTTGCTGAGTCTGTCCTTCGCGACCTCAGCCAGGAAGCGGCGCCCTGTCCTGTGCGACTGGAGCGAAGAGGTCGCCGACTTCCGACACTCGCTCCAGCACCTCATCAGCTGTGAACATCAACTGCTCTGACCTGCGACAGCTGCGGACCTCGTCCCAGGTGACCGGCGTCGCCACGGTGGGCTCGTCGCGACCTCGCAGCGAGTAGGGCGCGATGGTGGTCTTGGCGGGGTTGTTCTGGCTCCAGTCGATGAAGACCTTGCCCTCGCGACGTGCTTTGGCCATCGTGGCGGTGACCTGGAGGGGCGTTTCCCGCTCGAAGGCGACCGCGACGGCCTTCGCGTAGGCCGAGGGCGTTGGCGTGCTCGTTGCCTCGATGCCCGCGTAGATCTGCAGTCCCTTGGAACCCGAGGTTGTCGCTACGGGAACGAGCTTGTCGCTGACGAGAACGTCATACAACCGCTCAGCAACCCTGCAGCAGTCGACGATCGTGGTTCCAGGGCCGGGATCGAGGTCGAACACCAAACGGCTCGGCGGGTTCCGCACGCCGTCGGAAACAGTCCACTGAGGAACGTGCAGTTCGAGTGCCGCGAGGTTGGCCGCCCACACCAGCGCGGCGAGTTCGTGGAGCATTGGATACCGGACGATCTCGTCGGCGTCGGCGCTCCGCCGTGAACCGCCGCCGCGCAACGGGACTGTCGGCAACCAGTCCGGTGCACTCGCGTCGGTGTTCTTCTGGAAGAACTTTGTCCGTGAACCCCGTTGGGGAACCGCACGAACGTGACGGGTCTGCCTTGCAGGTGCGGCAGCAGAACGGGCGCGATCCGGCTGTAGTAGGCGATGAACTCGCTCTTGTTCGTGCCATCGGGATACAGGGCTTTGTCCAAGTTGGACAGCGTCAGCGTGCGACCGCCCGCGTTGACTGCCACGCGGCTCGCGATCTCGGGCGGCTCGGAGGCAGTCTGCGGACCGGGTCTGCCGGGCTGCGGTGCGATCACCTCAGCGGGATCGCGGTCAGCGCGCAGACCCCGCCACGCGGTGTGCCGCAGCCGCCCGTCGGCGCCGCGGGTGAACTGCCGAAACCGGACCTCGCCGACCAGAACCGGATCCACCCACCGGGCCCGCACGACGTCTTCGCGTGGAGGCGGGGTCGCGAAGGGATGGCTGGGACGTTCCAAGGGTTGTAGCCGGTCGCGCAGCTGATCGCGGTCTTGCCGGGTGAAGCCGGTGCCGACGTCCCCGATGTACACGAGGCCGCCGCTGTCCGGGTCATGAGCACCGAGTAGGAGGCCGCCGACGGTACCGGTGAAGCCGCTCTGGCCAGACCGCCAGCCGCACACGATGACTTCGCGGGTTTGCACGAGCGGGTGCTTGCACCAGAAGTCGGGCCTTTTGCCTGGGAGATAAGGAGAGTCGAGGCGCTTGGCGACGAGCCCTTCATGGCCTTCCGAGGCCACCCGCTCGAGGAGTCGTTGCGGGGTAAGGCGATCAGCGGCCAGCTCCTGGGCGGTGAAGGAGGGCACCACGGTGATCCGGAACGGGTCGGGCATCGGGAGCTCGGTGAGCCGGCGCCGCCTCTGTTCGTACGGCTCGTTCAACAGAAGCTGGTCATCGAGCAGCAGGAGATCGAACACCAGGAAGCGGACCGGGACGTCATCGAACGGCTCGTCCCGCCGGGCTGTGCGGTGCTTCTGGAAGCGGCCACGCCGTTGCTGCAGCAGACCGAAGTCGATCTGCCCGGCCTCGTTGTAGACCACGACCTCACCATCGAGCACCGCGGCGCGCCCTCGCAGTGCCGCGGTGAGCACACCGGTCAACTCGGCGAACTCGGCGGTGAGGTCGAGTCCATTGCGGCTGGTAAGCGCCGTCATACCGTCTGAGGCGATGCGCATCGCCACGCGGTAGCCGTCCAGCTTGTACTCGTACGCCCACTGCGGCCCCTCGCGTAGGCGGCCACCGTCGGGCTTGGCGAGCATCGGGTCGATCCAGGCGGGAACGGAGTCGTGTGCCATACGCATGGCGACCTCCACTCCCAGGACGTTGTTCAGTCACAGGGAATCTGAAGGTAACCCGATCGGCCTAACTTCGCGCGGCAGCACCGATCGGGATCGCCGGTCCTTCTAGAGCTTCCGAAGCACGTGAAACGGCACTAACTGGTCGGCCACATACAGCTTGTCGAGGCGACCGTCGGTGTACCCGATCTCGTAGTTGACGACGCCGAGCCAGTCGCCTCGACGCTGGGAAAGCGTCCGTGAAGCTGCCCTCGCACTGAGCCGGTCAGGTCGGGGCCGGTGGGGATGACGTGCCTCTCGGAGCCAGGCCTGCGGGCGAACAGGCGGTCCAGGCTGACCGTGACGCCGGTGAGCACAGCTCTCCGGCCGTGGATGTCATCGCCCTCCCAGACTGTGAACGGACTGCTAAGCACGTCGGCCATCGTCCGAAGCTAGTGCCGCCTGCGACCGGCGCAGGACGAGCACGAAGTAGAACTCCTCGGACAGCTCGGCTCGCTCGGGAGCGGGTGCTGTGGCCGTGAGCCGCCAGGAGTGATCAGCGCTGTCGGTGGCGCAAGCCAGGCAGCTGATGCTGGCCTCACCGTCCTGCACGACTGCACGGAACTCGGAGTGGCCGAGAGTGTGCCGGCCGAGCTTGCATCTTGCCGGCAAGAGGGCGACCGGGCGGCCGGTTGAGTCGTACCTGTACGTGAGATTGTCGTCCATTTGGGACGGTTCGAGAAGCTGCCGATCCATGGCGCGAGAACCTATCATTGTATTCGCACGTATGTTCGATCAGACGCGCGGCGTCGGATGCAGTGGTCAACTAGCGGCCGTCTGCCGACAGCTCCGAACGTCAGGTCGGCGCGTACATGACGAAGATCAGTCGGGGAGGCCACGCCGAAGCTGCTCTGCTCTCTCGTCCACCTGGCGGGCGTAGTGCTCGTACGACTCTGCAAGGCCTCGGAGGACGCCGCGCGTTCGTGGCCAGTCGAAAGACTCAGAAGCTAGATCTCGGTACCGCTGCGCCAGATCTCGCTCCTGCGTCCCGCCTTCCGTGGCTCCCCTGGAGGTGAAGCCGCGTTTGTTGAAGATGCCCATTTCGAGGCCGCTATCGATCGCGTCGCTCTGAAGCTCCTCAAGCAGGTCGCGAACCACGCGCGGAGGGAACAGTCCGTCCTGGTCAGGCGGCGCGTAGGCCAATATCTGACCGATGTGGCTGTCCCCTGACTCCAATCGGGCCGCCTCGCTCAACCGGTCACGGACTCCGTTCACCCAGGTTCGAAGCAGCTCGCTTTCGACGGTCCCTGTAGACCCGATGCCTGGGCAACGGCGCCACGCGTAGAGCACCTGGTATGCGCGAGATGCGATAAGCCGCCGTTCCTCGGGCACGGCCTGTGAACCGTCCGGCTCCTCGTCCTCCCTCCTGTAGACGCGGCAGATGAGTTCTGCGAAGAACGAAGGCTCCTCGCTCAGCGTTGCGTGCAGGGTGGGGGCACCGCCCCCGGAGTCGAGCAGGGGGAAGAGCTGCCACTCGAGGTTCGCCAGTTGCTGGATCCCGATGGACTCTCGATGCCTGGCCAAGAACGCGAAGATCCGCTGAAAGTCGTAGCTCGACAGCTGTTGGAACTCGGGCGGGAGCGCGGATTGCTCGAGCAGGCTGACCAGGACTCGCACGGTGAGTTCGGCGATCTCCGCGGCGTCGATTTCTTCAGCGTGGTGAGACACCAGCTGTAGCGCAGCGACAAGCCGACGGGCGGTCAGTAAGCCGAGGAGCGCGGTGATGATGTGTTCGGGCGAGTTGCCAACCTCGTAGTGGTTGAAGTTCGCCCAGTAGTGCTCAGCAACTGCCGGCAGGTTTTCCAGTGCCTTCCATGCTGAGGGAGGGTCAGATGCGGCATTGAGGATGATCGCCTGTACTGAAGGTTCCTCGGTCCGAGCAAGGAGTTCGTCGCGCAGGGGGACGCCACCGGCGAACAACCGAGCTTGCAGATACGCAACTGCGACCTGACGATTTGGAGAGTCTGGTTCCGTGAGTCGGATGAGCATCTCGGAGTCGAAGCCATTCGCCTGGTCGGCGAGAGCTCTGCCGATCAAGTACGGGTAGTCGGTCGTAGCGGTAAGAGCGTCAACGGCTGGCAGTCCGCCAGCTTCGAGGATCTCGCCCATAGCAGCGGCGCGCCGCCTCCGCGTTTCCTCTGCGAACGCGACCAAGTCGCTCGGCCGTTTCCGGTCATGCATCATGACGTGGCCGCTCTTGAACAGCCACGCGAAGCGCAGAACAGGTGTCTGCGGCTCGAGTCTGGTTAGGACTTGGTCGAGCGTCTGCAGCTCCGCCTCTGGTAGGGCCCAGTCGGAGTCGGCGAACCCGCGGTATTGAGCGATCTTGAGTCGCAAGGCGTCCGCCAGTCGAGCCCGAACCTCGTCATCTGCGGTATCGCCGACGACGGCCAGCTTGGTCGCGACGGCGCTCCTGTGTGCAGATGAGATCCGGTCAAGCTTCTCGACGAGCAGCAAAAGTCGCGCGGGGTCGTCACCACCGTCCTCCAGAAGCAGATCGACAACTCCCGCGACGTTCTCGCGAAATTGTTGATCGGTGATCTGCTGCTCGCGCTTCCAGTCTCGGTACCTGGGTGTGTTGTGTGGCGACTGGAAGCCGTGCGAGTTCGGAATCAGCGAGACGAGGAGTGCCCGGGTCTGCTGAGGTGTGGTTCGTAGTAGTCGTTTCAGGGCCTTGAGCCGGTGAGCTGGGTCGGCGCTGGTCTCGGGGTGCCAGCAGCTGAAGATCTCCTCGAGACTGCGGGCAGGCCGGTTCGACCAGGAGCCGCCCGGATCGATTCCTGCGAGCTTGGCCAGAATGTCGACAGCGTCATCGAAGTGATCGGACGACCAGGCAAGTACATCCAGCGCACGGATGAACCCTAGGTGAGGGGACTGGGAGGGGAAGCCGATCCTCGTAGGTGGCTGGTCGGCGAACATCGCGCTGTGGAGAGGCTCCTCTCCTCGTAGTCCAAAGCGCACCGCCTGGACGAATTCCACAGGCGCAGCCTCTGCGAGATTCGGCAGCAGGTCGCTGAGCGATCCCCACAGCCCGTACGTGCCGTCCTCGTTGGCCAGGGCAAGCAACTTGCTGACCACTCGACGTGCGATGTCGGATCCGGTCGCACCGCCAGCGAGGGTGACAAGCCCCTCGCTCGCACCGAGCATCGCGAGCGTTCGAGCAACGCCACGGCGAAGCGCTGCTGAGTACCGGCCCAAGAGGTCGTTCGCGTGCACGAAGCCGAACTGATCGCGTTGTGGCTGGACTTCGCTGAGGACCTGCAGCGCGATGTTCTCGAACTGGTCGAGGTCCATGGAGGTGAGATGGGGAGCGATCAGGTCCCAGGAGTCGTCAGGCGCGACTACGTGCCACTGCTCGTGCAGGGCGCCGAGGAACGGATCGTCGGTGCCGCCGGCAGTCGGCCGGTTCGCATCCTGGAGCTCGGCATAGGTCAAGCCGGTGAATTCCTCGACCGCACTGCGGTCGGCCGGGTGTTGGCCGTCCCAACTGCCGAGCAACAGCTGACGACGCAGGATCAACGAGGGCGATCGCGCCCAACCCGGCACCAAGGCGTCGGGATATCTGGCCAGAGTGCGCCGCAACGCGGGGACGCTACGGCGTGCGAGCGTCCCGAGCGCATAAGCACGGCCGTGGTCGAAACCGTTGTCGAGCAACAGTTGAGCGACCATCTCACCGTCGATGCGGGGAACCTCGACCTTGGCCTTCACGCCCATCGCGGCTGGCACAATCAGTCGATGCTTGTGTGCAAGGGGGATGTTCGACACAAGCTCTGAGTCGCCGATGACGAGCACGAGAGGTTCGGGTCGGTCGAGTAGCTGGAGTAGGGCGTCTCGTGAAAAGACGAACAGAGTCCTGGCGGCGACCTGATCTGACGTTGGCGCGATCCGCAGCGCGGCGGCGACGAACGCTCGAAGCTCATCGCCTCGAACGCCGCCCCCGACAGTGATGATCGTCTGCTCGGACTCCATAGCACTCAGAAGCTCCGTCGCAGCGGCTTCTCGTCCTGCCAGAACGACTGGCGCATCGAGCGGCACCGTCGTCGACGGCAACCAGACGCTGTCCCACCAGAGCTGCGCGTCCTGGACACCTGGGACGGACTTGCCGAGGCGTTCTGCAAGCCAAGCGGCCGTTGTGGGCGCCGCCTCCAGCCAGGTGTGAAGATCATCAACGTTGTAAGCCAGGACATCCCGCCAGCGTCCCTCGGCACGGCGGTCTTTCGCCCAACGTGAAGCCTTCGTCCATGGCCTTAGTCCGACCTGAACGTAGGTGATGTCGCTGGGATCTTCTCCGTCCGGCCCGGCGAGGCGCTTGCTGTAGTCGCTGTCTGCCTTCGTCTGGGCAGCTCGTTCAACCGACAGCTCCCACACAGACATCCCCGCGGGTACGAAGGTGGTCTGGTTGCCGGCGACGACGACCCCGTCGAACCCACCCGCAGAAGTACCCGAACCGCCAGGCAGGTGGAGCCTGGTGATCTCGCGTCCGGTTTCCGCGATGAGACGACGCACGAGTACAGGCAGATCGGTGTCGAAGCCTGGTGCGTTCGCAGCGACCAGGAGGTCTTCCCGACTGATGGGCGGCCACGGTGCCATCAGAAGACGGTAACAACCGCCACCGACAAAACCCGGCAGCGCAGAGTGCACTGAACATCGTGCCCGGCTCTTCAGCCTCTGGTGTTCCGTAGAGCCGAGCGCTCGCGAGCGGCTGCACGCGGGCAGCGCAGCAAAGAGCCTTCGAAGTTGTCCCCAAGAGCTCTGCAAATCGGAGTTCAGGGGTGTCATCCGCGCCTTCGCGTCAGCGGGGCGCGCCCGGCTTGAAGGGGACACCCATGATTCGACACCGCCAACGCCGCCAGACTGGCTGTCAACCACCATCGGAGCCGCTTCGCGCCGGCTATTTGTCTATGCGTGATTCAACCGCGGGCGTTCGAGACCAGCCTTCAGAACCGCCGTCGCCAGTTGGTCACCCGGCCGGCGACGGCGATGGTGCAGGAACCGGATCTCATTCGCCAGCGGGCCAGGCAGCGGGCGATGCAGCGCAGATTTTGTACACCCCGACGCAAGCGGCCGATCTGTTGCAGGTGCGGGAGTCCTGGCTACGGCGGCGGGCTGCCCGAAGGTCCGTGCCCTGCACGTTTCTGGGTAAGCATCTGCGCTTCTCACGGCAAGACCTTGAAGGTGTCGCTGCGGCCGCTGCGCAGCCTGCGAGCGTCGTGGTCTGCTCTTGCCGCAACTCGTCTACCCGCAGCCGAGCGGCTGGACGGCAACCTGCTCGTCGTCGTTCGACAGGCAAGCCAAGGCGTCCGCAGGCTGATGAACACATTTAGGTTGTTCTTTTCCTTGAACCGAGCGTTCATCTGATCGTGCCGATTCGGCGCATTCGGTCAAGCCCCCGGAAGGGAAGAAGAATGGCCTGGGTTGAAAAGCATGGATGCGATTGGCGTGTCCGCTACCGGCTCGACGACGGAACGGTCTTCTCGGAAAAAGGTTTCGAAACAGAAGTTGCGGCGAACGACCGTGCTGCGGATGTGGAGTCCGACCAGCGGCGGCAGCAGTTCGCTGACCCTCGATTGGCGAAGACGACGATCGACGAGTGGATCCGAGAGTGGTCGGACGCTCACGGGGTCACCGCGATGACGTGGTCGACCTACAGCTCGCACATCCGCAACCACATCCTGCCCCGCTGGTCCGGCACAGCGATCGGCGACATCGCGCGGATCAAGGTGAAGGGCTGGGTGAACAACACACTCCGCGAGAGCCTCGCGGACAAGAGCGCGAAGGACATCCTCGTGCTCTTCTCTCAGATCCTCGCTGAAGCCGTCGACGAGCAGCTGATCGGCTCGAACCCCTGCCGGAAGTTGCGGATCAACTTCGAGGACGCGCCCGAACGCCCACATGCCAGCACCGACGAGGTGGATGCGTTGGCGGGCAGGATGCGGCCCGACGACGGGCTGCTGACGATCACTGCGGCCTACACCGGTATGCGGTGGGGCGAGCTGGCCGGACTGCAGTGGATCAGGACCTACCTCGACGAGAACCCGAGGCTCGTGGTCGACCCGAAGTTCGGTGCGCTACACGAAGTTCGTGGGCAGAAGCTGGTGCTCGGTCCGCCTAAGACTCCAGCCAGCGCCCGCGATGTGCACCTGCCGCCGTTCCTCGTCGAGGAGTTGCTCGCGCACCGCAAGCGCAACCCTGACTCGAGGTTCGTGTTCCCTGGGATCAGGGGTGCGTTGCGTCGGCGGTCGAACTTCCGGCAGCGCGTCTGGTTGCCCGCTCTGGCCGGCAACGAGGCGCTCGGGTGGGCTCCGCTCAACGAGGAGATGCACTTCCACGATCTGCGCCACACGCACGAGACGTGGCTTGTGGAAGACGGTGTGCCGCGTGTGCTGCGGCTCGAACGGCTGGGGCACAAGCGCAAGGACGTCGACGATGACTATTCGCATGTGACCGATGTCATGATCAGCAGGATGCTGGCGCATCTGCAGCGCCGTTGGGAAGAGGACGGCGGGTGGTCCTGGATCATGGAAGGACTGGACGAGGCGGTGTGAACGTTTAGGTATCGCAAATGTGTTCAGGAGGCCGTGCTCCCAAATTGCTCCCACGCAACGCAAACGGCCCGCCGATGGAATCCATCGACAGGCCGTCTGACTAGGTAAAACACGCTGTGGGCGATACTGGGATCGAACCAGTGACCTCTTCGGTGTGAACGAAGCGCTCTCCCGCTGAGCTAAACGCCCGTGTTCTGTTGTGGTGCTGTCCCGCTCTCGCGGTGTGGCCATAGCCTACAACATCATCAACGAGAACCAAAAATCGGGCTCTGCAACCAGGTCCACTCCACGCCGAACCAGCCTCCCACCAGTGCGAACACGTTGAGGAAGTAGCAGGTGACGAGGACGATGGCGCAGACGCCCGCCATCACCAGGCCGCGGACCCAGCCCGGCTGGCGCTTGAGCCAGGCGACCCAGCGGTCGTAGTAGCGCTTCGCGAACTTCAGGACTCGGCCTGCCCACTCGAACTCCGTGGCGAGGATGGCCAGGCCCGCGAAGACCACGAGCCAGCCTGGTCCCGGGTACGGGATCATGATGATGCCCGCGATCAGCACCAGGCCGCCGATCACGCCCACGCCGATTCGGTAGGCCAGGTTGAGCGCCGGGTTTCGGTGGAACCAGTGGCGCCAGCCCTTGTGCTCGTCGGGCTTCACTTCGGGCTTCGTCATGTGTCGATCATCCTGTTGGGATTCAGGCGGGTGCAACCTGACCGCCTGCCAGCACCTCCGAGGGTTTCGGCGGGGCTTGGCGGCCTGGTTCGAGCGACACCGCGAAGGTCGTGTGCTTGTGCGCGTCGGCGGACCAAGACAGCAGTTGCGGGTCTGTGGTGCCTGCGCGCACGTCGAACACCGCCAACGGTACCGGCGCTTTGGTACTTGCACCCCAAACTACGTAAACGTGGCCCGTGTCGTTCGGTTTGAGGTTCATCGGCATCACGGCGCCCGAGGTCGGGTTCGAGAGGACCACGGCCACCTCGTTGCCTGAGGTCGTGCGCAGGACCGCCCTGTTCGTGGCCGGGTCCGCGGCCAGGGAGAGGGCCTTGTTCAGGTCGTCGGTGCGTGCCTGTGCGGCCGTGACCTCGCTCGAGAGTTGGTTCACGCGCACGCCCAGGTAGCCGGCGCCTGCCAGTACGGCCAACGCTGCCGCGGCGGCCAGCAGTACGCGGCCGGTGCGGCGGCGGTGTTGCGGGCGCAGCGGGATCGGAGCCGCGTGGCGCGGGGTGTGTTGCTCAGGCACTTCCTGGGGGATGTGCTCGATCTGTTCCATCAGCCTCGCGCGCAGGCGGGGTGGTGGTTGTTCCTGGCGGACCGCGCCGCCGATGCCCGCCAGCACCTCCTGCGTCGCCTCCACCGTGCTCTGGCACGTGGTGCAGGTCGGCAGGTGGTCGCGGACCAGTGCTTCCTCGTCGGGCTCCAAGGAGTGCATCGCCCAGCCGACGGCGAGCTCCTCCTGAGCGCACAGGTCGCCGTTCACCGGTGAACTCCCGTCGTCTCGCCGGTCTCTCCGGCCCACAAGTTCCCCAACGTGCCTCTCAGGCGTCTGATCGCCGCGAACGTGCGCGATTTCACAGTGCCCAGGGGTACGCCTGTCAGCTTTGCCACTTCGCACTGCGTGTAGCCACCCAGATAGGCGAGCGCTATTACCTGGCGCTGTTCTTCCGGCAGCGTGTGCAGGGCCGCCCTGACCTCGGCGCTCACCACGCTGACCAACGCTGCGTGGTCGGAGCCCTCGGCAGGAGGGGAGACATCGTCGGTGAGGGGAACAGTCCGACGACGCTGAGTGTTCTCTTTACGTACGGCGTCCACCGCGCGGTGGTGAACCAAAGTCATCAACCAGGTGCCGAAACTTCCGCGGGCGGGGTCGAACCTGGCGGGGTTCCGCCAGAGCGCGAGGAAGGCTTCCTGGACGACGTCCTCGGCCAGGTCCGGGTCGACGCAGATGCGCCTGGCCAGCGAATACGCTGGTGTGCTGTAACGGTCGTACAGCTCACCGAACGCCGGCCGATCGCCCTGTGCGAGTCTTTGCACGAGCTCGAAATCAGTCGGCCGGCCGTCGCTCGACGCGACGGTTGGTCCGGGCGAGTCAGCCACCAGAGATGTCCTCACGTCCAACATTCGCGCAACAGCCGGTACCGGGTTCAGGTTAGACCCAGCAAGATGGGAGTCGCTGAACGTCGGCTAACGAGCGAGGAGGACACGGAGCGCGTGCATACGGTCGCGTTGCGGAGTCAAGCTGACCCGATGGGGTGATCTGGGCCCGATTCGCGAGCGTTCCTCGCCACATGCACGTCACAACTAAGGTGCTCGGTCGTTTCATTGACCGGGAAGGGAGAAGAGGGTAACGACGATGCGCAACGATCACGTGACGCTCCGCTCGACAGCGGTCTTCGACCTGCTGGCACCGAGGACCCCCGCGGTCCCGGTTCAAGTGGAGCTGCGATACGACACAAAGGACCCGTACGCGGTCGTCGCCGCGTTCCGCACCGGCCGCGCCGGTTGGGTCGAGTGGGTTTACGCCCGCGACTTGCTCGCCGACGGTCTCATCGCCGACGCCGGTGACGGTGACGTCCGGATCCGCCCCGCCGCCGACGACCCCGAGGTCGTCGTGATCGAGCTGAGCTCGCCTTCCGGGCACGCCATGTTCGAGGCGTCCGCCCAGGAACTCGCCGACTTCCTCGACCGGACCTACGACGTCGTCGTGCCGGGCAACGAGCACCTCTGGGTCAACGTCGACGAGGCGCTCACGCACCTCATCTCGAACGACCTCAGCTGAATAACCCGAGGTAGGGGGCCCGCGATGGCGATGCGGGACCCCCCGGTGAAACCCGCTTGAACCGCTCGTATAAGCTTTGTTTCAACATCATGAAGTCAGTGATGAACGCGGATGTAGCGCAGTTGGTAGCGCATCACCTTGCCAAGGTGAGGGTCGCGAGTTCGAGTCTCGTCATCCGCTCTGTGGTTCCCCGGCGCTAGCCGTCGTGGAGTCATGCTCCTGGCGGAGTGGCCGAGTGGCTTAGGCAAGGGCCTGCAAAGCCCTGTACACGGGTTCGATTCCCGTCTCCGCCTCGGACGATTAGCTCAGCGGGAGAGCACTACCTTGACACGGTAGGGGTCACAGGTTCAATCCCTGTATCGTCCACTTCGGATCATCAGCGGGGCCAGGTGCACAGCGCACCTGGCCCCGCTGTCGTTCGCGCACCTATTCCGCAGTCGGCCGGCGCCCTCCTACAAGCTCAAGATCAGCCGATTTGGAACTTCGGGGGACCGTCGGATAAAGTTCCTCTCGCACCACGGGAAACCGGCGGGGCACGCGGATGTAGCGCAGTTGGTAGCGCATCACCTTGCCAAGGTGAGGGTCGCGAGTTCGAGTCTCGTCATCCGCTCGGACGATTAGCTCAGCGGGAGAGCACTACCTTGACACGGTAGGGGTCACAGGTTCAATCCCTGTATCGTCCACTCTCAAGAAGCCCTCGATCAGCATGATCGAGGGCTTCTTGCTGTTCCGGGGTGAAGCGCGCAAGACATCCAGTTTTTGTCCAATTCCGGTCGGCGCAGCTGAAAATGCCCACTTTTTTGTCTTTTATCGACCGGGGTGGCGCACCTACCGTTGTGCGCTGTGTCCTACAAGTACGATTTCTTCATCAGTTACTGCCGATACGGCAGTGTGCAGAGATGGTTGATCAACCACTTCCTGAACAAGTTCAAGGAATGTCTGGCAGATCAGTACGCGCCAACTCCGACGGTGTACGTCGACCGCACGATGGAGCGCGCCGTGCACTGGCCGTCGAACCTGCAGGACGCCCTGCGTCACAGCAAGATCATGATCCAGCTCCTGACGCCGCAGTACTACGAGTCGCGCTGGTGCATGGCTGAGCAGAAGAGCATGCGGGCCAGAGAGGAGATGCTCGGTGTCGCGAGCATCGACGTCTCCCAAGGGCTGATCTACCCGATCCTCTACTCCGACTCCGAGAACTTTCCGCCCAAGGAGAAGGAAAGGTCGTGGGTGGATTTCAAAGACGTGGCGCACCCGGACCCGGTGTATCAGCAGAGCCGGAAATACCTTCGATTCCACACGCGGGTGAACGATCTCGCGGCCGATCTCGTCCGGCTCGCCAAGCAGGCGCCCCCGTGGCAGCCGGACTGGCCGGACGTCGATCCACCGGAACCCCCTCTTCTGCCACCACCCCAGATACCGAGGTTCTGACCATGGCCGGGACCGTCATCACCTTCTACTCGTACAAGGGCGGCGTCGGTCGCAGTTTCACCATGGCCAACATCGCGGTGCTGCTCGCTCGCTGGGGTTATCGGGTTCTCACGATCGACTGGGACCTCGAAGCTCCCGGGCTGCACCACTACTTCGCGCCGGTGCTCCAGGCAGCACCGAATGGGGGCGTGATCGATCTCGCGCACGATTTCCTCGCCGGCGCGAAAGAACCCACCACCCACGTCGTGAAGGCCGCGGTAGGGGGCAACGGCACGCTCGAGTTGCTGGCCGCGGGGAAGATGGACCGCTCCTACATGCAGCGGATGCAGACGATCGACTGGGAGAAGCTCTACGAGAAGGGGTTCGCGACCTTCCTCGAGGTGTGCCGCGACCGCTGGACCACCGACCACGACTTCGTGCTGATCGACAGCAGGACCGGCATCTCCGACATAGCCGGCATCTGCACGGCTCACCTGCCGGACCGCCTGGTCGTCGTCTTCACCGCCAACGACCAGAACCTCGACGAGGTCGTGGACATCACCCGCCGCGCCGACGACGCGCGAGACCGGATGCCCTACGACCGGCCCCGGCACACCGTGCTCCCCGTGCTGTCCCGGCTGGACAACCGGGTCGAGTACGAACGTGCGGACAAGTGGCAGCGCAAGTGCGCCGCGGTGGTCGCCCCGCTGTTCGAGAACTGGCTCGTCAAGAGCGTTCCGGAAGATCTGATGCTGCGGCATCTCACGGTCCCGTACGTCTCCTACTGGAGTTTCGGCGAGCAGTTGCCGGTGCTGGAGGAGCTCGTCCCGTCCCCCGACCAGATCTCGTACGCGCTGGAGACCATCGCCGCGGTGATCGCGCAGGGGTTCGACCGGACCGACGTGCTGGAGGACAACCGCGACGCCTACGTCGCGGCCGCGCGCAACCACCACCGCGACTTCGACCTCGACCTGCTGGTGTCCAGTCCCCGGACGCTGTTGAAGGCCACCGAGGAGCTCATCACCGAACTGACCGCGCTCGGGCTGCGGGCAGATCGCTCGGTGTCCGGCGACCCGGAGATCCTCGAGAAGACCGGTGATCCGGCCGAGCACCTGTGCCTCCTGGTGGACGGACTGGCGAGCCGGTGGCAGATCACCGAGGCCGAGCGCTTCCTGCGGCACACCATCGGGCCCGAAGGCGATCAGCGGCAGTTGTTCTGCGTGCTGACGAAGAACACGGATCGAGACGAGCTACCGGGCTTCCTGCGCAATCTGCGGCATCTGGAACTCGGCGCGCGTCCGGAGCTGGTCGCGCGGCAGCTGCACGCCCTCATCCAGGGGACCCCCGAGCACGAACCGAACCACGAGGCACTGATGGCGGCCGCGACCGCGTTGCGAGGCCTTCCGGACGAGATGCCCTACGCCGGCCGGTTCGTGCTCGTCCAGGAAGCCGTCCACGGCATGACAGCGGCGCTCGACAGCGGCGCGATGGAACTGCTCCACGACCACTCGGCTGATCTCGCACTGATCAGCAAGGCGCACGGCAACGGCGCCAGGACCCCGATGCCACCGGAGCTGCGAGCCGCCGTGGGAGAGCTGCTCGCCCGGATCGATCGACGACTCGACGCGTTCACCGACTGAGAAAGGCGGCGTGATGCCGGAGAAGTTTGGCGCCCCGGAACGTGCGGTGCTGATTGTGCTGGTCCTGGCGAATCGGGCGATGCCCAACACGGAGCTGGGCAGCCAGGTCAGGCTCACCAAGCCCGGTCGTGAGAAGTTGAACAAGGCCGGCTTGATCCGGACGGACGACACCGTCACGCCGATGGTCCACGAGATCACCGACGAAGGAATCACCTGGTGCCTGAAGGATCTTGTCGATGGTGAGCTGCCGCCGAGGACGCCGTCGTACGCACGCGCTGGCTTCGGGCTGCTGCGGAAGCTCGTCCTGCACCACGATGCCCGCGGGACGCTCATCGAGGTGATCCGGTCCCGGGACCTGGAGTCGTTGATCCGGTCCGTCTACGAGGAACTGGCCGTCGAAGCGCAGGACTGGATCCGGCTCGCCCGCATCCGGCCCCGGCTCAACGGCGCGGACAAGGGCGAGGTCGACGAGACGCTGGTGAAGATGATGAAGACCGGCACCGTCCACCTGGCGCCCGAGTCCAACACCAAGGTGCTCACCGCCGAAGACCACGCCGCCGCACTGCGGGTCGGCAGCGAGGATCTGCACCTCGTGGCGATGGAGGAGTCGTGACCGCGCAGTTGCGGGAAGCGTTGGCCGCGTTGCGGTTCAACTCCGCCGAGACCCCGGACGACGTCTGGCGCACCTCGCCGTCCCACGTCGACGGTCTGCACACGAGAGCGGAGCACCGCATCCGGACAGCGATCGCGGATGCCAGGGACAGCACCGGTTCCAACCCCATCGGGCTCGTCCTGCAGGGGCGGAAGGGTGTCGGCAAGACCCACCTGCTGGGCACCGTGCGCAGCATGGTGCAGGAAACCGGTGGCTACTTCTTCCTGATCGAGGTCACCTCGGCGGCGATGTTCTGGGACGACGTAGCCGACTCCATGCGCAGCGAGCTGCTCCGCACCGACGACAGCGGCCAGCTCCAGCTCATCCTCCTGCTGCGGCAGTTGTGCCGGGGTGCCGACATGTCCGAGCAGGTCACCAAGGCGATCGTGAACGAGGCGCCGCTGAAGCCCGATCACCTGACCGCTCTCATCGACGGGCTGCGCAAGGTCGACGCCCGGATCGCTAGCGAGTGCGACGAGGTGATCCGCGCGCTGGTGCTGTACGCGTCCAGGCATTCGTCGATCGGCAGGAACTACCTCGAGGGGCTGGACGACGCGGACGGGGAGCGCCGCGGGTGGGGCCTGTCCGCCAGGACGAAGTCCTCGCAGCAGGTGGTGCGGGACATCTCGCGCGTCCTCGCGATGACCGGTCCCTGTGTGGTCGCGATCGACCAGTTGGACACCGTCGTCAACAAGACCCTCGACCTCATCGAGGATGATCTCAGCCCGGAGGAGGCGCGGGAGCTCGCGCTCATGTCGGACGGGCTGATGCAGCTGCGCGAGATCACCCGGCGAACGCTGACGATCGTCGCTTGCCTGCCCACCACGTGGATCAAGCTGCGCCAGGCGGCCAGCGACACCGTCGGCGACCGGTTCACGCTGACACCGATCCTGGGCTCCGTCACCGATCCCTCGATCGCCAGGACACTCGTGGCGAAGTGGCTCGCCGTGATCTACCAGAGCAAGGGGATCACGCCTCCTCACCCGACCTGGCCGGTGGCGGCGGAGGCGTTCGGAGAAGACTGGAGGGAAGAGACCCCGCGCACGTTGCTCAAGCGCCTTCACTCCCACGCGGAGGCGTGCCTGCACGGCGAGGTCCGGGAACTCCGCTCGTTCCAGGAGCCGGAACAGCAGGAGACGCCCGCGCCGGCGGTCCCGTCCGCGCCCAAGGCAGGTCCCGTACCGGACTACCTCGCCGAACTCGACGCCAAGTTCGCGCGGCTGCGGGAGAAGGCCGCGCCCGCCGCCGCCGAAGTCAGGTCGCAGAACGAGGACGACGTGATGCCGGCGCTGTTGCTGGCAGGGCTGAGGTCGTGGGTCACCGAGATCGGCAACGACGATCTGGCGTGGCATCCCGAGCCCCAGGCCCAGGACAAGAGTCTTCACGCGAGCCTGCGGCACACCGTGGACGAGGAACGGGACGTCGAGGAGCGTTGGGTCTTCCGGCTGATCGCCAGCAGTCACGGCAACAAGGTGCTGCGCAAGTTCCGCAACGCGCGTGCGGCGGCCGAGGACGGACGCGGCAGGCACCTCGTCCTGATCCGCAAGGGCTCCACCGGCTGGACCGGGGCGAAGACGAAGGGTGAGGTCGCGGAGTTCGTGCAGCGCGGCGGCAAGAGCGTCGACGTGTCCGACGACGACCTGCGCACGTTCATCGCGCTCAAGGAGATGTGGTTGTCGCAGTCGCACCAGCTGCTCGCATGGCTGGTGGCGCGGAAACCGGCCAGCAGCAACACGTTCCTGCGGAAGATCCTGCCGGATCCGGCGAGGAGCGGGACCAGGAGCGGGCACCAGGAGACACGCCCTCCGCCGCGGCCGGAGCAGGCGACGCCCCAGCAGACGCTCCAGCCGCGGTCTGAGCCGCGGGCCGACGGAGCGATCGTGCTCGGGATGGACGGCGAGATCCGGATCGAGCTGGAGTCGTTGCGCAAGCACGCCATCGTGTTCGCCGGGTCCGGCAGCGGGAAGACCGTGTTGTTGCGCCGGATCGTCGAAGAGTGTGCGCTGCAAGGTGTTTCGGCGATCGTGCTGGATCCCAACAACGACCTGGCCCGGCTCGGGGACGCCTGGCCTGAGGTTCCGGGGGAGTGGCGGGCGGGCGATGACGCTTTGGCCGCCGAGTACTTTGCCGGGACTGAGGTTGTGGTGTGGACGCCTGGACGGGCTGCCGGGCGGCCGCTGAGTTTTCATCCCCTGCCCGATTTCGCCTTGGTGCGAGGGGATGAGGACGAGTTCGGGGCTGCTGTCGAGGCCGCTGTGGCTCGGTTGGTGCCTCATGCGCGGATTGCCAACGAGACGAAGTTCGCCGTTCGCGGGCGGGCGGTGCTCAAGGAGGCGTTGAAGTACTACGCGCGCAACGACAGGCGGGACCTGAACGGGCTCGTGGACCTGTTGGCCGAGTTGCCGGACGGCGTCAGCAAGTTGTACTCGGCGACGGCCACGGCGGCTGATCTGGCGGAGACGCTCAGGGCCGCGATGGTCAACGATCCGCTGCTCGCGGGCACTGGAGAGGCCACGGATCCCGGGGTGTTGTTCGAGCCCTCGCAGGGGAAGAAGGCGCGGATCTCGGTGATCAGCTTCGTCGGGCTCGCGTCCGACGAGCAGCGGCAGGGGTTCATCAGCCAGTTGCAACTGGAGGTGTTCGCCTGGATCAAGCGGAATCCCGCTGTGGATCGGCCGCTCGGCGGGCTGATGGTGATGGACGAGGCGCAGACGATCGCGCCTTCCGGGCAGGCGACGGCCAGCACGCAGACGACGATTCTGCTGGCGTCACAGGCTCGTAAGTACGGGCTCGGGTTGTTGCTGGCGACGCAGGCGCCCAAAGGCGTGCACAACCAGGTCACCGGCAATGCGACCACGCAGTTCTTCGGGCGCTTGAACAGTCCTGCGCAGATCGCCGCGGCCACGGAGATGGCGCGAGCGAAGGGAAGTTCGATCACGGACATCTCGCGGCTCGAACGCGGGCAGTTCTACGTCACCGGGGACACGTTCGGGTTCCGGCGAATGCTCGCTCCGCTGTGCCTGAGTCATCACCCGCCCAGCCCGTTGCGGCTGGAGGAAGTGATCGAACGAGCCAAGCAGTGAGAAAGGGCGGTGTCCCCACGACGGGGGCACCGCCCTTTTCGCGTCACGCGGTCGCGGTCAGCATGTCCTCGATTCGTTGCCACAGCGTGGAGAACAGCTCCGGGGACTCGCCCAGGACGACGAAGTTCACGATGTCGTCGTCGCGCACTTCGAGTGCGTACACGGCGTCGTTCGCCCGTTCGACGCGCACCGCGACCGTCGTGCCGCCCAGGTGCAGGGTGCCGGCGAGACCGCGCCTGGTGAGTGCGGGGGACGCGGCGGCGAACTGTTCGGCGAGGGTGCGCAGGGCGCTGCTGGGCGCGGGAGGCTCCGGCTGCTTGAGCGCCGCCACCAGGTCGGCGACGGGAACGCGGTCGTGGCCCGCGGTCTCGGCGGCCTCGATGCGGGCGACGAGGGTGTTGACGAGATGCTCGTCCGCCCGCAGGTACGTCACGTTCGACGACGTGGGCTGCTCGCCGGTCAGCACCGGCAGCACGTGCTCGCGGTCGTTCACGATCTCGTCCACGGTGGACACGAACGGCACGAGGAAGCGCACCTCTGCCTGCGGCAGGTCGTTGCTCTCCAGCACGGTCAGGCCGCGCTGACGGCACGCCTCGACCACCTCGTCGACCACGGCGCGCTGTTCCTCTGCGAACGACACGGCGATGTCGCAGGTCGCGGATTCGGTCACTCCAAACCTCCCTGATGACGACCGGCCGGCGGCCGGGCGCGTGCAGCATCCACGGCCGGTGTTGACCAGAAGTGGATGAGGAGTGGACGTGTTGACCACCTCGGTGGGCAACGGGAAACACCTGTTTTCAGGCTTTTCCAGGACGAATGCTCGAAGGGAGCCCGCAGAGAGCGGGCGAAATCCGGAAATCAATTCCGACTCCCTTCGGAGGATTCGCCATGTCCAAAATCGTGTCCACTTTCGTCGCGGGTGGCGCCACCCTGCTGACCGCACTCGCCGTCGCCGCCTCCCTTTCCGGTGGCGTCGCGGCCAACGCGGACGGCAACCCGCCGCCGCCTCCCACGACGACCACCACGGAGACCCAGGACGGCCACGGCAACCCGTGGCACGGATGACCTGACGCAAATGCGCCCCGGCCATTTCTCGAAACGGCCGGGGCGATTGCGGAGGAACGGTCGGGATGATGTACTCGGTAGACGCCGGAGCGGGAGGCAATCATGTCCGAAACTTTTGGTGATTTGCTGCGCGCACACCGCATCGCGGCGGGACTGTCGATGGGACAGCTGGCCAAGCTGATCCATTACAGCAAGGGTTATCTCAGCAAGATCGAGAACGATCTCAAACCGCCGACCCCGACGGTGGCGCGGCTGTGCGACGGGGTGCTGGACGTCGGTGGCCGGCTGGTCGAGGCCGCCGCCCACACGCCGTCCTCGCGGGACACCAGGGGCCTCGATCGGCGTCAGGTGCTGGTGGCCGGAACGATGCTCGGCGTCGGCGCGTTCGCCGGCAGCGGAGGGCGGCCGGTGCCGGACGAACACGTGATCGCCGGGATGCGCTCCTCGTTCGAACAGTTGCGCGGCCTGGGACTGCGGACCAGTCCGCAGGTGGTGCTCGAACCGCTGCGCGCCTTGCAGCACACGATGCACGGCATGGCGCGGGAGAACGCCGGACCGGTGGGCACCCGGCTGCTCCTGCTCGCCGCGCGCATCGCCGAGTACACCGGCTGGATGTGCCAGGAGGCGGGTGACGAGCAGGGCGAGCTGTGGTGGACCAGGCACGCGTCCGAACTCTCCCGTGCGGCGGGAGATCCGGACATCGCGAGCTACGCGTTCGTGCGGGAGGCCGGCCTGGCGCTCTACCGCAGGGACGCGTCCGCCACGATCAACCTCGCACAGCAGGCGCAGTGGATTGGCAGGGCCGGCTCACGCGTCCTCGCCCTGGCCGCCCGGCGCGAGGCGCAGGGCCACGCGCTCGCGGGCGACCGGGGTGCCGCGGAACGGGCGTTCGACCGTGCCGCGCGTCAGATGGAGATCGCCGCGCCGGACAGCCCGTACCCGGTGCTCGGGTCGAGCGCTCCCGACCCGCTGGAACTGGCCAGGGGCTGGGCGTTGTCCGATCTCGGGCTCAACGCCGAGGCCGCGGTCGTGCTGGACCGGCAGCTCGCGCTGGTGCCGGCCACGTCCCGCCGCAGCCTGGCGAGGTTCGGCGCCCGGCGTTCGCTCGCGCTCGCGTTGTCGGGCGAGGTCGACGAGAGCTGCCGCACGCTCGCCTTCACCCTGGACCACGCGGCGCACGTCGACTCCGCGACGGTGCGAACCGAGCTGAGGCAGCTCGCCAGAATCCTGGGCCGGTGGCACAACCACGGTGCCGTGCGCGAGGTCTACCCCGATCTGAAACGACTGTTCGTTCACCGCTGACCGCACGCGCACGTCAGCTCGGCCCGTTCCCGCCGCACCTCCTCGGCCTCCGGCTGGTCGAGCTCGCGGTACACGGCCTCGGCCATTTCCCAGTGCGCCACGGCTTCCGCGTGCCGGCCCAGAGCGTGCAACGTTCGTGCGGCGCCGATCTGGCCGTACGACTCGTGCGTGCGGTTGCCGGTACCCGTGGCCACGTCCAGCAACTCCTGGTAGAGCAGCAGCGCCGCGCCCGGCCGGCCGCGGTCCTTCTCCGTGGCCGCCCGGTCGCGCAGGAGGCTTCCCCGCAGTTCCGCGTCGGCCAGCCCGGCGGCGGCCCTGGCCGCGAGGTCGTGGTGGTGCACCGCTTCGGGGAACCTGCCCGCGAGCCGGTGGGCGTCGGCGATGTTGGTCAACGCGTAGGCCGCCACGCAGAGGTCGTCGAGTTCGACCGCGATCTCGTGCGCCTCCAGGTGATGGAGGATCGCCTCCTCGAGCATCCCCAGGTGCTGCTGGTTCGCTCCCAGGTTGTTCAGCACGTGGGCGAGCCCTTGCCGGTGGCCGCTCTCCCGCAGGAACCGCACGGCGGCTTCCTGTTGTGCCACCGCGACTTCGTACCTGCCGTGCTGCTCGTTGAGGTAGCCGAGCAAGCTCAACGCGTGCCCCTGGCCGCGCACGTCCCCGCACTGCTCGTACTTCGCCAGCGCGGCCTCGACATGCCTCATGGCCTCGTCGTGCGGACCGAGTTGCATCTCCGAGATGCCGATCGCGCACAACGCCGCGGCCTCACCGGCCACGTCGCCCAGCCGGGTCCAGCACGCCAGCGCCTGTCCGGCCAGGTCCAGCGCCTCGGTGTGCCGGCCACGCCGGTCGTTGGCGATGGACAGGCGGTAGAGGACGTGTGCTCGGCCGTAGTCGCCGTCCGGCCGCACGGAACTGACGGCGTCGATCCAGTCGTCGATCCGGTTCGCGGTGTTGAAGTGCCGCCAGATCAACGAGGCGAGCAGCCACGCGCGGTCCGAGTCCGCCTGCTTGATCGCGGCCATCAGGTTGTCGCGTTCGGCGATGATCCACGCCATCGCCTCGTCCTCGAGCGCGAACCGCAGACTCCGCGGGCTTTCCCGTTCGACGGAGGGCAGGGCGGCGCGGTCGAACGGGTACGCGACGTTCACGGCGTCCGCGAGCGTCACGAGGTAGAAGTCGAGCAGGCGCTCCAACGCGCCCGCGGAGGGAGGTTCGAGAGCGGCGAACTCCTTGATGGAGTCCAGCATCTGGTACCGCTCCGGCGCGACCTCTTCCAGCAGGCAGACCTCGTGCAGGTCGTGGAGCAGCTTGCGAGTGACGGCGATGTCGGTGCCGATGAGCGCCGCGGCGCCGACGATGTCCACGTCGGGTCCCGGCAGGTGTCCGAAGAGACGGAAGACCTGCTGCTGGTGGGCGTCGAGCTGCCGGTAGGAGGCGTGGATCGCGGCGCCGTCCTCCCGCCACGCCCCGGTGTCGTCCAGCTGGCCGATCAGGTAGTCGAGCGACCACCTGTCGTGCTTGCGCAGCAACGCCGCCGCGACGGTGATCGACACCGGCATGTACCCGCATCGCTTCACGAGCCCGGCGACGTCCGCGGACCTGCCGCGCACGCGCGACGAGCCGTTCGTCAGCCTCTGGAACAGCGCGGACGCGTCGCCGGCCGGCATCGGAGCCAGCCGCACGTGATCGCTGATGTCCGGCTCGCCCATCTTCCTGCTCGTGACGACGGCGAAGCACTCGCGCGTCTCGGGCAGCAACGGCCGGATCTGCTCGGGTGACGCCGCGTTGTCCAGCACCACCAGCGTTTTCGTGCCGTAGAGCCGCGACTGGTAGACCGTCGCCTTGCGGCCCACCGTGTCGGGGATCTGCTCCGCGGGCACGCCCAGGTCGGTGAGCAGCTGGCTCAGCGCGTCCGAGACGGACATCGGCGCCACGTTCGGCGTGAAACCGTTGAGGCGCACCAGGAGCTGGCCGTCCGGGAACCGGTCGCGCAGGCGGTGCGCGGCTTCGACGGCCAGGTCGGACTTGCCGACGCCGGGTGGGCCGCTGATCCACACGGCGCGCCGTTCGTCCGAACCGGCGGCGGCCGCGGCGATCTTGTCCAGCTCGTCGGACCGGCCGGTGAACGCGCCGGGGCGGGACGGCAGCGAACTGGCCGGTTCACCGCGCCGGGCGCGTTCCGCGAGGTTGCGCAACACGGTTCCCGGCTCGATGCCGGACTCGGCGAGCGCACCGGACGCGGTGTCGAAGACCCGGAGCGCACCCGCGCCGTCGCCGCCGGCGATCAACGCCCGCATCAGGAGCTCGGCGTACTTCTGGTGGTCGGGGGAGGTGCGGGTGGCGCGGCGCATCCGGTCCCTCGCCGACCGGTGGTCGCCCGTGACGAGTTCCAGTTCGGCCAGGTCGCCGAGCGCGTCGTGGTAGCTCTCCGTCGGCACGAACACCTCGGCGCCGCCGACCCTGTCGATGTCGATGTCGTCGAGGAACCGGCCGCGCCACAACGCCACCGCCTCGCGCAGCAGGTCGATGGCCCGGCGCTGGTCGTTGTCCTGCTGGGCGAGCGCAGCCTCCCCGCGCAGCCGGTCGAAGCGGACCGTGTCGATCTGGTCCTCGTCGACGCGAAGCACGTACCCGGTCGCCGTCGTCTCGATCTCGGCATCGGTGGGTTCGAACGCCGTGCGCAGGCGCTTGATGTAGCTGCGGACCAGGCTCCGCCGGTCCGGGTTGCCCTGCCACACGATCTCGGTGATCCGTTCGGGTGACACGGGTTTGTTCGCGTGCAACAGGAGTACGACGAGGATGAAGCGTTGTTGCTGGTCCCCCAACGGTACGGCGGTGTGGTCGTGCCACGCCTCCAGTGGACCCAGCATTCGAAATTCCACGCCGCCTCCCGGTCTGAAGCTCTCGTCTGGGGGGAATGTCGCGCAAGGTCCCGTCTGCGTGTCACCGAATCAGCTTTTTGTCCACGTTTGATCAACGCGATCCGGTAACGGTGCACGGCATGGACCGTGAGGTGTTGCCTTGTTACGTGGTGTGCGATGTGTCCTTCTCGATGGCCGGCCACATCGACGAGGTGAACGCCGGCATGCGGGAGTTCCGCGGTGTGGTCCACGCGGATCGCCGCAGCGGTGCCCAGATTCGGCTCTGCGTGGTCGTTTTCGCGGAACGGCCGCTGGTCGTGCGGCCTTTGTCGCCCGCGCTCGATCCGCTCGAAGTTATTCGACCGCGCCAGGAATCGGGTTCTGCCTTCGGATCCGCGTTCACCCTCGTGCGCACCGTCATCGAGCGCGACGTGGAGAGCCTGAAGGCGCAGCGACTGCGCGTGCGGCGACCGATGTTGTTCTTCGTCTCGGACGGCAGGGCCACGGATCCCGCCTGGCCCGCCGCGCTGGAACGGCTCAGCGCCACGACCTCGTGCCCGGAGATGATCGCGTTCGGGTTCGGGGCCGTCGACCAGCCCACGCTCGACCGCATCGGCAGCTCGCGGGTCTTCCTCGGCGGTGACGGGGTGCGGCTGGGCATCGCGCTGGCCTCGTCGGTGGCGCGGACGGTGCTGCGCCCGGACCACGTCTGACCGATCCACGGCGTGTCCACTTCTCGTCCACATGGCCGACGCAACCTGCCTCCGCAGCACGTGAGCACGCAAGGGGAGGAGAACCGGGGATGACGACGGCGAGCCTGGTCCAGGAGCTGAAGACCCTCCGCAAGGGGCGAGGGGTGCACGCGGGACGGATCACGGACAAGATCGGTCCGGCGCTGGCCGCGGCGTGCGGGATCACCGAGGCCGACGGGGCGGTCGCGGCCAAGCAGAAGCTGGTCACCCGGCTGACGGACCTGGTCGAGCAGCTCCCGGAGGACCTGCACCTCGCGGCACGGGTGGCGTTCGGCCTCATCTCGGACGTCCGGCACCCGCTCTACCAGGAGCGCGTCGGCTGGCTGGCGGCCACGATCGACCGCGACGCCCGCACCGTGCGCCGCCGCGTCGACGAGGCAGTGGACCAGCTGGCGGAGCTCGCCGCGACGACCATGCGCCGGGACGCGGGCGGCTGGCACACCGCGGAACTGGCCGTGGCGGTGATGCTGGACCAGGAACGGCCGGAGGTGCTGGAGCGCTACCAGATCGTCGTGAACCAGGACGGGGTGACGTCGTTCGACTTCGTCGCCGCGTTCCCCGTGCACCGGCGGGACGTGGAGGCGCAGCTCCTGTATGGAGGCACGTTGCAGGACCGGGGCAACCTGGACCGGCCCGGCTTCCGGCTCGTCCCGGCCGAACCACTGGCGCGGGGCGAGACCCACGACTTCGCGATCCGTTACCGGCTGTCCCACCGTGACGCCATGCGTCCGTGCGTGCTGCACGTGCCCGAACGGCCGTGCGAGGTGTTCGACCTGCGCGTGCGGTTCGAGCACGACCGCAAGCGGCTGGTGCGGGCGTTCGACGGCGTGCTGCGGTCCGATGCGGAGCCGGTCGGGACGACGCAGTCCGTGGACCGGGCGGGGGAGATCCACCTGCGGTTCCGGCGCCTGCTGCCCGGCCTGCTCTACGGCGCCCGGTGGGGCAGCGCGGCGGTGTGCCCCGCGCGCAGGGCCTCATGACCGGCGGGGCTCGTACCAGGTCTCGCCCACCGGATCGCCCGCCATGTTCCACGCCCAGATCCTGGTCGGGGTGATCCGGCAGTAGACGCCGGGGCCGACGATGCCGGTGCGGGTCTCCGGGTCGTCGGCGGTGCCGTAGACGCGGATCGCCCGCGCGACGAACGGGGTGAACGAGACCAGGTCGTCGACCACGAGCGACACCTTGCGGCGGCCGGCGGTGATGTTGCGGAACTTGCGGGTGTTCCTGACCTGGTCACCCGCGCCGCCGACCCAGAGGTGCGTGCCGTCGTACTCGAACGCCAGCGGCACCACGTCCGGCCAGCCGTCCTCGTTGATCGTGGCCAGGCGGGCCAGGGGCTGTTCGCGCAGGTAAGCGATCTCCTCATCGGTGAACATGCCCCCTATACGAACAGGGGCGGGCGTTTTCGACCACCGGGCGGGCCGTCCGGGCATGCTGGACGGGGTGAGACCGCTGATCCTGATCGACGTCGACGGGCCGCTCAACCCGTGGGCCGCTAACCCCAAGCCGGGCAACTACCGGCCGTTCGACCTCAAGGTCGGCTGGCGGCGCAGGCTCCGCATCTGGCTCGACCCCGGTCACGGCGACCAGTTGAGACAGCTGGCGGACGAAACCGGCGCCGAACTCGCCTGGGCCACGACCTGGCTGCACCGGGCGAACACCGAGATCGGACCGCGTCTGGGCCTTCCGCCGCTCAAGGTGATCGAGTTCCACGACGCGACCGGCTGGAAGTACCCGGCGGTCGCCAGGTACGCCTACGAGAGACCTCTCGTCTGGTTCGACGACGACTTCGGGCTGCACGCGGCGCGCCGGGAGGAGTTCGTCCACAAGCGACGGCACCTGACCACCGCGCTCGTCCACGTCGATCCCGGTACCGGGATCTCGGCACAACACCTCAGCGAAGCGCGGAAAGCATTCGGCGGCAACCCCGGGGACGCCGAGAATTCACGGTAGGAGTCGAGAAGGTCTCAACCGGCGCGGCTGGCTTGACAACGAAAGCATCCCGAGCCAATCCTCCGCTCGTGCTGAAGCGAGGGAACGTCACGACGAAGTTGATTGGCGTCGGCGCGTTGGTGCTGGCGGTGGCCGCCTGTGGCGCCCCGCCCGCCAAGGAGACGCCGGCTGGTGCTGCCGGAACCGCGAAGTCGGCGAGTGAGCTCGGCGGCATGGACAAGCTGGTCGAGGCCGCCAAGAAGGAGGGCAAGCTCAACGTCATCGCGCTGCCCCCGGACTGGGCGAACTACGGCGAGATCATCAAGGCCTTCGAGGCCAAGTACGGCGTCAAGGTCGACTCCGCCCAGCCGGACGCGTCCAGCCAGGAGGAGATCAACGCCGCCAAGCAGCTCAAGGGCAACGACCGCGCGCCGGACGTGTTCGACCTCGGGCTGAACGTGGCGCTGGCCAACAAGGACCTGTTCGCCCCCTACAAGGTCAGCACGTGGGACGACATCGCCGCTGAGCTCAAGGACGCGGACGGTGCGTACTACGGCGACTACGGCGGCTTCATGTCGATCGGCTACGACGCCGCGAAGGTGCCGGCGCCGACGAGCGTGAAGGACCTGCTCAAGCCCGAGTACAAGGGCAAGGTCGCGCTCAACGGCGACCCGACGCAGGCCGGTGCCGCGTTCTCCGGCGTCATGATGGCGGCGCTGGGCAACGGCGGTTCCGCCGACGACATCGCTCCCGGTGTCGAGTTCTTCAAGCAGCTCAAGGCCGCCGGCAACTTCCAGCCGGTCGACCCGTCGCCCGCGACCATCGAGTCCGGTCAGACGCCTGTCGTCATCGACTGGGACTACACCAACGCCGCCCAGACCGAGAAGCTCAAGGGCAAGCTCGACTGGAAGGTCGTCGTCCCGGCCGACGCGCAGATCGGCGCCTACTACAACCAGGCCATCAGCAAGGACGCGCCGCACCCCGCGGCCGCCCGCCTGTGGCAGGAGTTCCTCTACTCCGACGAGGGCCAGAACCTGTACCTGAAGGGCATGTCCCGCCCGGTGCGCCTGGACAAGATGGGTGACAAGGCGGACAAGGCGGCGAAGGACAAGCTGCCGAAGACCGAGGGCAAGCAGGTGTTCCAGACGCAGGCGCAGGCCGACAAGGCCAAGGCCGTTCTCACCGCGACCTGGGCGCAGGCCATCGGATGACCTCAGTCGCTCCCGTAGCGGCGGCAAAGCCCGGCGGTCCTGCCCCGAAGAAGGGTGGGGCCGCCGGTCGGCCATCTGTGGCCGCCTGGCTCGTCGCGGTGCCGTTCCTGGCGTTCGTCGGCACCTTCCTCGTCTACCCCACGGTGCTCGTGCTGTTCGGTGCCTTCCAGGACTCCAACGGCGCGTTCACGTTCGACAACCTCACGACCCTGTTCACGGGCGTTGTCTTCGACGCCTTCGTGCGCAGCATCGAACTCTCCGCGCTCACGGCGGTCATCGGCGCGATCTTCGGCGCGCTGCTCACGTGGGCGATCGCGGTCGGCAACCCCGAGGGGATGCTGCGCCGGATCGTCGTCGCGGGTAGCGGTGTGCTCGCCCAGTTCGGTGGCGTGCCACTGGCGTTCGCGTTCCTCGCGACGGTCGGCTTCGAAGGTCTCGTCACGAAGTTCCTGCGTGACAACGTTGGCATCGACCTGTTCGCCGGCAGCGCGTGGCTGTTCGACCTGCCTGGTCTGACGCTCGTCTACACGTTCTTCCAGATCCCGTTGATGGTCATCGTGTTCCTGCCCGCGCTGGACGGCCTGCGCCCGCAGTGGCGTGAGGCGAACGCGAGCCTGGGCGGCACGAGCTGGACGTACTGGCGGCACGTCGGCGGCCCGATCCTCACGCCGCCGTTCCTCGGCGCGCTGCTCCTGTTGTTCGCCAACGCCTTCAGCGCCTACGCCACGGCCGCCGCGCTCGTCTCGCAGGGCAGCCCGATCGTGCCGCTGCAGATCCGCGGGTTCCTCACCGGTGAGGTCGTGCTCGGCCAGGAGAACCTGGGCAAGGCGCTGGGCCTCGGCATGGTGATCGTGGTCAGCATCGCGATGGGCGTGAACGTGCTGCTGCAGAAGAGGGTGGCCAAGTGGGTTCGCTAGTGAAGCAGCGCGTCCTGCGCACGATCATCCTGCTGATCCTCGGCGTCTACTTCATCCTGCCGCTGATCGCGATGGCGGAGTTCTCCACGCGCGGCAAGGGCGGCAGCCGCAGCCTGGAGTCGTGGACGTCGATCGTCGACGACGAGGGCCTGATGGAGGCTCTCGTCAACTCGCTGCTGTTGTCGGTGACGAGTGCGGTGCTGATGCTGGTGCTGCTCGTGCCGACGATGGCGTGGATCCGGCTCAGGCTTCCCCAGCTGCAACGGCTCGTGGAGTTCCTGTGCCTGCTGCCGCTGGCGATCCCCGCGATCGTGCTGGTGGTCGGCATGGCACCGCTCTACGCGTGGGTGAACTTCTTCCTCGGCGACTCACCGCTGACGCTGACGTTCGCGTACACGATCCTGGTGCTGCCGTTCGCCTACCGCGCGGTCGACGCCGGTCTCGCCGCGATCGACCTGAAGACGCTCGCCGAAGCCGCGCGCAGCCTCGGCGCGTCGTGGTTCACGGTGCTGTGGAAGATCGTCGTGCCGAACATCCGCGTCGCCCTGATCGGTGCGTCGTTGCTGAGCGTCGCTCTGGTGCTCGGCGAGTTCACCATCGCGTCGCTGCTCAACTTCGACACGCTGCAGGTGCAGGTGAACCTGCTCGGCAAGCGCAACGCGGGCGTGTCCATCGCGGTGTCGCTGCTGTGCCTGCTCTTCGCGTTCGTCCTCCTGTTCGCACTTTCCTACGTCGGCCAGCGGCGCCGTCAGACCGTGGTCGAGGAGTAAGCACATGGGTCACTTGGAACTCAAAGGGCTGCGCAAGTCCTTCGGTGGGAACGCGGCTTTGGACGGTCTCGACCTCGAACTGGCCGAGGGCGAGCTCGTCTCGTTGCTCGGCCCGTCGGGCTGCGGCAAGACGACGGCGCTGCGCATCGTCGCGGGCTTCGAGACGTCCGACTCCGGCACGGTCACCGTGGGCGGCAAGGACATCACGAAGGTCCCGGCCAACAAGCGGGACATGGGCATGGTCTTCCAGGCCTACAGCCTCTTCCCGAACATGACCGCGGCGCAGAACGTCGCGTTCGGCCTGAAGATGCGCAAGGGCGACGCCAAGAAGGCCGGCGAACTGCTGGAGCTCGTCGGCCTCGCGCACCTCGGTGGCCGTTACCCGCACCAGATGTCGGGTGGTCAGCAGCAGCGCATCGCGCTGGCGCGCGCTCTGGCGATCCAGCCGCGCGTGCTGCTGCTGGACGAGCCGCTGTCCGCGTTGGACGCCAAGGTCCGCGTGAACCTGCGGGACGAGATCCGTCGCATCCAGACGGAGCTCGGCATGACGACGCTGTTCGTCACGCACGACCAGGAGGAGGCGCTCGCCGTCTCCGACCGCGTCGGCGTGATGTCGCACGGCAGGCTGGAGCAGCTCGACACCCCGTCCGTCGTCTACCGGGAGCCGGCGACGGCGTTCGTGGCGCAGTTCGTCGGCGTCACGAACAGCGTCGAGGCCAAGGCGGAGGGCCAGACCGTCGTGGTGAACGGTGTCACGGTGGCCGCGTCGCACGACCAACCGTCCGGAAGCGACGTTCGCCTCATCGTGCGTCCCGAGGACATCGGCGTCTCCGCGCACGACGGCGACTCCAATGGCAAGATCGTGGGCGACGTGCTGACCCAGTCGTTCCTCGGGCCGGTCACGCGGATCTCGGTCAGGGTGGGTGAGCAGGTGCTGCGCATCGACCAGCCCTCCAACACCGCCTCCGCCTACCAGCCCGGCACGCGGGTCGCGCTCGACCTCAGCGAATCGCGGATCATGGTGGTGCCTGGATGATCAAGAAGCTCCTCGCGCGCGACACGGCGGAGACCCACCGGGTCGCGACGCCGTTGGAGCTGCTGTTCGACCTCAGCTTCGTGGTGGCGGTCGCCCAGGCCGCCGCCTCGTTGCACCACGCCGTGTCGGAGAACCACGCGGGCGCGGGCCTGCTGGCGTTCTGCATGGCGTTCTTCGCGTTGTGGCTGCCCTGGCTGAACTTCACCTGGTTCGCCAGCGCGTTCGACAACGACGACACGCTCTACCGGATCATCACGATGGTCCAGATCGCCGGCGTGCTGGTCATCGCGGCCGGCATCCCGGCGGTCTTCGAGCACCAGGATTACCGGATCGTCGTCGCCGGCTACGTCGTCATCCGGCTCGCGATGGTCGCGCACTGGCTGCGGGCGTCGCGCGACAACCCGTCGCACAAGGGCTGCACGCGCCGGTACGCCGCGGGCATCGCCGGCATGCAGGTGCTGTGGGTGTTGTGGGTGGTCGTCGCGCCGACGAGCCTGCAGCTCCCGCTGTGGATCCTCTTCATGATCGGCGAGTTGCTGGTGCCGGTCTGGGCGGAGCGCAACGAGGCGACGACGTGGCACCCGCACCACATCGCGGAACGGCACGGCCTGTTCACGCTGATCGTGCTCGGCGAGTCGATCCTGGCGGCCACGCTCGCGTTCCAGAAGGGCTTCGACACCGGCGTCAACCTCATCTCGCTCGCCGCGGCCTCACTGGTCATCGTGTTCTCGGTGTGGTGGATCTACTTCGAGGCGCCGTCGCACCTGCACAACCTGAAGAAGGCGTTCCTGTGGGGGTACGCGCACCTGTTCATCCTCGGCTCGATCGCCGCGCTCGGTGCCGGCCTGGCGGCTTCGGTGGACTACGACCTGCACCTCTCGCACGCGCCGGGCACGACGGTCGCCGCGTTCACGACGGTGCCGCTGGCCGTGTTCTTCCTGTGCGTCTGGTACGTGCAGGACTGCCCCGGCCAGGCGGGGGTGCGCAAGTACCTGCTGCCGCTGGGGTCGCTCGCGGTGCTGGCGGCGACGTTCGGGCCGGCGCCGATCCACGTGACGGCGGGGATCGCGCTGGTCCTCTGCATCGCGACGCGGTTGGTGCAGTCGGCCGATCAGCGCGTGGCGGTGTGAGGCACTTTCGCGTCTTCTCGTCCTTCTGACACCGGTGGTGCGATGATCGTCGCCATGACCGGTGTCCGTGAACTCCGCCTGGTCGTCACCGCTGACGACTACGAAGAGGCCCTGCGTTTCTACCGCGACGTGCTCGGCCTCGAGCAACGGGCGGCGTTCACGTCCGACGGCGGGCGGGTCACGATCCTGGAGGCCGGCAGGGCCACGCTGGAGATCACCGATCCGCCGCACGCCGAGTACATCGACCAGGTCGAGGTCGGCAGGCGCGTCGCCGGGCACTTCCGGGTGGCCTTCGAGGTGGACGACTCCGCCGCGGCGACCCGTGCGCTGGAGGCCGCCGGTGCCGAGGTGATCGCGGAACCTACGCGCACGCCGTGGAACTCGCTCAACGCCCGGCTGGCCGCGCCCGCCGGGTTGCAGCTGACGTTGTTCCAGGAGCTGGGCGAGTAGATGACGATCTCCGCTGCCGGGTACCGCGACCTCGCGAACCGGGACGTGCTGGCGTGCGCCGTGGTGACGGTCGCCGCGAAGTTACCGATGTCCATGACGCCGCTGATGATGGTGTTCCTGACCAGGGGACTGCCCGGCGGGTACGTGCTGGCCGCGTCGCTGGTCGCCGTCTACGTGCTGGGCGAGATCCTCGGCGCCGCGCTGCTCGGGCTGTTCCTCGACCCGTCGCGGATGCGCGGGCAGCTGTCGATCGGACTGGTCGTCGGGGCGGGCGCGTTCACGACGCTGGCGTTGACGCAGAACGTGACGGTGCTGGCGATCGCGGCGTTCATCGCGGGCGCCGGGCCGTCGACGACGCCGGGCGGGCTGCGGGCGATGCTGCTCGGGCTGGTGCCGGACTCGTTGGTGCCCAAGGCGATGGGCTTCGACGCCATGATCACGCAGGTGGTGTGGGCGGTGGCGCCCGCGCTGGTCACCGTGCTGGCGCTGAGCGTCGACCACCGCGCGCCCGTCGTGGTGTCGGTGTCGCTGGTCGTCGTGGCCGCCTGGCTGGTGTTCATCCTGCCGCGCGGGCACGTGACGTCCCGTTCCGGCACGGCGAAACCTCGTGTGGTGGCGTCGGCCTGGCCGATCTACCTCGTGAGCGCGGCGGCGTTGGCACAGCTGGCGGTCGCGGAACTGGTGCTGCCCGCGTTGCTGGAGCACCGGGGGATCGGCATCGGCTGGATCGGGCCGCTGCTCATGGGTTTCGCGGCGTGCAGCGCGCTCGGCGCGGTGCTGTACGGGTTGCGGCCGTGGCCGGGAACGTTCCGCACACAGGGGCTGGTGCTGCTCGTCCTCACCGCGACGTGCGTCGGCGCGCTGGCGTTGTTCCCGAACCTGCCGGGCATCACGGGCGCGTTGCTCGCGGCCGGGTTGTTCCAGTCCGGTGTGCTGGTGACGCGCAGTCTCGCGTTGCGCGAACGGCTTCCGGTCGGCGCGCACGCGGCGGGGTTCTCGATGATGTACGCGGTGACCGGTGCGGGCTACGGGCTCACCGCCGTCGTCGCCGCGTGGGCGATGGACGCCGGTTCGCCGGTCTGGGCCGTGTTCGGTGGTGTGGCGGTGACCCTGGTCCTGACAGCAGTCAGCGCGGCTGCCGAACGCCGGCAGCCGCGCTGATCTGAGAGGGAGACTGTCTACCCGCGGTAGAAGTTCCCCTGGGTCTGCACGTTCAGCTCGTCCGTGCGGAACAGCTTCGCCACGAACGTGCGCGGGTCGCGCATGTCGATGACGTCGAAGCCGCGGCCCATCTCCGAGGAGTAGATGTAGCCGTTGTACCAGTAGGTCGACCAGGTGCCGCCGCCCGCGCCGTTCGCCATCGGGCCGCGCTCGAAGAAGCCGATCTCACGCGGCTTGCTCGAGTTGGTGAAGTCCCACACCGAGACGCCGCCCTGGTACCAGGACTGCACCATGATGTCCTTGCCGGGCACCGGGATCAGCGAACCGTTGTGCGCGACGCAGTTCTCCGTGTCGCCCTGCATGCGCGGGATCTTGTAGTAGGACTTGAAGACCAGCTTGCGGTTCTTGCCCTTGCCCACGATGTCGTAGATGCCGTTGGCGCCGCGGTTCGGGCCGATCTTCTCGTTGCACGTCGCCGCGCCGCCGCCACCGAGCTCGTCGGTGAAGACGACCTTGGTACCGCTGTTGTTGAAGGTCGCCGAGTGCCAGAACGCGAAGTGCTGGTCGTCCTGGACGCGGTTGATCTCCACCAGGCTCTCCCTGTTGGAGATGTCCCAGAGGACGCCGTCACCCATGCACGCGCCGGCCGCGAGGTCGAGCTGCGGGTAGACGGTGATGTCGTGGCAACCGGTGGTGGCCGAGGTGTAGCCGGTGTCGATGTCGCCGGGCCGGCCGGGGTTGGCGCCGTCCGGGAACAGGACCGGCGCCTTGATCAGCGAGGCCGAGGCCGGGCTCTTCACCGGGACCTTGACGATCGAGATCTTGTCGTGCGGAGGCTGGCAGTCCGGGAACGTGGCGTTGGGCGAGTAGGAAGAGACGTAGAGGTAGACGCTCTTCTTGTCCTTGGCCGGCACCATCGTGTGGGTGTGCGAACCGCAGTCGGTCTCGACGGCCGCGACGTACTTCGGGGCCTTCTTGTCGCTGATGTCGAAGACCTTGACGCCCTCCCACGACTCCTTGATCGTCGCGGGCTGGGCAACGCTGTTGCACGAGTTGTCGCTGCGCGACGAGTCGGTCGACAGGAACAGCAGGTTCCCGTACACCGAGATGTCGTTCTGCGAACCGGGGCAGAGGACCGAGCTCGTGATCTTCGGCGCCCGCGGGTTGCGGACGTCGTAGATGGTGAAGCCGTTGTAGTTGCCGACGAACGCGTAGTTGTCCTGGAACGCGATGTCGGTCTGGGTCGAGTCGAGCGGAGCCTGCTTGTCCAGGTGCGAGACCAGGACCATGTTGCGGCTGCGGCTGATCTCGTCGACGCCGGGAAGGCCGGTGGACCCGTCGGCCCGCGACTCGAGCTGGGCCTCGCTCAGCCCCTTGCCGTCGGCGGGAAGATCGGGCTCGGCGAACGCGGGCGCGGTCAACGTTGACAGCGTCAGCGTGAGAGCCCCCAGAATCGCGAAAGGCGTTCTACGCCGCCGGGCCGTTTCGCGTGAACTCACAGCTGTACCCCCTCGGTACGGGTTGGTGAGGGGGAGTATGACCCTTTCGCCTTGCTAAGGGCCAGCGTCTTTCGGAGGGTATTCTCCGATCCATGCGTTCTGGGGTTCTGGTCATCGTTGCCGCATTCGCCCTGCTGGCAGGCTGTACGTCGGAGCCGGAGGCGGCGCCGGTCATCGCACCGGACACGCCTGGCGGCTCGGCTCCGACCGTGGCGCCCTCGGACGTGAGCGGCGTGATCCAGGCACCGCCGAACGACGCTGACCGTGAGTACGTGTCGATGATGATCGCCCATCACGAGCAGGCGCTCGCCATGACCAGGTTCGCCCCCGAGCGCGCGCAGAACGAGACGGTGAAGGGCCTGGCAGACCGCATCCGGTACAGCCAGGAGCCCGAGATCGGCGCCATGAAGCAGTGGCAGCGCACGTTCAACGCCATCGGCACGCACGGTGACCACGGGCAGATGCCGGGCATGGCCACGCAGGACCAGCTGAACGCGCTGGGCGCGGCGCGCGGCAAGGACTTCGACCGGATGTTCCTGGAGCTGATGATCAAGCACCACGAGGGTGCCATCAAGATGGCGACGGACGTGCGCGGGTCCGGCGCCAACGTCCAGGTCGAGGAGATGGCGGACGACGTGGTGGCCACGCAGTCCGACGAGATCAACCGGATGAAGGCCCTGCTGCCTGCTCTGTGAGGCGCCGGCGGACCTGGTCCACCGCGCGGTCCCCGATGTGCTCGTAGATCGCCAGCGCGTGCTGCCACGTCTGCCGCGCGCGTTCGGTCTCGCCCGCCGCGTGGTGGGTGTCGCCGAGGTTGACCAGTGCCTGGGCTTCGAGGACGCGGTAGCCGGCGGCGCGGAAGATCTCCACCGCGCGTTCGGAGGTGGCGGTCGCGGCCGCCAGGTCTCCGAGGTGGCGCTGGGAGTTCGCGACGCTGTCCAGTGCCACGGCCTCGCCGACCTGGTCCGAGTCTCCCGCTGTCCGGTGGAGTGCGACCGCTCGCTCGCAGTGCTCGATCGCGGCCCGGTGGTCGCCGAGTTCTCCGTTGAACCAGCCGATCTGGTTCAACGCCGCGCCGATGCCGAGCGTGTCGCCGCTCTTCTCGGCCAGCAGCAGGGATTCGCGTGCGGCCCGCAGCGCCTCCGCCGGTCGTCCCTGTTCGCCGTGCAGGGCGGCGAGGACCTGGAAAGCGCTTCCCTCGCCGACCGGTTCGCCGAGCTCCCGGTAGTCCTCGATCGCGGCGGTCACCGCGGCGATGGCGTCGTCCAGGCGGCCTGCTCTGCGGTGGGCGCGGGCGAGGAAGTACCGCATCCGGGACCTGGCGTAGAGGTCACCGAGCCGTTCGGCAGCCGCGAGCCCGATCTCGACCGCCTCCGACCACTCGTGCCAGCGGCCTCTCCGTTCGAGGGCGGTGGTCAGGAACCACGCCAGCTGCCACGTGCGGGTGTCCAGCCCCGCCTGGGCGGAGGCGGTCGCCATGCCGGTCAGCACGTCGATCTCGGCGTCGTACCAGGCCCACCTGGTGGGTTCGTCGGGGAGCACCTCCGGCGTCACACCCGGCAGCGGGGCGGCGAGCGTCAACGGGTTGCGGGACGCCGCCAGCGCGTCGCGGCTGCGGTAGGCGGTGTGCAGGTAGTGGTCGAGCAGGCGGCGCAACGCGTCGAGATGCTCGTCCTCGGTCGTGAGGCCGCGGGCGAAGAGGCGCACGAGGTCGTGGAAGTGGTAGCGGCCGGACGTGGACCGGTTCAGCAGGTGCGCGCCGGCCAGTTCGTCGAGCGCGTCCTGGGTACCGCCGAGGCTGGTGGCCGCCGCGGCGGTGAAGTCGGGGCCGCAGTGCGCGCTGAGCAACCGGAACAGGCGGGCGGCCGGGTCGCTCAGCCGCCGGTAGGACCAGGAGAACGCGGCGCGCACGCTGGTCAGGTCGTCGCCCGTGTCGAGGAAGTCGAGCCTGTTCCGCTCGTCGGCGATCTCGTCGGCCAGTGCGGCGAGCGGGAGTTGCGCGTCGGCCGCGGCACGGGCGGCGACGATCGACAGGGCCAGTGGCAGTCCGCCGCACAGCTCGACCAGACGTGCCAGCGCTTCTGGTTCCGCCGCGGCGCGCTCGGCGCCGATGCGTGCGGTCACGAGCGCGACGGCGTCCGCGTGGCCGAGCATGCCGAGTTCCAGCGGCCGCGCTCCGGCGAGGTCGCTCATGCGGTCGCGGCTGGTGATCAGGACCTGGCACCGGTCGCCGCCGGGCAGCAGCGGCCTGACCTGGCGGGCGTCGCGGGCGTTGTCCAGCAGCAGCAACACCTTCTTGTGCGCGAGTAGCTCGCGGTAGAGGTCTGTCTGCGCGGCCTCGTCCTTCGGGACCTGACCGGGCTGCACGCCGAGCGCCGTCAGGAAACGGCGGATCACGTCGGCGGGCCTCGCGGGTTCGGCGGCGGGGTCGAAGCCGCGCAGGTTCACGTACAGCTGCCCGGCGGGGAACCGGTGTGCCGCCTGGTGTGCCCAGCGCATCGCCAGCGCGGTCTTGCCGACGCCGGCGGCGCCGCTGACGGCGGAGATCACCAGGGGACCGTCGGCGTGGTCGAGCAGGTCGAGTTCGTCGCGGCGGCCGACGAACTGCGCCGGTGGGGCGGGGATCTGCCGCGGGATCGTCAGTTTCCGTTGCACCGCACGGCGTTCCTCGACCAGCGCGGACACCTCCGCGCGCACCCACTCGGAGTCGACGTCGGCGAGGGCGGGACCGCGCCAGAGGTCCAGGGCTTCGGCGTGCCGGCCCTGCCCGGCCAGGTCGCGGAACGTCAGCAGGTCCAGGTTCTCCGGCTCGGCGACGTAGCCCATGCCCACCGTGCGCACGCGGTTCGCCTCACCGAGCGCGGACCTGAGCCTGTTCACCAGTGTGCGCAGGGAGCCGATGCTGCCGCCGTCGCGCCACACGCGTGCCATCAGTTCGTCGGCGGGCACCACTTCGTTGGGGCGCAACAACAATGCGGCCAGCAACGTTCGGCAGAGCCCGCCGGGCAGGACCACTTCTTGTCCGTCGACCTCGACCGCCAGCGGGCCGAGCACGCGGAATCGCACGTCCCCCACGCGGGGGAGTATTGCCTACTCGGTGCGCTGCCGCGGCAGAACCATGTCCTCCGCGTGCGTGAATCGCTCCGGCTCGTTGCCCGTGACCAGGCGTGCGATCGTGCGGTGGCCCTTGTGCGCCTCGCGGAACGCCTCGGAGGCGACCCACGCGCGGAAGGCGTCCTCCGACTCGAACTCGTTGACCGAGACGTACGGCTGGTCGTCCTGCGTCGGCTTGAGCAGCGTGCTGCGCAGCAGGCCGGGGACTCCGGGCAGGTGGGTGCGCATGTTGCCGCGGAAGTACCGCTCGAACTCCTCGGACATGTCCGGGTTCACGAACATCCGGTTGGTCGCGATGAACATGCTGGCCTCCCTGATCCCGACGCTCTGTCGGGAACTATTCCAACTCCCCGTCGGGAAATCAAGCGCGATACGATCCCGATGTGCCGAGGATCAGCGCAGACACCGTCGCGGAGCATCGCGCCAACCGGTTGCGCGCCCTGCTGGACGCCGGGCGCGACATCGTGGCGACCGAGGGAGCGGAGGCGCTGACGCTCGCGTCGCTCGCCAGACGCGTCGGGCTGTCGCGGCCGAGCCTCTACGAGTACTTCCGCTCGCGTGAGGAACTGGTCGCCGCGATCGTGTCGGACGCGCTGCCGGAGTGGGCGGACAAGCTGGAGGACGCGGTCAACAGCGCCTCGTCCGTGCCGGAGAAGATCGAGGCGTACCTGCGCACCGAACTCGCGATCATCACCGACGGCAGCCACGGGGCGGTGGTGGCGCTGTCCGCGCACACGTTGCCGGACTCGTCGCGCGAGCAGATCAGGGCCGAGCACGAACGGTTGCTGGCGCCGCTGGTCGGTGTCTTCCGGACGGCCGGGGTGGAGCGCGCCGCGCTGCGGGCGATGCTCGTGCACGCGATGGTCGAGGCGACGTCACGGATGATCACGCCGGGTCGCAACGAGCACAACGAGGCGGTCATCCGGACGCTGCTCGACCAGGTGGTGCACGGGCTGGACAAGCCCATCAGCTGAACGGCACGACCTCGCCGTGGCGGACCAGTTCGCCGTACTGCTCCGGCTCGAGCGGGCTGAGAGCGAGGTCCAGCAACGCCGTCGCGGCCTGGGCCGGGGTGGGCGCGGTGCTGACGTCCCACCACAGCGCGGACGTCGGCGTGTTGATCATTCCCGGGCACGCCGACGCGATCAGGACGCCTTTGGCGAGGTCGCTTTCGCGGCGTTCGCTCGCGAGGACGCGCACGGCGGCGACCTGGCCGATCTTCGACGGGATGTTCACGAACCCCGGCCAGGCGCCCGCTTTCGTGCGGCCGTCCCTCACCGCGTCGCGCCAGCGGGCGACCTGCGCGTCCAGTTCGTCCAAAGAGGACGGATTGGTGAAGTGCCCGTGCAGCACCGGTGCGAGGTGGTGGAGGGTGCCGAGCGAGCTGGCGACCACGATCAGCCTGCCGTTGTCGTTGAGCAGCGGGGCGAAGGCCTTCAGGAGCCTGGTGGTGCCGAAGTTGTTGACCTCGGTGTAGTCGTCGATGAACTCGCGCGGGTCGTCGTCGGGGCCGACGCGCATGACGGCGTTGCCGAAGACGACGTCGATTCCGCCGTGCCGGTCGTGGATCTGGGCGGCGACCTTCGCGGCCGCGCCGGGATCCGCGACGTCCAGGAGTTCGCCGCGGACCTGCGCGCCCCCGCCCGGCAGGGACTCCACCGCGGCGGTGATCTTCTCGACGTCCCGGCCGGTGAGGTAGACGGTGTCCGTGGGGTTGAGGCGGTGGGCGAGCCCTTCGACCAGTGCCAGGCCGAGGCCCTGGGTGGCGCCGGTGACCAGTGCGATCGTCATGTCTCAGGCCTTCGCGAGGAGGGTTTCGGAGTACGTCCACAGCCGGGCGGCGTTGTCCGGGTCGAGGGCGTAGCGGGCGACGCCGTGCAGCGGCGGAGCCTCGTCGCGGCGGTCGACGGCCGGGGTCTCGTTGCAGTCGTCGAAGTAGCGGCCGCCGATGCCCTCCAGCAGCGGTGAGGTGGCGAGCAGGACCGACGTCGCCGCGCCCTGTTCCGGCGTCTTGATGGTGCTGAGGTCGACGTCGCTCTCCTTGATGCCGAGGTGGGCCGACAGGTTCGTGAAGATGGCGCCGGGCATGAGGGCGTTCGCGGTGATGCCGTCCCCTGCCCAGCGCCGGGTCGCCTCGACCGCGAACAGGACGTTGGCGGTCTTGCTCTGGCCGTAGGCGGTCCACGCGTCGTAGGTGCGGAACCCGTAGTTGACGTCGTCGAAGACGACCGGCGAGAGCATGTGGCCGGTGGAGCTGACGACGACGATGCGCGCGTCGTGCGCCGCCTTGAGCGCCGGGTGCAGGCCGGTGGCCAGCGCGAAGTGGCCCAGGTGGTTGGTGGCGAACTGCCACTCCCAGCCCTGGTCGGTGTACCGCTCGGGGACGGCCATCACGCCGGCGTTGGCGATCAGGACGTGCAGCGGGCCGTCCCAGCTGTTCGTGAACGTGTCGATGGAGGCGAGGTCGGTCAGGTCCAGCTTCGCGACGCGGACGTCGCCACCGATGTCCCGCGCGGTCTTCTCGCCCGCGTCCGTGTTGCGGACGGCGAGGGTGACCTCGGCGCCTCTGCCGGCCAGCGCACGTGCGGTCTCGACGCCGATGCCGGAGGACGCCCCGGTCACGACCACGCGCTTTCCGGTCAGGTCGATCCCCTCGGCGACCTCGGCGGCGGTGCTGCTGAACCCGAACCCTGTTGTGATCACGTCTTCGACGCTAGGCTCGATCGAGCTATGCGGGTAGCGAGAATTTGTCAAGAGGGGTATGCGTAAACGTCATGGCTCTGGGTGATGCCTCACTGGTGGCGCTGCGGGTGTTCCGCGAGGTGGCCGAGCGCGGCTCGCTGACCGCGGCGGCCGCTGCCCTGGGCTACACGCAGTCCGCCGCGTCCCGGCAGATCGCCGCTCTGGAACGGTCGGCCGGTGTCCCGTTGCTGGAGCGGCGGCATGACGGCGTGCGGCTCACTGCGGCTGGACGGCTCGTGTTGCGGCGTGCGGCCGTGGTCGTCGATCAGGTCGACGCGGGTGCGCGAGAGCTCGCGGGGTTGCCTGAGGACGTGAGCACCGTGAGGCTCGGCTGGTTCGCGACGGCTGGGGCGTGGCTGCTTCCTCAGGCGCTGACGGCGTTGGCGCGCACGCATCCATCCATCACGGTGGTGACGCGTGAGGGGAGCACACCGGCGTTGGTGCGCGCGCTGCGTGCGGGCACGGTGGACATCGCCTTGATCTCGGCGGCGCCGCCGTTCCGCGCTCCGGACGACGAGATTCCCGCACTGGAGGTCGACACCCTCGTCGAACGCAGCCTGCGGGTGGCCGTTCCTTCCGCGCATCCGTTGGCGCGCAACGACTTCATCGACGTCGAAGACCTGCGAGGCCAGCGCTGGATCGCGGGGCCCGGCGATCCGTGGGTGATGGGGGTGTGGCCGGGGCTGGACGAGCGGCCCGTCGTCGCGCACACCGCGCGGGACTGGCTGGCGAAGGTGCAGCTGGTCGCGGCCGGGCTCGGCATCACGACGATTCCCACGTCGCTGAGCGAGGTCGTTCCCGCCGGGGTGAGGATCCTGCCGGTGCGGGGCGGGCCCGCCGAACAGCGCCGGGTCCTGCTCGCCCGGCTGCCCGGCCCGTTGCCGGAACCGGTGGCGCGCCTGGCCGCTGCTCTGCGCGCCGCCGTTCTCGAGACTGACTGACGGCATCAACCGATCGGTTGATCCAGGTCGCGCTCGTCGTTCGATGATCTTCGGGCGCTGGTCTTCGACGCTGGTGGCATGGCAATCATCGAAGTGAGCGACCTCGGGAAGAGGTACGGGCCCCGCGTGGCGGTGGACTCCGTGTCGTTCGAGGTGGCCGAGGGGGAGATCTTCGGCGTGCTGGGCCCGAACGGGGCGGGCAAGACGACGACGGTCGAGTGCGTGGCCGGGTTGCGGACGGCGGACCGGGGGACCGTGTCGGTGCTGGGGCGGCGCCCCGCGGACGTCCGCGCGTCGATCGGGGTGCAGCTGCAGGACTCGGAACTGCCGGAGCGGATGCGGGTCAGCGAGGCGCTGGAGCTGTTCTCGTCGTTCTACCCGGCGCCCGCCGACTGGTCCGAGCGGCTCGGGCTGACCGAGCACCTGGGGGTGGAGTTCGGGCGGCTGTCGGGCGGGCTGAAGCAACGGCTGTCGATCGCGCTGGCGTTGATCGGCTCGCCTCGGGTGGCGATCCTCGACGAGCTGACGACGGGGCTCGATCCGCAGGCGCGGCGGGACACGTGGTCGGTGATCGAGGAGGTGCGGGCGGCCGGCGTGACGATCCTGCTCGTCACGCACTTCATGGAGGAGGCGGAACGGCTCTGCGACCGGGTGGCGGTGTTCCGCGACGGGCGGATCGTCGCGCTGGACACGCCCTCCGCGCTGGTGTCGCGTGTGGACGGTGCCACGCGGGTGCGGTTCGTGCCGTCCGCCGCGCTGGACGTGTCGTTGCTGGAGGCGTTGCCGGAAGTGACCGCGGTGTCGTCGGTGGGGGAGCAACTCGTGGTGAGCGGGTCCGAGGACCTGCTGCACGCGGTGACGTCCCTGCTGGCGCGGCGGCAGATCGTGGCGCGCCAGCTCCGCGTCGACCAGGTCTCGCTGGACGACGCCTACGTCGAACTCACCGGGGGTCGTGATGTTGAAGATCATTGAGATCGAGGCGCGGTTGTTCCTGCGCGACCGGCTGAACTCGTTGTTCGCGATCCTGTTCCCCAGCCTGCTGTTGCTGGTGCTGGGCGCGATTCCGGCGTTGCGCACACCTGACGCGAACTTCGGCGGTCAGCGGTTCATCGACAGCTACGTGTCGGCGCTCGTCGTGTTCACGTTGGTGTTCATCGGCTTGCAACGGTTGCCCGCGGTCGTGGCGACGTATCGCGAGAAGGGCGTGCTGCGCCGGCTGTCCACCACGCCGATGCACCCGGCGCGGCTGCTGGCCGGTCAGATGGTGGTCAACTTCGTCGCGGTGATCTTGTCGGTGCTGCTCCTCATACTGGTGGGGTACGTCGTTTTCGGCGTCGACCTGCCTCACCACCCACTCGGCCTGGCGTGTGCCGTGGTGCTGGGAGGCGCGGGCACGTTCGCGCTGGGCCTGGTGATCGCCGCCTTGGCCCCGAACGCGCGATCGGCCGGTGGCTGGGCGACGGTGGTGTTCATGCTGCTGATGTTCTTCGGCGGCGTGTACCTGCCGCGGTTCATGCTGCCCTCGGTGATTCAGGCGATCGGGTCGTACACGCCTCCCGGTGTGGAGGCGTTGCAGCAGGCGTGGCTGGGTACCGCGCCGGACTGGAGGCATCTCGCGATCATGGGGCTGGTGAGCCTCGTGGCGGGTACGGTCGCGGCCAGAACTTTCCGCTGGGAGTAGCTCGTGGACATGGCCGCGTTGGACCGGTGGGAGCGCAGGCTCCTCGGGATCGCTCACGTGATTCCGTACTTCGTGCTGACCGTGACGACGGTGCTGTACTCGATCTTCACCACGCAGTCGGTTTCCGAGCGGTGGTTCACCTACGGCGTGGTGGCGTTCGGGTTCGTGTGGATGGCGTGGTGGTTCACGTTGCATCCCGCGTGGCGCAGCCGTCCGGAGCTCATGGCCGTGTTCATCGGCGGCATGGTCCTGTTCTACGGCGTGCTGGGCATGCGCGAGCACTGGTTCGGTGCGGTGTCGTACGCGGTGTACGTCTACGCGAGCGAGATTCTGCGCGGTCGTTGGATGTTCGTCGTGGTGGCGCTGACAGCCGGTCTGGCGACACTGTCGTTGTTCGGCGGCTACCCGCCGGCGGGCGAGGAGGCGGCCTTCTGGTTGCTGCTGCTCGTCTTCGTGGTGCTGGCGTGCACCTTCACGTACATCGGCCACGTCACGACCGAGCAGTCCCGGCTGCGCAAGGAACTGATCGAGGAGAACGAGGGCCTGCACGCCCAGTTGCTGGTGCAGGCGCACGAGGCGGGCGTGCAGGACGAACGCCATCGCATGGCGGGCGAGATCCACGACACCCTCGCGCAGGGCCTGGCGGGCATCATCACGCAACTGTCCGCGGCGTCCGGTGAGGACTGGGAACGCCGCGTGGCGGTGGCGGCCGAACTCGCGCGCTCGAACCTGGCCGAGGCCCGCCGTTCGGTGCACGCCCTGCAACCACCCGCCCTGGACTCGGCGGCCCTGCACGAGGCGCTGGACGACGTGGCGTCGGGCTGGTCGAAGCACAACGGCGTTCCGGTCTCGGTGACGCTGACCGGAGCCGTGCGCGAAATGCACCCGGAGGTGGAGGTCGCCTTGCTGCGCACCGCCCAGGAGGCCCTGGCGAACGTGGCGAAGCACGCCTCGGCGTCCCGCGTGGGCCTGACCCTGTCGTACATGGAGGACGTGGTGACGTTGGACGTGCGCGACGACGGCGTGGGCTTCGACCTCGCGCGCCCCTCGGACGGCTTCGGCCTGCCCGCGATGCGCCACCGCGTGCACCGCCTGTCCGGTGCGCTGTTCGTGGAGTCCGAACCGGGCGCGGGAACGGCGATCTCGGCACGGGTACCGGCGTGATCCGCCTGGTCATCGTGGACGACCACCCGGTCGTGCGCGACGGGCTGCGCGGCATGCTGTCCGCCGCACCGGACTTCGAGGTGGTCGGCGAGGCCGCCTCGGGCGACGAGGCGGTGGCCGTGGTCACGGCCATGTCGCCGGACGTCGTGCTGATGGACCTGCGCATGCCGGGCTCGGACGGCCTGTCCGCGATCGAACGCCTCCGCACCCACCCGTGCCGAGTCCTGGTGCTCACCACCTATGACACGGACCGCGACGTCCTGCCGGCCATCAAGGCGGGTGCCACCGGCTACCTGCTGAAGGACACCCCGCGCGACGAACTGCAACGCGCGATCCGTGCCGCGCACGCGGGCGAGGCCGTCCTGTCACCCGCTGTGGCGACGAGGCTGCTCGGGCAGGTGCGGGAGCCCGCGCTGGAGCCGCTGTCCACCCGAGAGGTCGACGTGCTGGCGTTGGTGGCCAAGGGATCCACGAACCGTGCGGTGGCGGCGGCGCTGTTCATCAGCGAGGCGACGGTGAAGACCCACCTGCTGCACGTCTACGCCAAGCTCGGCGTTTCGGACCGGGCGGCGGCCGTGGCGGTGGCGTACGAACGCGGGTTGCTGAAGGGGAGTGGGCGCTGAGGAGAAGGTCCCGCGGCGGGACCACTTCGGTTGGTCCCGCCGCGTGCGGCAACTCCCCCTTGCCAGTGGCACCCCCCGTGCCACTCCCTCACCCCTCGCTGTGCAAGAACTCCCGCCAGTCGCCGAGATACGAGATGTCTTGGATGTCACCCGATTGGATCAACGGATCGACCATCGCGTCGCGCAGCACGGTCGCCAGGGCCGCGCTGCCGTCCTCCAGTTCGATGACACCGATCTCCAGTTCGGCCGGCTCGGCAGGGACGAGGTGGTCGCGCAGGATCTTCAGCGGCAGGTCGTAGAGCTCACCGACGACCGAGGCCGAGCCCGACTCGTGCATCGCGGGGAACTTCCCCCGCACCGAGAAGTAGCGGTACTTGGCCGCACTGCGCGCCTGGCACACCATCGGCGTGCCCTGGAGTTGCGAGTGCAGTGGACCGCCCCGCATGCCGCCGCCGTTGAGGAAGATCAGTGCCATGACTCTCCAGGGTTCGGTGGATGGGGGTGGACAGCGCCGACAACGGAAGGCCGGTGCCGCCGTGGCGCACGGCCACGAGTTCGGCCGCGATCGACACCGCCGTCTCGGACGGGCTGCGGCCGCCGAGGTCGAGGCCGATGGGGGAACGGAGCCGCGCCAGCGACGCCTCGCCGACGCCCGCTTCGCGCAGTCGTTCGAGGCGCTCCGCGTGCGTGCGGCGGGAGCCCAGCGCGCCGACGAACGCCAGCGGCCTGGACAGCGCCTCCACGAGCACCGGGATGTCGAACTTCGGGTCGTGGGTCAGCACCACGACGGCGGTGGAGTCGTCGGTGTGGGTGGACGCGAGATAGCGGTGCGGCCAGTCGACGACGACTGAGTGCGCAGCGGGGAAACGTGCGGGAGTGGCGAACACGGGTCGTGCGTCGCACACGGTCACGTGATAGCCGAGGAAACGCCCGATTTCGGCCACGGCGGCGGCGTGGTCGATGGCGCCGAACACCAGCAGGCGCGGTGGTGGCGTCCACGACTCAGTGAACGTCCGCCCCTCCGCCTCGAACCGGACCGACACGGGGTGTCCGTCGACCGAAGCCTGAAGTGCCGCGCGCAACGACGGGCTGTCGCGCTGCACCAGCACGTCCAGCGAGCCGCCGCAGGTGAGGCCGACCGCGAACGCCGTGTCGTCGGAGTAGCCGAACGTGGCGAAAGCCGGCTCGGAGGTCTCCAGCACCTGGCACGCCAGGTCGTAGACCTCGGCCTCCACGCAGCCGCCGGACACGCTGCCGATCACCTCGCCGGAGGGGCCGACGGCCATCGCGGCGCCGACCGGGCGGGGCGCGCTGCCGCGCACGGCCACCACCGAGGCGACCGCGAACCGGTCCCACGACAGCAAAGTCGGTGCCAGATCACGCATCGAGCCTCCAAATCGGGAGAAGGGCTCGGCCGGGTGGCCGCCCGGCCGAGCCCTCAGGTCACTTGCCGGTGATCAGATCCACGCCGAAGTACACGGCGAACATCAGCGCCAGGCCGGTCATCAGCCAGCCGGGCCAGCGGCCCTTGCAGATGCGCAGCACGACGTAGGACACGAGGCCCGCGCCGATGCCGTTGGTGATGGAGTAGGTGAACGGGATGATGGCGATGGTCAGGAAGACCGGGATCGTGAAGTCCGTTTCCTGCCAGGGGATTCGGCGGATCTGGGTCATCATCAGGCCGCCGATCACCACCAGCGCGGGAGCCGCCGCTTGCGCGGGCACGACCGTCGCGAGCGGCGTGAAGAGCAGTGCCACCAGGAACAGTCCGCCGGTCACCACCGAGGCCAGGCCGGTTCGGGCGCCTTCGCCAACGCCCGCGGCCGACTCCAGGAACACGGTGTTCGGGGCGGACCCCGTGACGCCACCGGCGATCGCGCCGGCGCCGTCGACCATCAGGATCTTGCCCATGCCCTCGACGCGACCGTCCTTGGTGAGACCCGCCTCGTCGGAGACCGAGGTGATCGTGCCCATGGCGTCGAAGAAGCCGGACAGCACCAGCGTGAACAGGAAGATCGTCGCCGCGATCACACCCGCGGACACGAAGCCGCCGAACAGGTCCACCCGCCCGAACAACCCGAAGTCCGGCGAGCTGACCACCGAGTCCGGCAGCGTGGGCGACACGAGTCCCCAGCCCTGCACGTCGAATGCGGCGTTCACACCGATCGCGACGACCGTGGCCACCACGATGCTGATCAGCACGGCACCGGGCACACCGCGCGCCATCAGCACGATCATCAGCAGCAGACCCAGGCAGAAGATCGCGATCGGCCAGCCGCTCAGGTGGCCGTCGACGCCCATCCGCACCGGCACCGTCGAGTGCGCGGCGTCCGGCGTGCGGGTCACGAAACCGGCGGAGACCAGTCCCACCAAAGCGATGTAGAGCCCGATGCCCACGGTGATCGCGATCTTCAACGGCTCCGGGATCGCGTTGATGATCCGCTCGCGGACTCCGGAGGCGGCCATGATCACGATGCAGACGCCTTCCAGCACCACGAGACCGAAGGCCTGCGCCCAGGTCATCGTCGGCGCCATCTGGAAGGCGACCACGCCGTTCACGCCGAGACCGGCGGCTATCGCCAGCGGCGCGTTGCCGACGAGTCCCATGAGGACGGTCATCACGCCGGCCGCCAGCGCGGTCGCGGTGGTGATCTCGGCGATGGTGAGCTTGGCGCCGGTGATGTCCGCGGACGCGCCGAGGATCAACGGGTTCAGCAGCACGATGTACGACATCGCGACGAACGTCGTGATACCGCCGCGCACTTCACGTCCGAACGTGCTGCCGCGTTCGGTGATGCGGAAGAACTGGTCGAGCGACGAAGTCGTCGGTCGGCTCCGTAACTGGGTCATGGATGGACGGCCTTTCCCATGCCGGTGGGCGCGTTCCAACGCCGGAACGCGATTGAGACAGCTCCGGTCAGCGATCAGGCTTGTGGCCCTCTATTGCGCGGCCAGCGCTCCTCCGGGGGCACGCCGCTCTGGACTGGTTACTCGTGAATGAACACAGTCCTAGTAATCGATACGGGTTGCGAGCGACGTCCACGCGGTAAACGGGGCGTTGTCCTCGCCTGTGGAGATCTGGTGCACGGGCAGGTCCCATTCAGAGCGGGACTTGCTGAAGAGTTCGTAGAACTCCCGGTCGTCGAAGCCGGCCGCCGCCGCGTCATCGCGGTCGGCGGCGTAGACGACCTTGTCCACGCGCGCCCAGAGCGCGGCGGACAAGCAAAGGGGGCACGGCTCGCACGAGGAGATCAACGTGCAGCCGGTCAAGCGGAAGTCGCCGAGCACCTGGCAGGCCGCGCGGATCGCGACGACCTCGGCGTGGGCGGTCGGGTCGAGGTTCGGCGTCACCTGGTTCACGCCGGTGGCGATCACCTCGCCGTCACGGACGATCATCGCGCCGAACGGGCCCCCACCGGAGGCCACGTTGCGGGTGGCCAGGTCGATGGTGGCGAGCAGATGTGCGTTCACAGCAACAAACTCCAGAAGCTCAGGTACCGGTGAGGTGTTCCGGGCGGACCGGGACGCGGGTGAGCGCCAGGCCGGTCGCCGCGCGGATCGCCGCCACGATCGCCGGGGTCGACGAGATGGTGGGCGGTTCGCCGACGCCACGGATCCCGTACGGGGCGTGGGGGTCGGCGAGCTCGAGCACGTCGATGCTCATCGGCGGCATGTCGAGCACGGTGGGGATGAGGTAGTCGGTGAAGGACGGGTTGCGCACCTTGCCGCCGGAGGTCTGGATCTCCTCCATCACCGCGAGGCCGAGGCCCTGGGCGGAGCCGCCCTGGATCTGGCCGACCACGGCCTGCGGGTTCAGCGCCTTGCCGACGTCCTGCGCGCAGTCCAGCGACACGACGCGCACCAGGCCGAGATCGACGTCCACGTCGACCACGGCACGGTGAGCCGCGAAGCCGTACTGGACGTGCGCATTGCCTTGTCCGGTCTCAGGATCGAGGGCCTCGGTCGCGCGGTGACGCCACTCGGTGGTCTCGTCGATCACCTCGTCGCCGATGTCCGTGCGACCGTCCAAACGCGACAGCACGAGCGCGCAGGCGGCCTTCACGGCGCCGCCGGTGACGTACGTCTGGCGCGAGGCCGAGGTCGAGCCGCCGTTGCCGATCGTGGTGTCCATCGGCAGCACGGTGACGCGCTCGATGCCGAGTTCGGTCCGCACGATCTGCTGCATGATCGTCACCAGGCCCTGGCCGACCTCGCAGGCGGCGGTGTGCACGGCGGCGGCCAGTTCCCCGTTGACCATCGACACCCGGACGCGCGCGGTCGAGTAGTCGTCGTAGCCCTCGGAGAAGCAGATGTTCTTGATGCCGACCGCGTAGCCGACGCCGCGGATGACGCCCTCGCCGTGCGTGGTGTTCGAGACTCCACCGGGCAGTTCGCGGATGTCGGAGGACGTCCCCGCGGGCAACGGCCTGTCCTGCACCAGCTTCAGCAGCTGGGCGACGGGTGCGGCCGAGTCGACGACCTGACCGGTCGGCATCACGGAACCCTCGGTCATCGCGTTGCGGATCCGGACGTCGACCGGGGACATGCCCAGTGCCTCGGCCAGCTTGTCCATCTGGGACTCGTAGGCGAAACCTGCCTGCACAGCACCGAATCCGCGCATCGCACCGCAAGGCGGGTTGTTCGTGTAGAGGCCGTAGGCGTCGATCGTGACGTTGTCGACCTCGTACGGACCGACGCCCAGCGTCGCCGCGTTGGCCACGACAGCGGGGGTGGAGGAGGCATAGGCGCCACCATCCAGGTACATCTTCGTGCGGACATAGACGAGCTTGCCGGTGTGGTCGGCGCCGTGCTCGTAGTACAGCACGGCCGGGTGCCGGTGCACGTGACCGTAGAACGACTCTTCGCGGTTGTAGACCATCTTCACCGGCTTGCCGGTGTACAGGGCCAGCAGACACGCGTGCACCTGCATCGACAGGTCCTCACGGCCACCGAACGCACCGCCGACGCCGGACAGCGTCAGCCGCACCTGCTCCTGCGGCAGGCCCAGCGCGGCCGCGATCTGGTCGCGGTCGACGTGCAGCCACTGCGTCGCGATGTAGAGATCCACCGAACCGTCCGTGGCCGGCACCGCGAGCCCGGACTCCGGCCCGAGGAACGCCTGGTCCTGCATCCCGACCTCGTACCGGCCGCTCACCACGACCTCGGCCTCGACGTCCTGCGAGCCGCGCCGGATCGGCACGTGCCGCACCAGGTTCCCGCCGGGGTGCAACGGGGTGTCCTCGGCCGCGGTCTCCATGTCCACCACGGGTTCCAGCACGTCGTAGGTCACGACGATCTTCTTCATCGCCCGCAGCGCGGTCTCCGGGTGGTCGGCGCCGACCAGTGCGATCGGCTCGCCCTGGTAGCGCACGACGTCGACGGCCAGCACCGGCTGGTCCTTGTGCTCCAGCCCGTACAGGTTGCGGCCGGGCACGTCCGAGTGCGTCAGCACCGCGTACACGCCCGGCACCTTCAACGCTTCAGTGATGTCCACCGACGTGATGCGGGCATACGGGTGCGGCGAACGCAGCGTCGCGCCCCAGATCATGTCCTCGTGCCACAGGTCGGACGCGTAGGCGAACTCGCCGCGCACCTTCAGGTTGCCGTCCGGGCGCTGCGGCGACGTCCCGATGCCACCCGAGACCGCGGAGGTGAGTTCGGCCGGAGTGAGGGTCATCGCGCTGCCTCCTGGAGCTTGGCGCTGGCCGCGGAGAGGTCACGCGCCAGTTCGTCGGTCGACGCCGTGAGCAGGACACCGTCCCGCACCACGACCTCACCGCCGACGATCAACAGTTTCAACGGCGGGGGAGTGCCGAGCACCAGTGCCGCCACCGGGTCCGCGATCCCCGCGTAGTCCATTCCGGACAGGTCCCACACGGCGAGGTCCGCGACCTTGCCCGGCTCGATCGAGCCCAGCGCGTCCGCGCGGCCCAGCACCTGGGCGCCGCCCATCGTGCCCATCCACAACGCCTTCCGGGCGTCCATCGCTCCCGGACCGCCCCTCTGACGTGCCTGGTAGAGCGCCGAACGCAGTTCGACGACCAGTCCACCGTCCTCATTGGACGCGGCGCCGTCGACGCCGAGGCCCACCGGCGCGCCGGCGTCCAGCAGGTCGCGGACCGGCGCGATCCCGGTGCCCAGCCGCCCGTTGGACGTCGGGCAGTGCGCGGAACCGGTCCTGGTCGCCCCCAGTCGCTTCACCGCGTCGCCGTTGAGGTGCACGGTGTGCGCGAGCCACACGTCCGGACCCAGCCAGCCGAGCTGCTCGGCGTACTCGGTCGGCGTGCAGCCGTTCTCCGCCAGGCACTGCTCTTCCTCGTCCAGGGTCTCGGCGAGGTGCGTGTGCAGCCGGACGTCGTGGCGGCGAGCCAGAGCCGCGGCCCCGGTCATGAGTTCGCGCGACACCGAGAACGGCGAGCATGGCCCGACAGCCACGCGCACGAGAGCGTCGTCGGCGGTGGAGTGGTAGTCGCCGATCGCCTGCTCGGTCGCGATCAGCGCGGCCTCGGTCTCCTCGACCAGGTTGTCCGGCGGCAACCCGCCGTGCGACTGGCCCCGGTCCATCGAGCCCCGGATCGCCTCCAGGCGGATCCCGATCCGCCGCCCCGCCGACACCAGCGCGTCGAAGACGTCGCCGCCACCGGACGGGAAGACGTAGTGGTGGTCGGCGGCGAGCGTGCAGCCCGTCAACGCCAGTCGCGCCAGCCCCGCCGACGCCGCCGCGTGCGTCACGGTGTCGTCGAGCCCGCGCCACACCGGATACAGCGTGGTCAGCCACTCGAACAGCGTGGCGTCGGTCGCGAGCCCGCGCGTCGCCCACTGGTAGAGGTGGTGGTGCGTGTTGATCAGCCCCGGCGTCACCAGGCACGACGACGCGTCGACGTAAGTGTGCGACTCGTAGGGCCGAGGCGCCGGACCCGAACCGACGGACTGGATCCGCCCGCCGTCGATGACGACGTGCCCGGACGGGTGCTCGGTCCCGGCCTCGTCCACAGTGGACACCGCGCAGCGGTCGAGGACGATCATCGGCGCGCCGCCGCCAGTCGCACGGCGTCCAGGATCTTCTCGTACCCCGTGCAGCGGCACAGGTTTCCGGCCAGCGCCTCGCGGATCTCCGGATCCGACGGGTTCGGCACGCGGTCGAGCAGGTCGTGCGCCTGCACCACGAGACCCGGCGTGCAGAAGCCGCACTGCACCGCGCCCGCCTCGACGAACGCCTCCTGCACGGGGTCCAGCACGTCCCCGTCCGCGAGTCCCTCGACCGTCGTCACCTCGCGGTCCTGCGCCTGCCCGGCCGCGACCAGGCACGCGCACACCGGCACCTTGTCCAGGTACACCGTGCACGAACCGCACTCGCCCTGCTCGCAGGCGTTCTTCGAGCCGGGCAGTCCGAGCCGCTCGCGCAGCATGAACAGCAGCGACTCGCCTTCCCACACGTCGTCGGCCTGGCGCTGCTCGCCGTTGACCGTCACGTTCACGCGCATGCTCGCTCCCCATCAAGAAGTTCCTGCCAGGCCCAGCCGAGCGTCCTGCGGGCCATCACTGCCAAGGCGTGCTTGCGATAGGCCGCCGAGCCGCGCACGTCGTCGATCGGCGACGCCGCCTGCGAGACCAGCTCCCCGAACTCCCGCTTCACCGAGTCCAGCAACGGCTTGGGGTTCTGGAAGTCCAGCGCCGAGGCGAGGAACTGTTCGGCGTCGTGCGCGTGCCGTGGTGTCGGGGCGGCGGAACCGACCGCCGCGCCCACCCGGTTCTCCTCGGGGAACAACGAGATCCCGAACGAGCACACCGCGATCACCATGGCGTTGCGCGTGCCGACCTTCGAGAACTGCTGTGGCCCCTTGGCAGGCTGGAGATGAACCGCGACGATCAGTTCGTCCTGCTCCAGCGCGTTCCGCTTGACCCCCAGGTAGAACTCGGCGGCCGGGATCATCCGAGTGCCGCGCACGGAGGCCACCTCGATGACCGCGTCGGACGCCAGCAGCACCGGGTGCGTGTCCCCGGCGGGGGAGGCCGCGCCGAGGTTGCCGCCGACCGTGCCGCGGTTGCGGATCTGCGGCGACCCGACCGTTCGCGCGGCCATGGCCAGACCCGGCAGTGGCGCGCCCAGTTCGTCGATGATCCGCACGTACGGCACTCCGGCGCCGACGCGCAGCCCGTCGGACCACTGCTGGAGTTCGGGAATCCGGGTCAGGTCCAGGAGGGCGGAGGGCCTGCGGTGGTCGTAGTTCAGCTCCACCATGACGTCCGTGCCACCGGCGATCGGCACGGCGTCAGGGCGTTCCGCCTTGAGCTCCAACGCCTCCGCAAGCGTTTCCGGTCGAAGGAAGTCCATCGTCAGCTACCTCGGTAGGTGGAGTAGGCGAACGGCGACAGCAGCAACGGCACGTGGTAGTGCTGCGCCGGATCGGAGTAGTCGAAGGTGAGCACGACCTCGGGGAAGAACGGCGCCGCCTCCGAGGTGTCGAACACCAGCCGGTAGACCCCGGCCTCCAGACCTTCACCCCATCCGGTGATCCGGCCATCGGTGTTCGTCTCGGCGTGCGCCACCTCGGTCCCGTCGCGGCGTTGCAGCGACACGGTGATGCCCGCGAACGGCCTGCCGCGTGCCGCGTCCAGCACGTGCGTGGAGATCGTCACTCGCCCTCCCATCTGGTTGTGAGCCAGTACACAGACCTAGAGGTACACACCTCTACGGCGGGACACATGAATCAGGAGGCTCCTACAGGTAACGAATTTGTGCTTTCCTACAAACACGAACGGACGAAAGTGACCTCTCATGTTGTTGCTGCGGACGTTGCTGCAGATGCCGGAACTGCGCCTGAGCCTGCACACCGGTGAGGACCAGCTCGACCGCACCGTCACCCGCGTGTACGGAACGGAGCTGCCCGACCCCAGCCGGTACCTGTCCGGCGGGGAGCTCGTGCTGTCCGGCCTGCTCTGGCACCACGGCCCGCAGGACTCCGAGACGTTCGTCCGCTCCCTCGCCTCGGCCCGCGTCGCCGGCCTGGCCGCGTCCGACACCGGTCATCACGATCTGCCGGAGGACCTCGTCGACGCCTGCCTGCGCCACCACGTGCCGCTGCTGGAGGTGCCGGTCGACCTCTCGTTCGCGACCATCACCGAACGCGTCTCGATGGAACTCGTCGGCCTCTCCCGCCACCGCCGCCTGCTCAACGTCGTCGCGGAGGGCTCCGGCCTGCCCGCGCTGCTCCTGGCGGGCAGCCACGAACTCGGCGCCTCCTGCTGGGTGCTGTCCACCACCGGCCGCGTCGTCGCGGGCGGCGAACTGCGCGAGCGGGTCGCGCTGGTGAAGGAGTTCCTGCAGGCCGACCGCCTCCCGAAGACGGTCAGGGGCATGACCCTGGTCCCCGTCTCCGAACGCGGCGGCAACCGCCTGACCAGCTGGATCCTCGTCGTCGGCGGCTCGGTGCAACCGGAGGCAGCCGCCGAACTCGCGTCGCTGGTGGGGCTGGAACGACTGCGCGAGGCCCAGGGCCGCCAGATCGAGAACCGCACCGCCGCACCACTCGTGTCCGCCGTGCTGAGCGGATCGGCCGACCTGGAGTCCAGGCTGGCGGCCGCCGGACTGGAGAGCGCCCAGCTGCGGGTGATCAGCGCGGTCACCTCCGACCAGCGGACGGAACTCGCGGCGGCGGTGCTGGAGGAAGCACTGCCCCAGGCCCTCGTGACCCCGGTCGGCGACACCGTCTACGCGGTGGCGAAGGCCGGCGACTCGGTGCCCGACGACGTCCGCGAGGCGATGCGCGTGATGGAACCGGGCCTCGGCTCGTCCCGCGTGCTCGTCGGCATCAGCTCACCGGTCACGTCCCGGGGACTGCGCGGCGCCGCAGAGGAAGCCACGCACGCGCGCCGGCTGGGAGAGCGCCGTGGCGGTCGCACGTGTGTGGTGGCGGGCGAGGAGATCGCTCTGCACCAACTGCTGCTCGCGGGCGTGCCGGAGGAGCTGCGCGCGTCGTTGCGGCGAAGGCTCCTCGGGCCGGTGCTGGACTACGACGCCGAGCACGGGTCGGATCTCGTGGGCACGTTGAAGGTGTTCCTCGACTGTTCTGGTTCGTGGACCGCGGCGGCGGGCAAGTTGCACGTCCACGTGAACACGTTGCGGTATCGGGTGGGGCGCGTGGAGGACCTGCTCGGCGCCGACCTGGCGGAGTTCGAGGCACGCGTGGACCTCTTCCTGGCGTTGCAGTCGGGGTAGCTTGGACCGGTGCCCGAACATCGGCCGATAGAACGAATCGCGGCCGACCTTCGTCGTGTGCGCCGGGTGCGGGCCTCCTTCGAGCCCGGGGCGTCCGCGATCAAGAAGATCGGCGCTCGTCAGGCCTATGACGCGCTGCTCGTCCAGGCCTGCACCGCGTTGGGCGTCGAGCACCGGTTGCATTTGTTGCCAGAGGGAATGGACCGCGAGATCGAGCGGTTGCGGGTCGAGGAATGCCTCAGACACCACGGGTTGTCACTCTGATGGCTGATACTTCTTGAGCCTTCAGGCTGATGCCGGAGCACCTCCCCGCTTCCTACCGTTCGGGACATGAAGACCGCTGCCTTACTCGTGGGCCTGCTGCTGGCCGGAAGCGCCGGCTGTGCGGCAGCGCCCAACATCCGCGTGGTGGTCGAGGGAACGGGCACGACCGACCGGCTCACCTACACGTTTCCCGGTGAGGAGGAACGGACGCTGCGCAACCCCGACCTGCCGTTCGAGCGCATGGGCAAGCGCAAGGGGAGGGTCGTCATCCGGCTGGAGGGCGTGCACGGCGAGCTCACCTGCAAGATCATCGTCAACGGGCGGCAGGTTCGTTCGTCGACGTCGAGGACGGGGGCCGCGCTCACGTGCGATCACTCGATGGCCGTCTGATGTAAGACGAGGAAAGCCCGTAGCTTCAACGTGTCGGGGAGGTACGGGTTGATGAGTGACGTACTGGCTGTCAGAGCCACAGGGGTCATCAGGGGCAGGAACGACGTACCGCCGCGGTTCCGGCCGCCCGCGCCGCCGCGGCACTTCGTGGGGCGGGACGCGGAGCTGGCGGGCATCAGGGCCGGGGTGACGGTGCTGCACGGCGCGAGCGGGGTGGGGAAGACCGCGCTCGCGCTGAAGTGGTTGCGGGAGCGGGGATCCGGCGACCAGCTCTACCTCGATCTCGCCGCGCACGACCTGAGTCAGGTGTTGCGGGCGTTCGGGTTGGACGTCGAGACCGGTGACGAGCCGGCGGTCTTCCGGAGTCTGGTCACGTTGCGGCAGTTCACCCTGTTGCTGGACAACGCGGACTCCGCCGAGCAGGTGACGCCGCTGCTGCCCGCCTCGGGCACGGTGCTCGTCACGAGCCGTTCGAAGCTGGGTCTCCCGCAGGCGCAGGAGATCGGCGTCGAGCCGCTCGCCGACGACGGGCGGCTCGGGCCGTTGCTCGATCGGTCCTATGTGGAGCTTCCGGAACGGCAGGCTCGGCTCTACCGGCTGTGCGCGTGGGAGCCGGACGCGTTCGGGGTGCCGGTGGCGGCGGCGATCGCGGGCGAGGCCGACTGCGACGTCGAGGACGCGCTGGACGACCTGGTGGAGAAGTCGTTGCTGACCGAGGTCGGGGACTACGCGTTCCGCTTCCATGACCTCGTGCGTGCTCATGCGCGCGCAAAGCGCTATCAATCGTAAAAAGGGTGCACGGCTGTTTAACGCAAAGCATTCCGTCTAACGAAGATCGTTGGCAGTAAAGGGTTGTCCACAGCGACCCGTCCCTTTCGGGAATCCGAATTGGTCATATCCTTTGCGTCATGCCGAAGGATTTCCGGGCCACGACGCTCGAACGCGCCATCGGGCGGCAGCTGGCCGGGTGGCGCGACGAGCGCGAGCTGAGCCTCACCGAGGCCGGTCAGCGCGTGGGTTTCAGCAGTGCCAAGCTGTCCATGATGGAGAACGCGGTGCAGCCGTCGGCGCCCGTGGACGTCATGGCGCTCGGTTACGTCTACAAAGTGCCGACTCCGGAATGGCAGGCCGTGGTGTTGCGCGCGCAGTACGCGGAACGGGTCCGGGCGCGTTCCAGCGGCGACGGCCTGAACTTCGATCCGGCGGCGGACTTCGCGAATCTGGTGTTCGAGGCGACGTTGTTGCGCGCGTTCACGACGGATCTCGTTCCGTCGGTGTTCCAGCTTCCGGGATACACGAACGCGGTTCTGCAGGACGACGATCCGGTGCGGACGGCGCGGCTCGCGATGGTGCGGGAGGCGTGGGCGACGCGGCTGACCGACAGGGATCCGCTGGCGGTGCAGGTGGTGTTCCCGGAGGCGGTGCTGCGGCAGGTGGTCGGCGGGCCGCGGGTGATGAAGGCGCAGCTGCTGCACCTGATGGAGGTCAGCGAGCACGAGACGGTGACCCTGCGGGTGGTGCCGCGGGGCGCGGGGGCGTATCCGGCGATGGGGTCGCCGTTCACGTTGCTCGGGTTCCCGCACCGGCAGCACAACGACGTGGCGTACCTGGAGACGTTCATCAAGGGGGAGTACGTCGAGGAGCCGGGGCTGACCGAGCAGTGCGCGTCGCGGTTCGAGAGCCTGCGGGAGAGGGCGCTCGGCACCGGTGAGTCGCTGGAACTCATCGCCGAGGCCGCCGCTGACCTGTAGAGATGTCGGATTCCTGAGAAATCTCCTGTTCGGCCGTCAGCAGGGGAAGGATCAGGACGCATCCCAACCCGACAAGGAGGCGGCATGTACCGCAGATTCGGTGTCCTGCTCGCGGCGGTCCTGGGCGTCACGCTCACCGCCGCGGCGCCGGCCACCGCGGACGGTTCCCGGCACTTCCCATCCGAGTTCTCCCTGCCCAACGGGTGGCAACCGGAAGGCATCGCGATCAGCGGCACCACGGCCTACTTCGGGTCGCGGGCCACCGGGTCGATCTACGCGGCGGACCTGCGCACCGGCAAGGGCAAGGTGCTGGCCGAGGGGCCCGGCACGCCGTCACTCGGTCTGAAGGTCGACAACCGCAAACGGCTGTGGGTCTCGGGTGGCACGGGCGGCGACGCACGGGTCTACGACACGCGCACGGGCGCGTTGCTGGCGAAGTTCCAGTTCGCCACCACGGACACGTTCGTCAACGACGTCGTGCTGACCGACAGGTCGGCGTGGTTCACCGACTCGCGCAAGGCGGTGCTCTACGAGGTGCCGCTGAACCTCAAGCCGCACCGGACGCTCGCGCTGACCGGCGACCTCGTCGTCACCCCCGGCGCGACGAACCTCAACGGCATCGTCACCGGGCTCGACGGCGGCCTGATCGTCGTGCAGAGCAACACCGGAAAGCTCTTCCGGATCGATCCCCGGAGCGGCAAATCGACCGAGATCAATTTGAGCGGTCAAACACTCACCAATGGCGACGGTCTGTTGCGTGAGGGACGGCAGTTGTACGTGGTGCAAAACCGGCTGAACAAAGTCGCGCGGTACACGCTCAGTCGTGATGGCGCGACGCTCGCGGCGGAACGCACGGACGCGCGGTTCGACGTTCCCACGACGGTCGCCGCGTTCGGCAAGCGCCTCTACCTGCCGAATGCCCGGTTCAGCACGCCTCCGACGCCCGAGACGACTTACAACGTCGTCGCGGTGGAGCGCCCGTAGAACGAACGACAGAACTAGCCCGTACGGGGGTTCTCACAAGGCAAGAACCCCCGTACTGGGTGTTGCTGGAGTCACTCGACTGGGTAGCCTGCGACCGCGTACTGCGTGTGATCGCTGTCATTGGGTAACGATGATCTCTCCCCGTAACCTAAATGCAGCCGAAGGAGTTAGTTGGGTTACCCGCAGCGCTAGCCGTGGGACACAGGAGACCGTGAGAAGCGCTGTGAACGAGAAGAGCGGTTACACACCGACCAACTACCGGACCATTCGGTCCCGGCTGGCCGGTGTCGTGGTCGTTCCCAGCGTGGTCCTGCTGGTCATGTGGGCCGTTTTCTCCTCGTACACCCTTTTTGACGGTTTCTACATGCGGTCGGTCGCCGCCGGGGTGAAGGGCGCGACCATCCCGTCCGTCGAGGCGCTCGCCGGGCTGCAGAAGGAACGCCAGCTGACCCTGGAGGTCCTCAGCAGCGTCGGGGGCGTCGACAAGACCGGGTTGAAACGTCAGCAGGGCGTCACCGACGAGGCCGTGCGCAAGATGAAGGACGCGTTCACCGAACTCGCCGACAGCGCGCCCCAGGACACCCTCGACCGGATCAACGCCCTCAACTCGGTGCTGAACGAGCTGCCGCAGCAGCGCACGCGCATCGACTCGGGGTCGGCGAACCCGCAGGCCGTCTACGACTACTACAACAGCCTGCTCGACTCGGGCGTCGCGCTGCTCGCCCGGCAGGCGCGCCTCGTGCCCGACTCGGAGGCGAGTCAGGCGAACGTCCAGGCCGTCACGATCTTCCAGGCCGCCGACTGGCTCTCGCGCGGTGCCACGATCGGCTCGCGCGGGCTGCTCAACGGCCGGTTCACCCCGGCCGAACGGGTCGAGTTCGCCCGGCTGGTCGGCGCGTACCACTCGAGTCTCGACGCCACGATCCCGTTCGCGCTGGAGCAGCCGCGCTCGCTGTACGACGCGCTGCGCGGCAGCACCGAGTACCGGTCGTTGCTCGATCTCGAAGGCCGGATCATCAACTCCGACGCGACGGTGACCGACGAGCAGTGGCGCGGGGTGGCCGCGCCGGTGCACGACAACCTCGTCGGGCTCGCCGTCACGCAGGCCCGCAACGCCGCCGACCTCGGTCTCGACAAGGCCAACAGCCGGGTCGCCGCGGTGCTCATCGGCAGCCTGATCGCGTTGCTCGCGGTCGTCGTCGGCATCGTGCTGGCGTTGCGCATCTCGAACCGGCTCGTGTCGCGGGCCCTGGTCACGCGGCTGGCGTCGCTGCGGGAGGACACGCTGCGGCTCGCGCAGGAACGGCTGCCGCACATCGTGGCGCGCCTGCGCGGCGGCGAGCAGGTCGACGTCCACCGCGACATGCCGCCGCTCGACTACGGCAACGACGAAATCGGCCAGGTCGCGGACGCGTTCAACGCCGCCCAGTACACGGCGGTCGCGGCGGCGGTGAAGGAGACGCAGGCACGCGAGGGCGTGAACCGGGTCTTCCTCGACATCGCGCACCGCAACCAGGGCCTGGTGCACCGGCAGATCAAGATCCTCGACAAGCTGGAGCGCGAGGAGGAGCACCCCGAGCGGCTCGACTCGCTGTTCCAGCTCGACCACCTGGCCACCCGCGCCCGCCGCAACGCGGAGAACCTGATCATCCTCGCCGGGGAGCAGCCGGGCAGGCAGTGGCGCAAGCCGGTGCGCCTGAGCGACGTCCTGCGGTCCGCGGTCGCCGAGACCGAGCAGTACGTCCGCGTCAGGGTCAACCCGGTGCCGGACCGCGCGCTGGTCGGCGTGGCCGTCGCCGACACCATCCACCTGCTCGCGGAACTCGTCGACAACGCGACGGCGTTCTCCTCGCCGCGGTCCGAGGTGATCGTCCACTCCAACGCCGTGCCGCACGGGATCGTGATCGAGATCGAGGATCACGGCCTCGGCATGACGCAGGAAGAGCGCCTGCAGGCCAACGCGAAGCTCTCCAACCCGCCCGACTTCGAGACGATGGCGTTCCGCGGGGAGTCCCGGCTGGGGCTGTTCGTCGTCGCCCGGCTCGCCGCCCGGCGCGGCATCAAGGTGGAGCTGCGCGACTCGCCCTACGGCGGCACGGTCGCGTTGTGCGTGCTGCCGCCGAACATCGTCGCCCCGCACAACACCGCCGGCGACATCACCGAGACCACGCAGATGCCGGTGCAGTCGTTCCACGACACGTACCACGGCCACGGCGCGGACCACCCGAGCTTTCCCGTGAAGGTGAATCCCGAAGTGCACGAGGCACTGAACGCGGGGCTGAAGGCGCTCGTAGAACCTGATATGAGCGCAGTTGCCCCCGCGGCCGTGTCCGCAGCAGAAGCATCGGTGGAGGAACCGACCCCCGCGGCACCTCCGGCCCAGGACGGGAAGGCACCCCTTCCCCGCAGGAAGAAGCGGCAGAACCTCGCGCCGCAGCTCATGCAGTCCTCGGAGGAGCCGCCACCCGCCGAGCCGGTGACCGGCGAAAGGCTGGCCGAGCGGTCCCGTGACGGACTGGCCGCGTTCCAGCGCGGCACCCGTGACGCCCGGCTGACCGACGACTGGAGATCAGAAGGAGCCCCCTCGTCATGAAGGACAACGCAAGCCAGCACGGCGAACTGAACTGGTTGCTGGAAGACCTGATCCAGCGAGTGGTCGGCGCCCGCCACGCGGTCGTGCTGTCGGCGGACGGACTCCTGCTCGGCCGCTCGGCCGGGCTGTCCCGCGACGACTCGGAGCACCTGTCCGCGATGGCGTCGGCGTTCCAGTCGCTCGCCCGCGGCACCGGCCGGCACTTCGGAGGTGGAGCCGTCCGGCAGACGATCGTGGAGATGGAACACGCGTATCTTTTTGTGACGGCGGCCGGTCACGGTGCCTGCCTGGCCGTGCTGGGCGAGGAGGACGCGGACATGGGCATGATCGCGTACGAGATGAACATGCTGGTCAAGAGGGTGGGTACGTACCTGTCGTCGGCTCCGCGCCAGGAGACGGCGACCGTGCCCTCGGCGCGCGAGTCGCGCTGATGACCGGGCGCGACGACTGGTGGTACGACGAGGCCGCGGGACCGTTGGTGCGGCCCTACGCGATGGTGCGCGGCCGCACCCGGCCGAACGCGCCTGACCTTCATCTCGTGACGCAGGTCCGAGCGTCCTCGTTTGCGTCCGACCAGACGTCGCTGATGGTCGAACATCGCGAGATCATGGCACTGTGCGCACGCCCGCTCTCGGTCGCCGAGGTCGCCGCTTACCTCGACGTGCCGCTCGTCGTGGTGAAGGTCCTGCTGTCGGACCTCATCGAGCGTGGTGACGTGCTCGTGCAGAACTCCACCCCCAAGATTCCCGACAGGGATCTCCTGCAGGCCGTACTGGATGGTGTTCGTGGGATCTGATGGCCTGATCGTGCCTACCGCGGTCAAGATCGTCATCGCGGGCGGGTTCGGCACCGGCAAGACCACCATGGTCGCGTCGGTGTCCGAGATCCCGCCTCTTCGGACCGAGGAACTGCTGACCGAGGCCGGTGTGCACGTCGACGACCTCGCCGGCATCGAGGGCAAGGACACCACCACCGTCGCCCTCGACTTCGGCCGCATCACCATCAACACCAAGGTGGTGCTCTACCTGTTCGGCACGCCGGGCCAGAACAGGTTCTGGTTCATGTGGGACGAACTCGCCACCGGTGCCATCGGCGCCGTGGTGCTGGTGGACACGCGCCGGCTCGACTCGTCGTTCCCCTCGATCGACTTCTTCGAGCACCGCGGGATCCCGTTCATCGTCGCCGTGAACTGCTTCGACGGGTCGCAGATGTACACGGTGGACGAGGTCCGGCACGCCCTGGACCTGGACGAGGCGATCCCGGTGCTGCTGTGCGACGCACGCGATCGGGAGTCCTCGAAGGCCGTGCTGGTCGGGCTGATCCAGCACTCGATGAACCGGCTGGCCGCGGTCTAGCGATCGCTCACGTGGTGCGCGTCCGCGGGCCAGGAACCCTCGCGGACGACGTGCTCGACGATCCTGAACGCCTGGTCCAGCGGCACGGTGTCCGCGTCGGGGTACGTGTCGTTCTGGCCGTTGGAGAGCACGAACCCGTCACTGGAGCCAGTGGCTTCCGGGTCTGCCGCGTGTTCACCGGGGTCGCCTTCGCCGTCGAGCAGCATCACCATGGCCCGCTCGGTGTTGGTCACGAAGGCGAGCATCCGGCCGGACTCGCTGGTCAGCCACGTTTCGAGGTGTCCGGTGCTGATCCGCGCGCGAAGAACGGCGCCCGTCTCGTCCGATGCGAGAGGGGCGCCGTCCACGGTCCAGGTTTCCGTCACTTGGCGTAGTTGTGGAACCCGCGCCCGGACTTCTTGCCCAGCAGGCCCGCGTCCACCATGCGCAGCAGCAGCGGCGGCGGCGAGTACAGCGGCTCCTTGAACTCGTCGTACATCGACTCGGCGATGGCCTTCGTGGTGTCGAGGCCGATCAGGTCGGTGAGGCGCAGCGGACCCATCGGGTGCGCGCAGCCCAGCACCATGCCGTTGTCGATGTCGTCGGCCGAGGCGAAGCCGGACTCCAGCATGCGGATCGAGGAGAGCAGGTAGGGGATCAGCAGCGCGTTGACCACGAAGCCGGCGCGGTCCTGCGAGCGGATGACCTCCTTGCCCAGGGTGGCGCGCACGAACGCCTCGGCGCGGACCTGGGTGGTGGCGCCGGTCAGCAGCGACGGCACGATCTCCACCAGCTTGAGCACCGGCACCGGGTTGAAGAAGTGCACGCCGATGACCTGCTCGGGGCGGCCGGTGGCCATGCCCAGCTTCATGATCGGGATGGACGACGTGTTGGACGCGAAGATGGCGTCCTCGTCCTTCACGACCTTGTCGAGCGTGGTGAAGACGTCCGTCTTGATCTGCTCGTTCTCGGCGACCGCCTCGACCACGAACTGCCGGTCGGCGAACTCGCCCATGTCCGTGGTGAACCGGATGCGCCCCAGGGCGGCGTCGCGGTCCTCCTCGCTGAGCTTGCCCGACTTGACGCCCCTGGCGAGCGAGGTGGCGATCCGCCCCTGCGCTGCCTCGGCCGCACCCGCGTTGACCTCGGCGACGATGACGTCGAGGCCGGCACGGGCACTCACCTCGGCGATTCCGGAGCCCATGAGGCCGGAACCGACGACTCCCACACGTTGAATGTCACTCACCTGCCCGATCCTGCCACGACCTGCTCGAAACGAGGTCGCGGAGCGTCTCCTGGACCGTGGCCGCGTAGTCGCCGACCGGCCGGTAGCCGAGCGCGAGAGCGGCAGAGGTGTCCAGGACGAAGCCGCGGTGCCACGGGTGGCGGCCGGCCTGGTCGTGGTCCAGCAGGATCTCGTGCCACTCGTGGCCGAGCAAGCCCGCGATGATCCGGGAGATCTCCAGGCCGTTCGGGGCGTCCGGGTCGGCGGCGTTCAGCACGCGCGCGCCGGGGTGCAGGGCGGCGGTCTCGATCAGCGCGGCGAGGTTCGCGGCGGCGGTCGGGTGGTCGACGCCTTGACCGCGCGACGCCAGCACGACGACCTTGTTGCCGGCGAGGATCCGTTCGACGAAGTACTGCTCCAGCGGCCGTTTGTTGCCCGGACCGTGCACTTTGGACGGTCGCAGCACGGTGACCGGGAGTCCGCTGTCGAGCAACGTCCGCTCCGCCGCCACCTTGTTCGGCCCGTATCCCTCGCGGGTGAACGGGTCCGAGTCGAGCGGCGCGAGCGTCGGCTGGTCCTCGGTCACCGGGGCGTCGAAGCGCGGCGGCTCTGAGGAGTTCGCGTGGCGTCCGTGAGAGTCCACGTAGACGGCCTTGGCGGAGATCATCACGGTCGAGATCGCCTTGCGCGCCAACGGCATCAGCGTGCGCGCGTCGGCGGCCGAGTAGCAAAGGGTGTCGACCAGGAGGTCCGCGCCGTCGCCCATCGCCGCGGCCAGCGCCTCAGGATCGCCGCGGTCCACCTCACGGCCTGGGGCGTCGACGGTCCAGCCGGCCTCCCGCAGACGCCGAGCGGCGGCACGGCCGATGAGGCCCGTGCCGCCGAGGATCAACGCTCGTCTGCTCATTCGAGCATCAGATCAGAGACCGAGGCCGAGGCCTTCGGTCAGGCCGCCGACGCCGTCGAGCAGGTCGAGGTCGGTGACGCCGCCGAGCACGTCGCCGCCGAGCACGTTGCCGACGGTGCCGTCGGCGACGCCGTGGACGGTGTCGTGCACGCCGCTGACCGGCGCGACGTCCGGGACGACCTCGTGGACCACGTCGGTGACGGTCGAGACGTCGGTGGTGAGGGCGCCGACCACGCCGGGCACGCCGTCGACGGAGACGACGTCGGTCACGCCGGTGACGGTGCCCAGGACGCCGTGGACGTCCGCCACGCCGGTCACGCCGGTGACCGTGCCGAGCACGTCGCCGGTGCCGGCGAGACCCGTGACACCGGACAGGTCGGTGACGTTGCCGAGGTCGGTGATGCCGCCGAGGTCCGTGACGTTGGCCAGACCGGCCACGTCGCCGATGCCGGGGACGACGCCGGTGACGCCGTCGAGGGTGCTCGACACGTCGCAGTGGCCGGACAGGTCACCGGCGAGGCCGTTGACGGAGTCCAGGTTCGCGAGGCCGCTGAGGGCGTTGTAGGACGAGAGGCCGTCGACGTCCGCGATCGAGGCGGCGTCGAGCACCAGCGGGAGGATCTCCTGGACGTCACCGGGGGTGATGTCGCTCAGACCGCAGGAGCTGAGAACGCCTTCGGGGTCGAGGTCGAACGCAGACAGGGCCGCCGGGTCGTTCAGGAGGTTCAGGGCGAACTCCTGCAGCGTGGCCGGCTGGGCCTCCTGCGGCACGGCCGCCGGGGTGGCCGGGGCGGGCGCGGCGGGCTGAACGGGCTGCTGCGGGGTGGCCTGGATCATGGGAGTGGGGCTCCTACGGCGTTCGGGGGATGTCGTCAGGAACCGTATTGAGATCGACTTCCCCCGGCATCGGGTGTGATCCCCAGATCTCGGGCGGCCGAGCTCCCTAGGGGCTGATGGTCACCCGTTAGGGGGATGCTCCGCCACGTTAGGGGCACCGGACGGCGGCACGGCCGACGAGGCCCGTGCCGCCGAGGATCGATCACACCGAGTCGAGATCCCGTTCGATCGCGGCCAGTTCCTCCGGCGTGCCCTGGACCTTGGGACCGGTGAACCACTTCCGCGCGGACACGAGCCACCAGACGCCCGCGAACCCGAGCACGACCAGCACGGCGATCGGCGTGTAGTTGAACGTCTTCGCCGTCACCGGACTGGCCTGGGGCAGCATGAACAGCACGGTGATGAACAGGACCCACGCCACCGCGACGACGCCGATGGGCCTGCTCCACTTGCCGAGGTGCCACGGCCCGCGCTGGAACCGGTCGCCCTGCAGCAGCCGCAGCAGCGTCGGCAGGACGTACGCGATGTAGAGGCCGATCACCGCGATCGACGTGACCGCCGCGTACGCCGTCGCGTTCCACAGGTACGGCAGGCCGAGCACGAACGCGCCACCCGCCGCCAGCCAGATCGCGTTGGTGGGTGTCCGGGTGCGCTTGTTGATCTTGTGCCAGAACCGTGACGCCGGCAGCGCGCCGTCACGGGAGAACGCGTAGATCATCCGCGAGTTCGCGGTCACCGACGACATGCCGCAGAACAGCTGCGCGCCGATCGCGATCAGCAGCAACAGCTTGCCGCCGGTCACGCCGAGAGCGTCGATGAAGATCTGCGCCGGGGGCACGCCCGTCGAGCTCGCGATGGCGCCGTCGTAGTCGCGGATCGCGAACGTGATGCCCACCAGCAGCACCCAGCCCGCGATGAGCGACACCACGATCGACATCACGATGCCGCGCGGTCCGCTGCGGGCCGCGTCGTGCGTCTCCTCGGTCATGTGCGCCGAGGCGTCGTAGCCGGTGAAGGTGTACTGCGCCAGCAGAAGCCCGAGCATGCCGACGTAGAACGCGGACGACCAGCCGGTGTTGTTGACGAAGTGCGTGAAGACCCACGACGCGGACTGGTGCTCCGACGGCAGGATCACCAGAGCGCCGACGATGACCACCACGCCGACGATGTGCCACCACACGCTGATGTCGTTCAGCAGCGAGACGAGCTTGACGCCGAACGTGTTGAGCAGCCCGTGCAGCACGAGGACGATGCCGAAGATCAGGATCGTGTGCGGGGGCGTGGCCGCGAAGCCGAACTGCAGGTCGAGGAACGCGTTGATGAAGAACGCCGCGCCGAAGTCGATGCCCGCGGTCACCGCGACCTGGCCGAGGAAGTTGAACCAGCCGGTGAACCACGACCAGGCGGCGCCGTTGCTGGGCGCGAGCTTCGCCGCCCAGTAGTACAGCCCGCCCGCCGTCGGGAAGCTCGAGCAGACCTCCGCCATCGCCAGGCCGACGATCAGCGTCATCAGGCCGACGAACGGCCAGCCCCACACGATCAGCGCGGGACCACCTGTGTTCATGCCGAAGCCGTACAGGGTGAGGCAGCCGGAGAGGATCGAGATGATCGTGAACGACACCGCGAAGTTGGAGAAGCCGGACATCGTCCGGGAGAGCTCCTGCGCATAGCCGAGCTCGTGCAGCCGCTGCTCGTCGGCCGACCGTGAGGGGGTGGGGGGACTGTCTGCATCGTGACTCATCGGCGTCCTCCTCAATTGGACTCCGTCCAGTCCTTTAGACGGTGGTCGAGGGTGGCGCTCGCCACCCAGCGGTGTCAAGATGGTGCCGCCAATGGCTCGCAGACATACCTTTGGAGGAACGCGGAGATGCTGACCGTCGAGGAGTTGCGCGAGGCCGTGGACGCCGGTGAGATCGACACCGTCCTGGTCGCGATCGTGGACATGCAGGGTCGCCTGCAGGGCAAGCGTTGCGCCGCTCAGTACTTCCTCGACGAGGTCCTCGGGCACTCCGCGGAGGGCTGCAACTACCTGCTCGCCGTCGACGTCGAGATGAACCCGGTGAGCGGCTTCGAGATGTCGAGCTGGGAGCGCGGGTACGGCGACTTCGTGATGAAGCCGGACCTGGAGACGCTGCGGCGCGTGCCGTGGCAGGAGGGCACCGCGCTCGTCATGTGCGACGTGGTCTGGGAGAACGGCGACCCGGTCGTCGCCTCGCCGCGGCAGGTCCTGCGCAAGCAGCTCGACCGGCTGGCCGCGCTCGGACTGGACTGCTACGTCGGCACCGAGCTCGAGTTCATCCTCTTCGACGACACCTACGAGCAGGCGTGGAACGCCGGCTACCGCAACCTCACGCCGTCGAACCAGTACAACGTCGACTACTCGTTGCTCGGCACCGCGCGCGTGGAACCGCTGCTGCGGGCCATCCGCAACGGGATGACGGGCGCGGGCATGGTCGTCGAGTCCGCCAAGGGCGAGTGCAACCCCGGCCAGCACGAGATCGCGTTCAAGTACACGACGGCGCTGCGCACGTGCGACCAGCACGCCATCTACAAGAACGGTTCCAAGGAGATCGCGTCACAGCAGGGCAAGGCGCTCACGTTCATGGCGAAGTACAACGAACGCGAGGGCAACTCCTGCCACATTCACCTCTCCTTGCGCTCCAAGGAAGGCGAGGCGGTCTTCGCCGAGGGCCACGGCATGTCGCAGCTGATGAAGCACTTCCTCGCGGGTCAGCTGGCCGGGCTGCGGGAGCTCACCTACTTCCTCGCGCCGAACATCAACTCCTACAAGCGTTTCGTGAAGGGCTCGTTCGCGCCGACCGCGGTGGCGTGGGGCCGCGACAACCGCACGTGCGCGCTGCGGGTCGTCGGACACGGCCACGGGCTGCGGTTCGAGAACCGGGTCCCCGGCGGTGACGTGAACCCCTACCTCGCGGTGGCGGCGCTGATCGCGGCCGGCCTGCACGGCGTCGAGCAGGAGCTGGAGCTGGAGGACGAGTTCGTCGGCAACGCCTACGCGTCCGACCGGCCGACGGTGCCCACGACGCTCAAGGAGTCGGCGGAACTGCTGGCGGGCAGCACGATCGCGCGCGAGGCGTTCGGCGAGGACGTCATCGCCCACTACCTCAACGCGGCCAAGGTCGAGCTGGACGCGTTCGAGGCGGCGATCACGGACTGGGAGAAGGTGCGCGGGTTTGAGCGCCTCTAAGCCACTCATCGGCATCAGCACGTACCTGGAGCGCACGCGCTTCGGGCTCTGGGACGTGGAAGCGGCGGTGCTCTACCGCGGCTACCTCGACTGCGTCGTCGAGGCGGGCGGCAACCCCGTCATGCTGCCGCCGGTCGGCACCTGGAACGCCGAGACCATCGGGTTCCTCGACGGTCTGGTGATCGCGGGCGGCGCGGACATCGACCCCGCCGCCTACGGTGCCGAGAAGCACGAACGGACCGGCGAACCGAGCCGCGCCCGCGACGACGCCGAGTTCGCGCTCGTCGAGGCCGCGCTGAAGCTCGACCTGCCGGTGCTCGGCGTGTGCCGCGGCATGCAGGTGCTCAACGTCGCGCTCGGCGGCACGCTGCACCAGCACATCGAGGGCCACAACGAGGCGCCGGGCGTGTTCGGGAGCACCGACATCACGGTCGCCGCCGACTCCCAGTTGCACACGGTCCTGGGCGATCGAACGACCGTTCAATGCCATCACCACCAGTCGCTGGACCGCGTGGCTGACGGGCTGCGCGTCACCGCGAAGGCCCCCGACGGGACCGCGGAAGCCGTTGAGCTGGAAGGCGCGCGGTTCGTCGTCGGCGTGCAGTCGCACCCGGAGCAGGACATCGAGGACCTGAGGCTTTTCGAAGCTCTCGTAGCCGCTGCAAGGAGCAAAGCGTCGTGACCTTTGACGTCATCAACCCCGCCACCGAGAAGATCGTGCGGTCCGTGCCGCACACCACTCTCGGCGACACGGACGCGGCGATCGGCCGGGCGCAGAAGGCGTTCGAGAGCTGGCGGAACGTCGCTCCCGGCGATCGGGCCCGGCTGCTGCGGAAGTTCGCGGAGATCGTCGACGCGCACGTCGAGGAACTGGCCAGGCTGGAGGTCGAGAACTCCGGGCACACCATCGGCAACGCGCGCTGGGAGGCGGGCAACGTCCGCGACGTGCTCCAGTACTACTCGGCCGCCCCGGAACGCCTGTTCGGCAAGCAGATCCCGGTCGCGGGCGGGCTCGACGTCACGTTCCACGAACCGCTCGGCGTCGTCGGCGTGATCGTGCCGTGGAACTTCCCGATGCCGATCGCGGGCTGGGGCTTCGCGCCCGCGCTCGCGGCCGGCAACACGGTGGTCCTGAAGCCCGCCGAGGTGACGCCGCTGACCGCGATCCGGCTCGGCGAGCTGGCGCTGGAGGCGGGCATCCCGGAGGGCGTGTTCCAGGTCCTGCCGGGCAAGGGCAGCGTCGTCGGCAACCGGTTCGTCACGCATCCGTTGGTGCGCAAGGTCGTCTTCACCGGCTCGACCGAGGTCGGCAAGCAGATCATGGCGGGCTGCGCGGACCAGGTGAAGCGGGTGACCCTGGAGCTGGGCGGCAAGTCGGCGAACATCGTCTTCGCGGACTCCGACCTGGAGAAGGCCGCCGCCACGGCGCCGTACGGCGTGTTCGACAACGCCGGGCAGGACTGCTGCGCCCGGTCGCGAATCCTCGTGCAGGCCAGTGTCTACGACAGGTTCATGGAACTGCTGGAGCCCGCCGTCAAGGGCGTCAAGGTCGGCGAGCCCGGCGACGAGGCGACCGAGATGGGGCCGCTCATCACCGCGGCGCACCTGGACAAGGTCGCGTCTTACGTCCCAGACGACACCCACGTCGCGTTCCGCGGATCGTCGCCGGACGGACCCGGCTTCTGGTTCCCGCCCACGGTTCTGACGCCTCCCTCCGACCACGTGACGGTCACCGAGGAGATCTTCGGACCGGTCGTCGTCGTGCTCCCGTTCACCGACGAGGCCGACGCGATCCGGATCGCGAACGACTCGGAGTACGGGCTGTCCGGCTCGATCTGGACGAACGACGTCGGCCGCGCGATCCGCGTCTCGCGCGCGGTCGAGGCCGGGAACCTGTCGGTGAACTCGCATTCGTCCGTCCGCTACTGGACGCCGTTCGGTGGCGTGAAGCAGTCGGGCCTGGGGCGCGAACTCGGCCCCGACGCGCTCGACTCGTTCACCGAAGTCAAGAACGTCTTCATCGCTACCTGATTCCAGGCGAACCCGAGGAGAACAACAGATGGTGCAGCGACTCGAAGGCCGCGTGGCCGTCGTGACGGGTGGCGGCAGCGGTATCGGACTCGCGACCGTGCGCAGGTTCGCGAGCGAGGGCGCGAAGGTCGTCGTCGCCGATCTCGACCCCGCGTCGGGCAAAGCCGCCGCGGACGAGGTCGGCGGACTGTTCGTCCAGGTCGACGTGACCGACGAGGAACAGGTCAAAGCGCTGTTCCAGACCACTGTGGACACTTACGGCAAGCTGGACATCGCGTTCAACAACGCCGGTATCTCGCCGCCCGACGACGACTCGATCCTCACGACGGGCCTCGAGGCGTGGGAGCGCGTGCAGAAGGTGAACCTCACGTCGGTTTATTTGTGTTGCAAGTACGCGCTTCCGCACATGCAGGCCAACGGCAAGGGCTCGATCATCAACACCGCGTCGTTCGTCGCGACGATGGGCGCGGCGACGTCGCAGATCTCCTACACGGCGTCGAAGGGCGGCGTGCTCGCGATGTCGCGTGAGCTCGGTGTGCAGTTCGCCCGTGAGGGCATCCGCGTCAACGCCCTGTCTCCCGGCCCGGTCAACACGCCGCTGTTGCGGGAACTGTTCGCGAAGGACCCGGAGCGGGCCGCGCGGCGCCTGGTTCACGTACCGCTCGGTCGGTTCGCCGAACCTGAGGAAATCGCGGCGGCGGTCGCGTTTCTGGCGTCCGACGACTCGTCGTTCATGACGGCGTCGAACTTCCTCGTGGACGGCGGCATCGCCGGCGCGTACGTGACACCGCTCTAGATGATGGAGCACGCGCAGGAGGCGTTGTTCCGCCCGGTGCGGGCGGGCAACGCCTTTGAGGAGACCGTCGAACGGCTCATGCAGTCCATCCGGCTCGGCGTCGTCGCGCCGGGGGAGAAGCTGCCGTCCGAACGGGAACTGGCCACCCGGCTCGGCGTGAGCCGGGTGACCGTGCGTGAGGCCATCAGGTCGTTGCAGGAGAACCATTACGTCGAGTCCCGAAGGGGACGGTACGGCGGCACGTTCGTCAACGAGGTGCTGCCGAAGTCCGCTCCCGGCAAGGAGTTCGGCGACCTCCACGACGTGCTGACGTTGCGGAAGGTGCTGGAGACGGGTGCCGCGGAGACGGCGGCGGGACGGTCGCTGGGGCCCGCCGAGCGACGCGGACTGCGGGCCCGGCTGGAAGAAGCCTCCACCTCATCGCTCGTGGAATATCGGCGCAAGGACTCGCGGCTGCACCTGGCGATCGCCGAGGCCACCGGGTCCGCGGCCCTCACCGCCGCCGTCGCCGAGTCGCGGATGCGCGCCAACGAGCTGCTGGACCACATCCCGCTGCTCGAACCGAACCTCGCGCACTCCAACGCCCAGCACGAGCGCATCATCGCCTCCATTTTGGACGGAGATCCCGCGACGGCACGGCAGGCCATGGCCGAACACCTGGACGGAACGGCGTCGTTGTTGCGCGGCTTCTTGGTCTGACCGGTCAGACTCCCGCGAACGCAGCAGTGTGGAAAGCTGACGAACATGAACCGGACCACCTGAAAACGTTTACAAGTCCAAATGTCCTGTTGTCATGCACATTCCGCATGGAACAACACTTGGCGTAAGGCTTTCGGACGGTTACCGTCCGAAACCTCGGGGACTTGCAGCGCAAGGAGCTGTTGATGCCAGGGTTGCGCAAGGTGTTTCGCGACGCCATGGGCAAGGTGCACTCACTCCGTGTCTTGTCCGAAGCGGGCATGGTGAGTCTCACGAACGTCAAGATGTCCGTGCAGGCTTTGAGAGAGGTCCAGGTCTGGGGGCCGAACGTGACGGCGCTGCGCCGTTCCGTCCGGCTGAATCCGGACGGCGTCGCGATCGTCGACGAACGTGGTTCGGTGACGTACAGACAACTCGACCGGCGTTCCAATGCCATCGCACAGGGATTGCGCGCGCTGGGGGTGCAGCACACGCACGTCGTCGCGCTGATGTGCCGCAACCACCGCGGCACGGTCGAGTCGCTGCTGGCGTGCGCGAAACTCGGTGTGCGCGTACTCCTGGTGAACACGGGATTCGGCGCACCCGTCGTCATGGATCTCCTGCAACGTGAACGCGCGTCGCTCGTCATTCACGATGAGGAGTTCACGCCGCTGTTCCACCAGTTGCCGCCGTCGATTCCGCGCTGGCTCGCGTGGTCGCGCGACGGACTGGACCGCCGCACGCCGACACTGGACCAGTTGGTGGCCAAGGCGCCGCGCGGAGAGCTGGAACCGCCGCGCGAACCGGGTGTCGTGATCCAGCTGACGTCCGGCACCACCGGCACCCCCAAGGGCACCGCCCGCGAGATCAAGTCGGTGCTGACCGCGTCGGACTTCCTCGACCGCATCCCGATGCACTCCGGCGAGTCGACGTTCATCGCCGCGCCGATCTTCCACTCCGTCGGCTACTCGCACCTGACGCTCGCGATGTCGCTGGGTTCGCGCGCGGTGCTGCACCGCCGCTTCGACCCGCGCAAGACGCTGTGGTCGGTGCAGGGCCAGCGCTGCACGACGCTCGTCCTGGTGCCGACGATGCTGCAACGGATCATGGAACTCGAACGCCACGTGATCGACTCGTTCGACCTGTCGCACCTGGCCGTCGTGTTCTCCTCGGGCGCGCCGATCTCGCCGGACCTGGTCGAACGCACCCAGGCCGTCCTCGGCCCGGTGCTCTACAACCTCTACGGCTCAACGGAAGTGGCCGTCGCCACCGTCGCCACGCCGGAAGACCTCGCGGCCGCGCCGTCCAGCGTCGGCCTGCCACCGCACAACTGCGTCGTGCGCATCTACGACGCCGACGGCAACCGCATCACGCGCTCGTTCGTGACGGGCAAGATCTACGTGCGCGGCTCGCTGACCGTCGACCTCTACACGGACGGCACGCAGAAGGAGTCCATCGACGGACTCGTCGCGACCGGCGACCTCGGCCACTTCGACCCCAGCGGCAGGCTGTACTTCGACGGCCGCGAGGACGACATGATCGTGTCCGGCGGCGAGAACGTGTACCCGGTCGAGGTCGAGAACCTGCTGATGACGCACTACCGCGTGCGCGACGCGGCGGTGCTCGGCGTACCGGATCCCGAGTACGGGCAACGGTTGCGCGCGTTCGTCGTGCCGGTCGCGGGCGCGCGGATCGACGTGCGGGAGCTGCGCGAGTTCGTGCGCACCAGGCTGGCACGGCACAAGGTTCCGCGCGAGGTCGTGGTCGTGCCGCAGCTGCCGCGCAACGCGACCGGGAAGGTGATGCGGCGTCAGCTGCTGGCGATCCGGCTGGGACCGCAGCCCCACTGAGGCATGGGCGGAACGCACGCCGCCGCAGAACGAGGGGGACTAATTCCGGCGGGGCGCGCGTTCCGGGTTTTGGGGAGCGCGTGACTCACGGCGTCGGGGATCGGGTCGTGAGTCACGCGCTCGGTCGGGTCACCGCTCGAAGCGGTCGCCGGGACGGCCTTCACCGAACGGGCCGCGCTGGTCGCCGCGGTCGCCACCGCGTGCAGGGCCGCGATCGGGTCCGCGCTCGCCGCGCTCGTACATCCGCACGTGGCCGGGGCCGCCTCGGTCGTCGAAGCGGTTGGCCGCGACGGCTCCCACGATGCCGCCGCCGAGGACGAAGCCCAGCAGGCCCACGGCCACCAGCTGGGTGGCGCGGTGGCCCGCGAAACGCCTCGCCCGGCCACGGGGTGCCGGTACCGCGGCCGAAGGGGTCGCTGCCGGAGGGGGCGGTGGGCCCGCCGGAGCCTCTGCGGCCGTCGCCGCCTGCTGCGGGGCCGCTGGTGCCGCGGGGGATTCCGCCGCGGTCGTCGCCTGCTGGTCCGCTGCCTGCTGCCGCGCCGCCGGGGTGGCCGGGAGCTCGGCGGTCTGCTGCTGGCCAGGCGTGGCCGGTGCTTCGGCCGGCAGCGGGGTGGTGGCCTGGTCCGGTGCGGGCTGCGCCGCCCGCGGATCGTTCTTGGACGGCTCCTGCGGTGGAGGCGTCTGTCCCTGCTCGCTCATGTCCTCAACGATGCGCCGTCCGGCTGAGCTGTGGCTGACAGCCACCTGTTCGTTTCCTGAAGTCCTTCAGGTTGCCTCAGCGAGTTCATGACAGGCCTGGAACCAGCGAAAACGTGCCGCTGGTCGGCATAGGTGGCGCCGAAGAGCTCGTCGTGCAGGACGCCCGTCCACAGGAAGTGCAACGTCGTGCGCGTGCCGTCGCGGGCGTCTCGCCGTGCGTAGTGGTCGCGCAGGTCGGCGTAGAGCAGGCGCAGTTCGTCCCGGTTGGACTCGGTGAGGCGGACCGGGCATTCGACGACCAGGTCGGACATGATCGATGCTCCATTCGGCGGGCCGGGTGACAACAGGGTGCTCGCCCGAGGCGCTTGGACGCATCCGAAAAACCACTCAGAAGCGTGTACGTAGGTGTCGCGGACGGAATCCGCTTGCGCCCACCGGCTTCAATCGGAGCATGGAACTCGTACCTCTGCGCCCTGAGTTCGCCGCCGAGATGGCCGCCGCCGGAGCGAACGACGACGAGGTCAACCGGCTCACCGGTACTCACGGGACGTTCACGCTGGAGGATTACGAGGCGTACATCGAGCGGACCCTGAACGACCCGAACCGCTACACCCGTGCGATAACCGAGGACGGGAAGTTCCTCGGCGAGGTCGTGCTCACCATCAATCCGCACAACAGGTCGGCGGGCATGCGGATCGCGTTGTGGGGCGGTTTCGGCAAGGGCTACGGATCGATCGCGATCAGGCACGTGCTGGACCACGCGTTCAACGAGCGCGACCTCCACCGGGTGGACCTGGAGGTGTACGACTTCAACGACCGGGCCATCCACGTCTACAAGAAGCTCGGCTTCCGCGAGGAGGGCCGGCTGAGGGACGCCCTGCTCTGGGACGGCGTCTTCCACGACGCGATCGTCATGTCCATCTTGAGCACCGATAACATCTGATCCGCAATCCCCATCTTCGAACGTAGGAGTCATCGTGTCCGAGTCGCGCCCAGCAGTCGCCCAGAACCCGCCGCGCGTGGTGGTTCCGGCTGGGACGACGGCGGGCACGGCCGTGCGCGAAGCCGGTCTGCCGGGCAAGGGTTCCGACGCGATCGTCGTCGTGAAGGACGCCGAGGGCCACCTGCGCGACCTGTCGTGGACCCCGCAGGTCGACGTCGAGGTCGAGGCCGTCGCGGCCGACACCGAGGACGGCCGCAGCGTCCTGCGCCACTCCGCCGCGCACGTGCTGGCGCAGGCCGTGCAGCAGCAGTTCCCCGAGGCCAAGCTCGGCATCGGCCCGCCCGTGAAGGACGGCTTCTACTACGACTTCCAGGTCGAGAAGCCCTTCACGCCCGAGGACCTGCAGGCGCTCGAGAAGCGCATGAAGCAGATCATCAAGTCCTCGCAGCGGTTCTCGCGCCGGGTCGTCGAGTCGATCGACTCCGCGAAGGCCGAGCTCGCCTCCGAGCCGTTCAAGCTGGAGCTCGTCGACATCAAGAGCGACGTCGACACCAGCGAGATCATGGAGGTCGGCGGCGGCGAGCTGACGATCTACGACAACCTCGACCCGCGCTCCGGTGAGCAGGTCTGGGGCGACCTGTGCCGCGGCCCGCACGTGCCGACCACCAAGCACATCCCGGCGTTCAAGCTGACCCGCGTGGCCGCCGCGTACTGGCGTGGCAACGAGAACAACCCGCAGCTGCAGCGCATCTACGGCACCGCGTGGGAGTCGCAGGAGGCGCAGGACCTCTACCTGGAGCGCCTGGCCGAGGCCGAGCGCCGCGACCACCGCAAGCTCGGCGTGGAGCTCGACCTGTTCTCGTTCCCGGACGAGATCGGCTCCGGCCTCGCGGTGTTCCACCCCAAGGGCGGCATCATCCGCAAGGCGATGGAGGACTACTCCCGCCAGCGCCACACCGAGGCGGGCTACGAGTTCGTCTACTCGCCGCACATCACCAAGGGCAAGCTGTTCGAGGTCTCCGGTCACCTGGACTGGTACAAGGACGGCATGTACCCGGCGATGCACCTCGACGCCGAGTTCAACGAGGACGGCACGGTCCGCAAGCCCGGCCAGGACTACTACCTCAAGCCGATGAACTGCCCGTTCCACGACCTGATCTTCAAGTCGCGCGGCCGTTCGTACCGCGAGCTTCCGCTGCGCATGTTCGAGTTCGGCTCGGTGTACCGCTACGAGAAGTCCGGCGTGGTGCACGGCCTGACCAGGGTGCGCGGCATGACGCAGGACGACGCGCACATCTTCTGCGCTCGCGACCAGGTCCGCGACGAGCTGAAGTCGCTGCTGACGTTCGTGCTGGACCTGCTGCGCGACTACGGCCTCGACGACTTCTACCTGGAGCTGTCGACCAAGAACCCGGAGAAGTTCGTCGGCCCGGACGACATCTGGGAGGAGGCGACGGCGACGCTCGCCTCCGTGGCCGAGGAGTCCGGCCTGGAGCTCGTGCCCGATCCCGGTGGCGCCGCGTTCTACGGCCCGAAGATCTCCGTGCAGGCCCGCGACGCCCTGGGGCGCACCTGGCAGATGTCGACGATCCAGCTCGACTTCATGCTGCCGGAGAAGTTCGAACTGGAGTACACCGGCCCGGACGGCTCCCGCCAGCGCCCCGTCATGATCCACCGCGCCCTGTTCGGCACGGTCGAGCGCTTCTTCGGCGTGCTGACCGAGCACTACGCGGGCGCGTTCCCGGCGTGGCTCGCGCCGGTGCAGGTCATGGGCATTCCGGTGACGTCCGAGAACGCCGACCACCTGTTCGCGGTGCGCGAGGTGCTGAAGAAGGCCGGCATCCGGGTCGACGTCGACGCCTCGGACGACCGCATGCAGAAGAAGATCCGCAACCACACCATGCAGAAGGTGCCGTTCATGCTCCTGGCCGGTGCCAAGGACGTGGAGGCGAACGCGGTGTCGTTCCGGTTCCGCGACGGCACGCAGATCAACGGCGTGCCGGTGGAGCGGGCCGTCGAGCAGATCGTCGACTGGGTCGGCCGTCGCGAGAACGCCTCGCCCACGGCGGAACTGCTCTCGTGACGCCTGAGTTCTCCGAGCAGGACGGTGTGGGGGTCCACGACGCGTTGCAGCGTCTGTGGACCCCGCACCGCTTGTCGTACGTCCAGGGCACGGGCAAGGCCCACGGCGACGAGCCGGAGGGCTGCCCGTTCTGCCGGGTCGTGTCCCTGGAGGACGAGGCGGGACTGATCATCGCGCGCGGCGCCGAGGTCTTCGCGCTGCTGAACCTGTACCCGTACAACCCTGGCCACCTGATGGTGCTGCCGTACCGGCACGTGGCCGACTACACCGAGCTCACCGTCTCCGAGACCGCGGAGCTCGCCGCGTTCACGCAGAAGGCCATGAAGGTCGCGCGGCACGTGGCGGCGCCGCACGGGTTCAACATCGGCATGAACCAGGGTGTCGTCGCCGGCGCCGGGATCGCGGCCCACCTGCACCAGCACGTGGTGCCGCGGTGGGGCGGGGACGCGAACTTCATGCCGGTCATCGGGCACACCAAGGTCCTGCCGCAGCTGCTGGGGGAGACCCGGCAGCTGCTGGCCGACGGCTGGAAGGCCGTCGACTGATCGTTTTGCGGCGCTTGTCCGCTTCGTCCCACCGCGCCCGCCGAGTCTCATCGGCGTCGTGCTGATTCCGCGTGCCATCGTGTTCGGTGTTCGGGCGGTATTGCGGGCTAAACGGAGCGTTTAGTCGGCGTGTCTGTGATTGAAAGCCGTACCAATTGTTGGACAAAAGAGTGACAAAAACCACTCACGTTGTCCGCACTGGACAATCGATGTCGTTTCCACGCGACGCGGAATGGCTTTCGGTTACATCTTTCGGGTGCATTTCTCCAGTCGATCGAGACGTAACACCAGCACAAAGCGATTCCAGGTAGGTGAGATCACCCACCTGGAGGTGTCAACTGCGAGTCAAGTCCCCGCCTATGGCCGATCGTCTCACCGTGTGCGAATGGTTACGGTGCGAACATGACCGCACCTGAGCGTTCGCGATTAGCGAGAGAGCGGCTTTCGCGTGAACTACGCCGGTTGCGCACCGAGGCGAAGATGACCGGCACGGCCACCGCCCGTGCCACCGGGATGAGCCAGTCAAAGCTGTCGAAGATCGAGAACGGCATGCTGCTTCCGTCCGTCACGGACGTGGAGCGTCTCGTGGCGGAACTGGCCGCCGCGAGAGAGACGCGCATCGAACTGGTCGAACTCGCCAGGTCGCTGCACGCGGAGGCGGAAACCCGTCGCGTCGTGCTGCACCGAGGAGCGCACCGCCACCAGCAGACGATCAGCCGCGTGGAGGCGCGGGCCGCGACATCGAGGTTCTTCCAGGTCAACCTGGTGCCCTCGTTGCTGCAGTCCGAGTCCTACCTGCGGATCGTGCTGGGGACGATGCCGCATTCGGAGCAGGAGGCCGCGGTGGCCGCCCTGCGCACCCGCCGTGCCCGGATGGACGACCTGGCGAAGCAGTTCGTGTTCGTGCTCTCCGAAAGCGCGCTGCGCTGGCGGATGGGCTCGGCCGAGCTGATGGCGGAACAGGTCGAGCACCTGGCCGCGATCCAGCGCCGCCCGAACGTCCGTCTCGGCGTGGTGCCGTGGTCGGCGGACGCGAACGTGGTCGCTCTGCACGGTTTCCACATCTACGACGAGCGCGTCGTCACGGTCAGCGTGCTGACCGGCAACGCCACCATCACCGACCCGCTGGACGTGCGCGAGTACCTCGCGCTGTTCGGCCGGCTGGAGCGGCTGGCGGTGCGAGGGGAGGAGTTGCAGGCGCTGCTGAAGCGCATCGCCGAAGACCACCGCCGGCTCGGTTAGAGACGGTTTCGCAGAGGGGGACTCGCGGGTGGCATGTCACCCGCGAGCCAGGTGTTTCAGCAGTCCAGCTAGGCTGCGACCTGCCATGCTGAACATCTTCGCTCGCGCGTCCGTCTCGCGCGTCACCGATCCGATCGGGGCGTGGCTGCTGGCGCGTGGCCTCACGCCCAACGCCGTGACAGTGGGCGGCACGATCGGTGCCGTGGCGAGCGCGCTGTGGTTCATCCCCCGCGGGCAGCTGTTCCTGGGCTGCGCGCTGGTGACCTTCTTCGTGTTGCTCGATCTGATCGACGGCGCCATGGCCCGCGCGCAGGGCCCCACGCGGTTCGGCGCCGTGCTCGACGCCACCTGCGACCGCATCGCGGACGGAGCGCTGTTCGCGGCGCTCACCTGGTACGCGTTCGACACCGGCGACCGGTGGACGGCCGCGGCCGGGTTCATCTGCCTGGTCGCCTCGCAGGTCATCTCGTACGTCAAGGCGCGCGCAGACGCGTCCGGGCTCTCGGCCGACGGCGGCATAGCCGAACGGGCCGAGCGGTTCATCGTCGCGCTGATCGGTGCCGGGGTGCAGGGGCTGGGCGTGCCGTACCTGATGGCCATCTCGCTGTGGCTGCTCGCGGCCATGACGGTCGTGACGGTGCTGCAGCGGATCTTCGCCGTCGCGAAGTCGGCGCGGGAGGCCGCGTGAACCTCGCGACCCTCGGGTACAGCGCCGGGTGGCGGCTGATCCGTCTGTTGCCGGAGTCGTGGGCGCGCGGGCTGTTCCAGGCCGGTGCCGACTACGCGGCCAAGCGTGGCGGCGAGAGCGTCGACCAGTTGCGCACGAACCTGCGCCGGGTCGTGCCGCGGGCCGGTGAGGAAGAGCTCGACGAACTCGTTCAGGACTCGCTGCGGTCGTACGCGCGGTACTGGTGCGAGGCGTTCCGGTTGCCGTCGATGGACCTGCGTGCCGCCTACGAGAAGTGCGACTCGCAGGTGTCGGGCGTGGAGAACCTCGACGCCGCGCTCAAGGCCGGCACCGGTGCCGTCGTCGCCCTGCCGCACAGCGGCAACTGGGACATGGCGGGCGTCTGGCTCGTCGGCCACTCCGGCACGTTCACGACGGTCGCCGAGCGGCTCAAGCCCGAGTCGCTGTACCGCAAGTTCGTGGAGTTCCGCGAGACCCTCGGCTTCGAGGTGCTGCCGCTCAACGGCGGCGACCGTCCACCCGCGACGGTGCTCGCCGAACGCCTGCGCGACAACAAGGTCGTCTGCCTGCTCAGCGACCGCGACCTGACGTCGTCCGGCGTGCCCGTGACGTTCTTCGGCGAGCAGACCCTGATGCCGGCGGGTCCCGCGCACCTGGCCTCGACGACGGGCGCCGCGCTGCTGCCGGTCGGCTGCTGGTTCACCGCGGACGGCTGGCACTTCCGCATCCACCCGCCGATCAAGGTCAGCACGGTCCAGGCCGCCACGCAGGCCGTCGCGGACGTGTTCGCCGCCGACATCGCCGCGCACCCGGCCGACTGGCACATGCTGCAGAAGCTCTGGCTCGCCGATCTGCCGGAGAAGCGCCGCGCCGCGCTGGCCAGGAGGCTCGCGCGGTGAAGGTCGGGATCGTCTGCCCGTACTCCTTGGACGTGCCAGGGGGAGTGCAGGCCCACGTCGTCGACCTCGCCCGCGCCCTGATCGGCCTCGGGCACGACGTGAACGTCTTCGCGCCCGCCGACGACGAGCAGGCGCTGCCCTCGTTCGTCACGTCGGCCGGCCGCGCGGTCGCCATCCCGTACAACGGTTCGGTGGCGCGGCTGTCGTTCGGCCCTGTCTCGTACGCGCGGGTCCGGCGCTGGATCGACGAGCACCAGTTCGACGTCCTGCACCTGCACGAGCCCACCGCGCCCTCGCTGTCGTTCCTGGCACTGGTGGTCGCGGACGGCCCGATCGTCGCCACCTTCCACACCTCGACGCCGCGCTCCAAGATGCTGTCCGCGTTCCAGCCCGTGCTGCAGCCGTTCCTGGAGAAGGTGACCGCCCGCATCGCCGTCTCCGCACTGGCCCGGCGCGTGCAGGTCGAGCACCTCGGCGGCGACGCGGTGGAGATCCCGAACGGCGTCGACGTCGACTTCTTCTCCTCGGCGTCCACTTTGGACGGCTACCCGCGCGCGGGCGGCACGATCGGCTTCGTCGGCCGCTACGACGAGCCGCGCAAGGGCATGCCGCTGCTGTGGGAGGCGTTCGGCCTGATCGCCGACGAGTTCCCGGACCTGCGCCTGCTCGTCGTGGGCCGCGGCGAGGACCCGTTCGAGGGCCCGTTCGCTTCTCGCGTGGACCTGCTGGGCCAGGTCAGCGACGAGGACAAGGCCAGGATGCTGCGGTCCGTGGACGTCTACGTCGCCCCGAACACCGGCGGTGAGTCGTTCGGCATCATCCTCACCGAGGCCATGTCCGCCGGCACCGCCGTGGTGGCTTCGGACCTGGACGCGTTCCGCCGCGTGCTGGACGACGGCAAGGCGGGCGCGCTGTTCCCGGTCGGCGACGCCCACGCGCTGGCCGACGCGTTGCGCTCGGTGCTGCGGGATTCCGCGCTGCGCGCCGAGTACGTCGACCTGGCGTCGGCGCGGGTGCAGGCCTTCGACTGGTCCGTGGTCGCGTCACAGGTGCTGCGCGTCTACGAGACCGCCATCGCCGCCGACCCGCGCAGGGTGAGCGAGGCATGACCACAGCTCTTGTCGTAGTGCTCGTCGCTCTGCTGCTCGCCGCCTGGATCCTGAAGATCGCGAACCGCCTGGACCGCCTGCACGTCCGCACCGACGCCGCCTGGGCCGCCGTCGACAAGGCCCTCGCCCGCCGCGCCGTCCTGGTGCGCACGCTGCTGGTGCCGGAACTCTCCGCCGCGGCCTCCCGCGCCGAGTCCGCGTCACGTGCCGACCGCGAACAGGCCGAGAACGAACTCTCCGGCCTCCTGGCCGCCCTGGACCGCTCGACCCTGGCCCCGGCACTGGCCTTCGAACTCGCCGACGCCGAGGAACGCGTCATGCTGGCCCGCCGCGTCCACAACGACGCCGTCCGCGACACCCTGCTGCTGCGCCGCCGCCGAGTGGTCCGCTGGCTGCGCCTGGCAGGCACCGCCCCGCAACCGTCGTACTTCGAGATCGCCGAACCCACCACCCCGTCCGAAGCCGTGATGCTCAAGCCCCGCCCGTCCGCCCGAGTGGTGCTGACGGACTCCGCTGGCCGCGTGTTGCTGTTCCAGGGCTTCGACCCCGCCCGCCCCCAGGAGTCGTTCTGGTTCACGGTCGGCGGCGGCGTGGAGGACGGCGAGGAACTGCGCGACACAGCCGTCCGCGAGGCCTTCGAGGAGACGGGCCTCAAGCTCGCGCCGGAACAACTCGTCGGCCCGATCTGGCGCCGCCGCACGGTTTTCAGCTTCGACGGCGAGACCTTCGACGCGGAGGAGTGGTTCTTCTACGCCTCCGTCGACGGGGTGGACGTCGACACCTCGGGCTTCAACGACGTCGAGGAAACCTCCATCACCGCGTACCGGTGGTGGAGCGCGCAGGAGCTGGAAGCCGCCGAGGACACCGTGTATCCGGTGCAGCTGGCCGAACTCATCCCGACGCTTTCGGCGGAGTGGGACGGCGAGACCCGCACGGTCCGCTAGCCCTCGGTCCTGCGCCGCCATTCGAGCGTGTCCGGGTGGTCGGGACCGAGTCGCCGGTAGTGGTCGGCGACGAGTTCCATGCCCGCCGCCTTCGCGCCTTCCTCGTCTCCCGCCGCGGCCAGCCAGTTGACGAGGCTGACGCGAACATCGATCGTCTTCGGGTGGCCGGGGCCGAACACGCGCAGCACGTCCGGAACGAGCCGCTCCTGGTCGGCGATGGCACCGGCCAGGTCGCCGGAGTCGGCCCGCGCCACGGCGAGGTTGTGCCTGGCGGACAACGTCTGCGGGTGCTCGGGTCCGTACACCCGGCCCAGGTCGGGGATGAGCCGCTCGATCTCGGCCAACGGGTCGCCGGAGCCGGTCTTCCTGCGCAGCCTCGCCAGATCGTTCCGGATGGTCAGCACGTCGAGGTCGTCAGGCCCGTGCGTCCGGAGCCGGTCATCGAGGAGCTGCTCGAACTCGGCGACGGCACCGGCCACGTCGCCGGTGTGAGCGCGCAGATTGGCGCGCTCCTGCAGATCGTTCCGCACGAGTTCGAGCGCGACCTGGCGGTCGGCGCGGCGTACCCGTGCCGCGTCGGCGGCGACCTGCTCGTACTCGGCCAGCGCACCGGCCGCGTCGCCTGCCCGGCCCCGCCAGTAGGCCCGGCTGCTGCGCGCGATGATCGTGTAGAGGTCGTGGGGACCGAGGGCTTGCGCGGCGGTCGTGCAGAGGCGGTCGAAGTGGTCCCTGGCCTCGTCGGCACGGCCGCCCAGACCGATGCTGTTCCCCAGGGTGATCGGGAGGGCGTGGCACTTCCGTCCCCACAGGTGTTCGCCGCCGTTCGCGAAGAGCGTGGCCGCGTTGGCGCGCAGGACTTTCACCGACTCGTCGTGCGGGTTGTGCGGCCACGCCTCCTTCAGCGCGTCCGCGGCGGCACGGGTGACCCTCTTCGCCTGCCGGGTGTTCCAGGTGTCGCGGTTGGCGCGTTGCACCAGCGCGTGCACCCGGATCTCGCGCGACGGCGACGCCGGATCGAGGGTGATCAGGCCCAGCCGGTGGAGGTGGGCGAGCACGTCGCGCAGGCCGGACTCGTCCAGGACGTCACCCGTGCGCCCCAGCACGTGGTCCTGCGTCGACGGCCCCAGGAGCACGCCGAGCGGGACGCCGTTGGGGTCGAGCACGCTCAGGACGTCGAGCAGGTGACCGGCGACCTTCCTGGGCCGCAGGCTGTTGGCCTGCTGGATCGACAACGACCAGGTGGCGGCCACGCTCTTGAGGGGCTGCCTGGTCAGCCGTCCCAGGTACTCGGTGCACGACACCTGGAGGTCGAGCACGTACGCGCCCGCCTGGGCCAGCGCGAGCGGCAGACATCCGAGTTCGCGCACCACTTCGGCCGCGCCGTCGAGCAGAGCCGGCTGACCGGCCAGCACCTCGCACAGGTAGCCCAGTCCCTCGGCCTCGCTGAAGGTCTCGACCTCGACCACGGCACGCCGATCACCGCGCAGCGCCGCGTCCCGCCGCCGCGTCGTGACCAGGGTCCGGCCGTTGTCCGGCGGCCAGAGGTCCACGAGGTCGTCCGGGTCCTGGAGGTCGTCGAGCACCACGAGCCAGGACTCACCGGTGCTCGCCAGCCACTCGAGCAGCCTGCGCGCACCTCGTTCCAGGTCGGGCTCATCGCGTCCGGTGAGTTCCGCCGCGGCCTCGGCGTAGGCGGACACGACCGCTTCCCGCGAACCTGCCGTGACCCACATCAGCAGACTGATCCTGCCCGCGGACCATTCCGTCGCGGCGTGGTCGGCGGCGAGTTGTGTCTTGCCCACGCCGCCCATTCCGGACAGCACGGTGACCGCGTTCCAGGACAGCGCTCTTTGCTGGAACGCCGCCGCCCGCTGCGGCACGACACCGATTCGCAGCGGCAGTTCCGCGGGACGGCGGAGAGTCGTGTGGGTGTGCAGGTTGATGTCGCCGGTGACATATCCGACCTGCACAAGAGGTCCGTACACGTCTCCGGTCACGGAGTTGTGCACGGACCCCTTGTCCAGATCATCAGACACGCGTTTCAGTATGCCGCTAAACAGCGGAGATGATCGCCGACCCGTAGGCGTCGCGCGTCTTGTCCTTCTCGTCGTGCATCAGGTACAGCGCGAAGTTGTCGACGCCGATCTCCTTCAGTTCCTGCAGCCGCTCGATGTGCGCGGATTCCGGGCCGACGAGGCAGAAGCGGTCCACGATCGCGTCCGGCACGAAATCGGTGGACCGGTTGCCCGCCTTGCCGTGGTGGGCGTAGTCGTAGCCCTCGCGGTCCTTGATGTAGTCGGTCAGGGCCTTGGGCACGACGCCCGAGTCCCCGTACCGCGCGACGAGGTCCGCGACGTGGTTGCCGACCATCCCGCCGAACCACCGCAGCTGGTCGCGCTGATGAGCCAGATCCGTGCCGACGTACGCGGGTGCTGCCACGCACATCGTGATGGCCGACGGGTCACGTCCGGCGGCCACCGCTGCCTCCCGGACGGAGCCGATGGTCCAGCGGGCGATGTCCGGATCGGCGGTCTGCAGGATGAAGCCGTCGGCCTGCTCGCCGACCATCTTCAACGCCTTGGGACCGTACGCGGCCATCCACATCTCGAGCTTTCCGTTGCGCACCCACGGGATCTGGACCGGTGTGCCGTGGTGCTCGACCTCTCGCCCCTCCGCCAGTTCCTTGATCACGTGCATCGCGTCGCCCAGGGTGGCCAGGGACGCGGGCTTCTGGCCGATCACGCGGCGGGCCGAGTCGCCCCGGCCGATGCCGCAGACCGTGCGGTTGCCGAACATGTCGTTCAGCGTCGCGAACAGCGATGCCGTCACCGACCAGTCCCTTGTGGACGGATTGGTGACCATCGGGCCGATGATCAGATCGCGGGTGGCCGAGAGGACCTGCGAGTAGATGACGAACGGTTCCTGCCACAGCACGCAGGAGTCGAACGTCCAGCCGTAGCGGAAGCCGCAGTCCTCGGCCGCGCGGAGGCCTTCCACCACGTCCCGCGCCGGCGGGTCGGTCTGCAGCACTACACCGAAGTCCACGGGTGACCGCCTTTCTCAGACGAGGTACTGGTTGAGGTCGCGGGACACGAAACGGCCGTGGCCCGTCGAGCCGTGGTACGCGCCGTCCGCGATCACCTTGCGGCCGCGGGAGAACACCGTGTCCACCCGGCCGGTGACCTCGAAGCCCTCGTAGGCCGAGTAGTCCACGGCCATGTGGTGCGTGTCGGCGGAGATCGTCTGCGAAGCCGTCGGGTCGTAGATCACGACGTCCGCGTCGGCTCCCGGTGCGATCACGCCCTTGCGCGGGTACATGCCGAACATGCGCGCGGGCGTTGTGGAGACGATCTCGACCCAGCGTTCGCGGGTGATCTCGCCCTTCACGACGCCCTGGTGCAGCAGGTCGACGCGGTGTTCGACGCCGGGCATGCCGTTGGGGATCTTGGAGAAGTCGCCGACGCCCAGCTGCTTCTGGTCCTTGAAGCAGAACGGGCAGTGGTCGGTGCTCACCACCGAGAGGTCGTTGGTGCGCAGGCCGCGCCACAACGACGACTGGTGTTCCTTGGGTCGCAACGGCGGCGAGGCCACGAACTTCGCGCCCTCGAAGCCCGGCCGCGCCAGGTCCTCCAGCGACAGGTACAGGTACTGCGGGCACGTCTCGGCGAACACGTTCTGACCCGTGTCACGGGCAGCCGTGACGGCGTCAAGCGCTTGCGACGCCGACAGGTGCACGATGTACAGCGGGGAACCGGTCACCTTCGCGAGCTGGATCGCGCGCGACGTGGCCTCGCCCTCCAGCTCCGGCGGCCGGGTCAGGCCGTGCTGCACGGGGTCGCCCAGGCCCGAAGCCAGTGCCTGCGCGACGAGCTGGTCGATCGCGATGCCGTTCTCCGCGTGCATCATGATCGTGGCGCCGGTCTCGCGCGCCTTCTGCATGGCCCGCAGGATCTCGCCGTCCGTGGCGTAGAAGACGCCGGGATACGCCATGAACATCTTGAAGCTGTTCACGCCGGCCGCGATGCACGAGTCCATCTCCTTGAGCGACTCGTCGTTCACGTCGGAGATGATCATGTGGAAGCCGTAGTCGACGGCGCAGTTGCCGTCCGCCTTGCTGTGCCACTTGTCCAACGTGGACAGCAGACTGCTTCCCTTGGGCTGCACGGCGAAGTCGACGATCGTGGTCGTGCCGCCCCACGCCGCCGCGGTGGTGCCGGTCTCGAAGGTGTCCGCGGACTGGGTGCCGCCGAACGGCATCTCCATGTGCGTGTGCGCGTCGATGCCGCCGGGGATGACGTACTTCCCGGCCGCGTCGATCACCTCGTCGGCCTGCACCTCGAACCCCGGCGTGACCAGGGCGGCGATGTGCTCGCCGCTGATCAGCACGTCGGCGGCGTGCGAACCGGTCGCGTTGATGACCAGGCCGTTGCGGATGAGAGTGCTCACGGGTTCACCAGGCCCTCGTAGGTGTCCGGGCGGCGGTCGCGGTAGAACGCCCACGTGTCGCGGACCTCGGTGATCAGGTCGAGGTCGAGGTCGCGCACCACGAGCTCTTCCTCGGTGTCCGAAGCCACCTCGTCGACGAACTGTCCGCGCGGCGACACGAAGTACGTCTGGCCGTAGAACTCGTTGTCACCCAGCGGTTCCACACCGACTCGGTTGATCGCGCCGACGTAGTACTCGTTCGCCACGGCCGCGGCGGGCTGCTCCAGCTTCCACAGGTACTCCGACAACGAACGCGAGGTCGCCGACGGGTTGAACACGATCTTCGCGCCCGCGAGCCCCAGGGCACGCCAGCCTTCGGGGAAGTGGCGCTCGTAGCAGATGTAGACGCCGATCCGGCCGACCGCGGTGTCGAACACCGGGTAACCGAGGTTGCCCGGCTTGAAGTAGAACTTCTCCCAGAAGCCCTTCACCTGCGGGATGTGGTTCTTGCGGTACTTGCCGAGGTACGTGCCGTCGGCGTCGATCACGGCGGCGGTGTTGTAGTAGACGCCCGGCTGCTCGACCTCGTACATCGGCACGATCAGCACGATGTTGTTCTGCGCGGCGACCTCCTGCATCAGCCGGGTCGTCGGTCCGTCCGGAATGGACTCGGTGTAGGAGTAGAAGTCCGCGTCCTGCACCTGGCAGAAGTACGGGCCGTAGAAGAGCTCCTGGAGACACAACACCTGTGCGCCTTGGGATGCGGCAGCGCGGATGTGCTCGACCGCGTTCGCGATCATCGACTCCTTGTCGCCCGTCCACTTCTGCTGGACGAGCGCCGCCCGGATGATGTTGCTCACCTGGTCGTCTCCTTTGCCGTGTTGTCCTTCAGAGCGAGGAAGACCAGGAAGCCGGCCGCGAAGCCGACGACCCAGTTGTAGTCGTAGAGCGGCTTGAGGAACGGGATCAGCCCGTCCACCGGGAACGGCCCGCCGTGGGCGCCGCCGACCGCGAGCACCGAGCCCACGAGCGTCGCCAGCACGGCCCGCCAGTTCCAGCCGCCGTTGAACCAGTACGCGCCCCTGCCGTCGAGGTAGAGGTCGGTGAGCTCCAGGTGCGTCTTCTTGATCACCCAGTACCCGGCGACGAACACGCCCGCCACGGACGCCAGCAGGCCGCCGTAGAACCCGAGCCACGCGAAGATGTAGATGTTCGGGTCGGAGATCAGCCGCCACGGCTGGATCACGATGCCGATGACACCGGTGATCAGGCCGCCGATCGCGAACGTGATCTTCCGCGGGAAGGCGTTCGAGAAGTCGTAGGACGGGCTGACGACGTTCGCCGCGAGGTTCGCCGAGATCGTGGCCAGCACCAGCGAGACCAGCGCGATGACCACCAGGAGCGTGTTGTCGAAGCGGGACGCGAGATCCGCCGGGTCCCAGATCGCCTCGCCGTACAACGCCTGCGCGCCGGACGTCGTCAGGATCGCCACGATCGCGATGAACGACATCGTGGTCGGCAGGCCGAGGAGCTGCCCGATCGCCTGCTTCTTCTGACTGCCGCCGAACCGCGTGAAGTCCGGCATGTTCAGCGACAGCGTCGACCAGAACGCGATCATGCCCATCAGCGCGGGGAAGAAGAGCTTCCAGAAGTCCGGTCCCCAGCCGAGCTTGCTGGGCGTGTCGAGGATCGGCCCGAAGCCGCCCGCCTTCACCAGCACGTAGCCCAGCAGGATCAGGAACCCGATGCTGACCAGCGGCGCCGTCCAGTTCTCGAACCGCCGGATCGCGTCCATGCCGCGCCAGATCACCAGCATCTGCACGACCCAGAACCCGAAGAAGCACAGCCACAACGTCCACGGCTGGCCGCCGATCGACGACGCCTTGGTCCACCCGTCGCCGGTCAGCCGCCCGATGATCACGTGCAGCGCCTTGCCGCCGACCCACGTCTGGATGCCGAACCAGGCGCAGGCGATGAACGCGCGCAGCAACGCCACCAGGTTCGCGCCGCGGATGCCGTAGAAGGCGCGGGCGAACACGGGGAACGGGATGCCGTACTTCGTGCCGGCGTGGCTGTTGAGCAGCATGGGAACGAGCACGATCAGGTTGCCCAGCGTGATCGTGAGGAACGCCTGCACCCAGTCCATGCCGATCGCGATCAACGACGCCGCGAGCGTGTAACTGGGGATGTTGTGCGCCATGCCCATCCACAGCGCGAAGAAGTTGTACGTCGTCCATGTCCGCTGCTCGACGGGCACGGGGGCGAGTTCGGGGTTGAAGAACCTGCTGTCCTTGATGGGACCTGCGTCGCTCAGTTCGACTCGGCCGTCAGGTGTGACCTGGGGCGGTGAGGACTCGACTGCCATCGTTCAACCCCCTGTTACGCTGCTGAAACAACCTCAATCCGGTCGGATTCCACCCCGGAATCCTGGGTCCGCCGCCGCAGGTGTGGCAGTGTCAGAGTGTCCACGCTTGTCATGATCGGCGCACATTGTGTTCCACTGGACCGCATGGGGATGTCCCGGCGAGCTGTCCTTCTCGGTGGTGCGGGCCTGGTGGGAGCGGTCGGAACGTACGCGGCGCTGTCCCCGCGAGGCCGCCGTCTGCTCGGCTGGACGGGCCCGCCCGGCGTGATCCCCGACGTCGCACCTGTACCCGTTCAGCCCACGCCGTGGGGTGCCTGGACGGGGACGGACGGGCCAGCGGTGCTCGTGCTGCACGGCCGCGGCGGCAGCGTCGGGTGGTGGCAGGACCTGGGGCTGCCACAGTTCCTCAACGGGTGCCCGTTCCGGTGCGCGGTGGTCAACGGCGGCGAGGACTACTGGGTGAACCTCACGCCGCCCGTGCCGTTCGACGCGGCGCTGGGGATCTCGATGGGCGGGTTCGGCGTGCTGGACATCGCGTCCCGTCAGCCGCTGAAGGCCGTGGCGGCCATCAGCCCGGCACTCTTCCCGTCGTGGGAGGACGCCCAGCGGATCGACGGGTTCGCGTCGCGCGAGGTGTGGGAGGCGCACGAACCGTTGCGGCGCAGGGAGAGGATCAAGTCACCGGTAGGTGTGTGGTGCGGGCGGGAAGATCCGTTCCACGACCCCGCCGCGGAGCTGGCGGAAGTGGTCGGCGCGCAGGGATCGTTCGAGCACGGCGAACACGACGCCGACTACTGGCGCCGCGTGCTGCCGGAGGCGTTGCGGTTCATCGGGGATCGGCTGTGAGCATGCGGGCCAGCGCGTCCCGGTCCACCGCCGCCAACCGTGCGTCCTCGTGCCTGCCGTTGCGCTCGAAGGCGAGCACCAGGCCTTCCAGCGCGTCGTGCATCAGCGGCACGTCGTTGCAGTGGCGCACGACCTTCCAGGCCTCGTAGAGGTTGTTCAACGCGCGCGCGTCTTCCCCCGCCCGCAGGCAGGAGTGCCCGAGCCGCACCCGCAGAACCGCGACGAACCAGGTGTTGTCCAGGTTGATCGCCGCGTCCACGGCCAGCTGGTCGGTCATCAGCAGGTCGTCCAGGTGGCCGCGCAGACCGAGGTAGTCGTGCAGCGCCTGGGCGATCGCGCCGCCGTGGGGGATGTGCCGCAACAGCAGCGCGGACAGCACGGACGCGACGAGCGTCGGCCGGTGGCGGTCGAACCAGTGCAGCGCCTCGGACTGTTTCGGGGTGCGGAGTGCTCCGTTCATCTGTGCGGCCCGTTCGGCGAAGTAGGTGAGGAACCGCGACATCGCCTGTTCGCGGGTCTCCTTCTCCTCGTCCGCGCTGACGCAGTCGGCCGCGAACTGCCGCACCAGGTCGTGGAAGCGGTCGCCGGGTTCGATCAGGTGCGCGGTCCGCAGCTCCCTCAACACCTTGCGCGCTTTGACCTCCGTGCACCCGGCCAGCTGCGCGGCGCCCTCGGTCGTCACCTCGTGCGAGGGGTGCAGAGCGGACAGCCGGAACACCCGGCGTTGCTCCTCGGTGAGTGCTCGGTAGGACAGTTCGAACGCCGCGCGCACGGACCGTTCGTCACCGTCGTCGAGCAGGTCCAGCTTCACCTCGCGCAGCTCGGCGACCCAGTCGTGATCTGGGTCGGTGCGGCGCAGCGCGGCCATGATCCGCAACGCGAGCGGCAGCCGTCCGCACAGTTCGGCGAGCTCGGCGTCCCCCACGAGCGCGGTCGCCTCTTGCTCGGACAGCAGGCCCAGTTCGAGGTGGTGGGCGTCGTCGAGACCGACGAGCCGGTGCCTGCTGGTGACGATCGTGCGGTGCCGGTTGGGCAGCAACGGCCGCACGTGCTGCGCGGACCTCGCGTTGTCGATCACGATCAGCATCGGTTCGCGGTCGGCGACGAGGGTGCGGAACAACGTGGCGCGGGCGTCCTCGGAGCGGGGGATCTCCCGTACACCCAGTGCGGTCAGGAACTCCTCCAACGCCTGTGCGGGCGTCACGCGGCGTTCGTCGTCGTAGTCCTGGAGGTCGACGAAGAGCTTGCTGCCGGGGAACCTCTCGGCGTGCCGCAGCACGAGTTCGGTCTTGCCGACACCCGCGAGGCCCGACACCACGGTCAGGCCGGCCACGTCCAGTTCGGCGAGTTCCCGCTCGCGGCCGACGAACGACTCGCCGGCGTGTCGAAGACCGTCGAGCGCGGTGGGCGCCGGTTCGGGGGAGGTGAGGTGAACGGAACCCACGGTGTGCGCCTGCACCACGTTCCCGTGGTTCTGCCCGACCTCGTTGATCACCGCTGGGATTGTGCCACCTTCAGACGCACCACGGCCGTGCCCGCCTTGCGGTCGTGCCAGGTCCGGGTGCCGCGGAGATCAAGCGACTCCACGGCGGACAGCACGAGCAGCACGAACCCGCCGACCAGCAGCAACGACGCGAGCCAGCCCGGCGACCCCACGGCGACGTGCTCGCCGATGACGACCCACGGCTGCTGCCAGCCGAGGCCCGCCATCAGCGCCGGCTCCCGCCAGCCCAGGCCGGTGAGCACGAGCACCGCGCCCGCGCCGGGCAGCGCGGTCGTGATGAGCGTGCGCGTCAGTGCCCGCCGGAGGTTCAGGCCGGACGCGGGGCCCACGACCCGCAGCCCCGTGAGGACTTTGCCGAGGGTGTTCAGGCGAAGCAGCAGAGCGTCGTACACCGCCGCGCAGAGCACCACCAGCACGGGTTCGTGGACCAACGGCCACGCCACGACCAGCACCAGGAGCCAGTCGAGCAGACGGGCGAGCAGCCGACGAACGAGCATGATTCACGCTAAGCGGCAGAAGTCCGTCATAAGTGGTCAGTTCATGGCCAGTTGTCGCACGAATTCAGCGGTCCAACGGGCCCCGTCGCGATTCACCTTCAGCGCGGTGAGACCGTCCGTCTGGAACGCGAGGATCTCCGACGGCGTCAACGGCCACGGCGGCCCGTCCGCGACCGAATCCTCCTCCCGGGCCACGGCCAGGACCAGCAGTTTCGACCCGGTCAGCCACGCGACCCGTTCGGTGGCCTGGGCGTGCGCGTCAACGGGCAGCGCCTGCACCGTCATGTTCTCCACGACGAGGTCGAACGCGTGGTGCCACTCGGCGGGCGGGTTCAGCAGGTCGGCGACCACGTAGGAGACGGAGGACTCCGGGTACCGCGCCTGCACGGCCGCCACGGCGGTGGGGGAGATGTCGAAGGCCGTCACCTCGAACCCCAGCGAGGCGAGGAACTCCGAGTCGCGGCCGTAGCCGCAGCCCACGACCAGCGCGCGCTGGCCCGTGCCGTCGACTCCCTCGGCCCACGTGACGAGGTGCGGTTGCGGGTGGGGGATGTCCCAGGGGACGGAGGCCGTGCCGGCTTCGGCCTCCGCGTAGAGATCTTCGAACCACCCGGTCGGGTTGGCGGCTTGCAGACGTCGGTCATCGGGAAGCATGACCAACTTCTACCGAACTCACCGCGCGGCGCGCGCCCGAGTTACGTAATCCACCAGACCGTCGTCGGCGGGCCACCCGATCTGCGTGCTGATCGTCGCCTTGTTCTCGGTCCACGACTTCTGCGCCGCGGCCTGGACCGCCGGGTCGCCGCCGGTGAACCGGGCGCCGAGCTCGTCCCACTGCCGACCCAACTCGACGACGCGCGGGTCGTCGGCAGGGGTGCCGTCGGCCATGTGCTGACGCAGCTGCTGCACCAGCTCCAGCCAGGACGCCTTCAGCGCCTCCACGGCCTCCGGGCCCATCGCCGCCGCGCGCGACCTCATGTCGCCCAGCTGGTCGGCGGTGAAGTAGCTCTCGTACACGGACATCATCTCCAAAGTGGACAGAAGGGACTCGGTGGTGTGCCCGTCGAGCAGCGCGGTGAGCCGCGACCGCAGTGCCTCCACCTGTCGCGCCTGGGCGTTCAGCGCGGCGAGCTGGGCCTCGAAGAGAGGTCGCAGCGAGTCCGAACGGGACAGTGCCGATCGGACCTCTTCCAGGGAAAGACCGAGCTGGCGCAGCGATCTCACCTGATAGAGGCGACGGACGTCGTCCGGTGTGTACCGACGGTGACCGGATGTCGTGCGCTCAGAAGCGACGACCAGTCCGATCTCGTCGTAGTGGTGCAGCGTGCGGACTGTCAGTCCGCTCGCTCTGGCCAGGTCACCGACGCTCCAACGGGTCACACCGAGAACCGTAGGACCTCCCGCCGCGTGAGGTTCAAACCCTCACCACCCGATCGAGCGGGTTAATTCTCGAACCGAATCCGCCGATGAAATCGAAGATCGGTCCCCAAACCAGATTGAGGAAAACTGTGTCTCGTTCCGGACTGTTCCGTGCCGCCGCCCTGCTCGCCGCCAGCGCCGCCCCGCTCCTCGCGGGTTCGGCCAGCGCCGCCGAGCTGCCCCAGCTGGGTGCCGGCGTTCCCGAGGTCGGCGCGGACAAGCTGATCTCCGACGCCCAGCAGCACGCGAACCCGCTCGAGTCGGCCTCCGCTGTCCAGCTCCCGCACGTCGGCGCCCCCGTCGCCAACGACCTGCCGGTGCCCGCGCTGCCCGCCGTCCCGGCCGCGCAGGAGCGCACCGCGCCGAACCCGGTCGCCGCCGAGCTGGGCACCCTGCCGTCGCTGCCGAACGCCGAGGCCCTCGCGGGCAACGCGCACGTCGGTGACCTGAAGGCGCCGGCGCTGTCGGACCTGCCGACCAACAACGTCGTGCCGAACCCGACCGTTCTCTCGGGCACCTTCCCGACGATCAACGGCTGAGTTCCCACGTCGAAAATGGGCCCGTGCGCGCTCACGGGCCCATTTCGTGTACCAACAGGGCGACGTAGAGCGAGAGCACGGACTCCGGGTCCTCGAGCGAGACGCCGAGCACCTGTTCGATCCGCCCCAGCTGCTGGTAGTAGGCAGTGCGGGACAGGTGCGCCGCCGCGGCCGCCGCCGACTTGTTGCCGCCGTTCTCGCACAGGCACCGCAGCAGCTCGACCAGCCGGGAGCCCTGCGCCGAGTCCCGCGCCAGCAACGGCCCGAGCTCGCGGTCCGCGAAGGCCCGCACCCGTTCGTCCTCCCGCAGCAGGTGCAGCAGGCCGCGCAGCCGGACGTCGTCAAGCCGGTGGTACAGCTGGGATCCCGGTGCCCGCAGCGCCGCTCCTGCCACGTGCACGGCCTCGCCGAGCGACCTGCGAACGTCCGTTGTGGACGTGACCGTCGTGCCCACCGCGATCACCACCGCCGACGCCGCCGTCCGGTGGATCTCGCGCGCGACCTTGCGCAGAACCCCTTCCACGCCAACGGTCACCGGCACCGACAGCAGCGCGCGCACCGACGTGTCGTCCACGACGCCGACCAGTGCCGCGACCGTCACCCGGCGTGCCGCCAGTGCCGTCGCCTCGGCGAGATCCCGCAGGACCTCCTGCGTGGCAAGCGTTTGCCCCTGCAGGACGGACACCGGCCGGACCGCCACGCCGATCAGCTGGCGTCGTTCCAGCGGCACTCCCAGCGCCGCCGCGCGCGCACCGAGATCCGGCGACTGCGGCGACTGGCCGAGCAGCTGGGCCAGCAACGTCCGGTGCGTCTGCCGTTCCAGCGACTCCCGATCGCGCGCCACGAGCCGATGCACGGCCAACGCCGACGCGGCGCGTTCGGCGACCACGACGTGCCGGTGCGGTGGAGGCTCCGGCGAGACCATCACGAGCCGGCCCCAGTCGGCGCCGCGTGCCCCGACGATGGTGATCAGCCAGCCGGACGCGGTGTCGTAGGCGGTCCGTTCGGTGACCGTGACGGCCCGCGAGCGCGCCGCCCAGTCGTCCAGCAGCGTCACGGGATCGTGCCCGGCCGCGTCGTAGGCGAGCACGTCGTGGCCGAGCGTCTCCAGCACGACCGGCAGCCCGGACGTCCTGGCCACCTCGCGCAGCACCTCGGACGGCTCGGCGCCCGCGACCGTCAGCGCCGTGAACGTCTCGTGCACCTGTTCCGCGGCCCTGAGCTCGGCCAGCTGGGCGTCCACGATCAGCCCGACGACGGCCTCGGTCACGGCCACGTACTTGGTCTCCTCGGTGAGCGTGACCAGCGGCAACCCGTGCCGTTCCGCCGCCGTGACCAGGGCGCCGGGCACGTCGTCGCGCCACCGCCTGCCCAGTTCGACGATGAGGCCCGCGCAGCCGACGGCGGCCAGTTCCTCGATGTAGCGGGCCAGGCCTGACTCGGGCAGCATCACGCCGGTCGTGAGCACCAGTTCGCCGCCGCGCAGCAGCGGCGCGATGTCTGCGATCTCCGCCACATGGACCCATCGGACGCGTCTGCCGAGTCCGGCCGATCCGGCCACCAAACGGGGCTTTCCCTGCCGGATCACCGGCAGAGCGACGACTTCGGAGACCGTCGGGTACATGGACACAACGTAATGCCAACCAGCCGATCCGGGTACAGGTTGTGCATGGCGGCGCACCCGGCACGCCAGCAGACTCCGAGGCAGGCGTCGGACCCCTGGAGGACGAGATGGCTCACAAGGAGCTGCTGGCACGACACCGCGCGGTGATGCCGAAGTGGGTGGCCCTCTACTACGACGAGCCCATCGAGATCGCGAGCGCCTCCGGGCGCCGGGTGACCGACCGCGAGGGCACGACCTACCTGGACTTCTTCGCGGGCATCCTGACCAACGCCATCGGCTACGACGTCGCCGAGATCAGCGACGCGATCCGCTCGCAGCTCGACACGGGCGTGCTGCACAGCTCGACCCTGTACCTGATCAAGAACCAGATCGAGCTCGCGGAGAAGATCGCCGAGCTGTCGGGCATCCCGGACGCCAAGGTGTTCTTCACCAACTCCGGCACCGAGGCCAACGAGACCGCGCTGATGCTCGCCACCCAGGCGCGCCGCAGCGAACAGGTGCTGGCCCTGCGCAACAGCTACCACGGCCGTGCGTTCGCCACGATCGCCATCACGGGCAACCGCGGCTGGTCCGCGTCCGCGCTGTCGCCGATCAAGGTCAGCTGGGTGCACGGCGGCTACCGCTACCGCTCGCCGTTCAAGGCGATGGACGACAACGACTACATCAAGGCCTGCGTCGACGACCTGCGCGAGATCATCGAGACCACGACGTCCGGCGACGTCGCGTGCATGATCGCCGAGCCGATCCAGGGCGTCGGCGGCTTCACCTCCCCGCCCGACGGCCTGTTCCGCGCGTTCAAGGACGTCCTGGACGAGTACGGGATCCTCTTCATCTCCGACGAGGTGCAGACCGGCTGGGGCCGCACCGGCGAGCACTTCTGGGGCATCCAGGCGCACGACGTGGTGCCGGACGCGATGACGTTCGCCAAGGGCCTCGGCAACGGTCTCGCGATCGGCGGTGTGGTCGCGCGCGGCGACCTGATGGACACGATCAACGCGAACTCGATCTCGACGTTCGGCGGCAACCCGATCTCCACGGCCGGCGCGTTGGCCACCGTGAACTACCTGCTCGACCACGACCTGCAGGCCAACGCGGCCAAGCTCGGCTCGCGGCTGCTGAGCGGACTTCGTGAGCTGGCCGAGAAGCACCCGGTGATCGGCGACGTGCGCGGCAAGGGCCTGATGGTCGGCGTCGAGTTCGTCGGTCCCGAGGGCGAACCGAACGGCGCCGCCGCCGGTGTCGTGCTGGCGGAGGCGAAGGCGCGCGGGCTGCTCGTCGGCAAGGGCGGTCTGTACGGCAACGTGATCCGGCTGGCCCCGCCGATGACGCTGACCGAGGACGAACTGGAAGAGGCTTTGGGCATTCTGGCGCAGGCGGTGGAGCAGGCGTGATCAAGCACTGGATCAACGGCAAGCCCTGGGACGCCGCTCCTGAGCGGCTCGGTGACGTCTACGACCCGACGACCGGCAAGGTGGCCTCCCAGGTCGCCTTCGCCTCGGTGTCCGAAGTGGACGCTGCGGTCTCGGCCGCCGCGGAAGCGTTTGCGTCCTGGCGAAACGCGTCCCTGGCGCAACGCTCGACGGTGATGTTCAAGTTCCGCGAACTGCTCAACGACCGCAAGGGCGACCTTGCGAAGATCGTGTCCGCCGAGCACGGCAAGGTCGTGTCCGACGCGGGCGGCGAGATCCAGCGGGCACTGGAGTCGGTCGAGTACGCGTGCGGAATCCCGCAGCTCCTGAAGGGCGGCTTCAGCGAGAACGCGTCGACCCGCGTCGACGTCTACTCGATCCAGCAGCCCGTCGGCGTGGTCGGCGTGATCTCGCCGTTCAACTTCCCGGCCATGGTCCCGCTGTGGTTCGTGCCGACCGCCATCGCCTGCGGCAACACCGTGGTCCTGAAACCGTCCGAAAAGGACCCTTCCGCGTCGAACTTCCTCGCCGAACTGTTCGCGGAGGCCGGCCTGCCGGACGGCGTGCTGAACGTCGTGCACGGCGACAAGGTGGCCGTGGACCGCCTGCTCGAACACCCGACCGTGAAGGCGATCTCGTTCGTCGGCTCCACCCCGATCGCGCGCTACGTCTACGAGACCGGGACCTCGCACGGCAAACGCGTGCAGGCGTTGGGCGGCGCCAAGAACCACATGGTCGTCCTGCCCGACGCAGACCTCGACCTGGCCGCGGACGCCGCCGTGTCCGCGGGCTTCGGCTCGGCGGGCGAGCGGTGCATGGCGATCTCGGTGGTCGTCGCCGTCGGCGAGGTCGGCGACTCACTGGTGTCCAAGATCCAGTCGCGGATCGCCGACGTGAAGGTCGGCGCCGGTTCGTCGTGCGAGATGGGCCCGCTGGTCACCGGCGTGCACCGGGACAAGGTCACGTCCTATTTGGACGCAGGGGTGGCCGCGGGCGCGGTGCTGGCGGTCGACGGCCGGGACCACCCGATCGACGGCGACGCGAGCGGCTTCTGGCTCGGGCCCACCTTGTTCGACCACGTCGGCACGGACATGACGATCTACACCGACGAGATCTTCGGCCCGGTGCTCTCGGTCGTCCGCTGCGACACCTATGAAGAAGCCGTCGAGATGGTGAACAGCAACCGCTACGGCAACGGCACCGCCATCTTCACCAACGACGGCGGCGCCGCCCGCCGGTTCCAGAACGAGATCGAGGTCGGCATGGTCGGCGTGAACGTGCCGATCCCCGTGCCGGTGGCCTACTACTCGTTCGGCGGGTGGAAGGAATCGCTGTTCGGCGACTCGCACGCGTACGGGCCGCACGGCGTGCACTTCTTCACCCGCTCGAAGGTCGTGACGTCGCGCTGGCTCGATCCGTCGCACGGCGGCGTGAACCTGGGCTTCCCGCAGAACACCTAAAATGACGCGGTGAGCACTCGCCGCTCGTACGACCGCGTGGCCGCGCGCTACGCCGTCGAACTGAGCGGCGAGCTCGCGGGGAAGCCACTGGACCGTGCTCTGCTCGACGCCGTCGCGGAGTCGGCGGACGGCCTGGTCCTGGACGTCGGCTGCGGGCCGGGCCACGTCGCGGCCTACCTGGCCGGACGAGTGCCCGTCGTCGGCGTCGACCTGTCACCGCAGATGTGCACGTACGCCGAGGTGCCTGCCTGCGCAGGTGACATGACGGCACTACCAATCCGGTCCCACTCGGTCTCCGCGCTCGTCTGTCTGTACGCGGTCATCCACCTCGATGCAGAGCAACGCGCCCAGGCTTACGCCGAGTTCGCACGGGTGCTGCGCCCTGGCGGGCAGGCGCTGGTCGCGTTCCACGTGCGGGACGCGGAAACCGAGGCAGGGCGGGCCAGGACGATGACGGAGTGGTGGGGGAACGAGGTCGAGCTGACCTTCCGCTTCCTCGACCCCGACGAGGAGACGCGCACGCTGGCGGAGGCGGGCCTCACGGTGACGGCCCGCCTCGATCGCGTTCCGGACCCGCGTGTCGAGCACGCGAGCGATCGGACCTACTTGCTGGCGCGGGCCGCCAACGCCTCCGGCAGCGGGTCGTAGCGGGAGAAGTGGCGCGTGAACGTGCCGGTCCCCGACGTAAGCGACCGCAGCTCCACCGCGTACCGCAGCAACTCCGACGACGGCACCTCGGCGCGGATCAGCGTGCGCCCGCCCTCGTCCGACTCGGTGCCGAGGACTCGGCCGCGCCGTCCGGACAGGTCGCCCAGCACGGTTCCCAGGTGCTCGTCGGGCAGCCGGATGGCGACCTCGTCCATCGGCTCCAGCAGTTGCGTGCGCGCGGCGGCCGCGGCCTCCTTCAACGCGAGTGCGCCCGCTGTCTGGAACGCGGCGTCCGACGAGTCGACCGAATGCGCTTTGCCGTCGACGAGAGTCACCCGTACGTCGACGACAGGGGTGCCGTCGTGCAGGCCTCGTTCCAGCTGTGCGCGCACGCCCTTCTCGACGGACGGGATGAACTGGTGGGGGACCGAGCCGCCGACGACCTTGTCCACGAACTCGAAGCCGGCGCCGCGGGGGAGTGGTTCCACGAGGATGTCGCACACGGCGTACTGGCCGTGGCCGCCCGACTGCTTCACGTGCCTGCCGTGGCCTTTGCCCGACCGGGCGAAGGTTTCGCGGAACGGGACGCGCACCGGTTCGGTGTCGATCTCGGCGCCGCCGGCGCGCAGGCGGGCCAGCACGACGTCGGCGTGGGCCTCGCCCATGCACCACAGGACCATCTGGTGCGTCTCGGCGTTGCGGTCCAGGCGCAGGGTCGGGTCGCTCGCGACCAGACGGCCGAGGTTGCGGGCCAGGTTGTCCTCGTCGCTGCGTGTGCGGGGCACGACGGCGATGGGCAGCAACGGTTCTGGCATGTCCCACGGCGCCATCAGCAGTGGTTGTTCGGGGGCGGAAACGGTGTCGCCTGTCTCGGCGGTGGTCAGCTTCGTCAGCGCGCACAGGTCGCCGGCCACGCAGTACGGGACCTCGCGCAGCGTCGAGCCCAGCGGCGAGTAGATGTGGGCGACGCGTTCGTCGGCGTCGTGGTCCTCGTGGCCGCGGTCGGCCATGCCGTGGCCGGAGACGTGCACGGGGCGTTCGGGGCGCAAGGTGCCGGAGAAGACACGGACCAACGACACGCGGCCGACGTAGGAGTCCACTGCTGTGCGGACCACCTCGGCGACGAGTGGCCCGTCCGGGTCGGCGGCCATGCGAGGTTGCGGGATGCCGTCCACGGACGTCACGTCCGGAACGTCGTGCTCCAGCGGTGACGGGAACGCGCGCGCGATGCCGTCCAACAGCTCCACGAGACCCATGCCGGTTGCGGCGCACACGGGCATCACGGGGTGGAACGAGCCGCGCGAGACGGCGGTCTCCAGGTCGGCGATCAGCGTGTCCTGGTCGATCTCCTCGCCTTCGAGGTAGCGGTCCATGAGGGTCTCGTCCTCGCTCTCGGCGATGATTCCCTCGATCAACGCCGCGCGTTCGTCCGGGTAGTTCTCCCCGGACGTCAGCAGCCCGACCAGTGCGTCGCCCTCCGGCATGTACAGCGGCACGACGCCCGCGCCGAACGCCGCCTGGCACGCGATGACCTCGGTGCCGAAGTCCGCACGGTGGTGGTCGGTGCGTGTGATGACGACGGCGCGTGGCATGCCGACGAGAGCGCACTCCTCCCACAACGAGATGGTGGCCGCGTCGACGCCCTCGAAAGCGTTGACAACAAAAAGGGCCGCGTCCGCGGCCCGTAGTCCTGCCCTGAGCTCACCCACGAAGTCGACGTAGCCGGGGGTGTCGATCAGGTTGATCTTGATGTCCCCGTGCTGGATCGGGGCTACAGCGAGGCCCACCGATCGTTGTTGTCGCACGGCGGCCGGGTCGTGGTCGCAGACCGTGGTGCCCTCGGTGACCGATCCCGCGCGGGTCAGGACGCCGGTGGCGGCGAGCAGGGCCTCGGTGAGCGTCGTCTTGCCGGCGCCGGACGGCCCCACGAGCACGACGTTGCGGACCTTGGCCGGGTCGTCTACAGCGACCGCGCCTGCCGGTGCCCCGTTGTCGGAGTTCTTGCTTCCCATGACGACCTCCGTCAAGTCGTAGTGTTCGATCTCACACCCGTTCCCCTCCCGGTACAACCCCGCAGACCCGTCTGGACGCCCACCAGCACGCGAACACAATTCACAACCGGCGCAGTGACACGTGTCACGACCTGCGGTTGATCGGAAAGTGGCCTTCTGGTTCGGGGCTCCAGTGGCTTGGGTGAGGGGGCCACGTCGGACGTAGGCTGAGTTCACCAAGACTTCCCCTCGTGAAAGGTTGCCCCGGTGAGCACTGATCAGGTCACGGGTACCGCCCGCGTCAAGCGCGGCATGGCCGAGATGCTCAAGGGCGGCGTGATCATGGACGTGGTCGACGCCACCCAGGCGAAGATCGCGGAGGACGCGGGCGCCGTCGCCGTCATGGCACTCGAGCGCGTCCCGGCCGACATCCGCTCCCAGGGCGGCGTCGCGCGCATGAGCGACCCCGACCTGATCGACGGGATCATCAACGCCGTCTCGATCCCGGTCATGGCGAAGGCCCGCATCGGCCACTTCGTCGAGGCCCAGGTCCTCGCGTCGCTCGGCGTCGACTACATCGACGAGTCCGAGGTGCTCACCCCGGCCGACTACGCCAACCACATCGACAAGTGGGCGTTCACCGTCCCCTTCGTCTGTGGCGCGACGAACCTGGGCGAGGCCCTGCGCCGCATCACCGAGGGCGCGGCCATGATCCGCTCCAAGGGCGAGGCCGGCACCGGTGACGTCTCGAACGCCACCACGCACATGCGCAAGATCCGCCAGGAGATCCGCCGCCTGCAGAACCTCCCCGAGGACGAGCTCTACGTGGCCGCCAAGGAGCTCCAGGCGCCGTACGAGCTGGTCAAGGAGATCGCGCAGAACGGCAAGCTCCCCGTCGTGCTGTTCACCGCGGGTGGCATCGCGACCCCGGCCGACGCCGCGATGATGATGCAGCTCGGCGCCGAGGGCGTGTTCGTCGGTTCCGGCATCTTCAAGTCCGGCAACCCGGCCCAGCGCGCCGAGGCCATCGTGAAGGCCACCACCTTCCACGACGACCCCGACGTCATCGCCAAGGTCTCGCGCGGCCTGGGTGAGGCCATGGTCGGCATCAACGTCGACGAGATCCCGGAGCCGCACCGCCTGGCCGAGCGCGGCTGGTAAGTCTCAGGAACGGAGAAGGGCGCGTCCCCCACGGGACGCGCCCTTCTGTCGTCCTACGACCCCGGTGTGAAGCAGTAGGTGGTCTTCGTTTCCTGGTAAGCCATCGCCTTCGACGACTCCGGGCCGCACGCCGCCTCGTCCGCGACGTTCGTGAGCACCCGGACCTTGGTCGCCCCGGTCGTGCCGCAGGCCATCCTCTTGTTCTCGGCGAGGTGCGAGGTGAAGTCGTAGCACTCGCCGTCGAAGTACACCGGGATCAGGCACACGCGCTCGCTGAGGTCCTTGCGACTGTCGTAGGTCGTGTACGAGTACGGGGCTTCGCCGCAGTCCCCGCTGCGGGAGCCCAGCACCCTGCTCACGGTGTAGTTGTGCAGCCTGCCTTCGCAGGAGACCTTCTCGTACTTCATGTTGGTCTCCGTGCCCGTCAGCTTCACGCAGTCGCCGGCCGCCGTGCCGGGATCACTGTCCCCGCGGAGCAGCGACGCGCCCAGGACCAGCGCCACCAGCACCAGGCCACCGAGGCAAGCCGCGATCACCCTGCCGACCCGGGAGGTCCTTCGTGGAGGGACGAACGCGGCCGGGTGACCGTGGGGCGGGAGTGCCCCGGCTGGTGGCGCCCACAGGTTGCGGGGCCCGTCAGGTGGAGTGGGCGGAGTTGTCATGCATTGCCCCCAATGCGGCTCGGACGCGGATGTGAATCGTCTGGCCGACGCGAGCAGTCCCCCCAGACTTCCGCCCATCCTATTGGCGGCCGGGTCCTTCTCCGACCGCCAATAGGATCAGATCGAGAACGTGTGGGTCAGGCAGTAGGTCGTCTTGATCTCCGGGTAGGCCAGCGCCAGCGCGAGCCGCTCGTCCTGGCCGCACGCCGCCTTGTCCGCCGTTCCGGTGATCACCTTGGCCTTGACGACCATGTAGCCGCCGCACGCCTTCTTCGGGAACTCCGACTGCAGCGACGCGAGGGTGAAGTCGTAGCACTCGCCGTCGACGAACACCGGGATCAGGCACACGTTCACGCTGGAACCCTTGGTGTACTTGACGTAGCCGTCCGGCGGCGTGCCGCACTCCTCGGTGGACGTCGCCGGCACCTTGGACACCGTGTAGTTGTGCTTGTTCTCGGCGCACGGGGTCTTCTCGAACTTCGGGTTGAACGACCCACCCGCGAGCAGCACGCAGTCGCCGACCTCCGCGAACGGCTTCGGCTTCGTGGTGGTCGTGGTCGTCGTCGTGGTGGCCGACGTGGACGGAGCCGCGACCGGCCTCTTGCTGCCCCAGTCGCCCAGGAACACGGCGGCACTGAGCCCGAGTGCGACCACGACGATCCCGGCGATGATCAGGAACGCCTTGCCCGACGACTTCGGCGGTTGCGGAGCCGGGTAGGACGGGTAGGCCTGGAACTGCTGACCGGGGTAGGCCTGACCAGGGTACGGCTGGCCGGGGTACGGCTGGGAGGGATCGGGCTGGCCCGGGTAGGCCTGGCCCGGGTAGGCCTGGCCCGGGTAGGGCTGGCCCGGTTGAGCCTGGCCGGGATCCGGCTGTCCGGGGTAGGCCTGGGCCGGGTACGCCTGGCCGGGCTGCGGGCCCGGCGCGGCCTGCCCCGCGGGCGGTGTCGCCCACGGGTTGGCCGGGTCGTGGGGCTGGTAGGGCGGAGTGCTCACCAGCGGGACTTTAGAGCTGGTCAGAACCCCGCACCCACCGAATTACCCGCTTGTGCCCACGGTCTCAGCGAGATCGGACAAAGCGGTCGGCAACGCCTCGTGGTGCAGCACGCCGAGTCGTTGCGTGGCACGGGTCAGCGCCACGTACAGCTCCGCCGCGCCGCGCGGCCCGTCCGCCATGATCCGTTCCGGCTCGACGACGAGCACCGAGTCGTACTCCAGGCCCTTCGTCTCCGCGGCGGGCACGGTGCCGGGCACGCCGACCGGTCCGATCACGACGCTCGTCCCTTCGAGGGCCGCCTCCTGCTTGACGAACTCCTCGATCGCGCCGGCCAGTTCGTCCTCGCTCACCCGCCGTGCCCAGGGCTGGACGCCGTTGGCGCGCACCGACTCCGGCGCGCGCACGTCCGGCGCGAACTCGGCGAGCACCCGCGCCGCGACGGCCATGATCTCCGCCGGCGTGCGGTAGTTGACCGTCAGCGACCGGTACTCCCAGCGTCCCGGCACGTACGGGTCGAGCATCTGGGCCCACGACGTGGCACCCGCCGCCGCACGACGCTGCGCCAGGTCGCCCACGACCGTGAAGGAACGGCCGGGGCAGCGGCGCATCAGCACCCGCCAGTCCATTTCGGACAGTTCCTGGGCCTCGTCCACCACCACGTGCCGGTAGGTCCAGACGCGGTCCGCCAGCGCGCGTTCGGCGAGCGTGCGCTGGTCGTGGTCCTCGAAGCGCTCGGCCAGGTCCTCTGCGAACAACATGTCCGAGGCGAAGAGGTGGTCCTCGTCGTCCATGTGGTCGAAGCGGCCGACCATGCTGTCGAGCACCTCGGCCGCGTACCGGGCCTCGGCCGCGCGGTCGGCCGAGGCGGCCTGGTCGTCGGCCTGCTCGGTGCCGTCCTTGCCCAGCAGGTCGTGCAGCTCGTCGAGCAACGGCACGTCCGAGACCGTCCACGCGGACCCGTCCACGCGGTGCAGCGACGGGTCGGCGCCCGCCTCCGCGAGCAGTTCCGGCGACGCGTACAGCGCGCCCAGCAGCTCGAACGGCGTCATGATCGGCCACAGGGAGTCGAGGATCGCGAGGAACGCGTCGTCGTCGGCGAGGTCCTTGACCAGCCCCGCCCGCATCTCCTCCCAGGCCTGCTTGTCGGACCGGGACATCCAGCCCTTCCCGATGCGGCCGATCGCCCGCTCGGTCAGGACGTACGTGACGATCTCGCGGAACACCGCGCGGGCCTCGTTGTGCGGCAGGCCGCTGTCGCGCGCCTCCTGCCGGGCCCACTCGGCGACGTCCGCGCCGATGTGGACGATCACGTCCTTCATGCCCATCGGGATCGGCTCCGCCGGAACGCGCTGCAGAGACGCGACGGCGCCCTTCAGCACGTCCACCATCTTGCGCGAACCCTTGAGCCGCGCGACCTCCGGAGTGTCCTCGGCGGTCGCGAGCAGACCGGGCAGCAGGCTGCCGGTGGTCGAGAACACGACGTCCGACTCGCCCAGCGACGGCAGCACGCGACTGATGTGGTTGAGGAACGCCGGGTTGGGACCGACGACGAGGACGCCGTGCCGTTCCATGCGCTCTCGTTGCGTGTACATCAGGTACGCGACGCGGTGCAGCGCCACGACCGTCTTACCGGTGCCGGGGCCGCCCTCGATCACCAGCACGCCGGGGTGGTCGAGCCGGATGATCGCGTCCTGTTCGGACTGGATGGTCGCCACGATGTCGCGCATGCCCTCGCCGCGCGGCGCGTTCAACGCCTCCAGCAGGGCCACGTCGCCCTGCTCCTCGCCGAGCCTGCCGAACACCTCGTCGGTGAACCCGGCCACGGCACGGCGGCGGGTGAGGAACTGGCGGCGCCGGAGCATGCCCTCGGGGCTGGCCCCGGTGGCGGTGTAGAACGGCCGCGCCGCCGGCGCCCGCCAGTCGAGCAGCGCCGGTTCGAACTCGTTCTCCTCGTCGAACAGGCCGATCCTGCCGATGTAGGAACTGTCGCCGTCGACGCTGTCCAGCCGGCCGAAGCACAGGCCGTAGTCGGCCACGTTCAGGCGCTTCATCTCGCGGTGCCGGGCGCGCACCTCGTTGTCACGGTCCATCGCGGTCTCGCCGGTGCCACCCAGCGCCGACAGGTAGGCGGCCTTCACGCGCGCGCGTTCGCCATCGAGGCGTGCGTAGAGACCGGCCACGTATTCACGCTCGGACTGCAGTTCTTCTTCGTAACCCACGTGCTCCCCACAGCGCCCTTGTTCTGCCTGAGGCGATGAGTGTGAACGATGCACGGGGTCTTGTGGCAAGGCCCCCCACCTGCTATATGTTTAAGTGGAGAAACGGGCCGGGTCGCGGGTGCGACCTGGCCCGTTTCGCATGTGACGCCCCTTACGGGTGGGCGATCTTCCAGGCCTTGTAGTAGGCCGAGGTGACCGCCTTGTCGGCCTGGTCCAGGGCGGCGAAGCTGCTCTTCCAGTCGCCGGCGCGCAGGGACGTCTCGCCCGCCGCGATGCCGCTCAGCGCGGAGTCGACCTCGGCCTTCACGACGTTCGCGAGGCCCGCGCACTGCCCGCCCTGCAGGTTCGTGCGCGCGGTGGCGAGATCGGTGTAAATGAATTCATGGTTCTGAAACGGACCTTGGATCGTGCCGAATTCGACCGCGTACGTGGCCTGGCCGAGAGGAATGCTCGCCCGGCTCAGCTGGGTGGCGCAGGCGCCGGCGGACGGGGCCGCGAAGGCAGGGGTGACGAAGGCAAAAGCGCTGGTGGTGGCGGCGATGGCCACCGCGGCGCACAGGGATTTCCGCATGAAACATTTGTAGCCAGGAAATAGTCGGTGGGGCAAGCAATTGATTGAAAGTTGGACTGTTCTGCCGAATTGAGTACCGGGATCAATGTCTCGATGAACCGTTCGAAACCCGATGGCGTAGTAGATGCCCCGGTTGTCATCATGGCGGTATGAACGTGCCGTTCCGCTGGGATCTCGTGGCACCCGACCAGCTCGGGTCGTTGCTCGACGACGTCGTCGCGCCCGAACCGTGGTACCTCGAGGACCTCGCCGAGTGCGCGGGCAAGGTCCTGGCCCGCGGCGGCAACGGCGACCTGGTGTTCGTCGGACGCTCGCTCGACTCGATGTTCGACCTGCTCGGCGGTGCGTTGCAGGGCGCGGGCCAGGTCCTGCGCAGGCTGCCCTTGTCGTTCGGCCATGCCGCGATCGCGCGCTCGGACGTCCTGCGGGCCAGGGAGATGGCCGCGGAGATCGGCATCACGCCCGCGGCACTCGCTCGGCGGGATCGGCCGGTCACCTTCGTGGACGTCGTGCACTCGGGCGGCACGTTCACCAAGTTGTTCGGCCTGCTGGACGACTGGATCGCCGAGGAACGCGAGACTTGGCCCGCGATCCGGCGCAAGCTGCGGTTCGTCGGCGTGACGATCCGCACGGAGACCAGTCCGAACGCCCGTCGCTGGCAGCAGCGGGCTGAGTGGACCTGTCGCCTGCCAGCCGCGTCCGTGGTGAACGTGTCGCTCGACGAGGAGGTCTGGTACTACCTGGGAAACGGGCAAGTCAAGCTCACCTGGCCGTTTCAGTTGCATCGATGGCGGGAGTACTTGCGCGAGGCCAAGAGAGATGAACACACGCGGGTGGCGCTGGCCGAGGCCGTGCAGCTGGTCGAGCTCGGACGCACCAAGGACGTCCGGCGCATGATCGCGCGCGCCATGGACGGCGAGCCCGCGCTCTCCGAGCCCTGGCTGCGCACGCTGCGAAGCCGGTTGAGCTAGACCGTGTGCTCCATGACCATCATCGCGGTCGTGCCCGGTTCCAGCGCCTTGCAGATGTGCGGCACGTCGCCGGGGTAGACGATGTAGTCGCCGGGGCCGAGTTCGATCGGGTCGTCGGCGAGGCCCGCCAGGCAGCGGCCGGTCGCCACGATCATGTGCTCGATGCTGCCCGGCACGTGCGGCAGCGACTCGCGGGCGCCGCCGGGTTCGAGCGCCAGCCAGTAGATGTCGTGCTTGGTGCCCGGACGGCACGCGGCCAGCAGTGTCGCGGAGTAGTGCGCGCGCTCGGAGTGGATGACCGGGCCCTCGCCCGCGCGGATCACCTGCACGCGTGGCACGGCGGGTTCGACGAGCTGGCTGAACGGGACGCCGAGCGCCACGCCGAGTGCCCACAGGGTCTCCACGCTGGGGTTTCCGGCTCCGGACTCCAGTTGGGAGAGCGTCGACTTCGCTACGCCGGCCTTCTTCGCGACCTCGCTGAGCGACATGCCGGTGCGATCGCGCTCGCGGCGGAGGTTGGCCGCGATGAGGTCGAGTGGTGCGTTCGACACAGAAGTCCATCCGTTCGTCTTGACGAACACCGATCCCAGGTGTTCATCTTAATGGGTGGTGCGTTCGATCTGGCGAACTCTTGATGCTGTGCTTCTGCGTGACGTGGCCGCGGTCGCACTAGGTGCTGCCGTGACCGGTGCGAGCTTCGGCGCGATCTCGGTCGGCTCCGGCCTGCCGTGGTGGATGCCGGTCCTGATGTCGCTGGTGATCTTCGCGGGTGGCTCGCAGTTCATGGCTGTGGGCGTTGTCGCCGCTGGTGGCAGCCCTGCCGCCGCGGTGCTGGCCGGGCTCGTGCTCAACGCGCGGCACCTGCCGTTCGGCCTCGCGGTCGGGGACGTGCTGGGCAAGAGCTGGCTGGCGCGGATCGTCGGCAGCCACCTGCTGATCGACGAGTCGACGGCGTTCGCGATGGCGCAGAAGGATCCCGCGAGAGCGCGTGCGGCCTACTGGGCGTGTGGCGTGTCGCTGTTCTTCAGCTGGAACACGGGCGTGCTCATCGGTGCGCTCGTGGGGCAGGCGATCGGCGACCCGATGACGTTCGGGCTGGACGCGGCGTTCCCGGCGGCACTGCTGGCGCTCACGCTGCCCGCGCTCAAAGACGCGGCGACGCGCAACGCGTCGCTGGTCGGCGCGGCGATAGCGCTCGCGACGACGCCGTTCCTGCCCGCCGGTGTGCCCGTGCTGCTCGCACTGGCCGGGTTGTTCGCGTTCCGCACGACGAAGAAGGAGGAGCCGTGCCCGTCACCGCAGTCCTGATCCTGGCCGCCGGCACCTTCGCGATCCGCCTCGCCGGACCGCTGCTGCGCGACCGCGTCACGTTGCCCGAGAAGGTCCGTGAACTGCTGTCCGCGAGTGCGACGGTGCTGCTGTTGGCGCTGGTAGCGGTCTCGGCGCTGACGAACGGCAAGCAGTTCGGCGGCTGGGCCCTCGCGGCCGGGGTCGCCGTCGGCGGGCTCGCGGCGTGGCGCAAGCTGCCGTTCGTGGCGGTCATCGTGCTCGCCGCGGTGACCACGGCGGGCCTACGGCTCGTCGGGGTGGCATAACGCCAATGCTTCCGCGATAGAGGGCCAATGGCGGACAGGCCTCAGATGGGCCCATGGGCGCGAAACCTGGACTGGTCGGGCGGGACCGGGAGACGACGCAGCTCGCGGAGGCACTCACCGCGGCTTCGGGCGGTGACGGGCACCTCGTGGTGGCCACCGGGGGACTCGGGGCCGGCAAGACGGCACTGCTCACGACCGCGCGGGAGCTGGCCGCGCGGCACGGGTTCACGGTGCTGGCGGCGCGCGGCAGCTACCTGGAGCGCGACCTGCCGTTCGGGCTGGTCAGCCGCCTGTTCGTGTGCGTGCAGCCGGGGGACGACGTCCAGCACCAGCCACGCATCGCGGCCGCGCTCGGGCAGTCCGACTCGCTGGCCGAACCCGGCCCGGTGACGTTGCCCGAACTGCACGTCCTGCACCGCGCACTGGCCAGGATGGCCGCCGAACGCCCCGTCGCCCTCGTCGTGGACGACGCGCAGTGGGCCGACCAGCCGTCGCTGCAGTGGCTGAGCACCCTGCCGCACCGCATCGAGCACCTGCCGATCTTCGCGCTGGCCGGGATCGGGGCGGGCGAGGTGTGCGCGGGGCCGCAGACCCTGGAGGAGCTGCTCGCCGCGTCGACCAGCGAGATCCGGCTGGACGAGCTGTCGTTCGCCGATTCGCGCGCGTTGGTCGAGAACGAGCTGGGGCCGCAGGACGACGACTTCATCGCGTTGTGCCGCGCCGAGGCGGGCGGCAACCCGTTGCTGCTGCTCAACCTCGTGCGCGCGTACACCGACCACGTCGTCGGACTCACCGCACCGGCGTTGCTGCCGACCGTCAACGTTCGCCTGCGTCGCCTCGCCCCGCACGCACCCGACGCGGTGCACGCGCTGGCCGTCCTGGGCGGCGAGGTCACGCTGCCGCGCGTCGCCGAGCTGATCGGCATCGAGCCGTGCGAACTGGCCGGGACGATCGCCGCGCTGCACCGGATGGGGTTGCTGTCGGCCGACGGCTCGTTGGTGCACCCGTTGGTGCGCAACACTTTGCGCGAAGAGCTGACCATCACCGAACGCCAGGACCTGCACGCCGCCGCCGCCCGGTTGCTGACCGAGACGGGCGCGTCCTCCGAGGCGGTGGCCGAGCACCTGGTCGAGACCCGGCCGCAGGGCGAGGAGTGGGCGACCGAGGTGCTCGTGTCGGCCGCGCAACGGGCTCGGACGCGCAACCGGGTCGTGGACGCCGTCCGGTACCTCAGGCGGGCGATGGACGAGCCGGGATCTCACAACCTCCTCGCGGAACTCGGCGAGGTCGAGTCCTATGTGGACGTCCCGGCGGCGGTGGACCACCTGGGAGAGGCCGATCCCGCACATCCCGCGCTGCCGGGCCTGCTCGCGTTGCTGGGGGAGGAGCCGCAGGTCGAACCGGACGTCATCGGAGATCCCGACGTCCTGCCGTCGACACCCTCGGAGTTCGAGCCCTACCTGCGGGCCATCGGGTTCGTGCGGATGCGTGGCGAACTGACGGCCGCCTACGCGCGTGCGGACCGTGCGTTGACCATGGCACGCCGCTGGCAGCACCGGCCGTGTGTCGCGTCGGCCCTCACGGCGCGTTCGGCGTGCCTGCGGGATCTGGGACGGCTGGCGGGTGCCGAGTCCGACGCCCGCGAGGCGTTGGCGGTGCTGGAGAGCTGCGGCGCGGCTCGGGTGTCGACGCCGGTGTTCGCGGCGCTGACCGAGCTTTCCCTGGCACTGCTGGAGATGGGTGACCTCGAGATGGCGACGGCCGTGTTCGAGGTCGTGCCGGGCGAGGTGCCGGACCTGTTCGGTGCGCCTGCGCTGCTGGCCGCACGAGGACGAGTGCGGATCGCGGCCGAGCGGCGCAAGGACGGTGTGCGCGACCTGCTGGACTGTGGCGAACGGTTGCACGTGCGCCGTTGTGACAGCACGTCGTGGCGGTTGCCCCTCGGAGGAGACCACCTTCTCGCCGAGGAACGGCTCGCACGCTCGATCGGCGCGGTGCTGCCGTTGGCGGCGTCGTTGCGAGCACAGGGCGTCCTTCTCGGCGGGGAAGGCATTGCGCTGCTTCAGGAATCGGTCGACCTGCTGGCCTCGTCCGGCGCTTTGCTGGAACGGGCGCGGAGCCACTTCGCGCTGGGCCGCGCGCTGCACCTGGCCGGACGGGTCAAGCCGGCCCGCGCCGAGCTGCGCGTGGCCGTGGACCTCGCCGACGACTGCGGTGTCGAGGAACTGGCCGAGGAGATCCGGCAGGAACTCGCCGCCGGTCCCGCTGGCCTCACCGAGTCCGAACGGCGGGTGGCCGCGTTGGCCGCGGAGGGCAAGATGAACCGCGAGATCGCGGCTGTGCTGTTCGTGCAGTTGAGGACCGTCGAGATCCACCTGACGAAGGTTTATCGCAAGCTCGGCATTGACGGCCGAGACCAGCTCGCACCCGCATTGCGACTCGCCGGTTAATGCTTTCTGACGTGCGAGAAGAGCAGGTTTGTGTGAACCTCTGTCACCTCTCGCCGGCTGGTGAACTTGTCGAGCACGAGTCGTTGCAGATGGCCGACGTCCGATACCGCGACGTGCACCAGGAAATCTTCCGGACCGGTCACGTGTGAGAGCGCGAGAGTTTCCGGCAGACTCAGCACATAAGCCATGAACGGGTCGACGATCTCCTTGGTGTGCGGGCGGATCTTCACCGCGAGCATCGCCTGGACGTGCTGCCCGACGGCGCCCGGATCCACCTCGGCGTGATATCCGGTGATCACTCCGCGCTCCCGCAGCGCCCGGTGCCGGACCACCGCCGTGGACTGCGCGACGTTGACGCGTTCGGCCAGGTCCTTGTTCTGCAGCCGCGCGTCCTTCCGCAGCTCCCGCACGATGGCCTCGTCGATCGAATCCAGCACGGCTGTTCTCCGTTCTGTCGAATCGCCTGCGGTCTTGCATCCACCCTGCCGATGAAGTCTCCACCATTCGGGCCATGACGCGCATCGAGACCATCGCAGTGCACGGCGGCCGCGACGACCTCGCGGAGCTCGGCGTGCACGCACCACCCATCGACCTGTCCACCACCTACCCCGTGCCTGACCAGGCGCTCGGCGGGGAAGCGCTGGGGGAGTGGGCCACCGGCGCCGCGCGGGCCACCTCGCCCGTCTACGCGCGGCTGCACAACCCGACGGTGGCCCGTTTCGAACAGGCGCTCGCGGCTCTCGAGCACACCGAGACGTCCGTGGCGTTCGGCAGCGGCATGGCAGCGGTGACCGCCGTCGTCCAGGCCGCCTGCGTGATGGCGGGAAAACCGCACGTCGTAGCCGTGCGGCCGTTGTACGGCGGCACCGACCACCTGCTGTCGTCCGGTCTCCTGGGCGTCACGACCACGTACGTCGAAGCGGGCCTGGTGTCCTCCGCGATCCGGCCGGACACCGGGCTGATCGTGGTCGAGACGCCGGCCAACCCCAACCTGGACCTGGTCGACATCGAGCACGTCGTGCGCCAGTCCGGCGGCGTGCCGGTGATGGTCGACAACACCTTCGCCACCCCGATCCTGCAGAACCCGTACCTGCACGGGGCCTCGTACGTGCTGCACTCCGGCACCAAGTACCTGGGCGGGCACGGCGACGTGCTCGGCGGCGTCGTGGCCTGCTCGGAGTCGCTGGCGGCGGCGTTGCGGCAGGTCAGGATCATCACGGGCGCGGTGCTGCACCCGCTGGGCGGCTACCTGCTGCACCGCGGGCTGGCCACGCTGCCGTTGCGCGTCGAGGCGGCGTCCCGTTCGGCCGCGGTGCTGGCTTCGCGACTGGCCTCGCACGACGCCGTGGAGTTCGTGCGCTATCCGTCCGCGTCACGGCAGATGCGCGGAACCGGCGCCATGATCGCGTTCGGCGTGCACGGCGACCCCGTCGAGGTCGTGCGCCGGTTGAAGCTCATCACGCCGGCCGTGTCGCTGGGTTCGGTGGACACCCTTGTCGAGCACCCCTCGGCTTTGACCCATCGTCTGGTACCCGGAGAAGAACTGCGGGCTTCTGGCGTTCCGGACAATTTGCTGCGCATTTCCGTCGGACTCGAGCACGTCGACGACATTTGGGATGACCTAAACGCAGCGCTGTGTGATGTCGCTTACGTTAAGTCTTCCCCAGGTGATTACTTGGTGATGACCGCCACTCGCTAGGGTTCCCCGAATCAGCGCGTCGGGGCGCGGGAGGTTCCGACGCGAGCATTTTTCCGTTTCGGAAGGAACCTCCTCGTGAGTTCTGTGGAAACTGATGCGGACGGCTACACCAAGGCGCTGAGCAAGCGTCAGGTGCAGATGATCGCAATCGGTGGAGCTATCGGCGTCGGCCTTTTCCTGGGTGCGGGCGGACGCCTCGCCACAGCGGGGCCGTCGCTGATCCTCGCGTACGCGGTGTGCGGCCTCGCGGCGTTCTTCGTCATGCGCGCGCTGGGCGAACTCGTCCTCCATCGCCCCGTGTCCGGCAGCTTCGTCGAGTACGCCCGTGAGTTCATCGGCCCGTGGGCCGGCTTCACCTCGGGCTGGCTGTACTGGCTGAACTGGGCGATGACCGGCATCGCCGAGATCACCGCCGTCGCGATCTACATGCACAAGTGGTTCCCCGACATGCCGCAGTGGATCACCGCGCTGGTGGCCCTGGTCGTGCTGATCGCCATCAACATGTTGTCGGTCAAGCTGTTCGGCGAGCTGGAGTTCTGGTTCTCCGTCATCAAGGTGACCGCGATCGTCGTGTTCCTGGTGGTCGGCGTGGGCCTGGTCATCGGCAACGCGGACATCGGCGGCACCACGGCGTCGGTCTCGAACACCCTGGGCCACGGCGGCCTGTTCCCGGCAGGCTTCGGCATCGCCCTGATGACGTTGCAGGCGGTCGTGTTCGCCTACTCGGCCATCGAACTCGTCGGCATCGCCGCGGGTGAGACCAAGGACCCCGAGAAGATCATGCCGCGCGCCATCAACGGCGTCGTCTACCGCATCGCGATCTTCTACGTCGGTTCCGTGCTGCTGCTGACGATGTTGTTGCCGTGGGACCACTTCACCGGCACCGAGTCGCCGTTCGTGACCGTCTTCTCGGCGCTGGGCATCCCGGCGGTCGGCGACATCATGAACGCCGTGGTGCTGACGGCCGCACTGTCCTCCTGCAACTCCGGTCTCTACTCGACCGGGCGGATTCTCAGGTCGCTGGCGCAGAAGGGTGAGGCTCCGGCCATCACCGGCAAGATGAACTCCCGGCACGTGCCGTACGGCGGCATCCTGTTCACCGGTGTCGCCTACCTGTTCGGTGTCGTTCTCAACTACATCGTGCCCAAGGAGGCGTTCGACATCGCGATCGCGGTGGCCTCGCTGGGTGTCGTGTCCACCTGGGCCACTCTGATCATCTGCCAGCTCCGGCTGCGCAAGAAGGCGTTGGCAGGCGAGATCCAGCGGCCGTCCTATCGAATGCCCGGCGCGCCCTACACCTCGTACGGGACGCTCGCGTTCCTCGCGCTGGTGATCGGGCAGATGGCCTTCGCCGGGACCGCGGAGAAGATCGCGTTCTGGTCGATCCCCGTGGTCGCTCTGATCTTGTTCCTCGGCTGGCGCTTCGTGAAGTCGCGTCAGCCGGTGGAGCAGCGGGATCTCGTCACCATCGACTGACGTAGCCCGTTCAGGCCGCGAGCCGTCCCCTCACGAAGGGGGCGGCTCGCGGTCGTTCTGACCTCGAATATGCTGGTGAACATGGTTGTCGCTGCCCCTCCCGTCATCGGCGTGCTCGCTCTTCAGGGCGATGTCCAGGAACACCTCGTGTCGCTCGCGAAGTGCGATGTCACCGCACGGCCCATTCGCAGGCCCGAGGAACTGGACGAGCTGGACGGGATCGTCATCCCCGGCGGCGAGTCGACGACCATCAGCAAGCTCCTGGTCAACTTCGAGCTGCTCGAACCGCTCAAGGCCAAGATCAAGGCCGGCTTCCCCGCCTACGGGTCGTGCGCGGGCATGATCCTGCTGGCCGAGACGGTGCTGGACGGCCGTGAGGACCAGGAACAGCTCGGTGGCCTGGCGGTCACGGTGCGCCGGAACGCGTTCGGGCGGCAGATCGACTCGTTCGAGACCGATCTTGATCTCGCCGGTGAGAGCGTGCACGCCGTGTTCATCCGTGCGCCGTGGGTAGAGGCGGTTGGCGACGGGGTCGAGGTTCTCGCTACGGTGCCCGTTACGGCTGAAGCGGGTGATGCCGCCGGTAGGATCGTCGCGGTCAGGCAGGGCAACGTGCTGGCCACGGCGTTTCATCCGGAGCTCACGGGGGATGAGCGCGTCCATCGCCTGTTCGTGGACATGGTTCGTGGTTTGACTGGTTCGGAGGAGAAATGAGCGGCCACTCCAAGTGGGCGACCACCAAGCACAAGAAGGCCGCCATCGACGCCAAGCGCGGCAAGCTCTTCGCGCGGCTGATCAAGAACATCGAGGTGGCGGCCCGCACCGGTGGTGGGGACCCGGACGGCAACCCGACGCTGTTCGACGCCATCCAGAAGGCCCGGAAGAACTCGGTGCCGCTGGACAACATCGAACGCGCCCGCAAGCGCGGTGGCGGTGAAGAAGCCGGCGGCGCCGACTGGCAGACCATCATGTACGAGGGCTACGGGCCCAACGGTGTCGCGGTGCTCATCGAGTGCCTCACGGACAACCGCAACCGCGCCGCCACCGAGGTCCGCACGGCGATGACGCGCAACGGTGGTTCGATGGCCGACCCCGGCTCGGTGTCGTACATGTTCAGCCGCAAGGGTGTCGTGATCGTGCCGAAGGCGGACACGTCCGAGGACGACGTCATGCTGGCGGTGCTGGAGGCCGGTGCCGAGGAGGTCAACGACCTGGGCGAGGCCTTCGAGGTCGTGTCCGAGGCCGGCGACCTGATCCCGGTCCGCAAGGCGCTGCAGGAGGCGGGCATCGACTACGAGTCCGCCGAGTCGAGCTTCCTGCCGTCGGTGTCGGTGCAGCTGGAGGCCGAGGGCGCGAAGAAGATCTTCAAGCTCATCGACGCGCTGGAGGACTGCGACGACGTGCAGAACGTCTTCGCGAACTTCGACGTGTCGGACGAGGTCATGGCCGAGGTCGGCTGACGACGTCCCACTTTCGGCGAACGCCGGTCACGCGACGTGCGTGGCCGGCGTCTCGCGTTCAGGCCAGGTCCTCCGCGAGCGAGGTGCGCAGGGCGAGCGATTTCGCGTCGTCGAACTCGGCGAGGATCTCGAACGCCTCTCGTCCGCAGTGCCGGGCTTCGTCCCCGGACAGTTCACGGCTCAGGTTCACGAGGTTCTTGGCGAGTTTCCAGCGGTCGCCCAGCTGCCGATGAGTGGCTACGGCCTGCCGGTGGAAGTCGACGGCGTCGTCATCCCGGCCGAGGTCGCCGTACGCCAGCCCCGCCCCTTCCACGGCCATCGCCTCCCGGCTGCGATCGCCGTTCTGGCGGCAGATGACCGCGGCCGCCTGATAGGAGACCAGGGCCGGGCCGGGCTCCCCGGCCGCCCGCTGCGCTTTGCCGAGGTACAGCAGAGCCGTCGCCTCCCACAGCCGGTTGGTCATCTCGCGGCTGATGGAGACCGCTTCGGTCGCGAGGGCCAGTGACGCGCCCGCGTCACCACGGATCCGGGAGACGTAGCTGGTCGCCGTGAGGGCCATCGACTCGTACAGACGGCTTTCGAGGTCGCGGAACATGCCCAGCGATCTCGTCAGGTGCGCGTCGGCCTCGTCCAGGTCCCGGAGCTGCGCGCAGGTGTACCCGAGGCTGTAGAGCACCGTCGCGAGCCACTCCTGGTCGTCGAGCTCCTGTGCCACGTCCAACGCCTCGGAGAACGCGGATCGGGCGTCGCGCAGCCGATGCTGGAACAGGTGCACCCAGCCGAGCCCGTTCAACCCCTTGACCACGTTGGCCAGATCGCCGAGTTCGCGGTAGGTGGCCACCGCGCCGATGTGGTGCGTGACGGCCTCACCGAGGCGCATCGTCATGCGGCTCAGCCTGCCGAGGCTGTCGTGCATCGCGGCCTCCTCCGCGCGCAGGCCCAGTTCCCGCGCGCAGTCCAGGCCGATCCGCGAGGTCGATCGCCAGTCGTTGAAGTGGTTGTAGGTGGCGTAGATCCGTTCCAGCACGGCGGCCAGCCGCCAGGCCGTGAGGAGTTGCCCGGTACCGGCCGCCGCCCGCACGGCGGCCTCCAGGTTGAACTTCTCCTCGGCGTACCACCTAGCCGCCTGGCTGTGATCGGAGAAGGGAGAAACTCCCTCACCCATCTCGAACAGCAGGGTCGTGTCATGCGCCAGCGTGAGCGCGCAGTCGTAGCTCGTGCGCAGGTACCAGTCGCAGATCCGTTGGACGGCCTCGAGTTGTTCCTCCTGCGACAGCCTGGACTGCGCGCAGTCCACCGAGTAGGCCCGCAACAGGTCGTGGAAGCGGTATCGCGCGAAACCCGTCGGCTCCAGCAGGCAGGCGCCCGTGAGCTGGTCCAGCGCGGTGCGCACCTGACGGGGGTTTCCGCCGGCGAGCGCCTCGGCGGCGCTCTCGCTGAAGTCGGCGCCCGGATGCAGGCCGAGCAGGCAGAAGACCAGTGCCGTCTCTTCCGGCAGAGCTCGATAGGACCAGGCGAACACCGTGTGCACCGCCTCTGCTTCGTCGATGTCACCGGTGGAGAGCGTGTTCCACAGTTCCGACTCGTCGCGCAGATCCGCGATGAGTCTGCTCAACGGCATCGAAGGACGACTTGCGGCTCGTTCCGCCGCGATCCGCAGGGCCAAGGGCAGATACGCGCACAGGCCGGCCAGTTCGGCGATCTCCGCGGGATCGTCCCCGCTGCGGTACTCCCGGATCGTCGTGGTCAGCAGCTGAACGGCTTCGGCCTCGGTGAGGGTGTCGAGCGTTCTGCGGCGTGCTCCGTGCCGGATCGCCAGACCCTGCAGATGGCTGCGGCTCGTGACGATGGCGAGACTTTGACCCGAACCCGGCACGAGAGGGCGGACCTGCGCGTTGTTCGCCGCGTTGTCGAGGATTATCAGCATGCGCCGGTCGGCGAGCGCGGACCTGTAGAGACTTGATTTCGCCTCGACGTCATCAGGCACCGCTGCCGCTGGAACTCCGAGCGCGATCAGGAACCGCTCCAGGGCCTGGTCGGGCGATACGGGCAGGCCGGGGTCGTAACCCCGGAGATCGATGTAGAGCTGTCCGTCCGGGAACTCGGCCCGTGCCCGATGTGCCCAGTGCAGCGCGAGCGAGGTCTTTCCCACGCCCGCGGTCCCGGAAATCACGTACACCACGAGGTTCTCGTCGTCGACCAGGAGTTCGTCGAGAGCGGTGAGCTCGGAAATCCGGTTCACGAATCCCCGGACGCCTCGCGGAGGCTGAAGAGGGCGGTGGCCGCGGCCACCACTTCCGTAGTGGAAGTGAATTCCACCCTCGACATCGCGAACCTGCACGATCTCGCCGGTGTTGCTGGTCACCAGCGAGCGGTTGCCGGCACCTTCGAGTTCGCCGTCGGAATCGTCAGGCATCTTGATCACCACGGGGCAGAGAGTAGATGTGCTGGTTCGGCATCGTGCTCACCAGCGGAACTCGCCGAGAAGCTCTCTGAGTTCCGCGTCGTCCGTGCGCGCGAGCGCCGCGGTGAGCGGCTCGTCGACGGGCACGCCGTGCTCGCCGGCCTCGTTCCTGATCCACGACGGGACGTACCCGAGCAGCACCAGGGTTCGGTGCCGTGCGCGCGCGGTCGACGCCGCGGTCCGGTGCCAGAGGCCCCCGTGGATGATCACCGCGTCGCCGGGCTCGAAGAACAGCTCGACCTGGCCGGCGCGGTCACCCCGATCGCCCTGCGGGATCCGCAGGTCCGGCCGCAGGTGGGAGCCCGGCAGCAACGTCAGGGCGCCTTCGTCCACCGACACCCGATCCAGGTAGATCAGGCAGTGCAGCTGGTGCGGATAGCAGAAGAAGACAGGCAGCGGATCGGGGATGACCGGCAGGTGGTTGTGCCACGGAACGGCGATGCCCGCCGTTCCCGGATAGTGCATCCGAGCCTCGAGGTCGATCCACACCTGAGGTCCGAGAAGTGTGCGCGCGATCGAGAGGACCGGTTCCAGGCGGAGCAACCGGTGGAAATCCGCGTGCTTGTCCAGCAGCCTGCGCAGGTAGATGCTGTCGTGGGCGACCCATTCCGCACCCGGCTTTCCCTCCTCGGACGCGGCGATCTCGTGCACGCGGTCACGAAGGGTCGCCGCCGTCGCCGGTGGAATCAGCCCTCTGCGCACCAGGTGGCCGTCCCGCACCAGGCACGCGATCTCGCCCGGCTCGACCTCGGCCGTGACAACGCGGGCCGGGTAGCCCGCGGACTGGTCGTTGATCAGGAATTCGGTGCGAACCGATGCCTTGTCCACGGTTGTACTCGCTTTCGGCGGGCTACTGTCCGAGCGCGGCCGGTGGCGCGGGGTATGACGAGTCTGCTGCTCCGGATCTCGGCGAGAAGCTCGGAAAGCGGGAATGACCTGGCGTGGAACTCCCGCCACGCCGTTCTCGCCTGTGCGAGGCGCTCTGGCGCGTCGTTCTGGTTTATGTAGAGCAGCTCTCCCTCTTTGTTGTAGCTGAGATCGACGACCACGGTGTCGTCGAACAGCCAGGTGTCCGTGTAGGTGACGTCCGGTACGTCATTCCGGTAGATGAACCGGATGTCCTCACCCGCGGCGCCGTTGATCGCGTAGTACCAGTCGATCTCGAACTGGAGGTACGGGGTCAGCACGTGGTCGATGATGTGCACCCTGCCCATGTACCTGCCATCGGCCACGCACGCCCTGATGTTGTCCGCCCATTCCTCGTTTCGATTCTCGGGCAGCGGCTTTCCCGCGAGATAGTGTTCGAACTGCGCTCGCTCTTCCTCGACCGAGTAGGCCGGAAGGGTCTCTATTCGGGTCGCGGACTTCTTGAACTCGACGAAGAGTCTGCCGAACTGGTCCATGTTCAGAATGATGGCGACGGCTCCTCGGTCCGGCTACTGGTTGAACGCGCGCTCGAGGATGTAGCGCGGTATTTCGACCGCGCCCTCTCCTGGAGGCAGGTTCAGGCCGGCCTTGTCGCCATCCACGTTGAACCCCTGTACGACGATCGTCCCGTTCTCGGTCTCGTACACAGCGGGACATGGGCCGTTCCCGCATCCGGACCCGCCGATCTGCCTGAGCTTCACGGTGCTCCCCTCCGACGTCGCAGTGCAAGGTAAGGGTCCAAAAGTTTATCTGGCGGTGACGACCCCGGACAACCCGGGCCACTCACTTGTCGCACGTTTGCGCCGAACTGGCCAAAAACTGGGAGGCGTTCATTGACAATTCGTGGACAAGTTCCTCAAGGAAGTCATCCATTCGCGCGGAAAGGCAGTCCGAGCGGGTGAAGATTCGTTGGTCGACGTCTTGCCGTGTTGCGGCGAGTGAATTGCGTGATCGGATCAGGGGTGGTCGATGACCATTTTCATGAGTTCCGGCCATGCGTCGGACGAGACGTCCGGTGGGTGCACGTCCGACGAACGGTGGACATGGCGTTAGACCTTTGCGGGTCGTGAGCGGTGCTCCCGCGGCGGTGGACTGTCCCTGACACCGAACTGGGGAGATGTCATGCGATTGCGTTGGATGGTGCCGCTCGTCGCCGCCGGACTCGTGATGAGTTCAGCGGTGGCGTCGGCGGACGACCTGGTCGTGCGGACCGGATATGGGGCCGTGCGCGGGGAAGCCAGTGGCAGCACGCGGGTGTTCGAGGGGATCCCGTACGCCGCGCCGCCGGAGAAGGACCTGAGGTGGCGCGACCCTCGGCCGCCCGCGAGGTGGAACGGGGTGCGGGACGCGGTCGAGCCCGGACCGGCGTGTGCTCAGCTGCCGGGTGAGTTGCCCAAGGGCAGCGACAGCGAGGACTGCCTCTACCTCAACGTCACGGCGCCCGCGGGCAAGCACAAGCCCGTGGTCGTGTGGCTGCACGGCGGCGGGTACTTCATGGGGGCCGGGTCCAACTACGACGCGCGGCGGTTCGCGGAACGCGGCGACGTCGTGGTCGTGACGATCAACTACCGGCTCGGGATCTTCGGGTTCCTGGGCATGCCGGGGCTGGCGGGGTCCGGGACGTTCGGCCTGCGCGACCAGCAGGCCGCGCTCAAGTGGGTGCGGGCCAACATCGGCGCGTTCGGCGGGGACCCGCGCAACGTGACGCTCGCCGGGCAGTCGGCCGGGTCGATGAGCGTGTGCGCGCAGCTCACCTCGCCGGGAGCGGCCGGGCTGTTCGACAAGGCGGTCATGCAGAGCGGGTCCTGCGCGACCGGGTGGCTCGACAACTTCGAGTACCGCGGCGAGCAGGAGGCGACGATCTTCCAGCCGTTGGACGTCGTCGCGGCGCACGGGGCCGACGTGGCGCGCGAGTTGAAGTGCGCGGACGTGGAGTGCTTGCGCGGCAAGGAGATCGAGAAGCTGATGCCGCATCTGCGCGACTTCATCCAACCCGCGTACGGGACGGCCGCGCTGCCCAGCTATCCGGGCGATGCCGTGCAGGACGGGCGTTTCCACCGCGTGCCGGTGCTGAGCGGCACGACGCGGGACGAGGCACGGCCGTGGATCGCCGCCTACGAGGACAACGGAACCGCCGCGATGCGTCCCGACACCTTCGAGACGGTGCTCGCGGAGACGTTCGGCGACCAGGCGGCAGCGGTCAGGGCCGTGTACTCGCCCGAGAAGTACGGGTCGGCGGCACTCGCGTGGGCCGCGCTCGTGACGGACAAGATGTGGTCCTGCACCCAGCTCACGACGGATCGAGGGCTGGCGGCCAAGACCCGTGTGCACGCCTACGAGTTCGCCGACCCCACCCCGCCGAAGCTGTCACCGCTGCCGCCGACCATGCCGCTGGGTGCCCAGCATGCGTCAGACCTGTGGGACTTCTTCGACCTCGGCGGACGCGCCCCGAAGTTCACGCCCGAGCAGCAGAGGTTGTCCGAGCGCATGATCGACGACTGGGCCGCCTTCGCCGCCCACGGCGATCCGGGTTGGCCGAGGTTCAGCGGTCGTGAGGTCGTGTCGTTCGCACCGGACGCGATCGGCCAGGTCGACCTGGCCGCCACGCATCACTGCGACTGAACGACCTTCAGGAACGCCGACCAGGCTTCAGAAGAGACGGAGAGGTGGGTCGACGGCGCCTTGCTGTCACGGATGCCGACGCCGTGGCCCACCTCGACGCAGTTGTTGCTGTCACCGCTGTAGCTGCTCTTGCGCCAGTTGGTCATTGGAGACCCTCCAAGATGCTGTTGATCACCGCCCTCGATTCTTCCTCATCCAACGCGACGGCTGCGAGGTCCTTCAGGATGTTCTCGTAGGTGTCGACGGTCTCCGTGTCGTCAAAGAACAAGCAGCACCTGACGCTGTCGATGTAGACGACCGGCGGGTACTTCGGGAACTTCATCAACCGGAAGTCACCCGTGATGCCCGCGTGCACGCCGACTGATCGCGGGACGATCCGGATGCTGATGTACTTCCGCACCGACATCCGCAGCATGTGGGCGAGCTGCTCGCGCCACACCTCCTCGCCGCCGACCTGAAGCAGCAACGCTTGCTCGTGCACGTAGAAGGTGAACGTCCGCGAGTATTCGAGGATCTCCGCTCGCGCTGCCCTCGCCGCGATGGTCTTGGGGAGGTTCTCCTCTGAGACCGTCTGGGCTTTGGCCGTGACAGCGGCGATGTACTCGTGGATCTGGAGCAGGCCCGGCACGAGGATCATCGACCAGTCGATGATCTCGGTGGCCTCCTTCTCCTGGTTGATCAGCGTGCGGACCTGGTCCGGGACGCCGTCCGCCGTGAACTGCACGTAGAAGCTTCGCTGTTCGCGATAGAGCTCGATCAGGCGTTCGCGTTCCACCAGCGGTGTGCGGCAGTAGGCGAGAAGCTCGCGGACCTCGACCTCGTTCACGCCGCCCTTGCCGGCGAGCATGTCGGACAGTTTGGCCTCTTGCCAGCCGAGCACCTCGGCGAGCTGGCGCTGGGTGAGTCCGGTGCTTTCGATGGCTGCTCGGACGCCGTTGCCGAACTCGCGGCCCACCACGCTGGACGATCTCTTGGGCATGGACGGACGGTAGGGGCAGGGGCCGCGAAAGCTCTATCGTTTCGCGTCAAATCTGCCTGAAGGTGGGAGCGTTGGAACAGCTCCAAGCAGGCATAAGGCGCCGAGAGGGTGCCGTAGGCTGGGTGCCGTGCTTTCCGACGAAGACATCGAGCTGCGGGCTCGCCTGCTCTCCGCGGCCGACCGGTTCGGCCACACCAACATCGTCGTGAACCCGGACTCCGAGGGCCCGGGTTACGTGTTCTCGGTGGGGGCCTGGCGCCGGTTCGGGGTGGCCGAGGCCGTGGTGATCGGGCTGCCGCAGGGCATGGGCGAGAACCTGGTCAACATGTACGTGAAGCGGGCCAGCGACGGCGAGCGGTTCCAGCCGGGCAAGCTCTACGACGACTTCTTCGAGGGTGTCCCGATCACGTTCGAGCGGGTGTACAAGGGTTTCTACCCGGAGTTCTTCGGGAGCGCGTACCTGCTCTACGACGGGTCGGAGTTCGCGGCCGTGCAGATCATCGTGCCGACGCCGCAGGGGCAGTGGCCGTGGCAGCCCGATGCGCCTCAAGGGTTCCACGACCACCAGATCATCCTCACCGAGAGCGGTCTGCCGGAGAGCTGGACGCCGGGGGTCACCGGTCCGTGAACGTCCACATCGGACCGTTGACGGCAGAGCACGCCGGTGAGGTCATGACGATCCAGCGGGCCGCGTACCTCCAGGAAGCCAGGCGGTACGGCGCGTGGGACCTGCCGCCGCTCGTCGAGACCCTCGACCAGATCCGCGCGCACCTCGAGGACGGCACGCCCGCGCTCGGCGCGTTCAGCGGCTCCAGGCTCGTCGGGTCGGTGCGCAGCCGCGTCGACGGTGACCGGATGGAGGTCGCCCGGCTGTCCGTCGCGCCCGACGTCCAGGGGACCGGGGCCGGGCGGAAGTTGCTCCAGGCGATCGGCGAGCACGCGCCGGACGGGGTCGAGGTCGTCTGGTTGTTCACCGGGGCCGAGAGCGACGGGAACATCAGGTTCTACGAGAGCGCCGGGTTCGTGAGGGTCAGCGAGCACCTCGACGCCGTGGGCATCCGGTGCGTCACTTTGGAGCAGAGACCAAAACGTTGTCCGGACGTCGTTGTCCGCTGAAAGCGCTCCGACACCGGACAACGATCTACCTGTAGAAATGCGGTGCGTTCAACGGTCCGGGGGGATCCGGGGATCGCGGCCGGGGGAGGAACGCCCCGCCCCGCAGGAGGCACAGGGGGATGCGGAGCGGGGCGTTTCGGAAAAAGAACCGGGAATTCTAGTTCTGGCTCAGGAACTGCTGGGCGAGTGACTCACCGAGTGAGGTGGCCTTTGCGTGGTCCTCGATCGGGGAGACCTTCGAGTTCTTGAAGTAGATGTAGTGCACCGGGCCGTCGGTGCCGCCGTTCTCCGGGTTCGGGTTGATGCCCAGGTTCACCGCGGACGCGTACGAGGCCTCCCCGATGATCGCGGTCGGGCCCGTGTCGCCGACCACCGCGTAGTCGACCTTGCCGTTGTAGATGACGGCGACGACGCCACCGCCCTGGATGCCGAACTTGCGGTAGTCCCAGGTCCCGCTCGGCGAGGGCACGACCACGTACGGGAGCTTGTCCGCGACCAGCGGCTTTCCCTTCGAGTCGTGGAACGCGGTGTCGGGCTGGAACCACGGGTCGGTGCTCTCGCTGCACTTCGCGGTGCGCTGGCCGTCGCAGTCGACGTCCAGGTCGGCCTTGTACCAAACGGCGCCGTTCTTGCCGCAGACCGGGATGTTCGCGGACGTCTCGGAATCCGACCGGTACTTGCCGCTGGAGATCTGCGAGCACGACGTGAGCTTGGCCAGCAGTTGCGACGCGCTCGGGCCGGCGGCCTGGGCGGCGGGGGATGCGAGCAGGGATGCGGCGAGAGCGGACACGGCGAAAAGCCCTGGGGCGAGCTTGCGCATTGTTGCCTCTTTCGACAGGGAACTTTCCTGACTGAAAGCGGCGGCAGGCTTACTGTGCGCAATTCACGTGATACCCGTCAAGGGCCTAAGGCTTACGTCCCAGAAGTCCAATCAGTCGTGTTTGGTCGTCGGCGTCCGACGCAACCGGAACGGGCGAATCGAACATCGACGAACCACCCCACTCCTCGATGTTGCGTTCGACGTACTTCAGAACAGCCGACGCGAGATCGGGATCAATTCGCTCGTCCGCGCCGATCGAGCGCGCCAGATCCCAGGCGTGGACCGCGAGATCCGTGGTCATCTGCCAGCAGTACTCCTCTGCGTCCAGCGTCCCCGACGACACGTGCACGGGTTTCGCCAGCGCGTACTTGCCCAGCCACGCCTCGCGCGCCGCCGCGGCCGCCACGACCCAGGACACGAGCGGGTCGTCGCCCAGGTTGTCGTGGTCGAACCGGTCGCCGACCTGTTCCGCCGTGCAGCCGGCGAGCAGTTCCGGGGCCCAGAGCTGCTCGTAGACGAGGTGGCCGACGAGGTCTCTGACCGACCACTCCCGGCAGGGGGTGCCGAGCGACCACTGGTCAGGAGCGATCTCCCGGACCCGTCGGTCGAACTCCGTCATCGCCACGCCGTGCGCCTGGATCAAATCCATCCCAGCAGTGCATCAAATCCTGCCCAGCCGCGCATCCTGGCGTGAGAGTTGGGCCACTCGGACGCAACCCCGATTTCTAACAGTACGAGCGTTCGGCGTAATCTCGACCAGATCCGCCGTGACATCGTTGACACGAGAGGACGATGACGTGAGCGCTCCAAGCGCCAGCATCTCCGCGCAGGACAAGGGATTCTTCGGGCACCCCCGAGGCCTGTCCACGCTGTTCTTCACCGAACTCTGGGAACGGTTCTCGTTCTACGGGATGAAGGCCATCCTCGGCCTCTACCTGTGGACAGCCGTGTCCGACGGAGGCCTCGGCGTCGACAAGGCACTCGCCCTGTCGGTCGTGGCCATCTACGGCACCGCGGTCTACATGTCCGGTGTCGCGGGCGGCTGGCTCGCCGACCGGGTCTGGGGCGGGCAGCGCTCGACGTTCTACGGCGGCGTGCTGATCATGTGCGGTCACATCGCACTGGCACTGCCGATCGGGATCACGGGCGTGTACCTCGGCCTGATCTTCATCGTCTTCGGCACCGGCCTGCTCAAGCCGAACATCTCGACCGTCGTCGGCGGCCTCTACGCCAAGGACGACACGCGTCGCGACGCCGGCTTCACGGTCTTCTACATGGCGATCAACATCGGTGGCTTCGTCTCGCCGCTGATCACCGGCGCGCTCGCGGACGGCGTCGGCTTCCACGCCGGGTTCGCCGTCGCCGCGGTCGGCATGGCGGCCGGTCTGATCCAGTACCGGCTCGGCCGCAAGAACCTGCGCGGCTCGGCCGCCGTGGCGCCGAACCCGTTGCACCCGAAGGAGAAGGGCCGCGTCTACGGCCTCATCGGCCTCATCGCGGTCGTGATCGGCGCGCTGGGCGTGCTGTCGTACGTGCTGGGCGACGTCGAGGGCGTCATCCTGATGATCAGCATCATGTCGATCGTCCTGCCGATCACCTACTTCACGGTGATGTACCGCAGCAAGAAGACGCTGCCGGAGGAGAAGCCGCGCGTCCTCGCGTACATCCCGCTGTTCGTCGCGGCGGCGATGTTCTGGCTGATCTTCGAGCAGAGCGCCTCGGTGATCGCCGAGTTCGCCGACTCGCACGTCGACAACCACGTGTTCGGCTGGGAGTTCCCGGTCGCCTGGTTCCAGTCGATCAACCCGATCATGATCATCGCGCTGGCGCCGGTGTTCGCGTGGCTGTGGCTGAAGCTCAAGGACCGCGCGCCCTCGACCCCGCGCAAGTTCGCCGGCGCGCTGGTGCTCGTGGGCCTGTCGTTCGTGCTCATGTACTTCGCCAGCAACTCGGCGGCCGACGGCAAGGTGACGCCGCTCTGGCTCGTGCTGATGTTCCTGATCATGACCTGCGGCGAGCTCATGCTGTCGCCGGTCGGCCTGTCGGTCACGACGAAGCTGGCGCCCAAGGCGTTCGCGTCGCAGACGATGAGCCTGTGGTTCCTCGCGGTGTCCGCCGGAACCGGTGTGGCCGCGCAGCTCGTGAAGTTCTACACGACGAGCCCCTCGGCGTACTTCTTCACGCTCGGCGGCGCGGCCGTGGTCCTCGGTGTCGCGCTCGCGGTGGCGGCTCCGGCGATCCGCAAGCTCATGGCGGGCGTCGAGTAAGTCCGGAAAAAGGCGAAAGGGAGGCCCGTCGCGGCGGCGGTGCGGCGGGTCTCCCTCTCGTCTATAAGGATGCACTACGCACATGTGTCATTGGGGCACGAACATTGCTCCAGCCGGGTGAAGTCGAGCACTCCCCGCAACAAATCTCGCCCCAGGTCAGCGCTAGTTCACCGTCAGTGACCGACTGGATTCGTTGGCACGTACCGGAAGTCGCAACGCGCCGCGGATGAGCTTGGACCGCCGGCGCGTCACCGGGCCGTCCGCGCCGAGGTTCGGGAAGCGCTTGAAGAGCTCGTGCAACGCCAGTGAGCCCTCGATGCGGCTCAGTCCCGCGCCGATGCAGTAGTGGATGCCCGCGCTGAACGCGAGGTGCTCGCGCGCGTTGGACCGCGTCGGGTCGAACTTCAGCGGGTCCTCGAAGACGCGCGGGTCGCGGTTCGCCGCGGCCAGCATCAGCATCACCGGCATGCCCTTCGGCAGTGACACCCCGGCCAGCTCCAGGCGTTCCTTCGGCCAGCGGATCGTGTACTGCACGGGCGGGTCCAGGCGCAGGACCTCCTCGACGAACCCCTCGGCGTACTCGGGGCTCTGGGCCAGCGGCGCGATCGTGTGCGGGTTCTCGAACGCCTTCAGCACGCCGTTGCTGATCAGGTTCACCGTCGTCTCGAACCCGGCGAAGAGCAGCAACCCCGTGGTGGCAACGAGATCCTCGCGGCTCAGGTCCTCGTGCTGGGTGACGAGGTGGCTGACGATGTCGTCCTTCGGGTTGCGGCGGCGCTCGTCCATCAGGCCGTCGATGAAGTCGTTGTACTCGATGATCGTGGCGTGCAGGCTCTTGAGCTGCTTGTGCGACCACACGCCGTCGAGCGTCTCCGCCAGCGAGCTTCCCCAGCGCGCGAAGACGTCCTTGTGGTCGTCGGGCACGCCCAGCAGGTCCGCGATGACCTGGATCGGCACCTGGGAGGCGAACTCGGAGACCACGTCGAACCGGTCGTCGAGGCGGTCGAGGTACTGGGTGACGATCTTCTGGATGGACTCGGTGCGGTCCTTGAGCGCTCGGGGCGTGAAGAACGGCTGGACGAGCTTGCGCAGCCGGGTGTGCGTCGGCGGGTTCATCATCAGGAACGAGTCCTGCACCGGGTTCACGATCTTCTCGCCGTCCTTGACGAGCGTGATCGGCACCATCGACGCCTCGTCGAAGGTCGCGGTGATGAACCTGTTGTCCCGCAGCACCGAGTCGCAGATCTCGCGGCTCGGCGTGACGTACGCGCCCATGCGGCTGCGCACCATGTCGCCCTTGGCGCGCACCTTCTCGTACATCGGGTACGGGTCGCGGTCCGGCGGTGAGGCCATGACGCCCGCGTACGGGTCACCGAGCAGCGCGTAGCCGCGGACGAGCGTGCGCAGCGCGAAGAACTGAGTGGCTGTCTTCAGCGTGGACGGCATACGTCCACATTGAGTGGTACGCGAAGAACTCTCAAGAGTTGCGGCGGTGTCGCCGCACGGTTTCTTCCACCAGATCGAGTACGGGTTCCATGTCATCCGCGGGCAGGCCCATCGCGAGGTGCGAGACGAGGCCTTCGAGGACGAGTTCCAGGAAGCTGGTCAGCACCGTCACGTCGACGTCGTCGCGCAGGTTGCCGGCTTCGCGTTGCCGGATCAGGCGCTGTCGGGTGGCGGCGGTGAGCTGTTCGCTGCGCTCGGCCCAGCGCGCCCGGAAATCCGGGTCCGTGCGAAGCCTGCGGGAGACCTCGAGGCGCGTGCCGAGCCAGTCGGCGGCGTGCTCCTCGGTCCGCTTCTCCGGTTCGTCGAGCAGGTCGCGCATGACCTGGACGAGGCCCTGTTCGGCCACCACGTCGGCCATGCGGAGCGCGTCGTCCTCGGCGAGTGCGAGGAAGAGCGACTCCTTGTCGCGGAAGTGGTGGAAGATCGCACCGCGAGAGAGTCCCGTTGCCTCTTCCAGACGGCGTACGGTGGCACCTTCGTAGCCGTGTCGCGCGAAACAGGAACGCGCGCCGTCGAGGATCTGACGGCGGCGGGCGTCGAGGTGGTCCTGACTGACCCTGGGCACCGGTAGATGGTCGCAGGGGGAGGGCGGGAAATCCAATCCGTACGTACGGATTGGACACGTCCATCAGTGTGATCTTCCCGGCTGATCCCTTTCGTGTGGATCATCGGGCGGGCCTGCGCGAACGGGCAGGCTTGCGGCCATATCCTTCCGCGCCATGGACACGCAGGAGATCATCAAGCTGTCGGCGCTCGCTGAGCGCCTCGGGTGGCAGCGGCGTGAGTCCACAGGCGTCCACGTGATCGACCTGCTGCTCAACGGCACGGTTTCGGATCTCATCGCCGCGCTCGCCGAGAACCGGGATAGGTAACGGGATCTGGTAAGCGCTTTCCCGCAGTTCCCGGAGGGGGTTGACTCCGGATGTCGCGGGTGGTGTGATCTGCGCGACAGTCAGGAAAGTTTCCTGTCTAAAACTGAATCCGCCGCCGCTCCGTCGTGATCCCCCTACCCGTCTTGTGGGAGGCACAACAGTGGCACCGAGTAGAGGCCGGACGCTCCGCGCGTTCGGCGCGATGGGTGTTGCCTGCACAACAGCCGTCGCAGTGATGTCGGTACCGGAGTCGGCCCTCGCGGCGCCGGTCCGGTACGAAGCGGAGAGCGCGACGATCTCGCAGGGCGTGGTGGAGTCGAACCACGCCGGGTTCTCCGGAACCGGGTTCGTCAACGTCGACAACGTGGCGGGGAGCTCGGTCGAGTTCACCGTGACCGCCACGAAGGCGGGCCAGGCGAAGCTGGTCTTCCGCTACGCCAACGGAACCGCGGACAACCGGCCGGTCGACGTGAGCGTCAACGGCGGTCTCGCCGTCGACGAGCGCGCCTTCGCGGGCACGGGTGCGTGGACGACGTGGGTGTCGGCCGAGAACACCGTGAACCTGAACGCGGGCGAGAACAAGATCAAGCTCACGTCCACCGGTGCCACCGGCGGCCCGAACCTCGACTACCTCGAGGTCGACGAGATCGCGAACGTTCCCGCCCTGGAGCAGGAGGCGGAGAACGCGACGATCTCGCAGGGCGTCGTGGAGTCCAACCACGCCGGCTTCTCCGGCACGGGTTTCGTCAACTACGACAACGTGATCGGCTCGTCCGTCGAGTACACGATCAACGCGGACTCCGGCGGCGAGCACGACCTCACGTTCCGGTACGCCAACGGGACGACGGTCGACCGTCCGACCTCGGTGACCGTGGACGGCGCCAACGCCCAGACCGTCTCGTTCCCCGGTACCGGCGCCTGGACGACGTGGCAGACGCGGACCCTGAAGGTCACGCTGCACGCCGGTTCGAACAAGATCAAGGCCACCGCCACGACCGCGAACGGCGGCCCGAACGCGGACAAGCTGACCGCCGTGCTGACCGGCCCCGCGGACAACGAGGCACCGACGCCACCGCGCAACCTGCAGTTCGTGTCGTCGACCCACAACTCGGTGTCGCTGAAGTGGGAGGCGGCCACCGACAACGTGGGCGTCACCGGCTACGACATCTACCAGCACGGACAGCTCGTCACGAGCGTCGGCAACGTGCTGGAGGGCACCGCGACCGGCCTGCGCGCCGACACCCTCTACGACTGGACGGTGTTCGCGAAGGACCGGGCGGGCAACGTCTCGCAGGCCTCGAACAACGTGCCGGGCCGCACCCAGCCCGCCCCGCCGGACGGCCAGGCGCCCACCACTCCCGGCACGCTGCGCTCCACCGGCACCACCTCGACCAGCGTCTCCATCGCCTGGGGAGCCTCCACGGACAACGTGGGCGTCACCGGCTACGAGATCCACTTCGACGGCGCCCTGAAGCAGACCGCCGACGGCTCGGCCACGTCCGCGACCGTCGCGGGCCTGGTCAACGGCCAGACGTACCTGGTGAAGGTGCGGGCGAAGGACGCGGCGGGCAACTTCTCGGCGTTCTCGAACGAGATCTCCGTCAAGCCCGGTGCGGGCGGCGGCACCGGCGCGCCGAACCCCGGCGCCGTCACGCAGATCGCGGCCGGCGTCGACGTGGCGTGGGGCCTCGGGTTCCTGCCCGACGGCTCGGCGCTGGTGACCGAGCGCGAGACGTTCAACGTCCTGCGGATCACCGAGGGCGGCAGCAAGACCGTCGTCGGCAAGGTGCCCGGCGCGGTCGGCACGAACGGTGAGGGCGGCGCGCTCGGCATCGAGGTCTCGCCGAACTTCGCCTCCGACCGGTTCATTTACATCTATCACACCTACGCCGACGGAAACCGCCTGGTCAGGGCGCAGTTCGACGGTGCGGCGCTGTCCGGCTGGACGACGCTTCTGAGTGGTGTGCCGAAGAACCGCTACCACAACGGCGGGCGCCTGCGGTTCAGCCCGGACGGCCGCTACCTGTTCGTCTCGACCGGTGACGCGCAGAACGGCAACAACGCGCAGAACCTCAACACCAACGCCGGCAAGATCCTGCGGCTCAACCCGGACGGCTCCATCCCGTCCGACAACCCGTTCCCCGGCAAGGCGATCTGGAGCTACGGCCACCGCAACGTGCAGGGCCTGGACTTCGACTCGCAGGGGCGTCTGTGGGCCTCGGAGTTCGGCAACTCGCAGCAGGACGAGGTCAACCTGATCACCAAGGGCGGCAACTACGGCTGGGAGCCCTGCGAGGGCACGATCGGCAACTGCGCCGGCACCATCCCGCCGAAGAAGACCTGGTCGACCTCGCAGGCCTCACCTTCGGGCCTGACGATCATCAACGACTACGTCTTCGTCGCCACCACCGTCGGCCAGCGCATCTACCGGATGCGCATCGACGCCAACGGCAACCTGGTCGACCAGCAGATCTACTTCCAGGGCACCTACAACCGCCTGCGCACGGTCGAGGTGGACCGCGACGGCGACATCTGGCTGACGACCACGACCGACAAGGACGGCTCGGCCGGCAACGACCGCGTCCTGCACATCGACATCGTCTACGAAGGCGGTGGCGGCGGTTTCAAGCTGACGTCCTCGGCGTTCGCGGACGACGCGATGATCCCGGCCAAGCACACCTGCGCCGGTGACGGCGTGCCCGGTCAGGACCCCTCGCCGCCGTTCGCGTGGGGCGAGTCGTCCGGTGCTCAGGCCTACGCGATCGTGTTCGCGGACCGCGTGAACAACGGCAACAAGCTGCACTGGGCGATCTGGGACATTCCGGGCAGCGTGCGTTCGTTGCCGGAGAACCTCGGTTCCGGGTTCACCGTGCCTGGGCAGGGGTCGGCGAAGCAGAAGGCCATGGAGTCCGGGGCCAACTCGCTGAAGTACTTCGGGCCGTGTCCCGGTGGCTCCACCAACCCGTACACGTTCACGTTGTACGCGTTGAACACCGCGACTGTTCCCGGGATCACTTCCGGTTCGTCGATGGCGCAGATCGAGACGGCCATCAAGAACGCGTCAACCGCCAACACGGTGCTGCGCGGCCGTTCCAACGCTCGGCGCTCATAGCTCCACCAAGTGAGACGAGTGCCCGTACGCACGCGTGCGTACGGGCACTTCACTTGTTTCGTAAGGATTTGTGAGCTGCAACTGTCAGACCCCGCGTGTAGCGTCGAACGGGCCAGACGATCACGGGGAGTGTGGCAGCGTGACTGCGTTGCGTAACAAAAGGGCGCCGGCGAGGTTCGCCGACCGCGCCGAGGCCGAGGCTTACGTGGCCTCGGTCTGCTTCAAGCACGGGCCACCGAGGCTGTTCGGCGTGGAGCTCGAATGGACCGTCCACCACGCCGAAGATCCGGCTCAGAAGCTCGACAGGCACAGGCTGGCGGCGGCTCTAGGAGAGCACGCACCGCCGACACTCGTTCCGGACAGCCCTCAGCGGCCGCTTCCCAGCGGCACCCCCTTGACCGTCGAACCGGGCGGGCAGGTCGAGATCTCCACACCTCCCTGCACCAGCCTCCCGGACCTCTTCCGGACGGTCACCCAGGACATCTCCCACCTCACCGCCATGCTGGCCGACCACGGTCTCGTGCTCGGCGAACGAGGCGCTGACCAGCATCGCAGTCCCACGCGCATGCTTCAGGTGCCTCGGTACGCCGCGATGGAGCACGCGTTCGGGGCGCTCGGCCAGGACGGCATCTCGATGATGTGCAACACCGCGGGCCTGCAGGTGTGCCTCGACTTCGGCGAGCAGAAGTACCTGCAGGACCGGTGGGCCGCCGTGCACCAGCTCGGGCCGGTGATGATCGCGTTGTTCGCGAACTCGCCGAGCATCGGCGGGATGCACGAAGGCTGGGCGTCGGCACGCATGCGGACGCTCTACGGCTGCGATCCCGTGCGCACCAGACCCAGCGCTGTGTGCGCCGATCCGGCCCAGGCCTATGCGCGAAGAGTCGTGGACACGCCCGTGATCGTCGTGCGCGGACCGGGTCCTAGTTGGATCCCGCCGCGGCCGATGACGTTTGCCGACTGGATGAACGGGGCACACGATCGGGTCCCCACCAGCGACGACCTCGACTACCACATGTCGTTGATGTTCCCGCCGGTCCGGCCGCGCGGGTACATCGAGATCAGATACCTCGACACGCCCGCGCCCGGCGGGTGGATCGCGCCGAGTGCGCTGCTCGTCGCGCTGTTCAGCGACCCGTCCGTGGTGGACGGTGTGCTGGCGGCGACGGAACGGGCGGCCGGGCGGTGGCTCGCCGCCGCGCGGTACGGGATGGCGGACGAACGCACTGCGCGCGCCGCGAAAGACGTTGTCGCGCTGGGCATCGAGGCGTTGCCCCGCACCGGACTTTCTCAGGACCAGATCGGCTTCATCAGCCGGGAGCTTGAGGGGAAGCTGTGACTGAACAACTCCGCGAGCAGGTGGCGGAGGAACTGTTGCGCTCGCGCGCGCGTTCCACCGCCCTGACCGACGCCGTCGACGAGCACGATCTCGTCCGGCAGCACTCCAAACTGATGTCGCCGCTGGTCTGGGACCTGGCGCACATCGGCAACCAGGAAGAGCTGTGGCTCGTTCGCGACGTCGGCGGACGCGAACCGGTGCGCAGCGACATCGACGAGTACTACGACGCGTTCAAGTTCTCCCGCAGCGTGCGGCCCGAGTTGCCGCTGCTCAACCCGCGCGAGGCCCGCCAGTACGTCGGGGACGTGCGCGGCAAGGTGTTCGACGTGCTGGAGAAGGTGCCGCTGCAGGGGCGCCGGCTCGTCGAGAACGGCTTCGCGTTCGGCATGATCGTGCAGCACGAGCAGCAGCACGACGAGACGATGCTGGCCACGCACCAGTTGCGCACCGGCGAACCGGTGCTGCACGCACCGTTGCCGCCCGGTGGAAACCTCGTTCCCGCAACGGAATCGTTCATTCCGGGCGGACCGTTCGAAATGGGCACGTCGGACGAACCGTGGGCGCTCGACAACGAACGTCCCGCGCACGCCGTCCACGTCGACTCGTTCTTCATCGACACCACCCCGGTCACGAACGGCGAGTACGCCGAGTTCATCCTGGCCGGCGGGTACGACGACCGTCGCCTGTGGACGGACGAGGGCTGGGAACACCGGACGAAGGCGAAGCTGGTCGCGCCGAGGTTCTGGCAGCGCGAGGAGAACTCGTTCGTGCGGACCGCGTTCGGCGTGACCGAGCCGATCGTGCCGGACGAACCCGTTGTGCACGTGTGCTTCCACGAGGCCCAGGCCTACGCGACGTGGGCGCACAAGCGTCTGCCGACCGAGGCGGAGTGGGAGAAGGCGGCCCGTTTCGACACGGCGACCGGCAGGACCCGGCGTTACCCGTGGGGCGACGAGGAACCGACGGAAGCCCACGCGAACCTCAACCAGCGGCACCTGCGCCCGGCCCCGGTCGGCGCCTACCCGGCGGGGGCGTCGCCCAGCGGCGTGCACCAGCTGATCGGTGACGTGTGGGAGTGGACCTCCAGCGACTTCGGTCCGTATCCGGGCTTCGAGGTGTTCCCGTACAAGGAGTACTCCGAGGTCTTCTTCGGACCGGACTACAAGGTGCTGCGCGGCGGCTCGTTCGGCACGGACAAGTCGGCGGTCCGTGCCACGTTCCGCAACTGGGACTACCCGATCAGAAGGCAGATCTTCTCCGGCTTCCGCTGCGCCAGGGACGCCTGACCCGATGTGCCGCCATCTGGCTTACCTGGGCACCGCCATGCCCATCGGCAGCCTGCTCTTCGACGCACCGCACTCGTTGGAGCACCAGTCGTACGCACCGGCCGACATGCGGGCCGGCGGAACCGTCAACGTCGACGGCTACGGCGTCGGCTGGTTCCCCGGCCCGGTGCGGTACCGGCGCGCCGGAACGCTGTGGAGCGACGCGAACCTGCGTCAACTGGCGGGTGCTGAATCAACGGCCTTCCTGGCCGCGGTCCGGTCAGCGACCACTGGCATGCCGGTCACCGACGCGGCCTGCGCGCCGTTCACCGACGGCACGTGGTTGTTCAGCCACAACGGACGCGTCGACGGCTGGCCGCACACCGTGGCGGGGCTGGCGAAGACGCTCGACGTGACCGACGTGCTCACGATGGACGCGCCGACCGACTCCGCGCTGCTGTGGACGGTCCTCAGGCGTCGTCTGGAGACCGGGAAGAACCCGGCCCGAACGCTCGTTGAACTCGTGCGAGAAGTTGCGGACGCGGCACCGAAGTCGCGCCTGAACTTCTTGCTGACCAACGGAAAAGTGCTCGTGGGGACAACGTGGACACACGCCCTGTGGGTGCTGCAGAAAGGCGACGGCGTGACACTCGCGTCCGAGCCGCTCGACGACGACCCGGGCTGGCGGGAGATCCCCGACCGGCACGTGGTCACCGCCGTTCCATCCACTGTGGAGGTTCGACCGATATGACCGAGCCGGTGCTGGACGTTCATCTCAAGCCGGAGGACGCCGCACACGCGCTACGTGCCGACGTGCGGGCCGGACTGACCGCGGACCCGAAGTGGGTCTCGCCGAAGTGGTTCTACGACGCCGTCGGCAGCGCGTTGTTCGAGGACATCACCCGACTGCCCGAGTACTACCCGACCCGTGCCGAACGCGAGGTGCTCGCCGAGCGCGCGGGCGAGATCGCGGCCACGACGGGCGCGCACTCGTTGGTGGAGCTGGGGTCCGGCTCGTCGGAGAAGACGCGGCTGCTGCTCAGCGCGTTGAGGGAGCACGGAACGCTCAAGGAGTTCGTGCCGCAGGACGTGTCGGTGTCGGCTTTGACCGAGGCCGCGCACGCGATCATCGCGGACTATCCGGGCCTGCGGGTGCACGGCGTGGTCGGCGACTTCACGCAGCACCTGAGCCTGCTGCCGGGGGAGTCGCCGCGCGTGGTGGCGTTCCTGGGCGGCACGATCGGCAACCTGATCCCGGAGGAACGGGAGAAGTTCCTGCGCACGGTCCGCGACGTGCTGGAGCCGGGGGAGTGGCTGCTGCTCGGCACGGACCTGGTGAAGGATCCGGACACCCTGGTGCGCGCGTACGACGACGCGCAGGGCGTCACGGCGGAGTTCAACCGCAACGTGCTGAACGTGCTCAACCGCGAGGTCGGCGGAGACTTCGACGTCGAGGCGTTCGAGCACGTGGCGTTGTGGAACGCCGAGCAGGAGTGGATCGAGATGCGCCTGCGGGCCAAGCGGGCGATGCGTGTGACGCTCGCCGAGCTCGGCCTGACCGTCGAGTTCCGCGAGGGCGAGGAGTTGCGGACCGAGGTGTCGGCCAAGTTCCGCGAGGAGGGCGTGAAGCAGGAGCTGGAGGACGGCGGCTTCGCGCTGCACCGGTGGTGGACCGATTCGGAGGGCAGGTTCGCGGTCTCGTTGGCCCAAGCGGTGTAACCCAGGCCACAACCCGACGATAGGCGGGTACTGGCGACCCACGCCCAGTGGTGGGCTGGGGCGATGACTCCTGCATCAACGCGTGCCGTGCGCGTGGCGCTCGCCAGTGCGCTCGCGCTCGGTACCGTCATCACCGGCCTGGGCAGCGCGTCAGCCCAGACCGAAGCCGCATCGACTGTGAGACCCGCCGCGTGGGGGCCGTGCGCGGCAGACGTGCTCGCCGAGATCCCCGCCGCCGAACGCACCAAGGTCAGCTGTGCGATCCAGGCGGTGCCCGTCGACCACTCGCGGCCGCGCGGGGACTCGACCGGCGTCATCATGATGAAGCGCCCCGCCGGCGACCCGGCGAAGAAGATCGGCTCGCTGTTCATCAACCCCGGCGGTCCCGGTGGCGCCGGCCTGATCTACAGCGCGTACGGCTCCAGCTTCTTCACCCCGGAGATCCTGGAGAAGTTCGACCTCATCGGCTTCGACCCGCGCGGTGTGGGCCGCAGCGCGCCGCTGCGGTGCTTCCGCACCCAGGAGGAGGCCGACGCGGTGAACGTCGGCTGGTACGCGTTGCCGATCACCAAGGACGAGATCGCCAGCTCGATCCGGCAGTCCAAGGCCTACACGGACTACTGCAAGATCAACGCCGGCCCGTTGCTCAACCACATGTCGACCGAGGCCGTCGCGCGCGACCTCGACGTGATGCGCGAAGCCGTGGGGGACAAGCAGCTCACGTACGTCGGCTTCTCGTACGGCACGCTGCTCGGCGCGACCTACGCGAACATCTTCCCGCAGAAGTCGCGTGCTCTGGTCCTGGACGGCAACGTCGACCCGCAGCTGCGCCTCACCAACGGCGCGCAGTACGACCGTGAGCGTGCTCGCGGCTTCGAGATCGCACTGGACGCGATGCTGAAGCGTTGTGACTCCGTCGGTGTCGAGAAGTGCGCGTTCGCCGGTGGTGCTCGCACGAAGTTCGACAACATCCGCGAGTCGCTGCGCAAGGGGCCCACGACGTTGCCGAACGGCACGCAGGTGACGCTGACCGACGTCGTCGGCCGCACGTCGAGCAACCTGTACAGCCCGACGACGTTCAAGGCGCTGACCGCGTGGCTGCAGTCGATCCACGTGGCCCAGAACCCCTCCGCCGCGTTGGGTGTTCAGTCCGTTGTGGACGCTCCCGCGCTGCTGAACAACCTGGGTGGCAAGGCCGACGTGCGGGTGCTGCCGGAGACGCCGTACACGAGCGACGACTCGTACTACGCCGTCAACTGCATCGACAAGCCGTTCGCCCGCACGAACCGCAACTGGGCCCAGACCGCGGACAAGTGGGAGAAGGAGTCGAAGACGTTCGGCCGCTACCAGGCCGCGTCCGACCTGCTCACGTGCCCGACCTGGCCGACGCGCAACCCGGACCGCTGGATCGGCCCGTGGAACAAGCGCACCAAGAACCCGGTCGTCGTGGTGGGCAACTACTACGACCCGGCGACGCAGTACCTGTTCGCGCAGCGCATGGCCAAGGAACTCGGCAACGCGCGGCTGATCAGCGTCGACTCGTTCGGGCACTGCATCCTCGGTGACTCGGCCGGTGCCGACGCGGCGGTGACGAGGTACCTCGTCGACCTCACCGCGCCCGCCAACGGCCAGGTCTTCCAGCCGAACGCGCAACCGTTCTGATTTCTCGCAGGTGCGCCGCCTGTCGTCGGGACACAACCCGACGATAGGCGGGTACAAACGGTGCACGCTGGGTGATGGGGTGCATCCGTGACGTCATCTTCCAGTTCTTTGCGTGTCGTGCGCGCGGCGCTTGCGAGCGCCCTCGTGCTCGGCACCGTAGTTTCCGGCCTGGGCGCGGCGAGCGCCCAGGCCGGTCCCGCCGTCCAGCCCGCTGCCTGGGGGCAGTGCGCGGCCGACGTGCTCGCCACCCTTCCCGCCACGGTGACGCCCGAGGAGCGCGCGAAGCTCACGTGCGCCGTCCAGGAGGTGCCCGTCGACCACTCGCGCCCGCGCGGTGAGAAGACCGGCATCGCCATGATGAAGCGACCGGCCAACGACCCGTCGCGCAAGATCGGTTCGATCTTCCTCAACCCCGGTGGTCCCGGCGGTTCCGGCCTGATCCGCGGTGCCGTGTCGAAGAACTACTTCGGGGCTTCGGTGCTCGACCGGTTCGACGTCATCGGCTTCGACCCGCGCGGTGTGGCCCGCAGCGCGCCGATGCGCTGCTTCCGCACCCAGGAGGAGGCCGACTCGGTCAACGAGGGCTGGTTCTCGCTGCCCATCACGAAGGCCGAGATCGCGAGCTCCATCAAGCAGTCCAAGACCTACACGGACTACTGCAAGATCAACGCCGGTCCGCTGCTCAACCACATGTCGACCGAGGCCGTCGCGCGCGACCTCGACATCATGCGCGAGTCCGTGGGCGACCAGCAGCTCAACTTCGTCGGCTTCTCGTACGGCACGCTGATCGGCTCGACGTACGCCAACATCTTCCCGCAGCGCACGCGGGCGATGGTGATCGACGGCAACGTCGACCCGCGGCTGCGTCTGACGAACGGCGCCGAGTACGACCGCCAGCGCGCCGACGGCTTCGAGATCGCTTTGGACGCGATGCTGAAGCGTTGCGACTCCGCCGGTGTCGCGAAGTGCGCGTTCGCCGGTGACGCCCGCGGCAAGTTCGAGGCTCTCAAGGTCGCGCTGGGCAAGGCTCCGGCGACGTTGCCGGACGGCTCGAAGGTCACGCTGTCCGACGTCGTCGGCCGGGTCGCCGGTGACCTGTACTCGATCGCCAGGATCGCGCCGCTGGCCGCCTGGTTGCAGAGCATCCACAACGCTTTGAACCCGTCGATCGCGCTCAGCGTCCAGTCCACTGTGGAACTGGCCGCGCCGCTGAACAACGCCGGTGGCCGCATGGACGTCGACCCGCTGCCGGACACCCCGTACACCGCGGACGACTCGTACTACGGCGTCAACTGCACCGACAAGCCGTTCTCCCACACCACCCGCAACTGGGCCGCCACCGCGGCCAAGTGGGAGAAGGAGTCGCCCACGTTCGGCCGCTACCAGGCCGCGTCGGACCTGCTGACCTGCGCGACGTGGCCGACGCGCAACCCGGACCGCTGGATCGGCCCGTGGAACCGCAAGACGAAGAACCCGATCGTCGTGGTGGGCAACTACTACGACCCGGCCACGCAGTACCTGTTCGCGCAGCGCATGGCCAAGCAGCTCGGCAACGCGCGGCTGATCAGCGTCGACGCGTTCGGCCACTGCATCCTGGGCCGCTCGGCGGGCACGGACGCGGCCGTTGCGAAGTACCTGGTGGACCTGGTTCCGCCGGCTGAGGGCGCGACGTTCCAGCCGAACGTTCAGCCGTTCGCCTGACCCTTTCGCAGCAGGCGGTGGCGGTGCTCGTACAGCACCGCCACCGCGGCGGCGACGGTCAGCAGGTACGCGGAGTACGAGGGCCGCAGCCACACGGTGAGGCCGAGCGACGCGGCCGTGGCGAACACCGCCCAGGATCGCCGAACGACCGCCCACCCGAGCACCGCCGCGGCGACCGCCCAGAGCAGGCTGTAGTCGTAGAGGAAGTCGAAGTTCGCGCTCATCTCGACGCCGCGAAGCGTGGTGACGCTTTCCTCGCCCGTGTACCAGTCCGGCTGGGTGCCGCAGCGTGCGCCGGGTTGTGCGCACACGTCGACCATCGGCGCGGTCGCGATCATGATCAGTGCCGCGAGAGCGCCGACCGCGAGCACGACCCACGTGGGGATCTTCACGACAGGAGGCTCCTCACGATCAGCACCACAGCGCTCGTTCCCGCCACGATCAGCATCGGTGTGCGAATGCCCTTGGCGTCGAACTTCTTGCGCAACGGCCCGGAAAGCAGGAACCCGGCCACCAGGAACGGGACCAGCGCGAGGCCGGTCCACAGCTGGTGCGCGCTGACCTGACCCGCGACGAGCAGGCCGAGGATCGACGCGCCGGAGCCCAGCACGAAGAACGCCGCGAGCGTCGCCCTGACCTGCGGCCCCGCCTGGTTCTGGTAGAGCAGGCCGACCATCGGGCCGCCCACCGCCGTGGCCGTGCCGAACGACCCGCTCGCGAACCCGGCCGTCACCAGCGACTTCGGCCGGGGCTGTGGTCGCCAGGTCGTGATCGACAGCAGCACGCACGCCAGCACCGAGCCGCCGACGACCAGTCCGAAGCCCTTCGGGTCGAGTGAGTCGACGATCCAGATGCCGACGACGGTGCCGGGCAGGCGGCCGAGCATCGCCCAGCCGACGCCGCGCCAGTCGACGTGGCTGAACTCCCTCACCAGCGCCATCGACGCGTGGGTGGCGGCGATCATCAGCACCGGCACCGGCAGCAGCGCCGGATCGAGCAACGCGAGCAGTGGAACGGCGACCAGCGCCAGGCCGAAGCCGATCAGGCCCTGCAGCAGGCCCCCGGCCGCGACGACCACACCTGCTGTCAGCAGCAACCCCCAGGACATAGTTCGCGATGCTATCGACCGTTGTTCGCCTGCTGTTGGCCCAGCGCACCTACGCTCCGCGCCATGACCGCGTCCCGCCGTTCCTTCCTGCTCGGCACCGGTGCGACCGCCGCCGCTGCCGCCCTGGTCACGCCTGGTTCCGCCAGTGCTGACAACGTTGTCGGGTACGGCCGTCCCGACCCCGAGGCGCGGCGGTTCACGCTCGCCGTGATCCCGGACACGCAGTACATGTTCGATCTTGATCGAGGCGACTCGGCGCCGCTGAAGGCCACGCTGCAGTACCTGATCGACCACCAGAAGTCCGAGAACATCGTCTTCATCAGCCACCTCGGCGACCTCGTCGAGAACGCCCGCGCGAACGAGATCGACGACATCAGCGCGCGGTTCGAGGTGCTCGACCGGCGCCGGATCGGGTACAGCGTGCTCGCGGGCAACCACGACGTGCCGGACTCGCGGCTGGACGACCAGCGCGGCCGCACGCCGTACCTCGACCGGTTCGGGCCGCAGCGGTTCCGCACCTCGCCGACGTTCCGCGGGGCGAGCGCCGACGGCTACAACTCGTTCCACGTGTTCCGCGCGGGTGGCAAGGAATGGCTGGTGCTCGCACTGGACTGGCGCATGTCCGCCCAGGGTTTCGAGTGGGCGCGCTCGGTGCTTTCGAAGCACGCCAAGCTTCCCGTCATCCTCACCACGCACGAACTCGTCCACGACGGCGGTGACGGTGCCGCGGTGATGTCCGACTACGGGCGCCGGCTTTGGGGCGAGCTGATCAAGGACAACGACCAGATCTTCCTGACGCTGAACGGGCACTTCTGGCCGCCGGCGCGGGCAACGCTGCGCAACACCGCCGGCAACGACGTGCACGTGCACATCACGAACTACCAGGACCGCTACTACGGCGGCGGCGCGATGATCCGGCTCTACCACTTCGACCTGGACCGCCGGGTGGTCGACGTCCGCACGCTGTCGCCGTGGCTGCTCGGCAAGCGCTCGCTCAACCCGTTGGAGCGCAAGGAGACCGAGCTGACCGGCCCGGCCGACCGGTTCAGCGTGCCGATCGACTTCGAGCAGCGGTTCGCCCGCTTCGACCCGCCGGTGCTGCCGCCCGCGCAACCGGTTCGCGACGTGCTGGTGCGCGGGACCGTCGCGTACTGGCGGCTCGGCGAGGGGCTCGAGGACCTGTCGGGCAACGGGAACGACCTCAGGCAGACGGGCCCGCTGACGGCCTCGGACGACCACCACCGGTTCGCGCCGTCACACCGTTCGCTGTACTTCGAGAAGACCGGCTACCTGTCCACTGCGGAGTCCGCGCCGGTGAACCGCGAGACGTTCGAACGCGGCTACACGATCGAGCTGTTCCTCAAGCTGCCAGCGGGTTTCGACCATCCGTGGTGCGGGCTGTTCACCAAACTCGCGCCCGGTTCCGCCGCCGGCAAGACGGGGGACGACCCGAGCGAGCCGATCGCCACGCTGAACGTCGCCGGTGGCGGCCAGCTGCAGTGGGCGGTGTTCCCGCGCACCCTGCCGGGCATCTCCACGAACTGGGGCCACGAGATGGACTACGAGACGTGGTGGCACGTCGCCGTGGTCAACGACGGCGTGCACACGACGATGTACGTCGACGGATCTCCCTTGCTGCGCAACCCGTCCACGCCCGCCCGCGGCATCTCGACCGCCGGCGACCCGTGGCTCGTCGGCGCCTACGCGTACAACCGGGTCGTCGAGAAGTCGTTGCACGGCTGGATCGGCGACGTGCGGATCGTGAACCGGCCGCTCGACCGGTCCGAGTTCATGCGGTCGAAGGCAGCCCGAACTTCGGGAACAGACTGAGGTCGAAGAACGACGAGACGCGCGTGATCCGGTCGTTGCGCACCTCCAGCGTCTGGAGGTTGAACGGCCGGAGCACGCCGTCCGGTTCTCTGAGGTAGAGCCCGAAAGCCGGTTGGCCGTTGGCCTCGGTGGCGATCATCCTGGCGCCGTGCGGGACCGCCGGGCACTGGTTCGCGAGGTGCCACGCGACCATGTCCGGTCCCAGGTAGAACTGCGGGTACGGCGGCATCTCCCAGATCACGTCCTCGGCGAACATGCCGATGATCGCCGGGATGTCCTTGGCCTCGAAGGCTTTCACCCACCGGTCCAGCAGCGGCTTCGCGTCCGCGGGCTCGACGACCTCGTCTTCGGTGAGGTCCTTGAGCTGCGCGTGCGCCCGTTGCAAAGCGCTGTTGACGGCCGCCACGGTCATGTCCAGCTCGTCGGCGGTCTCGGCGGCGCTGAGCCTCAGCACGTCGCGCAGGATCAGCACCGCGCGTTGCCTGGGCGGCAGGTGTTGCAGGGCCGCGACGAACGCCAGCCTGGTGGACGCGCGTTCGGTGACGATCGCGGCCGGGTCGGTCGGGAACGGCTCCAGCCACGGGATCTCGTGGTCCTGGGTGAGCGGGTCCGTCTCCGTGGCGCCCGGGGTGCCGAGCCCGAACGGCAGAGGGCGGCGCGTCCGGCCGTCGAGCGCGGTGAGGCAGGCGTTCGTGGCGATGCGGTACAGCCAGGTGCGCACCGACGAGCGGCCCTCGAACTGGCCGTACGCCTTCCACGCGCGCAGGTACGTCTCCTGCACCAGGTCCTCGGCGTCGTGCAGCGAGCCGAGCATCCGGTAGCAGTGCACGAGGAGCTCGCGTCTGAACGGGTCCGCGGCGGTCGCGAAGTCCACTGTCACCCCTGCACCCTAACCGCGTTCTGCATCCTGCCGATGAGGATCTCGATGTAGTCCCTGAGTTCCACCGGTTCGTGCACGTCGAACTCGAAGCCCAGGAACAGCAGGTGGAACACGATCCGCTCGAGCGCGTCGGCGCCCGTGCGCATCAGGCAGGAGTTCTCGTCGATCGGTTCCAGCGCCGCGGACATCGGCGTGGTGCGTTCCGCGACGGTCTGCAACGGCGCGTGGATCGTGAGCACCGCCTGGTAGGTGTAGACGCTGGAGGCCACCTGCCGGGACACGAAGTCGCCCAGGGACTCCGCCGGTGGCGTGCGGGGCGCGAAGCGTGCGGCGAGCGTCGGTTCCTCGGTGATCCGGTCCACCCGGAACGTTCGCCAGTCCTCTTTGGACACGTCCCACGCGACCAGGTACCACCGGCGGCCGGTGTGCACGAGCCCCTGCGGTTCGATCAGCCGCTTCGACGGCTCGCCCTGCGTTGAGGCGTAGGTGAAGCGCAGCTGCTGGCGGTCGCGGCAGGCGGCGGCGATGATCGTGAGCGTCTCCGCGTCGACGGTCGGGCCCGCCGCCGTCAGGGGAGTGGTGTGCTCCTGGAGTGCCTGCACCCGCCTGCGCAGCCGGGTCGGCAGCACCTGTTCCAGCTTCGTGAGAGCGCGGATCGACGTCTCCTCGATGCCCGCGATCGAGCCGTTCGCCGCCGTTCTGAGGCCGACCGCGACGGCGACCGCCTCGTCGTCGTCGAGCAGCAGCGGAGGGAGTTCCGCGCCCGCCCCGAGCTGGTACCCGCCGGCCGCGCCGGGCAGTGAGGTGACGGGATAACCGAGGCTGCGCAACTTGTCCACGTCCCGGCGAATCGTGCGCACGTCGACGCTGAGCCGCCCCGCGAGTTCCGGGCCCGTCCAGTCACGCCGCACCTGCAACAGGGACAGGAGCTTCAGCAGTCGCGCGGACGTCTCCAGCATGTGACGGAGTCTAGATTCCATTGCGGACAACGGCCCGTGCTGGCTAAGGTCGTTGGTATGACTGCCGGGTCGGCCTTGTGCCGTGAGCGGAACGGTTGCCCGGCCCTGACTTGATCAGGGCCCCTCCACCCCCGCGCCTATCCGTAGTTCGGGATACGCGCGCTTGGGAGAGGAGGTGATGCGCAATGCTTCCCAACGTTGGTGATGTCTTTTCGGGGAAGGTCGTCTCGACCGTTCCCTTCGGTTCGTTCATCGAGCACCCCGCCGGTGCACACGGGCTCCTGCACGGCCAGCAGGCCGAGGTCGGTGCCTCCGTGCAGGTGAAGGTGCTCGCGGTGGACGCCGAGCAGCAGCGGTTCAGCCTGGAGCTGGCGTGAGTTGAGTTCCCGGGCAGAGGCGCCCTGCCCGGGCTTTCTCACGCTTTCCGGTAGTCCGCGCACTCGCCGGTCAGGCGGTCGTGCAGGGTTTTGCGGTGCCCTTCCTCGGAGGGCACCGGACCCAGCGCGTCTGCCGGACTCGTGACGCCGTGCAGCAGCCGGTACAACACGACATCCGTTGCGGTGTAAAGCCAATCGTCCGCTCGGCCGGGCGGTGCGGCGGGTCCGAGCATGTTCTCGAACCACGCCGGGAACAGCAGATCACGCGCGACCGCGTCCTCGACGCGGGCGCGGATGAGCCGTCTCGTCCGCGCGATGGCCTCGTTGCCGGCCGACTTGGCAACGGTGTCCTTGGCGTACGTGTCGTCGTCCGGTGCCTCGGGCCGCTCCTGGGCCGTGACGGCCTGCCACTGCTTGTAGTTCTTGCGCCACAACGCTTCCGCTGTCGGCGGCAGGTGCGTCAGGGCCTCGGCCGCGTCGAACGCCTCCAGCGCCCTGCGGTCGTACTCGGCGATGGCCTTGCGGGTGTCCTTCGCCTCCTGCGGCGTGAAAGTCCTGCGCGCGTAGGCTTCCTGGCCGGCCAGGATCTGGGTGAGGAGCGGCTCGGCCACCTCAGGCCAGTCGTCGAAGTCGGCCTTCTGGGTCTCGCCCGCGCGGACCTTCCTGTTGAGCGCCACCAGGAGGCGTTCGAGCCGGTGGACGCTCTCCGCCAGTTCGGTGACGCGGTCGTTGGTCTTCGTGAGCTTGCGGGTGTTGTCCTTGAGCTGGTTCGTCTGGCTCAGCTGGGTGTGCGCCGCCTCGGTCTGGGCGTGGTCGATGCGGGTCTCGAGGGACTTCAGCTCTTTCTTGAGGCGCTCGATCTTGTCGTCCAGCGCCTTGACCGGGTCGATGTTCATCTGAGCGTCCTCCAGGCCCACCACGCGATGCCCGCGGCCGTGACGAGTGCCGCCCAGCCGCTGACCACCGGGGTCAGGAGAGTAGCCGCCAGCGCCGCGCTGATCGCCGCGGTCCGCGCCCTCGGCTCCCAGATGCCGCGGCCGACGGGATCCACCAGGACCGCCGCGGCCGTCGCCACCGCCAGCAGGAGCGACAACAGCGACCAGGCGTCGAACCAGCCCACGGCGACGATCAGCGCCGCCGCCGTCGTCCCGGCGGCGATCGCCCGGTTCGGCACGGTCAGCCTGGCCGCCTCCACGTCCTTGCGGGCCGCCATCACGGCGTCGACCTCGGCGTTCGTGGTGGTGAGGAGGGTGTGGAAGTCGGGGCTGCCGGGGCCTGCGGCTTTCAGGGCTCGTAAGGCTGTTCGCAGGGACTGCTGGCGGTCGGCCAGGCGGGCGAACGGATCGGCTGCCATGCCCCGAAATCGTGATCAAGCCGGGTGGGCGCGGCTAGGCCTGTGGGGGGAGTTGGTCCGGTTGCCGACGAACTTCCCTCACTCGGCCTAGCGCCGCGCCTCAGAACGTCTCGGCTCGTCAGGACTTCCGGCGGGCCTCGGCGGGCCAGACGACCTCGATCGGCACCCCGGACGCCCGCGCCTGCTCCACCACGTCCGCCGTCCCGCCCTTGCCCTGGGCCGGCACGCCGTCCCACACCGCCACGAGCACCTCGACCGAGGCGAGCATGCGCTCGTTGGCCGCCACGTAGGCCAGGCGTCCGCTCGACATGTGCGGGAGGACGCTGACCACCGTGGCGGCGGCGCGCAGTTCGTCGTAGTCGGCCACCTGGTGCGGCTTGAGGCGGTCGCGGTAGTCCAGGGCCGGGAGCACGACCTCCACCTGGCCACCGAGCGCCAGGACGGCCCTGGCGAACACCTGGTCGGCGCCAGGAGCCAGACAGGTCACGCCCACCAGGTCCGTGCCCAGCCGGGTCAGCGCCTCCGTGATGGCGGCCTGGACGGCGGGGACGCACTCCGGGACCAGGTTGCTGTGGCCGGTGATGCCTACGCGCATCAAGCGGTCCGGATCGCTCTGATGGCGTCCCGTGTGTCCTGCACGGCGGGGATGTGGCGGTGCCGTGCCGCTTCCTTGGCGAAGTCCTCCAGCTTGCGCAGGACTCTGCCCGAGGAGAGCTTCGCCGCTGTCGGCAGGACCTCGTTGATCAACCCGCACGCTGCCTCCGGGTCTCCCGCGACCATTTTGGTGCGCGCCAGTCCGATCACGTCGAAGGCGCGGTTGCGCACCTTGGACGGGTCTCGCAGCTCCAGGGCGCGCCGGATGTGTTGTTCGGCGAACACGGCCTGGGCTGGATCGTGCATGGCGAGGTCGCGGCAGCGGGCGCCGATGACGCCCTCCAGCTCGGCCTCGTCGAAACTGTGCAGGTAGCGCGGCTCACCGTCCGCGTCGCGCTGCGCGAAGCTGTCCTGCGCCATGCCCACCGCCTGGTGGAACTCCCGCGTCTTGCCCATCTGGGCGTAGGCCCAGGCCTCGCGGGTGAGCAGGAGGGCCTTGAGGGTCGGCGTTCCTGTTCGACGGGTGCCGTACTGGCCCAGTTGGACCAGCTCCAAGCCGTCCTCCGGGCGGCCCAGGTCGAACATCTGCCTCGCCATCGCGGCCAGGCACAGGGCCGCGAAGCCGTCGTTGTGACCGGCCTTGGCCATGCGGATGGCCAGCACGTAGTAGCGCTGGGCCGCGTTGTGCAGGCCCGCGTCGAACGACATGCTCGCGGCCACCTTCGACAGTTCGGCGCCGATGAAGAACGCGCGTTCCGTCGTCGGGCCGGACGGTGCCCGGCCCAGGCGTTCGGCCAGCTCGTCGAGCTGCCCCAGGACCGCCTTGCGGGCCAGTCCGTAGCCGCCGCGGCCTCCCCAGCCGCGCAGGCCGTCGGCCACGCGTTGCAACGCGAAGAGCTCCTCCTCGCTGATCGCCGAGTGCGACGACCACTTCGACAGGTTCTGCAGGGGGTGCAACCACCGCTGCAGCGGTTCGACCAGTGCTGACCCCACCGTCACCGCGGCGGCTCCGGTGAGCGCCGCTCGTCTGCTGATCGCCAAGTCGCTCCTCGCCGTCTCCTCGACCGAACGGGCAATGCTCGTCGCCTCCCACGGGGCGGCGAGCACGTCTGGCGGGCCCGTTATGGGGGACCCCACCTGAGCTGGGATGACGACTCGGTCGAACCACAGTCGTTCGCCGGGCACACCGAGCACCACCGCGAAATGGCGCAGCCGGTCGAGGCGGTCGATCTGGTTCTCGCCCGACTCGTAACGCGAGAGCTGCGCCTGGCTGATGCCGAGCCACGCCGCCATGCGGTCCTGCGTGACCCTGCTCAGGTGCTGGGGGTGATGCCGGTACGCGGAGATCAGCGCACCCATGTCGCGGTCGACGCACGCCGCCGCGATCGCGGGGTGGTCCCAGAAGTCGTTGGGGACCTCAGGTGGTCCGTGCACGTCCGAACGAGCGTTGCGGCGGCACCGGTGACACAGCCGATCGGAGTTGTCGGCGGCGATGAACGCCCCGCACGGGCAAGCGCGTCTGGATTTGGGTCTCGCTGCATCCATCGGCCTCGCCCCCGTCACTGAGCGTTTTCCCAGTGTACGGACGTGTGATCGTCAGTCCATCCATCTCATGCATAAGACGTAATGGATTCGCGTGTCGCAGTCCTGGTGCCCCCGTGCGGCGGATGAGCTTCATACGTCCGCTGCATGAGGCTCATGCAGCGGACGAGTGGTGTTGGCGGGAAGTGAGAAGCACCCTGCACAACGTCAGGCCGCGGGTCGATCCCCGTGGCGTGGCCAGTGCCTGACCCACCCAACGGGGAGGACAACCGCCGATGAGCCTCACTACCGCGGAAACCGGTACGGGTAGTGCCGGTATCCCACAGAACAGGGGACACGCACGCGCGATCGGGGAGGCCGTCGCCGGCTACCGGTTGCTCGGCTGGCAGGTGACCGTCACCGAGCAGGGTGTGTTCCTCCCACTAGGCCCCGCCACGACCGCGCTGGCGATGCCGGCGCGAATCGGGTCACGAGTGCTGGCCGACCTGAAGTCGCGCATGCTCGCCGGACCGGTCACCGTCATCCCCGGCCCCCGCGAGCACTGGATCTTCCTCGCGGAGCTGGTGGCGTTGCTGCCCACGCACCTCAAGGCGCCGCCGGAAGTGCAGTTCGTGCGCTCGCCGCACCGGATCGCGCTCCCACCCACGATGACCAGGTACGGATCGCTGCGCTGGGCGAACCCGCCGTCGCACTCGCGGCACTGGTTCCCGCCGTTCACCGCAGTGCTGGCGCTGGCCCGGCAGGCCACCGCGGAGGACCACCGCCGATAATCGGTGCTCGTGGATCGTCGATCAGTGTTGTTGTGTGGGCTCGCCGCCGCTTTGAGCGCCTGTGGCGAGCCCGCTCCTCGCAAGACGGGTGGTGCCGGGACCGCTCGCCCCGGGGACCGGGTCGTGGCCGTCTCCTCGGTGCCTGAGGGCAGTGGCTTGCTGGTGGACATGCCCGGCAACGCCCAGCTGTTGGTCGTGCAACCTCGACCGGGTGAATTCCGCGCGTTCAATCCCGCGTGTCCCCATGTCGGTTCCCTGGTCAATCCTCCGGCGGCCGGAGTCATCACCTGCCCGTTGCACGGGAGCGCTTTCGACCCTTTGAGCGGCGCCGTCCGCAAAGGACCTGCGACTTCGGGACTGACCGAGGTCGCCATTGCTCGTTCCGGCGATGATTTGGTGCTCGGCTGAGACCTGTGCATTTGCTGTGCATTGGGCGTCTGACTGAACTCTCGCTGACCGTTCCGCGTAATGCTGTGGTGTGACCCCGAACACCCACCACCACGGAGGATCGGTCGTGAACACCGAAAGCCTGGTCAGCAGGCGAGCGGCGCTCTGCGGAATCGCGGTTGCCCTCGCGGTGCCCAGCGGACTCGTGACCGCCTGCAGCTCAACGGGTACTTCCACGGGCTCGTCTCCCACCTCCGCCGGAGGCTCGGAACCCACTTCGGGAGCCGCTGGTTCCACCGGCACGGCCCTGGTCGCGCTGGCCGACGTGCCTGAAGGCGGCGGCGCCGTCGTGGACGGTCCCGGCGGCCGCAAGATCGTCGTCGCGCGCATCTCCGCCACCGAGGTCAAGGCGTACGACGCCTCCTGCCCGCACCAGGGTTCCGTGGTCGGGGAACCCGCCGGTGGCACCATCACGTGCCCTTCGCACGGCAGCCAGTTCGGTGCGTCCGACGGCTCGGTGAAGAAGGGGCCGGCGACGTCCGGTCTGCGCGCCGTCGCCGTGAAGGTCGACGGCGACCAGGTGGTCCTGACCTGACCCTTTCTGTTTTTGTCAGACCACGTCGATAGTCTTGACGGCGTGGCAGATCCCTCGACGTATCGCCCCGCCGTGGGCACGATTCCTGAGGCTCCCGGCGTCTACAAGTTCCGCGACGCCGGTGGCCGGGTCGTGTACGTCGGCAAGGCGAAGAGCTTGCGCAGCAGGCTGAACTCGTACTTCGCGGATCTGGCCGGGTTGCACCCGCGCACCCGCCAGATGGTGACGACGGCGGCCTCCGTCGAGTGGACGGTGGTCGCCACCGAGGTCGAGGCGCTGCAGCTCGAGTACAACTGGATCAAGGAGTTCGACCCGCGCTTCAACGTCCGGTACCGCGACGACAAGTCGTATCCGGTGCTGGCCGTCACGCTGCACGAGGAGTACCCGCGGCTGCACGTGTACCGCGGCCCGCGCAAGAAGGGCGTGCGCTACTTCGGCCCGTTCGCGCACGCCTGGGCCATCCGTGAGACGTTGGACCTGCTGCTGCGCGTGTTCCCTGCGCGCACGTGCTCGGCGGGCGTTTTCAAGCGGCACAACCAGATCGGCCGCCCGTGCCTGCTCGGGTACATCGACAAGTGCTCGGCGCCGTGCGTCGGCAAGGTGTCGGCGGACGAGCACCGCGACATCGTCCTCGACTTCTGCGACTTCCTCGCGGGCAAGACGGACAACATGGTCCGCCGCCTCGAACGCGAGATGCTCCAGGCGTCGGACGAGCTGGAGTTCGAACGCGCCGCACGCCTGCGCGACGACCTGGGCGCGCTGCGCCGCGCGATGGAGAAGCAGGCCGTCGTCCTCGGCGACGGCACGGACGCCGACGTGATGGCGTTCGCGCAGGACGAGCTCGAAGTCTCGGTCCAGGTCTTTCACGTGCGCGGCGGCCGGGTGCGGGGCCAGCGAGGCTGGGTGCTGGACAAGGTCGAGGCCATCGACGACGGCGCCCTGGTCGACCAGTTCATCATGCAGTTCTACGGCGACGAGACCGAGAACACCCCGCGCGAGGTCCTCGTCCCGGTGCTCCCGGACGACGCTTCCGCGCTGGAAGACCTGCTGTCCGAACAACGAGGCTCACGGGTCGTTCTGCGCGTCCCGCAACGAGGCGACAAGCGCGCGCTGATGGAAACGGTGGCCCGCAACGCCTCCGAAGCCTTCGCGCAGCACAAACTCCGCCGGGCAGGCGACCTCACCGCCCGCTCCGCGGCATTGCAGGAGATCCAGGACGCCCTGGCCCTCGACACCGCACCGCTGCGCATCGAGTGCATCGACATCAGCCACGTCCAGGGCACCGACGTGGTGGCGTCCCTGGTCGTCTTCGAGGACGGCCTGGCCCGCAAGGCCGAATACCGCCGCTTCGCCCTCCGCGAAGCCGCGACGGAAGGCGATGTCGCCTCCATCGCCGAGGTCGTCCGCCGCCGCTTCCAGGCGATGCTGCGCGAAACCGCGTCCGGCGGCCCGAACCCGGGCATAGACCCGGACACCGGCAAACCCCGCAAGTTCGCCTACCCGCCCAACCTCCTGGTGGTGGACGGCGCGGGCCCGCAAGCCGCGGCGGCCTCCGACGTCCTGGCCGAACTGGGCATCACCGACGTGGCCGTGGTGGGCCTGGCGAAACGCCTGGAAGAGGTCTGGGTCCCCGGCGAACCGGACCCGGTGATCCTCCCGCGCAGCAGCGACGGCCTGTACCTGTTGCAACGAGTCCGCGACGAGGCCCACCGCTTCGCCATCGCCTACCACCGCCAGAAGCGCTCGAAGCGCATGACCACCTCCGAGCTGGACGAGGTCCCCGGCCTCGGCGAGACGCGCAAAGCCGCGCTGCTCAAGCACTTCGGCTCGGTGCGGAAGCTGCGACAGGCCACAGTGGACGAGATCAGCGACGTGCCGGGGGTGGGGCGCCGCACCGCGGAGGCCGTGGTGGCGACCTTGGCTTCGGCGGGCGGAAAGTCTTGACGCGTCAGGAGCCGGCGCGCCGCGCGGGTCCGGGTCGGGCGCGCCGCTTTGGTTCGGCGCTGGCCCACCGTGTGAGTCTGGGTCGGGCGCGCCGTGTGGGTCCGGACCTGGTGTGCCACGCGGGTCCGGCTTTGGTGTGCGGGATGGGTTCGGCGCCGGTCCACCACGTGAGTCCGGACCTGGCGTGCCGCAGGGGTTCGGAGTCGGCTCACTGCGTGGGGCCGGATTTGGTGCGCCGCGTGGGTCCGGGTTTGGCGTGCCGCAGGGGTTCGGTGCTAGCTCACCGCGTGAGTCCGGACCTGGCACGCCCCATGATTTCGGAGCCGGCGCGGCCCTGGAGCGTGGAACCGGCGCGACCCTCCAGCGTGGAGCCGGCTTGCGACATCGGCCCAGAGGTGGCCCGCCACCTGAGTGTGCAGCCGACCCGCCATATCGGTCTCGAGGTGGCCGGCACATGAGTCAGGAGCCCGGCCGTAGCGCGGAGGCAGAGGCCGCCGGAGTCGCGAGCACCGTGCCACCACCGGTGCCACCACCGGTGCCACTACCGGTGCCGCCGCCCGTGTCGGCGAAGGCCGAGTCGCTGGCGCGCCGCGCCATGACCGAGGACGTGGCCCTGCGCCCGCTCCCGGCCGCAGCCGCAACCCTCCTCTCCGACCTGCACGCCCCACCGCGTCTGGTCGCGCACCTGCGGGCCGTGCACGACGTGGCGTGCGAACTCGTCGCGTGGGTCGCGGCACACCACCCGTCGGTGACCGTCGACCGGGACGCGGTGCTGTTCGGCGCGGCCACGCACGACATCGGGAAGGTGTTGCACCCCAACGAGTTGTCCGGTCCGGGCTCGGCTCACGAGCCGGCGGGGTACGAGCTGCTGCGGGCTCGCGGCGTCGAGGAACGGCTGGCCCGCTTCGCGCGGACGCACGGGTCGTGGACCGCGGACGGCATCGGGCTGGAGGACCTGCTGGTGAGTCTCGCGGACAAGGTCTGGAAGGCCAAGCGCGTCCCGGACCTGGAACAGCTGGTCACCGCACGTCTCGCCCAAGCCGAACACAAAGAGGCGTGGGAGGTGTTCATGGCGCTGGACGACGAGCTGGACCGGATCGCGTCAGGCGCCGACGTGCGGCTGGCGTTCCAGTCGAGCTATCCGGTCGCACCGTGAAGTCCCTCATCGTTCTCATCAGCCGCAGTGGTCACTTTCGTCCTGCGGGCGTCCCGCGAAACGGGCGAGGATCGTGACCGCGGCCACGGCGCGGCCGTGTCGACCGTCGAACCTGCCGCGCGCGAGGGCCGTTCCAGGGGAGACTGCGTGCCGGGCGTGTCGCGACAGGAGCGCAGCCCAGCACACAGCTCGCCCAAACGAGAGCGCCCAGCAGCGCTCATGAACAGGTAACGGAGTCGTAGTCGTGAACGCGGAGAAGTCCGGCATCGAAGTCGCCGTGGTGACCGGGCTGTCCGGTGCGGGCCGCAGCACCGCGGCCAAGTGCCTGGAGGATCTCGGCTGGTTCGTCGTGGACAACCTGCCGCCGGAACTCATCGCCACCATGGTCGAGCTCGGCGCTCAGGCGCGCGGGGCGATCACGAGGGTCGCTGTCGTCATGGACGTGCGGAGCCGCGCGTTCACCGAGGACCTGGCCGCCATCATCAAGGACCTCGACGCGCGGGGGTACAAGCCGCGCGTGCTCTTCCTCGAAGCCACCGACGACGTGTTGATCCGCCGCTTCGAGGCGGTGCGCCGCGGTCACCCCATGCAGGGCGACGGGCGGTTGCAGGACGGCATCGAGGCCGAGCGGATTCTGCTCACGCCGCTCAAGCAGGAAGCCGACCTGGTGCTCGACACGTCGGCGCTGAGCATTCACCAGTTGCGCGCCAAGATCGAGGACACGTTCGGCACCGAGGCCGCGACGCGCACGCGGGTCACCGTGCTGAGCTTCGGGTACAAGTACGGGCTGCCGATGGACGCCGATCTCGTCATGGACGTGCGGTTCCTGCCCAACCCGTTCTGGATCCCGGAACTGCGCGAGCAGACGGGTCTGGATGGTGAGGTGCGCAACTACGTGCTGTCCCAGGAGGGCGCTGACGAGTTCCTTGATCGGTACCACGAGCTGCTGAGGCTCATCGGTGCCGGTTATCGGCGTGAGGGCAAGCGCTACCTGACGCTCGCGATCGGCTGTACTGGCGGTAAGCACCGCAGTGTGGCCCTGAGCGAAGAGCTGGCCGCGCGGCTGGCTAGCGAGGACGGCATGGCCGTGAAGGTCGTGCACAGGGATCTGGGACGTGAGTGACGAAGTTGAAAGCTGTTGCTTTGGGTGGCGGACACGGGTTGCACGCGACGTTGACCGCGCTCAGACGGGTCACCGACGACGTGACGGCCGTGGTGACCGTCGCGGACGACGGAGGGTCGTCGGGGCGGTTGCGCAGGGAGCTCGAGGACCTGCTTCCGCCGGGTGACCTGCGCAAGGCCATGGCGGCGCTGGCGGGGGAGGACGAGGCCAGCCAGCGCTGGACGTCCCTGTTCAAGCACCGCTTCGGCGGCACGGGGGCGCTCGCCGGCCACGCGGTCGGGAACCTGGTGATCGCCGGGCTGCTCGAGCAGCTCGGCGACCCCGTGGCGGTGCTGGATCTCACGAGCCGGCTGCTCGGCGTCAGGGGCAGGGTGCTGCCGATGTCGAACGATCCGCTCGACATCGAGGCGGACGTCGTGGGCCTCGACGAGGACGAGAAGGACGTGCGGCGCATCCGGGGGCAGGTCGCCATCGCGACCACACCGGGGCTCGTGCAGCGCATCCGGCTGACTGCCCCGAACGGGCGACCTGCCGGCTGCCCGGAAGCAGTACAGGCTGTACTTGACGCCGATGTCGTGGTACTCGGCCCCGGATCGTGGTTCACCAGCGTGTTGCCGCATCTGCTGGTGCCCGAACTGCACGACGCGCTCGTGCACACGCGGGCCAAGAAGGTTCTTGTGCTCAATCTCGTCCCCCAACCGGGTGAAACCGCTGGTTTCTCTCCGGAGCGGCATTTGGACGTAGTCTGCGAACACGCACCCGAGCTGAAGGTGGACGCGGTGATCGCGGACGTCGACTCGGTCCCCACCCCGGACCGGCTGACGCGCGCCGCCTCGGCACTGGGTGCGCGTACGCATCTGGCCAAGATCGCCGCACCGGACGCCGCTGAGCGGCATGATCCGGAGGCACTGGCCGGTTGCCTGAGGCAAGTGGTCGAGGAGACCGGAGTGGGAGGGACAAGCCCGTGGCGATGACGTCGGCGGTCAAGGACGAGCTGAGCAGGCTCGCGGTATCCAAGACCTGTTGCCGCCGCGCGGAGGTGTCCTCCCTGCTCAGGTTCGCCGGGGGCTTGCACATCGTGTCCGGCCGGGTGGTCGTCGAGGCCGAACTCGACCTGGGTTCCGCGGCGCGCAGGCTGCTCAAGGAGATCCAGGCGCTCTACGGCCACCACGCCGAGGTCTTCACGATCCAGTCCAACGGCCTGCGCAAGGGCACCCGGTACGTCGTCCGCGTGGTCAAGGACGGCGAGGGGCTGGCCCGCCAGACCGGACTGCTCGACCCGCGGGGCCGCCCGGTGCGCGGCCTGCCCGCGCCGGTCGTGTCCGGTGGTGTCTGCGATGCCGAGGCCGCGTGGCGCGGTGCCTTCCTGGCGCACGGCTCGCTGACCGAACCCGGTCGCAGCTCGTCGCTCGAGATCACCTGCCCCGGTCCCGAGGCGGCGCTGGCACTGGTCGGCGCGGCCCGCAGGATGGGCATCTCGTCCAAGTCGCGCGAGGTCCGCGGGGCCGAGCGCGTGGTGATAAGGGATGGCGACGCCATCGGGGCGATGCTGACCAAGCTCGGCGCGCACGACAGCGTGATGGCGTGGGAAGAGCGCCGGATGCGGCGTGAGGTCCGCGCCACCGCCAACCGGCTCGCGAACTTCGACGACGCGAACCTGCGCCGTTCGGCCCGTGCGGCCGTCGCTGCGGCGGCACGAGTCGCACGGGCGCTCGAGATCCTCGGACCGGAGGCGCCGGACCACCTGGCCGCCGCCGGGCAGCTCAGGCTCGCGCACCGGCAGGCGTCGTTGGAGGAGCTGGGGCAGCTGTCCGACCCTCAGATGACCAAGGACGCGGTGGCAGGCCGTATAAGGCGTCTGCTGGCCATGGCGGACAAGCGGGCCAAGGACCTGGGACTGCCGGACACCGAGTCCGCGGTCACGGCGGACATGCTCGAGGCCGAGGTCTAAGAGGTGTGCCGGCCCGCCCACACGGCGAGCTGAGCCCGTGAGCGCAGTCCCAGTTTCGAACGGGCGTGCGTGACGTGCCGGGCAACGGTGTGCGGTGAGATTCCGAGCCGTTGCCCGATCTGCCGGTTCGTCAGGCCTTCCGCCACGAGCGTCGCCACGTGCCGTTCGCGCGCGGAGATCACGTCGTCGGACTCGGCGAGCGGCTGCGCGGTCAGGGCGTAGGAAATGGCCTGTGCCAACGACATCCGCTCGCCCGTCGACTCGGCGGCCCGCAGCCGCGCGGCGGTGATCCGGTCGCGGCAGACGGCCCGTGCGTCGTCGAGCAGGTCCTGCCAGTACGGCTCGGCGCGGAACGCGTAGCGGGTGCGGACGACGGAGGCGGACGTCAGCAGCGAGAGCGCGCGTTCGTCGTCGGACCCCACACCGACCAGCCCGAGCGCCAGCCCCTCCAGGTCGTAGAACTGGTCCATCGGGTGCTCCGACCCCACCTCCAGGCTCTCCCGGAACAGGTCGACGGCCTCCGGAAAGCTCTTGCGCGCCAACGCGATCGCGCCCGCGCTGTGCAGCACGGGGTTCAGCATGTGCGGCAGGCCGATCAACCGGGTCAGCGTCAACGCCTCGCGCACCAGCGGCGCCGCCCGGTCCGCGAAACCGTGCTGCAGCAACGTCCAGCCGTAGGAGTTCAGCAGGATGGCGCGCGCGAGCTGGTCGTCCGAGTCGCGCAGCAGCACGGCGGCCTCGTCGAACAGCTGCCAGGCCACCGCGGGATCACCGGTGTGGGCCTCGGCGGAGGCGAGCACCTCCAGCGCGCGGGCCGTCGTGCCGGGACGGCAGGCGTCGGCGCGTTCGATGGCCAGCGACTCCTCGGCGAACCGGCGGGTCACGTGCCAGCCGCCGCGCACCCGGTGGTGCATCGCGGCCAGCACCGAGAGGACGCTGCGGTACGCCTGGGGCATCGGCCGGGTCAGCGCCTGGTGCAGCAACTCGGTGGGAGCACCGCGTGGTCCGCGCGGGGTCGACGTCCAGGCCGTGGCGACGATCGTGAGGGCGTGCCGCGACCAGTCGCCGGTGTCCGCCGTCCTGGCCACTGCCAGTTCGAGCAGGCCCACGTTGCGGTCCAGGCGCAACACGACCGGCGGCGACGGGAAGAACGACGAGATCTCCGGCTCCACGACCGAACACACCCACTCGACCACACGGTCGGCCACAAGAGAGACGTCTCCGTGCGCGATGGCGCGCTCATGGCAGTAGAGACGCACCGATTCGAGCTGACGGAACGTCGTGTGCCCACCGACCCGTTCCGCGACCAGCAGCGACTTCTGCTCGAGGCCGGTCAGCAGCTCCAGGGCGTCGGGAACACCGCAGACCGCGCTCGCCACCCCGAGGTCGAACGGCACGCCCAGCACCGCGAGCCGGCGCGAGGCCGCCTGCTCCTCCTCGGACAGCAGGTCGTAGCTCCAGCCGATCGCGGCCCGCAGCGTGCGGTGCCGGTCGTCGGCGGCGCGCGGCCCACCGGTCAGCAACGCGAGCCGGTCGCCCAACCGGGCAAGGACGTCGGCGGGGGACAGCACGGTGATGCGCCGCGCGGCCAGTTCGATGGCCAGCGGCATGCCGTCCAACGACCGGCACACGGCGACGACGTCGGCGACGTTCGACGCGTCCACCTCGAACGAGCGGTCCACTGACACGGCACGGTCGCGGAAGAGCACCACTGCGTCGTGACGCAGAGCTTCGGCGAGGTCGGCGTCCGCGGGCGGCAGCTCCAGCTCACCGACCGCGAAGACCTGTTCTCCGGCAAGGCGAAGAGGCTCCCGCGACGTCACCAGCACGCGCAGCCGCGGGCAGCCCGCCAGGAGCTCCGCCACCACGTCGCCGACGTCGAGCAGCAGGTGCTCGCAGTTGTCGAGCACGAGCAACGGCCGCCGGTGCTGCTCGATCTCGGCGATCACGGCGTCGCGCACCGACCGGTTGGGCAACGGGTGCGCGCCGACCGCGTGGTAGATCGCCTGGACGGCGTCGGACGCAGGTGCCAGCGCCGCCCACCACGTCTGATCAGCACGTTTGCTCACGTGCTGGACGGCCAGCCTGGTCTTGCCCGCGCCCGCCGGGCCGACCAGCGAGACGAGCCGGTCCGCACCGAGGCGCGCCAGCGCGGCCAGTTCCTCGCGGCGGCCGACGAAGGTGTCGAGCGGCGCCGGGAGCGCGGTGTCATGCGGGGAGTCGTCGCGTGCCGAGCTGCGTTCGCGGTACGCGCGTTGACGGCAGGCGTTGGAGCAGTAGCGTCGGCCCGCGACCGCTTCGGTGAGCGGGTTTCCACATGTCACGCAGGCGGCATTGGCCGTCATGACCATTGACCGTACCGGCGCGTAACGGTCCGTAACACCCGCTGTTTCGGGGTATTGAAGGGTCCTTCCGACCCTCGACAGGATCCCTTCATGACAGCCCAGAGCAGACCAGCGAACCCGCTCGTCCCGCCGCAGGACCGGCAGGTGGTGGACGAGTGGCTCGCCCGGATCACGGCGGTCGTCGGAAGAGACGCGAAGGACACCGGTCCGGAGGCTTGCCGCACCGCCGCGGAGGCGGCAGAGGAACTGAGCGCGTACCTCTGGATGCTCCGCGCGCTGCGCCGCCGAACGGCCTAATCAGGACAGGTTTTTCTGGCTCGATCAAGAGATACTCACTATCCCTGTGACCAGGGACGCAGTTCGGCAGATAGGGTGGGCTTGTTCCTACCAAGCTGAACGCAAGGAGTCAGTCGTGACGGTTCGTGTAGGTGTCAACGGTTTCGGTCGCATCGGGCGCAACTTCTTCCGCGCCGTGAGGGCCGGCGGCCACGACATCGAGATCGTCGCGTTCAACGACCTCGGTGACGTCGCCACGATGGCGCACCTGCTGAAGTACGACAGCATCCTCGGTCGACTGGACGCCGACGTGCAGGTCACCGACGAGGGCATCTCCGTCGACGGCAAGGTCATCAAGGCCCTCGCCGAGCGCAACCCGGGCGCTCTGCCCTGGAAGGACCTCGGCGTCGACGTCGTGGTCGAGTCCACCGGCTTCTTCACCGACGCCACCAAGGCCCGCGCGCACGTGGACGAGGGCGGCGCCAAGAAGGTCATCATCTCCGCGCCCGCCAAGAACGAGGACCTCACCGTCGTCATCGGCGCGAACGAGGAGAAGTTCGACGGCTCGCAGACGATCATCTCGAACGCGTCCTGCACCACGAACTGCCTCGCGCCGCTGGCCAAGGTCCTCAACGACAGCTTCGGCGTCGAGCAGGGCCTCATGACCACGATCCACGCGTACACGCAGGACCAGAACCTGCAGGACGCACCGCACAGCGACCTCCGCCGTGCCCGCGCCGCCGCGCTGAACATCGTCCCGACCTCCACGGGTGCCGCGAAGGCCATCGGCCTGGTGCTGCCGGAGCTCAAGGGCAAGCTCGACGGCTACGCGCTGCGCGTGCCGATCCCCACGGGCTCGGCCACCGACCTGACCGTCACGCTCAAGCGCGAGGTCACCGTCGAAGAGGTCAACGCCGCGTACAAGGCCGCCGCCGAGGGCCCGCTGGCCGGCATCCTCAAGTACTCGACGGACCCGATCGTGTCGGCCGACATCGTCACCGACCCGCACTCGTGCATCTACGACGCGCCGCTGACCAAGGTCATCGGCAACCAGGTCAAGGTCGTCGGCTGGTACGACAACGAGTGGGGCTACTCCAACCGCCTCGCGGACCTGGTCAAGCTCGTCGCCGCCAAGATCTGAGCAGGGGCGGACGAAGTCAGTGAAGACTCTCAGCGACCTGCTCGCCGAGGGTGTCGCGGGTCGGCGCGTACTCGTACGCGCCGACCTGAACGTCCCCCTCGATGGCGACAAGATCACCGACGACGGCCGTGTGCGCGCGTCGGTGCCGACGATCAAGGCGCTCGCCGACGCGGGTGCCCGCGTGATCGTCACCGCTCACCTCGGCCGCCCCAAGGGCGAGCCGGACCCCCAGTTCTCCCTGGCCCCGGCCGCCGCTCGCCTCGGTGAGCTGCTCGGCACCGAGGTCGCGCTCGCGAGCGACCTGGTCGGCCCGTCCGCCACCTCGGTGGTCGGCGCGCTCACCGACGGTGGCGTCGTGATGCTGGAGAACGTCCGCTTCGACGCCCGTGAGACCTCGAAGGACGACGCCGAGCGCGCCGCACTGGCCGAGGAGCTCGCGGCGTTCGCGGACGCGTTCGTGTCCGACGGTTTCGGTGTCGTGCACCGCAAGCAGGCCTCGGTCTACGACGTGGCGCAGAAGCTGCCCGCGTACGTCGGCGGTCTCGTCGAGACCGAGCTCGGCGTGCTCAAGAAGCTCACCGACGACCTGGAGCGCCCGTACGTCGTGGTGCTCGGCGGCGCGAAGGTGTCCGACAAGCTCGGCGTCATCGCGAACCTGCTGGCCAAGGTCGACCGGCTGCTCGTCGGCGGCGGCATGGCGTACACGTTCCTCAAGGCCCAGGGCCACGAGGTCGGCACGTCGCTGCTGCAGTCCGACCAGCTCGACCAGGTTCGCGGCTTCCTCGAAGAGGCCGACAAGCGCGGCGTCGAGCTCGTGCTGCCGGTCGACGTGCTGGTCACGGCCGAGTTCGGCAGCGTCGAGCACGACGTCGTCGGCACCGACTCGATCCCCGCCGACAAGATGGGCCTCGACATCGGCCCGAAGTCGCGCGAGCTGTTCGCGTCGAAGCTCGCCGACGCCAAGACCGTGTTCTGGAACGGCCCGATGGGCGTCTTCGAGATCGAGACCTACGCCGGTGGCACGCGTGCCGTCGCGGAGGCCCTGGTCAAGTCCGAGGCGTTCACCGTCGTCGGTGGTGGCGACTCGGCTGCCGCGGTGCGTGCGCTGGGTCTGCCCGAGGACGGCTTCTCGCACATCTCCACCGGTGGTGGCGCCTCTCTCGAGTACCTCGAGGGCAAGGAACTCCCCGGCATCAGCGTTTTGGAGTCCTGATGGCAGCCCGGCTCCCGCTCATCGCGGGCAACTGGAAGATGAACCTCAACCACCTCGAGGCGATCGGTCTCGTGCAGAAGATCGCCTTCTCCCTCCCGGAGAAGTACTTCGCCAAGGTCGAGGTGGCCGTTCTTCCCCCGTTCGTCGACATCCGCAGCATCCAGACGCTGGTCGACGGCGACAAGCTGCTCCTCAAGTACGGCGCGCAGGACATCTCGCAGCACGACTCCGGTGCCTACACCGGTGAGGTGTCCGGCCCGATGCTCGCGAAGCTCGGCTGCGACTACGTGACGGTGGGTCACTCGGAGCGGCGCGAGTACCACGGCGAGACGGACGCCATCGTCAACGCCAAGGTCAAGGCGGCGCTGAAGGTCGAGGTCACCCCGATCTTCTGCTTCGGCGAGAAGCTCGACGTCCGCGAGGCCAAGGGGCACCTGGAGCTGGTGCGCCAGCAGCTGGAGGACGGCCTCAAGGGCTTCACGGCCGAGCAGGTCGCCAAGATCGTGTTCGCCTACGAGCCCGTCTGGGCCATCGGCACCGGTCGCACCGCCTCCTCCGCCGACGCGCAGGAGGTGTGCTCGCTGGTCCGCTCGTTCGTCGCGGAGAAGTACGGCGAGGAGACCGCGGCCGTCGTCCGGGTGCTCTACGGCGGTTCGGTCAAGTCGTCGAACATCAGCGAACTGATCGGGCAGAAGGACATCGACGGCGCTCTCGTCGGCGGTGCCAGCCTTCAGGCCGACGAATTCACCAAGCTGTGCGCATTGGCTGCCGGCGGGCCTCTACCCTAAGTTGATCTGGATAAACCCTTAACCCCACTGGTTGCACACGTTCGGCAGTCGAACAGGTACTCTATGGCGTCGGCTGCCTGACAGCGAGGAAGAAATGATCCTGTTCCTGCAGATCCTGTTGATCGTCTCCAGCGTGCTGCTGGTGCTGCTCGTGCTGTTGCACCGCGGCCGTGGTGGCGGCCTTTCTTCGCTGTTCGGCGGCGGTATGCAGTCGAGTCTGTCCGGTTCCTCCGTTGTCGAGAAGAACCTCGATCGCCTGACGCTGTTCGTCGGTGCGGTCTGGATCATCGCCATCGTGGGCATCGGACTCCTGATCAAGCTGCCTCCGTCAGCCTGATCAACCGTTCAGCGGCAGAAGCCCTCAGGGGCTTGGAGTAACCACTTGGTGGGGGTGTAACGGTCGATGTCCGGTGGTAACGCGATTCGCGGTACCCGCGTCGGCGCAGGCCCGATGGGCGAATCGGAACGCGGCGAGTCCGCGCCCCGTCGTCGGGTGTCGTACTGGTGCGCGAACGGTCACGAGTCCCGGCCTTCCTTCGCGGTCGAGGCGGAGGTCCCGGAGAGCTGGGACTGCCCGCGCTGCGGCCTGCCGGCAGGTCGTGACGAGCAGACGCCGCCCGCGCCGCCGCGCAACGAGCCGTACAAGACGCACCTTGCGTACGTGAAGGAGCGGCGCTCCGACGCGGACGGCGAGGCGATCCTCGAAGAGGCTCTCGCCAAGCTGCGCCGCCAGCGCGAAGAGCCGTAAGGCTCGGATCTTCGAACAATGCGAAAGGCCCCCTCATCCTGCGGAGAGGGGGCCTTTCGCATATCTCTTATCGCCGCAGTCCCGAGAACTGACGGCGCAGCATCGCGGCACCGACGAGCAGGAAGAACAACAGCACCACGAGCGTGCTGGTCGTACCGCCGGACGAACTCGACAGCGTCACGTCCACGTTGCCCACGAGCACGATGCCGCACTCCGCGCGCACCTTGTGGCGGCCGGGCTCGATGTTCGCGAACTTCACCGGCGACCGGAAGGTGCCGTTCTCGTCCGCGGTCGTCTTGCCGACGTCCTGGCCCAGCGACTTCAGCGTCACGTTCGCGCCCTTGGGACAGCCCGTACCGGTCGCGGTCAGGTCGTCACCGGGCTGGATGTTCTCCTTGTCCAGGACCAGCACGCCGTCGTCGGGGTTGGTCAGCGCGTCGGTGGACGAGGACGGGGCCGACGAGTCCGTGGTGGTGGTCGTCGTCGTGGTCGTCGTGCCCGGAGTCGTGGTGGTGACGACCGGTGGACGCGTCGTCACGGGCGGGTTGGTGACCGGCGGGTTCGTCACCGGCGGAACGGTGACGGGCGGCTTGGTCGTCGTGGTGACCGGGGGTGGCGGCACGATCACGCGCAACGCGGTGCCCGCGACACCGCACTTCGTGTTCGTCGACCGGGCTTCGAGCTTGTGGCTACCGGCACTGGTGCCGGCGGGCACGGTGGCCCCGACCGAGCCGCTGGAGGCCGAGCCCGCGGTCGCGATCTGGGCGCCGTCCAGCGTGAAGATGATGCTGACGGCACGACACGTAACGAATCCGCCCCAGGAAATGGTCACGGGGCCGCCTGCTGTGGCAGGCTGCGGCGCCGCGGTCACACTGGGCGGCTGCTGGGCCGCGGCCGGTGTGGCGACCAGCACCGTAACACCGGCCATCATGGCCACGAGTAAGCCTAAAGACCGCATTCCCTCTCCCCGGATCAGAACCTAAGGTGCGCTAGTGAGACGTCGCATGGCCGGTGCAGGTTTACTGCTGTGGTGCGGAATTATGCTGCTTCCCCCGGCGGCCCTCGCACAGGACGGGTCTGTGATCCTCGAGGCCGATGTGGACGGTAGGCCGGTTGGAGTAGGGAATCTCGTTCTGGACCCCTCGCAGACCGCCAAGGTCTCGGTCACGGTCCGCAACAACACGACCGCCGTGCAGCGCGTGAAGACCGTGCGCATCAGCGGCACCGCGCTCGCGTTGACCTTCTTCGCTTACGACACAACGGTTCCGTTCGACGTGCCGGCGAAGTCCTCGGAGACCCGGTCGTTCCCGCTGGAGCCCACCGACCTCGGCTCGCAGGCGATTGGTCTCCTTCCGGTCACAGTTGAGGTCATCGACGTCGGGCGGGAGAGCATCGCCTCCGTCGAGACGACCGGAGACGTCAAGGGCTCGCTCTGGTCGGTCTACGGGGCGTTCGGTCTGGGCGTGCTCGTGCTGACCGGGTTGTCGTGGGCGGGGGCGTTGATCGCGCTGGCCCGCCGGCGCCTGCCCCCGAACCGGTGGCAGCGCGCCATGCGGTTCCTGCCCGCCGGGATCGGCACCGGGCTGGTCGCGGTGATCTCGTTGTCGGTGCTGCGGCTGGTGGCGCCGTCGCCCACGGCCGAGATCCCGTTCATCGTGGGCGCCGCCGCGGCCGCGTTCGTGCTCGGATACCTGACGCCGCACCCCGGTGAGCGGCGGCATCCGTCCGATGTGGATACCGTGAGGATTCAACGGTGATTCAGTCCAGTGTGGTCGCCGCGCTGCCGCAGTACGCCGTCGGTGAGCAGATCGGCGAGGGCGGCATGGGTGTCGTCTACGGCGGTGTGCACCGTCAGCTGGGGCGTCCCGTGGCGATCAAACGGCTGCCGCACGCGGTGGCCGAGGATCCGCGGATGAGCGAGCGCTTCGAGCACGAGGCGCGGCTGCTGGCCCGCCTCGACCACCCGCACATCGTGCCCGTCTACGACTACGTCCGGCAGCAGGGCGAGCACCTGCTGGTGATGGAACGGCTCGACGGCGGCACGGTCTGGTCGCGGTTCTCCGGCGACGGCCTGACCGCGCAGCAGTCGTGCGGGATCGTGCTGGCGGCGCTGTCGGGTCTGCACGCGGCGCACGAGGCCGGGGTGCTGCACCTCGACGTGAAGCCCAAGAACCTGCTCTTCACCTCGAACGGCGTGGTGAAGGTGGCGGACTTCGGCATCTCCCAGGTCGTGTCGGAGGGCGCGACGCTCGTGACGCACGGTGGCGCGGTGCTCGGCACCCCCGCCTACATCGCGCCGGAGCAGGCGATGGGCAACGCGCTGTCGCCCGCGGCCGACGTCTACGCGACCGGCACGATGCTCTACGAACTGCTGTGCGGCGACCTGCCGTTCGAACGCGGCGGCGGCCCGATCGCAATGATCCAGAAGCGGGTCTTCCAGGAACCGCGGCCGGTGCCGAAGGTGCCGGAACCCCTTGCGGGCGTGGTGATGCGCAGCATCGCGCGGGAGCCGGAGGCGCGGTACCGCAACGCCGAGACGTTCGCGATCGACTTGGCGGGCGCGGCGGGCCAGCTGTTCGGCCCGGACTGGCTCGTGCGTCTGGGCATGCCCGTGCACCTCGCACCGCAGGTGTCGTCGTCTTCCACGCGTCCGTCGCTGCGGCCCGTGCCGGAGCGCGACACCGTCACGCTCACGGGGCAGCGGATCCGGGCCACGCTGGTCGACCCGATCCCCGCCGCACGGCTGAGCGGCAGCAGCACGCTGGTGCCGGCCTCGGAGGTGATCAGGCCGCCGTCGAAGCCCTGGGCGCTGTGGCTGGTCGCAGCCCTCGCGTTGATCGCGATGGCCGTCGTGCCGTTCGTGGCGACCGGGAGCCCGCCCGAGATCGTCATCTCGCAGGACCTGGCAGACCCGGTGAAGGTCGACGGCACGCATCTCGTCGTGACGGCGGCCGGGATCCCGCTCGCCGACGTGCCTGAGCGCACGCCGGAGGGCTTCGTGCTGCCCGGCGCGGCGCGGTGGATCATCGGCGGCGTCGTGACGGCGCGCGTCGACGACGGGGCGCCGTTCCTGCTCAAGTCCAACCAGACGCCGTGGCTGAGCCTGATGGGCACGGGCTCGGCGTTGTTGCTGCTCTTCACGTTCGCCTACCTGGAGTCGAACCTGCGGGCGTTGCGGCGGCGGCAGACCGGCCTGGCGGCGGTGATCGCGTCGGTGCCGCTGGGCCTCGGCCTCGGCCTGTCCGTGTGGCTGCTCGTGTCGGTGCTGCTGGAGCACGAGCCGACGTTGTCGGTGGCGCTCACGTGCGGTGTGCTCGGTGCGGCGGCGGCTCTGAGCGCGTCGCTGGCGTCTAAGCGCGCCTGACCGCCAGTTCGAACAGGTCCGCGAGCTCCTTCGCGTACCGGGTGACGTCGGTGTCCGGCCGGGCCATGAGCTCGGCCGGCGCCGCCTCCATCGCGGCGATGACCGACACGGCCATCACCCTGGGCGCGAACTCGCGCAGCTCACCGCACGCCTGACCCTCGCGGAACATGTCCTCCAGCTCCGTCAGCGTGCGCTCGTTCTGCTCCTCCGACCACGTCCGTGCGGCTTCGGCGTCCCGTGCGGCGGCCGCGATCTGAGAGATTGCGATGAGTTCCGCGGGGTATTCGGCGCAGTAGTGGACGAAACCTTCGATGAGCGACCGCAGCGCCGTGACGTAGCCGTCGGCGCTCTCGGAGCGTGCGGTCAGAGCGCGGTCCATCGAGTCGTGCACGGTCAGCATGACCTGCTTCATCAGTTCCTCGCGCTTCGCGAAGTGGTACGTGATGAGCCCCGGGCTGATGCCCGCACGCTGTGCGATCTGCACGAACGACGCCTTCGCGTACCCGATCTCGGCGATCGTCGCGATGGTCGCGGCCACGATCTGACCGCGCCGGGCGTCCTCGATGAAGCTGCGCTTCTGGTCGCCCGGCCGATTTTCTGGTTGCATGAACAGGAGTCTAGTTGAGCAACTAGTCGAGGGGGAACGATGATCAGTCGAAAGGTGTTCTTGAGGGCCGCCGTGGGTGCCGCGGCACTGAGCATCACGGGGGGCACGGCGTCAGCGGCACCGAGGAAGCGCGGCGGTGTCTGCTACGACACCGGCGTGCTGCACGCGGCGGGGGAGCCGTTGAGTCGCGTGCGCTGGAGCCGTCAGCAGCTGGAACGGGAGATCCGCATCCTCGCCGGCGAGCTGCGCTGCCCGTCGATCTCGGCGTTCGGCAGCGATCTCGGCCGCCTCGCCGAGACGACGGACGTGGCGTTGCGTCAGGGCATGCGGGTCTTCGTGCAGCCGAGGCTCTACGACCACCCCCAAGAGCAGATCCTGGAGCACATGGCCGAGGCCGCGCGCACGGCCGAACGGAAGCGGCGCGGCGACAACGTCACGTTCGTGACCGGCTGCGAGCACTTCCTGTTCACGCCGGGCATCATCCCCGGCGACACGTTCCTGGACCGGCTCGCGAACATCCCGTCGATCACGGACTGGCCCGCGGTCATCGGGCGCTTCCGCGAGTTCATGGTGAAGGCCGTCGAGGTGGCGCGCAGGGAGTTCCGGGGCCGGATCACCTACGGCGCGGCCGCGGGGGCGGACGGCGACTGGAACGACTGGTCTTTGTTCGACCTCGTCGGCCTCGACTACTACACGCACTTCGAGACCGATGCCGAGTACACCGCTGACCTGGACAAGTACCGCCACTGGGGCAAGCCGCTGATGATCATGGAGTACGGCTGCTGCACGTTCACCGGTGCCGCGAAGGCCGGCGGGATGGGATGGGACATCGTCGACTACGAGGCCGACCCGCCGGTGATCAAGCCCGGCTTCGAGCGCAACGAACGCGAGCAGGCCGACCACATCGCCCGCATGCTGCGCGTGTTCGACGCACAGCCCGATGTCGAAGGCTCGCACCTGTACTCGGTCATCACGCCGGACTCACCGCACAACCCGACGTGCCGCGATCGCGACTACGACATGGCCTCGTACAGCCTGCTGCGCACGATGCGTGAGCGGTTCGACGACGACAACTCGCCCTACCGCCTGGAGCCCAAGAAGTCGTTCCACGCCTTCCAGGGCTTCAATCGGTGATGACGCGTTCCCTCGGGAACGACGCCGTCACGAGGAAGCCGCCGTCCTCGGTCGGTCCCGCCGAGAACTCGCCGCCGAGCAACGTGGCGCGTTCGCGCAGGCCGACCAGGCCGTGACCTCCGCTGGGCAGCGACGACGACGGGCTGGACGGGGCGGTGTTGCGCACCTCGACCTGCACGTTGTCGTCGTACTGGGCGTCGATGAACACCGTCGCGCTCGAGCCCACCGCGTGCTTGCGGATGTTGGTCAGGGCCTCCTGCACCGTCCGGTAGACGGCGCCGGACACCGGTGCGGGGAGGTCCTCGACCGGGCCCTTGAGCTGGATGGTCACCTCGAAGCCCGCGTCGGCGGCCAGGTCGGACAGCTCGTCGAGGCCCGGCTGGGTGTCGTCCGTGGTGCGCAGGACGGACACGAGCGTGCGGAGTTCATCGAGCGTGCGCGTCGACAACATGCGGATGGTGCCGGCGACCTGCTTGTGCTCGGCGTCGACCACGGCCATGCGCAACGCACCGGCCTGCATGGCGATAAGACTGACCTGGTGCGACACCACGTCGTGCATCTCGCGGGCGAGCTTTGCCCGTTCGTCGGCACGGATGGCGTGCGCGTGCAGCACGCGTTCTCTCTCGCGTGACTCGGCCAGTTCGCGGATGCGGTCGGACAGCTCCTGGCGCGCGTGCACCAGCAGGCCGATCGCGATCGGCAGGCCCGACACGAGGAAGCCGTAGATCGCGGAGTGGAAGTGGCCGGAGGCGGGCCGGTCGATCAGCTCCTGGAACGGCCAGGCGACGAACCGGCAGAGCCACACCAGCGCGGCCGCGAGGCCCGTCTGCCAGCCGCCGAGGTAGCGGCGGGCGACCGTGTACAGGGCGATCATCGCGGCGAGCTGCGACCAGCCGACGAAGAAGCCGGGAATGGTCAGCACGAGCGTGAGGAACGGGAACCGCCGCCGCAGGACCAGCGCGCCGACCGCGAGCCAGTTGAGCCACAGCTGGTAGTTCTCGACCGGCGGGAGGTCCGTGATCGGGTCGGCCTCGAGCCACAGCCCGTACAGCCAGACGTCGAGCACGGCGAAGAAGATCAACGCCAGGTCCGCGAGCACCTGGCGGTAGTCACCACTGAGCGGCCAGCGCGAGCCGGCCGCGGTCTCCTCCGACCGTCTGGCCGGGAGCAGCGTCGTGGTCAGGATCCGACCTCCCCTGTGAGCCTTGCGATCCTCACCGTACTGCGCGTATGCGGCGGATGGCATTGGCTGCCCCTTTACCCCGACCTGCCCCGTCATGGGGGTAAGACGCCCGCACACGCGAATCTGTACGCGGCTCCTCTCACATATGTGCTACCGCACACGTCCGTGCGGACGCGTGCGGTAGTCACGGCACTACTGAGGGGCTATCAGGGGCAGGTCTTCCAGCTGAACTGGTAGGTCGTGTCGATCGCACCGTCCGTGGAGTCCATCGACACGAAGCTCGTCGTCGTGGCCGTGTTGGACGTGCCGGGGTAGACGCGGAGCTCGGTGTTGATGTTGAAGTTCCGCTTCTCGCCGCACGGCGAGTAGACGATCGCGGCGACCTCGGTCTGGTCGGTGGCCTGCCAGTCGTCGCTGTGCGGGCCGTTGTAGCGGTGCTGCGCCGAGTCGTTCTGCGACATGCCCTGGAAGTAGTAGTTGGCCTTCTGGATGGCGTACGCGCCTCTCTCCAGGTGCGCGAAGCCTCTGTAGTCGGCCTGGGCGATGCCGTAGGTGAAGCCCTGCGGGACGTTGACCCGCAGGTTGAGCTGGCAGTTCTTGCGGAAGTCGGTCGGTCGCGCGCCGACGCCGATCTGGGCCAGGTAGTCGCTGTAGGTGACCGTGAAGGCCTTGTTGTCCTCGGACACCGCGACGGCCGCGGTGCCCGCCGGGCAGCCGGAGCCGTTGACCGTGACGACGTCGATGGTGATGTGGTCGGGCGGCGGCGTCTCGTTGGGCGAACCGGGCGGGATGATGATGGCCGAGGCCAGCAGGGCAGCGGCAACCGCGTTGAGCATGAGGGGCACCTTTCCAAACGCGTCTCGCAGGGAGGGGTGGCGGCGGTTGGAACTTCGGTGGCGGCGGCCTTTGTCAGAAAATCAGCAGCGCTTCCACGAGAAGTGGTGCAGAGTGCGCACTTCTCCGCGCTGGTAGTCCATCGTCATGAAACTGTTTGTATTGGCATCCGAGCTACCCTTGTCGACGCGCAGTGCGCTGTTGACGTTGAGATTCTTCTGCTCGCCGCACGGCGACCAGACGATCTCCGAGAACTCGGTCTTGTGGGTGATCGACCAGTTGTCGTCGAACGGCCCCGTGAACGAGTGCTTCCACGTGGTGGTGGCCGATTGACCCTGGAAGTAGTAATTCACCGACTGGTACCCGGTCGCGCCGGGTTTGAGGTACCCGTAGCCGCCGTAGGTCGCTTCCGCGATGCCGTACGTGAAGCCCTGCGGGACGTTGATCTGCAGCGTGAGCTGGCAGTTCTTGCGGAAGTCGGTCGCACCGGCACCCTTGCCCGCCTGGGCCAGGTAGTCGCTGTAGATCACCCAGAACGAGGTGTTGTCCGATGAGACGATCACTTCGGCGCTGCCCTGCTTGCACCCGGAACCGTTCACCGTCACCACGTCGATCGTCACGCGCTCCGAAGGAATCGTCGCGGCGTGTGCGGGTGCTGACGACAATGTGAACAGCACGGCCAGAGCGGCTGCTGCCGTCGCTTTACGCATGAAGTTGGCCTTTCCTGGTGCCTCTTTCTCAGCGTGGAGCGGCAGCGGTGCGCGAAGGTTAGCGCAGACCCTCAACCAATGGTGTGATCCAAATGGCCCAGGTCACACTGATGGAGCAGTTCGTGAAGAATTACCAAAAATAGTCGGACACCTGGTGCTGAAGGCACGAATAGTTTCCGGCATACTTGCCCGCATGTCGCTGGCTGGGCTGGTGCTCGTGGTCGAGGACGAGGACCCCGTGCGTAGGTACACCGTGAGCCTGCTCGAGGAGCTGGGCTTCACAGTTCTGCAGGCCAGCGACGGCATCGAGGCGCTCGCGATCCTGCGCGAACGGTCCGCCGACATCAGCGCGATGCTGCTCGACCACAGCATGCCGGGCCTGTCCGGCGAAGAGGTGCTGGCACAGGTCGAACGCGAGGGCCTCGCCGTGCCGGTGGTGCTGACCAGCGGCTACGACCGCGCGTCGCTGGAGCGGCGGTTCGCCGGGCACGACGTCGCCGGATACCTGCAGAAGCCGTTCCGGATCGAGGCGCTGGACGAGACGGTCCGTCTCGCCGTGTCCCGCCGCGCTCAGGCGTCCTGACTGAGGACCTGCCGCACGCGTTCGAGCAGGTCCGACTCCACGTACGGCTTGGTGATCAGCACCTCGTCGTCGAGGATCTCGTCGGTCGTGTACCCGGACACGTAGATCACGGCCGGTGCCGCGCCGGTCGAGCGCAGCAGCCGGACGAGCTCGGGGCCGCCCATCTTCGGCATCACGACGTCCGTGAGCACGAGCTCGATCGTGCTGCGGTGCGCCGTCGCGAGTTGCAGCGCCTCCTGGCCGTCGCCCGCCTCGATCACCGCGTAGCCCGCGGTCTCCAGTGAGCGCCGGGTCATGACCCGCACCTGCGCGTCGTCCTCCACGAGCAGCACCGTGCCGACGCCCTGGTGCGTTGTGGTGCGACGCGCGCACGGTGCTTCGGGCGTGCCATTGCGTTCGTGCGGCACGGGCAGATAGACCTCCACGGTCGTGCCCTCGCCCAGCGCGCTGATCAGTTCGATCTGCCCGCCGGACTGCTGCACGATGCCGAACACCGTGGACAGGCCGAGACCGGTGCCCTTGCCCACCGGTTTGGTCGTGAAGTACGGCTCGAACACCTGCGCCTGCACGTCCGGCGCCATGCCCGCGCCGGTGTCCTGGACGCGCATCACGACGTACTCGCCGGGCCGCACGCCGACGATCCGGCCGGTGTCGCCGTTGCCGAGGGTCCGGTCCGCGATCGAGATCCGGAGCGTGCCGCCGGTGGGCATCGCGTCGCGGGAGTTGACCGCGAGGTTGAACAGGATCTGCTCGACCTGGCCTGCGTCCGCCCACACCTGCGCGACGTCCTCCGGCAGGTCGATGTCCAGCTCGATGTCCTCGCCGACGAGCGTGCGCAGCATCGACTCGACCTTGGTGAGGTTGTGCTTGAGGTCCAGGGACTCCGGGTGCAGGACCTGCTGGCGGGTGAACGCGAGCAGCTGCCTGGTCAGGTTCGCGGCCCGCTCGCCCGCGTGCCTGATGTCCTCGATCGCCGTGCGCCTCGGATCGTCCGGGAGGGTCCGTCGCAGCAGCATCTCGCTGTTGCCGTTCACGACCGTGAGGATGTTGTTGAAGTCGTGCGCGATGCCACCGGTCAACCGCCCGATGGCCTCCATCTTCTGTGCGTGCCGTAGCTGCGCTTCGGTCTCGCCGACGCGTTCTTCGAGCCGTGCGCGCGCGTCCTTCAGTTCCTGCATCAGCCTGATGCTCCGCAACGCGCTGCTGAGCTGCTGCTGCACCGCCTCGTAGATCCAGCCGGGCTCCGGGCCCTCCTCGAAGATCACGTACCCGAGGTGGTCCTCGTCGGTGTAGAGCGGGGCGATCAGCGCGCTGAACGGCACGTTGCGTTTGAACGGGTACGGCGTCAGGTTGATCGTGGGGAACGGGGTGGCCGGCGGGGTCTTGAGTTCGGCGTTCTCGTACCGGACGAGCGCGCGCGCCGTGCCTGGCGTGTCGTACGCCATGACGTGACAGCCGGGGATGGCGAGGCGGGGGAGTTCCTCGGCGAGAGCGGTCGTCAACTCGTCCACGTCCCGTGACGCGATGAGCCGTTGCCCCGCTTCACGGACCGTCTGGTCGTGACGCTCGTGCGACAGGTACTTGAAGCGTGCGTCCGTGGCGAACGCATCACCGAGAAGCAGCTGCACGCGCAGCCACAGGTCGTTGATGATCGTCGCGTCGCTGATCCGCGCCGTCACGAACCGATGCAGGTCGAACAGCGGTGGCCACCACTTCGCCGGTTCGCACCCTGCGCGCGCGGTCCAGCGGATGTACTCGGCCAGCAGCTTGAGGAACTCCGCGCCCTCGACCTCACCGCGTCCCGCCGCCATCAGTTCGACGACCAGCTGCTCGGCCCACCCGTCCGGCAGGTCCGCGGAGGGCTTCCCGAGCGAGTCGCGCAGGTGGTCCGCCACCGTGGACGCGGTCGCGGACTCGTTGATGCTGAGCCGGTCGTGCGCGGGCGCGTGGTCGCCGAGCCCGGACGGCAGGCAGCCGCACGAGCGGCGCACGATCAGTTGGGTCGGCAGGGTCTGGTGCTCGCGCGTCGGCTGGCCCTTGACCAGCGCCACCGCGAGTTCGGCCGCCCGGAAGCCCATTTCGAGGAACGGCGCCCTGACGGTGGTGAACGCGGGCGTCGCCGCGTCGTGCGTGCGAACGTTCGTGTGGTTGCCGTACCCGACGACGGCGACGTCCTCCGGCGTGCGGTAGCCCAGTTCCTCCAGCGCGGACACGACCCCGATCGCGTAGTCGTCGTTCGCGGCGGCGATGGCGTCCGGCGGTTCCTTGATGCGGGCGAGCATCCTGCGCACGGCCTGCGTCGCGCCGTTCGGTTCCCAGATGAACGAGCCCGGCATCGTGACGAGCGCGGGGTCGAACGGGATCCCGTGGTTGCGCAACGAATCCGCGTAGCCGAGGAACCGCTCCCGTGCGCCCGCATGCGTTTGCGGCCCCCGGACGAACGCGATCCGGCGTTTGCCGTGCACCTCGATGAGGTGGTCGACGGCCTGCTTCATGCCGTCGCGGTTGTTCATCAGAATCGTTGGCCACTGGGCAAGGCTTGTTTCGACGCTCACGATGGGCATGGGTGCGTACCGCTTCACGTACTCCTGCATGCCCTCGGGCCCGATGAGCTGCCCCACGCGCGTAGTCCACACCACGAGCGCATCGATGCGGTTCGGCGAGATGAGGTCGTAGACCGTGTTCGCGCGACGCTTGAGCGGGTCCGGATGGTCCAGTTCACTGCCCACGAAACACACGAGGTCGCACCCGAGGCGCTGAGCTCCGTCGCTGACACCACGCCACTGCTCGCCCGCGAGCTCGATGAGCGGGCCAGCGGTGATCATCCCGATGGTGGGACGTCGCTTCGCACTGCCGTTTGCCACAAAACCCCCGCTACTCAACGCGATTGGGGATGATACGCGTTGTCGGGGGGAATGCCTGCCGTGTTACCAGGGAGATTGGTGAACGCTGTACTGGAGGGTCTGGCGTCGAACCCCGCGCTGCCGGCCACGTTGCTCGACCGCCTGGTCACCCACCCCGAGTTGGCCCCTGACCTGGCGCAACGCGCTGATCTCTCTCCTGCGCACATACGCGCGCTCCTCGCCCATGCCGACTCCACAACCGTGTACACGCTGCTGGGCAAGGGGTTGGTTCACCCGGCCGACATACCCATCACCAACGAATCGGTCGCCTTGGTGGTGACCGGAAGCCCCGACGCCGATCCCGCACTGGCCCGCGCACTGGCGTTCCACCCGGACCCGGCCATCCGCGCGCGACTCCCGGAATGGGCCTGCTCCCTGCCCGCCGACGTGGTCGCCCTGCTGGCCCGCGACTCCGACCCGTCCGTGGTCGCCGAACTGGTTACCTTCCAACCATTACCTCTTGCCCTGGCCGTGACGCTGAGCGGCCACGCGAGCCTCGACGTGCGCCGCGCACTCGCCGCCGGGCCGCACACGCCCGCTTCGGTGCTGGCCTCGTTGAGCTTCGAGGACGCCCTGGCCCGCGAACTGGCCGCCAACCCCGCGACACCTTCGTCCATCGCCGCGGACCTGCTGCGCCACCACGCATCCCGCTACTTCCTGGCCGAACGCACCGACCTGCCGTCCGACGTCTATGACCAGCTCGCCTCGGAACTCGAACCCGGCATCCTGTCGCAGCTGGCCGCGAACCCCGCCGCCCCGGTGCCGGTCCTGCGCCAGCTCACCGGGACCCGGGCCCTGCGCCTCGTGCTCCTGCGCAACCCGGCGATCCCGTTGGACCTTCTGGTGGAACTGGCCCCGTCAGCGCGCATCGGGCCCGATCCGTTGCCCCGCATCGCTTCCGCTTCCGTCACTGAGCTTCGGGAACTGGCTGTCTGCCCGGTGGCGCAGGTGCGGATGCTGGTGGCCGCGCGTCCTGACCTGCCCGCGGACCTGTTCGCCCGCCTGGTGCTTGATTCCGATGGTGGAGTCGCGGGCGCGGTTGCGACCCATCCGCTGGTGACGGTCGCGCAGTTGTGGGAGCTGGTCGAGCGGCACGGGCCGCGGCTGTTCCCGCGGGTGGCGCGGAATCCGTTGTGCCCGCCCGAGTTGTTGCACCACATGGCTTTGCGGTCCGGTTCGCTCGAGGAGACCTATCGGGCCGTCGCGCGGCATCCTGCGGCGTGGGGTGCAACTCTGTTGCTGTGCCTGGAGGACGCGCAGGCCCGGCATCTGGCCGCCGCTCATCCGCACCTGCCGGTTCCGGCGATCGTGGAGTTGCTGGGGAGTGAGTTCACGGCTGGGGCCGCGGCGGCGAACCCGTCGCTGCCGGTGCACGTGATGGAGGAACTGGTGGACCGGGGCGAGGTATGAGCGACGAGACGTTCCTGCGCCGCACACCCCCGCCGGGAAGGCCGGTCAGGCCCACCACTTGATGAGGTTGGTCTGCTCCTTGCGGACCACGTATCCGTTGGCCGCGTAGAACTCCCGCGCGTGCACGCGGTTCGCCCCGGTCACCAGCCGGATGCCGGCGGCACCGTCGGCCCAGGCCCACTCCTCGCCGGCGGCCAGCAACGCCCTCCCCACACCCCGGCGTTGGTGGCGTGGCGAGATGGCCAGCGTGATCAGGTTCTTCAGCGGCCGGTGATAGGTGTTCTCGTAGTCGCTCAGCTGGACGTAGCCCAGCACCTCGGCGCCGTCGTCGGCCACGAACAGCACCACGTTGGGTGCCTTGATGATCCGCGCGAGCTGGGCCGCTGTGTCCTCCAGCGGGAAGTCGTAGTCCAGCGCCTCGCGGTTGATCTGGTGGATCGCCGGCGCGTCTTCGGCCAGCACGTCCCGGATCTGCAACTCGACCCCCCTCGGTTGACTCCTCCAGCTAACCACGCTGGGCGAGACGGGCGACTCGGCTGGACACAAACGGGATCGCGCTGGAACGCTCGGACCCGAGGTGATGACGTGCGCGCTCCCCGACGACGCTTCGACATGTCCGCCGTGATCGAGTTGCTGCTCGGGGTGCCGACGGTGCTGAGCAGCCTGCTGATCATCACGCTCGCCGGCAGAGCCGTGACGCCGGAGACGCCGTGGCTGTTTCCGGTGGTGTGGCTGCTTTCCGGCGTGATCGTGTTCCTGCCGGCCACGGGCAAGCTGCTGGCGGCGCTGGTGCACGGGATGCGCGGGCCCACCGGGACGGAGCGGGCCGCGCTGGAGCCGTTGCTGGAGGAGGCGTGTGGGGCGGCCGGGGTGGATCCCGGGAGGTACCGGCTGCGGATCCAGAACTCCAGGGAGATCAACGCGATGGCCGTCGGCGGGCACGTCGTCGGGGTGTCGACGGCGGCGTTGCAGTTGCCGCGCAAGCAGCTCGAAGCGGTGCTGGCGCACGAGATCGGGCATCACCTGGCCGGGCACACGAAGATCTCGTTGCTGCGCTGGTGGTTCGAGCTGCCGGCACGGGCGGTGGTGTGGCTGGTCGTCGTCGCCGGGGCGGGCATCTACGTGGCGGGCGACAAGATCGGCACGACCGGGGCCAGGGTCGTCAGCTTCGTGCTGATCGTGGCGCTCGGTGTCGCCGCTGTGCTGATCAGCCCGTGGGTGTTGCTGGTGCCGGTGATCGCGCCCCTGCTGGCACTGGCGAGCAGGAGGGCCGAGTTGCACGCGGACCGGGTCGCGGCCGAACTCGGGTACCGGCTGGTGCTGCTGGAAGTGTTGCAGCGCTGGGTGAAGGAAGGCTACGACGAGCAACGGGCCCACGCCGGGTTCAAGGCTCGGATGCTGGCCTCGCACCCGTCGTGCGCGCTGCGCATCAGCAAGTTGCGCGGAGAAAGGCGAAGGCCCCTGAGCCGGAGCCCAGGGGCCTGAACGTCACGCCAGCGGTGGCTTGAACAACGCCGGTACCGCCGAGGCGGCCGCGGTGTCCAGCAACCACAACGTCCTGCGGCGGCCGGTGGCACCGGCGGCGGGGATCTGCACCTCGCCGGCGCCGTCCAGCGCCATGGCCACGGCGGCGGCCTTGGCCTCGCCGGTGGTCATCAGCCAGACCTCCTGCGCGCACCGCGTCGAGGCCAGCGTCAGCGACACGCGCGTCGGCGGCGGCTTCGGGCAGTTGCGCACGGCCACGACCGTCCGCTCCTTCTCGTGCACCGCAGGAGAATCCGGAAAGACCGACGCCACGTGGCCCTCTTCGCCGACGCCCAGCAGGCAGACGTCGAACGTGGGCACGTCGCCGTGGTCCTCCGGCCGCGCAAGGGAAGCCAGCACGGCGGCGTAAGCCTCAGCGGCCGCCTCGGGGTCGTCGCCGAACTTGCCGTCCGAAGGCTCCATCACGTGCACCCGCGACGGGTCCAGCGGAACGTGGTCCAGCAGCGCGGCACGGGCCTGCGTCTCGTTGCGGTCCGGGTGACCGGACGGCAGGAAACGCTCGTCGCCCCAGAACAGGTCGACCCGGGACCAGTCCACCGCGTCGCGCGCGGCGCCCCGGTTCAGGTGCTCCAGGACGGCGGTGCCGGTGCGGCCGCCGGTCAGCACGACGGACGCGTAGCCGCGCGCGGCCTGGGCGTCGACCATGCGGGTCACCAGGCGGGCCGCCGCGGCGGCGGCCAGAAGGTCGCCGTCGCGGTGGACCACCACTTGCGAATTGCTCACGAACCAGCCTTCGCCTTCGACTTCTTGGGTGCGGCGGAACCGTTGGCGGACTCCGCTGCGGGAGCCTCGTCAGCCGGCTTCGCCGCGGAGTGCGCACGGCCCCTGGAGATCTTCGACAGCGACTTCAACGCCGCCGCGTAGACCTCGTCGGGGTCGAGACGGCGCAGTTCCTCGGCGAGGCAGTCGCGGACCGAACGACGCTGCAGCGCCACGCGACGCGACGGCTGGCCGGGCTGCTCCAGCGTGCCCACCTTGCCGTCCGGGCGGTGCAGGTCGACGGCGCCGGACGGACGGTCCAGCTTCACCTGCACGATGCCTTCGCCCGAGGTCGCCTTGTAGCGCCTGGCCGAGACCTTCAGCTTGTCGGTCAGCCAGGCCGCGAGGAGGTCGGTGGACGGCGAGTCGGCCTCACCGGTCACCTCGGCCTCGGTGATCTTCTCGTACGGCGGCAGGTCCAGCGACGCGGCGAGCATGGCGCGCCACAACGTCAGCCGCGTCCACGCCAGGTCCGTGTCGCCCGGCGCGTAGTGCGCGCGCCGCGACTCCAGGGCCTTGATCGGGTTCTTCTCGGCCGCGGCGTCGGTGATGCGACGCTGCGCGAGCTGACCGATCGGGTCCTTCGACGGCGACACCGGCGCGTCGAACGGCCACCACGCCACGACCGGGGTGTCCGGCAGCAGCAGCGGCATGACGCACGAGGCGCCTTCCTTGGCCAGTTCGCCGTACAGGCGCAGGACGACGACTTCCGAGGCTCCGGCGTCGCCACCGACGCGGATCTGCGCGTCCAGGCGAGGTGCCGCCTGACGAGCACCGCGGGCCACGACGATCACGCGACAGGGGTGCTCGCGCGAAGCGTCGTTGGCCGCGTCGATCGCGGCGTCGGTGCGCTGGCCGTCCTCGGTCACGATCACGAGGGTCAGCACGCGACCGAGGGTCGTCGCACCGCCTTCGTCCCGCAGCCGGACCAGCCGCGAGTTGATCTGGGAGGTGGTGGTCGAGGGCAGGTCGATGATCACGGACGCCTCCAGTGCCTTCCGGTGCGAGCCGTCATCGCGTCCGCCGACGGCGGCCCCCACGTACCGGCCTTGTACTTCTCGAGCGCGGGTTCGTCCTTGCGAGCCCAGAACTCCAGCACCGGGTCCAGGATCTCCCAGGACAGCTCGACCTCGTCGTTCTTCGGGAACAGCGACGGCTCACCGAGCAGCACGTCGAGCAGCAGCCGCTCGTAGGCCTCCGGCGACGACTCGGTGAACGAGTGGCCGTAACCGAAGTCCATCGTGACGTCGCGAACTTCCATGGTGTTGCCCGGCACCTTCGACCCGAACCGGATCGTCACGCCCTCGTCCGGCTGAACCCGGACCACCAGGGCGTTCTGACCGAGTTCCTCGGTCGCGGTGTCGTCGAACGGCAGGTGCGGCGCCCGCTTGAACACGACGGCCACCTCGGTGACGCGACGGCCCAGGCGCTTGCCGGTGCGCAGGTAGAACGGCACCCCGGCCCAGCGACGGGTGTTGACCTCGCAGGTGATCGCGCCGAACGTCTCGGTCTTCGACTCGGGCGAGAAACCGCCCTCCTCGAGCAGACCGGGGACCTTCTGGCCGCCCTGCCAGCCACCGGTGTACTGACCGCGCGAGGTGGTCTCCTCGAACGGCTGCGCGGGCCGCGTCGCCGAGAGGATCTTCACCTTCTCCGCGCGGAGGTCGGCCGGCTTGAACGAGACCGGCTCCTCCATCGCGATCAGCGCGAGCAGCTGCAGCAGGTGGTTCTGGATGACGTCGCGCGTCGCGCCGATGCCGTCGTAGTACCCGGCGCGGCCACCGAGACCGATGTCCTCGGCCATGGTGATCTGCACGTGGTCGACGTAGTTCGAGTTCCAGATGGGTTCGTACAGCTGGTTCGCGAACCGCAGCGCCAGGATGTTCTGCACGGTCTCCTTGCCGAGGTAGTGGTCGATGCGGAACACCGACTCCTCGGGGAAGACCTCGTTGACCGTGCGGTTCAGTTCCTTGGCGGACTTCAGGTCGTGACCGAACGGCTTCTCGATGACGACGCGGCGCCACTGGTCGGGTGCCGTCTGGGCGAGACCCGCGCGCTTGAGCTGGTTGACCACCGTCGGGAACGCGCCCGGCGGGATCGACAGGTAGAACGCGTGGTTGCCGCCCGTGCCGCGCTCGGCGTCGAGCTGGGCCAGGCACGAGGCCAGGTTGTCGAACGACTGGTCGTCGTCGAACGTGCCCTGCACGAACCGGATGCCCTCGGCGAGCTGCTGCCACACGGCCTCGTTGAACGGCGTGCGCGCGTGTTCCTTGACCGCGTCGTGGACGACCTTCATGAAGTCCTGGTCGGCCCAGTCGCGGCGGGCGAAGCCCACCAGACCGAAGCCCGGCGGCAGCAGACCCCGGTTCGCGAGGTCGTAGATCGCGGGCATGAGCTTCTTGCGCGACAGGTCACCGGTGACACCGAAGATGACCAGCGCGCTCGGGCCCGCGATGCGGGGCATGCGCTTGTCGCGCGCGTCCCGCAGCGGGTTGTGCCACTTGGCGGATGTGGTCACGAGCCGTCCTCCTGGACTGCCTCGACGAGCTGGGCCAGTCCGGCGATGCGGTCCTCGAGGTGAAGACGCAGCACCGGGCGACCGTGTTCGGCCAGGACCTGACCGTCGCCGAGCGCCTGCGCGAGCTGCAGCTGCGCCAGCGTGTAGGGACGGCCGGGCACCTCCAGGTCGTCACCGGACTCGCCGGTGATCTGGATGAACACGCCGTTCTGGTGACCGCCCTTGTGGTACTGGCCGGTCGAGTGCAGGAAGCGCGGACCCCAGCCGAACGTGGTCTGCAGGTGCGTCCTCTTCGCGATCTCCGCACGGAGCAGCTCGAACGACGCGTCGTCGATCCTGTCCAAGTACGCCTGAACCGAGATGTAGCCGTGGTCGGGCGCCACTTCAACGATCGCCGCAAGCGCTTCCGCGACGGTGTGGACCTTGCGCGGCGCCCAGTCCGTGCCGTGTCCCTCGACCGGTCCGTCCACGAAGGACGGGACGGTCGCGGCGACGGCAGGCGCGTCGAGCAGCGCGCGGGAGGCCTTCTTCGCGGCCTCGACGTCGGGCTGGTCGAACGGGTTGATGCCGAGCACCCGGCCGACGAGCGCGGTCGCGTACTCCCACAACAGGAACTGCGCGCCCAGCGGACCCTCGACCGCGATGTTCGCCGACCCGGTGGCCGGTCCGATCGCGACGGTGGTGGCGTCCGAACGTGCGTTCACGAAGCCTTCGGCACCGGGACCTTCGACGACGACCGGCAGCAGGCCGGTGCCGTTCTTGCCCGTCGACTCGGCGATGAGCTGCTCGGCCCAGTCGCCGAAGCCCTTGATGCCGGACCCGGTGTCCGCGAAGACGATCTTCTCGGCACCGTGCGCGTGCGCGGCGCCGAAGACACCGGCCAGCACGACCGCCGGGTTCTCCGGGGAGTCCTGGGACACGACCTTCGCGACCTCGGCCGCGTCGTCGAGCAGCGTCTCGACGTCCGCACCGGCCAGGTAGGACGGCACCAGGCCGAACGCGGTCAGCGCCGAGTACCGGCCACCGACGTTCGGGTCGGCCAGGAACACCTTGCGGTAGCCCGCTTCCTCGGACGCCTTCTGCAGGGGCGAGCCGGGGTCGGTGACCACCACGATGCGGGACGCGGCGTCGATGCCCGCGTCCGTGAAAGCCTTCTCGAAGATGCGCCGGTGGCTGTCGGTCTCGACAGTCCCTCCGGACTTGGACGACACCACGATCACCGTGCGCTCGAGATCACCGGCGAGGGCGTCGGCGACCTGGGCGGGATCGGTGGTGTCCAGCACGACCAGGGGCACGCCGGCCGTGCGCGTGATCACCTCGGGGGCCAGCGACGAGCCACCCATGCCGGCGAGGACGACGCGGTCGACGCCCTCGGCGTGCAGTGCGGCGCGCAGCGCCACGAGATCGGGGAGCAGCGCACGGGACGTCTCGTGCAACGTCGTCCAGGAGAGGCGAATGCTCGCCTCGGACTCGGCTTCCGGCCCCCACAGGGTCGGGTCCTGCGCGGTCAGCTTGCTCGGCACCGAATCCGCGACCAGGTCAGCAGCGATGATGCTGACCTGGTCGGCGTTCGGTGACCTCACGATTTCGACGGAGGTCACTTCGTGATCAGCCCTTCAGTTGAGCCAGTTGGTTCGTCACCGTCTCGAGCAACTCTTCCCAGGACTTCTCGAACTTCTCGACACCCTCGGTCTCCAGCGTGACGAACACGTCCTGGAGATCGATTCCCACGGCGGCGAGCTGGTCGAACACCTCCTGGCCTTCCGCGGCGCGTCCGGTGACCGTGTCACCGGTGATCTTGCCCGCGTCGGCGACGGCCTGCAGCGTCTTCTCCGGCATCGTGTTCACGACGTCGTTCACGACGAGCTGGTCGACGTACAGGGTGGGGGAGTAGCTCGGGTCCTTCACACCGGTCGACGCCCACAGTGGACGCTGCGCGTTCGCGCCGTCCGCCTTGAGAGCCTCCCAGCGCTCGCCCTGGAACGTCTTCTCGAACGCTCCGTAGGCGATGTACGCGTTGGCGAGAGCGGCCTTGCCCTTGAGCGCGGTCGCCTCGTCCGTGCCGATCGCACCGAGCCGCTTGTCGATCTCGGTGTCCACGCGGGACACGAAGAACGACGCGACCGAGTGGATCGAACGCAGGTCGTGGCCGTTCGCCTTGGCCTGCTCCAGACCGGCGACGTAGGCGTCCATGACCTTCTCGTAGCGCTCGACCGAGAAGATCAGGGTGACGTTGACGGAGATGCCCTCCGCGATCACCTTCGTGATCGCGGGGATGCCCGCCTCCGTGGCCGGGATCTTCACCAGCAGGTTCGGCCGGTCCACGGTCTTCCACAGGTCCTGCGCCTCGGCCACGGTCTTGTCCGTGTCGAACGCCAGGCGCGGGTCGACCTCGATGGAGACGCGGCCGTCCACACCCTTGGTCGAGTTGTAGATGTCGCGGAACTTGTCGCACGCGTTGCGGACGTCCGTCGTGGTGACCTCGCGGATGGTCGCCTCGGTGTCGGCACCGCGGTTCGCGAGCTCACGCACCTGCTCGTCGTAGGACTCGCCCTTCGAGAGCGCGCCCGCGAAGATCGTCGGGTTCGTCGTGACACCGACGACGTTCCAGTCGCGGATCAGCTCGTCCAGGTTGCCGCTGGTGAGCCGCTCACGGGACAGGTCGTCGAGCCAGATGGAAACTCCGGCGCCGGACAGGGCGTCGAGGTTGGGCTTGCTCACTGGATTAACCCCTCACTCGGTCAAGGGAACGGCGGGCGGCGGCCACGACGTTCTCCGTCGTGAAGCCGAACTCCTTGAACAGAACCTGGTAGTCGGCCGAGGCACCGAAGTGCTCGATCGAGACGATCTCGCCGTTGTCGCCGACGTAGCGGTACCACGGCTGCGCGATGCCGGCCTCGACCGCGACGCGCGCCTTGACCGACGACGGGATGACCGACTCGCGGTACTCGGCGTCCTGCTTCTCGAACCACTCGATCGACGGCATCGACACCACACGCACTGCAACGCCGTCGGCCTGCAGGGCCTTCCCGGCCTCGGCGGCGATCTGCAGCTCAGAGCCTGTGCCGATGATCACGATCTCGGGGTTGTCGTCACCGAAGAGCACGTAACCACCGCGCTTGACGCCCTCGGCGGAGGTGCCCGGAAGCGTCGGCAGGTTCTGCCGGCTGAGCGCGAACCCGACCGGGCCGAGCTGCTCGATGGTGGCCTTCCACGCGTACGCGGTCTCGTTCGCGTCACCGGGACGGATCACGGTGAAGTCCGGGATCGCGCGCAGGGCGGCGAGGTGCTCGATCGGCTGGTGCGTCGGGCCGTCCTCGCCCAGGCCGATGGAGTCGTGCGTCCACACGTACGTCACGGCGGCCTGCATGATCGCGGCCAGCCGCACCGACGGGCGCATGTAGTCGGAGAACACGAGGAACGTGCCACCGAACGGGCGGGTCGGGCCGTGCAGGGCGATGCCGTTGAGGATCGCGCCCATCGCGTGCTCGCGGACACCGAAGTGCAGCACGCGGCCGTACGGGTCGGCGTTCCACATGCCCGTGGAGATCGACGGCGGGCCGAAGGACTTGGCGCCCTTGATCGTCGTCAGGTTGGACTCGGCCAGGTCGGCCGAACCGCCCCACAGCTCGGGCAGGTGCTTGGCCAGCGCGTTGATGACCTCACCGGAGGCCTTGCGGGTCGGCACGCCCTTGGCGTCCACCGGGTAGACCGGCAGGTCGGCGTCCCAGCCCTCGGGCAGCTCGCGGGCGACGAGACGGTCCAGCAGCTTCTTGTTCTCGGCGTTGGCGGCGGCCCACGCGTCGAAGCCCTTCTGCCACTCGGCCTTGGCGTGCTCGCCGCGCTTGACAACCTCGCGGGCGTGCGCCAGGACCTCGTCGGCGACCTCGAAGGTCTGCTCGGGGTCGAAGCCGAGGATCTGCTTGGTGGCCTTGACCTCGTCGACGCCCAGCGCGGCACCGTGCGCGGCACCGGTGTTCTGCTTGTTCGGCGCCGGGTAGCCGATGATCGTGCGCAGCAGGATGAAGGACGGCTTGTCGGTGACGGCCTTGGCCTTCTCGACGGCCTCGAGGATGCCCTTGACGTTCTCGCCGGACTCCACGACCTGGACGTGCCAGCCGTAGGCCTCGTAGCGCTTCGCGGTGTCCTCGGACAGCGCGATCGTCGTGTCGTCCTCGATGGAGATCTTGTTGTCGTCGTAGAAGACGACCAGGTTGCCCAGCTGCTGCGTGCCCGCGAGCGACGAGGCCTCGGAGGTGACGCCCTCCTCGATGTCACCGTCGGAGGCGATCACGTAGATGTGGTGGTCGAACGGGCTGGTGCCCTGCGCGGCGTCCGGGTCGAAGAGACCGCGCTCGCGGCGGGCGGCCATGGCCATGCCGACGGCGGAGGCGAGACCGGAGCCCAGCGGGCCGGTGGTGATCTCGACACCCCTGGTGTGGCCGTGCTCGGGGTGACCCGGCGTCTTCGAGCCCCACTTGCGCAGGGTCTTGAGGTCGTCGACCTCCAGGCCGTACCCCGACAGGAACAGCTGCACGTAGAGCGTCAGGCTGGAGTGCCCGGCGGAGAGCACGAACCGGTCGCGGCCGATCCAGTCCGCGTCCGCGGGGTCGTGCCGCAGCACGCGCTGGAACAACGTGTACGCGAGCGGGGCAAGGCTCATCGCGGTGCCGGGATGGCCGTTGCCGACGTTCTGCACGGCGTCCGCCGCGAGCACACGCGCGGTGTCCACGGCGCGCTTGTCGAGCTCGGTCCAGTCGTCAGGCAGATCGGCCTTGGTGAGCCGGGTGATGTCGTCGGTGACGGTCACGGACTTACAGCTCCAAACTTGTCGCTAAGGCGGGTCCGCGAACCGTCCGTGAATCGATCCCGAACGGCCTGACCCGCTTCTCTCCCACGTCCTCCGGCCAGCCTAGTCCTGAGAGATTCAGATGTTGCTCTGAAAGGTCCCAGGCACGTGTGTGCCGGGGCACACCAGCACCCGAACGGGCTGTGAATTCTTTGCGCGGTTACCATCAGTCGCTGGATTTCACACCTGTCTCAACACGAGGAGCGTTCCCGCGATGAGTGCCGTCCTCGAGGCCCCCAGGTCGCCTCGCCAGGTTGTTGGCGCTTACGTGGCGCTCACGAAGCCGCGGGTCATCGAGCTCCTGCTGATCACCACGATCCCCGCGATGCTGCTGGCCCAGCACGGCCTGCCGCCCCTGTGGCTCATCGCCTGCACCCTCACCGGCGGCACCCTCGCCGCGGGGTCGGCAAATGCCCTCAACTGCTTCGTCGACGCCGACATCGACTCGGTCATGAAGCGGACGGCGGCCCGGCCGCTCGCGCACAACGCCATTCCGCCGCGCAACGCCCTGATCTTCGGCATCGTGCTCGGAATCGTCTCGTTCGCGTTCCTCTGGATCTTCGTCAACCTGATGTCGGCCGCGTTCGCGGTGGCGACCATTCTCTTCTACATCTTCGTGTACACGCTGGTGCTCAAGCGCCGCACCTCCCAGAACATCATCTGGGGCGGCATGGCGGGCTGCATGCCGGTGATCATCGGCTGGTCTGCGGTGACGGGCACCGTCGAGTGGCCGGCGCTGGTCATGTTCGGCGTCATCTTCTTCTGGACGCCGCCGCACACCTGGGCCCTCGCGATGAAGTTCAAGGAGGACTACGCCCGAGCAGGCGTGCCCATGCTGCCCGTGGTGGCGACAGCTCAGCAGGTGACGCGGCAGATCGTGATCTACAGCTGGATCACCGTCGTCTGCACGCTGGCCCTCGCTCCCGTCACCTCCTGGATCTACGTTGCGGTCGCGGCGCTGTCGGGCGTGTGGTTCGCCGTCTTCGCGCACAAGCTGCACAACGTTGTTCGCCGTGGCGGTTCCACGAACACCATGAAGTTCTTCCACATGTCGAACCTCTACCTGATGCTCGTGTTCTGCGGACTCGCCGTGGACGCCGTTGTCGGGTTGCCGGTGCTTGGCTGGCCGTTCTAGCTGCACTTCCAGTCGTACGGCTGTGGCGCCCGTTGAGTTCACCGTCACCGGTGGTGAAGGTTCACCACTGGACTTCGTCGCGGCCCTGACACCCGCGTCCTCCCTGGTCGTGATCACCGATCCGGGCGGCTGGGCGCAGGTCAGCCAGGGGCTCGCCGTCGGATCGACCGGGTCCGCCGTGGTCACGACCGAGGTGCGGGTGCTGCGGTTCGCGGTGCTCGACCTCCGCCACTTCTCGTCGGCCTCGGCGCTGCCGTCGCTCGCGGACGTGCCCGGCGACGTCGTGGCGCTGCACGACACGCGTTCGTGGGACTCGGCTCCGGTGGTCGCGTCGTTGCGCGGCCTGGGCCGGCCGGTCGTGCTCTTCACCGCCGTGCACACCTGGGTGTCCGGTGTGGACGCTTCCTCGGCGCTGGTCGGGTGGAGCGCGCCGCACGTCGTGCTCGCGGTGCCGCGCGGTTCCGGCGAGGGGCGGCTGGAGGACGTCCTCTGGCAGTTCCGGGAGCTGGAGCGGCGGGGCGCGATGACCTACACCTCGCTGCCCGCGCCGCCGGTGGTCGCGGACCGCGCGGTCACCGTGATGGTCGCGCTGCCCGGAGCGACCCAGGGCATCGCGGGAGCGTTGCGGCCCGGCGGCGACTACGAGGTGTGGGCGCGCGTCGGGGCGCACAGCGCCGTGCTGCCGGGGGACCTGGGGCTGCGGGCCGTGCTGAGCATGCCGGGGCGGCCGGTCCAGGCCGAGTCGTTCGTGCTGCCCGCGGACGGGCCCAGCTCGTGGGTGAGCTTCGAGGTCACCACGCCGTACGCCGCCGTGCCGTGGACCGGTGAGCTGGTCATCTACCACGGGGTCGTGCCGGTGCACGTCCAGCAGGTCGTGCTGCCGGTCGGCGCGGGCGAGTCCCGGACGGTGCCGCGGCTGAAGCTCTCCCGCACGTTCGCCGACCTCCCGCCCTCGTCGTCGCGGGCAGCGTCCGTTCTCGTGCTCGGCGACCGGGCGCTGGTGTCGGCGGGCGGGGTGCCGTCGTGGGTCAGCCTGGCCGGCTGCGCGCTGCCGCTGCCTGCGTTGTCCGCGCTGGATCCCTGGTACGGCAAGGACTTCCCGGCCTACTGCGCGGATCTCGCGTTCCTCGCCCGGCAGGGGGCCGAGGTGTACTCACGGCTGTTCGGCGGTCTCGGGCCGGCCGACGCGATCCGGCGGGCGGCGCGGGTGACCGGTCGTCCGGCCGGGCTGATGATCGCTTCGCCGGACGCCGGGCCGGTGCCGTGGCCGATGATCTACGACCTGCCGTTCGCGGACGGTCCGCACCGGTTGTGCGCGTCGGTCGGGCAGTTCGGGCCGTTCGGTGCCGGGGGAGAGGTGCCGGCGCACTGCCCGGTGGCCGACCACAGCGGGAACGTGTTGTGCCCCTTCGGTTTCTGGGGTCTGTCGAGCGTGCTGGAGCATCCGGCCGGGCCGCTGGTGGCGCGCGTATCGCCGCGCCCGTGGCCGTTCGAGGTGTCGATGGCGGTCGACGCGGGGATGGATCGCGGCCTCACCGAGCGGCACGTCACGGAGCTGATGTCGCAGATCTCGCCGGAGGCGGTGTCCTCGGCCTACGTGACCCCGGCTGAACTGGGACTCGTGTTGGCCGGTGAGTCGATGGACGTCGTGCACCTGCATTTCCGCGAGGGGTTCCTCGATGCCGAGGAGATCGCACGGTGGGATCGCGAGGGTGTGTGGCCGCGTCCGCACTGGCCCGTGCGCAAGCCGTTGGTCGTGGGGACGTCACCGATGGCCGGCCTGGTGCCCTCGTTCGTCGAGCACGGCGCGTCGGGCGTCGTCAGTCCAGAGGTCGCCGTGCCGCAGGACATGGCCGGCTGGGTCACGGGAATGATGCTGTCGCGGCTGGCGGCCGGCCTGCGCGCCGGTGACGCGTTGCGGCAGATCCGGTGGGAGATGCTCAGTCGTGGCAACGTGATGGGGCTCGCGTACGCGTTGCACGGAAGCGCGGATCTCCGGCTTCGCTGAACCGACGGGGCCGGCTGATCGTTTACCTCGGCATGCTGAACTCGCAGGCCCAGATCCGTCAGGCCGTCGCGGAACTGACCGAGGCCTTCGGTGACCGGGTGCCGGACGAGGTGATCGAGGAGGTCGCCGCCGCCACGCACGCCGAGCTACTCCGCACGGCGACGGTGGGCACTCATCTCGCCGTGCTCACCGCACGACGCGCGGCCCGTGAACTCGCGTTCACCGCCATCGGGGTCACGATGCCTCAACAGCAGACCGCGGGCCTCACGCCTGCTCGCTGACCCGGAGGTAGACGGTCTCGGCACGGCTCACAGCCGTGCGCGCAAGCCGTGACAACTCACTGAGGTGCGCGAACGCGGCGTGGAAGTCCATGTCGACGAGAGGTGCCCACGACAGTGCGACGTCGTGCATGCGTGCTGGATCGGCTTTGACGAGCTGCGCCACGAGGGCATCAGGGAGCGCGACAACGTTGTCTTCGGGCAGAGGCGCCCACACCTCGTTGAACACCTCATGCCACACGACAACTGCTTCGCGCGGGTCGTAGTCGCCGGCCGCGACCGACTCCACGCCGTTTCGGATGAAGAACGTGCTCAGGACGCCACCTTGGTCAGCAGGTCCTCGACGCACGGGTCGTCGAGGGACTCAACGATGCACTTCCACAACAGGAGGTTCGTCTCGGCCCACTTCGTGTAGGTCGCGGCGGCCTCCGAGTCGTAAAAGTAGTAGCCCTCGTCGGCTTTGCCCACCTGCTCGCCCACGATCTTGTGCGCGAGCTCGCGCAACGTGATGCCGTTCTCCTGGAGGTACTTGTGCGCCAGGACGACCGGCGTGACCGGCAGCGCCTTGAACAGCGTGTCCGCGTCGGACAGCGCCTGCGCCTCCAGCGAGATGTCGCGGGAGCGGGTGCGCATCTCCGCCTCGACGACGATCCGTTCGATCCACTCGATGTCGCCCAGGGAGACACCGGCGACGAACAGCACCTTGCGGCGCAACGCCTCGCCATCCGTGGGCAGCGAGTTGCGGCGGACCATGTAGTTCAGGTCGTGCACCAGCGCGGCCACCTCGACGACGTCGGCCGCGGCACCGTTGCGCCCGGCGAAGTGCACGGACTTGTCCCGGACGAAGCTCACGTGGTGCCAGCCGTGGAACTGCAACTTCGCGGCCAGGTCCTCGCACAGCCGCCTCACGCGCTGCTCCACGTCCGCGATGACAGACCTCGGAATCAATGTGCGCGTACGCATCATCAGCCCTCCTGACAGGTGGGCTGATGGTAAGCGTGTCGCGGCGGCCTCGGCGGGCCTTCACAGGTGGTTCGTCAGATCCTCCAGTCGGTCCTCCACCGGCACGTGCCGGTGGCTGATTCTGGTGTCCGGGTCGTAGCTGAGGCTCCACGGGTTCACGGCACGTGACTTGACCAGGAACGTCATGGTCCCGTCGGCTGCTCGCGGGATGCGATGGAACTCGTGCGCGAGCATCGTGCCGGTGGTGCCCTCGGCGCACTGGGTGCGGTTCGTGAGTTCCGTGCCGACGACCGTGCGGCCGCCGACGCCGAGCCGGGCGTCAAAACGTTCGTGCAGGTACGCGCCGCTCAGGATGGTGGTGCAGAAGTGGTAGCGGTGGTTGTGCACCGAGTCGGCGTAGCCGGCCCGCCAGTCGCCCAGCGGTTTGTACTCGTGCAGCCAGAACGTGAACGGTTCGTCCGCTTCGTCGCGCAGGCACCACGCGTAGTGCGTCGTCGTCTCGCGTGAATGCGCGATCACCCAGGTCGCCTCCTGGGGTGTGAGGCCGTCGATGTGCGCGCGAAGCTCTTTGCGCAACCCGGGACGGGCCGCCCATTCGCGAAACCACGTGCCGACATCGGCCCAGTGGTCCACGACGGGGAATTCGGCGCGCTGCACCCGAGTGGCGAGCTCCTCGAGCGCGGACACCCCGGTGAACTCGGCTAGCAAGATCGATCAGCTCCTCAACTGAGCGGATGCGGAGAATTCGCGACGGAATGCGTGGAACTTGCCTTCGAGCTCCGTGAAACCGTCGATGGTGAGCGTCTCGCCGGTGATCTTCTCGAACAGCGCCACGAAGTCGTTCCTGGAAGTCGCTGGCGTGATGGCGAAGTGGTAACCGGCCTTGGAATTGCTGATGCGCAGGAACTCCGCGCGTTCCATCGCGTAAAGGAACGAACTTTCGGTGAACCTGAGCGTGCGCGGATACGGCCTGAGCACTCCCGCGGTGTTGCTGTAGAGCGTGAGCCACGCCGAGTCGTCGAACAACTCGAGCCGATCGAGCGGCGGATCCGAAACGATGGTGACGTCGATCCTGGAACACCGGCTGCGCGCCGCGTAGAGCCCGACTAGCCCGATGCCGATCTGCTCCTTGAGTCGTTTCTGGATCTCGTCGTAGTCCCCGTCCGCGCCTTCGTTGCGCAACAGGTACCGCGCCCGCCCGCTGATGGCGTTGTCGTCGCGCGGGTCGGCCAGCACCGCCCTGAGCTCGCACTCCGTCTGGCTGAGCAGCACCCTGCCCGCCGCGTACCGGCCGGCGAACCCGCGGAAGCAGTACAGCCGCGTCCGCTCCAGGTCCTGCATCATCAGCTGGTTGAACACCGGATCCGGCTTGGCCGTCGGCTCGAACACGTGACTGGGGAAGAACTCGCGATCGAGCGCCCGATACTCCTGGGTGAGTTCCCGGAGAGCCTTGCGACTCTCCTCGATCACCGGAGCGAGAAGCGCCTTCTGCGCCGCTTTCGACGTGATCAACGTCTGTGTGAAGCTCACGACCGCCGAAATGAGAGTGCCGGTACCCAGCGCTGTCAGCAGGTTTCTCGCTGTGCCGGAATCCATTTGACTGGAAATGGCCAGCGACGCACCCGACGTCACGACGAGTATGAGGAGGAGCAACCCGGTCCGAGTCCAGAACAACTCCTGGATCAGGCTGCTGCGGATGCCTCCGGCCTCCGCGGACACGAGTCTCCACCTCCCGGATCACCAGATTGGCTGCTACCCGAACGGACGAATGCGGTCGGTGTCCGATCAAGTGCGAGGAGTTACTGTACGCGTCGGTCAAAAGATAAGGAAGCTGCTATTCGTGCGACATTCAGGACCGGAATAACCGCCCTTGAGCCCAGTCGTCGACCCGCATACGTGCACTTCGGTGACGCCCAGTCGCCACCCGCCCCTCCCGTGTCGGATGAGGGTGACCCATCTACCCGAACGCACCCACTGCGAGTGTTTTAGACCGCTCGGCCGTGGCCGCTGCTCCTCCGGCAGGCCGAGCCAGGGGACGGCCGTCAGGACGAGGTCGCTCGGCCTGCTACACGCCGCTCACACCCGCCCGAATACGCTCACCCACCATGCGTAACGTCCTGCTCATCGCTTCCCTGGCGCTCGTGGCGGCCACCGGCCTCGCCGGCTGCGGCAGCTCGGCCCAGCCCTCGGCCGGCGCGCCCACGACCCCCTGCAAGGCCGACGACTTCAAGGTCACCGGCGACTTCGGTGCGGCGCCCAAGGTCGAGATCCCCGCGTGCAAGCCCACCGACGAGCTCGTCATCAAGGACCTGGTGCCCGGCACCGGCGCCGAGGTGAAGGCGGGCACGACAGCCTCGGTGAACTACCAGCTCACGACGTTCTCCGACAAGAAGATCCTCGACAGCTCCTTCGAGCGCGGCGAGCCGTTCGACGTCGAGAACGTCGGCCAGGCGCCGGTCATCGACGGCTGGAACGAGGGCATCGTCGGGCTCAAGGAGAAGGGCCGCCGGCTGCTGATCGTGCCGCCCGCCAAGGGCTACGGCCAGGGCGGTCAGGGCATCAAGCCCAACGAGACCCTGGTCTTCGTCATCGACGGCGTGAAGGTCACCCCCGCCGCCTGACGCGAAAAGCGAAACGGCCCCTCGGAGCACCCGAGGGGCCGTTTCGCATCGGCTCACGGCAGGAGCAGCAGCTTGCCGGTCGTCTTGCGCGACTGCAGGTCGGTGTGCGCCTGCGCCGCCTCCTCCAGCTTGTACCGGCCGCCGATCCGGACGTTCAGCGTGCCGGACGCGATCGCCTCGAACAGGTCCGCGGCCCGCCAGTCGAGCTCCGCGCGGTCGAGCAGGTAGGACCCGGTCGACGGCCGCGTCAGGTACACGGACCCGGCCGCGTTGAGCCGCTGCGGGTCCACCGGCGGCACCGGTCCGGACGACGCCCCGAAAAGCGCCAGCATCCCGCGCGGCTTCAGTGACGCCAGCGACTGGTCGAACGTGTCGGCACCGACGCCGTCGTACACGACGTCGACCTTCTCGATCTGCGAGGCGAAGTCGCCGTACCGCAGCACCTGGTCCGCGCCGGCCTCCCGGCACAGCGCCTCCTTCTCGTCGGTCGACACCGTCGCGACGACGGTGGCGCCCTTCGCCTTCACCCACTGCGTCAGCAGCAGCCCGACGCCACCGGCCGCCGCGTGCACCAGCACCCGGTCGCCTTCCTTCACGACGTACGTCGAGTGGATCAGGTAGTGCGCGGTGATGCCCTGCAGCAGCGAGGCCGCGGCCAGTTCGACGTCCAGCCCGTCCGGCACCCGGACCGCGGACGCCGCGGGCACCACGACCTCCTCCGCGTAGCTGCCCAGCACGCCCATCCAGGCGACCTTGTCGCCGGCGGCGAAGTCGGGGGAGTTCGAGACGACGACCTCGCCGGCACCCTCCAGGCCCAGTGCGGTGGGCAACGGGATCGCGTACTGGCCGCTGCGCTGGTACGTGTCGATGTAGTTGACGCCCGCCGCGGCCACCTTCACCAGCAGCTCGCCGTCACCGGCCACGGGCGACGGCACGTCGGCGTACTCCAGCACCTCCGGGCCACCGGCCGAACGCACCACCACTGCCTTGGGCATCTGTCCTCCTTGATCGACTCACCCTGCTCAACCCGGGCCGTGGCCCCGATGTTCCCCCTCCCAGCTGGTGGGAGCAAAAGGAGCGAGACACTGGTAAGACCGATCCATGCGAAAAACAACCCTGCTGCTGATCGCATGTCTGCTCCTCATGGGAGCGCTTCCATCCCAGGCCGCCTCCGCCAAGAAGGGCGTGAACGCGGCCGACGACCCCGGTCCGGCCGGTGCCGCCATGACCGCCCTGGACGCCCGCTGGTACTACACCTGGGCCTCGGACCGGCGAGGAATCCAGAGCAACGCCGAGTTCGTCCCGATGATCTGGGGCGCCGCGAGCGTCACCGACGCGGAGCTCGCCCAGGCGAAGGCCAACGGCAAGCAGTTGCTGGGCTTCAACGAACCCGACATGGCGGGCCAGGCGAACATGACCGTCGAACGCGCGCTGGACCTGTGGCCACGCCTGCAGAACACCGGACTGAGGCTCGGCGCGCCCGGCGTCGCGTTCGGAGGTGACGTCGCGGGAGGGTGGCTCGACCGGTTCATGGCGGGCGCCAAGGCACGCAACCTGCGCGTCGACTTCATCCCGCTGCACTGGTACGGGCAGGACTTCTCCTCCGCGGCCACCGGACACCTCGAGTCGTACCTGCGCAACGTCTACAACCGGTACAAGAAGCCGATCTGGCTCACCGAGTACGCGTTGATCGACTGGCGTTCCGGCCGCGCGGTCTACCCGAGCCAGCAACAGCAGACCGCGTTCATCACCGCGTCGACCAGGATGCTCGACGGACTGTCCTTCGTGGAGCGTTACTCGTGGTTCACGTTGTCCACCAAGACAAGTCCGACGGGACTGTCCACCGGCACGACCCTGACCGCGGCGGGCCAGGCCTACCGGCCCGCCTAGCGGCGCACGTGCCGGTGTCCCTCGTTGGGGAACTCCGGCGGTAGGGCGGGAAGCAGGTCGTGCAGCGCGTAGCCGCACTTGACCGCCACTCGGCAGGACGGGTGGTTGCCGGCGGCGTGCAGCAGTTCCAGCCGGGTGAGCGCGACCAGGTCCTGGACGGACAGTGCCCACCGCGACAACGTCTCCACCGCTCGGGCGGCGATTCCCCGCCCCCGAGCGGGGGCGGCGGTCCAGTAGCCGACCTCGGCCGTGCCGCCTGGTCCCACCTTCACCACCACGTGGCCCAGCGGGGGATGGTCGTCGGCGACCACGGCGAAGCTGAGCCGGGTCGCCCCCGCCCAGCCGTCGTCCTGCGCGTCGAGCCACCGCCGGCCTTCGGCCTCGGTGGTCAGGGAGGTGGCCAGCCAGCGGCGCAACAACGGATCGCGATGCGCCGCCAGCAGCGCCGGGAGATCGTCGGACCGCCACGGCCGCAGTGTCAGCGCGGTGTCCGGGACGGACAGCACGACCGTCATGGCCGGACTAGTCCTCGCCCAGGGCGACCCGGCGCGCGAGCCCCAGCGGCAGCGCGCCGGAACCGGCGATCCGGTCGTGGAAGTCGCGCAACGACCCCAGCCCCGCGGCCAGGTACTCGTCGCGGATCAGGTCGATCTCCAACGCCCCGGTCAGGTACGACGGCGCCTGCGTCGGCCGCGTGCAGTACCGCTTGACCTCGCCCACCGCGGTGCCGGGCGTCAGCGCCGTGCGCGCCACCATGAACGCCTCGGCTTCGGCGGGGGTCATGTCGCCGCAGTGCAGGGCCGTGTCGACGATCATCCGCGCCGCCCGGAACAGCCGCGCCTCGACGTGCCCCATCAACGCGCCCTGCGTCTTGTAGTGGCCGACCGAGCGCAGCAGTTTCTCCGCGTACAGCGCCCAGCCCTCGGAGAAGTACGGCGTCCGGAAGATCTTGCGCAACGGGTGCGCCGAGCCCTGCGCCGCCAGCCACGTCAGGTGCCAGTGGTGGCCGGGATAGGCCTCGTGCACCGAGATCGTCGGCAGCTGCGACCGCGCGTTGGTGCGCAGTCGGTGCGTGACCTGCTCGTCGGAGGCACCGTCGGGCGTGAACGGCACGAAGAAGTAGCCCGTGCGTTTGGACGTCAGCGCGGGCGGGCCGAGGTAGCTCGCCACGGCCATGACCGCGCGGTGGAACGGCGGCCCTGGCACCACCTGGCACTCCTCGCCCTCGGGCAGCGTCACCAGCGAGTGCTCGACCAGCGCCGCGCGCGCCCGTGCCGTCTCCGCCTCGTACTCGGCGCGCAACGCCTCCAGCGTCGGCGGGTGGTCGTCCTGCAGCGAGCTCATCACCGAACGCCAGTCCGGCGAGCCCGCGAGCTCGATCAGTTCGGCTTCCAGTTCCGCGTAGGCGTCCTGCCCGCGCTGGTGCAGCTCCGGCGCGCCGTAGCCGAGCATCTCCTTGTCCTGCAACAAGGCCGAGTAGAGCTTCTCGCCCATCCGCCAGTCGCCGGTCGCCCGCACGGCCAGGTCCTCCAGGAACGCGGCGTGCCGGTCGAACGCGTCCGCGGCGGGCCCGGCGGCCTCGGCCATCGCCGCGCGGAACTCCGGCGCGGCCTCCAGCGGCAGCGAGTCCAGCAGGAACGACCGGCCGGTCCGCACCTGGTCCAACGCCCGTCGCACGACCAGCGGCGACGCCAGGGAGGCGTCGAGGTTCGCCTCGGCGGCGGCGAGCACCGCGGGCACCTCGCGCAGCTTCGCGATCGTGGAGGCGACGAGTTCGGCCTCGGGCAGCAGCCCGTGCAGGAACGGCCCCAGCAGCCCGAAGAACACCACACCGGCGTACTCGTGCGGGTCACGCCGCCATCCCGGCCACGTCTCGTGCGCCGACGCTCCGCGCAGCACCGACAGCGCCAGATCGCGGTCCACCGACGTCGGCAACGGCTCCAGCCGCGCCAGCCACTCCTCGGTCTCCCTGGCCCGCTGCTCGAACGCGGCGGCGGAGAAGTCCCCGAAGGTGGAGTAGTGCTCCAGCGAGCCGGCCTGGGCCGCGTGCGCGGGGTGGTGGTCGAAGTACCACGTGAGGAACGACGTGAGCGTGTCGGTGGTCACCCGACTGAAGCTACCCGCTGGTTTTACAGTGTGGGGGTGTCTGATCAAACCACTCAGAAGCGCATCGCCGAGTTCGTGCAGGCCCACGGCAAGCCGGGCACGGCGGTCAGGGCCGTCGTGGAACCGATCGGCCGGGCCGGCGCGCGAATCGTGCTGGTGGGCGCGGACGGCGCCATGGGCGACGTGATGACCAAGGACGTCGAGTCCGCCACCAAGGCCGTCGAGGCCGCCGACAACGTCGAGCAGTCCGAATGGGACCGCGAGACCACCGCGGCCACCAAGATCGGCTCCGCGCACCGCCGCAAGATGGCCAAGATGCGGTCATGAAGGTCGTGCTCGCCTCGTGCGACCGCCTGCCCGAGGGCGACGGCGACGAGGAAGCACTCGTCACCGCCCTGCTCCGGGACGGCGTCGACGTGTCGTGGCAGCCCTGGGGCAGCGCGGTCGAGGCCGACCTCGTCGTCCTGCGCACGACCTGGGACTACCCGGACCACCTGGACGCCTTCCTGGCGTGGTGCGCCGGCGTGCCGGCCCTCGCGAACCCGCTCTCAGTCGTGCGCTGGAACATCGACAAGTCCTACATGGCCGAACTGGCCGCCCACGGCGTCCCCGTCGTGCCCACCGCCGTGGTGGAACCGGGGGAGACCCCGGCGTTCCCGGACGGCGAGTTCGTGGTGAAGCCTGCGGTCGGCGCGGGTTCGCGCGGCGCGGGCCGGTTCACCGACCACGAGTCAGCTCGCGCGCACCTCGAAGCCATCGGCGTCAAAGCCCTGGTGCAGCCCTACCAGTCCAGTGTGGACGCTCACGGCGAGACCGCACTCGTGTTCTTCGCCGGCGAGTACTCCCACTCGTTCCACAAAGGACCGATGCTGGCGCAGGGCCTCGCCGAGGCGGAGTCCGGCCTCTACGTCGAGGAGCGGCTGGGCAGCATCGAACCGTCCCCGCGTCAGGTCGAGCTCGCGAACCAGGTCCTCGACGTGGCCGCGAAGCTGCTCTCGTTGCAGCGCAAGGACTTCCTCTACGCCCGAGTGGACGTCGTCGAAGGCCCCGACGGCGAGCCGCTGCTGCTCGAACTGGAGCTGACCGAACCGTCGCTGGGCTTCAAGCTCACGACCGCCGAGGCCGCGTCCCGCTTCAGCAAGGCGATCCAGGAAGCCGCGTCCTAGTTCGCGCTACGGTCGGATCATGACCACCGCGAACGTCAACGGCATCACCATCGGCTACGACGACGAAGGCACCGGCGACGACGTGCTGGTGCTGGTGCACGGCCATCCCTTCGACCGCTCGATGTGGCGCCCGCAGGTAGAGCACTTCAGCGCCGTGGGCTGGCGGGTGATCGCCGCCGACCTGCGTGGCTACGGCGAGACCACCGTCGTCCCCGGCATCACGCCACTGGACGTCTTCGCGTCCGACGTCGCGGGCCTGCTCGACCACCTCGGCGTCGAGCGGTTCGTGCTCGGCGGCCTGTCGATGGGCGGGCAGATCGTCATGGAGTGCGCGCGCACGTTCCCCGAACGCCTGCGCGGCCTGATCCTCGCCGACACGTTCGCGCAGGCGGAGACCGAGGACGGCCGCCGGAACCGCAACGCCATGGCCGACCGGCTGCTGCGCGAGGGCATGTCGGGCTACGCCACCGAGGTGCAGTGGAAGATGGTGGCGCCGCACAACCCGGCCGTCGGCGAGTTCGTCGCTGGGCTGATGCACAACGCACCGCCCGAGGGCGCCGCCGCGGCGTTGCGAGGCCGTGCGGAACGGCCCGACTACACCGAGACCCTCACCTCGATCACCGTGCCGACGCTGGTGATCGTCGGCAGCGACGACGAGTACACGCCGGTCAGCGACGCCGAGTACATGAGCGAGCGCGTTCCAGGCTCGACGCTGGTCGTGGTCGACGGCGCCGCGCACATGCCGAACCTGGAACGCCCCGAGGTGTTCAACAAGGCGGTGGAGGAACTGCTAGCGCAGACCTGACCCGATGCCGGTCAGCCCGCGCACCTCCATCTCCGCCTGCTTCTCGCGGTCCGCCGGCTCGCCGCCGAGGATCGTGCCCAGGAACCCGGCCAGGAACGACAGCGGGATCGACACGATGCCGGGGTTCGACAGCGGGAAGAACGCGAAGTCGGCGTCCGGGAACACCGACGACTTCGAGCCGGAGATGGCGGGGGAGAACACGATCAGCAGCACGCACGAGGTGAGGCCGCCGTAGATGCTCCACAGCGTGCCGCGCGTGTTGAACCGCTTCCAGAACAACGAGTACAGCAGCGTCGGCAGGTTCGCGGAGGCGGCCAGCGCGAACGCGAGTGCGACCAGGAAGGCAACGTTCTGGCCGTTCGCCGCGATGCCGCCGACGATCGCGAGCACACCGACGCAGACCGCGGTGAGGCGCGCGACCTTGACCTCGTCGCGCGGGTCGGCCTCGCCGTGCTTGATCACGTTGGCGTAGACGTCGTGCGCGAACGAGGCCGACGCCGTCAGCGTCAGACCGGCGACCACGGCGAGGATCGTCGCGAACGCCACGGCGCACACGATGCCGAGCAGCACGGTGCCGCCGACCTGGAACGCCAGCAGTGGCGCCGCGGAATTTTCGCCGCCGGGGGCGCCGGTGATCTTGTCCGTGCCGACGAGGGCCATCGCGCCGAAGCCGATGACCAGCGTGCACGAGTAGAAGATCGCCATCATCCACGTCGCCCACACGACGGACTTCCGCGCCTCGCGGGCGTTCGGCACCGTGTAGAAGCGCATCAGCACGTGGGGGAGCGACGCGGTGCCGAGCACCAGTGCCAGGGCCAGTGAGATGAAGTCGACCTTCGACAGGTCCGAGGCGCCGTACTTCACACCCGGCGCCAGCACGGCCTCGCCCAGCGGCGAGCGCTGCGTCGCGCGGTCGAGCATCGAGGAGAAGTCGAAGCCGAACTTGCCGATCAGGAAGATGGTCAGCAGCGACACGGACAGAAGCAGCAGCACGGCCTTGATGATCTGCACCCACGTGGTGCCCTTCATGCCGCCGACCAGCACGTACAGCACCATGACGATGCCGACGACCGCGATGATGATGGCCTGGCCGATTTTGCTGTGCACGTCCAGGAGCAGCGCCATCAGGCCGCCGGCGCCCGCCATCTGCGCGATCATGTAGAAGATCGAGATCACCAGGGTCGCGTTCGCCGCGGCCGCGCGCACGGGGCGCTGGCGCATGCGGAACGCCATGACGTCGCCCATGGTGAAGCGGCCCGTGTTGCGCAGCCGTTCCGAGATGAGCATCAGGCCGATCAGCCAGGCGACGACCCACCCGATCGAGTACATGAAGCCGTCGTAACCGTTCACGGCGATCGCGCCGGAGATGCCCAGGAACGACGCCGCGGACAGGAAGTCACCCGAGAGTGCGATGCCGTTCTGCGTGCCCGTGAAACTGCTGCCCGCCGCGTAGTAGTCCGACGCGCTGACGTTTCGCGTCGACGCCCGGTAAACGATGTAGAGCGTCAGCAGCACGAAGATGCCGAAGACGGACAGGTTGATCGCGGTGTTCGCCCCGGTCACGCGAGCTCCTCATCGGATTCGACGAGAGCGCGCACCTTGTCGACCTGGGGGTCGAGCTTCCGCTTGGAGTAACGCGCGTACGCCATTGTGATGATGATGGTGGTGACGAACTGGAGGAATCCCATCGTCAAGCCGACGTTCACCGTTCCGAACAGCGGAGTGCTCATGAAGTCGGCGGCGTAAGCCGAAAGCAATACGAACGTCACATACCAAGCGAGGAACAGCAGCGTCGCCGGGAGAATGAAACGCTTGACCCGGCGCTTCAGGTCGAGGAAATCCTCGCTCGTTTGGACGGCACCGAAATCAGGCTCACCGTCACCATCGATGAGCAATGAGTGAGCAGGCTCTTCAAAGGTCGCGAAACCGGGGGTGGCCGGGCGTGACACGGAGGGCAGCGCCTTCGTCATCAACCGCTCGCATTCGTTACGGGGAGTGCCCGGCGAGGCTCTGCGCGGAAGGCGCGTCCGGTCCGGGGGTGGGAGGCGCAAGCGTAACCACGCGTGGCGGCGAGTCAATCCCTGGAACGTGCATGACCACCCCAAAAGGTCTGTCGTCACAGCGGGTGATCGATCGTGCACGCCCCAGGTCGTTGTCGCGTCACGCTCTCTGGCCTACTATCCGCTAACACCCGATACGGCTGGTCGAGATATCTAGCTGCGGGGTCTCAAGCTCGCGGGGATTCACCAGGCCAGGAGGTAGCCGATAGTGGGGCACTTCGAGCGCGCCTTGGGGACCATTTCGTGAATGTCGAGTGGAGAAAGATCAGCGACTGGCGCAACTGGCGCCTGCCGGTCAAGCTCGGCGTCGTGCTGCTGGTGCCGGTGGCCGTCGCGGTCGGCGCGGGCGCACTGCAGATCTCCGGTTACGTGGACCGGTCCGACAACTACGTGCAGATGCAGGGCCTGGTCCGGCTCAGGGCCGATCTCGCGCCGCTGATCTCCAGCATCCAGCAGGAACGCACGCTCGCCGCGCAGAGCACGACCAGCGGCTCCGGTGTCGGCGCCTATCAGAACCAGATCAGGTCCACGGACAACGCGGTCTCGACCGTGCGCCGCCGCATCGACCGCACCGACGGCGTCAGCGACGTCGCACGTCAGCGCTTCGCCGAGGTCGGCGGCCAGCTGGAGACGTTGAAGAACCTGCGGGAGAAGGTCGCCCAGGGCGGCGACGGCGGCGACCCGTCCGGCGGCACCTACGGCTACACCGCGATCGTGAAGTCCTTGCTGGACTTCGAACAGGCGCTCGTCGGCCAGTTCAACGACAACGCCATCTCGGGCACCGCGGTGGCACTGCACAACATGGTCATCGCGCAGGAGCAGGTCTCGCTGCAGCACGCGTTCGTCTTAGCCGGGATCGGCCGGGGCAAGCTCCTGGGCCCGGAGGTCCGCGCGCTGGAGCAGTCCGACATCCGGTTGCAGGACCGCCTGAACGACTTCCAGGCCATCGGCACCACCGAACAGCGCCGCGCCTACGACCAGACCGTCACCGGTGCCGCGGTGGCGAGCCGCAACGCACTCGTCGAACGCGCGCTCACCCAGCCCGACGGCACCCCGCCGCCCGCCACGCGTCCCGGCCAGCCCAAGCCGCCGCAGGAGTTCGGCATCGCCGTCGACGACTGGAACAAGGCGTCCAGCACCACCGCGCGGCTGATGGAACAGGTCGGCCGCGAACTGCAGGACGAGCTCGCGAACACCGCCGCCTCGCTGCAGGACGACACGTCCAACAAGGCAGGCGCCGCCGCGGTCATCCTGCTCGCGATGCTGCTGATCGCCGGCACGCTCGGCTTCGTCATCGGCCGCTACCTGCTGCGCTCGCTGTCCGAGCTGCGCCGCTCCGCCCTCGACGTGGCGCACCACCACCTCCCCGAGGTCGTCGCGGCGATCCGCGCCGACCGCGCGCCGGACCTCACGATCGAACCGGTGCCCGTGCACTCCATGGAGGAGTTCGGCCAGCTGGCCCGCGCGTTCGACGCCGTGCACGAGCAGGCCATCCGCTCCGCCGTCGAGCAGTCGTCGCTGCGGTCGGGCATGAAGAACATCTTCGTGAACCTGTCGCGCCGCTCGCAGGGCCTCGTCGAGCGCCAGCTCAAGCTCATGGAGGAGCTGGAGCGGCACGAGGAGAACCCCGAGCAGCTCGCCAACCTCTTCAAGCTCGACCACCTCGCGACGCGCATGCGCCGCAACAACGAGAACCTGATGGTGCTGTCCGGTACGGACATGGCCCGCCGGTTCAGCCAGCCCGTCCCGCTCGCGGACGTGCTGCGCGCCGCCGCGTCGGAGATCGAGCACTACCAGCGCGTCGTGGTGAAGTCGACGCCGTCGGTCGAGGTCGTCGGCTACGCGGCCAGCGACCTCGTGCGCCTGATCGCGGAGCTGCTGGACAACGCCACCGCGTTCTCCGCGCCCGCCACCCAGGTCATGATCGGCTCGCGGATCGACCAGCAGGGCGCCGTGCTCGTCGAGGTCGCCGACCAGGGCATCGGCATGGGCCCGGCCGAGCTCACCGAGGCCAACGAGCGACTGTCGTCCGGCACCGAGGACGACGTGCCCGTGTCCCGCCAGATGGGTCTGTTCGTCGTCGGCAGGCTCGCGGGCCGCCACGGCATCACCGTCCGGCTGCGCGGCGCGGGAGAGGGCCGCGAGGGCCTGCGCGCGTTCGTGCTCGTGCCGGCGGAACTCGTGCGCTCGCACGAGGAGGCCCCGGCGCCGTCGCAGCCGCGCCACGCCGCGCTGCCGCAGCCGAAGCCGGCTCTGGCCAAGCAGCCCCACGTCGTCGTGAAGACGCCGAACCTGGCGCCGCCGCCCGCGCCCGCCCCGGCCATCGACCGGCCGCGCGAGTCCGCGGAGTGGTCGTCGTTCCGCGGCGCCGCGATCGACGAGTCACTGCCCCAGCGCACGCCGCGCCCCGCTTCGGCCGAGTACAACGGTGTGCCGGCCGCGTCACCAAATGAGACGACGTCGTCCTGGTTCAGGGGCACCGGAGTCTCGGGCGAATCGGTCAACGGTGATCATTCGTCGGCAACGACCCCACCTGTATCGTCACCGTCGGTAGTGGCGTCGTGGTTCGGGAAGAAGCCCGGCGGGACGGTCTGGGAGCAGGCGGGAGACCCCGCCACGGACGCCGGCGAGACCGATGCCGGGTTGCCGAAACGGGCGCCGCGTAAGAACCTGCTCCCCGACCTGGCGGAACGTCCCGAGAACGGCACACGCCCTGCCACAGGCCCGAAGCGCGATCCAGAACGAGCACGAGGCTTTCTCGCCAGCTACCAGACGGGCCTGCGTCAGGCGCCGCTCGGCGGCAACGGGAACGGAAGCGGCCAGGGGAACGGCCAGTACAACGGGGAGAAGGCATGAGCACGCCTCAGTCGCGCCAGGTCGACCAGTTCGGCTGGTTGATCACGAACTTCACGGATCGAGTGGCCGGTGTCGCCCACGCGATCGTGATCTCGGTGGACGGCCTGCTGCTCACCAAGTCGACGGGTCTGCCACCGGACCGCGCCGAGCAGCTCGCCGCGATCTCCTCCGGTGTCACAGCACTGACGATGAGCGCTTCACGTTGCTTCGAAGGTGGCGGAGTGTTGCGCACCGTGATCGAGATGGACTACGGGATCATGCTCCTCATGTCCATTCGAGACGGGTCTTGTTTGGCGGTTCTCGCCGCCCCCGACAGCGACGTCGGTCAAGTGGCCTACGAGATGACCGTGGTCGTCGACCAGGTGGGCCAGATCCTCACCCCCGAACTGCGAGCGCAGCTGCACAGCGTGAGGTGAACCATGAGCTCGTCCCCTGACGCGCACCGACGACGAAGGCGGGAGACGCCCGCCGAGCAGACGTTCGCCGACCTGATGAACGGGTTCTCCCTGGACTCGGGCCGAAAGCGGGCGCGCACGCCGGACCCGGTGCCCGCGCGGGAAGCGACTCCCGTTGTACCGCAGGAAGACTTCGAGCCCTCCATTCAGGAGGCTCAGGACTCGTCGATCGTTCGTGCATATGCCTGGACGGGTGGGCGCACTCGGTCCAACATCGACCTCGAGATCGAGACACTTGTCTCCGCCAATGATCAGAGTCGGCACTCGGCAGGTATCTTGCAGGCTGAGCACCAACGCGTTGTCGAGCTGTGCCACTCCCCGCGATCCGTCGCGGAAGTGGCCGCACTGATGCGTCTCCCACTGGGAGTCGTGAAGGTGTTGCTCGGCGACATGGCGGAACGAGGTCTGGTGGACGTGCACCAGACCGCTTCCGCAGGCGGTGACACGCCGGACCTCGGGTTGATGGAGAGAGTGCTGAGTGGACTACGTCGGCTCTAGATTTCCCGAATTCGGGCCCCCAGGGCCGCCCGGTCGGGAGCTGACCTCGGCCAAGATTGTCGTCGCCGGTGGCTTCGGCGTGGGCAAGAGCACTTTCATCAGGTCCATCGTGGAGAACGATCTCCTGACGATGAACGCACTGCCGCCGGAACGCGCGGGTGCCGTGACGGAACTGGTGCGCATCCAGTTCGGACGCGTGTGGCTCGACCCCGGCCTGGCGCTGCACCTCTTCGTGGCCCCGCAGTGGCAGGACCCGCGCGCGGGCTGGGGAGATGTGGTGCGCGGCGCCGTCGGTGCCGTCGTGCTCTTCGACGTGATGCGCCCCGCGGACTCCGTGGACGCGATGCGGTACTTCGAGGACCACAACATCCCGTACGTGCTCGCGCTGAACAACGTGCACGCGTCCGTTCGGTCGGACGTGAAGGCCATCATTCGCGGCATGGGCATCTCGCCCGACGTGCCGGTCGTGAACTGCGACCCGCGCGTCCGGCTCTCGGTGCGGGAGACGCTGATCTCGCTGACCGAGCACGCGAAGCTGGACCGGTGGCGCCGCCGGCCAGGGCCGGACGAGACGACTCCGCTCGCGCCTGTCTGCTGACTTGGAGTTTCTCCAAGCGCCTGCTCTTTCTGGTTGTTCGGTCACCAGCAACTGGCGTTGGAAGGCTTCCGCCTTCTAGCGTCAGTTCTCGTGCACCACTGAGCTGTGGGTCGACCAGAGACAGAAGGCCAGTTGAGGGGTGAGGCAATGACCACCGCACGGCGTCTGGACGGCTACACCCTGGACGACTGGGAGAGTCTTGACCCCCAAGAGGGCCGTCGCATCGAGCTGGTCGACGGGCGGTTCGTCGTGACTCCCGCACCGGCCGCCAAGCACCAGAGGGTCGGAGACAGGCTGGCCCGAATCCTCGACGACGCCGTTGCCTCGGAGGGCATGGAGGCGTTGACCGCCATCGGTGTCCGGGTCGGCGAGCACTTCGGCTACATCCCGGGCGTGGTCGTGACGACCGAACGGGTCGAGACCGTGTCCGTCGACGTCGCGAACGTCGCGCTGGTGGTCGAGATCGTCAGCCCGTCCACGAAGAAGAGCGACCGCCTGGAGAAGCCCGCCGCTCTTGCCGCTGCCGGTGTGCCCGCGTACTGGCGGGTGGAGCTCGACATAGCGGACGGGCCGGTCATCTATTGCCACCGGCTGAACGGTGGCGTGTACTCGGACGTCGTGACGCTGACGCCGGGCAATCGGGAACCGGTGCACGTGGTCGGCACTATCTCTGTCACCTTCGACCCCGCCGATCTGCACAAGCCGCGCCGTTGACCGGATCTTGGTCGATCTTGCTGACCGGCGTGGGCCTACAGCCGTAACCTGCGCACCGTGAGCGACAGAGGGTGGAGCAAGCGAGTCCGGGCGTTCGTCGCCGACGACAACCTCGACCTCTACCTCCTCGCCCTGGTGGGCCTGGTCTTCACGATCCTCGGCATCACGGGGCTGGTCGGCCTCGACAAGCTCGCGTCGGCCGTGCTCGCTCTGCTGGCCATCCTCGCCTTCTCGCAGATCAAGTCGAGGAAGCTGACCCAGCAGATCAGCCGAGTGACCGGCTCCGCGAGCGTCCTTCAGGCGGATTTTCCTCAGGACCTGATCGCGAGGCGGGAGTCAGCGTCCGAGTTCCTTCTTGTGGGAATCTCCATGACCAGGAACGTTCAGGGCATGCGCACCGCACTACCCGCCATCCTCAGGAGCGGCGGACGAGTCAGAGTGCTGGTGCTGGATCCCACGAACGAGCCTCTTCTGGCGATCGTGAACGGCCACCAGCCGTATCCACAGGGTGTTGATCAATTGCGTGCCCGGATCAGGGCGACACTGGACGACCTCACCGCGTTGCGCGACAGGCACGGCGGAGTGCTTGACGTCCGGGTGCTGTCCTGTATCCCGTCGGCTGGCTTCACATGCCTTGACGTGCAGAAACCGAACGCTGTCCTGTATGTGCAGCACTACGAGTTTCATCCGGAGAGCGAAGCGGCGCCGATCATGGTGTTGGCGAAGGGCGACGCACCCTGGTTCCAGCACTTCAGCGATGAGGCCGAGCGGCTATGGGCATCCGGCGTCGAGTGGCCCCTGAGCGCTCGAGTCCGGTCGGCGCGTGCTGGTCGTCCAGGATTCAGTGAAGCGTTCGGCGCAGATCTCACCGAGGTGCTCGATACCGCTGAGGAGGTACTGATCACCGGGGTGGCCAGGAATCACTTCGTGAACTCGCAGTTCGGCAAGCTCGAGACACGTCTCCACAACGGACAGAGACTGCGATTCCTGCTCGTGGATCCGGCGGCACCCGCCGTGGACGTGGTGGCCGCGCGGTACTACGCCGGACGCTCCGGCGACGCGGCCAGGGAAAGAATTCAAGGGAGTCTCCGGCTGCTGGGCGAGCTGAAACGGCTCACCAACGGGAATCTGTCGGTGAGGCTGACGAGCCATCCGCTGCCCATCGGTGTGTTCGCGGTCGACAGTGCGGGGCCGAGCGCCGCCGTGTACGCGGAGTACTACACCTATCAGGCTGCTGGTGAACCCAAGTTCGTCTTGCATCCCGGAGACGGCTTCAGCTTCCAATCGTTTCTCGGTGAGGCGGAGGCCCTGTGGGCGGAAGCCAAGCCATACGACCTCGGCTGACGTTGACAAGATCGCTACGATGATTTCAGTGTCGACCGAAAGGGATCACTGATGAGCGTCGGACGCGAGACCCGTCTGTCCGCCTGGATCGAGCGGTTCGCGGCCCACTTCGCCGAGGAGGGCATCCCGCTGATCGGCGGTCGCATCCTCGGCTACCTGCTGATCTGCCAGCCGGTGGAGCGCACCGCCGCCGAGCTCTCGCAGGAGCTGGAGGCGAGCAGCGGGTCGATCAGCACGAACCTCAAGTACCTGGTCAACGTCGGGCTGGTGACCAAGCGGACCCGGCGTGGCCGGCAGGCGGCGGAGTACCGGATCAACGAGAAGGCCTGGACGGACTTCATCCAGCGCAAGCTCAACGCCATCGCCAGCGTCCAGACGCTCACCGAGGACGGCATGCGGTTGCTCAGTGGTGATCCGGAGCGGTCGATGCGGCTCAGGACGGTCGACCACCTCTACGGTTGGCTCTCAGAGGAACTGCCCGCTTTGTGGGAGCGCAGGCCCGCCTCGCCGAAGTAGCGTGGTGCCATGTGGCACCCGTTTCGCGACGACATCGAGTACTACGAGGAGCGGGCCAGGGGATTGCTGGCCTCCGCGTGGGACGGCGTGCCCGGTGCGCTGGAGGTCTTCGACGACGTGCCGTTGACGGACGAGGGCGCGCACAGCGTCCTTGCCCAGGCGCACGGGTGTGAGGACTGGAAGGCGCTCAAGGCCAACATCCGCAAGCCGCGGCCGTTCGCCCGTGCCTACCAGGCCATCGAGATGCAGAACCCCGGTGAGCTCAAGGCGATCATCACGCGCGACCCGTGGCTCGTGAAGGCCAGCGGTACCAACGGCAACGACCTGCTCGGGCTGGCGACGGCCAAGTGCGACGAGCGGCTGGTCGAGGTGCTGCTCAACGACGGCGCGGACATCGACCACCAGAACGTCCACGGCTGGACGGCGTTGCACCAGGCGGCGTACTCGAACCTGCCGAACCTCGCGGAACTGCTGCTCGCCAAGGGCGCTCGCACCGATCTGGACGCACGCGGCGAAGGCGGCACGCCGCTCACCGTCGCGTTGTTCTGGGGCAACGGAGAAGCCGCCGAACTTCTGGCGCGAAGGGGAGTTCACCCGCCGAACCTGCGCACCGCGGCCGGCCTGGGAGACCTGGACCTGGCGACCGAACCGGAGGCCAGGAGAGGCTATTACCGGCCCCACAGCGGTTTCCCGCGCTGGTGGCCGACGAACGACCCGCAGGAAGTGCTCGACGAGGCGTTGTCGTGGGCCGCGCGCAACGACCGCACCGAGGTCCTGGGCGACCTGCTCAAGCGCGGCGCCCGGATCGACGCGGACGTCTACCGCGGCACCGCACTCGCGTGGGCGGCCTGGTGCGGGCTGGAGAACGCCACCCGCACGTTGCTCGACCTGGGCGCGGATCCCAACCAGCGCACGGGTTTCGGCGGGCCGATGCACGGCGAGGGTGTGACGGCGCTGCATCTGGCGGCCGAACGCGGCCACCTCGAGGTGATCCGGATCCTGCTCGACGCGGGCGCCGACAAGACGATCACGGACGTCAACTTCGAGGCGACACCGGCGAACTGGGCCGGTCACAACGACCGGGGAGAAGCTCAGGCCTTGCTGAGCGCCTGATCGTCGGAGGGCAGCTCTACCTCGTGCGTGCGCTCACGTGACGACGTCCACAAAGCAGCCGTGGCAACGACAACAGCACCGGCGCCGAGCACGTGGATCGACACCAGCACCTCGGGCACGCCCGTCCAGTACTGCACCATGCCCAGCGCGCCCTGAGCGAGCACGACGCCGACCAACGTCCAGTAGGAGCGGGTGCGGGTGAAGAACCCGACCGCGATCAGCAGGCCCAGGAACAGGAACAGCAGGTCCGCGTGGATCTGCGCCAAAGTCGCCACCTCGACGCCCAGACGCGGGGTCGCCGAGTCGCCGGCGTGCGGGCCGGCGGCCGTGACCCACGTGCCCGCGAGCAGCAACGCGCCCAGCACGACGGCCATGACGACCTGGAGCTTCATCAACGGCGCCGGCACCTTCAAGCGAGCCGGGCCGTCACCTTCGGACAGCGAGCTCACGAGCAGCACGGCCATCCACACCAGGCCCATCGAGATCATGAAGTGGATCGACACGGTGTACCAGGCCAGGCCGGTCAGCACGGTGATGCCGCCGACGACCGCCTGCACGGCCACACCGACGAGCTGGACGAGCGAGAGCACGAGAACTCGCCTGCGCCGCGGCAGGTTGTACCAGGCCGCCAGCACGCACAGGCCCGCGATGACGCCGACGACACCGGTCAGCGTGCGGTTGCCGAACTCGACCCACTGGTGCAGTGCCGCGACCTCGGGGTGCTCGACCGGGACGACGCTGCCCTCGACGCACTGCGGCCACGTCGGGCAACCCAGGCCCGAGCCGGTCACGCGGACGATCGACCCGGTGACCGCGATTCCGGCCTGCGCGATGACGACGGCAATCGCGAAGGCGCGCTGCCAGGACACGAGGAAGGCGGTCAGCTTCGACACGCCAACGATCGTAGGTGTCGTCAGGTGAGGCGAGTCGTCCGGGTAGCCAGAGCGCCCGCGACAACGCCCCAGGCCACGAGCACTGCGATCGGGCCCACACCCGGAGCGGTGCCGTGCACCACAGAGGTTTCCAGAGCTTCAGCCAGAGCGGCGGATGGCAGCAGGTGCACGAACCCGACCGGCACCGACAGAGCCACGCCACCGACCATAAGCAGCACGAACCAGATGATGTTCGCCAGCGCCAGCACGATCTCGGCGCGCAGCGCCCCACCCAGCAGCACGCCCAGCGCACCGAACGTCAGCGTGCCCAGGACGATCAGCAGCACGACCCACGGCAGACCGGCCAGCGGGAAGCGCCAGCCCAGGATCAACGCCGTCACGCCGAGCAACACGATCTGCAACGCGACCACGACCAGCGCGCCGCAGACCCGTCCGGCGACCAAGAGCCACCGGGGCAGCGCCGAGGCCGAAAGCCGCTTCAGCACGCCATAACGCCGGTCGAACCCGAGAGCGATGGCCTGCCCGGTGAACGCCGACGAGATGATCGCCAGCGCGAAGATCCGCGCGGTGGCGGACCCGACGCGCGGCTCCGGCATCGGGATCACCGACATCAACGACAGAGCCACCAGCAACGCCAGCGGGATGATCACGGTCAGCAGGATCTGCTCGCCGTTGCGCAACGTCAGCAACGCCTCGGTGCGCGCGTGCACGAAGAGCATGCGCGGCAACGAACCGCGGCCGGGCGCGGGCTTGAACGTGCCGGGAGCGAAGGTGGTCACGAGCGCAGCTCCCTGCCGGTCAGCTCCAGGAAAACGTCTTCGAGGCTGCGCTTGGCCACCGTGAGCTCCTCGGCCAGCACGCCCTGCTGAGCGCACCACGACGTCACGGTGGACACGACCTGCGGGTCGATCATGCCTTCCACGACGTACGCGCCCTTTGTCGCCTCGCGCACCTTCAGGCCCTCGGGCAGTGCGGCGGACAGCAACGTGAGGTCGAGACCGGGTCGCGCGCGGAACCGCAGCTGCTGGTCGTCCGGCCGGTTGGCGGTCAGCTCCGCGGGCGAGCCCTGCGCGACCACGCGGCCCTCGTCGATGATCACGACGTTGTCCGCGAGCGCCTCGGCCTCGTCCATCAGGTGCGTCGTGAGCAGCACGGCCACGCCGTCGTCGCGAAGCGCCCCCACGAGGTCCCACACCAGACGGCGCGCCTGCGGGTCCATGCCCGCGGTCGGCTCGTCCAGGAACACGAGTTCGGGACGTCCGATCAACGCGCACGCGAGCGAGAGCCGCTGCTGCTGGCCGCCGGACAACCTCTTGTACGGGGTGCGCACGGCACCACCGAGTCCCAGGATCTCGATCAGCCACTTGGGATCGAGCGGGTTGGCCGCGCAGGCCGCGACGAGGTTCAGCATCTCCTCGGCGCGAATGCCGGGATAACCGCCACCGCCCTGCGGCATCACGCCGATCCGCGGCCGCAGCGCCTCGGAGCCCGGCGCCATGCCGAGCACGCGCACCGAGCCGTCGTCGGCGGTGCGGAAGCCCTCGCAGATCTCGACGGTCGTCGTCTTGCCCGCGCCGTTGGGCCCGAGCAGGGCGAGAACGGTGCCGGGCTGCTGAACGAGGTCGAGGCCGTCGACGGCGGTCTTCGAGCCGTATCTCTTGACCAGCCCCGACACTTCCACCGCAGGCTGGGGATTCGGGCTCACGAGCACGCAGCCTAGGCGGTCCGGGCAATGCGCACGCACCTGGGTCATTCGGCCCATTCCTGAAGCAGAGCTGAAAAAGGTGGGGCTAGCCCTACCCCTGCGACTCAGGGACACCTCAGGGTCCCCTCGGGGGAGTTCCCCATTGGTTGATCACCGCGTTCACAAGAGACTTTTGTCGTGATCGAGGCGGGGGCGAAAAGGCGGGGCCTGGTGGTCGGGGGGCTGGTGTTCTCACTGGTTCCGATTTTCTACCTGCATGTGATGTCGGCAGGTCAGCTCAACCCGGTCACGGACGTGATCAGCGACTACGTGTTCGTGAACAACGGCACGGGCTGGCTCGCGGCGACGTCTCTTAGTCTCGCGGCCGTCTCGGCGTTGCTCGCCGTCAACCTGCGGGGTGTAGGCAGGTCAGCGCAGTGGCTGATCGGCGTCTGGTCGGCGGGTCTGACCGTGTCGACGATCTTCCCGACCGATCCGACGGGAGCGCCGACCTCGTTGTCCGGCTATGTCCACCGATACGCCGGAGCGGTCATGTTCATGGCTCTGCCCGCGGCCGGTGTGCTCATCGCCCGCAAATTTCCGGCTCTGCTCGGTGTCGCAATAACGGCGAGCGTCTCGAGTGCGGCGTTTCTGGTGAGTCACGTTTCCTTCGCCGGTTTCGAGGCGCGCGGACTTACGGAACGCGTTTTGTTCGCATCCCTTTACGGACTCCTTTTCGCCATCGCGGCACTACAGGTGAGGCGCACCTCATGACCATGCTCGCCATCACGCTCGCCGTGTTCGGTGCCGTGTGCTTCGCCCTCGCGGCCCGCCTGCAGCACGACGCGATCGCCGAGACCGGTGCCCGTGCCAGTGTTCTCCGCCAGCCCCGGTGGCTCGCCGGGTTCGCGCTGCTCGTCGGCGGTGCCGGGGTGCACGCGGCCGCGCTCGGCATGGCGCCGTTGACCGTCGTGCAGCCGATCGGTGTCCTCGCGATCGGCATGACCGCGTTGATGGACCGCCGTTTCCGCGAGTTGCCGGCGATCCTGCTCACGACCGTGGGCGTGGGTGCGTTCGTGTTGCTCGCCTCGGGCAGTGCGACCGCGACCAAGGTCGTGCCGGACGTCGAACTCACCGCCGGACTCGTGACTCTCGGCCTGATCGCGGTGCCGGGCGTGATCGCAGCCCTTACGCCGAACGCGCGCATTCGTGCCGTGGCGTTCGCATCGGCTGGTGGCGTTGCGTACGGGTATGTGTCCGTGCTGATGCGTGCTGTCTCACAGTCGGTGCAGCAAGGCGGTTTCGGGCTCTCGCACCTCGCGTCCGTGCTCGGCATCGCCATCTCACTCGCCGTCGGCGGCTGGCTGGTCCAGCACGCCTACGCCGGCGGACCTCCTCATCTCGCCGTCGCCTGCCTGACCGTGGTGGACCCGCTGGTCGCGGTCGGCCTCGGCGCCTTCCTGCTCGGCGAAGCAGCACATTTGTCTCCTTTGACCGGTGTCGCGCTGTTCGCCTGCGCTCTCGCCGCCGTTAGCGGCGTGTTCGCACTTGCTCGTCAACCTCGTGAAAACATCCGAACGGAGCTTCTCGTGAACACCTCCAGCGCGCTTCGCGTCGTCATCGCCGCGGACACGTTCCCGCCGGACGTCAACGGTGCCGCGCGTTTCGCGCAGCGCCTGGCGGTCGGGCTCGCCGAGAACGGTCACGACGTCCACGTCATCGCCCCGGACTCGCCCAGGGCCACGGAGATCCCCGGTGTCACGGTCCACCGGCTGCGTTCGCACCGGCTCCCGTTCTACCCGGACTTCCGCTTCTGCCTGCCGTGGCAGGCGTCGAAGGAGGCCGACGAACTGGTCAAGTCGCTCAGGCCGGACGTCGTGCACGTCCAGGCGCACTTCGTGGTGGGCCGGTTCGTCCTGAACTCCGCTGTCGCCCAAGGGATTCCGACGCTCGCCACGAACCACTTCATGCCGGAGAACCTGTTCAGCCACGCCCACCTGCCGAAGTTCCTGCAGGGCATGGCCCGCAGGTTCGCCTACCGCGACCTGGCCCGCGTCTTCGGCCGCGCCGACGTCGTCACCGCGCCGACCCCGCGCGCCGTGCAGCTGTTGCACGACAGCGGTTTCCCCGAACGCGCGGTGCCCGTCTCGTGCGGCATCGACATCGCCCGCTACCAGCGCGAGGTCACCCACAACGACCGGCCGACCGCGCTGTTCGTCGGACGGCTGGACGAGGAGAAGCGCGTCGACGAGTTCCTGCGCGCCCTGGCTCGCGTGCCCGGCGCGTTCGGCGAGATCGTCGGGGACGGCACCTGCAAGGCCGAGTGGGAGCTGCTGGCCCGCGACCTGGGCATCACCGACCGGGTCCGCTTCCACGGCTTCGTGTCCGAGGACGACCTGCTCGACGCCTACGCCCGCGCCGACCTGTTCGTCATGCCCGGTGTCGCGGAACTGCAGAGCCTCGCGACGATGGAGGCGATGGCCGCGGGCAAGCCGGTGATCGCCGCGAACGCCATGGCGCTGCCGCACCTCGTGCACCCCGGCCGCAACGGCTGGCTGTTCGAGCCCGGCGACGTGAACCAGCTGGCCCAGCGCCTGCACACGCTGGTGCACGACGCGCCGATGCGGGCGCGGATGGGCGCCGCCAGCAGCGAGATCATCTCGCACCACGCGCTGGCGACGACCTTGGAGCGCTTCGAGGCGCTGTACGCGCGGGCGATGGGCCAGACGGTCCCCGTCATCGCGCTGGCGGCCTGAGGTTCAGGCGGGGAGGGACGCGGCCTGACGGGGGAATCGTCGGGCCGGGTGTCCAGGCCGGTTGCCAGGGCCGGGGTCAGCGTTCGTCCGCGGGGAAGTCCGCGGAGGCGCTGATCTCGGCCCACTTCTGCGTCTCCGCACTCCTGCGGGCCTCCGCCGCCAGCACCGTCTCGACGGCGGCGGCACCCAGCACCAGACGACGTGGCGGCTCGTCCGAGGCGACGACGTCGAGGATCACCCGCGCCGCACGGGCGGGGTCGCCGGGCTGCACGCCGTCGGTCTCGTCGCGGAAGCGGTTGATCGCGCCGACGGTCTCGTCGTAGTCGGGGCCGGCCTCGTGGCGGACCATCGAGGAACCCTGCCAGTCGGTGCGGAACGCGCCCGGCTCGACGATCACGACCCGCACGCCGAACGGCGCCACCTCGTTCGCCAGCACCTCGGAGAAGCCCTCCACCGCGAACTTCGCGGTCTGGTAGGCGCCCATGCCCGGCGTGCCACCCGCGCGGCCGCCGACCGACGAGAACTGCACGAAGGTGCCGGAACGCTGCTGCCGCAACACGGGCAACGCCGCGCGGGTCACGTTCACGACGCCGAACAGGTTCGCTTCGATCTGGGCGCGGAAGTCGTCCTCGGCCATCTCCTCGATGGGCGCGCTGTTGGCGTATCCCGCGTTGTTCACGACCACGTCGAGCGAGCCGAACACCTCGACGGTCCGCTCGACCGCCCGGCGGGCCGCGTCCGGGTCGGTGACGTCCAGCGCGATCGTGCGCACCCGGTCCCCGAACCGCTCCACCAGGTCTTCGAGCTGTTCAGGGCGTCGCGCCGTCGCGACGACGCGGTCACCCGCCTCTGCCGCGGCCTCGGCGAGCCTGCGCCCGAAACCCCGCGACGCCCCGGTGATGAGCCACGTCTTCGACATCGTCCGCTCCTTCGTAAGTGTCACTCTCTATGACACTTACGACGCCGGAGGCAGCCCGGAAATGCCCGCGAGGGGCATGGCCTCGGTCACAGGTCAGGCGCCCACGCCGTGCAGGAACGTCTCGATCACGAGTTCGGCGGCCGGACCGGGCTGAAGTGACGGCATCTCCTGCGCGACCGTGTGCAGCTGGGTCTGCAGCATCCGCAACGTCCAGCCCGCGGGCAGTCCGGACGCGATCACGCCCGCCTCCTCGGCACGGCGCAGGAAGCCGTCCATCCGCTCGTCCAGCTCCTCGCGGCGCCGCTGGATCGCCGGATCGGTCACCGCGCGGATGTCGACGGGCCAGTCGCGGCTGAGCCGGATGCCGCCCTCGGCGAACGCCAGCAGCGCGTCGCGCACCGGTCGTTCGCCGGAGAAGGCCTCTTCGATCAGCGCCTCCAGCCGGTCCAGCCGCGTGCGGTAGACCGCCAGCAGCAGGTCCTCGCGGGAGTCGAAGCGCCGGTAGACGGTCCGCTTGTCCACGCCGGCCGCGGCGGCGACGTCGCTGATCCGCGCGAGGGGGTCCGCCGAGAACACCCGCGCGGCCGCCCGCAGCACCGCTTCGACGTTGCGCGTCGCGTCGGCCCTCACGCGCGTGCCCTGAGCTTCTCCCCGATCCGTTGCGCGACGAGCAGCCCGGCCTGGGAGAGGCTGAGCTCGCCGGGGTGCTCGCCCTCGCCCTTCACCAGGAACCGGTACAGCGAGGCGTGCCCCTCCAGCCGTTCGCGCAACGTCGCCGCGACGTCGGAGCCGTCCGGGTAGATCGCCGGAATCGCCTCGGCCACCAGCTGCTCGCGGATCCGGCGGCGTTCGATCCGCGGCACGTACCAGGACGTGATCAGCAGCAGCGTCAGGCCGAACGCCAGCGCGGTGCCGATCACCGCCTGCCAGCCCCACCCGCGCGGCCCGATGACCAGCAGCACGTCGGCGATCGCCAGGTAAACCACGCCGTAGACGACGGCCCAGCCGGCGGTCGCGGCGGCGGGAGGCTCCGCGCGTTCCGTGCCCCACACGCCCTCGACCCGGCGCCAGCGCTGCAGCGACTTGCCGCTCGACAGCGCCATGTAGACGCCGAACGCTCCACAGAGGACCGAAGCCGGGATCACCAGCCACGGCTTGAGGTGCAGCTCGAACCGCCACACCGACCAGACCATCCCCGCGACGGCCAGCACCACGGCCGCCTGCTTCCAGCGGCGCTTGACGATCTGCAACGGCCGGAAGTCGGCCAGCACGGCGAGCGGCGTGCGGATCGGCGCGGGCAACGAGCCGAGCACCAGCAGGGCCACGACGACGGCGGCGACGCCGGCCACCGTGATCGTGCCGGTGGTGATCTCGGCGTTGTCGTCCGGCATCCGCTCGACGGCTATGGCCACCAACGGAATCACGGGGGACAGCAACACCAGCCCGTGCAGCATCGTGCCGCTGCGCAGGGCCGCGTAACCGAAAGCCGCGAGGAGGCTGGCCGCGCCGATCGCCGCGCCCGGACCCGCCGCCCACGCGGGCAGCATGCCGAACAACGCCATCACGACCAGCGCGCCGCCGACCGCGAGCCCGAGCAGCCCGAGGAACTGCGCGAGGTTGCCGCCGCGGGTCAGACCGGTGATCGTCCAGTAGGGGAGCAGCGCGGCCCCGCGGACCACGCGCGTCACGGGACGGACGGCGGCGAGCCCTGACCGTTCGGAGTCGGCGACCGTGACGGCGACGGCCGCGGCGTTCGCGGCCGTGCGGATCATCTGGTCCGACGCCGCTTCCTGGGTGAGTGGCTCACGGCCGATGCCGGCGCGGTCGAAGGCGTTGAGCGCCGACATGCCGAGCGTGACCGTGTGCTCGTGCGGATATTCCAGGCGCCGCAACAGGTCCGCGTGCTCTTCGAGGAACAGCTCACCGCGCGAACGCTTGTCGGCGCCGTCACCGCGGTCGGCGATGATCGCGGCCCGCAGCCGGGGGAGCTCCTCGCAGATGATCCGCCAGTGCAGGCCCCACGCGGCCAGCTCGGCGAGCTTCATCGACGACGGCGACAGCTCGTTCTCGGTCTCGTAGATGCCGCAGAGTTCCTTCTTCGCCTCTTCCGCGCACACGGCGACCTGCATCGGCAGCTCCAGGCCGAACATCGCCGTGACGACCTGGTCGACCACGGCCCCCGCCCGTTCCTCCGCCGTGCGCTCGTCACCGTCAGGCCGTCCGAGGAGGTCCATCCTGCGCAACCGGCGCGGGTCGAACAGCACGCGGCACAGCATCGTGGCGCCGTCGAGCCGTCCCCAGATCCAGTCGTTGACCCGCCACGACCGCTTGAGGAACCCGGAGAACCGCGACAGCGACGCCCCACCGGCCTTGTCGTCGGCCGTGATCGACTGCTGCGCGAACGCGTTGCGGGTCTGCAGCGACACCTGCACCAGCTCGACCGCCGTGTCCAGCCCGGTCGACGCGTCGTCGGACAGGCACGTGCCGGCGATCTCCAGCGCCAGCAGGCGACTGAGCCACCGCTCGCCGTCGTCGAGCCCGGCCTCCGCCGGGGTGGCCGCGGGGTCGAGCAGGGCGTGCCAGCAGACCAGGCCGCCGAGCTTCAGGCGGCGCTCGTCGAGCTCCGTGATCACCTTCCGCGCGGCGCCGACGATCCGGCCGATCTCGGCGACCTGAGCCCTGACCTCCAGGCCGAGATGCCCGTCGATCAGGTGCTCGTGGTAGCTCGCGAGCCTGCCGGTCCAGTAGGTCTCGCCGAGCGAGTCGGACGGCTTCCAGTCGAACAGCTCGGTGCGCAGCCGACGCAGTTCGGCGCGGACCTGGTGGAGTTCGCGGCGGACCGTGGTGATCTCCTCGGCCTGGCCCTCGTCCACCACCCACACGAGCCGCTTGAGCAGGTCGAGTGCCGACGCCCCGAGGCGTTCGGCCATCGTGATGCCCCATTCCCAGCCCGTGTCCTCGCGGCACACGACGCCCGGCAGCCGCACCCCCGGCACGTACGGCAGGACGCCGTGCAGCTTCTTCCACTTGCGCTGCGCGGTCTCCGCGGCCCGGCGCGCCCGTTCGAACGACCAGTTCGCCGGATTCCCCTTGGGCAGCGCGAACTGCTGCGCCGTCACCTGGCGGGCGGCCAGCCGGATCTCGATGTCCTCGTAGTGGCCGAAGAGCTTGTCCGCCAGCGAGTACACCTCGCCGACCACGTCGTCGCCGCCCGCGTGCAGGCGTTCCAGCAACGACATCCGGCCGCCCCTGCTGCTCGCGGCGCGCCGGTTGTGCTCCTCGATCTTCTCGACGTAGGTCCTGTTGGCCTGGCTGGACATCGCGCCCAGCAGCTTGCCGCCGGACCCGACCGTCGTCAGCCCGCTGTCGATCGCGTCGGCCATCGGCTCGGAACCCAGCGGCTCGGCGTGCGGGAAGACCAGCAGCATCACCCGCCGCACCGGCCCGTCCGCCGGCATCCGGTCGATGGCTTCGAGCGCCTCCTTCGTCGGCGTGTTCACGAGAACGCCACCGTCGACCGCGAACCTGCTGCGGTCGGCGCCGTTGGCCCAGCTGGCGACGTCCGCCATGTCCGGGCGGTCCGGCGTCGCCTGGCCGCCGACGGGGATGAAGCTCGGCTCGAACGCGAACGGGAAGCTGGCACTGCTGCGCGCGGCCAGCGCGAGCTGAAGCACGCGGTCGTTCAGCGTGGCGGGCGTGAAGTCGTCGCGGGTGTCCTCGGAGACCCAGGTGTACGGGTCGCGGCGGAACGAGAACGAGCCCTGGTGCACCGACTGGGTCAGCGGCTGGCCCAGGTCGTCGTAGGTGATCGTCGGAACGCCGCCCAGCAGCGTGGTGGTGATCCGCAGGTCGATCGGGCGTTGGTCCGGCTCGGTGGGCTCGAAGTCCGTGGTGAGCCGCGCCAGCGCCTCCTGCAACCGGGGGAGGAAGAACTCGTCGCCCTTGAGCAGCGACGCCGGCTGGCCGCGGAACGGAGTGCGCAGCAGCTGTTCCATCCGGCCCTGCTCGGCCCAGAGATCCCGGAGCCTCGTCAGGTCGGCGTGCTTGTTGACCTGCGACAACGCCAGCGCGGCGCCGTTGATGCCGCCCGCGGACGTGCCCGCGATGACGTCCGCTCTGGCCGTGCAGCCGACCAGGTCGAGCAGCGGCTGGTACACCGATCCGGGCCTGGTCAGCCGGTCGAGCTCCAGCACGACGCCGCCCATCCAGACGGCGAGGCTCACGCCCCCGTTGAGCACGACGGCGAACCGGACCTCTTCGCGCGACATGGGTTGTTCGGACATCACACGTCACCCCCTCCGGCGACGATCTTCCTACGTCCAGTAGGTCGTCCGCCGGAGGAACGGGGTTACCGGTCCGATCAGACCTGCCCGGCGGGATCGGACTTCAGGAACGGCCCGACCCGCTTGCGCGCGATCAGCACGCAGATGGCGAACGTGATCACCGCGCCCGCGACCGCCTGGGGCACCGTGTAGGCGCGCCCGTCGAACGCGGACCCGGTCGGCGGCAGGATGATCGCGATGATCGCCGAGGTCACCATGGCGAACATCCGGAACTTCGGCCCGACCACCGCGGTGGCCAGCGGAATCGCCGCCCACAGCACGTACCAGGGTTGCAGCACCGGCCCGAGCACCAGGATCGCGCCGAGTGCCGCGCCCAGCCCGTTCATCGCCTTGATCCGGCCCTTGAAGCTGCGCCACAGCAGCACGATCGTGATCACGACGGACACGCCCTGCCCGAGCATCCTGGTCAGCGAGATCATGGCCTCGGTGTGGTTGCCCAGGCCGAGCATGATCCCGGTGCCGGCCCCCAGGAAGCCCAGCGCGGTCGGCGGGGACATCCACGACTTCACGGTCGACGCGACGTTCAGCGTCTCGACCCAGCCGAACCCGAACCCGGTGCCGAGGCAGATCACCACCACCCCGACCGCGGCGATACCGGCCATGATCGCGGCCACCAGCGCCAGGTGCTTGAACTGGCCGCCGAGTTTGCGCGCCACCATCACGCCGAGGAAGCCCAGAGCGGCCATCGCGGGGATCTTCACCATCGCCCCGCACACGATGACCCCGGCGCCCAGCGCGATCCACGACCACTTCAACGGTTCCAGCCCGCGCATCGCGAGCTCCAGGCCGACCAGCATCAGGCCGAGCGCCAGTCCGTCGTTGTGCACGCCGATGACGATGTGGAACAGCACCAGCGGGTTCAGCGCGCCCAGCCACAGCGCGCCGACCGGCGGTACCCCGAACCGGGCGGCGAGCCGGGGCAGCGCCCACACGATCATGCCCAGGCCGACCAGCACCAGCAGCCGGTGCACGAACACGCCGGACACCACGTGGTCGCCGGTCAGCATCGCGGTCAACCGGCCGAACGCCAGGAACAGCGGCCCGTACGGCGCCGGCGTCTCCCGCCAGATGTTCGGCACACCGCGCGTCAGCACGTGGTCGACGCCCAGCGCGTTCGCGGGCCCCAGCTCGTACGGGTCGAGCCCGCGCGCCGCGATCTCGCTCTGCGCCAGGTACGAGTACACGTCGCGGGAGAACATCGGCACGCAGAAGACCAGCGGAACGGTCCACATCAGCAGCGTGCGGTCCATCTGACCGCGCGAGATCAGCCGCGGCCTGCCGGGCTTCACGAACCGGCCGAGCGCCAGCCAGGCCGACACGATCATGAAGATGCCGGTCCAGACGACCCCCATCGCGACACTGGGCATCCTCGAGAAAAGCCCGAGAACGGGCACGCCGTAGAGCGGCGAGTAGATGGGCGCGGCCCCGCCGCCCAGGGATCCGACGGTCAGCAGCAACGCGCCGATGGTGCCCCAGCGACGGACGATGTCCAGCTGGCGACGCTCCCGACCGTTCAAGAGGTCGCTCTCCGGAGTTACAGCTCCGCCGTTCGTGGACATGTCAGGAGGGTATCGAGCCACGTTCAGCCGTGAGTCAGGTCACCCTGTGACCGCGATCTTTGCTACCTCCGGCTAAATACGCAACACTGGTGTTGTGAAAAACGCCGAGAGCTTCCTTGACGCCGTGCCGCAGCACGACGGCAAGACTCGGCGTGCTGTCGCCAGGCTCCTCCTGGAGCAGGGCCCGGTCACCGCGGCGGGTGTCGCCGAGGAGCTGGGCATCAGTCCCACGGCCGTGCGTCGTCACATAGACGCGCTGCTCGCGGACGGTGAGGCGACGACGAGGGACGCACCGCGGCAGACCCAACGTGGCCGTGGCCGTCCCGCGAAGCTGTTCCTTCTGACTGACGCCGGACGCGCCCGGTTCGGCCACGCCTACGACGACCTCGCGGTCGCCGCCCTCAGGTTCCTCGCCCAGACGGGTGGGGAAGAGGCAGTGCGCGCCTTTGCGCAAAGTCGTGTCGACGCACTCGTGGACGGTCATCGTTCGACGATCGTGGCCCAGGTCACGCCCGCCGAACGGGCCAAGGCCCTTGCGACCGCGTTGACCAGGGAGGGTTACGCTGCGGCGGCGCGAAACGTGGGTACGGGCGAGCAGTTGTGCCAGCACCACTGCCCGGTCGCCCACGTCGCCGCCGAGTTCCCCCAGCTGTGCGAGACCGAGACGGAGACGTTCGCGAACCTCCTCGGTACCCACGTGCAGCGCCTCGCGACGATCGCCCGCGGCCACGCCGTGTGCACGACGCACATCCCGAACATTGCAAATCGGATCCCAGATGATGGAGGGGAGCCCGCATGACTGCCGCTGCCGAGCAGCGCACGCCCACCACGGTGCAGTCTCCGCTCACGCAGGAAGAGACCATCGCGTCTCTCGGCAACTACGAGTTCGGCTGGGCCGACTCGGACACTGCCGGCGCGAGCGCACGCCGAGGCCTCAGCGAGGATGTCGTCCGCGACATCTCGGCGAAGAAGAGCGAGCCCGAGTGGATGCTCGAGTACCGGTTGAAGGCGCTCAAGCTCTTCGACCTCAAGCCGATGCCGAGCTGGGGCGCTGACCTCTCTGGGATCGACTTCGACTCGATCAAGTACTTCGTGCGGTCCACCGAGAAGCAGGCCACCAGCTGGGAGGACCTGCCCGAGGACATCAAGAACACCTACGACCGCCTGGGCATCCCGGAGGCCGAGAAGCAGCGCCTCGTCGCGGGTGTCGCCGCCCAGTACGAGTCCGAGGTCGTCTACCACCAGATCCGCGAGGACCTGGAGGAGAAGGGTGTCCTCTTCCTGGACACCGACACGGCGCTCAAGGAGCAGCCGGAGCTCTTCAAGGAGTACTTCGGCTCCGTCATCCCCGCGGGTGACAACAAGTTCTCGGCGCTCAACGCCGCGACGTGGTCCGGCGGCTCGTTCATCTACGTGCCGAAGGGTGTCCACGTGGACATCCCGCTGCAGGCCTACTTCCGGATCAACACCGAGAACATGGGCCAGTTCGAGCGCACGCTGATCATCGTCGACGAAGATGCCTACGTGCACTACGTCGAGGGTTGCACGGCGCCGATCTACTCCTCGGACTCGCTGCACTCGGCCGTCGTCGAGATCATCGTGAAGAAGGGCGGCCGCTGCCGCTACACGACGATCCAGAACTGGTCGAACAACGTCTACAACCTGGTCACCAAGCGCGCCAAGGCCGAAGAGGGCGCGACCATGGAGTGGGTCGACGGCAACATCGGCTCCAAGGTGACCATGAAGTACCCGGCCGTCTTCCTGATGGGCGAGCACGCCAAGGGCGAGGTCCTCTCGATCGCGTTCGCGGGCGAGGGCCAGCACCAGGACGCCGGCGCCAAGATGGTCCACATGGCACCGCACACCTCTTCGACGATCATCTCGAAGTCGGTGGCGCGGGGCGGTGGCCGCACGTCGTACCGCGGCCTGGTCCAGGTCAACAAGCGGGCGCACCACTCGAAGTCCACGGTGAAGTGCGACGCGCTGCTGGTCGACACCATCAGCCGCTCGGACACCTACCCGTACGTCGACGTCCGCGAGGACGACGTGCAGATGGGTCACGAGGCCACGGTCTCGAAGGTCTCCGAGGACCAGCTGTTCTACCTGATGTCGCGCGGCCTGAACGAGGACGAGGCCATGGCGATGATCGTGCGCGGGTTCGTCGAGCCCATCGCGCGCGAACTCCCCATGGAGTACGCCCTCGAGCTGAACCGCCTGATCGAACTGCAGATGGAAGGGGCCGTCGGCTGACATGGCCGCCCTGTCTACGAAACCTCACTCCCACGGCGCTGTCACCCCGGTCGCCTCGCGCGCTGAGCACTTCGCGTCCTACGACGTAGAAGCGTTCGAGGTCCCGGGTGGCCGTGAGGAGATCTGGCGCTTCACGCCTCTCAAGCGTCTTGCCGGTCTGCACTCCGGCGCTGCGGCAACGGGTTCCGCTGCCGTCGAGGTGTCCGCCGCCGCCGGCGTCACCGTCGAGACCGTGGGTCGTGACGACTCGCGGCTCGGCACCGCCGGCACCCCCGGTGACCGCGTCGCGGCGCAGGCGTACTCGTCCTTCGAGAACGCCACGATCGTGACGCTGCCCGGCGACACCAAGACCGAGCCGACCACCGTCACGGTGACCGGCGCGGGCGTCGGCGCCGTCGCCTACGGCCACATCCAGATCAAGGCCTCTCAGTTCGCCGAGGGCACCGTGATTCTGGACTTCCGCGGCTCCGGCGCGTATGCGGACAACGTCGAGTTCCTCGTCGCGGACGGCGCTCACCTCACGGTGATCACCATCCACGACTGGGCCGATGACGCCGTGCACGTCTCGCAGCACCACGTGAAGCTCGGCCGCGACGCGACCATCAAGCACACCGTGGTCACGCTCGGCGGCGACGTCGTGCGCGTGACGCCGGTCGTGCAGTACGCGGGTCGCGGTGGCGACGCGGAGCTGTTCGGTCTGTACTTCGCGGACGCGGGTCAGCACCAGGAGCACCGGCCGTTCATCGACCACGCGCAGGCCAAGTGCCGCAGCAACGTCGTCTACAAGGGCGCGTTGCAGGGCGATGGCGCGCACACCGTGTGGATCGGCGACGTGCTGATCCGCGCGGCGGCCGAGGGCACCGAGACGTTCGAGCTGAACCGGAACCTGATCCTGACCGACGGCGCGCGTGCCGACTCGGTGCCGAACCTGGAGATCGAGACCGGCGAGATCGAGGGCGCGGGCCACGCCAGCGCCACCGGCCGGTTCGACGACGAGCAGCTGTTCTACCTGCAGGCGCGCGGCATTCCGGAGGACCAGGCACGGCGTCTCGTCGTGCGCGGCTTCTTCCAGGAGCTGATCGCGAAGATCGCCGTCCCCGAGGTGCGCGAGCGCCTCGAGGCCGCCATCGAGGCAGAGCTCGAGGCGGTCGGCACGTGATCAAGGTGTGTGCACTGTCCTCATTGGACGACCGCAAGCCGTTCGCGGCCAGCGTCGACGACGTCGATCTGGTGCTGGTGCGCGACGGCGAGCGGGTGCACGCACTCGCGGATCTGTGCTCGCACGCCGCGGTGTCGTTGAGCGAGGGCGAGGTCTCCCGCAAGGGGATCGAGTGCTGGTTGCACGGGTCGTGCTTCGACCTGGAGACCGGCAAGCCCTCGTCGCCACCCGCCAGCGAACCGGTCGACGTCTACGCCGTCGACATCCGTGACGGCGACGTCTTCGTCGACGTCACCGTCACCACGAACTGACTTCTAGCTACACCACCAGGAGAACGGCAAGTCATGGCCACCCTTGAGATCAAGGACCTGCACGTCTCGGTCGTCAGCGAGGACGCTCCCAAGGAGATCCTCAAGGGCGTCGACCTGACGATCAAGGCCGGCGAGACGCACGCCATCATGGGCCCCAACGGCTCCGGCAAGTCCACGCTGTCCTACGCGATCGCCGGGCACCCGAAGTACACGATCACCTCGGGCACCGTCACCCTCGACGGCGAGGACGTCCTCGAGATGTCCGTCGACGAGCGCGCCCGCGCGGGCCTCTTCCTCGCCATGCAGTACCCGGTCGAGGTCCCCGGCGTCTCGATGTCGAACTTCCTGCGCACCGCCGCCACCGCCGTCCGCGGCGAGGCCCCGGCCCTTCGCCACTGGGTGAAGGAGGTCAAGGGTGCGATGGCCGACCTCGACATCGACCCGGCGTTCGCCGAGCGTTCGGTGAACGAGGGCTTCTCCGGCGGTGAGAAGAAGCGCCACGAGATCCTGCAGCTGGGCCTGCTCCAGCCGAAGATCGCGATCCTGGACGAGACCGACTCCGGCCTGGACGTCGACGCCCTGCGCGTCGTGTCCGAGGGCGTGAACCGGTACAAGGCCTCCGGTGAGGTCGGCGTCATGCTGATCACGCACTACACCCGGATCCTCAAGTACATCCAGCCGGACTTCGTGCACGTCTTCGCGAACGGCCGGATCGTCGAGTCCGGTGGCCGCGAGCTGGCCGACGTGCTCGAGTCCGAGGGTTACGTGAAGTACACCGGATCCAAGGAAGCCGCAGCCCTTTCCTGACGTTCTAGGTGTTGAGAGGAGGCGCTGTGACCACCACCGCAGCACCACTGGACGTAGCCGCCCTGAGGGCGGACTTCCCGATCCTGTCTCGCACCGTTCGTGACGGGAAGCGCCTGGTCTACCTGGACTCCGGCGCCACCTCGCAACGCCCGACGCAGGTTCTGGACGCGGAACGCGCGTTCCTGGAGCAGCACAACGCCGCTGTGCACAGGGGCGCCCACCAGCTGGCCGAGGAAGCGACCGACGAGTACGAGGGTGCGCGTCAGCGCATCGCGGACTTCGTCGGTGCCTCGTTCGGCGAGCTGGTGTTCACCAAGAACGCCACCGAGGGCTTCAACCTCGTGGCGTACGCGATGGGCAACGCCGCGACCTCGGGTCCCGAGGCCGCGCGCTTCGTCGTGGGTCCCGGCGACGAGATCGTCGTGACCGAGATGGAGCACCACGCGAACCTCGTTCCGTGGCAGCAACTCGCTTCTCGCACCGGCGCGACGCTGAAGTGGTTCGAGCTGACCCCGGACGGTCGTCTCGACCTGTCCGATGTGGACAGCGTGATCACGCCGCGCACCAAGGTCGTGGCGTTCACGCACCAGTCGAACGTGACCGGCGTGATCAACCCCGTTCGGCTCCTGGTCGCCGCCGCGCAGAAGGTCGGCGCGTTGACCGTGCTGGACGCGTGCCAGTCCGTTCCGCACAGCCCGGTCGACTTCCACGAGCTGGGCGTCGACTTCGCGTCGTTCTCCGGCCACAAGATGCTCGGCCCGTCCGGCATCGGTGTCCTTTATGGACGCCGAGAACTGCTGGAGGCGTTGCCCCCCTTCATCACCGGCGGTTCGATGATCGAGCTGGTGAAGATGGAGGGCTCGACGTTCGCACCGCCGCCGCAGCGCTTCGAGGCCGGTTCGCCGATGACGTCCCAGGCCGTCGGTCTGGGTGCCGCGGTGGACTACCTGAGCGTCGTCGGCATGGAGCGGATCAACGCCCACGAGCACGCGCTGACCGTTGCCGCGCTGGAAGGTCTGTCGGGCGTCAAGGGTGTTCGCCTGATCGGCCCGCTGGACGCGGCCGACCGAGGCGGCGCCGTGCCGTTCGAGATCGAGGGCGTCCACCCGCACGACGCCGGCCAGGTGCTCGACAGCCTGGGCATCGCCGTCCGCGTGGGCCACCACTGCGCGTGGCCGCTGCACCGCTGCCTGAACGCGCAGTCGTCGGTGCGCGCGACGTTCTACCTGTACAACACGCTGGACGAGGTCGACGCACTGGTCGACGGAGTCCGCGAGGCGCAGAAGTTCTTCGGGGTGGCCTGATGCAGCTCCAGCAGATGTACCAGGAGATCATCCTGGACCACTACAAGAACCCGCACGGCCGAGGCCTGCGGGACCCGTTCGACGCGGAGTCGTTCCAGGTCAACCCGACCTGCGGCGACGAGGTGACGCTGCGGGTCAAGCTCGACGGCGACCTGGTGAAGGACGTCTCCTACGCCGGCCAGGGCTGCTCGATCAGCCAGGCCTCGACGTCGGTGTTGACGGACCTCGTCGTGGGTAAGCCCGTGGGCGAGGCGTTCAAGAAGATGGACGCGTTCGTCGAGCTGATGCAGAGCCGCGGCCAGATCGAGCCCGACGAGGACGTCCTCGAGGACGGCATCGCCTTCGCCGGTGTCTCGAAGTACCCGGCGCGCGTGAAGTGCGCGCTGCTGGGCTGGATGGCCTTCAAAGACGCAGTAGCACGAAGCCAGGGAGCAGCATGAGCACCGAGGAAGTCGTCCGGGGAGCCGAAGGCATGCCGGTCTTCGAGCCCAAAGCTGACGTCGCCGCGCTCGACGACCTCGAAGAGGCGATGCGCGACGTCGTGGACCCGGAACTCGGCATCAACGTCGTGGACCTCGGCCTCGTCTACGACATCCACGTCGACGAGAAGAACGTCGCCACGATCGACATGACGCTCACGTCCGCGGCCTGCCCGCTGACCGACGTCATCGAGGACCAGACCCGCGCCGCCCTCACCGGCGGTGGCAGCGGTGGCCTCGTGGCGGACTTCCGCATCAACTGGGTGTGGATGCCGCCGTGGGGTCCGGAGAAGATCACCGACGACGGCCGCGAGCAGCTGCGCGCGCTGGGCTTCACCGTCTGATCTCAGTTCGTTCGAACGGCGCGCACCCCACGCGGGGTGCGCGCCGTTTGCTTTGTGTGCAAGCGGTTGGTCCGGAAGCGCTAGTGACGGCCCCGGGTGCGCCTGGGATGGTGGACGGTGCCAGTCGGCCTGGGGGCTTCCGGCTCACGCCTTCGATTCGGGAGGCTCGTTCTCGCGCGCCCCTGGGCCTTCACCACACCTGGGGGACAGACGCATCATGCAGAAAAAGACCACTCTCGGCAGACGTGTCGCCGTCTGCTTGACGACCGTTCTCGCGTTCATCGGAATGGTGGCCGCACCCGCTCAGGCGGACACCGAGAAGCCGCCTCCCGGAATCAGCGCCGAAGCGTGGCGGGCCCGGCCCGCCGCCCCGGTCTTCAGCGCCTCGGCCAGCCCGATCCTCTGCTTCTCCGGACACGTGCAGGGCATCGGCTGGACGGCCTGGGACTGCAACGACGGGGACTGGGCCTACGCGGGTACCGAGAACCAGTCCCTGAGCCTCGAAGCCATCCTGATCATCGCTCACAGCACCGGCGGCAGGACGTGTGCCCAGGCGCACAGCAAGGACATCGGGTGGGGAGCCTTCCCCTGCGAGGACGACGGGCGGGAGTTCGCGGTCGGCACGACCGGACAGAGCCGCCAGATGGAGGCGTTCAGGTTCCGCCACACCACTCGGTGGAGCTGCAACAACGCGCACGGCCAGAACTACGGGTGGCAGAAGGAAGGCTGCGTCGGTCCTGACCAGTACAGGATGGCGGGTACCACCGGCCAGTCGCTCCGCCTCGAGGCCGCGACGGCCACCATCCTCTGATGCGTTGATCATGTCGTGGAGGGGCCGCCCGAAGGGCGGTTCCTCCACACCGTCCGATCTCGGTTCGTTCGAACGGCGCGCGTCCTGCGGGGTGCGCGCCGTTCGTCGTTCAGAGCAGGTCGAGGAACGTCGTTGCCAGCGGGCCGTTCAAGGACGTCCGGCGCGCCTCGGCGACGCTCACGAGCCGGGAACGCAGCTCGTACCCGTCGGTGTCGGTCCAGTCGGATCCACCGGCGCGTTCGGTCGCGGTGCCCTGAAAGACGACCTGGAGGAAGTCCGGGTAGGGGTAGAGGTAGTCAGGACGCCTCGGGGCGAGGTGTTCGAAGTGCAGCCATCCCAGCGGGCGAAGGCTTTCACCGTCGAGCAGCCATCCAGTCTCCTCGTGCACCTCGCGCCGCACGGTGTCCGCGTGCGTCTCGCCGGGATGCCGCCGGCCACCGGGCAGGACGTGGCCGCCGTCGACGTTCTCGCAGAAGACGACCAGCTCGCCGACCCGCACGACGCACCGGACCGAGGTGACCAGCTCGTCAGGCAGGTCGGCCGGACCGGCGTGGGCGCTGACCCGCAACGGCATCGCGCCGCCCAGCCAGGACACCTCGTCGGTGGCGGCGGGTGTGCACGACCAGCAACCTCGCCACGTCCGGATGGCGCTCCCCGAATCCGGGCCCAGTACCCCACATGAACGCCATCGAAACAGAGATCCACCATCTGGAACACCGCGAGAAGCTTGATTAAATGCGTTGCGAGCTTGTCCGAAGCTCGCATAGCTTGGTCCCATCACGAACGACAGAGATCAACCGGAGGAAGACATGCTTGCCAACGCACAGCTCGCGGGATGGCGAATTCTCGCCCTCATCGCCGGCGGTCTGCTGGCGGTGGCGTGGGGCTCCACGCCATGACCTGATCCCCAGGTCATGACCTCGGAGCCGCCCACGGGAAACCTGGGCGGTTTTCTTTTTGTCCTCTGTCGATGCCGATGAGCTTGGGAAGCGGAACGGATTCCAAACCCGTTACCCGAGGGTTCGACTCCTTCCATCGGTGCTGCTCGAAAACAATGCGGTCGTGGTGAACTCGGCGGACACGTCGGTCTTCCAAACCGAAGAAGAGGGTTCGATGCCCTCCGACCGCTCGCTACACGTGGATCTAGCCCAACTGGTAGAGGCACATGGTTGAGGGCCATGACAGTCAGGGTTCGAATCCCTGGATCCGCACGCCCCGGTAGCCCAACGGAAGAGGCAACGCGCTCAGAACGCGTCCAGTGCAGGTTCGAATCCTGCCCGCGGCACTGCACAACTTCATACAACGGGGGACGCGCCGGCGCGCAGGTGATCCTTGCAAGATCGCCCTGGAGGGTTCGACACCCTCGTCTTCCACTCCGTCCCGTAGCTCAGCCCGGTGAGAGCGTCCGTCTGATACGCGGTAGGTCCCAGGTTCAAATCCTGGCGGGACGACCACACGATAAATTGGACCCACGACCAAGGGGAGTGGGTGGGAGTGGCGCGTCTTCACGTCGGCTGCGCGATGTGGAACCACAAAGCGTGGCCCGGTCGGTTCCTGCCACAACCCTTGCCACCGAAGGAACGTCTGCGGGCATACGCGGGCTGGTGCAACGCGGTCGAGGGCAACACCACCTTCTACGCGACCCCTGCCAGGACCACCGTGGAAACGTGGGCGCAGCAGACCGATCCCGGATTCCGGTTCGTGGTGAAGCTGCCGAAGGTCGTCACGCACGAGCGCAGGTTCGCCGGGGTCGAGGTGGAGATGCGAGCGTTCCTGGACGCGATCGAACCCCTCGGTGAACGGGCCGTGCTGTGGACGCAGCTGCCCGCGTCGTTCGGCCCGCTCGATGTCGAGGCCCTCGGCCGGTTCCTGCGCAGGCTGCCCACCAACCTCCGGCGCACGGTGGAGGTGCGTCACCTCGACTTCTTCACCGACGCTCGTTCAACCGAACTGCTCGAAGCAACGCTCGACGACGCGCGCGCCGAGTGGATGACGTTCGACACCGAGGTCCTCTTCCAGAGCCCGCCGACCAGCGAGGGCGAAGCGGAGGCGTGGGCCAAGAAGCCGAGGATGCCGCGGCGGACGCGTGCGCTGACCGATCGGCCGGTCGTCCGCTACCTGGGCCGGGACTCCGTCGAGGAGACGGTCGAGGGATGGCGGCCGTGGGCCGAGGTGGTCGCGAACTGGCTCCGCGAAGGACTCTCGCCGACGTTCTTCGTGCACACGCCCAACAACGACGACGCACCCGCTCTGGCCCGTCGCTTCCACGACGACGTGCGCGTGCTGGTTCCCGGACTCGATCCACTGCCCGAGCCGGAACCGGTCGAGCCCGCGACCCTGTTCTGAGCCGTACAAAGGAACTGTGGATCACAGCAGCAGAGCGATCTCCGCGGCGGGCGCCCTCTTCTTCGACGACGCCGGTCGCCTTCTGCTCGTCGAGCCGACCTACAAGCCGCACTGGGAGATCCCGGGCGGGGTGATCGAGCACGGCGAGACTCCGAGCGAGGCCTGTCGCCGCGAGGTGGCGGAAGAACTGGGCCTGGTCAGGGAACCCGGCAGGCTTCTCGTGGTCGACTGGGCACCCCAGGGCGACCAGGACCGCGTCCTGTTCGTGTTCGAGGGCGGCCTGCTCACCGCCGACGACCACATCCAGCTCCAGGCGGAGGAGCTCGGGCGGTACGAGTTCGTGACCCCGGACGAGGCAGGCCGGCGCCTGATCCCGAGACTCGCGCGCCGCGTCTCCGAAGCGCTGCGTGCCAGGGAATCAGGCGAGACCCGCTACCTGGAGCACGGCGTGGGCAGGTCGGACGGCTAGGCGTAGACCCGTTCGACGAACGACGCCAGGTCGTGCTCGGACAGGTGCCGGGCGAGATCCGCCTCCGACACCATGCCGACCAGCCGGTGGTCGTCGATCACCGGCACCCGCCGGATCTGGTTGTCCTCCATGGTCCTCAGCACCTGCGCCACCGAGTCCGAGGCGTCGACCCAGTGGACGTGGCAGCCGAACTCGCTGACCTTGGTCGAGGTCAGGTCCAGACCGCCGGCCACGGCCCTGATCACGAGGTCGCGGTCGGTGATGATCCCGCGCAGCCGGTCGTCCTTGCCGCAGATGGGCAGGGATCCGACGTCGAGGTCCCGCATCATGCGGGCGGCCTCGACGAGGTTCGCGTCCTCGTCCACGCACTGCACTCCGGGGTGCATGATCTCGCGCGCTGTCGTCACAACCTCTCCTTCCGGCCTTGTTCCACGAGCATCCGCTCACCCGCGTCACCCCGCAGATCAGTCCGCTGAACGGACTAGACCCTTGCCTGCCCAACGGCCCAGAGTGCTACTCTGAGTGTTCCTAGAGTGACGCAGTTGCTATCTCCGGGGGCCGCGATGAGGCTGTTGGCGCGACTGACCGACGATCCCTGGGGCGGCCTTTCACCGTCCGTGTACGAGACGGGCAGACTCGTCGCGCTCGCTCCGTGGTTGCAGGGGCACCACGCCCGGATCCGGTACCTCCTCGACACCCAGCACGCCGACGGGACGTGGGGCGGTCCCGGCGAATACGCGCTGGTCCCGACCCTGAGCGCGGTCGACGCGCTGCACGAGCACCCGGCCGCGCGCAGAGGTCTCGAAGCACTGCGCAAGCTGCTCAGCCGCCCGGTGAAGCTGCCGGACACGGTCGCCGTCGAGCTCATCGTCCCCGCGCTCGCCGAACGGCTCGGCCTGCGCACGTCGCTCGACCCGCGCCCGTTGCACGCCCTCAGGCAACGCCCGCTGCCGGACAAGCTCTGGCACACGCTGGAGATCTTCGGCCCACGTCCCGAGGTCGTCGCGGTCGGCGGGGTCGTCGCCGCCAGTCCGGCCGCGACCGCGGTCCAGCTGCAGGGCCCGGTGCCGGGGGCCGGCCTCCGCTACTTGGAGGCCGTCCAAGAACGACACGGAGGTCCCGTTCCCGCCGGAGTCCCGGTCCCGCTGTTCGAACGCTCCTGGATCATCGTCGCCCTCCGGACCGCGGGCGTGGACGTGCCCGATCCGATGGTGGAGCAGCTCCACGCCGCGTTCGGTGCACGAGGTGCGGCAGGCGGACCGGGACTACCTGCCGACGCCGACGACACGGCCACCGCGCTGCACGCCCTCGCGTTGTGCGGCAGCCCAGGTCCGGCGGACACCCTCGAGCACTACCGGGAAGCCCGCCACTTCGCCTGCTTCCCGAACGAGCGCACCCCGTCGACCAGCACGAACGCGCACGCGCTGCAGGCCGTCGGGCACGACCGGGAACTGGAGGAGTGGTTGCGGGACATGCAGGAACCGGCGGGCAACTGGCGCGACAAGTGGCACGCCTCGCCCTACTACGCCACCGCGTGCGTCACGAACGCCTTGCAAGGCAACGAAAAGGCCGTCGACTGGGTCCTCGGCACCCAGCACGACGACGGCTCGTGGGGCCGTTGGGAAGGCACCTACGAGGAGACCGCCTACGCCATCCGGATCCTGTCGCACGCACAGCGGGACGTCACCGCAGCGATGAGCCGCGGCGCGAAGTTCCTGCACGAGTGGGGAGACCGCGAGCACCCGCCGTTGTGGCACGACAAAGACCTTTACACCCCAACGAGAATCGTCCAGGCGGAAGGCCTGGCCGCACTCCACCTCGCCTGCGCGGTGCGCCGGTGAACCGGGCGGAGCTGCGGTTCACGTTGCGGCTGATCCCGTTCCTCGACTCGGTGGAGAGCGTCGAGGACGGCCTCGTCAAGCTCCGGGACCGGCGCTGGCTCGTCTGGCACCCGGACGTCATGGCCGCGCTCTTCCGCAACGACCGCGCGTTGCGGCACCCGCCGAGCCGCACGCTGAGCCCGTTGCTGGGCAACCGATCCGTGCTGTGGCTCGACGGCGCCGAGCACACCGCGTACCGCCGCACACTCGCCCCGATGCTGCGGGGCGCCCGGTACCAGGCGTTGATCGAGGAGATGACCGACCGCTCGATCGCCGAACTGCCGAGCGGTCCGACCAGCGTCTCCGCCTGGACCAGGAAACTCACCCTGAGGATCATCGGCCGCGTCCTCTTCGGCGTGGACGACGACGAACTGCTGACCGCGTTCACCCGCTGGCTGGACCGGCGCCTCGGCAGCCGCGCCCGCACCCTCGCGCACCGCTACCTGACCCCCGGCACCACCCGGTTCGACCCGCGGCTGGACGCGATGTTGTTGCACCGCGTCCAATCCGCCGAACCACCGGCGCTGGCAGCGTTCCTGCCCAGGCGAGACCTGCGCGACCAGGTGGTCTCGCTGCTGTTCGCGGGCCACGAGACCACCGCGAGCGCCACCGCCTGGACGTTGTACTGGATCAGCCGGACACCGGGTCTCGACGACAGCCGGCTCGACGCCACGATCAGGGAGTCGCTGCGGCTGTCCCCGCCCGCCGCGCTCGCCGGCAACCGGATGAGCGACGAGGGCATGGTGATCACGCCGAGCATCTACCTGGCGCACCGCCGGGCAGCGACGTACGAGAACCCGCACGTCTTCGACCCTGCTCGCACGCCACCGCCGCCCGGCGCGTACTTCCCGTTCGGCGGGGGAGTGCGGCACTGCCCCGGCAAGGACCTGGCGCTGCTGGAGATCCGCCTGATCGTCCGGGCGTTGCTGGCGCACAGGCACGTTCGGCTCAGTTCCCCGACCAGCACACCCCAGCTGCGGGGCGCCGCGATGGCGCCGCCGCCGGACCTCGCGATGGTGGCCACTTGCCGGCGTTGACCCATCTCCACCGCCTGGAACACCCCTTCGGCATGCACTACGCGTGCGCCGCCGCCTGGGGTGCCTGCTACGCGACGAGATTCGACCTCGCCGTCGTGATCGCGGTGCTCGCCAACTTCGTCGCGATCATCTCCGGCAACCCGCTCAACGCCTACGCCGACGTCCGCAACGACATCCACACCACCGACAAACGCCATCTGGCCCAGGCGGTGCAGGAGATCGGTGCGCGGAAGGTGCTCGCGCTGGCGATCTTCGAGATGATCTTCGCGCTCGCGCTGGCGACCGCCGTGTCGTGGAAGGTCGCGGTGGGCGTCGGGCTGATCCTGGTGCTGTACCTGGCCTACAACCTCGAACCGGTCAGGTTGAAACGGCGCGGATATTCCGGTCCTGTGGTGCTCGCGATCGCCGCGGGGCTGCTGCCGAGCATCACGGCCTACTCGGCGGCGGGGGGACAGGCCGATCCGGCGGTGTGGCTCGTGTTCTCCGGTGTCGCCGCGCTGGCGACGGGGCGGGCGCTGTGGTGGGCGGTCCCCGATCGCGCCGGCGACGCCCGTGTCGGGTCACGCACCCCAGCAGTCGTGTACGGGACGAGGCACGCCGTCAACGCGACCACCCAGCTGACCGTCGGCGGGTTGCTGCTGGTCGGTGGCGGGCTGTGGTTCCGGTTCGGGCCGTTCTGGGCGGCGGTCGGTGTCGTCGCGTGCTCGGCGTTCCTGCTCGCGCGAGACCTGCCGACAGCGGGTCAGCAACTCCGCTACGGCATGTCGATGGCCGTGACGTCGACGATCGTGCTGGCCGCGATCCCGTTGCTGGCCTAGATCTTGCGCGCCAGGCCGCCGGAGCCGTGGAAGTTCTCGGGATTGCGGTCCTGGACCTCGCCGGGATCCGGTTCCCACAACGGGATCGGCACCACGCCCGGTTCCAGGACCTCCATGCCGTCGAAGAACCGCACGACCTGCTCCGGGTACCGGAACGTGAAGGCGGGCAACGGCTGATCCCCGTACATGGCACCGAAAAGCCCCACCGCGGCCAGCATGAACGGGTCGCGGCACGTGTGCGAGAGCCCGAGATAACTGCCGGGCGCCAGCGCGTTCAGGTACTTGGCCAGCACCTTGTACGGCTCGGCGTCGTCGGAGACGAAGTGCAGCACGTCCAGCACCAGCACGGCGACCGGCTCGGACAGGTCCAGCGTCGAGCGGACCTCCTGCGACTCCAGCACCTTCTCCGGATCGCACAGGTCCGCGCACAGGTACGACACGCGCGGCTCGTCCGCGACGATCTCCCGGCCCTCGGCCGCCACCGCCGGGTCGATCTCCACGTACACCACGCGCGCGTCGGGCGCGACGAGGTGCACGTTGCCCGCGGTGGGCAGGCCGGAGCCGAGGTCGATGAACTGCCGCACGCCGAGCGCGGTCAGTCTCCTGACGACCCTGCCCAGGAACGAGCGGTGCGTGCGGCACAGGTACGGCAGGTGCGGTGCCGCGGACACGAGGTGGTCCGCCAGTTCCTGGTCGGCCTCGGTGTTGCGGGTGCCGCCGAGCCAGTAGTCCCTGACCCGCGCGGTGTTGGGAAGCTCCGGGCCGTTCACTCCCGGTGCCCAGATGGGGGTGGCCACGGGGATTAACTACCGGATCGAGGCTTGGAGGTGACCCAAGCCGACCCCAGATTTACCCGATCGAGTGAACGTCAGACCGGTGCTGTCTGCGCGACCAGGAATCCCACCACGTCGTCGCGGCGACCGCGGCGCGCGAACGCCCTGCGCTGCCGCACCGCGCCCGTGCCGTCGAGCAGCAACCGGTCGATCCCGGTGGTCACCATCTCGTAGTCACCGGAGAACTCCAGCGCCGGCCGGATCCACCGCAGCAACGACGCGACGATCGAGGACGCCGGCGCGGGCGCGCCGGTGACCGGGTCGATGCCGAAGCCCTCCAGACCGTCCCGCGCGGCACGCCACATCGCGACCTTCAGCAGATGCGGCGGCGGTGTCACGGGCGTCGCACCGGAACTCAGTGCGGTGGCGGCGATCCCGCGCACCAGAGCGGCCATCAGCACCGCCTCCTCGACCGTCGGCGCGACGTCGGAGACCCGCAGTTCGAGCGTGGGATGACGGGCGGAGAGCCGGATGTCCCAGTAGAGCATCCCGGCGTCCATCGCCGCGCCGCTCGCCACGATCTCCTCCCGTGCCGTGAAGTACTCGGCCGCGGAGTCGAAGTGCGGCGGCGCACCCGAAGTGGGCCAACGGTTCCAGACCACGTACCGCCAGCTCGCGTACCCCGTGTCGCCGTCGAGCCAGTACGGCGAGTTCGCGCCCAGCGCGAGGATCGTCGGCAGCCACGGCCGCAGGTGGTTGCTCACGAAGATCTTCGACTCGTCGTCGGGCAGCCCGATGTGCACGTGACAGCCGCAGATCGCGAGGTCGTTGGTGAGCGCTCCCATCTCCTGCGCCATCCGGTGGTAGCGCGGGGAGTTCGTCAGCGGCGTCGGCATCGTGAGGCCCAGCACGGGCGTTCCGGTCGCGGCCAGTCTCGCGTCGTGCCGCGCGGCCCGTTCGATCAACGCCCGCCGCGCCACCGCGAGTTCGTCGCGCAACACGCCCATGTCCGTGCAGATTCCGCTGGCCGATTCCACCTGATACTGCGCGATTTCCGGCTGCAGATCGACCTCGAACCGGTCGGCCCCGGCGAGCACTTCCTTGGCACGGTTGGCCAAATGGCCGGTGGAGGCTTCGACGAGAACGAATTCTTCTTCCACACCAACGGTGAGGAGGCCATCCGAGCTCGTGCGTTGCGCGGGTACCGCTTGAGTTCTGCTGCCGACGTGCACGCCGAACCTCCAGTGCGCTGAGTAGCAACATCGATGCTATGAGTGATCAGCGCGCCGCACAGGAGGCGTTTGGTTGTACTTGTTAACTCACCGCGCGTTGCGCGACACCACGAAGCACGTCACGTCGTTCCGTGCCCGGCCGGCCCATGACCCAGCTGGACCCCGCAAGCGACTTCGCGTGCTCCTTCACCGGTGCCAGCAACCGCGACACCTCGCGATACGACCCCACTGATCCCGGGGCACAGATAAGGGTCGCAAGAGAGAGGGTGACGTGTCGTCCTTCTGCCGTGTACGACTTGTCGAGCAAACGCGCACTCAGCGGCACCGTTTCGTCGAGCCCGGCCAGCAGGAGGAAGTCGTCGCCGCCGACGTGCCCGACCTGCACACCGGGGAACGCGTGCGCCAGGTCCGCCAGGTCGTGCCCGATCTCGCGGATCAGATCGTCCCCGGCCGCGAACCCGACCGTGTCGTTGACCAGCTTGAAGCTGTCGACGTCCAGCCAGGAGATCGCGAAGATCTCGCCGGCCTCGATGCGCTGGTCCACGTTCTTCGCGACCGCGTCACTGCCGGGAAGACGCGTCAGCGGGCTCAGCGCGGCCGCCTGCTCCACCTTGAGCTCCGCGACACCGCGCACAACGTCCGCCACGCGCACAACGCCCATGCACCGCTCGTTGTGGTCCACGACGATGAGGTCGTCGTTGGTGCGCTCACGGTTCGCACCCGTCACCACGTCCAACAGGTCGAGCGCCGACGACTCGGTGCCGATGACATGTGGCTTGTCCGCGAGCCGTGCGGCCTCCCTCTTGGCGTGCAGGGCATGGCCGTACGGACCCGTCACCGCGAGAAGGAACCTGTTGCGGTCCACCGACCACTTGGGGCGACCCTCGTCGTCCACCAGCACGACACCCGTGACCGACGGCTGCGACGCCAGGACCTCACGCACCTCTTCACTGGTCGCGTGCTCGTGCAGCGTCGTCGCCGGGTGCAGGAACGCCGTGATCCGGGGACCCGTGGTGCTGCGCCGGATCTCGCCGGTCTCCGTGACCGCCTCCGGCGCGATGCGGGCGTTCACCGCCGGTCTTCGCTGCGGGGGCGCGAGGAGCTTGCCCTGCGCGTACCCCACCCCCAGCTTCCGCAGGTAGGTCAGCTCCGCCTCGGTCTCCACGCCCTCGGCCACGACCTGCCCGCCCGTGTACTCGCCAAGGTGCACCAACGACTTCACCAGCGCGCCCCGCGCGGCGTCGTCGGGCAGCGTGCGGACGATCTCGCGGTCGAGCTTGACGTAGTCCGGCGACGCGCTCGTGAGCAGGCCCAGCGGCACGTCGCCCTCGCCCACGCAGTCGAGCGCGATGCGGAAACCGTTGTTCCGCAGCGTTTGCATGCCACGGGCGAGGCGCGCGCGATTAGCTCGTGAGTACGGTTCACCGATCTCGATGACAATGCTGTCCGGCGAACGCCCCGCGTCCCGCAGAGCACCGTAGAGAGGGCTCATCACCTCGGGCTTGTCCGCGATCGTGATCGCGAGCAGGTTGACGTGCAACGGCAGCAGCAGGTCGAAGTCGGCCGCGGACCGGATGGCGCGGCAGGCGAGTCCGACGTCGGCGTTGGCCAGCAGGCCCGCCCGGAAGGCGGCCTGGAGCAGATCCTGCACGCTGCCGTCGTGCGGCCGGGCCAGAGCCTCGATCGCGACGACGCCCCCGGTGTTCAGGTTGAACAGCGGCTGGAAGGCGAACCTGACGTCATCCAGCAAGGCGGGCACGCCTCCGATCGTGCCGGTGCGAACGACGCGCACCAAGCGGGTTCACCAGCTGTTCACGAGGTTGGCGACGATTTGCCACGCCGGGGCTGCGCTCGGTGACACGACGTTCACGCTGGGAGTTCGCTAGAGGAGTTTCCACCTGAGGTGGGCCGGCGCGGCCCTGAAGATCGCCGACATGGCCTTCGCCGTTCCCCTGACGTCCTCGCGGCCGGACAGGTACGCGCGCTGCAGTTCCGGGTCGAGCCGGAAGAACAGCTCGAAGAAGTCCTTCGTCTCGTCGGCGTCGAGGCGGAGCAGTGCTTCGAGGCCGTGCTTGCGCATGGCGTGCACGACGCGGGCCTTGCGGGGCCAGATGACGTGCTTCGGGTCCTCGTTCGCCTTGATCGCCTGCGCGACCTGCGGGGCGAGTTGCAGCGAGGTGGCGACGCTGTAGCCCGTAGCGGGGTGGATGAAGCCGGCCGCCGCACCGAACGCGTTGCTTGTTCTTGGCGCGTCCAGTGGGAAGCGCACGCGTTCTTCTTCGTGGCTCGGGGTCAGGCGGGCGTGCAGGCGGTCGCGGAGTTCCTGGAAGGGCATGCCGGGCCGCCGCGCCAGACAGGTCTCCTCCACGAGGACTCGGTTGCCGCCCAGCGGGACCGTGTAGAGGAACGTGTCGCCGTTGCCGCGCCAGTCCATCAGCGTGGTCTCGGTGCTGTCCGACTCGATGACCGTGCCTACGGCCGTTTGTTCGGCACGGCCCTTGCGCGCGCCGGTGGCGTTGAACGTGTAGCGCGCTGCTTCTGGCCGTTGGAGCACTTGGATTGTGTCCGGCAGTTCGTGGAGCTTGGCGTTGTCCAACACGACGTAGGTGCGTTGGATCAGGTGCTCCTCGCGCGCGTACGCGCGAACAGTGGTGCTTGCGGACTTGATGGGGGTGTCGGTGGGGAGTTCATCGGCCCACGCGCCGTACGTCGCCGTCCAGGGCCGGTGGGGGTGACGGTCGACGATCGCCGTGTGGAGACCTTCGTTTGCACAGGCGCGTGCGAGCGCACGGCCTGCCGGACCTCCGCCAATCACCACCACGTCGAACGTCACGAGGTCCATGATTGACCTTGTGGCCAAGACCTACCGCCAGCACCTCGTCCGTCGCGTCGGCAACGTCGTCATCAGTCGCGCTGTCTCTCTCGGCATCGCGCCCTCCTACTACGTGCTGCTGACCATCCGTGGCCGGCGCAGTGGTGCGGAGCGGACGATTCCCATTCGTCTGATGCAGCACGACGGCCAGGAGTGGCTCGTCGCGCCGTACGGCGTTCGCGACTGGGTGCACAACGCACGGGCGGCTGGTTCGGCGGTCCTGCGAAGGGGACGTAGGTCACGTCAAGTCGTTTTGAACGAGGTTTCCGCGGCCGTCGCGGCGCCCGTGCTGGCCGCTTACGTGCGTAAAGAGCCGGTGACTAGGCCTTTCTTCGACGCACGGGTCGGCGACCCCGTCTCTGCGTTCGAGGCGGAGGCCGACCGCCATCCGGTCTTCGCGGTGACGAACGCGCAGGTCAGTGGCGGTTCTGGCGCTTAGGTGACCCCCCGATTTGGAGATCGAAAGTGCCCCGTGTAATGTTCTCCAAGTCAGAGCGACACGGGCCGGGAAACAAGCCGGAACGGGCCTGACCACAAAGCCGGAAGACGAAAGCCTCCTAGAGGCCGATTTGACACCGGCGCGCAAGACAAAATAAGCTTCAGCAACACAAGCCCCGGAAGTAAGTCAGCGAAAAGCTGATGTGACTGCGGTGTGCGCGTGTTCTTTGAGAACTCAACAGCGTGCCGAAACACAGCCAGTAATATATGAATTACCTCCTCGTCGAGGTAGTTCCTTTGAG